>NZ_JBSKJQ010000001.1:0-1114191 GCF_053709655.1 Enterobacter sp. UPMP2060
GCTGGTGGCGACCGTGGTGGGGATTGTGTTTATCCCCGCGCTGTTCGTGCTGTTCCAGCGCCTGCGCGAGTGGGGCCACGGCCTTACGGACTCGTCGCCCACAGCTCGCAGTGCTTCTGAACCAGAGAAATCAGCGAGCCGCCGTCGGCGATAAACTCCCGCATGCGCTGCGCCTCGCTCTTGCCCTGCTTCAACAGCAGGGCAATTTCATTGATTGCGCTCGTCGCGCCGAGCTTCTCGGCCGACGGCGCAACCTGCTCCAGCAGCCACGCAATGTCTTCCGCCACGGTTTTGTGCTCGCCGGTATGCACGTCCGTCAGGATCCCCTCCAGCCCGTAGCGACAGGCCTGAAAACGGTTAAAGCGGTACAGCAGAAAATCTTTTTCCTGATGCTTATAGGGCCGCGCGGTCAGCAGCCAGTGCGACGTCGCCTGAATAAGCCCGGCGATGTTAATGGCGTGGCCGAGCGTCAGCGGCGTATCCATCACCCGCACCTCGACGGTGCCGAAGTGCGGGCTGGGGCGAATATCCCAGTGCAGATCCTTAATGCTGTCGATCATGCTGGTCGAACTCAGGCGGCGGAACAGCCCCTCGAACTCCTGCCAGCTGTTGACCCACGGCATCTGGCCGTTATCCGGAAATCCCGAGAAGATGTTGAGCCGCGACGAGGAGAACTTCGTGTCCGTGCCCTGCATGTACGGCGAGGCCGCCGCCAGGGCGATAAAGTGCGGCACGAATCGCGACAGGCCGTGCAGCAGGTAAATCGCGTCGTCCCCGGTCCGGCAGCCGACGTGCACGTGCTGGCCGAACACCGTCGCCTGCAAAATCAGGTAGCCAAAGCGCTCCAGCGTGACGTTATAGCGCTCGTCGTCGCACACCTCCTGCCGCTGCCACTTCTGGAACGGGTGCGTCCCGCCGCCGCAGATCTGGATATGCTGCTCCGCCGCCGCGCGCAGGATGCTCTGCTGCATCACCGAGAACTGCGCCGCCGCCTGGTCGATGTTCTGGCATACGCCGGTGGCGATTTCGAGCATGCTTTCGGTGATGTCGTGTTTGACCTCGCCGCCTTTGATGTCGTCTTTGACGGCGGCGATGAGCGCGGAGGAGTCCTGGCTCAGATCGTAGCCCGGCGGGTTAACCACCTGCAGTTCGAGTTCGATGCCGAGGGTGAAAGGTTCAGAGGACTTAAAATCGGGTAAAGGCATGGCGCACTCCGTTGTCTGTAGTGTGTTGAGTATAGACAACGACGTGGCGCTCACTTTTCAGGGTGGTATAACTGTTAGCAGGCTTAGCGAAAAGGGGAGTTAACCATGTCTGACAATCCAGTGATTGCGCTGATTGGGCCTGGCGCAATTGGTACCACCATCGCCGCGGTGCTGCATGACGTTGGCCGCACGCCGCTGCTGTGCGGGCGCACCGCGCACGCGGAATTACGCCTGCGCCACGACGAGGGTGAAACCGTGGTGCCCGGTCCGGTATTAACCGATCCGGCCGTCATCAGGCAGCCAGTGGCTCTGGTTTTCATCGCAGTGAAAACTACCCAGAACGCCGACAGCGCCGGGTGGCTGCGCGCGCTGTGCGATGAAAACACCGTGGTCTGCGCCCTGCAAAACGGCGTGGAGCAAAAAGCCCAGCTTGAGCCGTGGGTTAACGGCGCGACGGTGCTGCCGTCGGTGGTCTGGTTCCCGGCCCAGCGCGAGCCGGATGCCTCCGTCTGGCTGCGCGCCAAACCGCGCCTGACCCTGCCGGACGTGCCGCAGGCGCAGCGGGTGGTGGAGGCGCTTCGCGGTACGCGCTGCGCGGTTGAGCTCTCGACAGATTTCGCCTCCGTCGCCTGGCGCAAGCTGCTGCAAAACGCGGTCGCCGGGCTGATGGTGCTTTCTAACCGCCGCGCCGGGATGTTCAGGCGCGAGGATATCAGCGATCTTGCGCTGGCCTACCTGCGCGAGGGGCTTACCGTCGCCCGCGCCGAAGGGGCGAAGCTGGACGATGACGTGGCGCAGGAGATCCTGGCAAACTTTCAGCGTGCGCCTGAAGACCTGGGCACCTCGATCCTGGCCGACCGTCAGGCCAATCGCCCGATGGAGTGGGATATCCGCAACGGCGTGATCCAGCGCTACGGCCGCAAGCACGGGATTGCGGTGCCCATCAGCGACGTGGTGGTGCCGCTGCTGGCGGCGGGGAGCGAGGGGCCGGGCTAACGGCCGCTGTTTTTCCGTTCGGCAAAGTAGTTGGCGGGCGTGCTGCCCATCGCTTTGCGGAACATGGTGATAAACGCATTCACCGATTCATACCCGAGCGTTGCCGCCACGTTCTGGACGGGCACGCCGCTGGCCAGCTCCCGCAGGGCAATAATCAAATGCAGCTGCTGACGCCATCGCCCGAAGCTCAGCCCGGTCTCGCGCTGCATCAGGCGGGCAAACGATCGCTCGCTGAGGGCGAGCCGTTTCGCCCAGTCCTTCAGCGTGCTTCTGTCATCAGGGCGGCTAACCAGCGCGTCCGCCATGGCGCGAATTTTCAGATCGGTTGAGACCGGCAGGCTTAGCTTCTGCTGCGGCATGCTGGCGAGCTCGTCAAGCGTGACCCGGGTCAATCTGGCGACGTGGCCGTCGGGGGGATAATCCACGCCTTCGCGCGTCAGACGATCGACCAGCTCCTTAATCAGCGGCGAGATCGCCAGCGTGCAGCATCTTTCCGGCAGCGCCGCCGCGCCGGGCTCAATAAACAGATAGTTAAGATGCGCGTTCCAGGTCGCCCTGGCGCTGTGCGGGATCCCGCCGGGGATCCAGACGGCGCAGTCCGGCGGCACGATCCAGATGTCATTTTCCGCGTAACAGCTGACCGCACCGTATCGGGCAATAATCAGCTGGCCCTTGCGGTGGGTATGCAGCGGCACTTCCGCGGCGTAGTCCACGAAGTCCAGATGACGCGCCACCGCCGGGCTGGCGGTAGAGTCGGGGTCATACAGCGTAGTAGCGGGTTGAGGATTCACGTTTCTGGCAGCATTTAGGTATTTTTTGACAGAATAGAGTATTTAAGCGGGTCTGCAAGCCGGTAATAATCCCGGCATGAAAAACATTTTCTCTCATCCCGTGCACATCCCTGCCGCGCTGGGAAACGATGCGGGCGCGCTGATCTACTCTGCGAAGAGCTTTGCCGCGGCGATGCTGGCTTATTACATTGCGCTGTCGATCGGCCTCGAACGCCCCTCGTGGGCCATTATTACGGTTTACATCGTGTCGCAGACGTCGGTCGGCGCATCGCTGAGCAGAAGCCTCTACCGGCTGGCCGGTACCGTGGCGGGTGCCAGCGCGACCGTTGTGATTGTGCCTGCCTTCGCAAATACGCCAGTCCTGTGCAGCGTGGTGCTGACGGGCTGGATCGCTTTCTGCCTGTGGCTCTCCCTGCTGGAACGCACGCCCCGGGCTTACGCGTTTGTGCTGGCGGGCTACACCGCGAGCCTGATTGGTTTTCCTGCGGTGTCCGATCCCGGCGGCATTTTTAACGTCGCCATCGTCCGCGTGCAGGAGATCTCGATTGGGATTTTCTGCGCGGCGCTGATCCACCGCTACGTGCTGCCCGCGCGCGTATCGGGCCAGTTCAACGCTAAATTATCCCAGACGCTACAGGCCGCGCGCGGGCGGGTGGCGGACACCCTATCAGGCAAACCTGACGCGGCTTCCGGCCCTCTGCATCTGGCCCTGGCGCTGCAGTTCCTGCAGGGCATCAGCCACCATATTCCGTACGATTTTGCCCTTTCAGCCCCGGTGCGGCAGGCCAGAAAAGCGATCCACGACCGGCTGGCGCGGCTGGTTATCGTCAACTGTGAACTGCACGATCGCCTGCCAGCGAGCGGAACCCTGCCCGCCGACGTGCAGGCGTTGATGGGCGACGTTCAGGCCTGGCTTACCGCTGAAGGCGCTGATGCCGGCAGTACGGCAGAGTCGCTGCGGCTCCGCTGTGCGCTTCTCATCGATCGGTATGCCGCGCAGGCGCAGACGTTTGACGACGCGCTGCAGGTCAGTTTTATCCGCTACCTCTCGGAGGCGATCGCGCTTCTGCAGCAGTGCGAACGTCTTTCCGGGGCCATCCACCGTGCAAAACCCGTGTTTGGGGAGGTGCAAACCCGCGCGGCGAAAGGATACGTTTTCCACCGCGATCCCCTAACAGCCGCCCGCACGGCGCTGGGGGCTTTCGCTATCATCCTGAGCGGCTGTCTGGTCTGGATCTTCTCGGCGTGGGCGGATGGCGGTACGGCGGTTTCGATACTCGGCGTCTGCTGCACGCTGTTTGGCAGCTTCGACACCCCGGCGCCGCATATCGTGAAATACATCATTGGCTCATTCTGGGGCGTGGTCATTAGCCTGTTCTACAGCTTTGCGCTGCTGCCGCAGGTAAGTGATTTTCCGGTGCTGGTGGCGGTGCTTGCCCCGGCGTATCTGCTGGCCGGGTCGCTTCAGGCGCGCCCGCCCACCACGTTTATGGCGATGGGCATCACCCTGACGCTGCCCATTCTGTGCGAGCTGGGTGCGCACTACAGCGGAGACTTCGCCGTCGCGGCCAACACCGCCATCGCGCTCTTTGCCGCGACCGGCTTTGCCGTCGTCAGCATGAGCCTGCTGCAAACCGTGCAGGCGGACGGCGCCATCGCGCGTCTGCTGAACCTCTGCCAGCGCGACATTCGCCGCAGCGTGAAGGGCACGCTGCGGGTTGATGAAACGCACTGGATCAACCTGATGATGGACCGGACCGCCCTGTTGCTGCCGCGCCTGCCGCGCAGCGCGCGCGCGCCGGAGCAGGCGCTCGATCGGCTGTTGCACGCGCTGCGTCTGGGGCTCGCGGTTATGCATTTACGCCGCAGTGGCGCACCGCCCGGCAGGGAGGTTGACGCGCTTTTTCATCGGATAAACGCCGCGGAACGCAACGCCTTACGCGAACGCATTGCCGCTATTATCGAGAGCCAACTGCCTGCGGCAGATGAACACGCGCGGCAGTTTGTCTTCAGGCTGGTGGATCTGCACTGTGCATTACGGGGGCCAGACAATGGTTAACGATCTCAATATCGGCGGGGTTTTTATTCCGGGGCTGCTGATGGTCGCCCTCGCGGCGCTGGTCTGCACGCTGGGCCTCGTCGCGCTTTTCTCGCTCAGCAGGCTCTACCGGCGCTTGCCGTTTCGCCCGCTGATGGATGTTTCAACCTGGATTGTCACCTTTTTCCTGCTGATGCAGGGTCTGACCGCGTTGGGGTTATTGTCATGAAATCACTGCTCTCTTTACTGGCTCGCTATGCGCTGACCTTAAGCGCGGCCGCGGCGGCCTCGCTTCTGGCGTTTATGATGTGGAAACACTACGCACAAACGCCGTGGACCCGCGACGGCCGCGTGCGGGCGGACGTGGTGCAGATTGCGCCGGACGTCTCCGGGCCGGTCATCAGCGTGGCCGTGCGGGACAATCAGTGGGTGAACCGGGGCGATGTGCTTTACACCATCGATCCGCGCTGGCTTAAGCTGGCGGTGGTCAGCGCGCAGGCGGACGTCGAGTCGAAACGCCATGAGATGCTGATGCGCCAGGACGCGGCCCACCGACGCACGCTGATTAAAAACGCCATCTCGAGCGAGGATTTACAGCAAACCGGCAGCGCGGCGAACGTCGCGGCGGCCAATTATCACGGCGCGCTGGCCGCGCTGGATCTGGCAGAGCTGAATCTGGCGCACGCCACCGTGCGCGCGCCGGTCTCGGGGTACGTCACGCACCTGCGGCTTCGCCCCGGAGACTACGCGACGGCGGGGGAGACGAAGGTCGCCATTGTTGATGCCCACAGCTTCTGGGTGGTGGGGTACTTTGAGGAGACCAAGCTGCGCCATATTCGCGTCGGGGATGCCGCGCAGGTGGTGCTGATGGGTTACGAGTCGGTCATCACGGGCCATGTGGAGAGCATCGGGCATGGGATCGGGGACAGCAACGATGAGGCGGGCGGGCTGGGCCTGCCCGACGTCGAGCCCACCTTTAGCTGGGTGCGCCTGGCGCAGCGCGTGCCGGTGCGCATTCATATCGACAGGTTGCCGCAGGGCGTTGAGCTGGTGGCAGGGCTGTCGGCGAGCGTGGCGGTGGGGCGGTAGATAAGGATTGAAGCGACTATTCCTTGTCTACAAACTTGTTGGCTTCAGAAGAGTAATGCTGATAAACGCATGCGAGCTTATGCCCGTCAGGATCGCGTAGATAGGCAACATAAAAGTCGGGGCCGTACGCGCTTCGCGTACCAGGCTCGCCTTCATCCGTTCCTCCCGCAAGGAGGCCAGCTGCATGGAACCGTCTGACAAGATCCGCGTTATCTGCACTGAATGCGAACATTGTCCCGTTTCCCGCCGTCGCGGGCTGCTGGTCAAAAGGAGGACAAAGACAGAAGCTGAACCCCTCGCCGGGATTATTTTCATCTCCCCACATTGCCCAGCTTTCAGTCCATGCCGGCAGACGTGAATAGCCCAGAACGTTAAAAACTGCGTCATAAAAATTCACGGAGCGCTGAAAGTTGTTTGTACCTATTGTGATATAAGCCAGCATCTTATGACTCCCGTCCTTCAATATTCGATTTAACAGCCTTCAGCGTCCTTTTACGGATCCAGCCGCTTCCCGCCCGTATTATCAGCCAGTAAGCCGACATTTTTAGTCGAGTGCGTCTGTCCGGACAATAGATGAATGTTTCCGTAGAGAGCTCATGTTTGCCGGGCGCCAGCTCCGTTACCTTGTAGCGCAGCAACAGTTTCGCGCTGCCCGGCTCGGCTGGGGTCTTAAAAGCACTGGCATCCGGCACGTTTTCAAGACCGAAATCGGTACGCCAGAATTGCCCTCTTAAGCCATAGCAGAGCTCAGATGCAGAGTTCTTCAAAAGGGTAAAACTGTGCAAACCAAAGTTGCCGATCGACTGTGGCTTCTGGTTGCGCAGAAATTTTTGCGGTATTTGACGCAATGACATTAACCGCTGAATCACGGCATCTTGCCGGACGTCAAAGCTGGCAATCATCGGCAGAATATTTTCAGGGCGGCTAGTGTGAATGACCGTCAGGTGTTTTTCATGAAACTGGAACTGGGGGAGAAAAGCGGGAACATCCTTCCACTGAGCAAGCGCTTTGCGGGTAACGAATCCTGGGTTAAGCATCTCTCTTCCTTGTCATCCCTTGCGTCCTGCCAGAGTAACAGATGGTGTGTTGCAGGCAATTACCAGGAAAAGAGAGGGCAACAGGGAAGTAAATGTAACGAGCCGGTTGGGTTAACCACGTTCGCTTCTTTGCGAATGGAGGAGCTCAGTGATTTCTTTGCGCTTTCTTGTTGCCCATTCAGGTTTGATAGAGAGCATTAAACTGTATTGCCTTCTGAAATAAACCTCTCTAAATTCTCGTTCAGATGAATGGCTTGCTGCATAGGTTGAGGCCATCCCCGCCACGGCACTCTCCACAAACCAATACAGAATTTCATCGTCACTGAGCGTTACTTTTCGCTGTAGCTCAAGGCCTCTTTCACTGACGATAAAATGATATTCTTTGCCATGAATTTCAAGATAGGGAGTTGCAGCCCCATCGGGTTGGTCAGGGATAAAGAAGTAATGATTTGGCCTTGTACCTCCGCCTAATAGCTCACCTATTTTTAGAAGCTCGTTTCGTAGTTCTTCAATTGTTTTCATTAACAGCTCTTTGTTCTTGTATGTAAACGACGCATTATCGCGGATTGGGTACAAAGCGCCTGCTCTCGATCACTTCCCCACAAACGCACTCACCGGCAAATTAAAACGCTTCGCCAGCGCACGCATATGATCCAGCGTTAACGTGCGCTGTCCATTAAGGATTCGACTCACCAGAGACTTCTTGCCAATTTCGTTCTCGAAGTCGCTCTGAGTGAGTTGGTATTGATCCATCAGCGTTCGCAATAACGCAACGCCTGACGGAATGCGGGCAACACGCGCGTTAAATTCCGCAAACTCCGGAGACTCGTTTTCGTACTTATCGATTTTTGCGGTGAGCATATCTACCAGCGGGCTATCGGGTTCGTGTTCGACCAGATACTCCACCAACGCCAGCGCATCCTCGTAATCATGCCGCGACGGGCTTGAGCCCAGGAAAGGGAGCGCGTTTGTCAGATCGTTTGCCGCTTTGATGGCTGTTGCATAATTCATTCTTTCGTTCTCCGGTAGAGGTCCGTGAGCTTGTCATATTCTGCGTGTGTGCTGATGTGTTTGATGAAAATCTTTCCTCGCTCAAAATCAGCAAAAAACATCACTCTTAAATGCCCGCCACCCACATCAATGACCCACCATTTCACGCGGTATTTCATCCTGTCCAGGCTGGGGAATCGCTTTCGCATATCGTCCGGTGACGGGTAGTGTTCCTCTTTAGTACTCGGTAAAGATCGTCCAGGGCTTGTGCTTGATTAGGAAATTGTCTGGTAGCCGTGTCGAAAGGCGCTCTTGAGACTACGTGCATCCTTGCCCCTTGTTTCCATATTGGAAATATAATAGGTGATAGTTGGTGGGTTGATAATATGGAAATATTGATGGAGTACAGTTTTCAAATGCTCGTGCTGACGGCGGTCATTTAATGAGTGTGAACACTGTATGAGGTGACTGTGAAAAAATGTCCGCTTTGTGCCAGCAGCGGAAGTTGGAGTGCCGGAGACTCTTTAGTAGCGGAACGGTAGTTTTGCAAGGATGTTAATGCTGATATTAAGATGGTAATGGGGTACGCTCAATTTGCACCGGATCGTCTCAACGAAGCCATCCACTTGCCCCTCTTAACAACAAGGATTGAAATACGTTATGGAAAATAAATACAAACTTGACCTTCACGAAATTCTTTGTTTGAAAACGTTTGGTGAATCTTTCGAGGCTTATCGCGTCGATGATTATGACAAGATGATCATTGAGTGGGCAGAAAGAGAGCTACTCTACGGCAAAAGTTCTGAATCATTGTTAATTTTAGCCTCCCTCAATTTAGATAAACGTCCTGATTCAGATGAAATTGAGCGCTACCTTTGTGCATATATGCTTGAACAAAACATCGTTATGCCTAACATTAACGCTAGTGCAATGACGTGGCTAAGGATCAAAGCTTGGTTTCTGATGCATGCCGAGACTTCTAAAGAATTAGAGTTACGGCTGCATCAAATCCCTGCGTTTCACTCATCTCCGGGTACTCGTATCCTCAGCAACATCTGCTGGCAGTTTTATCGCATATACGATGATCTCTATGATGATTGGGGGCCTGGCTACCCCTCTAGGGCCTCAGCGATGAGCGAAGCAGAAATTCTTGATTTTGTGAAATGCCGCGTGAAACCTTTCTATCGTGTTCTCTGTAGCTCTGATTGGGCCGGGGTTCTGGTCCGAGCAGTATAGGCAATCTCATAACTGCAAAGTGCCAGGCGCTGACGTTGTTATCCAGGGCGTGTTATTCTTTCTGAAGCAGACCTTGGGAGGTTCGAATGCTTTATAGCTGCATGAATAATACAAAATGGAATGAGATCCGCGTCGCAATGGTTAGCATGGAATCACCTCCCTTATGGAAAGTCACTCTTCTCAATGGCTATGAATCCGCACTTGATGGCGAGTGGTTTTACCATTTCAGTGAAGGTGGCTATTTGGAAATACGGTATCTTGATATTTTTACCAACACGGTTGAACAGCATACCACGGTAGGTACTATTCTTCGTGCTATTCATCTCCCTGGAATGGAGACCTCAACCGGTTATAGGATTTGGGGATACGCAGATTCGGTCAGCGATGTAGGTTATCTTTCACTAAACAATATCGTTTAATGGCCAACAGGAATACTGTAATCTTTACGTAGAATTGGCCTCTACTCCTCGCTGTCTTATGCGTGGTTGAGGCGTTACCCTGAAAGCTATTAGATCAAATTCTATACAATCAGAGATCTTCCCACAGTGGCAACCATTCTACAGGTAATTGTTCCTTATCAAACCCGTTAAACCAATACACTGAGCCTTGTGGCCCAACCATAGGCACTTCTCCCCATCCTTGATGAAACAACGCGCGACCCCAGTCCGGCTTGAGACGACCACGCCGTTTAAGGCGCTCACCATTACACAAACTTGCTCGTATTGAGGGAAAGTTAATAAAGAAACTTAACGGCATTTCCTCTTTGTGCGCACGTTGCAATTGCCTTGAAATCCAGTCCTGGTTACGTTTGCGAAGTTTTTGTTTCATTGGCTACAGCTTTGATTCGACTTACTTATCAATCAATGTCCTCACTGTAATCCGACACCATGCTTTTTACAATTATGTCCGTTTCTCGCTCTTAACAGACATTCAACGTTAGCGTAAGGTCGAAATCCTGCTTCTTACCTCGCAGAATTCCGGCCTTCAGTCACCAAACTCAGTGCGCCGTGATATAAGGCTCCTTCACAAACTCTGCCAGCAACCAGACCATATCATGCAGCAGCCCGGTGAGTTCTTTCGCCACGCTCGCAGGCAGTGTCCCGCCCATCACCGCCAGCGTTAACGCTACGGCATAATCCACCTGCAGCGTCGTCTCCTGCCAGCAGTCCGGTACACACGAGGTTATCTTTTCACCAGTAATCAACTGTTCAACCAGGTACGGCGGAAGTTCCGAGTCACAGCACTCCCGCAGTCGCTTAAGCGCAGCCAGCAATCTCTTACAGAGCGTGTCAAATGTCACCGCGTCGTCAGTTTCCACCAGCACGCTGACATACGCAGTGCAGGCATCGGCCAGTTCGAAGAGATCCGCAGAATCGGAAATTGAAGTGTTGATGAGGTGATGAACTGCGCTTTCCTCAGAGAGCGCGTAAGAAAATCCAGGGGTAGTCGCCATTTAGCATCCTCTTTGTCCAAAAAAACGTCATGTTATGCTAACGGGTTCCTACGCCCGGTTACGGATGTGCCGTAACGCAGGCACTTTACGACCACGGGGAAGGGATGAAAAGGGATCACCCTGAATTACATAAGGTTGCTTGAAAGTTTGCGAGGCGGCTTCCAGAAGGGCACTGCCGGATGGCGGCTACGGCTTACCCGGCCTGCAAAACCGCCAACCAACCCGCGACATGAACCGTAGGCCCGCGCAAGCGCAGCGCCGCCGGGCACAGTGTGAACCACGGTTACTCCTTCACGCAGACCTTTTCATTTTGAGCAATCCTTCTAATAACGCCTGCGTCGCGCGGGAGGATTTGCCAGCCTGCGAACAAACCAGCCCAAACTCCCGGCACAGCGAAGGCGTCACGGGCACGACGCACAAACCGCGTAATTCACCCGGCAGCGCGGATTCAGGTATAAGCGCGACGCCCATGCCTTCGCGTACCAGCAGGCAGGCGCTGATCCAGTCGCGGACGGTCACCCGCACGTCAGACAGCTGCAAGCCAGCCTGTTCCATCAGGCTTTTTCCATTGACGGCGCAAGCGCCGGTTGCGAGCACGAAGGGCTGGTCTGCCAGTTCCTCAAGGGTGATGCCGCGCGTACGTGCATAACGAGCCTGACGGTGACTGGCTGGCAACACCGCGACCCATGCATCCTGCCCTAAGATCGCTTCAGCACGCCCGGGAACAGGGTTCATGACCACGCCCACATCAACCGTATCTGCCGCCAGCCACTCTTCGACCTCCTGGTCCGTACCTTCCAGTACGACCACCTCGATTTCAGGATGCAGGCGCTTAAAATCCCGCAGCAGTCCGGGCAAAAACGTGGATGTCACCGAAGGAAAACTGGCAAGACGAATACGCCCGCCGCTCAGCCCCCGGCTCTCATCCGCCAGTGCACGGATGGCATCCAGCCGCGCCAGCATACTCCTTGCTTCTTTGACAACCCGCTCACCCAGCGACGTTACGCCGATGTGGCGCCGCTCTCGCGTGAATACCGCAAATCCTAATGAGGCCTCTAACTGAGCGATCGCCTGGCTGGCGCCCGACTGCGTCATGCCTACCTCTTCAGCGGCACGGGAAATATTACTGGCATCGGCCACTGCAACCAGCAAGCGCCAGTGTAAAAGATTCATCATGGATATCAGTAGCTCAGCTAATAGCTATTTTATGAATCATTAATTTTACAGTGAGAATGGCTTTAAGCACAGTGTATGTAAATCACACAACCGCTTTAACGGAGAGATTATGAAACTCTATTACGCCCCGGACACCTGTTCACTCTCACCCCATATCGTGCTTCGCGAACTGGCGATTGAGTTTGAACTGGTTAAAGTGGACAACAGGAGCAAGCTTACCGCTGACGGGCGCGACTTCCTGACCATCAACCCCAAAGGTTATGTCGCTGCGCTTGAGCTGGATGACGGGAAAATCCTGACCGAGGGGCCAGCAATTTTGCAGTACCTGGCAGACCTCAAGCCAGAAAGTGGGCTGGCACCGCGAGCAGACGGCTGGGAGCGGGTGCGGCTTCAGGAATGGCTAAACTTTATCACCAGCGAAATACACGCGGGATCGGCACCTCTTTTCAACCGCGTGCTGCCCGAAGAGGCCAAATCGATTTTTCGTGAGAAGCTCTTCAGGCGGTTCGATTTTCTTCAGGAAACGCTCTCCACAAGCGTTTATCTGACGGGAGCGTCTTTCAATGTAGCAGACGCCTATCTTTTCACCGTGCTGGGATGGTGCACGTTCTTCTCAATTGAACTCAACGACTGGCCCGCGCTAGTGGCGTACAGGGAAAAAATCATTGCCCGGCCCGCGGTGCAGGCCGCATTACGTGCGGAGGAGAAAGTCTAGGTCTGCGTATTCCACCGCAGGTATTCATGCCTGAAGCAGGAGGCAAGTGAGGATGTGGAGCCAGGATGCGTTAGCTTACTGTCACTCTGCATCTGATTGCCTGGCGCTTTTCACGGCATCCTGCTTCCCCGGATTGCACTGCTGTTTTGTTCCTGGAAGATAAAATTTTCCCGACGCGTCCGGCTCTGTTCCGCCCGGACAACCCGCACGGCCCGGAGCTGAGACGGTGCCATCCGAACCGTTTCCTCCATCAGAACCGTTTCCGCCATCCCCACCATTACCGCCATCGGCAGCATTTACAGCGAATGCGCCGAGTATGAGCAAAAATGCAATAACTCGTGTAGTCATCAAAACCTCCATTGTTCAGGGTATTTCAAGGCATCTTGCCAGCATGGATTCAGCATCTCTCTTCCTTGTCATCCCTTGAGTGCAGCCAGAGTAACAGATGGTTTGCGGCAGACAATTACCAGGAAAACGTAGTACCGAAGCGTGCATCAACATGACCTTTACCGTTCTAAGCACGACAGAGGCTGGCATTGCCGGGTGGCGGCTGCGCCTTACCCGGCCCACAAAAAACCAAAACCCCTCTATTGCCGTCACCCCTCGCTCATCATCATCAAAAACCGCTTCACCGTCCGCGAGCGTTCAAAGCGTCGCCAGCAGAGCGCGATATCGGTGTAGAGCTCCGGCGAGCTCAGCGCGTGATAGGTGACATTCGGCGGTGAAATGGCCGCCATGGATTTCGGCACCAGCGCGAACCCGCCACCCGCGGAAACCATGCTCAGGGAGGAGGAAAGCTGCGACGACTGCAGCGCGTGCTGCACGTCAATTCCGGCCCGCTCGCAGCAGCCGTGAACCCGTTCGTACAGCCCCGGCGCGACCTCCTGCGGGAACAGCACCACCGGCGTATCCCGAAGCTGCTCTAACGCCAGCGAATCGCACGCCGCCAGCGGATGATCGCGATGCAGCGCCACCACCATCGGCTCCCGGTCGAGGATTTTTAACTCGAACGCCTTGCTGCTCTCGCACGGCAGGCGCACGAAGGCGATATCCAGTTCACCCTCCGCCAGCATCGTCGTCAGCGACGACATATTGGCTTCCACCTGGTGAACCTGCACCGCCATGTTCTGCACCTGAAACTGGCGGATCAGCGCGAAAATTTTGGGATGAAAAGCGTCGGAGCTGGTGATGCCAATCGACAGGTTGCCGTTCAGCCCGCGCGCGATGCCGCGGGCTTTTTCCAGCGCAGCATCGCTCAGCGCCAGAATTTTGCAGGCGTCCTCGTAGAAGGCTTCTCCCGCCTCGGTCAGCTCCACGCCCCGCGTCAGGCGTCTGAACAGCGGCGTGCCCACTTCCTCTTCGAGCCGTTTGATCTGCTGACTCAGAGGAGGCTGTGAAATACCCAGCGCTTCGGCCGCCCTGGTGAAGTGTCGCTCGCGTGCAACCGCGACAAAATACCGCAGATAACGAAGTTCCATATCTAAAACGTCTCAAACCAGCATGGTTTCTATATTGGAACTCTCTGCTGAATCGGGTCAACATTTATTTAACCTTTCTAAATAAAGTTGAAGAGGACGAGCACGATGATGCATTCATCTGCCTGCGACTGTGAGGCCAGCCTGTGCGAGACCCTGCGGGGGTTCTCCGCCAAGCATCCTGACAGCGTGATCTATCAGACATCGCTAATGAGCGCCCTGCTAAGCGGCGTGTACGAAGGAGAGACCACCATCGCCGATTTGCTGGCACACGGTGATTTTGGTCTGGGCACCTTCAACGAGCTGGACGGTGAAATGATTGCCTTCAGCAGCCAGGTGTACCAGCTGCGCGCCGACGGCAGCGCCCGGGCCGCGAAGCCAGAACAGAAAACGCCGTTCGCGGTGATGACCTGGTTCCAGCCGCAGTACCGCAAAACCTTCGATGCGCCGGTCAGCCGTCAGCAGATCCACGACGTCATCGACCAGCAGATCCCCTCCGACAACCTGTTCTGCGCGCTGCGCATTGACGGCAATTTCCGCCACGCCCATACCCGCACGGTACCGCGCCAGAAGCCGCCGTACCGCGCGATGACCGACGTGCTGGACGACCAGCCGGTGTTCCGCTTTAACCAGCGCGAAGGGGTGCTGGTCGGGTTCCGCACGCCGCAGCATATGCAGGGCATTAACGTGGCCGGCTATCACGAGCATTTCATCACCGACGACCGTCAGGGCGGGGGCCATCTGCTCGACTACCAGCTGGAGAGCGGCGTGCTCACCTTCGGTGAAATTCACAAGCTGATGATTGACCTGCCCGCCGACAGCGCGTTCTTACAGGCCAACCTTCACCCCAGCAATCTTGATGCAGCGATCCGTTCCGTCGAAAACTAACAGGAGAACTACCGTGAACAGTGAGAAACAGTCACGTCAGTGGGCGCACGGCGCCGATATGGTTGTCGGCCAGCTGGAAGCGCAGGGCGTGAAGCAGGTGTTCGGGATCCCGGGTGCGAAAATCGACAAGGTCTTTGACTCCCTGCTGGACTCCTCCATCGAGATCATTCCGGTACGCCACGAAGCCAACGCGGCGTTTATGGCGGCGGCGGTAGGGCGGCTGACCGGCAAGGCCGGGGTGGCGCTGGTCACCTCCGGGCCGGGCTGTTCTAACCTGATCACCGGCATCGCCACCGCCAACAGCGAAGGCGACCCGGTGGTGGCGTTGGGCGGGGCGGTGAAGCGGGCGGATAAAGCCAAGCTGGTGCACCAGAGTATGGACACCGTCGCCATGTTCAGCCCTGTCACTAAATACGCCGTGGAGGTCAGTTCGCCAGACGCGATTGCCGAGGTGGTATCGAACGCGTTTCGCGCCGCCGAGCACGGCAGGCCGGGGGGCGCGTTCGTCAGCCTGCCGCAGGATATTGTCGACCAGCCCGCGACGGGGGCGATTTTACCCGCCAGCGGCCCCGCGCTGATGGGCCCGGCACCGGAGTCAGCGATTAACGACGTGGCGAAGCTTATCGAAAACGCCAAAAATCCGGTCATTTTACTCGGCCTGATGGCCAGCCAGCCCGCGAACAGCGCCGCGCTGCGCAAGCTGCTGGAGAAAAGCCGCATTCCGGTCACCAGCACCTATCAGGCCGCCGGGGCGGTAAACCAGGAGCACTTCACCCGCTTTGCCGGACGCGTCGGCCTGTTCAATAACCAGGCGGGCGACCGGCTGCTGCATCTGGCGGACCTGATTATCTGCATCGGCTACAGCCCGGTGGAGTACGAGCCGTCCATGTGGAACAGCGGTGACGCGACGCTGGTGCATATCGACGTGCTGCCCGCCTATGAAGAGCGTAACTACGTCCCGGATCTGGAGCTGGTGGGGGACATCGCCGAGACGCTGAACCTGCTCGCTAACCGGATCGATCGTAAGCTCGAGCTGAGCCAGCGTGCCTCCGAAATTCTGGTCGATCGCCAGCATCAGCGCGATCTCCTCGACCGCCGCGGCGCCTCGCTCAACCAGTTTGCCCTGCACCCGCTGCGCATCGTGCGCGCCATGCAGGACATTGTGAACAACGACGTGACGCTCACCGTCGACATGGGCAGCTTCCACATCTGGATCGCCCGCTATCTCTACAGCTTCCGGGCGCGTCAGGTGATGATCTCCAACGGTCAGCAGACCATGGGCGTTGCCCTGCCGTGGGCGATTGGCGCGTGGCTGGTGAACCCGGGCCGCAAGGTGGTTTCAGTCTCCGGCGACGGCGGCTTCCTGCAGTCGAGCATGGAGCTGGAAACCGCGGTGCGCCTCAACGCCAACGTGCTGCACATCATCTGGGTGGATAACGCCTACAACATGGTGGCGATTCAGGAAGAGAAAAAATATCAGCGCCTTTCCGGCGTGGAGTTCGGCCCGGTCGATTTCAAAGCGTATGCCGACGCCTTCGGTGCGAAAGGCTTTGCCGTGGAGAGCGCCGAGGCGCTTGAGCCGACGCTGCGTGCGGCGATGGATGTGGATGGCCCGGCCGTGGTGGCCATTCCCGTCGACTACAGCGATAACCCGCTGCTGATGGGCCAGCTCCATCTCAGCCAGATTTTGTGACTCAATATAAGGACAGAGAAATGCAAAAAGTTGCTCTCGTAACAGGCTCAGGCCAGGGGATTGGTAAAGCGATCGCGCTTCGCCTGGTGAAAGACGGCTTTGCCGTCGCCATCGCCGACTATAACGTTGAGACGGCAAGAGCCGTCGCCGATGAAATCATCCGTAACGGCGGCAACGCCGTCGCCGTGAAGGTCGATGTCTCTGACCGCGAACAGGTATTTGCGGCGGTGGAGAAAGCGCGCACCGCGCTGGGCGGCTTTAACGTGATCGTGAATAACGCCGGGATTGCGCCGTCTACCCCTATCGAATCCATCACGCCGGACATTGTCGACAAGGTCTACAACATCAACGTGAAAGGGGTGATCTGGGGGATCCAGGCCGCGATTGACGCCTTCCGCAAAGAGGGACACGGCGGCAAGATCATCAACGCCTGCTCCCAGGCGGGACACACCGGCAACCCGGAACTGGCGGTCTACAGTTCCAGCAAGTTCGCGGTGCGCGGCTTAACCCAGACCGCGGCACGGGATCTCGCGCCGCTGGGGATCACCGTTAACGCCTACTGTCCTGGCATCGTCAAAACGCCGATGTGGGCGGAAATCGACCGTCAGGTCTCCGAGGCGGCGGGTAAACCGCTCGGCTACGGGACTGAAACCTTTGCCAAACGCATTACGCTTGGCCGCCTGTCCGAGCCGGAAGATGTCGCCGCCTGCGTCTCATACCTGGCAGGCCCGGATTCCGACTACATGACCGGCCAGTCGCTCTTAATCGATGGAGGGATGGTGTTCAACTAAATACTAATATACCCGTCATACTTCAAGTTGCCTGTGCGTTGGCTTTCCTCGCTCACCCCAGTCACGTACTGATGTACGCTCCCGGGGATTCGCTGCGTCGCCGCCTTCATGCAACTCGAATTATTTAGGGTAAAAGCTCTGACATGAGTTTTCCCCTGCACCCGTGCAGGGGCTTTTTTTTGTCTCCTCCGTCATTGTGCATTACACTGCGCGCTGCAAAACTTTAGTCATTACGATCTGACAGGCGGTAACAGCGATGAACGGTACAATCACAACGTGGTTTAAAGATAAAGGCTTTGGATTTATCAAAGATGAAAACGGCGACAACCGCTATTTTCATGTGATTAAGGTCGCGAACCCCGATCTGATTAAGAAAGATGCCGCGGTGACCTTTGAGCCAACCACCAACAACAAAGGCCTTTCCGCCTACGCGGTGAAGGTGATCCCCGAAAGCAAACATCTCTTTATTGCCGGCGAGCGCGTGAAGCTCTCCTCCATCAAATCCTTCGTGGTGTTTAACGAAGAAGAGCCGGCTGATACCAAAATCGACAAAGAGAACGCGGTGCTGTCGGTGGGGCTGCTGATGAACAGCATCAAGCCGAAATCCGAGAAAAAGCCGGGCGAAATGCGCACGGTGAAGAAGCTGGCGATCACCACCTTCCAGAACACGACGCTGATCTTCACCGAAGATGAGATCGACATCGACGCCACGGTGAAGCTGCTGAAGTGATTTTTTTTGCCGGGTGGCGGCGACGCCTTACCCGGCCTGGAAAACCCGCGCGGCGCTCGCCGCCACGCGGCTTACCCCATCCTGTGCTCGCCCCGTAACATCGCCTCACGGTCAAACACCTTCTGGATCTCCCCGTGCGCCATAAATGCCGCCCGGTCGGACATATGGGCAATCACGTCCGCGTCGTGGCTCACCAGCAGGTAGGTCATGCCGTGCTCGGCCTTCAGGCTGTTGAGCAGGTTCAAAATTTCCGCCTGCACGGACATATCCAGCGCCGAAGTCGGCTCGTCCAGCAGCAGAAGCTGCGGGCGCAGCAGCAGCGCGCGGGCAATGGCCACGCGCTGACGCTGCCCGCCGGAAAGCTGGTGCGGATAACGCTTGCCCGCGTCGGCGGAAAGCCCCACCTGCTGCAGCGCATCCGCTACCTTTTCGGCAATCCGCGTTTCGCCGTGGATGTTTAACGGCTCCGACAGGGTGCGCGCAACGGTGTGGTTTGGATGCAGAGACGCCCACGGATCCTGAAACACCATTTGCACGTTGCGGCGAAGCTCGCCTTCAAAACGCCGTCCTGGCCGTAGTGCGTCTCCCAGGATCGAAATACGGCCGTTCCACTCGCGCTGCAATCCCGCCAGCACGCGCAGAATAGTCGATTTCCCGCAGCCGGATTCGCCGATCAGGCTGAAGGTTTCACCTTTCTCGATGCCAAAGCTGGCGGCGGACACCGCCGTTTTCTCTCCGAATCTCACCTGGAGATCCTTAACCTCAACGAGCGCCATTATCGGCCTCCTTCCACGGCTGCGTGCGGTCCAGCGTCGGCAGCATCTGGCCGAACGTTTGCGCATTGGGTCGGCAGGTCCACAGGGTTCGCGTATACGGGTGCGTCGCCTGCGGAAGCCGGTTCGCCGCCATCTCGTCGACCTTCTCGCCCTGATACATCACCAGCACGCGGTCACAGTGCTCCGCCACCAGCGGCAGATCGTGGCTGATTAACAGCATCGCCATCTGGCGCTCTTCGCTCTGCTGCACCAGCAGTTCGAGGATCTGGTTGCGCAGGCGGGCGTCCAGCGCGGAGGTGGGTTCATCGGCAATCAGCACCTGCGGGTTGTTGATCAGCGCAATCGCGATCATCACCCGCTGGCCCATGCCCCCGGAGAGTTCGCCGGGATAGCGCTGGAGGACGTGTTCGTTGAGTCCGACGGCGCGGATAATGTCGTGAATGCGCGCCAGGCGCTCGGCGCGGGGCAGGCGCTGGTGCAGGGTCAGCGCTTCATCGAGCTGAGCGGCGACGTTTTTCGCCGGATTCAGCGCGTAGCGCGGGTCCTGCAGGACCATCGCAATCCCGTTGCCGCGCAGCGCCTGCCAGCGGCGGGTGCTCAGGGTCAGCAGGTCGTTGCCGAGCACGTTAAGCCGGTTCGCGCTCACGATGCCGGGCTTACGCACCAGCCCCATCAGGGCGCGGGCGGACATTGATTTGCCCGAGCCGGATTCCCCCACCAGCGCCAGCCGCTCGTTGCCTAGCGTGAAGCTCAGGTTGTTGACCACGCGCGCGGCGGGGTAGTCGATATTCAGCGCATCGACGATGACGCGTTGTTCAGTCATGCTGTGGCTCCAGTACGTCGCGCAGGCCATCGCCCAGCAGGTTAAAGGCCAGGCTGGCAAACAGAATCGCGCCGCCCGGAATGGCGGCAATCCACCACTGGTCGAAAATCACCTGCATGCCGTCAGCGATCATCGCGCCCCATTCGGCCATCGGCGGACGCGCGCCAAGGCCGAGGAAGCCCAGACCGGCGGCTGCCAGAATAATCCCCGCCAGATCCAGCGCCAGCCGCACAATCGCGGACGGCAGGCACAGGGGCAGGATATGGCCGACCAGCAGGCGCGGGCCGCGAATGCCCATCATCTCGGCGGCGGCCAGATAATCGCTGTGGCGCAGCCGCTGGATCTCGCTCCGCGCCTGCCGAGCGTAGGCGGGCCAGGTGGTTAAGGCCAGCGCCAGCGCGCCGTTGACCAGTCCCGGGCCAAGCATCGCCACAAACGCGAAGGCGAGGATCAGGCGCGGCATCGACATTACCACGTCGGTAAAACGCATCAGGATGCGCTCCAGCCAGCCGCCGTAGTAGCCGGACAAAATCCCCACCAGCAGCCCGGCGGGCAGGGTGATTACGGTAACTAATGCCACCAGCCCGAGCGCCGGACGGGTGCCGTAAATCAGGCGCGAAAGCAGGTCGCGCCCGTAGCTGTCGGTGCCCAGCCAGTGCTGGCTGTTCGGTGCCTGCAGGCGCGCGGCGGCGTCCTGCCAGTTCGGGTCAAGCGGCGCGAGCCACGGCGCGAACAGGGCGATAGCCACCAGCAGCGCGATAGCAGCCAGCCCGCAAAACGCGGCAGGGGAGCGGCGCAGGCGGCGTAAGAAAAGATAAAACGGCATCAGCGCACCCTGGGATCGGTCGCCCGCACGAGCAGGTCGGTAAGGTTATTGATCAGCACAAAGCAGACGCCAATCAGCAGCGTGCCGCCCATGACGGCGGTGGTGTCTCCGGCGAACAGAGCGGTGGTGAGGTAGCGCCCGATCCCCGGCCAGGAGAAGACGGTTTCGGTCAGTACCGCGCCTTCCAGCATGCTGGTGTAGGCGAGGGCGATTACCGTCAGCAGGGTACCGCGAATGTTCGGCAGCACGTGGCGCAGCAGGATGGTCATCTCCCCGGCGCCCTTGGCGCGGGCAAGCAGGATGTACTCTTTGTTCATTTCGCTCAGGCAGGCGGAACGCGTCAGGCGCGTGATGCTCGCCAGCGAGTAATAGGCCAGCAGCAGCACCGGCAGCACCAGGTGGCTGAGGGCGTTGCGGAACGCCTCGCGATCGCCGGAAAGCCAGGTATCCACCAGCGCAAAGCCGGTACGCGGCTCGACGGTGAACTGCCAGATATCATCCAGCCTGCCGGGACCCGCGCTCCACTGCAGCTTCGCGTAGAACAGGGCCAGCATCAGCAGGCCGAGCCAGAAAATCGGTACCGAGTTGCCGAGCAGGGTGAGCGTTCTGATGGCGAGATCGAGCGGCGAACCGGCGTAGCGGGCGCACAGCACCCCGGCAATCACGCCGAGCACGGCGCCGATGATTAACGCCAAAGTCGCCAGCTCCAGCGTGGCGGGAAACGCGTGCAGCAGATCCTGCAGCACCGGCTGCCCGGTGGCGCTGGCGGTGCCTAAATCCCCGTGGGCAAGGTTTTGCAGGTAGTGCCAGAACTGCACGGGCAGAGGCCGATCCAGCCCAAGCTGGTGGCGAACCTGATCGTAGGTTGACTGGCTGGCGTGATCGCCCACGATCTGCAGCACGCGATCGACCGGTGAAAACGCCGAGAGCGCAAACGTGACGAGCAGCAGCCCGAGGAGCGTGAGCAGCAGGGTCAGCAGCCCCTGGAGCACGCGGGTGGAAAGATGTGGCATGGGTAAATCGTTATCCTGAAAATATGCACGGACGACCCCCTCTCCCTGTGGGAGAGGGCGGGGGTGAGGGGGAACAGGCGGCTCTGTTGCGCGATGTTGCCCTCACCCCTCACCCCAACCCTCTCCCACGGGAGAGGGAGAAGGGCTACTTCGTGACGCGATCGTACCAGACCATATCCGCGTTCAGCCCCTGCTGATACCCCTTCACGTTATCGCGCACCACGATCTGGGTTTTCCCCTGATCGACGAACACGTACGGCGAATTCTGCTGCAGCTGTTCCTGCATCTTCTTGTAGAGATCCAGACGCTTGGCCGGATCCGGCTCGGCTACCGCCGCCAGCGTGGCTTTGTTCAGCTCCGGAATTTTCCAGCCGTTAAGTCCGGCCACGGTGCTGGATTTGCCGTCGTTCCACGCAAAGGCGCTGGCGTTTGAGTGCGCGTCGAAGTAGTCCGGGATCCACAGACGGATCGCCGCCTGATGCTGCTTTGCGCGCACGCGGGCATAGACCTGGCTCCCGGCGGCAGGCAGCAGATCGACCTTCACGCCGCCCTGAGCAAAGCTCGCCTGCATCGACTGGGCGATGGTGATAAACGGCGGCTTGTTCTCCACGTCCAGCGTAAAGTGCGCGTCTTTAATGCCCGCTTTGGCGAGAATGGCTTTCGCTTTTGCCGGGTCAAACGTAAACGGGTTGTCTTCCAGCGCGCCCGGCAGGCCGACCGGCAGGAAGCTCTGATGAACAAAGTACTGGCCTTTCAGCAGATTTTTGGTGATGCCTTCATAATCCACCAGCCAGCGCGAGGCTTCCCAGAACGCCGGGTTGTTCAGCAGCGGGTTGGCGCTGTTGCCGGTGTTAAACACCAGGTAATTTTGCTCGGCGGTCGGAATGCTCAGCACCTTCACGCCCGGCTTGCCGTCCAGGGCACTTATCTGGTCTGCACCGAGATCGCGCGCCACGTCCGCATCACCCTGCTGGATCAGCAGGCGGCGTGAAGCCGGATCGGGGACGTTTTTAATGATGATGCTTTTGAGCTTCGGCGCGCCGCCGGGCGCTGATTCGTTAGCTTCCAGCACGATGGCCTGATGCGGCTGATAGACGCGCATTTTGAACGCGCCGCTGCCCGCCGAGTGCATTTTCAGCCAGGCGTTGCCGAAGTCGTTATCCTTCACGTTCGCCGCAACCTGCTTTTCATCGACGATGGAGGCAATCGGCGTTGAGAGAATATTCAGCGCCACCGACGGGCTAACGTCCGCCGTCCAGTGAAGCTGGAGGGTATGGTCGTCCACCTTTTTCAGCTGGCTGGCGATGTTGCTCGCGTCCCAGCCCAGCACGTTGAGGATAAAGGCCGGGGATTTGTTGAGCGTCACGGCGCGGGTGTACGAGAAAATCACGTCTTCCGGGCGCAGCGGGTTACCGGAGGCGAATCTGGCATCGGGCTTAAGCTTAATCGTCAGGGTTTTGGCTGCCGCGTCCGCTTCCCAGCTTTCTGCCAGAATCGGGGTGATTTTTTCCGGGTTATCGCGGTCCGGCTGTACCAGACGCTGATACAGGCTCGGCACGGTCTGGATGCTGGAAAGCTCGTTGGCTTCGGCCGGGTCGAGGCTCACGATGTCATCCAGCCCCTGGGCAACAACCAGCGTGTTGGGCGGAGTAGCGGCGTGGACAGCGCCTGAGAGCGCAGCCAGCACCAGTAACGGCAACAGTTTTTTCGTCATAGCGATCCCTGAGAAGAATATATTGTGATTGTTTTATGCTCCGCTACGTTAGGGCGACTCTGACATTACGCAAAGTCGAAATTCAGCTTTGCTTATGCCTTCCAGGAATATCGCATGCGCTCGGGCTATTAAAATACGCTGCTTTTCGCCCGCTTTTTAACCTGCTATAACAAACTCCTTACCTTTCAGGGAGTCACCGCCGTGCCCGAAATCAATCAACATGGTCAAACCGTTAACGATATCGTTCCAGACTGGAGAGGCGCGCGCGTATTAACCCGCACGCCGCTGTTCGGCCAGTATTGCCGCCTGGAGCCGCTGGATGCCGATCGCCACGCGGCCGATCTCTATGAGGCCTACGCGCTGGGCGACGACAGCGACTGGACGTGGCTTGCCAGCACGCAGCCAGCGAGCGTGGAAGCCACCGCGCACTGGATCGTGGGTAAGGTGATGGACGATGAGCTGGTGCCGTTTGCCGTCATTGATTTACGCACCGAACGCGCGGTGGGGCTGGTGAGCTATATGGCTAACGAGCGGCTGCTGGGATCAGTGGAGATCGGGCACGTGACCTGGTCGCGCAGGATGAAAGGAACCCGGATGGGCACCGAAACGGTGTGGCTGCTGCTGAAAAATGCGTTTGAGCACGGCTACCGGCGCGTCGAGTGGAAGTGCGATTCCATGAACGTTGCGTCACGAAATGCGGCGGAGCGGCTGGGATTTGTCTGGGAAGGACGCCTGCGCCAGAAGCTGGTGCGCAAAGGGCGCAACCGCGACAGCGATATGCTTTCTATTATTGACGGCGAGTGGCCGCAGCGCGATGCCGAACTGCGCGCCTGGCTGGCGGCGGAGAATTTTGACGGAGAAGGGCGGCAGATTAAGCGGCTTGAGGCGTTTCGGTTATAAGTGTTTTATGTAGGGTACATCTGAAACGGTCGATCAATCTGCGGAAATGGCAATTTCAATCAAATTGGTTTTTCCGGACTGTAGCCCTTGCGTCACCGCCGTGGCGATATCCGCGGCCTGGGTCACCCGGCAGCAGCGGATACCCATCGCGGCGCCCAGCGACTGGAAATCAATTCGCGGGTTAATCAGATCCATCCCGATAAAGCGACCCAGCTTTGTCGAACTGTAGCCCGGCTGTCCTTTCATGAAGTTTTTCAGGATGTTGTACTCCAGGTTATTCATCACGATAAAGGTGACGGGCAGATTTTCGTGCGCCGCCGTCCAGAGCGCCTGCGGCGAGTACAGGGAGGCGCCGTCGCCAACCAGACACACAACCGGCTCGCGCCCCAGCCCCAGCGAGTGACCTACTGCTGCAGGCATTCCCCAGCCCAGACCGCCGCCGCGCATAAAGTAGTAGCGCGGGTGCTGCTGGTCGGAGATAAACCGGCGAACGTGTCTGGCCGTTGCAATCGCCTCGTCGACAATCGTTATGCCCGGCGGAACGGACTTTATCACCTCGTAGGCCGCGACCATCGGCGAAATCGCCGGGCGCAGCCGCTCGGCTGCCAGACGCTCTTCCTGCAGTTGCCACTCTTTTTCACGTTCGGCGCGTGCCGCTTTGAGCAGCCGCTGATGCGTCAATTTGCTTGCCACCCGGCGCTGCTCAAGCTTCGGCAACAGTTCCTTCAGGGAGAGTGTGATATCCCCCATCACCGAGAGGCGAGTGGCGTAGGTGCGTCCCAGCTCGTTCATATCCGCCGAGAGCTGATACACCGCGCAGGTTTCCGGAATGGCCTCGCCCTCGCTATACAAAATGGTAATCAGGCTTCTGCCGCCGATGATAAACACCGCATCGTAGGCATTAACGACGCTGGCGATTTCCTTTGCGGTGGTGGGCATATTCCCTCGCCAGAGCGCGTGCTGCGTGGGGAAGGGCAAATTCAACGGCCAGGAGGAGCCGTAGACGTGGGCGCCTAGCGCTTCAGCAAGCTGGACAATCTCCTGCGTCGAGCCGCTGGAGTGAACTTCATCCCCCGCCACAATCATGATCCTGCCGGGGGTGACTTCGCTTAGCGCCTGCGCCAGCTCGTCCAGAGAGCCCGCCACGGTGTGGTAGTTCACTTTAGAGGCCGTTTGTATCCCGGCGTCGCTGAGCTCTTCCATGACGTTCATTGGCAGGGATAGCAGCACCGGACCCGCGGGAGGGTAGCTGGCGGCATGAAAGGCCCGGCGCACAAGAACCGGGAGCTGGTCGGCGCTGGTGACCTCCTGCGCCCATTTCACCACCGGCGATCCAATGGAGACTATGTCATCATACAGGAGCGGGTCGCGCACGTAGTGACGGGTATCCTGCTGCCCGACGGTGACAACCAGCGGCGTTTTCATGATCCGCGAGTTAATGAGATTCCCCATCCCGTGCCCAAGACCGCTGGCGGTATGCAAATTGATAAAACCGGTCTTGCCGGAGGCTTTCGCGTAGCCGTCGGCAATGGCGACCACGCTGCTCTCCTGGAGTGCCAGAATATAGTGAATATTTTCATGGCGAAGAAGGGCATCAATGAGCGGAAGTTCGGTGGTGCCGGGGTTGCCAAAAATATATTCCACACCTTCACTCTCCAGCACTTCAAGGAGAATATCGGCACCCGATCGCATATTTAATTCTGACAGGGACGTTAATGATTTAATCATAATGACACCTCGTTCAGCGTTATTTAACTCATGCTAAAATTCTTCCTGCGTAGGACGGACAATTATTTCATTTACATCAACGTCGCCAGGCTGTTCGATAGCAAATAATACGGCTCTGGCAATCGACTCTGCCGGAATAGCCTGCTTATAAAATTCATGCAGGAACTGTTTGCTCGGGGCATCAGAGCTGCCAAACTGCAGCTCGCTTTCAACGGCGCCGGGGGAAATAAGGGTCGTCCGAACGGTTTTCCCCGCTTCCTGACGTAAGCCTTCACTCAGGGCGCGGACGGCGAATTTCGTGGCGCTGTACACCACGCCGCCGGGGGCAAGGACCTTGATACCCGCCACGGAGGCCACGTTAATAAAGTGTCCGCTCCCCTGGCGCTGGAATACCGGAAATGCCGCTGCGATACCGTACAGCACGCCTTTAATATTGGTATCGATCATCCGGTCCCACTCGTCGGTTTTCAGCTCGCTGAGGGGGGCAATCGCCATAAAGCCCGCGTTGTTGATCAGCACGTCGACGCGCTGGTATGCGGCAACGGCAGCGTCAATCGCGCGCTGAACCTCCTCCTGTCGGGTCACGTCCGCCTTCACGGCAATCGCCTGGCCGCCCTGCTGAATAATGCGATCTACCAGGGCGTTAATTCTCTCCAGACGACGGGCAACCAGAACCAGAGAAAAAGGTTTATTTGCCAGATGAAGGGCAATGGCCTCACCAATACCGCTGCTGGCACCGGTGATAACAACAACTTTGTTTGCACTATTATTCATGATCTTATCTCACTGTTGTGTGACTCAAAATAAATAAAAATAAGGGAGCGGTTTAAGAATTATGAAAAATTCTTAAACGCTCGTTTTTGATATATTCTGTATCTGGAATGAAATAATGCTCGCTTAAAACTTAATGGAGTGCGGAAGAAAATGTCAATGACGTTTTTTAATAATTAAATTAATTGCAAGCTTAATATTTAATTCTTATATGTAACAATCATATGAACAGAATAAAATTTGGTGACCCCTGCGGCCCTGCGAACAAGGCCGGGGGATTAAATCTTGCCGCTGTACAGCACGGGGCCGGTGGGTTGACCGGTGGGTGACCCACCTTCGGGCTCGAGGCTTATGGCTATCATCGCGTCAGGGGTAAGGGTGTTGTTCCTGAGGGCAACATGAGTCGGTATATCACGTTGCAGCAGCCCAAGGGATATCGGGGCCTTACCGGCAGGAATAAGCCAAAGCTGCAGGCTGTTTTGCGCCGCAATAGCGTTCGGTCTGAGAGGGGTGATGCTCAGATACTGGCGGCGGCTGTCCGCACTGACGATCCATTGCCCGTGCTGTTGGGCATCGTTGAGCACCATCAGCGGTGCGAGTTCCGGCGTTCGGGTGGAATACCAGGTCACGACGGTAACGGCGGCGAGGCCGGCCGCGACCATCCAGCCGAGATAGGGCCGGCTTTGGCGCAAAGGCTTTTTCGGTGGCAGATCGAGGGCGATCCTCTTCCACACCGTCTCGGGTGGGTGAACGGGCGCGAGATGACTGTCGAGCGTGCTAAACATTTCCTGCCAGTACGCGACGCGCGCTGTCAGGCGGGGCTCCGCGGTGAGCCTTTTCTGGAACTGAAGCCGCGCCCCTCCGCGCAGAGTGCCGAGGGCATATTCCGCAGCCAGCATGTCATCGCGTTTTTCGCTGTCATTCATAGGCCCACGCACTCCCGAAGATGATCCATCGCGCGGCGGATCCAGCTTTTTACCGAGCCCACGGGCTGCTGGAGCCAGTCGGCAATGTCGCTGTGGGACATGCCCTGATAGTAGGCGAGCGTAATGCTCTGGCGCTGTTCCTGACTTAGATGATCCAGACAATGCCTGAGCCGTGCTGCCTGCGCGTCGTCGTACCAGTTGTTTTGCTCATCGTTTTCGCTAAGCAGACTCTCTTCGGAATACGACTCCTCGCGGGCGGCAGCGCGGGTTTGCCCGCTGCGCAGCCAGTCAATACAGCGGTTGCGAACAATATGCGTAAGCCAGGTCATCGGAGAGCTCAGGGCGGCGTTATAGGTGTCGGCTTTACTCCAGACGGTGACAAAACAGTCGTGAAGGATCTCTTCTGCCCAGGCGCGATGGCGCAGCATGCGCAGCGCGACGGCAAACAGATGCGGTGAAGTGAGTCGGTAAAGCTGTTCAAATGCGCGGCGATCGCCGTTTGCGACCGCCTGCATTAATTTCAACTGCTGTTGAGCCAACGCGTTATCCATGTTTTTCCCGGAAGGCAACGTCACACTTCCGAAGTATAGACAACTACTTAGGCATCAGGACGGTATCAATCACATCGATCACGCCATTTTTCTGATGGACGTCATAGGTGCTGATATTCGCCACGTTACCTTTACCATCCTTGAGCTGAATATTGTGCGGGCCGTTACTCATGATCCACAGCGGTTGACCGTTAACGGTTTTCAGCTCCGCGTGGCCGCCGCCCTGTTTAATTTTCTGCTCCAGCGCTTTCATATCGTAATTACCCTCAACCACGTGATAGGTCAGGATACTGGTGAGCAGCGCTTTATTTTCCGGCTTCACCAGATTGTCGACCGTACCCGCAGGCAATTTTGCAAACGCCGCATCGGTGGGCGCAAAAACGGTGAAGGGCCCTTTGCTCTGCAGCGTATCCACCAGCCCGGCCGCTTTAACCGCCGCCACCAGCGTGGTGTGATCTTTAGAATTCACGGCGTTTTCAACAATGTTTTTGCTCGGGAACATTTCCGCTCCACCCACCATCACGGAGCCAGACGTCATGGCCGCTGATGCGCCTGCACAGAAGAGTAAAGCGCTGGATACGAATGCAACACTGAGTAGCTTTTTCATCATTTATCCTCGGATTAAGGAGCAAAGGCGTTGCTCACATACTCACATACGAGGGCAGGTGGGAAACTGGATGCAGGAGGATGAAAATATTTTGGGAAGGGAGTGGCAAAGTGAATTTGAAAGTTGATTTTGGTTAAGTTCTGTTCGCGGATTTTATGCGCTAATGCCCTTCTGGATCTACAATATCAGGAACTTAACTCATGGATGACTCTGAAAATCGTGCTTATCATCGGCCCATCTGGGACGACAATGGACGGTTTCATTATGAATTGACCTCCCAGCCAAAAGAAAATAATTACGTGGCGGTTTGCCTTATGCCGCCGCACAAAATCATTCCGGTTATTTTCATTCCAGGAGTGATGGGATCTAATTTAAAGAACAAAGAGAACAAAGTCTGGGAGTACAGCTTTGAATCACTAAAAAAATGGCCGTTGGCAGGCCCGGAGAAAAGAAAACAGCTTCTTGACCCAAAAACAACATTTGTTGATGACAGCGGGAATATCTTCAATGAGGGGGCTGACGGTAAAAAGTTCCCATCCCGGTGTGTGCGGGGCTGGGGGAGTGCGTTTTACATGAGCTACGGCGAGGCGCTTGACCGGTTACAGTACCTGCTCAGTGACGACGATATCCTGTTAGATAATTATTTCCGTGAAGCGCAATTACAAACGGCGCGGCAGCGTTTTACCGGTGTCAGGATCGGTGACGAACCTGCAGAGCAGGTGCTGACGGAAGAAGAAGCGGCGCACGGGCACCACTTTTTATACCCGCTTCACGTTTTTGGCTATAACTGGCTACAGTCGAATGCTGATTCGGCGGCGTTGCTTGGCCAATATATCAGCAAGGTTCTGGGGTTATATCACGGTCGTCTGGCGGTGGACAAAGTCATTCTGGTCACCCATTCGATGGGAGGCCTGGTTGCCCGACATTATTCAGAAAACATGAACGGTCAGAGCAAGATTCTGGGGATTGTCAACGGGGTGATGCCGGACCTTGGCTCGCCAGCAGCTTATCGACGGATGAAAATCGGCGAACGGGGAATTACCGGGATAATTATCGGGGACAGTGCCGAGAAGCTGATGCCGGTGTTGGCCCAGTCTCCCGGCCCGTTACAACTGCTGCCGGGCAAGGCTTACGGTCCTGGCTGGCTGAAAATCGAGAGCGGCGATACGCAACAGTCTCTACCAAAGAGCGATCCGTACACGGAAATATACCTGAACAAAACGGACTGGTGGCGGCTATGTGATAAGGATTTGCTGCTGGGGGATACGAATAGTGAGTGGCAAGATTTTGTTTACCGGATAAAGAATCCAGTTAAAGAATTCATTGAGAAACTGAATGGCAAATACCACCCGCAGACCTGGCTGTTTTATGGTGCGAGTGCAGACAATAAGTCTGATGCTTTTCTGACGTGGAAAGAACGGCCTGCTCTGCGGCCTGTGCCGGTGATGGGCTATCCAGAGCCATCGTCACCGACATATCGGTATGATGCAGGAACAACCTTTGAGTTGATTTCCGCAGGAACGCCCGGCGATGGCACGGTGCCAGTAAAGGCGATCCGGACCAGGTCCCCCAGAATTTTTGGGGTGCTGGCGACCAATGTTGACCATGAAGGGGCCTATGCCGTTGATCCTGTGGATCGCTCCCGTTCAGTTTACAGCGACCTGTCCGACGCCCTGATGTTCACGGTCCGCTCGGTGGTAAAAATCGTGCAGCAGGTGCCGGCACCATGAAAAAATTCCCGTTTCCCCTGCTTATTCCGCTGGCGATGCTGTTGCTGGCGGCAGGATTCTATATTCACAACTTTGTGACGTTTGTTCATACGCCACCAGAATTGACCGCTAAGGAAAAACGTATGGTTGATACCCTGTTTGCCTACACTAAAGCCCAGTGCGTGGGGCGCTATGTGTTTGAGGTTCCGACCTCTTTTGAAAACACCCGGACCGAAGATGCCAAAATCAATGAGATCAGCATCAGCAGCAAGCGATTTTATCGCCCGGCATTTGAACATCGTATCCGGCTACGAGAGCAGGAGTTGCTGAACGGGCATACAGTGAGGAAAGTGGATCAGCCTTTCTTAAAGCAGGTGTACCGGATCAATGAGAATGCGGTGATCTTTGACCGGAATAGAAATGGGAGTGAAGGAGGATATGGCCGCACTCTGGAAGGGCACCTGTATATAGATGGGGTAGCGTTTATCCTCAGTCAGGATATTATCGATTTATCAAATCCTAAATATCAACAAGATAAGGAGGATTTTATCAATGCTGGTGTCAGTCCTGGCCATATTAATAACAAACCTCAGAAACTAGCAGAGCTACAGGACTTAATGTCCCGTCTGAGCGGGCGAAAAAATGATGAAATCCCGACACAGCCGGGCACCTGTATTTCAGAAGGGTTTATCCGCGACGGGAACGGTAAACCAAAGGAAGACATCACCTTTATTTATCCGCACAGTTCGGTATTTTCTTTTATCGTCTGGAGCAATAATGCTCTGAAAGAAAGCACCACCATGCTGGAGCGAACCGGGGAAATTCAGTCTTATATCAACAGCATTAATGGACGCACATTACGTAAGGGGGAAGCGCAGATTGCCGGTTTCACGGGCAATGAATGGCTGATTACCGCCCCACCAAAAAGATCATCCGATAATCCCTCAGCGCAGCTCATGTTTACAGCCGTAGCGAATGAGACAAATGCAGACTTCATGCATCCCAGTCTTGATCTGACACTCAGCAACGAAATCCCACCCGAAGGAAGCGACACTGCTCCCCCATCAGCCTATAGCGAAGCTGAGTTTGTGGCGATCTGGGATCGCATTACCCGTTCATTTCGTCTCAGGGACAATGCGTTCTGACTGGTACAAATCCCCGGCGGCGACGTCCGGGGATTTTTGTCTATGAAACTGAGGTTTTAATCATCGTTGAAACGTAGGCGGGCGAAACTTAGCGTCTTACCGGCGCCCCGTTCGCCACATAATACGCCGCCGTGCTCTTCGCCAGCGGCTCGCGCCCGCGAATGGCGTCGGCAATCTTCTCGCCAATCATAATAGTGGTGGCGTTCAGGTTGCCGGTGATGATCTGCGGCATGATCGACGCATCCACCACGCGCAGCCCTTCCAGCCCGTGAACGCGGCCTTCGCCGTCGACCACCGCCATCTCGTCGTAACCCATCTTGCAGGTGCCGCACGGGTGGAAGGCGGTTTCGGCGTGGTTACGCACGAATTCGTCCAGCTGCTCGTCGGTCTGGCATTCGACGCCCGGGCTGATTTCGCGACCGCGATATTTGTCCAGCGCGGGCTGGTGCATGATCTCGCGGGTGATGCGGATAGCGTCGCGGAACTCCTGCCAGTCCTGCTCGTGAGACATATAGTTGAACAGGATCGCCGGATGCTGGTGCGGATCGCGCGACTTGATGCGCACGTGCCCGCGGCTCGGGGAGCGCATGGAGCCAACGTGGCACTGGAAGCCGTGCTCTTTAACCGCGTTCGAGCCGTTGTAGTTAATCGCTACCGGCAGGAAGTGGTACTGAATGTTCGGGCACTCGAACTCTTCGCGGCTGCGGATAAAACCGCCCGCTTCGAAGTGGTTGCTCGCGCCCACGCCGGTGCCGCCAAACAGCCACTCGGCGCCAATCTTCGGCTGGTTCCACCACTGCAGGGCAGGGTAGAGGGAGACCGGCTCTTTGCATTCGTACTGGAGGTACATCTCCAGGTGATCCTGCAGGTTTTCGCCCACGCCGGGCAGGTCGTGCACCAGCGGAATATCGAACTGCTTCAGCAGCTCCGCGTTGCCCACGCCGGAGCGCTGGAGGATCTGCGGGGAGGCAATCGCGCCCGCACACAGCAGCACCTCTTTATTCGCCGTCGCTCTGGACGGGATGGTGCTTTCGCCTTCCAGCCACTCGACGCCTACCGCGCGTTTTCCGTCAAAGATAATGCGATCGGTCATGGCGTGAGTGCGGATGGTCAGGTTCGGGCGCTTTTTGGCCTGGTCAAGATAGCCGCGCGCGGTGCTGGCGCGTCGGCCCTGCGGCGTGACCGTGCGGTCCATCGGGCCGAAGCCTTCCTGCTGATAGCCGTTGAGATCGTCGGTGCGCGGGTAGCCCGCCTGCACGCCCGCTTCCACCATCGCCTCAAACAGCGGGTTCACGCCCGGCTTAGAGGTGGTGACGCTCACCGGACCGTCGCCGCCGTGGTAGTCGTTCGGCCCCACGTCGCGCGTCTCCGCCTTGCGGTAGTAGGGCAGGCAGTTGAGGTAGCTCCAGTGCTCCAGACCCGGCTCTTTGGCCCAGTGGTCGAGGTCCATCGCGTTACCGCGGATGTAGCACATGCCGTTGATCAGCGACGAGCCGCCCAGACCTTTGCCGCGTCCGCACTCCATGCGGCGGTTGTTCATGTACGGCTCTGGCTCGGTTTCATACGCCCAGTTGTAGCGCTTGCCCTGCAGCGGGAACGCCAGCGCGGCGGGCATTTGGGTGCGGAAGTCAAAGCGGTAGTCCGGCCCGCCTGCCTCAAGCAGCAGAACGGTGGTATTCGGATCTTCAGTCAGTCGCGTTGCCAGTACGTTGCCGGCAGAGCCGGCCCCGATAATGATGTAGTCAAATTGCAAATAAACCTCCCGGTTAAAATATGGACTGGAATTTACCCATCTCAACCTGGATGGACTTCACCTGGGTGTAGCTCTGCAGCGTCATCACGCCGTTCTCGCGGCCAATGCCGGAGTGTTTGTAGCCGCCGACCGGCATCTCTGCGGCGGATTCACCCCAGGTGTTGATCCAGCAGATGCCCGCTTCGAGCTGATGAATGGCGCCGTGCGCACGGTTCAGGTCGGCAGTGACGATGCCCGCCGCCAGGCCGTAGTCGGTGTCGTTGGCGCGGCGGATCGCTTCTTCTTCACTTTCATAGGTGAGGATGGACATCACCGGGCCGAAGATCTCTTCGCGCACGATGGTCATCTCGTCGGTGCAGTCGGTGAACACGGTCGGGGCGACCCACGCGCCGTTGTCAAAACCTTCGCCCTTCAGCGCGTCGCCGCCGCACAGCACGCGCGCACCTTCCTCTTTGCCTTTGGCGATGTAGCGCAGCACGCTGTCGCGGTGCGGGAAGCTGACCATCGGCCCAAAGTTGGTGCGTTCATCGAACAGATCGCCCGCGCGGATGCGGCCCACGCGCTCAACGATTTTCTGCTCAAACGCGGCCTTGAATTTCGCGGGTATGAACACGCGGGTACCGTTGGTGCACACCTGGCCGGAGCTGAAGAAGTTCGCCATCATGGCGATGTCCGCCGCGAGATCCAGATCGGCGTCGTCGAAAATAATCAGCGGGGATTTGCCGCCCAGCTCCATCGTCACCTCTTTCAGGGACGAGGCCGCCGAGTTGGCCATCACCTTCTTGCCGCTGGCGACGCCGCCGGTGAAGGAGACTTTGGCGATGCCCGGATGCTCGGTGAGGTACTGGCCGGTCTCCGCGCCTACGCCCGGCAGGACGTTAAATACGCCGTCCGGCAGGCCCGCTTCGGTGTAGATCTCCGCAAGCTTCAGGGCGGTGAGCGGCGTCACCTCGCTAGGCTTGAAGATCATCGCGTTGCCCGCCGCCAGCGCCGGAGCGGATTTCCAGAGGGCGATCTGGATCGGGTAGTTCCACGCCCCGATGCCCGCCACCACGCCCAGCGGCTCGCGGCGGGTGTAGACGAATGAGGTCTCACGCAGCGGGATCTGGCTGCCTTCCAGCGCCGGGATCAGCCCGGCGTAGTACTCCAGCACGTCCGCGCCGGTGACGATGTCGACGGTGGAGGTTTCGGAATACGCTTTACCGGTGTCGAGGGTTTCCAGCTTCGCCAGCTCATCGTTGCGCTCGCGCAGGATATCGACGGCGCGACGCAGAACGCGCGAGCGCTCCATGGCGGTCATCGCCGCCCAGATTTTTTGCCCGCGTTTTGCGCTTTCGACGGCGCGGTCGACGTCTTCGCGTCCGGCGGCCTGTACGCTCGCCAGAACTTCACCGTTGGCCGGGTTGATGGTCTCGAAGGTGCGACCGCTGGTGGCGGAGGTATAACCACCATTGATATAAAGCTGCTGTTCTGCCATTCGGGACATAAATTCTCCTCGGTTATTCGGTCGGTAAATGCTGGCTGATGAAGTGGCTGGTGAGCGACTGCGCCAGGGTTTTATCCAGCGGCTTGCCGCTCAGCGCGGCGCGCAGCCACAGCCCGTCGATCAGGGCCGCCAGGCCGTAGCCCGCCTCTTCGGCCTGTTCTCGCGGCAGCTCGCGGCGGAACTCGTACACCAGGTTTGACAATAAACGACGGCTGCTCACCTGCTGCAGGCGGTAGAGCATTGGCTGATGCATGCTGCTTGCCCAGAAGGCCAGCCAGGCCTTCATTGCCGCGCCGCTGGTCTGGGTTTCATCAAAATTGCCGCCGACAATCGCCTGCAGGCGCTGCTCCGCGCTGCCGTCCGGCAGGGCGCGTAAGCGGCTCAAAACCGCGTCGCGCAGCTGGCCGGTAATGTCGCGCATGGTCGCTTCCAGCAGACCGTTTTTGTCTTTGAAGTAGTGACTGATGATCCCCGTGGAAACGCCCGCCCGACGGGCGATCTGCGCGATCGTCGCGTCGTGCATTCCCACTTCATTTATTGCTTCCAGCGTGGCGTCGATAAGCTGCCTGCGCCGGATCGGCTGCATCCCCACTTTGGGCATTTTTGCCACTCCATTCATCAGCGTTGGTAATACATTAAAGCGGTTTTTGATTGGACGTTCAATATAAAATGTGTCTTAATTGTTGCGGATTTGGATTTCAATAGTTACAAAAAAAGTGGGGATACTGGATGACAGACCTTTCACAAGACAGAGAAAAAGACAAAATCAACCCGGTCGTTTTTTATACGTCCGCCGGGCTGATTTTGTTGTTTTCCCTGACGACCATCTTCTTTCGTGATTTTTCTGCCGAGTGGATTGGGCGCACCCTGAACTGGGTGTCGAAGACCTTCGGCTGGTACTATCTGCTGGCCGCGACGCTCTATATCGTCTTCGTCGTCTGCATTGCCTGCTCGCGCTTTGGTTCCGTGAAGCTCGGACCTGAGCAGTCCAAGCCCGAGTTCAGCCTGCTGAGCTGGGCCGCGATGCTGTTTGCCGCCGGCATCGGCATTGACCTGATGTTCTTCTCCGTGGCCGAACCGGTCACGCAGTATATGCAGCCGCCGGAAGGGGCGGGGCAGACGATGGAGGCCGCGCGCCAGGCGATGGTCTGGACGCTGTTCCACTACGGCCTGACGGGCTGGTCGATGTACGCTCTGATGGGCATGGCGCTCGGATACTTTAGCTATCGTTATAATTTGCCTCTCACCATCCGCTCCGCGCTGTACCCGATCTTCGGTAAAAAGATTAACGGGCCGATTGGCCACAGCGTCGATATCGCGGCGGTGATCGGCACCATTTTTGGTATCGCGACGACGCTCGGGATTGGCGTGGTGCAGCTCAACTACGGGCTGAGCGTGCTGTTTGATATCCCGGATTCGATGGCGGCCAAAGCGGCGCTGATTGCGCTCTCCGTCATTATCGCCACCATCTCGGTGACGTCGGGCGTCGATAAAGGCATCCGCGTGCTCTCCGAGCTGAACGTGGCGCTGGCGCTGGGTCTGATCCTGTTCGTGCTGTTTATGGGCGATACCTCGTTCCTGCTCAATGCCCTAGTGCTCAACGTGGGCGACTACGTAAACCGCTTTATGGGCATGACGCTGAACAGCTTCGCCTTTGACCGTCCGGTGGAGTGGATGAACAACTGGACGCTGTTCTTCTGGGCGTGGTGGGTCGCGTGGTCGCCGTTTGTCGGCCTGTTCCTGGCGCGTATTTCGCGTGGCCGCACCATCCGCCAGTTTGTGATGGGCACGCTGATTATCCCGTTCACCTTTACCCTGCTGTGGCTGTCGATTTTCGGCAACAGCGCGCTGCATGAGATCATCCACGGCAATGCCACCTTCGCGCAGGAAGCGATGGCGCACCCGGAGCGCGGCTTCTACAGCCTGCTGGCGCAGTACCCGGCGTTTACCTTTAGCGCCTCCGTGGCGACCATTACCGGCCTGCTGTTCTACGTTACCTCGGCGGATTCCGGCGCGCTGGTGCTGGGCAACTTCACCTCGAAGCTCAAAGATATCAACAGCGATGCGCCGAACTGGCTGCGCATCTTCTGGTCCGTCGCCATCGGCCTGCTGACGCTTGGCATGCTGATGACCAACGGCATTTCGGCGTTGCAGAACACCACGGTGATCATGGGCCTGCCGTTCAGCTTCGTCATCTTCTTCGTGATGGCCGGGCTGTATAAATCGCTCAAGGTGGAAGACTATCGCCGCGTCAGCGCCAGCCGCGACACCGCGCCGCGTCCGATGGGCGCGCAGGACAGGCTGAGCTGGAAGAAACGTCTCTCGCGCCTGATGAACTACCCGGGCACGCGCTACACCAAACAGATGATGGAGACGGTCTGCTTCCCGGCAATGGAAGAGGTTGCGCAGGAGCTGAAGCTGCGTGGAGCCTACGTGGAGCTGAAAAACCTGCCGCCGGAGGAGGGCGAGACCCTGGGGCACCTGGATCTGCTGGTGCACATGGGCGACGAGCAGAACTTTGTTTATCAGATCTGGCCGCAGCAGTATTCAGTACCCGGGTTTACCTACCGGGCGCGCAGCGGGAAATCGACCTACTATCGGCTTGAGACCTTCCTGCTGGAAGGGAGCCAGGGGAATGATTTGATGGACTACAGCAAGGAGCAGGTGATTACGGACATTCTGGACCAGTATGAACGGCACCTGAACTTTATCCATCTGCACAGGGAAGCGCCGGGGAATAGCGTGATGTTCCCGGATGTTTGATGTCTAGATGAGCATCATAAAGGTTAGGTAACGGGGGCTGAGTGTTTAAACTTTGGCCCCGTTATTTTTGAAAATGTGTGAAAAGTTTGTATTGGTGTATTTATATCAATAATTTATATTGATGGCATAACTCATTTTTTACGGGAATTTGTTTTTTTTTGGGATCTCACAATTAATTGGAGTTTTTAAATAGTTATCCGGAAGGGGCTTTTTGAATAATTAATGAACGCTTATTGCTTATAGCATTAAAAAACAGAAAGTGCGATCAACTACAATAAATATCATTAGCATAAAGCATATAACTGACTGGCAGTAAATTTTACTGCAATTAAATGAGGATAACAAATTGCCAGTTTATGCAAACAAGGGTGGCGATTCTGGAGTCGTTTTTTATGAAACTACTAACGATTCAATCACTGTTCACTTCAGCGATGGATGGAAATATGTTTACGATACCAGCAAGCCCGGGCTCGCTGTAGTGGCAAAGATGCAGCAATTAGCTCATGCTGGTCATGGACTCAATAGCTACATAAGTCGTGTTGTTAAGTCTAATTTCTCTCAAAAGTATCGTTAGTCTAACGCAAGAGGGCGATTTTTGCCCTCTTAACGCATCTAACTATATCATTCATGAATGGTATTGTATTGACTAATTTATTTACATAATATTTAAAAAGATTTTCACCTCAAGATTATTATTCCTCGAGTTACCTCGCATTTATCAAATTCCCCTTATTTTAATTCCCTGTGTATTTATACATGGAAGTATAATGGCCGAAATTAACCCAGCACTGAGATCTGGAAAGATATGTAAAAAGGCAACAAAAAGGAATCGCGGTACAAAGGTGTGCGACCACCTCCATACCGCTAACCACAAACAACTAAAAGGGAGTTGATTATGGCTGCGAAGAATTCTATGCCAGAGCGGGCTATTGCCCAAACAGAAAATGCAGATCTAGAGATTCAGCAAGAAAATCGCGAGAAGCTACGCAAAAAACGCATCCGGGCGTTGCATGACGAGCCGGTTCACTCTGCGTATCTTCATGAAAGAGGAGAGGCGGGTTCCGCCTGTGTTGAACTTTATACCCGAATGGAGCGAAACTATCTGCCGTTAACCGGCGCGTGGTTAACCCGCGCAGGGTTTAAAGCAGGAATAGCCGTGAAGATCCGCGTGATGCCGGATTGTATTGTGATTACGCCGCAAAATTCCCGTGAGCTGTGGGGCTGTCTGGAAGGCGTCAGCGCAACGTATACAAATAAGCTGAAAATGATGAAGTGGCTGGAGACGTTTCCGGGAGCCTTAATTGATACGGGGGATTTGCCAGTGAACGAAAGTGGAAAAGGGGAGCGGTAAACATCACGAGGCGATCCTGGGAATGCCAGGATCGCGCTTTGAGCAACCACATATATTAGTATTTTATTAGATTAATCAGGATAGTTATGCTCTAGTTTTTTCTTTCTGCGCAGGTTTCATCCATAAATCATCATAAATAATATTGCCCTTGAGATAATTCCATTGAATACCACGGAATCGTAAGCCTACCACTTCATGCATATTAGGCGCAGAGCTGCCCGGATAGTATACATGCGTGAAATCCAGAGATGAAATTACCACGCTATCAAGTGTGATGGTGTAGATCTCTGTTTCCGCTCCCGCTTCAACAATTTCATAATATTTGATAATTGCTTTTTGCAGGCGTCTTCCTTCGCAAGCGACAACAGCAAGATAAGGACTCACTTTATCTAATTGCTTATGCAGAGTAACCGGACCATGCTGTCTTGTTCCGGTCATATTTCCGGTATGGCTATCGACGGCTTGTTTTATGCCGTAACTGCTGTTCATGATTTCTATAGCACCTTCTCGACCTGGCATCATACAGTCGCCCTGTATGAGCATTCCGTGCTCATCGTAGAGAAATAGGTAAGCGGGTAGTGACATTATCATTCTCCTAAATTTATTAGCTTGCCATTTTTATCGATATCGAACTGATGTACATATTCTTTGCCATTTAAGCCGTAGTGAATTACGTAAGTATGTTCATGCTCCCATTTAATATTCATACAAGTATCAGGATAGGAAGCGTTGAAATCACCGTATCCGGATCCCGTCACTATGCTTATCTGATGGGCTTTGCTTGAATAAATTGTATAATATTTCAAAATGTCATTTTTATTTATGCTGAAACAAATATAATTGCCGTTAATAAAAGTTAGTCGTGTTTTGGGGGCTCGTTTACCACCAGGACAACCGGTAATTGAAATACACATAGCAATAATAACCAGCAGTTTTTTCATCCGGGAAATCCTTTTAAAACTGTTTTATATTTATTCAGGAGGTAATAGAGCGTTTCTTTAAGATGCAGATCCCGGTATTGTAGTAAACTCTGATTTTTGTCCAGGCCAAAATATTTCAATAACCAGTAATCGCTTACAATCGATGCTTGCTGCTCTAACCCATAATGCAATAAATCTACTTTATCTAAGCTATAAGTATAGTCAGCAATACCGGAAAATAATCCTCTGGTCCTGACAAACATCCCCTTTTGTGTTTGCCAGACGTGCATCATCTCATGCATAAATCTATGCTTCTTAACTAAGTCGTCCTCTAAAGAGAAATCAGGTGAATAAGTTTCTTCTCTAAACCACATTTCACCATTGGGACTCATCGCTATATCGACAGGCTGGAGATTAAAAGGAAGATAACCTTCCCTGTGCACCCACACCAGATGATAATGGATACTGTAACCGTAAAGCGTCTTCGCGAGGGCTATCTCACCGATGGTGAGTTGTCGGATACCGCCTGGGTTAATCGGGGTTCCTGAGGTGGGAATAATGCGTTCATTTACCGGAATTATAAATCCATTTAAATTTTATGGTTATTGGGGTTTTATCCTACTCCTGCAGAAATGGAAAAGAAGATTGATATATTCCTAAAAAGTGTTTCTCGCATTGCGAGAAATAAAAGAAGTGAAAGAGTGGCTGAATAAAGATTTTCGATGCCTGACGCGCGTTACAGCAAAGTGATGACTTGATTACCATCAAGTAACCAGTGAACTGTAAATAGCGTATTTTCTTTAAACTCAGCCTGTGGGCGGGTCAGGGCCAGCGTAAGTGTTCTTTCATCGAGTGTCATAATACGAGCGCAGTCAAAACCTATATAAGTTTTCACCTGTGGAAAGAGCGCCTTAAACAAACTCTCTTTGGCGCTAAATGCCAGCGTCAGCGCCAGCGCAAAAGGGTAGCCCGAGTGCGTCAGGTACATCGCTTCCTGCGCATCAACGATGCCGTCCTGGATTTCGCGGGCTTCCCGGTCTGGAAGAATGGCTTCGCAATCAATACCTACGAGCGCATCTTGATGACGGACGACAACCGCCATCGCCTGCGTGCCGCTATGAGTAATGCTTCCCGAAACCCCTTCCGGCCAGAGCGGTTCGCCGCTGGGGCCGATGCCGGGGATCGCGCGTTCATTTATCGCACCGAGCGCATGCGCGGCGGCGATGCGGCCTGCCAGATGCTCGGCTTTGCGTTTGCGTCCGGCGTTTGAAAGTTCAGCGTAGTGGGGGAGCCAGAGAAGGTCGGTGTCGGTGAAGGTGGTGGGGGCGAAGGTGACGTGGTGGACGGTGTGGCCGGCAAGAATGAACGTGGTGTGGGTTGTGTGCATGTTTTTCCCTTCAGAATTGTGCGGCCTGATGCCCTCACCCCGGCCCTCTCCCACGGGGAGAGGGGGGAGTTACTGCCTGAATCAGAAACGCGTATTCACGCTCATGTACCAGGTGCGACCCGGCTCATTATACGTATACGCTCCCGCACCGTACATATACGCACCGGTGGTGGCGTTGCCCGTGGTCTGGGCATTACCCGCGCGCCACTGGCGTTTGTCGAAGACGTTATCCACGCCGCCGGTCAGGCTGACGTTTTTGGTCATGTCCCAGGTCGCGCTCAGGCCAACGATGCTGTACGGACTGATTTCGTCTTTCTCAGACCCGGTCACCGGCTGACCTTTGTAGTTATACTTCTTCGGCTGCTGCTTGCCGTACCAGGTAAAGGTCGACTGGAGCGACACGTCCTGATGAACCTGCCAGCTCAGGGTCGAGTTCAGCGTGTACTCCGGAATGATCGACAGACGGTCGCCGGTCTCCTTGTTTTTGCTCTGCAGCATCCAGGTGATGTTGTTGGTCCAGTTGATCGTGTCGCTGACCGGCACGTTCAGGGAGCCTTCCAGCCCTTCGACGACCGCTTTCGGAACGTTTTCCCACTGGTAGATATCCGTCTGCACTTTACCGGAAGAGGTGTGACCGATCGGCGCGTAGCCCGCTTCAATCTTGTCGCGATAGTCGTTGCGGAACCAGGTCACGCCCGCCAGCCAGCCGTCGCGTTTCCACTCCAGACCAATCTCTTTGTTGATGCTGGTTTCCGCTTTCAGATCGTCGTTGCCCATCATGTAGCAGCCCACGCCGTCCGAGCTGGCGTAGCAGCCCTGGCCTTTGCTGTAGAGCAGGTAGTTCGGGTTGGTCTGGTACAGGCTCGGCGCTTTATAGGCGCGCGCGATCCCCATCTTCAGCGTGAAGTCATCGCCCAGACCTTGCGACAGGTTCAGGGACGGGCTCCAGTTGTTGCCGACGATAGTGTGGTGATCGAAGCGCAGGGCAGGGGTCAGCATAGTGCTGTCGGTCAGCTCCATGTTGTTTTCGGCGAACAGGGAAAAAATCTCCGCCGAAGTGTACGGGCTGCGGTCGTTGCTCATGCCCGGAACGGTGCCGCCCTGCAGGGTTTGCGTAAAGGAGGTGGAGTCCTTCATGCGCTGCTGGTTCCACTCGGTGCCCAGCGTCAGGTTCTGGTTGACGAGGAAATCAATCGGCAGGTTGATTTCGCTGTGCAGCATCACGTCGGCCAGGTCGGTGTCGGTGAATTTATTGCTGCTGAACAAGCCTTCCGTCCCGCCCGCCAGACCTTCGCCCAGGCGGGAGTTGCGGGTGTGTTCGTACTGCGCCCAGCTGCTGGTGGTGATGCCGTTATCCCAGCCGCCGTTCCAGGTCACCGCGAAGTTCTGGCGGTAGATACGGTTAGTCTCTTTGCCGTAATTCTTCTTCACCAGCGCGCTGTCGTTGTTGGTGTTCTGCGTGTCGCCCGCGTAGAGGTTGTTCTGGCGGCTGTAGCCCGCTTCGAACTCCAGGGACTGCATGGGCGCGAAGTCCCAGCGCACCACGCCGTTGATGTCTTTGTTTTCCACGCCCTCGCGGCCAGCCGGCAGGGTGTTGGCGTAGGCACCGGTACGATCGGACTGATGACCCTGGTTGATGTCCCACGCGTCGGCCTGGGTTTTATCGAGGTTACCGAACATGCGGAAGCTGAAGTCGCCGCCCAGGGGGCCGCTCAGGCTGAAGTTGGTGCGCCTGGTGGAACCTTCGTCCTTATGTTCTGGCGCGTTCAGGTAGGTGTTCCAGGAGCCGTGCCACTGGTCGTCGAATTTTTTGGTGATGATGTTTACCACGCCGCCTGCCGCGCCGTTGCCGTAGCGCGCGGCTGCCGGACCGCGGATCACTTCGATACGCTCGATCATCTCCGGCGGCACCCAGCCAGTATCGCCGCGGGTGTCACGCTCGCCGCGCCAGCCCAGACGAATAGAGTTGCGGCTGGTGACCGGCTTGCCGTCGATCAGGATCAGGGTGTTTTCCGGGCCCATGCCGCGAATGTCAATCTGACGGTTGTTTCCGCGCTGGCCGCTGGTGGAGTTCCCGGTGAGGTTAACGCCCGGCATGGTGCGGATGATTTCCGCCACGTCGCGCGCGGGCGGGTTTTTGCGGATCTCGTCGGCGGTGATGGTCGACACGCCCGGCGCCTGTAAATTCTGCTCGGCGGCGGTGATCACCATCGTATCTTCGTGCTGCGCAGAGGCGGTGTTGTCGTCTGCCATGGCGGGCAGCGCGACACCATAAATCCCTAAATTGACCAGCAAGGCCAGAGAGTGAATCTTCTTATTCATTGTACGTCCCGCTTTTATGGTTATTTAATGAGCGCGCTTCCCACAGCGCGGGCATTACGCTATTGCAAATGCAAATAGTTATCAATATTATTATCAATAAAATTTGCTCTGAAACAAAAAAGACTGTGAAACATGGGGTTATAAGGGTGACGACGTTAACAACCGGAAGTGAAGCGTGGTGGCAGTCGAAAAACGGACCTGAATGGGAACGTCAGAAGGAGAAGTGTCGCGTCACCTTCTGGTGGCGGGATCCGGCAGGAACGCAGAAAACCTCATTGGTCAAACGCGTCTGGCTCTACGTTACCGGCGTGACCGATCACCATCAAAATGCCCGCCCGCAGTCCCTCGAGCGCATTCCTGATACCGACGTTTGGCAGTGGCAGGGCGAATTCAGCCCCGAGTGGCGCGGGAGCTACTGTTTTATCCCTTCTGTAAATGAAAACGATTTTGCCGATACCGTGTTTGAAGGCGAACTGCCGGACCGCATGGCGCTGCGCGAAGGCTGGCGCAGGCTGCTGCCGCACGCGGTTTCCGACCCGCTGAATCGGCAGAGCTGGCGCGGCGGGCGCGGTCATGCCGTTTCGGCGCTGGAGATGCCGGACGCGCCCGTTCAGCCCGGCTGGGACCATCCCGATACGCAGTATCACCAGCCGGTCTGCATTGAGTGGAACAGCGAGCGTCTCAACAACCGTCGCCGCGTGTGGATTTTTACCACCGGGGACGACGGCACCGAGCGCCCGCTGGCGGTGCTGCTCGACGGGCAGTTCTGGGCCGAAAGCATGCCCGTCTGGCCTGCGCTGACGTCGCTCACCACCGGGCGCCAACTGCCCCCTGCGGTCTACGTATTAATCGATGCGATCGATATGGAACACCGCAACCGCGAATTGCCCTGTAACCCCGATTTCTGGCTGGCGGTACAGGAAGAACTTCTCCCTCTTGTAAAACATCTCGCCCCCTTCAGCGACCTCGCCGACCGTACCGTGGTGGCGGGCCAGAGCTTTGGCGGACTCTCTTCGCTTTATGCTGGCCTCAACTGGCCGCAGCGTTTTGGCTGCGTGCTGAGCCAGTCCGGCTCGTACTGGTGGCCGCACCGCGGCGGGCAGCAGGAAGGGTGCCTCATCGAACAGCTCAGAGCCGGTGAGCTGACCGCGAGCGGGCTGCGTATCGTCCTCGAAGCCGGGCGCAACGAGCCGCTGATTTTCAATGCCAATCAGGCGATTTACGCCGAACTACACGCGCAGCAGCAGGTTACCTGGCGTCAGGTTGACGGCGGACACGATGCGCTTTGCTGGCGCGGTGGGCTGACGCAGGGGCTGATGACCCTCTGGCAGCCGCTCATTCAATAACGGAGTCTGTATGGAATTCAGCAATCCTTTCGATAATCCGCAGGGACAGTTTGCCATTTTGCAAAACGACCGTGGGCAGTACAGCCTGTGGCCGCAGCAGTGCGAACTGCCGGCGGGGTGGCGCGTGGTGTGCGAGGCGCAGTCTCAGGAGGCGTGCCAGCAATGGCTGGCCGGGCACTGGCGAACGCTTGAACCGTCCCATTTTGCGGAGGGGAGCGCATGAACCGTCTTCCTCTCGTCGCCGCCCAGCCGGGTATCTGGATGGCGGAACAGCTTTCTTCCCTGCCAAACGCCTGGAGCGTGGCGCACTACACCGAGCTGAAAGGCGATATCGACGCGCCGCTGCTGGCAAAAGCCATCGCTGAAGGCATGATGCAGGCCGATACCCTGCGGATGCGTTTTGCCGAGGAGAACGGCGAGGTGTGGCAGTGGGTGGATGACACCTACGTTCTGCAGGATCCGTCCATCGTTCGCGTTGACGACCACGCGGCCGCCGTGGCGCTGATGGAGGCCGATCTCCACCAGAACCTGCGCGTCGACAGCGGTCAGCCGCTGGCGTTTCACCAGCTGATTCAGGTGGGTGAAAGCCACTGGTACTGGTATCAGCGCTATCACCATCTGGTGGTGGATGGCTTCAGCTTCCCGGCCATTACCCGCCAGATCGCCGCGATTTACGCCGCGTGGAAAAAGGATGAACCGACTCCTGACTCCCCGTTTACGCCATTTGCCGAAGTGGTGGAAGAGTATCAGCGCTATCGCGACAGCGAGGCGTATCAGCGCGACGGCGCCTTCTGGGCGGAGCAGCGCAGGCAGCTTCCTTCTCCGGTCTCGCTCTCTTCCGCGCCGCTGCCGGGACGCGCCGCTACTACCGATATTCTGCGCCTCAAAATCGCCGCCGACGGTCGCGCCTTTAGCCAGCTTGCACAGGCGGCAGGGCAGGCGCAGCGTACCGATCTGGCCCTTGCGCTGGTGGCGCTGTGGCTGGGCCGCCTGACCGGAAGGCTGGACTACGCCGCCGGGTTTATCTTTATGCGACGCATGGGCTCCGCCGCGCTGACCGCGACCGGGCCGGTGCTCAACGTCCTGCCGCTGGCGGTGAATATCAACCCGCAGGAGAGCCTGCCGGAGCTGGCGCTGCGCCTGGCCAACCAGCTGAAAAAAATGCGCCGCCACCAGCGCTACGACGCCGAGCAGATCGTGCGCGACAGCGGGCGTGCCGCAGGCGAAGAAGCCCTGTTTGGCCCGGTGCTGAACGTGAAGGTGTTTGATTATCAGCTGGATATCGACGGCGTGGAGGCCATCACCCACACGCTGGCCACCGGCCAGGTGAACGACCTTGAGCTGGCGCTGTTCCCGGACGAACAGGGCGGATTGAGCATTGAGATCCTCGCCAGTAAGCAGCGTTACGATGAGGCGACGCTTTCCCGTCACGTCGCGCGCCTGAACGCGATGCTGCTGCAGTTTGCGGCTAATCCGGACCTGCGCTGCGGCGACGTGGAAACCGTTTCTGAGCAGGAATACGCGCAGCTGGCGCGCATCAACGATACCGGGCTGGCGCTGCCGGCCACCACGCTGGCGGATCTGGTGGCGGAGCAGGCGAGCAAAACGCCGGACGCCCCCGCGCTGGCTGACGCGCATATTGAGCTCAGCTATCGTCAGATGCGCGAGCAGGTGGTCGCGCTGGCAAACCTGCTGCGCGCGCGCGGCGTGAAGCCGGGCGACAGCGTGGCGGTGGCCCTGCCGCGATCGGTGTTCCTGACGCTGGCGCTGCACGGCATCGTCGAGGCCGGTGCCGCCTGGCTGCCGCTCGACACCGGCTACCCGGACGACCGCCTGAGGATGATGCTGGAAGACGCGAAGCCGTCCCTGCTCATTACCACCGACGAGCAGCTTCCGCGCTTTAGCGATCTGCCGATTAGTGCATTTAGTTACAACACACTTTTACCGGCTGCGGATGCAAAACCGCTGCGCCTGGCGAAGCCGGAGCAGACGGCGTATATCATCTTTACCTCCGGTTCGACGGGGCGTCCGAAAGGGGTGATGGTCGGCCATACCGCCATCGTTAACCGCCTGAAGTGGATGCAGGACCACTACCCGCTGGACGCGACGGACGTGGTGGCGCAGAAAACGCCGTGCAGCTTTGACGTGTCGGTGTGGGAGTTCTGGTGGCCGTTTATCTCCGGGGCGAAGCTGGTGATGGCCGAGCCGGACGCGCACCGCGACCCGCAGGCGATGCAGAGCTTCTTCGCGCAGTACGGCGTGACTACTACCCACTTCGTGCCGTCGATGCTGGCGGCGTTTGTCGCCTCGCTGACGCCGGAAAACGTCGACTGCTGCAGGACGCTTAAGCAGGTGTTCTGCAGCGGCGAAGCGCTGCCGACCGAGCTGTGCCGCGAGTGGGAGCAGCTCACCCGTGCGCCGCTGCACAACCTCTATGGCCCAACCGAAGCGGCGGTGGACGTCAGCTGGTATCCGGCGTTTGGCCCCGAGCTGGCGGCGGTGGAAGGCAACAGCGTGCCGATCGGCTTCCCGGTGTGGAACACGGGGCTGCGCATTCTGGATGCGATGATGCGCCCGGTGCCGTTCGGCGTGGCGGGGGACCTTTATCTCACCGGGATTCAGCTGGCGCAGGGGTATCTGGGTCGCCCGGACCTCACCGCCAGCCGCTTTATTGCCGACCCGTTCGCCCCGGGCGAGCGGATGTACCGCACCGGCGACGTTGCCCGCTGGCTGGACAACGGTGCGGTGGAATATCTCGGCCGCAGCGATGACCAGTTAAAAATCCGCGGACAGCGCATCGAGCTGGGCGAAATCGACCGGGCGATGCTGTCGCTGCCGGACGTGGCCCAGGCCGTGGCGCACGCCTGCGTGTTCAACCAGGCGGCAGCCACCGGCGGCGATGCCCGCCAGCTGGTGGGGTATGTGGTTTCCGAATCCGGCTTACCGCTGGATCGCGACGCGCTGATGGAAGCACTAAAAGCACAGCTGCCGCCGCACATGGTGCCGGTGGTGCTGCTGCAAATCAGCGCGCTGCCGCTCAGCGCGAACGGCAAGCTTGACCGCAAGGCGCTGCCGCTGCCGGAGCTGACGAGTAAATCCTCCGGCCGTGCGCCGGAGACGGAAACCGAAGTCGCCGTCGCGCAGGCGTTTTCCGCCCTGCTGGGCTGCGAGGTCAACGACATCGACGCCGACTTCTTTGCCCTCGGCGGACACTCGCTGCTGGCGATGCGCCTGGCGGCACAGCTTAGCCGCGAGTTCGAGCGCAAGGTTACGCCGGGGCAGATTATGGTCGCCTCCACGGTGAGCAAGCTCAGCGCGCTGCTGGACTCGCAGATGAGCGACGAGCAGGCGCAGCGACTGGGGTATGAAACACTTCTTCCGCTGCGCGAAAGCGACGGCCCGACGCTGTTCTGTTTCCATCCGGCGTCCGGCTTTGCCTGGCAGTTTAGCGTCCTGGCGCGCTACCTCAGCCCGCGCTGGTCCATCGTCGGCATTCAGTCGCCGCGTCCGGACGGTCCAATGCAGCAGCGTGCGGATCTGGATGGGGTGATTGAGCATCACCTGGCTACGCTGCGTAAACAGCAGCCGCAGGGGCCGTATTATCTGTTCGGCTATTCCCTTGGCGGCACGCTGGCGCAGGGTATTGCCGCCCGTCTGCGCGAGCAGGGTGAAGCGGTGGCCTTCCTCGGCCTGCTGGACACCTGGCCGCCGGAAACCCAGAACTGGTCGGAGAAAGAGGCCAACGGCCTCGACCCCGAGGTGCTGGCGGAAATCGAGCGCGAGCGTCAGGCGTTTATCGCCGCCCAGCAGGGGCAGGGCTCCAGCGAGCTGTTTAACGCTATTGAGGGCAACTACGCCGACGCGGTGCGGCTGCTCACCACGGCGCGCAGCGCGCGCTTTGACGGCAAAGCGACGCTGTTTGTCGCCGAGCGCACGCGAACGATGGATCCGCAGGTCGCCTGGGCGCCGTGGGTGGCGGAGCTTGAGGTGTACAGCCAGGACTGCGCCCACGTGGATATCATTTCACCGCAGGCGTTTGAGAAGATAGGGCCGGTGTTGAGGGAGATTTTGGGGTAGTGATTTCCCCTCACCCTAACCCTCTCCCCAACGGGGCGAGGGGATGCTTTGCTCCCTCTCCCTGTGGGAGAGGGCCGGGGTGAGGGCATCAGACCGCACGCTTGCCCAGCGGCACCACCAGCGGCGTACCCGCCACCGGATCGTCAATAATCATGCAGCGCATGCCGTAGATCCGCTCGATCAGATCCGGCGTCACAATCTCTTTCGGCGCGCCCTGCGCCACAATCTCACCGTCGCGAAGCGCAATCAGATGCGTGGCGTAGCGACACGCCTGGTTTAAGTCGTGCAGCACCGCCGCCAGGGTATACCCCTGCGTGCGGTTCAGCTCGCTCAGCAGCTCCAGCAGGTCAATCTGATGGCTGATGTCGAGCCAGGTCGTCGGCTCGTCCAGCAGCATGATCGACGTTTCCTGTGCCAGCACCATCGCGATCCACGCCCGCTGACGCTGCCCGCCGGAGAGGGTGTCCACGCTCTGCTGAGCAAGATCGGTGATGCCCGTCGCCTGCATCGCGCGGTTCACCGCCTCGTCATCCTCTTTGCGCCAGCGGGTAAACAGCGGCTGATGCGGATAGCGTCCGCGCGAGACCAGCTCCTGCACCGTGATGTCGCCCGGCGTGGTGGCGTTTTGCGCCAGTAGACCGATGCGCCGTGCTACCTCTTTGCTGGCGAAGCGCTGGATCTGCTCCCCGTCGAGGAACACCCTGCCCTCAGCCGGCGTCATCAGGCGGCTCAGGGTGCGCAGCAGGGTCGATTTGCCGCAGCCGTTCGGGCCGATAATTGCCGTAAAGTGGCCGTCCGGAATGGCGACGGATAAGTCACGGGCAATGATTTTTTTGCCGTAGCCGAGGGTTAAGTTTTCGCCGCGCAAGCGGGTGGTTGAATCAGTCATTTCCTGCGTGACTCCTGAACGAGCAAGACGATGAGGTAAATCCCGCCGAGGCTGACGGTCACCACGCCCACCGGCAGTTGATAAGGCATAAACAGCCGCTGGGCGCAGAGATCGGCGGCCAGTAGCAGCAGCGCGCCGCACAGCGCCGCCTGGGTTAATCCCCAGCGCGCCGTGCCGCTAAGTCGCCGGGCGATGTGCGGTGCCACGAGGGCGATAAACGAGATTGGCCCGGCAATCGCGGTGGAGGCGGCGGTCAGCAGTACGGCGACCAGCATCAGCATCAGGCGCGAGCGCTCGACGCCCACGCCCAGCGCGCAGGCGCTGTCATCGCCCATCTCCAGCAGACGCATGCGCCGCACCAGAAGCAATGCACCGATAAACATCAGCAAAATCAGCGGCGCGGCGGGCCAGGTTTTGCCCCACGTCAGGCCGTTGAGCGACCCGGCGTACCACAGCCCGGCGGAGAGCGCGGTTTCCAGCGAGGCCTGCAGTAAAAGCCAGGTGTTAAAGGCCATCAGCATGGCGCGGATGCCGATCCCGATGATGATCAGGCGAAAGGTGTCGATACCGTTGCGCCAGGCCAGCGCCCAGATCAGTAATGACGTCAGAATGCCGCCCGCCATCGCCGTAAAAGTAATGGCCGTCAGGTGCTGACCAAACAGCACCATCGCCACCAGCACGCCGCTCCAGGCCCCGGTGTTAAGGCCCATCACGTCCGGGCTGCCGAGCGGGTTGCGCATCAGCGACTGGAATATCGCACCGCTCACCCCGAGCGCCGCGCCGACCAGAATCGCCATCGCCACGCGCGGCAGTCGCCACTCCGTCACCACCATGGTGATATTGCGCGGCGCGCTGCCGAGCAGGGCGTTAAGCACCTGCGCAAAATCGAGCGTCACCGCGCCGCTGCGCAGGCTCCAGACCGCCAGCAGCATAATGGCGATAAGCAGCAGCGAGACGCTGGTGAGTAAACGACGGGACGGGGCCATCATGCGCCACCTCCGCGTTTACGGCGTACCAGGAAAATCAGCACCGGCGCGCCTATAAAGGCGCTGACCACCGAGACGCGCAGCTCGCCGGGCACCAGCAGGCGACCGAGCACATCGGCAAACAGCAGCAGGGCAGGGGTTGCCAGCAGCGTCACCGGCAGCGACCAGCGGTGATCCGCTCCCACCAGCCAGCGCGCCATGTGCGGCATCATCAGGCCGATAAAGGCGATCGGACCGACCACGGCGGTCGCGCTGCCGCACAGCACGGTGATGGCGAACAGACCAATCAGCTGCGTGCGCGCCACCCGGTTGCCGAGGGCGGTCGCGGTGTCGCTGCCGAGGCTCAGGCTGTTGAGCGACCGGCTTAAAAACAGCGCCACGGCGGCGGCGATAATGACCGGGATCGCCACAACTTTTAGGGTTTCGAGGGTGCGGATATCCAGCGAGCCGGCCTGCCAGAAGCGCAGCTGGTCGTAGACGTCCGGGTTGAGCAGGGCGATGCCGTTGGACAAGCCCTCCAGCACCGCCGCGAGCGCCACGCCCGCAAGCGTCAGGCGGACCGGACTCAGCTGCCCGCCGCCCTGGCTGCCGGTAAAGGCGACCACCAGCGAGGCGGCCAGCGCGCCGCAGAAGGCCATCACCAGCTGTTCGGAGGGCGAGGTCAACCCGAACAGCGCCGCGCCGAGCACGATGGCAAAGCTGGCGCCGGAGTTAACGCCGAGAATGCCGGGGTCCGCCAGCGGGTTACGGGTGAGGGTTTGCATCAGGGCGCCGGCAAGGCCGAGCGCGCCTCCGGCCAGCAGTCCGGCAAACGTGCGGGGCAGCCGGGCGTCGAGCACGATGACGCAGTCGGCGCTCTGGCAGGTGCCGGAGAGCGCATCAACGATAACGGACGCGGGCAGCGGCTTCGCGCCAACCAGCAGGCTGAGTGCAGTCGCAAGGATCAACAGCAGCAATAAAACGGGCACGGCAACGGCGCGCACCGAAGAAGAGGAAAACGACATAGCAACATCCATGATTTGATAATGATAGTGATTATCGTTATCTATCTTATTTGGCTATGTTAGCATGTGCGCCCATGGAAAGGGTAGAAATAGACTCAAGGCTTTGTCATGAATCAAAAATCCTGGCTGCTCAATCTCAGCCTGCTTAAAACGAACCCGGCGTATCGCGCCGTTTTTATCGCTCGCTTTATCTCCATTTTGTCCCTCGGGCTGCTCGGCGTCGCCGTGCCGGTCCAGATCCAGACCATGACGCACTCCAGCTGGCTGGTGGGGTTATCCGTCACCTTAACCGGCGGGGCGATGTTCATCGGCCTGATGGTCGGCGGCGTGCTGGCGGACCGCTACGAGCGTAAAAAGCTGATCCTGCTGGCGCGCGGCACCTGCGGCGTGGGCTTTATTGGGCTGTGTCTGAACGCGATGCTGCCGGAGCCGTCGCTGATCGCCATTTACGCGCTGGGGCTGTGGGACGGCTTTTTCGCCTCGCTGGGCGTGACGGCGCTGCTGGCGGCGACGCCCGCGCTGGTCGGGCGCGAGAACCTGATGCAGGCGGGGGCGATCACCATGCTCACCGTGCGTCTGGGCTCGGTGATTTCGCCGATGGTGGGCGGCCTGCTGCTGGCGACCGGCAACGTGGCGTGGAACTACGGGCTGGCGGCGGCGGGAACCTTTATCACCACGCTGACGCTGCTGCGCCTGCCGCTGCTGCCGCCTCCGCCGCAGCCGCGCGAGCATCCGCTGAAATCGATGATGGCCGCGATTCGTTTCCTGTTCAGCAACCCGCTGATTGGCGGGATTGCGCTGCTCGGCGGCCTGCTGACCATGGCGAGCGCCGTGCGCGTGCTGTACCCGGCGCTGGCGGGAGAGTGGCAGATGAGCGCCTCGGAGATTGGCATTCTTTACGCCGCAATTCCGCTCGGCGCGGCGTGCGGGGCGCTGACCAGCGGCAACCTGGCGCAGAGCGCGCGTCCGGGGTTGATTATGCTGCTTGCCACGCTGGCCTCGTTTATCGCCATCGGCTTCTTCAGCCTGATGCCGGTGTGGGCGCTCGGGGTGCTGTGTCTGGTGATTTTCGGCTGGCTGAGCGCCATCAGCTCGCTTTTGCAGTACACCCTGATCCAGACCCAGACGCCGGAAGGGATGCTCGGGCGCATTAACGGTCTGTGGACGGCGCAGAACGTCACGGGGGATGCGATTGGTGCGGCGATCCTCGGCGGGCTGGGGGCGATGATGACTCCGGTGGCCTCGGCGAGCTGCGGCGGGTTTGTACTGGCAATTATTGGCGTGATTTTGTTAGTGGCGCTGGTGGAATTGCGGCGGTTCAGGCAGGAGAGTGCTCCGGTGTGATTTGCCGGGTGGCGGCTGCGCCTTACCCGGCCTACATTTTGCACTCGTAGGCCCGGTAAGCGAAGCGCCACCGGGCGCAGCTGTTACCCAAAGATTGCTTCTAAACGCTGCAACACCAACATCGCACTGTAATAATCCAGGCGGAACGTCTCCGTTCCCAATGCCCAGACCCGTTTGTTTTTCACCGACGGCAAATGCGCCAGTAGCGGGTTGGCGTAAATCGCATCCACGTCTTTCCGATCGCCGGCAAACACAAACAGCCCTTCGCCGTTCAGCCCCGTCGCCAGGTTTTCCCCACCCAGCTGGATGATGTCGTGGCGTTTGCCCTGGCTTTTTGAGGTGTGCAGCCCGGCGGGTAGATCCGCCAGCGTAAAGCCCAGCTGGTGCAGCAGCTTGCCTTGCGCCGATTCCGCAGTCCACAGGTTGGCGCTGTGCGCGGCGGCGGTGTAGACGATGGCGTTCACCGGCTGCGGCGGCAATTTCATCTGCTGTTTCACCTGCGCGAGCTGTTTATCAAACGCGGCAATGCGCTCTGCGGCCTGTTTTTCCTGCCCGGTGAGGCTGCCCAGCTGCGTCAGCAATTCCTGCCAGCTTTTGTCGTCGTAGTTGATGATAAGCGTTGGGGCGATGGCGGAGAGCTGATCGTACAGCGCCAGCGCGGAATCCCCGCCGGTGGCGCTGATCAAAATCAGATCCGGCATTTGCGCGGCGACCGCTTCGGCGCTCGGCTCGCCAATGTACAGTCGCGCAACCTTGCGCTGTTTCGCAATATCGCCCCACTGACGCAAAAAGCCCTGTGCATCCGCCACGCGGTTGTTCGGCGTGGTCGCGCCGCTGGCAACGACCGGCGCGTCAATCGCCAGCAGGGAGCCGGTTAAGGTCACGCTGGTGGAGACAATGCGCGTCGGTTTGCTCTCAAGCGTGTGAACGCCACGGCTGTCGGTCACCTGACGCGGCCAGTCGGCGGCAACGGCTGAGGCAAGTCCTAAAACAAAAAGTCCAGATAAAAGCAGGGTATTACGGAATAGGGCAGGGAATTTCACAGCGCGACATCCTGTTTTTGTTGAAGATAATGCTTCTCATTTTCATGGTTGATGCGAAGGGATGCAAGCTTTTGTCGCATAAGTTATTTCTCCGACGGTTGACAGCGAAGCGATGTGGGATTAGGTTAGCCGACGAAAATATAAATGATAATCATTATTGCTTCTTTTATCATTTTGAGGAGGATGATATGGACACGTCCCTGGCTGAGGAAGTTCAGCACACCGCGACCACGCTGCAATCAGACAGCTTTTTCTTTATGTCGCCTTACCGCAGTTTTACTACCTCAGGCTGTTTTGCCCGCTTCTCTGAACCCGCCGTCGGCGGTGACGATCCGGCCGGGCAATTTCAGCAAAAATTAGCCCAGGCCTTCCGGAATGCGAAAGCTAACGGTATCGCTCATCCGGTGATGGTAGGGGCTATTCCGTTCGATACCCGCAAGCCATCTTCTCTGTTTATTCCGCAGCGCTGGCAGACCTTTTCCCGTCCGGCACGTCAGCAGTCCGCACGCTATTTTTCCGGCTCGCAGGCGCTGAAGGTGGAACAACGCACCGAGATCCCGCCGCAGCCCGTGTTCGAAGAGATGGTCGCGCGCGCCGCGTCGCTTACCGCCACGCCGCAGGTGAACAAGGTGGTGCTGTCGCGTCTGATTGATATCGCGACCGACAAACACATTGATAGCGGTGCGCTGATGGAGCGCCTGATCGCCCAGAACCCGGCGAGCTTTAACTTCCACGTGCCGCTGGAAGACGGCGGCGTGCTGCTCGGCGCCAGCCCCGAACTGCTGCTGCGTAAAGAGGGCGCGCACTTTAGCTCGCTGCCGCTGGCAGGCTCCGCGCGCCGTCAGCCGGACGATGTGCTGGATCGCGAAGCGGGCAATAAGCTGCTGGCCTCCGAAAAAGACCGCCACGAGCACGATCTCGTAACCCAGGCGATGAAGGCCATTCTGGCACCGCGAAGCCACCACCTGAGCATGCCGTCTTCCCCGCAGCTCATCACCACGCCGACGCTGTGGCATCTGGCGACGCCGGTTGAGGGTGACGCGCGCGAGAACGAAAACGCCCTGACTCTGGCCTGCCTGCTGCACCCGACCCCGGCGCTGAGCGGCTTCCCGCATGAGGCGGCAAAAGAGCTGATCGCCGAGCTGGAGCCGTTCGACCGCGAGCTGTTCGGCGGCATCGTCGGCTGGTGCGACAGCGAAGGCAACGGCGAGTGGGTGGTGACCATCCGCTGCGCGCGTCTTCGCGAAAATAGCGTTCGCCTGTTTGCCGGCGCGGGCATTGTGCCTGCCTCTTCGCCGGTGGGCGAATGGCGCGAAACGGGCGTGAAGCTCTCCACCATGCTCAACGTGTTTGGCTTGCACTAAGGATCGCTCATGACCATTCCCTTTACCCGCTGGCCTGAGGAATTCGCCCGCCGCTACCGCGAAAAAGGCTACTGGCAGGATCTGCCGCTGACCCACATCCTGACGGATCGCGCTGAAAGCGATGCCGTGGCGATTGTCGACGGCGAGCGGCACATCACCTACCGCGCGTTTAATCAGGCGGTGAACAACCTGGCGTCCGCTCTTCAGGTGCGCGGGCTGCAGCGCGGCGAGACCGCGCTGGTGCAGCTCGGTAACGTGGCCGAGTTCTACGTCACCTTCTTCGCGCTGCTGCAAATTGGCGTCGCGCCGGTTAACGCGCTCTTTAGCCATCAGCGCAGCGAGCTGAACGCCTACGCGGAGCAGATCAAACCCGCCGTGCTGATTGCCGATCGCGACCACGCGCTGTTTGCGGGCGATGATTTCCTCAACGCCTTTGTGGATGCGCATCGCTCGGTACGCCTTGTACTGCTGCGCGGCGATAAGGGCGAACACGCCCTGGAAGCGGCGATTGCGCGTCCGGCGGACAACTTCATCCCGAACCCGACGCCCGCTGACGAAGTGGCGTTTTTCCAGCTTTCCGGCGGCAGCACCGGCACGCCGAAGCTGATCCCGCGCACGCATAACGACTACGACTACAGCATCCGCCGCAGCAACGAGATCTGCGGAATCAATGCACACACCCGTTATCTGAACGCGCTGCCCGCGGCGCATAACTACGCCATGAGCTCGCCGGGATCGTTAGGCGTCTTCACCGCCGGCGGCTGCGTGGTGCTGGCGAACGATCCGAGCGCCACGCTCTGCTTCCCGCTGATTGAACGGCATCAGATTAACGTCACCTCGCTGGTTCCTCCGGCGGTGAGCCTCTGGCTGCAGGCGATTGCCGACGGCGCGGGCAACGCGCAGCTTAAATCCCTCAGGCTGCTGCAGGTGGGTGGCGCACGCCTCTCCGCCACGCTCGCGGCGCGCATTCCGGCGGAAATCGGCTGCCAGCTTCAGCAGGTGTTCGGCATGGCGGAAGGGCTGGTGAACTACACCGCGCTCGACGACTTGCCGGAGCGCATCATCAACACCCAGGGGCGCCCGATGTGCCCGGACGACGAAGTGTGGGTGGCGGACGAACACGGCAACCCGCTGCCGCGCGGTGAGGTCGGGCGTCTGATGACGCGCGGGCCTTACACCTTCCGCGGCTATTTCAACAGCCCGGAACACAACGCCAGCGCCTTTGACGCCGACGGCTTTTACTGCTCTGGCGATCTGATCGCCATCGACGAGCAGGGCTACATCACCGTGCAGGGGCGCGAGAAGGATCAGATCAACCGCGGCGGCGAGAAGATCGCCGCCGAAGAGATTGAAAACCTGCTGCTGCGCCACGAGGCGGTGATCCACGCCGCGCTGGTGAGCATGGAGGACAGCCTGCTGGGCGAAAAAAGCTGCGCGTATCTGGTGGTGAAACAGCCCCTGCGCGCGGTCGAGGTGCGCCGCTTCCTGCGCGAGCAGGGCGTTGCCGAATTCAAGCTGCCGGACCGCGTGGAGAGCGTGGATGCGCTCCCGCTGACGCCGGTCGGCAAAGTCGATAAGAAACAGTTGCGCCTGTGGCTTGCTGAACGCGCCCGGGGCTGAGGAACAGAGTATGGCCATTCCAAAATTAACCGCTTACGCGCTGCCGACCGCCGCAGAACTGCCGACCAGTAAAGTGAACTGGGCGTTTGAGCCTGAACGTGCCGCGCTGTTGATCCACGATATGCAGGAGTATTTCCTGAACTTCTGGGGCGAAAACAGCGCGATGATGCAGCAGGTGGTGGCGAATATCGCCAGACTGCGCGCTTACTGCAAAGCGCACAATATTCCCGTGTACTACACCGCTCAGCCGAAAGAGCAGAGCGACGAAGACCGCGCCCTGCTGAACGACATGTGGGGGCCGGGCCTGACCCGCTCGCCGGAGCAGCAGCGCATTGTCCGCGAACTGACCCCGGACGAAGCGGACACGGTGCTGGTGAAGTGGCGCTACAGCGCGTTTCACCGCTCGCCGCTGGAGCAGATGCTGAAAGAAACCGGCCGCAACCAGCTGCTGATTACCGGCGTTTACGCCCATATCGGCTGTATGACCACCGCCACCGATGCCTTTATGCGCGACATCAAACCGTTCTTTATCGCCGACGCGCTGGCGGATTTCACCCGCGACGAGCACCTGATGTCGCTCACCTACGTGGCCGGACGCTCGGGCCGCGTGGTGATGACCGACGAGCTGCTGCCGTCCGTTCCGGCGACCAAAGCCGCGCTGCGTGAGCTGATCCTGCCGCTGCTGGACGAGTCCGACGAGCCGATGGATGACGAAAACCTGATCGACTACGGCCTGGACTCGGTGCGCATGATGGCGCTGGCCGCCCGCTGGCGCAAAGTACACGGCGACATTGACTTCGTGATGCTGGCCAAAAATCCAACCATCGACGCCTGGTGGGCGCTGCTGTCCCGCGAGGTGAAGTGATGGGTCTGGATTTCACCGGTAAAACCGTCTGGGTGACGGGCGCGGGTAAGGGGATTGGCTACGCGACGGCGCTGGCGTTTGTGGAGGCGGGCGCACGGGTGACCGGCTTCGATCTGGCTTTTCCGCTGGGGGATTATCCGTTCGCCACTGAAACCCTGGACGTGGCGGATGCCGCGCAGGTGCATGAAGTGTGCGGGCGCGCGCTGGCGTCGCTTGAACGGCTGGACGTGCTGGTCAACGCGGCGGGCATTCTGCGCATGGGGGCGACGGACCAGCTTTCGCAGGAGGACTGGCAGCAGACCTTCGCGGTCAACGTCGGCGGCGCGTTCAACCTGTTCCAGCAGACGATGGGCCAGTTCCGCCGCCAGCAGGGCGGGGCGATAGTCACCGTGGCGTCCGACGCGGCGCACGCGCCGCGCATCGGCATGAGCGCCTACGGCGCGTCGAAGGCGGCGCTGAAAAGCCTGGCCCTGACCGTCGGGCTGGAGCTGGCGGGCAGCGGCGTGCGCTGTAACCTGGTGTCGCCGGGCTCAACGGATACCGATATGCAGCGCACCCTGTGGAAAAGCGACGACGCGGAGCAGCAGCGTATTCGCGGCTTTGGCGAGCAGTTCAAGCTCGGCATTCCGCTGGGCAAAATCGCTCGCCCGCAGGAGATAGCCAGCACGGTGCTGTTCCTTGCTTCCGATGCCGCCAGCCATATCACCCTGCAGGATATCGTGGTGGACGGCGGCTCCACGCTGGGGGCGTAAGATGATCTGGAAACGTCATTTACCGCTCGAGGAGCTGAACGCGACCAGCCTGAATACGCTGGTGGCGCATCTCGGTATCGTCTATACCCGCCTCGGCGACGACACGCTGGAAGCGGAGATGCCGGTGGATGCGCGTACCCATCAGCCGTTTGGCCTGCTGCACGGCGGCGCGTCGGCGGCGCTGGCGGAAACCCTGGGGTCGATGGCCGGCTTTCTGATGACCCGCGACGGTCAGAGCGTGGTGGGGACGGAGCTTAACGCCACGCACCATCGTGCGGTCTCTCACGGCAAAGTGCGCGGCGTTTGCCAGCCGCTGCATCTGGGGCGGTCGAGCCAGAGCTGGGAGATTGTGGTATTCGACGAGCAGGGGCGGCGGTGCTGTACCTGTCGGTTGAGCACGATGGTGTTGGGCTAAGCCAGGCAGATCAAAGTGATCGGCTTAACACTGTGGTGTAAATCTCTGGTTTGACCACGCATTATTGCGTTTCAAAGTTGTTAAATTTTTCCGGTTGTTCTAGAAACAAAATGTAACATCTCACTGTTTCACAACAACGGACAACAACTATGAACAACTCAGGGAAATACCTTACATGGGCAGGGCTCTCCGTTGTGGGAGCCTTTGCCCTGGGCTATATCGCCCTCAACCGGGGGGAACAGATCAATGCGCTCTGGATCGTTGTCGCTTCCGTCTGCATTTATCTGATCGCGTACCGTTTTTATGGCCGCTATATCGCGAAGAACGTTCTGGGCGTTGACGCGACGCGTATGACGCCTGCCGTCCGCCATAACGACGGGCTGGACTACGTGCCGACCGACAAAAAAGTGCTGTTCGGTCACCATTTTGCGGCGATTGCCGGAGCGGGTCCGCTGGTGGGGCCGGTGCTGGCGGCGCAGATGGGCTACCTGCCGGGGATGATCTGGATCCTCGCGGGCGTGGTGCTGGCGGGCGCGGTGCAGGACTTTATGGTGCTGTTCGTCTCGACCCGCCGCGACGGGCGTTCGCTGGGTGAGCTGGTGAAAGAGGAGATGGGGGCAACCGCCGGGGTAATTGCGCTGGTGGCGACCTTTATGATCATGGTGATCATCCTCGCGGTGCTGGCGATGATCGTGGTGAAAGCGCTGACCCACAGCCCGTGGGGAACCTATACCGTTGCCTTCACCATTCCGCTGGCGCTGTTTATGGGGATTTATATTCGCTACCTGCGCCCGGGCCGCATTGGTGAGGTGTCGGTAATTGGCCTGGTATTCCTGGTGTTCGCCATTATCTCCGGCGGCTGGGTGGCGGAAAGCCCGACCTGGGCGCCGTTCTTCGACTTTACCGGCGTCCAGCTGACCTGGATGCTGGTGGGCTACGGCTTTGTGGCGGCGGTGCTGCCGGTATGGCTGCTGCTGGCTCCGCGTGACTATCTCTCTACGTTCCTGAAAATCGGCACCATCGTCGGGCTGGCGATTGGCATTCTGATTATGCGTCCGACCCTGACCATGCCTGCGTTAACCAAATTCATCGACGGTACCGGCCCGGTCTGGACCGGTAACCTGTTCCCGTTCCTGTTTATCACCATCGCCTGCGGCGCGGTGTCGGGCTTCCACGCGCTGATCGCATCCGGAACCACGCCGAAGATGCTGGCGAATGAAAATCAGGCCTGCCTGATCGGCTACGGCGGCATGCTGATGGAATCCTTTGTCGCCATCATGGCGCTGGTCTCGGCCTGTATCATCGACCCGGGCGTGTACTTCGCGATGAACAGCCCGATGGCGGTACTGGCACCGGCTGGCACCGTTGACGTGGTGGCGTCCGCCGCGCAGGTGGTGAGCGGCTGGGGCTTTGCGATTACCCCTGATACGTTGACGAGCATCGCCAGTGAAGTGGGCGAGCAGTCGATTATCTCCCGTGCGGGCGGGGCGCCGACGCTGGCGGTCGGCATGGCGTATATTCTTCACGGCGCGCTGGGCGGGCTGATGGACGTGTCGTTCTGGTATCACTTCGCCATCCTGTTCGAGGCGCTGTTTATCCTGACGGCGGTGGATGCAGGAACCCGTGCGGCGCGCTTTATGCTGCAGGACCTGCTGGGGGTGATCTCCCCGAACCTGAAGCGTACCGATTCGCTCCCGGCTAACCTGCTGGCGACGGCGCTGTGCGTGCTGGCGTGGGGCTACTTCCTGCACCAGGGCGTGGTCGATCCGCTCGGCGGGATTAACACCCTGTGGCCGCTGTTTGGTATCGCCAACCAGATGCTGGCGGGCATGGCGCTGATGCTCTGCGCGGTGGTGCTGTTCAAGATGAAGCGACAGCGTTACGCCTGGGTGGCACTGGTGCCAACCGCCTGGCTGCTGATCTGTACTCTGACGGCGGGCTGGCAGAAAGCCTTTAGCCCGGACAACAAGGTGGGCTTCCTGGCGATCGCCAACAAGTTCCAGGCGATGATCGACAGCGGTAAGATCCCGGCGCAGTACACCGAGTCGCAGCTGTCCCAGTTGGTGTTTAACAACCGTCTGGATGCCGGGCTGACAATCTTCTTTATGGTGGTGGTCGTGGTGCTGGCGTTGTATTCTCTCAAGACCGCGCTGGCGGCGTTGAAAAACGATCAGCCAACGGCGAAAGAGACGCCGTACGAGCCGATGCCTGAAAACCTGGAAGAGATTGTGACCCAGGCGAAAGGGGCGCACTAGCCTTTGTGCCGGGTGGCGGCTTCGCCTTACCCGGCCTACATTTCTTCTCCGCCCTCTCCCTCCGGGAGAGGGCAGGAAACAAACGAGAAACTGATTATGTTCGACACCCTTTCCAAAGCAGGTAAATACCTGGGCCAGGCCGCCAAAATGATGATTGGCGTGCCGGACTACGACAACTACGTCGAGCATATGCGCGTCAACCATCCGGACCAGACGCCCATGACCTACGAAGAATTTTTCCGCGACCGCCAGGATGCCCGCTACGGCGGCAAGGGCGGGGCGAAGTGCTGTTAACCCTCTTTCGGTAGATAGAGGCTTATCTGTTCCTGCTTGCAGCCGTAGATAGCAGCCAGCTTTTCGCGGGTGCGCTTTTGCGGACGGGAGTCCAGCGCTTCCAGCTGTGACACGGCGGACTGGGTGATGCCGAGTTTCTCAGCCACCTCCTGCTGGGACATGCCGCGCAGGATACGCCACGCGGCCTGCAGGCTGACGTTCTGCCAGGTCATGATGCTGCATACTTCTCCCGGCAATTCCACGTCATCCAGACTATCGTGTTCGACTTCAATATCCTCCAGATCGTCGTCGGTTTCGTCGTCAATTTCTGCCATCTGTAAGAGCATACGAAAATATTCGTGATAGGGAATAACGACGTACTGCGTTTTCCCGTTATCGTCCTTGATTAGCTGTACAGCCATAGTTGGCACTCTCCTCATGCAGGTAAGTCTTTGAAGTTCTGCGCTTGACGGCCAAAACATAACAATGGTCATCGGGATCGTCCCGAAGCGTATAGACGATGCGGTAATCGCCTACGCGAAGCCGGAAATGATTTTCTGTTGTCGATATTTTTTTGATATCGGGCCGGGGAGCCGAGCGGTCATCCAGCTCGGAGAGCTTTACCTCAATTCGACGCTGATACCGCTCGTCAATTCTGGAAAATGCCTTTTTTGCACCATTGGACCAGACAATCTTCATCCGTACCTCCACTGTACGCCCACACAAAGTATAAGGAAATAATAAGGCTATTAGATAAATTCCGAATTTCTAATGGGGTACTGTAGAGCGGGGAAATAACCGGAGAAAGCGGCAAAACGCAAACCGTCGAGGGCGCTCGGAAACGCCTCTGTCGGACGACAGAGGCTTGCAGTGAGATTGCGATCAGGCGTTCAAACCGCCGTCCACGTCCAGGCCGGTACCGGAGATCTGCCCGGCCGCCGGACTGGCAAGAAACGTGACCGCCGCCGCGACGTCTTCCGGCTGACCGTAATGACCCAAAGCAATAAGCTGACGCTGAGAGTCAGCCTGTTCCCCGTCTTCCGGGTTCATATCGCTGTTGGTGGGCCCGGGATGTACCAGGTTAACGGTAATGCCGCGCGGCCCTAAATCACGGGCCAGCCCGCGGGTGAGGGAATTCAGCGCCGATTTGGTCATCGAGTAAACGGCAATGCCCGGCTGCGCCACGCGGTTTGCCAGACAGCTGCCGATGTTGATAATGCGCCCGCCGTCTGACATGTGCACCAGCGCTTCCTGAATGGCGATCACCACGCCGCGAATGTTGACGTTGATAAGGGCGTCAATGTCCGCCAGCGTCATGGACTCCAGCGGACCGCCGCGCGCGATCCCGGCGTTGTTGACCAGAATGTCCAGCCCGCCAAGAGAACGCGCCGCATGGGTGACGGCATCCTGAATCGCCTGCGCGCTGGCGCTGTCGGCCTGCACGGCTTCGCTGTGGCGCCCCAGCGCCTTAATCTCATCGGCGACCGCCTGGGCTTTATCGGCAGATTTTTCATACGTAATAATCACATCCGCACCGGCGCGCGCCAGCGACAGGGCAATCGCACGACCCAATCCGCGGCTGGCACCGGTAACCAGCGCCTTTTTACCTGTTAAATCGATCTGCATGATGACCTCGTTACGAGAGTGGTAAGAATCATCATTAGGTATAGCCTGTCGGCGCGATTAACGGCTGAAGGATTCCACTTTCTCAAACGCGGCGCGCAGAACGTCAGGCGTTAACGTAACAGGTAAATAGTGAATCGACTCCACCGGGCGCAGGGTGTGGGCAATGACCTTATCCAGCTCGTCGCGGTTAGTGATGTCGACGTCCAGCTCGCGAAGCGTGGTCGGCAGGTTAAAACGCTGGTACGCCGCGACCAGCTGCGCCAGCACGTCGTCCTGGCCGAGCAGGGCGCTCTGCACCAGAATGCCGTAGGCCACCTTGGTGCCGTGCAGGTATTTCTCCGTCTGCGGCAGCACGGTTAAGCCGTTGTGTACCGCATGCGCCGCCGCCACGCGCGTATAGCGTTCGCCCAGGCCGCCGACCATCCCGCCGCCGGCGATGATTGCATCCACCACATCCCGGAACGCCTGCGTCTGTTCGCCGCGCTGCTGGTCGGCCAGCGCCTCTTCGCTGCGCGCCAGCAGCACGTCGCGGATCGCCAGCGCGCCGTTGATGCCCAGCCGCACCGTCAGTGGCAGGTTCTCAGGCTCAGGTGCCAATACCACCGCTTCGTACCACTTCGCCAGCGTATCGCCGATGCCCGCCAGCAGATACTCCGCCGGAGCGTTAAGGACGATCTGCGGCTCCACCAGCACCAGGAAGTTGGCGTCGTCGAAGATCTCAAAATGCAGCGCCTGACCGGCATCGTTATACCAGACGGAGAGCGGGGTCCACGCCGCACAGGTGGCGGCAATGGTGGGGATGCCCACAAACGGTACCCCTAAGCGGCGCGCCACGGCCTTGACGGTATCCATCACCGCGCCGCCGCCGACGCCAATCACCACGCTGGCGTCGCTGCCGGATTCATTCACCAGATGGGTGACGTCGCGCTCGCTGCAGTGGCCTTTAAACAGCAGGCGTTTCGCTCCCGGCGCGTTAAAGCTCTCGGGCAGGAAAGGGCGCGCGCCTTCGATAGCGCGCTCGCCGTAAATCCACACCGCGCGGGAGAGCTGCTGCGGGGTAAAGAAGTTATCCAGCTGCGCAAGGCTTCCGGGATGAGAGAAGTAGTTCGCCGGGCCAGGCACGACGCGGATATCGGTGTTGCTCATGATGGTGTCCTTTTTGCGGAAGCGCTAACCCGATGTTATGTCTGGACATCCGGATGGCTAATAATATTTCGCTTTAACTTATGCCTTTTCCGTCGTTGTCAGTCAACCAGAGCTGTGAAAAATTCGATAAATCAGAAGAGTAATGAAGGATTTACGCGGATGGTTTCCAGTCGCCTTGAGATGCGCGGTATCAGCCTGGCCTTTTCCGGCTTTCAGGCGCTGTCGCGCGTGAATTTCACCTTAACCGGCGGATCCGTACACGCGCTGACCGGTGCCAACGGCGCGGGAAAATCGACCCTGATGGCGGTGCTGTGCGGGACGCACGACCACTATGAGGGCGAGATCAGCATCAACAACCAGCCGGTGAGCATCCGCGAACCGCTCGATGCCAAACGGCTGGGGATCCACCTTGTGCAGCAGGAAGTGGACGTGGCGCTGATCCCGGGGTTAAGCATCGCCGAGAACATCATGCTCGACCAGCTGGCGCAGCCGGGGCATCGCTTCAGCTGGCGCGCGATCCGCCAGCAGGCGAGACAGGCGCTGGCGCAGCTCGACGTGACGCTGGACGTTCGCCGTTCCATCGACGGCTGTTCGCTGGCCGAAAAGCAGCAGATTTTGCTGGCGCGGGCGCTGTCCCATCACTGCCGTTTTTTGATTCTTGATGAACCCACCGCGCCGCTGGACGCGCATGAGAGCGAGCGCCTGTTTGAGGTAGTGAGACGCTTAAAGCAGCAGGGCATCGGCGTGGTATTTATCTCCCACCGCATTCACGAGCTGAAGGCCATCTGCGACACCCTGACGGTGCTGCGCGACGGCAAGCTGATCGAGTCCGGCCCGATGGCCGATCTTAGCGGCGAAGCGATCGTCGAGAAGATGCTCGGCCACGTGCTGAGCGATATCTATCCGCCCGCGCGGCCGCCGCACGGCGACGAAACGCTGTTACGCGTTGAGGGGCTTCACGACGACGCGCTGCTGAAAGATATCTCCCTGCACCTGCGCAAAGGCGAAATTCTCGGGATTGCCGGGCTGGCGGGGGCGGGAAAAACCGAACTCTGCAAGGCGCTGTTTGGCGCCAGCAAAAGCCGCGTGACGCGCGGTGAGCTGAATCATCAATCCTGGCAGCCGCGCGACCCGGCCGACTCCGTGCTGCGCGGTCTGGCGCTGGTGCCGGAGGAGCGGCGGAAAGAGGGTATTTTTATCGACGAGCCGGTGAGCATGAACCTCGCCGTGTGCGCCGATAACAGCTTTTCGCGCTGGAGCCTGTTTGGCCATCGTCAGGCGTGGCGCTGGGCGGAAGAGGTCATCGCCCGCGTCGGCGTGCGCGCGCGTGGGCCGGGGCAGGTGCTGCGCCGTCTCTCCGGCGGCAACCAGCAGAAGGTCGCCATCGGTAAATGGCTGCGCAATGACGCCAGCGTGCTGATATTCGACGAGCCGACCAAAGGCGTGGACGTGAAGGCCAAAACCGATCTGTTCCAGCTGATTGACGGCCTGGCGCGCGAGGGCAAAGGGGTGATTTACGCCTCGGGCGAATTTGCCGAACTGGTCGGGCTGTGCGACCGCATCTGCGTGCTGTGGGACGGGCGCATCGTGGCGGAAATCGCCGGGGCCGAGGCCCGCGAAGAGACACTACTTTATTATTCAACCGGAGGAACGGCGCCGTGAGCAAGGCCCTTTCAGTGAACGCGGCGGCGTCTGGCCGCCAGCAGATTTTCGATTTTCTCTACAGGTGGGGCATGCTGTTAACCGTCGTCGCGCTGGTGGCCGTCTTTGGCCTGGCGTCGGACAGCTTCCTCGATCCGAACAACATCATCAACATTCTGCGCTCGATTGCCATCGTGACGGTGATTGCCATTGGCGTGTCGATCTCGTTGACCATCGGCGGGTTCGATCTCTCCGTGGGATCCACCGCCTCGCTGGCGAACGCGCTGGTGATTTCGCTTTTCGTCTGGCACGGTTTTGGCACCACCGAGTCGATTCTGATCACCCTCGCGCTCTGCACGCTGGTGGGTCTGTTTAACGCCTTCCTGATCGTCATCCTGCGTATTCCGGACATGCTGGCGACGCTTGCCAGCCTGTTTGTGATCCAGGGCGTGGCGATGACCTACAGCTACGGCGGGTCGATTACCGAGAACATGGTGCTGCCGAGCGGCGACATGGCGGAAGGGACCATTCCGGCGGCGTTCAGCCTGCTGGGGCAGGTGCCGACCATCGTGATCGTCATGCTGGTGGTGACCGTGCTGGCGCAGCTGGGCCTGTCGCTCACTACGCATGGCCGACGCATGTATGCCATCGGCGGCAACCCCGAAGCGGCGCGCCTCTCCGGCATTCGCACCACGCGCTACAAGGTGGCGGCCTACGTGATTGCCTCGCTGCTGGCGGGTCTGGGAGGGATTTTGCTGGCTTCACGCATCGGCTCGTCGCAGGTGAATGCGGGCGGCGGATACCTGATGGATGCGGTGGCGGCGGCGTGGATTGGCTTCTCGCTGGCCGGATCCGGCAAGCCGAACGCGCTGGGAACCCTGGTTGGGGCGGTCATTCTCGGCGTGCTGTCGAACGGGCTGGTGATGCTCTCCGTGCCGTATTACGCCATGGACATTATAAAAGGGCTGGTGCTCGCGGTAGCGCTGGCGATTACCTACATACAAAAACGCTGACAACACAACGGGATAAAAAAATGAAAAAGATTGCACTCTCTTTGGTGGCACTTGGGTTGCTCACGGCTCTGCCAGGCTTCGCGGCCACGCCCGCGCCGCTTCCGGCAGCCATTGCGAACCATGACGGCCCGATCCGCATCGCGGTGATCCGTAACCTCGGCTCAGATGACAACACCACGCAGTTTATTGCTGGCGCAATTCAGGAAGGGAAGAAGCTCGGCTTTAAGGTCAGCACCTTTTTAAGCAACGGGGACGACGCCAAATTCCAGGACTTTGTGAACCAGGCCATCAGCCAGAAGTACGACGGGATTATTCTCTCTCAGGGGCGCGATCCGTACTCCACCGCGCTGGTGAAGAAAGCGGTGGATGCCGGTATCAAAGTCTCCGTCTTTGATACCGCCGTTAACGGCGAGATCCCTGGCGTGACCGTCACCCAGCAGGACGATGCCTCCCTGACGAACCTCTCCTTCGGCCAGCTGGCGAAAGATTTCAACGGCAAGGCCAATATCGTCAAGCTGTGGGTGGCGGGCTTCCCGCCGATGGAGCGTCGTCAGGCGGCCTATAAAGAGCTGCAAAAGCAGTATCCGGACATCAAAGAGCTGGAGTCTATCGGCGCCGTGTCCTCTGACGTGCAGGGGGATACCGCCAACAAGGTGGGGGCGATCCTGGCGAAATACCCGAAAGGCAAAATCGACGCCATCTGGGGAACCTGGGACGCCTTCAGCCAGGGCGCGTATAAGGCGCTGAAAGAGAACGGCCGCACCGAGATTAAGCTCTACAGCATCGACATCTCTAACCAGGATCTGCAGCTGATGCGCGAGCCGGGCAGCGCGTGGAAGGTGAGCGTGGCGGTGGATCCGAAGCTGATTGGCGCGACGAATGTGCGTCTGGTGGCGAACAAGATTGCCGGGGAAGCCACGCCTGCGACCTACGATTTCAAAGCGGCGGCCATTCCTCAGGCGCTGCTGACCGCCCAGCCGGGCCCGGTGAACGTGGCGTCTCTGGGGAAAATCATTCCGGGCTGGGGCCAGACGGAAGATTTTATCGCGCCGTGGTTTGCGACGCTGGAAGCGAAGAATAAATAAAACCAGGCCGGGTGGCGTCAGGTGCGGCCTGATGCCCTCATCCCGGCCCTCTCCCACAGGGAGAGGGGGAAAACCCAAAGGAGCTAACGGTGACGCAAGTACCCCTTCCAGAATACAGCCGCAATATGCGGCTGATTGGCCATAGCGATCAGGGCGGTCGCCCGGACGGCGTGCAGCTGATGGTGCATCGCGGTTTCGCCTATATCGGCCATATGGTGTCGCAGGGCTTTTCGATTGTCGACGTGCGCGACCCGAAAAACCCGAAAGCGGCGGGCTACGTGCCCGCGCCGCCCGGCACCTGGAACGTGCACCTGCAGGCGCATGACGACCTGCTGCTGGTGATTAACGCCCGGGATCTGTTTGCCGATGCCCGCTTTGCCGACGAGAAGGTCTACTACACCCGCCAGGTGGGGGAGACCGTCAGCGACGTGCAGGACAAAGGCTGGAGCGCCGGGCTGCGGGTGTTTGATATCTCCACGCCCGACAGGCCGCGCGAAATCGGCTTTCTGTCGCTGAGCGGCATCGGCATCCACCGCATCTGGTACGTCGGCGGCCGCTGGGCGTATGTGTCAGCGCTGATCGACGGCTTTACCGACTACATCTTCCTGACCATCGATCTGGCCGATCCGCGTAAGCCTGAAGTGGCGGGGCGCTGGTGGCTGCCGGGGATGAACCAGGCCGAAGGGGAGAAGCCGAACTGGCCGGAAGGGAAACGCTACGCGCTGCATCACGCGATTATCGCGGGCGATACCGCCTACGGCAGCTGGCGCGACGGCGGCCTGACGCTGCTGGACGTGAAGGACCGCACCCGGCCGAAGCTGATTAGCCACCGCAACTGGAGCCCGCCGTTTGGCGGCGGGACGCACACCGCGCTGCCGCTGCCGGACCGCGATTTGCTGGTGGTGCTGGACGAAGCGGTGCTGGATAACCAGGAGGACGGCGAAAAGCTGATCTGGCTGTTTGATATCCGCGAGCCGTCGAACCCGGTCAGCATCTCGACCTTCCCGCAGCCGGATGAAACCGACTACGTGGCGAAAGGGGCGCATTTTGGCCCGCATAACCTGCACGAGAACCGGCCGGGGAGCTTTGTCAGCTCGACGCTGATTTTTGCGACGTATCAGAACGCGGGGGTGCGTGCATATGACATTTCCAATCCGTATCGACCGGTGGAAACCGGTGCGCTGGTGCCCGCCGCGCCGGAGAGAATGATGGACACGCGGCCGAATCGCCCGCAGGTGATCCAGTCGTGCGACGTGTTTGTGGATGCGCAGGGGATAATTTACAGCACGGATTATAACGGCGGGCTGTCGGTGATTGAGTATTTGGGGTAAGTGCGGTTTGATGCCCTCACCCCGGCCCTCTCCCACAAGGAGAGGGAGAAAAACAAATGTAATCAGCTGTACTGTCGCACTCGTGCCACCAGATCTTCGGCGCTGTCGATGCGGTCGGCAATGACAATCAGCGCTTTACCGAGCGTTATCGCGTGGCGCAGGCACTCGTGGCGCATCGCCTCGTCCTGGATGGTGTCGATATCCGCGACGTGGGAAAGCCCGACGCTGCGGCGAATGAGCTCGGTGCCGCAGAAGCCGATGGCATCATGCCAGACCTTTTTCAGGAACGCGGAGGCATAGCCCGGCGCGCCGAGCGCGGCGTCGCGCGTTTTCTCGTTTGCCAGCGCCTGGAAGCGTTCCGCGAAGGTGTTCCACAGTTCCTGAATATCGGTCAGGCGCTGCTCGCGCGCGGCGGCGGCATCGCGAATGCCCAGATGCCCCGGCAGGCCGCAGAAATTCAGCAGCAGGTTGCCGATGGCGGTACCGACGTCAAAGCCAATCGGGCCAAAGTAGCCGAACTCGGCGTCGATGGCCTTCAGGCTGCCGTCGGCCACAAAAATCGAGCCGCTGTGAATATCGCCGTGCAGGAGCGCTTCGGCGTGCGAGAAGAAGCGGTGCTTCAGGGAAGCTACGGCAATTTTAAGCTGCGCGTCGTCGCGCAGGGCCGCGACGTCATTTTCCAGCTCGGCCGGGTAGCTGTTGCGTTCGTGGATCTGGTACGGATCGTTGAAGAACAGATCTTCGGTGATCTCGCACATCTCCGGGTTGATGAATTTCGCCACCTGCGCTTTTTTCGCGTGCGGGTGCAGGTAGAAATCGCTGGTGTGGAACAGCGCGTGCGCGAGGTATTCGCCCAGCTGACGGGCCGCCTGCGGGTAGTAAATGTTTTTAATCAGCTCGCCGCGCCAGATGCGATGGCTGGAGAGATCTTCCATCACCATCACCGCCAGCTCCGGGTCAAAGTGGTGGATTTTCACGGTGTGCTGCGGGCTGTGCTGGTAGTGCTCGACCAGGGTTTGTGCTTCAAGGCGGGCGCGGTCCAGCGTCAGCGGCCAGGACTCGCCGACGCAGCGGACGTAGGGCAGCGCCTGCTTAACGACGATGCGGCTCACGCCCGCGCCGTCGAAAATTTTGAATACCAGATTGAGGTTGCCGTCGCCTACTTCCTGCGCCTCTACCAGCGATGAAGGATCGTCAAGTCCGCCAAACTGCCTGGCATACTCCACGGCGTCCTGAGCGGTAAAGGTACGGTATTGCGACATGGCCTGCTCCTCACGAGTTTTCTAATTAAGACATGTAGACGTCTATACATCTGGATTTCATCCTGACACAATGTGCTACAACAACGCAACAGGGAATTAACGACATGCAGACATTACAGACGACCAGCCTGCGGGTGGCGGATAATCAGCTCTTTATTCTCGATCAGCAGGCGCTTCCGCAGGAGAAACGCTGGCTGGATGCCTCGACGGTAGAGGCGCTGGTCGGGCATATCCACGCCCTGCGCGTGCGCGGCGCGCCGCTGATTGGTCTCTCTGCAAGCCTGCTGCTGGCGCTGCTGGCGGAAAACGGCAAAAGCCGCGACGAGCTGGCGGCGGCGCTGGAAACCCTGCGCGCCTCCCGCCCGACGGCGGTGAACCTCATGAACAATCTTGACCGCATGAAGCTCGCCCTGTGGCAGGAAGATTTTGTACCGGCGCTGGTGGCCGAAGCGCTGCGCCTGATTGACGAAGACAAACGTCTTTGCGACGCGATTGCCAAAGCCGGCAGCGCGCTGGTGAAGCCCGGCAGCCGTCTGCTGACCCACTGCAACACCGGCGGGCTGGCAACGGCGGGCGTTGGCACCGCATTGGGCGTGATTGCCCGCGCGCATCAGGAGGGTAACGTCAGCAACGTCTGGGTGGATGAAACCCGTCCGCTGCTGCAGGGCGGCAGATTGACCGCGTGGGAGCTTGGCGAGCTGGGCGTGCCGTATCAGCTGATTACCGATTCCATGGCCGCCAGCCTGATGGCAAAAGGGCTGGTGGACGCCGTGTGGGTGGGCGCAGACCGCATTGCCGCCAACGGGGACGTGGCGAACAAGATCGGCACCTATTCCCTGGCGGTGCTGGCGAAGTTCCACGGCATTCCGTTCTACGTGGCCGCCCCGCAAACGACCCTCGATCCGGACTGCCCGAACGGGGACGCGATCCCCATTGAGCAGCGCGCCGCCAGCGAGGTGACGGGCGTGGCCGGAAGCTTTGGCGCGGTGCAGTGGGCGCCGGAAAACGCGCAGGTCTATAACCCGGCGTTTGACGTCACACCTGCCTCGCTGATTAGCGGCTGGGTGCTGGATACGGGCGTAGTCACGCCGGAAGCGGTGGCAAACGGGAAATTCGCCTGAGTCCGGCTATCCTTTAAGGGGTTCCCTTGAGAGGACAATATCGTGACGCTCGATCCTGAAACAGACTTAAAACTGGAGCGCGTGGTGGATGCACCGCGCGACCTGCTGTGGCTGTGCTGGACCACGCCGGAGCACATCAAAAACTTCTTCATTCCTGCTCCCCATAAGGTGACCGAATGCGATCTCGATCTCCGCGTGGGCGGGCGGTTCAACACCGTGTTTGAGGTGGACGGGCAGCGGATGGATAACCGGGGCGTCTTCCTGGAAATCGATCCCGGTCAAAAGCTGGTCTTTACCGACGGCTATACCGAAGGCTGGAAACCGGCCGAGAAGCCGTTTATGACGGCGATCCTGCTGCTGGAGGATGTGGGCGAGGGCAAGACCCGCTACACGGCGATTGCGCGTCATCCGACGAAGGAAATCCGCGAACAGCATGAACAGATGGGCTTCCACGAAGGGTGGGGGATTGTGCTGGATCAGCTGGTGGGGTATGTGAAAGGACTGGAGCGTTGAAGCTCGAGCGGCCTGATGCCCTCACCCCGACCCTCTCCCACAGGGAGAGGGAGCAAACACTAAAAACGGCAGCTCTAGCTGCCGTTTTGCTTTTACCTATGCGAGGCGTGGATACGCATCCGCGATGGCATCGCCCGTAAACTGCGCCACCCAGCCTTCCGGGTTATCGAAAATACGAATGGCGGTAAAGTTAGGCTCTGAGCCCATATCAAACCAGTGCGGCGTGCCCGCGGGTACGGAAATCAGGTCGTTTTTCTCGCACAGCACCTGATACACCTCATCGCCAATGTGCAGGCAGAACAGCCCCGCGCCTTCTACGAAGAAGCGCACTTCGTCTTCGCCGTGGGTGTGTTCGTTCAGGAACTTCGCGCGCAGCGCCTCTTTCTGCGGGTTGTCGGCGCGCAGGCTGATCACGTCCCAGCTTTGGTAGCCTTTTTCCGCCACCAGCTTGTCGATCGCATGCTGATACGCCTCGATCACGGCTTCAGGTGCGGGATCGTGTCCTAAATCGCGATCCGCCGCCCAGCGTTCAAACCGCACGCCTTTGGCGTTGAGCTGTTGGGCGATCTCGGCGGCGTCGGTGCTGTACCACTGGTGTTGACTGGCGTCTTTATCGGAATAAATGGTCAATGCGCTCATGAAGGGATCTGCTCCGGATTAATCTCGTCAAACTGGTGGACCTGATGGTGATGGCTTGCGCCGTCATCATCACCGCGAATCAGCTGCAGGGTGCGAAAACCTGCCTGTTCAGCCGCGTCCAGCTCCTGATGAATATCGGACAGGAACAGGATCTGCGACGGGGCGATGCCCGTTTGTGCCGCAATGTTCTGATAGGACTGCACCTCGCGCTTGGCGCCGATGTGGGTATCAAAATAGCCGCTGAACAGATGAGTAATATCACCTTCGTCGCTGTAGCCAAATAACAGTTTCTGCGCGGCGACGGAGCCAGAGGAATAAACATAGAGATCAATCCCTTGCGCTTTCCACTTTTCCAGCGCAGGCAGTACGTCCGGGTAGAGGTGGCCGGTAAAGTCGCCGTTCACGTAGCAGTCATGCCAGATGATCCCCTGCAGGGCTTTGAGCGCCGTGGATTTGCGGTCTTCATCCATAAAGGCAAACAGGGCGTCGATAAGCTCGCTGACGCTGGCGTGCGGGTTACCGATTTCATCACGCAGGTTGTCCAGAATGGATTTGACCGGCTCGGCGTACTGCTGCGCGGTCACGAAGGCCGCCAGCCGCTCACGCGCGTAGGGGAACAAAACGTCATGGACAAAACGGATATCGCTGGTGGTCCCTTCAATATCCGTCACAATCGCGCGAATCATACTCTCTCCAGTTGTCGTAAACGCATTTCGCATTCAAATAAGAATTCTAGTCCTTCCAGATGACGGCGGGCCTCGGCCACGTCGCGTCCCCAGCAGGTTAAGCCATGACCGCGCAGAAGAAAACCATAATTAAGCGGGCGTTCCTGTGCGTAATGGGCGATTCGGGAGGCGAGGGCGTCAATATCCTGGTCGTTATCGAAGACCGGGATAGCCACCGTATCCAGATGCGTGGTCTGCCCGGTGAGGGATTTTTGCATCTCAAAGCCGCTGATGTTGAGCTCGGCTTCTTTGACCAGACGCGACAGCACCGTGGCGTTGACGGTATGAACGTGCAGGACAGCGTTGGCTTCCGGGAACAGGCGATAAATCAGCGTATGAAGACCGGTTTCCGCCGACGGCCTGCGGCCAGACGGCGCGCGGTTGGTGGCGATTTCAACCTGCAGAAAATCCGCCGTTGTCAGGCTGCCTTTGTCTTTGCCGGATTCGCTGAGCCAGCAGAGGCGCTCGTCCTGACGCACCGACATGTTGCCCCCGGTGGCGGGTGCCCAGCCTTTGGCGCCAATCCAGCGGCAGGCGTCGACAAGATGTGTGAGTTGCAGGTTGTCTGTCATTTCCTTTTACCCTCGCGGCCAGGAATATTCATATGGTTTAGACGTCTAAGCGTCTTGATTGCCAAAGACTAACATCGTGTTATAGTGGCAGCAACATAAGTATTACAAGCAGGCATGACACAATGAGCAATAACGCATTGATTCCTCAGAGTAAACTTCCCAATCTCGGTACTACCATCTTTACGCAGATGAGCGCTCTGGCGCAGCAGCACAACGCCATTAACCTTTCTCAGGGATTCCCGGATTTCGACGGCCCGACCTATCTGCAGGAGCGCCTGGCGTACCACGTGGCGCAGGGGGCGAATCAGTATGCGCCGATGACGGGCGTGCAGGCGCTGCGGGAAGCCATTGCGGATAAAACGGCGGAGCTGTACGGCCATCAGCCCGATGCGAACAGCGATATTACGGTGACGGCAGGGGCGACCGAAGCGCTCTATGCGGCCATCACCGCGCTGGTGCGTACGGGCGATGAAGTTATCTGCTTTGATCCGAGCTACGACAGCTATGCGCCTGCGGTTGAACTCTCCGGCGGCGTGGTGAAACGCGTGGCGCTCCAGCCGCCGCATTTTCGCCCTGACTGGCAGGCGTTTGCTGCGCTGCTGAGCGACAAAACCCGCCTGGTGATCCTGAATACCCCGCACAACCCGTCGGCGACGGTGTGGCAAAAGGCCGATTTCGCCGCGCTGTGGCAGGCGATTGCGGAACGTGAAATTTACGTGCTGAGCGATGAAGTCTACGAGCAAATCTGCTTTGCAGAAGAAGGACACGCCAGCGTGCTGGCCCATCCGCAGCTTCGCGAGCGTGCTATCGCCGTCTCGTCATTCGGTAAGACTTACCATATGACCGGCTGGAAAGTGGGCTACTGCGTCGCACCGGCGGCTATCAGCGCCGAGCTGCGCAAGGTGCACCAGTACCTGACCTTTGCCGTGAACACGCCGGCTCAGCTGGCGCTGGCGGATATGCTGCGCGCCGAGCCGGAGCACTATCGCGAGCTGCCGCACTTCTATCGTGAACGTCGGGATCTGTTTGTGACGGCGCTCAGCAAAAGTCGCCTGGAAATTTTGCCCTCAGAAGGGACCTATTTCCTGCTCGCCGACTACAGCGCGATATCGGATCTGGACGACGTGAGTTTCTGCCAGTGGCTGACGAAAGAGGTGGGCGTGGCCGCCATTCCGCTGTCTGTATTCTGCGCCGATCCCTTCCCGCATAAGCTGATTCGTCTTTGCTTTGCGAAGCAGGAATCGACGCTGCTGGCGGCGGCAGAGCGCCTGAACACGCTCTGATTATTTCACCGTCCAGGCTTCTGAGTAACGACGGTCTGCAAACAGCTCCAGCAGACCGTTGATTTGCTTGAGGCGCAAGACTTCATCGCCGTCCATTCCCAGCTCCTTGCTTATTCTCTCGTCATTCCAGCCAAGCTGCACCAGCTCGCGAACGATCTCCGACATAGCGTTAATCTGGTGTCGACCCCGCGCCCGGTTGTGACGAATAGTGGCAGCCATACGGTCATGTTTATCCTGTCGGTCCTGGCGCAGGAGGGTCACAGGGAGATAACCCTTGAGCTGGTGCTTCAGTGCCACCCGATTTGTACCGATTTCATGGCGATGAAAACCATCCACAATTTCATAGTGTTGCGGTTCACTTTCTGTCACAACGATAGGTTGGGTGAATCCATCGAGTTCCAGCGACTTACTGAGCAGCCGTTTTTCTGGCGGGGCAACATTATTGGGGTTGTAGTCGTTAGCGGTAATAGCGTCCTGTCTGATCCAGAGGACGCAGTCTATCGGTTGCGCACGAAACGGACTGTGTTTATGGATCGCTTCACGAAAAGCATTTATGGCGTTAATGCGTTCCTCTTCGGGAAGTGACTGAAGGTACGTTTCCATCTCGTTGATTAGTTTTTGTCGCATAATATGCCCCACTCCTTGCGTTTCGCCTTCACTCTGTCGCTGTAGCGCTGATAATGTTTGGGTTTATTTGGGCTGAACGATAGCGCCCTGCACCAGTAGTCGTTATTCAGGAGAACCTTACAAATACGGCGCCATGAGGGAACATCTTTGGCACCGATATCACCGTCCTGCGTATCGGGAATCTCCTCTGTGCCTCTCTTCTGATACCAGTGCAGATAAATGGCGATTTTATTGCGGTAATGCTCAGCCGTATTTTGCGGCATGCTGTCGAGGAGCAGCATGGCATATTCGCGCCAGCACAGGTGTTCGGGTTTCAGAATTTTTCGGTGACCATAAAAATGGTTATCGTGTCCGGCGTACATCCCCCCGCTGCGCGCACCGCTCACGCGCTCACACATGGCCGCCCAGCGATCGGGCTCAACAACGTGGTAGAGCCATAATCCCTGGCGCTGTTCCGGACCAAAGGGTTCACAAATCCGCATGTAGCGTAGCGGCACGCCGGCCTGAAACATCAGGTCATAGAGTGGGTTATAGCAACCCCCTGATTTGGCGAACCAGGTCCATATATCGGCGGTTTTCCAGTCGTAGAGAGGGTAGATATACCAGGCATGTCCTCCCGGTGCGACGGTTGTCCAGGGTTTATCGTCGGCAAACCGCTGTTTACGCGCCGACGCGACAGCCAGAAAACGGTTGTATGACTCATCGGCGCGGATGCCAATCAGTACCGCCGCCGGGCGATTGCGAGAGAACCAGTCGGAGAAACCGCGGACAAAGGTTTCAAACGTCATGCCTGGCTGGTAGAAGGGAAAAAAAGCGGGATCGGTTATCGCATCGTCAGGAGGCTGGCGGACCCATTGGGTGCCGGGTTCCCAGCATTGCCATTCCGGCTGGAATTGCGACAGTGAATTTTGCGTTGTCAGGGGGAGCGCGACCCACCAGAAATGGTCGATGACATCGCTGTACAACTCGCGCATATGTTCCACATGGGTAATGGTATGGGAAAACTGCGCTTCCCAGTCGATAAAGAGCACATCTATTTTGATGTTCATCAGTCGCGCCTGCCGGGCAACCAGATGCAGCATGACGGTGGAGTCTTTACCTCCTGAAAAAGAAACACAGATTCTGGGTAAGTTTTCGAGCGTCCATTTTATTCGCTCCCGAGCAGCAGTAAGAACATCCTGGTCTAAAGGGTATTTATAAATTGACATGCTTATTCTCATCCTGAGGAATAAATACCTGGCTGTAGCGTCAATATTAATGAGAGGATTATATCAGTCAATAATTAATTGGATATGTAACGGTTATGCCGCGTAATTATATAACGGTGGTGTATGTTTTAACGGTGTGGTTCCCATTTTGTGCGAGAACCACAGCCATATCTCACGGTAAGGATATTTCTTCAATAAAACTCGCGAATGCCGAGCTATTGAGCGCGGAACGATTGTACATCATGTAGATATCAATGCTGGGGAATTGAATGTCAGTTTCCACTTTTCGCAGGTTGAGGGCTGGCCCATATTGTTCGAAGGCCGGTGCGGGCACTAATCCTATGAGGTCGGACGAACCTATCACCGACAGAAGGGATATAAAAGAGTCGCTACGATAGACGATATTTCTCTCGGTTAACAGGTTTTCGGCCTTTTCCTGATAGTCTTTGAAGCTGTTTTCATCGTTCAGGTAGGCGGTGAAGTTTTCATTCAGAATCTCTTCACGAGTGGGATTTTCACTGAGACGGGGATGGCCCTCCCGACAAACGAGTACGAAAGGAAGTTTATGGTAGAGGCTACAGGCGACAGAATGATTGCTAGAAGAAGAAAACGAAAATATCAGGTCGGCTCTTCTGTAGGCTAAGAGATCTTCTGCTGAATCAGAAGAAAGAAAAATATCATGTAATTCAATTGAATAGTTATGGTTTTCCATCAGCAGTTTTATAGGGTCAAGCGTTGCTTTCGTACTCATAAAATGCGGGCAATAAATGACAAAGTTCTTCTTCAACCCGCTGCTGTGCATGATATTGATAGTCTGCTCCAGCTGGTTCAGGTTCTGTTCCAGATGATGATGCAGATTGACGCCGACGGTCGTGGGCGTGATCCCTTTACCGGAACGGATAAACAGAGGATCGTTGAGTTGTCCTCTCAGACGCTGCAGTGACTGGCTCACGGCAGAGGGTGTGATATACAGCGTCTCGGCGGCTTTACTGATACTAAGGTGCTGGTAAATGCACTCGAAAATGACTAACAGATTAAGATCGAATTTTTTAAGGTCATACAGGTTTGCCATGTTTCGTCCTGAGGGTACTGCGTTTGCTGTGGTTATCATATAACTGATAACAATAGTTTAAGGCTAACCATTTATAACTCTTTCGGTTAGCTCTCTTAGTTTTAAATTAAATCATCTTAATATATCACGGTGGCAGATTATTGAAATAGCGCTTCAAAAGCGATTAAGATAATTTTATCTTAAGAAAGGGAGTAATCATTTTAAATGACAACTGTCATTTATATATTGCGATAGTTTTATAATAAAAATAAATTTATAACGCACCGTAATGATGTTCGGCACAACCTATCACAGCCATAGGCAGGAATGCCTCTCTTATGGATTGCTCAATCCCTGCGCGGGTGGTGTAATCAAACGGCTGTTACCGCCTTGATATAAAGGGTTGTAGAGCGCAACGCAACGCCAGTTTCGGCTGGCACTGAATGTACCTGCGGGGAATTCAGGTATCAGGGCCGCCCGTTGAGGCGGCCTTTTTACTTTCAGGCTTTCCTGTAAAAGGTTCACCTTGTTGTCTTGTCGACGTTGTAAGGTTTGGCTGATTGATTTGATAAAGCATACGCATTAGCCCCGATGAATAAAGTTGGTTACCTTACACCTCAACGAAAACACGGAGGAAGTACAGATGTCTTTGATTAACACCAAAATTAAACCTTTCAAAAACCAGGCGTTCAAAAACGGTGAGTTCATCGAAGTTACCGAGAAAGATACCGAAGGCCGCTGGAGCGTCTTCTTCTTCTATCCGGCTGACTTTACCTTCGTTTGCCCGACTGAACTGGGTGACGTTGCAGACCATTACGATGAACTGCAGAAGCTGGGCGTAGACGTTTACTCCGTCTCTACCGATACCCACTTCACCCACAAAGCATGGCACAGCAGCTCCGAAACCATCGCGAAAATCAAATACGCGATGATCGGCGACCCGACTGGCGCCCTGACCCGTAACTTCGACAACATGCGTGAAGATGAAGGCCTGGCTGACCGCGCCACCTTCGTTGTTGACCCGCAGGGCATTATCCAGGCTATCGAAGTTACCGCTGAAGGTATCGGCCGTGATGCTTCTGACCTGCTGCGTAAAGTGAAAGCTGCTCAGTACGTGGCTTCTCACCCAGGCGAAGTATGCCCGGCGAAATGGAAAGAAGGCGAAGCGACGCTGGCTCCATCCTTAGATCTGGTTGGTAAAATCTAAGTTTTGCCCATTCGGTAATCAATGGGCGCACCCGCGCCCATTTCATTCCAGCACCATGATGCAAGTTGCATTCAGGCCGCCCGTATAAGGCAGCTTGCATGATGACGTCTTAAGAGAGGGAAGAACAATGCTCGACACTAACATGAAAACCCAGCTCAAGGCCTACCTTGAGAAACTGACCAAACCCGTTGAGCTGATTGCTACGCTGGACGACAGCGCCAAATCGGCAGAAATCAAGGAACTGCTGGCGGAGATCGCCGAGCTGTCGCCGAAAGTGACCTTCAAAGAAGACAACGCGCTGCCGGTCCGTAAGCCCTCTTTCCTGATTACCAACCCAGGCTCCGACCAGGGACCGCGCTTTGCCGGCTCGCCGCTGGGTCACGAATTTACCTCACTGGTGCTGGCGCTGCTGTGGACCGGTGGTCATCCGTCAAAAGAAGCGCAGGCGCTGCTGGAGCAGATCCGCGATATCGACGGTGATTTCGAATTTGAAACCTATTACTCGCTCTCCTGCCACAACTGCCCGGACGTGGTACAGGCGCTTAACCTGATGTCGGTTCTGAACCCGCGCATCAAGCACACGGCGATTGACGGCGGTACCTTCCAGAATGAAATCACCGATCGCAACGTGATGGGCGTTCCGGCGGTCTACATGAACGGCAAAGAGTTCGGCCAGGGCCGCATGACGCTGACTGAAATCGTTGCCAAAGTGGATACCGGTGCTGAAAAACGTGCGGCGGAAGAGCTGAACAAACGCGATGCTTACGACGTGCTTATCGTCGGTTCCGGCCCTGCGGGCGCGGCGGCAGCGGTGTACTCTGCGCGTAAAGGTATTCGTACCGGCCTGATGGGCGAACGTTTTGGCGGCCAGGTGCTCGATACTGTGGACATCGAAAACTACATCTCCGTGCCGAAGACCGAAGGCCAGAAGCTGGCGGGGGCGCTGAAGGCGCACGTCAGCGACTACGACGTGGACGTGATTGACAGCCAGAGCGCCAGCAAGCTGGTTCCGGCAGCGGTCGAGGGTGGTTTACACCAGATTGAAACCGCGTCCGGCGCGGTGCTGAAAGCGCGCAGCATTATCATTGCCACCGGCGCGAAATGGCGCAACATGAACGTTCCGGGCGAAGATCAGTACCGTACCAAAGGCGTGACCTACTGTCCGCACTGCGACGGCCCGCTGTTTAAAGGTAAACGCGTGGCGGTGATCGGCGGCGGTAACTCCGGCGTTGAAGCGGCTATCGACCTGGCGGGGATTGTTGAGCACGTTACCCTTCTGGAGTTCGCTCCAGAGATGAAGGCCGACCAGGTTCTGCAGGATAAAGTTCGCAGCCTGAAAAACGTCGACATCGTACTGAACGCGCAGACCACGGAAGTGAAGGGCGACGGCAGCAAAGTGACCGGCCTGGAATACCGCGACCGCATGAGCGGCGACGTGCACAGCGTTCAGCTGTCAGGGATCTTCGTGCAGATTGGTCTGCTGCCAAATACCACCTGGCTGGAAGGCGCGATTGAGCGCAACCGCATGGGCGAAATCATCATTGATGCGAAATGTGAAACCAGCGTGAAAGGCGTGTTTGCGGCGGGCGACTGCACCACTGTGCCGTACAAACAGATCATTATCGCCACGGGCGAAGGGGCGAAGGCGTCTCTGAGTTCCTTTGACTACCTGATTCGCACCAAAACCGCATAACAGAAGAAAGTAAGGCTACACCTGCAATAGCGAGAGGCCACCGAAAGGTGGCCTCTTTTTTTATCTTACGACCATCACCGGTATATGGGTGTGGCGGATCACGCTGGAGGCGTTAGAGCCCAGCAGATGCGTGGTAATGGAAGGGTTGCGCGAACCGATGACCACCACGTCTGCTTTCAGCTCGTTCGCCAGTTCGTTTACCGCATCGCGAACGCTGCCGAATCTGACGTGCGTTTTGATGCGCGAAGGGTCGATGCTGAAGTGGCTGACCATGGTTTGCAGGCGAGTTTCCGCTTCATGCTGCAAATGCTCCTCGAAGCGACGCACGTCGGCGGCAAAGCGGTGCAGGCTCAGGCTGGCGGAGCCCGGCAGTACGTGTAAAAGATGGATAACACCGTCCTGCTGCGCCAGGAACTCCGCATGGCGTACGGCTTTGTCGCTCAGCTCCATCTCAAAAACATCAACCGGCATTATGATTCTCTGATACATACCCGTTTCTCCTTGTTTATAAACGCTGAACTCATTCAACCATAAAATAAAAATGGTTTCTGTAAGCGCCCCGTCAGTTTTCTTAAGTTGCCAGGATAAATCTCAAAAGGCCCGTATTCCGGGGCAGACCTTCAGGGGTAGCTACCCTTATACACTTACCTGGAACCTTTCGGAGGTCGCATGAAAGCACTTACGTATCACGGTCCGCACCATGTACGCGTCGAGAATGTCCCCGATCCCATTATCGAACAGCCCGACGATATCATTCTGCGCGTCACGGCCACGGCTATCTGCGGCTCCGATTTGCATCTCTATCGCGGAAAGATCCCGAAGGTGCAGCACGGCGACATTTTTGGCCATGAGTTTATGGGGGAAATCGTCGAGTGCGGCGCAGAGGTGAAAAATTTGCAAAAAGGCGATCGCGTGGTGATCCCCTTTGTCATTGCCTGTGGGGACTGTTTCTTCTGTCGGTTGCAGCAATACGCGGCCTGTGAGAATACCAATGCCGGGCAGGGCGCCGCGCTGAACAAAAAGCAAATCCCCGCGCCGGCCGCGCTGTTTGGCTACAGCCATCTCTACGGCGGCGTGCCGGGGGGACAGGCGGAATATGTCCGCGTGCCAAAAGGCAACGTCGGGCCGTTTAAGGTCCCGCAACTCCTCTCTGATGATAAGGCACTGTTCCTGTCCGATATTTTGCCCACGGCCTGGCAGGCGGCAAAAAATGCGCAGATTGAAAAAGGCTCAAGCGTTGCGGTTTTCGGCGCCGGGCCGGTGGGGCTCCTGACCATTGCCTGCGCGCGGCTGTTAGGGGCCGAGCAGATATTTGTTATCGATCACCACCCGTACCGTTTGCGATTTGCCGAGGCGCGTTACGGCGCAATCCCCATCAACTTTGATGATGATAACGACGCGGCGGAAAAAATCATCGAGCAGACCGCTGGCCAGCGCGGCGTTGACGCCGTGATTGATGCGGTTGGGTTCGAAGCGAAAGGCAGCACCACGGAAACGATCCTCAGCAATCTTAAAATTGAAGGCAGCAGCGGCAAAGCGCTGCGGCAGTGCATTGCTGCCGTTCGACGCGGTGGCGTGGTTAGCGTACCCGGCGTGTACGCCGGGTTTATTCATGGCTTCCTGTTTGGCGATGCCTTTGATAAGGGTCTGACGTTTAAGATGGGCCAGACGCACGTCCATGCCTGGCTGGGTGAGCTGCTGCCGCTGATCGAAAAAGGGCTGCTTACCCCGGAAGAGATCGTGACCCATTATCTTCCCCTTGCCGATGCGGAACGCGCCTATAAGGTATTCGAAAAACGGGAGGAGGAGTGCCGGAAGGTTATTCTGGTCCCTGGCGCAGAAACGCCCGAGGCCGCAGAGCAAAAAGTTAAGGGCCTGGTGAACGCTTTCCCGGGTGGGGTTGCATAAGTACTCGCCTAGCTGTGGCGTTCAAGATAAAGCACGGCCATGACGATAATCGCCGCAATAATCAGAAAAATAAGTGTGATAACCAGTATCTCACTCATGACCGTCCCCACGGCACCAAAACAGATTAAGCGTGGATTAAGGGCTTTTTGCGCGATATAAGAAAATGGGGTGAATTTACGGAAAGAGGATGCGGCTGCATCCTCTGTGCAAAGCGGGTGGGCGCTTGTTCAGAAGTGGTTAACGCAGGTAATCGCCCGCGGCTTCTGGCTGGTAGAGCAGCGCCAGCACTTCAAGATGGGCAGAGGCGCCGCCCGGCAACTCCCAGTGGATGGTATCGCCCGTGCGCAGGCCCAGCAGTGCGGCACCCACAGGCGCAAGAACAGAAAGCTGTGTGCTGCTGTCGGTCATCTGAGCCGGGTAAACCAGCGTGCGGGTCAGCTCTTCACCGGTGGTCAGGTTGCGGAATTTTACCTGGCTGTTCATGGTGACCACGTCATGCGGCATCGTCTCAGGCGTGCACATCTGCGCCCGGTCGAGCTCCTCATTCAGGGCGTCGGCCACGGGAAGTGAGGCAAACTCCGCTTTTTCCAGCAGCCTGTCGATACGTTCTGCGTCGAGCTCGTTGATGATAATTGTAGGTCTGGACATTTTTACTCCATGTCGTTAATGCTGCGCGTAACGCAGAAACCAATCCAAAAGAAAACCCTCGCCGTCTGGCAGCGAGGGTTTAACTCTCCCGATGATACTGGCTGAGCGCGCAAGTTTGAAGTGATGAAGGTCACATTCATGGTCCATATGAATTTTCGCTGAAATTTATTCAGTCTTCATTCCCGGCAGAATACGTTACGCTGAGTGTCCTGAACCCGGGCGTTGCGTGAAGCGCAATTCGCGTCCGCCCACCAACGAGAGAGAACTATGTACTTCTACCAACCGTCTCAGGGGCACGGCCTGCCGCACGATCCGCTGAACGCCATTATTGGTCCACGTCCGATCGGCTGGATCTCCTCATGCGACAAGGCCGGTCAGCTCAACCTCGCACCGTATAGCTTCTTTAACTGCTTTAACTATCGCCCGCCGATCATCGGCTTTTCCAGCAACGGCTGGAAGGACAGCGTGCGTAATATTACCGAAACAAAGGAATTTGTCTGGAACCTGGCGACGCGCGATCTCGCGCAAGCGATTAACCAAACCTCTGCGATGCTTCCGCACGATCGGGATGAATTCAGCTTTGCCGGGCTAACACCAGCGGCGAGCCAGCTGGTCAAAGCGCCCCGCGTCGCCGAAAGCCCGGTGAACTTTGAGTGCCGCCTGTCGCAGTACATTCAGCTTACCGGTGCCGACGGCACACCGGTCGATACGTGGCTGGTGCTGGGGGAGGTGGTCGGTATCCATATTGCCGAAACGCTGCTGGAAGAGGGGATTTACCAGACGGCGAAAGCGCAGCCCATCCTGCGTGCGGGAGGGCCGACGGCGTATTATGGCATCAGTGATGAAAACCGGTTTGATATGGTGCGCCCGGGCGCGGATCAGTAGCCGGCTTTATCAATCACGAACTGTTTTCCGCAGTTACCCGGATGTGGCTGCGGGGCAAATGACGCCGCAGAAAGCGGGTTGTTAATGGTGTCCGCCTTCAGCGAAACCTGCATCTCGGTCAGATACGCCGGATTGCCGTTGCAGGTGAGCTTAATCGCTTTGATGTTTTCTTTTCCCCAGCTTTTGGCAACTGCACCGTCAAAGTCGCTGCGATTGACGGTTTTCCCGTAATTATCGGCGAGGAATTTACCGACCGCGCTGTTTTTAACTTCCTGATTCATCCGCACCATCGTGCCGAAATAGGCATCCGGATCGAAACCAAAGCAGACGCCATGTTTGGCATATTCATAACGTTCCAGGCAGGAATTACCGCCCGCGCCCGGCATCACGTCGTTGAGCTTTGCGGCTGCGGAAAGCGACAGTCCGGTTTCGGCGGCATCGCATTTGCGGCTAGCCTTTACTTCCGGCATGTTCGGAATGGGGCGCGTGGCGCAGCCAAAACGCATCCACCGACGTTCATCCACGCCGCGGGCGGCAATGGATTTTGGCAGGCCAGGCCATAGCCCGTGGACGGTCAGAAAATCGGCTTTATTATCGCGCTCTTTTTGCAGGCGACATTCGTCAGGTTCATTGCGGTTGCGTTCGACCATGCTCTGGCAAAACCCGGTTTGCCAGGACAGAGCCAGCACATAGCGATCGAAATCGCCATACTGTGTTGCCTTCAGCGGTTCCGCCTGTGCGGAGAAGAGACAGAGAGCAAGCGCGATTGCGCCAGACGGGATGACGATATCCTTCCTGAACATATGATTTCCTGATCGAATGAGCACGATTAATTTCTGGAAGTTATTAAAGCACAAAAAGCGCCCGCAGGCGCTTTTTGGATATCCCTAATTTAGCTTAGGCTGCGCCGGGTACCAGCACTTCCGTGGCGATAATCACGATAATCAGACCAACTATAACGGGCACTGAGGTGCGTTTGACGACTTCGAATGGCGAGATTTTCGCCATCCCGGCAACGGCGACGACCACACCCGACACCGGTGAAATGGTACGGCCCAGGTTTGACGCCTGCAGCATGGGAATGGAAAGGTAGGCCGGGTTAATACCGGAGGAGTGAGCCAGTTTCGGGATCATCTCAACGAAAGCGTAGAAAGGTGCATTACCGGAACCGGTGGTCATTGCCGCCAGCATGGTGAGCACCACCAGAACCAGCATCAGGATAATACTGGCGGAGCCGAACGAGGTGGCGATAGAAATCAGGCTCTGGATAAAGCCGATCGTGCTCAGACCCTGGGCAAAAACGCCCGCTGCAACCAGCAGGATCACCACGCCAGCGAAGGCATCCGCCATACCGCGATACGCAACTTCCAGACCCGAGAAGACTTTTTGCGTGTTAAAACCGCGCACAAACTCCAGCACGGCGGCCAGCAGCATGCAGATAACCAGAATGGTGATGATGTGCAGCTGTGGACCCCATTTTCCGTCAAAAATCAGCACTCCGACGATCGGGGTGAACGGCAGAATGGCATAGAACGCGGGAGCGGTCGTGGTGATTTCACTCACGTCCATCATTTCATGGCTGATGTTTTCTTTCTTATCGAGATAGCGCTGCCAGAAGAAATGCGCGATCCCCATGCCCACGATGGCAACAATTGAGATCGGTAACGTGGTTTTAAAGGCGAAGTCGATGAGTGACATCTCCGCCGCCTTTGCCGCCAGCACAACGTCGCCGGAGGTCGGGGAGAGAATAATCGCTGCCGGAGACGCGCAAATTGCCGCGGCCGCGCCACGGCTGATACCGACGTTCACCATGACCGGGAACAGCGTCGCCATGAGCAGTACGCCAAGCCCGGTAGCCGACGAAACGGCCAGTGACATCAGGCAGGCGAGGAAATAGGCGGCGACCATTAGCAGATACGGCGAGTTGATGTATTGCAGGGGTTTAGAGGCAAGCTTAACGACCATGTCGTTGGCGCCAATATGGGTCATGTAGGCTGCAAAACCGCACAGCATCATGATCATCATACCCAGGTCACCGCCGCGGCTCATGAGCAATATTTTAATGTATTCAACAATATCTGTAGCCGTGTAACCGGTGCTGGTCGCGCTGGCAGGTAACACCTGGTGCCCCATTATTGCGCTGATAATCAGCAGCGTTAGACCGCCGACAAATAATACGCCCGTGGCCGAGTAGCCTTTAATGATGTAGCGTGCGACGCCGACAATGACGACGACTCCAATAAGGAGTTCGAATAACGTAAGCATGATTTCCCCTGTATCTCTGCTGCAATGGAGCACAAAAAATCAAAAAAAAGAAGGATGAAAATGTGCCGAATAATTGGCCTGTTCTTGCTGATTAAAATCAATAAACAGACGACTAAAGAACAGAACAACCGTCTTTTTGCCATGGCCCATACATTTATGTCATGAGGGCCTTGACCGTCAGAAATAGCGCAACATGTCCTACTAATGATAACAAATTGTTAATGTTTTGTGTGGTTTTACATGTCACTGATTCAGAACATTAAATGGGTAAAGTCACACCCCTTGTAGGTTTATTTTGAACGCATCGCCGCCTTTCCTTAAGAATATTCCCGAAAAGAAGCTGAATAATTAGGAATAACGCCGATGTCGTTAAGCTTTGATTCAACTACTTTATGGTAAACTTTGCCTCGAATACTAAGAATGGTAATTGCATTGTGATTGTACGTAATACATTTTTCTCTATTTTGTTGTTTATTTTTGGGCAGTTAACGTTTTGTTCTGTTGCTCAGGCAGAAGGCAACGCGACGGATAAAGGCTGGTTCTCAACCTTTACGGATAATGTTTCCCAGACATGGACGGCACCTGAACATTATGATCTCTATGTCCCGGCAATAACGTGGCATGCGCGTTTTGCTTATGACAAAGAGAAAACCGATAAATACAACGAGCGTCCGTGGGGCGCGGGTTTTGGCCAGTCGCGCTGGGATGAAAAGGGAAACTGGCATGGCATCTATCTGATGGCCTTCAAAGACTCGTTTAATAAATGGGAGCCGATTGGGGGGTATGGTTGGGAAAAAACCTGCCGCCCGCTAGCGGACGAGAACTTCCACGTCGGTTTGGGCTATACCGCCGGGGTTACTGCACGTGACAACTGGAAATACATTCCAATCCCGGTGCTGCTGCCTTTGGCCTCTATTGGCTATGGCCCCGCAACGTTCCAGATGACCTACATTCCGGGTACGTACAACAACGGTAACGTTTACTTCGCCTGGATGCGTTTTCAGTTTTAACTGACAAAACGTTACATGCTGGTGAAAAAACGCGCAGGCGTTGATTCATAAGCGATAAAAATCTGTCAGTGAAAATTAACGCGACTTTAGTCACTTTTTATCAAAGATCCGCTGGACAAAAGGTCCCACAATTGATGTACTGATAACCGACACAGCATTTGTGTCGTTTTTTAATGTAAAGGTAATTTTGATGTCTAAGATTAAAGGTAACGTTAAGTGGTTTAATGAGTCCAAAGGATTCGGTTTCATTACTCCTGAAGATGGCAGCAAAGACGTGTTCGTACACTTCTCTGCAATCCAGTCTAATGGTTTCAAAACTCTGGCTGAAGGTCAGCGTGTAGAGTTCGAAATCACTAACGGTGCCAAAGGCCCTTCTGCTGCTAACGTAATCGCTCTGTAATTCAGACGCGTCAGCAAGAATTTCAAAACCCGCTCACTGAGCGGGTTTTTTTCGTTTTGAATCAGCCAAGCAGATACATTTTCAGGAAGCTGGCAACGATCAGCACGCTCAACAACACCATTCCTGCGCTCATCAGACTCTGTTTCATTCTGTCACCCTCGTTCAGTATTACATTCAGAGTGACAGAGAAAAATTAAGCCAACATTAACGGTTCGGCTGTTAATGCGCGCTTGCGGAAGAAAATAGCCAAAATGCGATCCCCGTCATCGCAAAGGAGCCGAGCATATTGATCGCCACATTCATCAGCGCCCAGCCGATACGGCCTTCCTGAAAGAGAAAAACCGTCTCCGCAGAAAAGGTTGAGAAGGTGGTCAAACCGCCGCAGAATCCGGTGGTAATCAACACCTTCCACATTGGGTCAATGTGCGTCATTCGGTTAAACCAGGCCAGCCCCATACCAATGATAAAGGCACCAATCAGGTTTGCGGCAAGTGTCCCCATAGGAATCGCCTGATGCAGGGGGTTAAACCGCATACTCAGAAACCATCGCGCAACGCTACCCGTTCCCCCACCAATAAAAACGGCTAAAAGTAGTTGTAACACGCTAAATACCTGCTATTTGATGTGTAAGAGTAGCGAGTTTAACGCCGTTTATGATGAGGGGACAAATATGTATGTAGCGGTAGGGCAATTTGTGGTCACGCCTGACTGGCGTGAAAATGCGAGAACATGCGTCAACCTGATGATGCAGGCCCGGCAGAAAGGCGCGTCGCTGTTGGTTCTCCCTGAGGCGCTGCTGGCCAGAGATGATAACGACCCGGATTTATCCGTGAAGTCCGCGCAGCCGCTGGACGGCGAATTTGTGCAGCAGCTGCTTGCCCAGAGCGCGGGCAATACGATGACGACGATCTTAACGATCCATGTTCCCTCCACGCCGGGTCGCGCGGTGAATACGCTCGTGGCGATTCGTGACGGGGCTATCGTGGCACGTTACGCCAAGCTTCACCTCTATGATGCGTTCAGCATCCAGGAGTCGCGACGCGTTGACCCCGGAGACAATATCCCACCGCTGCTGGAGATTGACGGATTTAAGATTGGACTGATGACCTGCTATGACCTGCGTTTTCCCGAGCTGGCGCTCCATCTGGCGCTGCAGGGGGCGGACGTACTGGTACTGCCTGCCGCGTGGGTCAAAGGGCCGTTAAAAGAGCATCACTGGGCAACGCTGCTTGCGGCACGCGCGCTGGATACAACCTGCTATGTCGTTGCCGCAGGGGAATGTGGCACGAAAAACATAGGGCAAAGCAGGGTGGTTGATCCGCTGGGGGTGACGATCGCCGCCGCCGCTGAAGCCCCGCATGTGCTGGTGGCGGAGATAAACTCAGAAAGAATCGCGCTTGCGCGTCAGCAATTACCCGTTCTTCGTAATCGTCGATTTGCGCCACCGCAATTATTGTGATGTTTTTTTCAACAATGCTTGATTCACCTTGTTACAGATTGCTATTGTGTGCACGCGCTAAATGACCGTTAATACAGTCAGGTTTTGGCGCTGAATGCAGCCTGTTTTAAGTAAAGAAGGTATCTATGGGTGAGATTAGTATTACCAAACTGCTGGTGGTTGCCGCACTGGTCGTCCTGCTGTTTGGTACCAAGAAGTTACGCACGCTGGGTGGTGACCTGGGGGCTGCCATCAAAGGCTTTAAGAAAGCGATGAACGATGATGATGCAGCGGCGAAGAAAAGCGCCGAGGATGACGTCCCGGCAGACAAGCTTTCTCACAAAGAGTGACAGCAACGCCTCAGGGCTTGCGAAAAAAAACCGGCTCATGAGGCCGGTTTTTTTGTATTACTGTAAATGAATATTACAGCATTATTTAACTTCTTCGCCTTTAGCCTGCATATCGGCATGGTATGAGGAGCGAACGAATGGGCCGCAGGCAGCGTGGGTGAAGCCCATCGCCATCGCTTCGGCTTTCATTTCATCGAACTCGTCCGGGCTCACGTAGCGCTGAACCGGCAGGTGGTGACGGCTTGGCTGCAGATACTGTCCCAGGGTCAGCATGGTCACACCGTGGCGGCGAAGATCGCGCATCACCTCGATGATTTCATCATTGGTTTCACCCAGACCCACCATCAGACCAGACTTGGTCGGAATATGCGGATGCGCTTCTTTGAAACGCTCAAGCAGTTTCAGGGACCAGTTATAGTCAGCGCCCGGACGCACCTGACGGTAAAGACGCGGCACGTTCTCCAGGTTGTGGTTAAACACATCTGGCGGCGTCGCGGTCAGGATATCCAGCGCGCGGTCCATACGGCCGCGGAAGTCAGGCACCAGCGTCTCGATTTTGATGTTAGGGCTTTTCTCGCGAATGGCCGTAATACAGTCGGCGAAGTGCTGAGCACCACCATCACGCAGGTCGTCACGGTCAACGGATGTGATAACCACATAACGCAGCGCCATGTCAGCGATGGTCTGCGCCAGTTTCTGGGGTTCGTTAGCATCAGGCGCGACTGGACGGCCATGAGCAACATCGCAGAACGGGCAGCGGCGGGTACAGATAGCACCCAGAATCATAAACGTCGCGGTACCGTGATTGAAACATTCAGCAAGGTTCGGACAAGAGGCTTCTTCACAGACGGAGTGAAGACCATTCTTGCGCATCGCCGCTTTGATCCCCTGGATACGCGAAGAGTCGGCCGGAAGTTTGATTTTCATCCATTCCGGTTTTCTTAACAGCGCCTCGCGCTCTGTAGCCACGTTTTTAACCGGGATAAGGGCCATTTTATCGGCATCGCGGTATTTAACACCGCGTTCCATCACAATGGGTTTACTCATAGCGTGCGTGTTCCAGTTGCGAATATCGAAGGAAAGCGTTTCAATTCAAGGGAATGTTGTATTTATCAACTATTTTTGAACGAACGACAGGCAGTATATCATTGAAACGGTCGTTAAAGCAGCCTGCCAGATCGCCAATTTGTAAAATAGTTGTTGTTTTGTGCCTTTTGCCCTGCGAGTTGCAGGGGCTTGTGCTGGCTAAACCTGTCAGAAGGCCTGACGGATGATGCGGATGACGTTTTCCAGGACCGGATCGCGCAAACTCAGCTTGTTGTAATGCAGTGAAATCTCGATAGATTCCGCATTAAGCTGGCTGAGCGGGATGCTTTCCAGCGGCCAGCATTTTTGTAGCAGGCTGTACAGGCGTGATGGCATAACGCACAGCATATCGCTGCTGCCGATCAGGGATGCGGTGGTAAACATATTGTAACTGCTGAAGCTGATCTGACGTTCCGGGAAAATTTCATCAATACGCTGACGAAGCGCATGATTAGATTGCCCTTCGGTCATGAAAGACGAGTGGTCGTAGTTGCGCAGGTTTTCGATGGTTAACGGCTCGCTAAGAGCAGGATGCTGCTGGCGGCAAACCAGTACCAGGTTATCCGCATAAAGCACATTTTGCCCCAGCGCTCTTGCACTGAAGCTGCCGCTTTCAATAATCAGGTCCGTCTGGAACTGGGCAAGCTGAATGTCAGGTTCATTGAGAGGCACATTGCGAAGCAGGAGCTGCGGAGCATGCTCTTTTACGGCCTGGAAGATCGCTGGCATCACCAGCACCCCGACAGAAGGGGAACAGCCGATGGTGATGGTTCGCTGCTTATCATAGCTCCCGGTTAAATCCAGTGCGCCCAGAATCGACTCCAGCCCCTGGCTGATGTACTCGTGGAGATGCGTGGCATAAGCCGTCGGCGTTACCCCCTGGCCCTTGCGGATAAATAATGGGTCAGGAAATATAGCGCGAAGCTTTTGGATTGACTGGCTTATTGCTGATGGCGTGAGATTAAGAATTTTCGCAGCGTTAACGATACCCTTATGGACATATACCGCCTCAAAAATAGTCAGTAAATTGAGATCAATATTACGTAAAGTCCGAAAAATTTGCGGCTTGTCTTCGCCACCGGGTTCATTCAGTCGTTTGGCTGGTAAATTATTATACTCCACGCTTTCACTCCGTATACATTCACAATATGAATGATAGTTGAATTTATTTATTATGCTTGTAGAGATTCGTAAAGTGTTGGTTTTGTTTCACTTGTTTATCAAGGGCAAACGGTTGTGTGATAATTGCTCACCTTACTTATGCCGTGTTTGCCATGCTTGCTGGAGGCTAAATAATATGTGGCGGTAATATTCGGGCGCTTCGAAAATATAGAATCTGTGGATTATTGTAAAGTGCAAAAGCTGTAAATAAACAGTGGCCCGCCAAATTATCGAGCCATGTTGTATGATGTATTAAGCAGGGATATATTCGTATGGGGGATTGTTAAGTAGCGCTAACATCTGCTTTAAAAGCACGGGACGAATATGTTCTGGCGTAGCGGTTTCAACCCACTGACGCATTTGCGTCATTTCCATGCCGGCGTAGCCGCAGGGGTTAATGCGCTGGAAAGGCGCAAGGTCCATATTAATATTCAAGGCCAGGCCATGGAATGAGCAGCCTTTACGAATACGCAGCCCTAGTGAGCAGATCTTCATTTCCCCAACGTAGACGCCCGGCGCATCGGCGCGTGGATGCGCGTCAATACCATATTCCGCCAGCGTGTTGACGACAGTTTGTTCCAGTAAGGTAACCAGTTCACGCACGCCCAGCTTTCTGCGCTTCAGATTGAGCAGGACGTACATCACCTGCTGACCGGGCCCATGATAAGTGACCTGACCGCCGCGATCGCTCTGAATAACCGGGATATCTCCCGTCATTAACAAATGCTCTGCTTTACCCGCCTGGCCCTGCGTAAATACCGGCAGGTGTTCGACCAGCCAGATCTCATCTGGGGTGCTGTCATCGCGTGAATCGGTGAAGTCATGCATAGCCTGGGAGACAGGCTCATAAGGTTGCAGCCCGAGGTGACGGACCAGAATTTTATCCTGATACAAAACTGCGTCTCCGAAGACGAGGGACAAAAGGTGTGGGGGAGTATATCACAGCGGGGGAGAGGGGTTACCCGGCAAACCGGGTAACCGCAAAGGGACTACAGCACCATACGAACAATTTCGATATTGCCGAGCTCTTCGTACAGCGTTTCCACCTGCTCAATGTGTGTCGCAGTGATGGTAATAGAAACCGAGTGGTAGTTGCCCTTGCTGCTTGGTTTTACTGACGGAGAGTAGTCACCCGGCGCATGGCGCTGTACCACTTCAACCACCTGATCAACCAGCTCAGGTTTCGCCAGACCCATTACTTTGTAGGTAAATGAGGTTGGGAATTCAAGCAGTTCGTTAAGTTTGGTTTTCATGTCAGCTCCGGCGTAACGTCAAAAAATAATAACTCCCACGTCAGGTGGGAGTTATCAGGATACTTAGTATATGGGGATCAAAATCACACTTTCAAGTGTTCAATTTTTAACCAAACCAGTGGTGGAACATCAATTTAATGTAATCAATGATTTTGCCGAAGAAATTGCCTTCAGGAATTTCTTGCAGGACAACCAGCGGACGCTGATCGATCGTTTTTCCATCCAGCTGGAAGTTGATCGTACCCACAACCTGGTTTTTCTGCAGCGGGGCATGCAGCTCGGTGCTGTTCAGCACGTAGCTGGCTTTCAGATCCTTCATGCGACCGCGTGGAATGGTCAGGTAGAGATCTTTATCAACGCCGAGTGAAGCACGGTCGTTGTCGCCGAACCAGACGGGTTCAGACGCAAACTCTTTCCCTGCTTTCAGTGGGTTCACGGTTTCGAAGAAGCGGAAGCCCCAGGTCAGCAGTTTCTTGCTTTCTGTTTCACGACCTTTAAAGGTACGGCCGCCCATCACGGCAGAGATCAGACGCATCTGACCTTCAGTGGCAGAGGCCACCAGGTTGTAGCCCGCTTTATCGGTGTGGCCAGTTTTGATGCCGTCAACGTTCAGGCTGTTATCCCACAGCAGGCCGTTACGGTTGGTCTGACGAATACCGTTGAAGGTGAACTCTTTCTCTTTATAGATAGAGTATTCATTCGGTACATCGCGGATCAGCGCCTGACCAATCAGGGCCATGTCACGTGCGGAGCTGTACTGACCGTCTGCGTCCAGTCCGTGTACGGTCTGGAAATGGCTGTTTTTCAGACCCAGCGCGTTAACGTAGCTGTTCATCAGGCCCACGAAGGCATCCTGGCTACCGGCGGCGAAGTCGGCCATCGCCACGCAGGCATCGTTACCAGACTGCAGGTTGATACCGCGAATCAGCTGGGAAACAGGAACCTGCATACCCGGCTTCAGGAACATCAGAGAGGAACCTTTGAAAACAGGGTTCCCGGTTGCCCACGCATCGTTACCGATGGTGACCAGATCCGATTCTTTGAATTTACCTGCTTTCATCGCCTGGCCGATAACGTAGCTGGTCATCATTTTGGTCAGACTGGCCGGGTCACGGCGGGCATCGGCATTCTGTTCTGCCAGCACTTTGCCAGAGTTGTAATCGATCAGGATGTAGGATTCCGCGTCGATTTGCGGAACGCCAGGGATCATGGTCTTGATATTCAGGTCATCGGCGTGAGCTGCAGAGAGCGCAGCAGCGCAAAGGGCCGTGGTCAGCGCCATGCGCTGCACAAAACGAGCAGAAAAAGTGGTCTTCATGGTCAGAACTACGACATCCGTGATGGAATTAAAAAAAGTGCCTTACTATAGCAAATGCTATTCAGGCAGGCATCCGACTTTAAGCATGAGTTTGTGAATGTGTTTTACACTAACTGACAATTCGGATACCGCCGGTTAATTATTTCGCAACAGCGATAAATGACTGAAGTTGAGCTTCATTCTGCAGACGCTGCTGCAGGGACGCGGCCTGCGATTTGCTGGCAAACGGCCCCATCTGAATGCGCCAGACCGCGCCGTTCTGCTCAACGCGTCCCGGTACGCCAAACTGCTGGCTCAGACGCTGTTGATACTGCCTGGCCCGGGCCTGATCGCTCACTGCGCCTACCTGAACCACATAGCTGCCGCTGGCCGCTGCTGGAGCCGCTACCACCGCACTTTGCGTGGCTGCAGGCGCCGTTACGGGAGCCGGCTGGGTTACTGGTGCCGCAACGGGAGCAGGGGCTGGAGTCGGCTCACTGCCTTCCAGCACGCCCGAGGCTAAGGTCGTCGGTGCGCCAAGAAAGCCACTACTCTTTACCGGCGCGCCGGTAGAATCCTCGCTTTGCAGCGTGTCATTGCTGATCGGGCGTATTTCTCCCCCCGGCTGAGCAGGCTCTGCCGGAGACGAGACGCTTCCCATTCCGCCGTCAAGATTTGGGCGGTCAGGAAGGGCATAGGTCTGTTTTGCCACCGTCGTACACGCGGTACCCGGCCCGGAGAGCGAACCATCCTGTGCGACGATAATCGGGTCAATACGGACTTTGGTGTTGTTTGAGGTGTTCAGGCGATCGGCAGACGCGCGCGAGAGGGAAATCACCCGGTCATTCCCGTAAGGACCACGGTCGTTGATACGCACGACGATCATACGGCCATTCGCCAGGTTGGTGATACGAGCGTAGCTCGGGATCGGCAGCGTCGGGTGTGCTGCCGTTAGCTGCATTGGGTCGAACGCTTCCCCGGAAGCCGTCAGGTTACTGCCCGGCTCGGCATCATAAATGGCGGCAAAGCCCGCCTGACTGAAACGGGAAGGATCCTGAACAATTTTATAGCTTTTGCCGTCGCGCTGGTAATCCTGATTGGCACTGGCATTCAGCGGTTCATAAACGGGATCGGCACCGCTGATTTCAACGATCGGGCCATTACACACCGCAGGCTGCGGCGGCGCGACGGTTGCCTGTTGCTGACCATCATCACTTGTGCAGGCCGCAAGTAAACTTGCCGCGATGCAGATCCCCAGCCACTGCTTACGCATTCCGATCCCCTTATTTTTATACGCTTTTTGACAACATTTTTCTGTGGGTATGGATCGACATCACGATACCAAACCCGGCCATCAACACGATCAGTGCCGAGCCTCCGTAACTCACCAGCGGCAGCGGTACGCCTACCACCGGCAGAATACCACTCACCATACCAATATTTACGAAGACATAAACGAATAAAATCAGCATCAACCCGCCAGCCATGACGCGACCAAAAGTGGTTTGCGCGCGTGCTGCAATCCACAATCCCCGCATGATCAGCAGTACGTACAGCGCCAGCAATATTAAGATGCCAACCAGCCCCAGCTCTTCCGCCAGTACGGCGAAGATAAAGTCGGTGTGGCGTTCCGGTAAAAATTCCAGCTGTGACTGCGTGCCGTGCAGCCAGCCTTTACCGCGCAGGCCGCCGGAGCCAATCGCAATCTTGGACTGAATAATATGATAGCCCGCGCCCAGCGGATCGGTTTCCGGATCGAGCAGCATCATGACGCGCTGGCGCTGGTAATCATGCATCAGGAAGAACCAGAGGATAGGAATGAACGCTGCAATCAGCACCACCGCGATACCAATCAGGCGCCAGCTCAGTCCCGACAGGAAAAGGACAAACAGGCCGGAAAGGGCGATAAGAATTGAGGTGCCAAGGTCAGGCTGCGCCGCAACCAGCAGCGTCGGCAGGAAAATCAGCACCAGCGCGATGGCGGTGTTTTTCAGCGACGGCGGACAGACGTCGCGGTTGATAAAGCGTGCCACCATCAATGGAACGGCGATTTTGGCAATTTCCGAGGGCTGGAAGCGGACAACGCCCAGATCCAGCCAGCGCTGCGCCCCTTTTGAAATGGCGCCAAACGCATCTACCGCAACCAGCAAAATAATACAGAAGATGTAGAGATAGGGCGCCCAGCCTTCGTAGACGCGCGGCGGGATTTGCGCCATCACCACCATGATGATCAGACCCATGGCGATCTGGCCGATTTTGCGCTCCATCATGCCGATGTCCTGGCCGCTGGCGCTCCAGATAACCAGGGCGCTGTACACCAGCAGAGCCAGCAGGATCAGCAGCATGGCTGGGTCGATGTGGATTTTATCCCACAGCGATTTTTTATTTGGATTATCCGTCATGATTATTGGTCCTCCGCCGCAGCGGCGGCCGGGTTTTCAGCCGGCAGTTCGGTGTTGTTATCACCCAGCATAATGTGGTCAAGGATCTGGCGCATGATGGTACCTACTGCTGGCCCGGCACCGCCGTTCTCCAGAATCATCGCCACCGCGACCTGCGGGTTATCATAAGGGGCAAACGCCGTCATCAGCTTATGGTCACGAAGACGTTCAGCAATGCGGTGCGCGTTATAGGTTTCGTTGGCTTTCAGACCAAATACCTGCGCAGTACCGGATTTAGCGGCTACTTTGTACGGCGTACCGGCGAAGTATTTATGCGCGGTACCGTTCGGGCGGTTTGCCACGCCGTACATACCGTCTTTCGCAATTTCCCAGAAGCCGGAATGGATGTCACCCACCGGGGCCTCGTGCGGCTGGTTCCACGGTACTTTTTTGCCGTCTTCAACCGTGCTCTGTAGCAGATGCGGCACTTTTACCACGCCGTCATTGATGAGGATCATCATGGCCTTGTTCATCTGAAGCGGCGTTGCCGTCCAGTAGCCCTGACCGATACCTACCGGAATGGTGTCACCCTGATACCACGGTTTTTTAAAGCGCTTCAGCTTCCATTCACGCGTTGGCATGTTGCCAGAACGTTCTTCTGAAAGGTCCACGCCGGTGTAATGCCCGTAGCCGAATTTGCTCATCCACTCTGACAGGCGATCGATACCCATGTCATACGCCACCTGATAGAAGAAGGTATCCGCAGATTCCTCCAGCGATTTGGTGACGTTCAGATGACCGTGGCCCCATTTTTTCCAGTCACGATAGCGCTTATCTGAACCCGGCAGCTGCCACCAGCCCGGGTCAAACAGGCTGGTATTACGGTTGATGACGCCGGCACTCAGCGCAGAGACCGCCACGTACGGTTTAACCGTTGATGCTGGCGGGTAAACCCCTTGTGTCGCGCGGTTCACCAGCGGCGTGTTCGGGTCATTCAGCAGACCGGAATAGTCTTTACTGGAAATGCCGTCAACAAAGAGGTTCGGGTCATAGCTAGGCATGGAGACCATTGCCAGGATGCCGCCGGTACGAGGATCGGTGACCACAACGGCTGCACGGCTGCCCGCCAGCAGGGTTTCGATATACTGCTGAAGCTTGAGGTCGAGCGTCAGATAGACGTCATGCCCCGCCTGAGGCGGCACTTCTTTTAGCTGACGGATCACGCGGCCTCGGTTGTTAACCTCAACCTCTTCATAGCCGGTTTGCCCGTGCAGAACGTCTTCGTAGTAACGTTCGATCCCAAGCTTACCGATATCGTGCGTTGCAGCGTAGTTGGCCAGCTTGCCGTCTTTATCAAGGCGGTCGACGTCTTTGTCATTAATCTTGGAAACGTAGCCAATCACATGCGTCAGCGCGGAGCCGTAGGGATAGTAGCGACGCTTATATCCCTTCACTTCCACGCCGGGGAAGCGGTACTGATTCACCGCAAAGCGGGCCACCTGGACTTCCGTAAGATTGGTTTTAACCGGAATCGAGGTGAAGCGGTGAGAGCGGGCGCGCTCTTTTTTAAACGCCGCGATATCGTCATCGTTAAGGTCGACAACGCTTTTCAGCGCTTCCAGCGTATCCTGAACATTATCGACTTTTTCCGGCATCATCTCGATTTGATAGATGGTGCGGTTCAACGCCAGCGGGGTGCCGTTACGATCGTAAATAATGCCGCGGCTGGGTGCGATAGGCACCAGCTTAATGCGGTTTTCGTTTGAACGCGTCTGGTAGTCGGTAAAGCGGACAATTTGCAGATTATAGAGGTTGGCGATCAGCACGCCGGTAAGCAGCAAAATCCCGGTAAAGGCGACCAGCGCCCGGCGCACAAACAGCGCGGACTCAGCCGTATAGTCGCGAAAAGAATTCTGTAGTTTCATCCGCTGCTTAATCTACCCTGGTCAGTCATTACTCGCGGTGATAGGGGTGGTTGGTAGTAATGCTCCACGCGCGATACAGGCTTTCTGCCACCAGTACCCGAACGAGCGGGTGGGGAAGCGTCAGCGCGGAGAGGGACCAACTTTGTTCAGCCGCTGCTTTGCAGGCAGGGGATAACCCTTCTGGTCCGCCAATCAACAGACTGACGTCACGGCCATCCTGCTTCCAGCGCTCCAGTTCTTGTGCCAGCTGCGGCGTATCCCAGGGTTTACCTGGAATATCGAGGGTGACGATGCGGTTTTTGCCAGCGGCAGCCAGCATCAGTTCGCCCTCTTTATCGAGAATACGTTTGATATCAGCGTTCTTGCCGCGCTTCCCGGCGGGAATTTCCACCAGCTCGAACGGCATGTCTTTTGGAAAACGACGCAGATATTCAGTAAAACCGGTTTGTACCCAGTCCGGCATTTTGGTGCCGACGGCGACCAGCTGTAACTTCACGCATTAACCCCAGAGTTTTTCCAGCTCATACAGGCGACGGCTCTCGTCCTGCATGACGTGGACAATCACATCGCCGAGGTCGACTACCACCCAGTCAGCCGTCGCTTCACCTTCAACACCCAGCGGCAACAGCCCTGCTGCACGCGATTCCTGAACCACGTGATCGGCAATTGAAACAACATGACGCGTCGATGTACCGGTGCAGATGATCATGCAGTCGGTAATACTGGATTTACCCTTAACGTCGATAGCGATGATGTCCTGACCTTTCAGGTCATCAATTTTGTCAATAACAAAATCCTGGAGTGCTTTACCCTGCAAGTTTTCCCCCTGGGGTGAATGAGATTGTAAAACTTTGAATTCGTAGCCAGACAGTATACCTGAACTCACGCCTGCGTCGGGACAAATGTCTCCGGCCGGGCTTTTGAAGGCGGGTATCATCCCACCCTCCGCCTGAGATTGCATTGCCATTTTTGTAAAACAATTTCTGTAAAGCAATGATCGGCGGGAAAGTCTGGCAGCGGAGAATAACAGTATGGCTTACCCTGTCAAGGCGGGATAAACAATAAGCCGCTTTTTATGCTCTCCGGCTATTCATCTGCGCTTTTCTGATACAAACCGTGCGCATGGATATAGGCCAGCACCGGGGTCGGCAGCAGATCGTCACACGCTAAACCCTGCTGTAAACGCTCGCGAATGAGGGTTGCAGAGATATCAAACCACGGCGTTTCCGCCAGATAGATCTTCCCGGCAGGCTGGTTGTGAAGATCTTCAACATTATCGGTGAGGTGGTCTTCCAGCCACTGCTGGTACTGCTCTTCGCGCATGGTCAGCGGATAGCCGGGACGGCGGCAGACGAGCAGGTGGCTGTTCTCCAGGATGGTTTCATACTGATGCCACGTAGGGAAATTCAGCAGAGAATCCTGGCCGATGATAAAGGCAAGCGGCTGGTCTGGCCCTTGTTCGGCGCGCCACTCCTGAAGCGTGTGAGACGTCCAGGAGGGCGTGTCGCGACGCAGCTCACGCTCGTCAAGTCGGAATAGCGGTTTATCTGCGATGGCAAGGGCAAGCATCTCTTTTCGCTGCTCGCTGGTCGCCTCGGGTTGTGGACGATGGGGCGGGACATTGTTGGGCATGATGGTGACGCGCTGAAGGCCGATCAGATTTGCCAGAATTTCAACCGGCTTCAGGTGCCCGTAATGTACCGGGTCGAAGGTGCCGCCATATAAGGCCTGTAAAGAATGCATGCTATCCATCAATAAAAACGTCTGCCAGCGCCTTGTGGCAGAGCAGGAGAGAAAGACTTTCCAGCTCCGCCCAGACCGACTGGCCATAATCTTGCTTTAACGTGAGCTCAGCGCGCATCAGAAGCTGTACTGCCTGACGAAGCTGTTCATGACTCAGGCGGTTGACGGCCTCGGTGATCAAAGCCCGGCGATTTTGCCACACGCGGTGTTTATCAAACAGCGAACGCAGCGGCGTATGGGCAGACTGACGCTTGAGCGTAATCAGCAGCAGCAATTCGCGTTGCAGCGTACGCAGCAGAATAACCGGTTCGCTCCCTTCGAGACGCAGCTGTTGCAGAATATGCAGGGCGCGTTTGCTTTTCGCCGACAGCAGCGCGTCCACCCAGTGGAACGGCGTGAAGTGCGCCGCGTCGTTAACGGCCTGCTCGACGCGCGGCAAGGTCAGCTTGCCATCCGGCCAGAGCAGGGAGAGTCTGTCCAGCGCCTGCGCCAGGGCCAGCAGGTTACCTTCATAGCAGTAGCAGAGCAGTTGGTTCGCCGCATCATCCAGCTGAAGGTTGTTCTGCTTCGCTCTCGCTGCCACCCATTTGGGCAGATGCGCCTGTTCAGGCGTCTGACAGGTGACCTGCACCGCGTGGGCTGCGAGTTGGGTGAACCACGCCGCATTTTCCTGCGCTTTGGTGAGCTTGTTGCCGCGCACAATCAGCAGCAGATCGCTGTGAAGCAGGCTGACCAGCGTGGCCAGCTGTTCATTGATGGCCGCGTTAGGGCCGTTCTCCGGCAGCAGGATCTGAATTGTCTGGCGCGACGCAAAAAGGCTCATCGCCTGACAGAGTGAGAAGAGGGCATTCCAGTCGGTGTTGTTATCCAGCTGGACGGTGTGGTGTTCATCGAAGCCCTGAGAGGCGGCTTCATGCCGCACGGCATCCAGGCTTTCCTGAAGCAATAACGGATCGTTTCCAAGAAGCAGATACGCCGCGCGCAGCCCTTCTTTGAGCTGCGCGCGGAGTTGTTCAGGATACAGCCTGATCATCATTTACCCAGAGAGTTAGCAGCAGGAAGCGTGCCAGCAACCGGTTTTTCAACAATGTCAGAGCCTTGTCGGGTAGACGCTGCAATACCTGGCAGTTTACGGATCAGCTGTTCCGCCGCCTTGTCGTACATTTCGTTGATGATAATCTGTTGTTCGGCATCTTTTGCCAACGCCGTCTGCGGGTTATCGAAGAACGAACGGAACACTTTCGTGCTGATCGGATAGATGTCTTTACCCGGGATCAGGACCGCTGCGTTGACCGTCAGCACCATCTGATATTCAGCTGTACGACCGTCCTGGAAGATTGAGGCCGTATCTCTCGACAGACCTCCTCCGATGATACGCAGAGACGGTACATCCTGGCGCAGCGTTTGTTTCTCAACAAGCTCAACGCCGTTCAGACGCAGCTGATTACGAACTGCCCGGCTGAGTGGACCATTCGGATCCGATGAGTCGAAAATCATCGTTTTCATCTCAGCAGGCACCGCCGTGGTATTGCGCAGGTGCCAGCCACAGCCAGCGGTAACAAGCACCGCCAGTGATAAGAGTATTGTTGCCAGTTGTCGCACGTTTCCTCCCGCGCTTAGCCAACGACCAGATTGAGCAGTTTACCCGGTACGTAGATCACTTTACGTACGGTAACGCCCTCAAGATATTTTGCGACCAGAGGTTCCTGGCCCGCGCGCTCGCGAACCTGTTCTTCGGTTGCATCGACCGCCACGGTAATTTTACCGCGGACTTTGCCGTTTACCTGGACCACAACCAGCGTCGTGTTTTCCACCATCGCGGTTTCGTCAGCCTGCGGCCACGGCGCGTTGTCAATATCGCCTTCGCCTTTCAGCTCCTGCCACAGGGTGAAGCTGACGTGCGGAGTGAACGGGTTCAGCATGCGAACGACGGCCAGCAGCGCTTCACGCATTAAGGCACGATCCTGCTCACCGTCCTGCGGGGCTTTCGCCAGCTTGTTCATCAGTTCCATAATAGCCGCAATTGCGGTATTGAAGGTCTGACGACGACCAATATCATCGGTCACTTTCGCAATCGTTTTATGAACATCGCGACGCAGCGCCTGCTGATCTTCAGTCAGTGCGGCGGCGTTCAGCGCCGGGGCATCGCCCAGTGCAGTGTGTTCGTAAACCAGTTTCCAGACGCGTTTCAGGAAGCGGTTCGCCCCTTCCACGCCGGACTCCTGCCATTCCAGGGTCATGTCGGCCGGAGAGGCAAACATCATGAACAGACGCACGGTGTCCGCACCGTAACGCTCAACCATTACCTGCGGATCGATGCCGTTGTTTTTCGACTTAGACATCTTGCTCATGCCGGTATAGACCAGTTCATGACCTTCGGCATCTTTCGCCTTAACGATACGGCCCTTCTCGTCGCGCTCGACGATCGCATCAACCGGAGAAACCCAGTTACGTTCGCCGTTAGCACCGACGTAATAGAACGCATCTGCCAGTACCATGCCCTGACACAGCAGCTGTTTTGCTGGTTCGTCAGAGTTCACCATGCCTGCATCGCGCATCAGTTTGTGGAAGAAGCGGAAGTAGAGCAGGTGCATGATGGCGTGTTCGATGCCGCCGATATAGATATCAACCGGCAGCCAGTAGTTTGCCGCATCGGAATCGAGCATACCGTCCTGATACTGCGGGCAGGTGTAGCGCGCATAGTACCAGGATGACTCCATAAAGGTGTCAAAGGTGTCGGTTTCACGCAGCGCAGGCTGACCGTTGACGGTGGTTTTTGCCCACTCAGGATCGGCTTTGATCGGGCTGGTGATACCGTCCATGACCACGTCTTCCGGCAGGATCACCGGGAGCTGATCTTCCGGCGTTGGCATCACGGTGCCATCTTCCAGCGTTACCATTGGGATTGGCGCGCCCCAGTAACGCTGACGGGACACGCCCCAGTCGCGCAGACGGAAGTTAACTTTACGCTCGCCCACGCCCAGAGAGGCCAGCTTATCGGCGATGGCGTTGAAGCCCTCTTCGAAGCTCAGGCCGCTGAATTCACCAGAGTTGAACAGAGTGCCTTTTTCGGTCAGCGCTTGTTCGGACAGATCGGGTTCAGAACCATCTGCGGCCAGAATAACGGCTTTAATCGGCAGGCTGTATTTGGTGGCAAACTCGTAGTCGCGCTGATCGTGTCCCGGAACGGCCATTACCGCGCCTGTACCGTACTCCATCAGCACGAAGTTCGCTGCCCAGACAGGAATCGCTTCGCCAGTCAGCGGATGCTTCGCATAGAAGCCTGTCGCGACGCCTTTTTTCTCCATCGTCGCCATGTCGGCTTCGGCCACTTTGGTGTTGCGGCACTCGTCGATGAAGGTGGCCAGCTCCGGGTTGTTCTCTGCCGCTTTCTGCGCCAGCGGGTGACCTGCGGCCACGGCCAGGTAGGTCGCGCCCATGAAGGTGTCCGGACGGGTGGTGTAGACAGTCAGGGTCTGGTCGTAGTTCTCAACGTTGAAGGTAATCTCCACGCCTTCAGAACGGCCGATCCAGTTGCGCTGCATGGTCTTAACGGTATCTGGCCAGTGGTCGAGGTTATCCAGATCGTTCAGCAGCTCATCAGCGTAAGCGGTGATTTTGATAAACCACTGTGGGATCTCTTTACGCTCAACTTTGGTGTCACAGCGCCAGCAGCAGCCGTCGATAACCTGTTCGTTCGCGAGAACGGTCTGGTCGTTCGGACACCAGTTAACGGCAGAGGTCTTCTTATATACCAGGCCTTTTTTGTACAGCTCGGTGAAGAACTTCTGCTCCCAGCGATAGTATTCCGGAGTACAGGTTGCCAGCTCGCGGCTCCAGTCATAGCCAAAGCCCAGCATTTTGAGCTGGTTTTTCATGTACGCGATGTTGTCGTACGTCCACGGTGCCGGTGCGGTGTTGTTTTTGACCGCCGCGCCTTCCGCAGGCAGACCGAACGCATCCCAGCCGATAGGCTGCAGAACGTTTTTGCCCAGCATGCGCTGGTAGCGTGCAATCACATCGCCGATGGTGTAGTTACGCACATGGCCCATGTGTAGTCGACCAGAAGGATAGGGAAGCATCGACAGGCAGTAATACTTCTCTTTGCTCTCGTCTTCGGTTACTTCAAAGGTGCGCTTCTCGTCCCAGTGTTGCTGGACTTTTGATTCTATCTCTTCCGGGCGGTATTGCTCTTGCATGGCAGCCAGTGGTCCTGTTTTCAATACAGCTACAAATGTAGCCAATGGATGTGGTAATTCAGATCCGCATAGCATAGCCCAAACGCCCGCGTCAAAACAGCCTTTCGCACAAATGCGCTTTGCAGGAATTTACCGGGTCTGTGCTTCACCTGACAAAGCGGCGATGAAATAAGGTCTATTATTAGAAATAGTTACTTACCCGGGAGGCAAAATGATGAACAAGGTTGCTCAATTTTACCGCGAACTGGTGGCGACACTGACGGAACGGCTGCGTAACGGCGAGCGAGATATCGACGCGCTGGTGGAGCAGGCGCGTGCCCGCGTGACGCAAACGGGTGAGTTAACGCGAACCGAAGTGGAAGAGGTGACGCGCGCCGTGCGTCGCGATCTGGAAGAGTTCGCGCGCAGCTACCAGGAGAGCCAGGAGGAGGTCACGGACAGCGTTTTTATGCGGGTGATTAAAGAGAGCCTGTGGCAAGAGCTGGCCGACATCACGGATAAAACGCAGCTGGAGTGGCGCGAGGTCTTTCAGGATTTGAACCATCACGGTGTGTATCACAGTGGTGAGGTGGTCGGCTTGGGAAATCTGGTATGTGAGAATTGCCACCATCATATTGCGGTATATACGCCGGATGTCCTGCCGCTGTGTCCGAAATGCGGCCACGATCAGTTCCAGCGTCGGCCGTTTGAGCCCTAAATAAAAGCAAAACTCTCTGCTCCCTCTCCCAGTGGGAGAGGGGTGGGGGGAGGGCATCAGGCCGCACTAAAGTAAGCCAGCCTCTCCGCCAGCAAATCCACAAACGCCTCGCGATCGATGTCCACCATCACCGTGGTATTCGGTTTATTCCCCGTCAGCGAGTAGTAATCCACCACCGTCATTCCCTGGGTGTATTTTCCCTGCGTCTCAACACCAACCCATCTGTCCACCGTAGTGAACATCTCCGGCTTCAGTAGCCAGGCAATGGTGCACGGGTCATGCAGCGGCGCGCCGTGGAAGCCCCACTTCTCGGCTTTGTGATACTCCATAAAGAAGTCGAGCAGCTCGGCCACGGTTGTCGCAACCGTATTTCCCACGGAGCGGAATCGCTCAATATCGTCCGCCATAATCTGCGCGCGGTGGGTAACGTCCAGTCCCGCCATTACAATCGGTAAGCCGGACTGGAAGACAATTTCTGCGGCTTCCGGGTCGACAAAGATGTTGAACTCCGCCGCAGGCGTCCAGTTCCCCAGCCCCATGGCCCCGCCCATAATCACAATTCGGGCAATTTTATTATGCAGCTCAGGATGGCTGTTCAGCAGCAGCGCAACGTTGGTTTGCGGTCCGGTTGCCACCAGCGTTACCGGTTCTGCACTCTCACGTAGAACCTTCGCCATCAGCTCCACGGCGGTACAGTTTTGCGGCGTGAAACCCGGCTCCGGCAGTGCCGGACCGTCCAGCCCGCTTTCACCATGAACGTTGTCGGCAATAATCAGCTCGCGCATCAGCGGCTTCACGGCCCCGCCGGCGACAGGAATGTCGATGCGTTTGAGCAGCGTGAGCATGCGCAGCACGTTGCGCAGGGTTTTGTCCGGCGTCTGGTTTCCGGCGGACGAGGTGACGGCTTTTACCTCGAGTTCAGGGGAGGCAAGAGCGAGGACGAGCGCGATCGCGTCGTCATGACCCGGATCGCAATCGAGAATAATAGGCTGTGCCATAGCGTTCTCCATACGTAGCGTTATTTTGTGACAAGGTTAACGCTGCAATGTGACGCCGACGAGAGGAACTGAGTGAAAGCGTGAAGCAGTGCGCAATCCGCAGATTGCGCACCGGGAAGATTAGTGCAGGATTTTCGCGAGGAAATCTTTCGCACGCTCTGATTTCGGGTTAGCGAAGAACTCTTCTTTCGGTGAGTCTTCGACAATTTTCCCTTCGTCCATAAAGATTACGCGGTTGGCCACTTTACGGGCAAAGCCCATTTCGTGGGTCACCACCATCATGGTCATCCCTTCGTGCGCCAGTTCGACCATTACGTCCAGCACTTCGTTGATCATCTCTGGATCGAGCGCCGACGTTGGCTCATCAAACAGCATTGCCACCGGATCCATACACAGCGCGCGGGCGATCGCCACACGCTGCTGTTGGCCGCCAGAAAGCTGTGCCGGGAACTTATCGGCATGCGCCGAAAGCCCAACGCGTTCCAGGAGCTTCAGACCTTTCTCGCGCGACGCTTTTTTATCACGCTTCAGCACTTTTACCTGCGCCAGCGTCAGGTTCTCAATAATGGAGAGGTGAGGGAACAGCTCAAAGTGCTGGAACACCATGCCAACGTGAGAGCGAAGCTGGGCGAGGTTGGTTTTCTTATCGTTGACTTTGGTGCCGTTGACAACGATCTCACCCTGCTGCACCGGCTCCAGTCCGTTGACGGTTTTAATCAGCGTCGATTTACCGGAGCCGGACGGCCCGCATACCACCACCACGTCGCCTTTTTTGACTTCGGTGGAGCAGTCGGTCAGCACCTGAAAGTGCCCATACCATTTAGAAACATTTTTCAGGGAAATCATTATACCGTCCTTTTCTTCAGCCAGCTGACCAACAGCGACGCGCTTAAACTAATCACAAAATAGACCGCACCCGCAAAGAGCACCATCTCGACCTGCGTACCATCACGTTCACCGATGGTTGACGCGGTACGGAAGAAGTCTGCCAGACTCAGAACGTAGACCAGCGAGGTATCCTGGAACAGCACGATGCCCTGGGTCAGCAGGAGCGGAACCATGGCGCGAAACGCCTGCGGCAGAATAATGAGCTGCATGGACTGCCAGTGCGTCATCCCCAGCGCCAGCGCGGCGCTGGATTGCCCGCGGGAGATACTCTGAATGCCCGCTCGGATAATCTCCGAGTAGTAAGCGGCCTCGAACATTGAGAACGCCACCATGGCGGAGATCAGACGGATATCGGTTTTCGGCGACAGCCCCAGCACGTTCTGCAGGAAGCCGGGCACAATCAGGTAAAACCACAGCAGCACCATCACCAGCGGGATGGAGCGGAACACGTTAACGTAGGCGGTCGCAAACCAGGCGAGCGGCTTAAAGCTCGACAGGCGCATAACGGCCAGTAGGGTGCCCCAGACGATACCAATGATGATGGCAATAACGGTGATTTTTAAGGTAATCACCAGGCCATCAAGCAGGTAAGGCATGGATGGAACGATAGAACTCCAGTCAAATTCGTACATTATTTGCCCCCCAGATTACCCGGCAGGCGGATTTTGCGTTCAACCAGGTTCATCACCAGCATGATGAAAGCGTTAATCAGAACATACGCGAGCGTGATCGCGGTGAAGGATTCCCACGCGTGAGCGGAATAATCCAGCAGCTTGCCCGCCTGCGCGGCCATGTCGACCAGGCCGATAGTCGAGGCGATGGCCGAGTTTTTCACCAGGTTCATCATCTCGGAGGTCATCGGTGGAACGATAACGCGGTAGGCGTTAGGCAGCAGCACGTAGCGGTAGGTTTGGGGCAGCGTCAGGCCCATTGCCAGGCCCGCGTTTTTTTGTCCGCGCGGCAATGACTGAATGGCGGCACGCACCTGCTCGCAAACGCGCGCAGCGGTAAACAGCCCCAGACACATCATGGAGGAGACAAAGAACTGCACGTTCGGATCCAGTTCCGACTTGAACCACATGCCAATATTTTCCGGCAGCAGTTCCGGGATGACCAGATACCAGGTAAAGAATTGCACGATCAGCGGAACGTTACGGAACAGTTCCACATACAGGGTGCCAAGCGTTGAAAGAAAACGGTTAGGGACGGTGCGCAGAATACCGAACAGAGAACCGACAAGAAACGCGATAATCCACGCCGTTATCGATAGTGCCACGGTGACCTGAAAGCCGCTCCACAGCCAGCCAAGATAGGTGGTGTTGCCGAACGGGGCTTGTTGCAGGAATATGCCCCAGTTCCAGTCTATTGACATAATAAACTCCAGAAAAAAAAGGGTAGCAGCGCTACCCTCGAAGATTGGTGAGAAGCTCATTTTTCGCGCTGAGTGGGGAACGACCACTCAACGTATAGTCTGTCCATGCTTCCCGACAATCGAGAGGGCAGGAGATCCCGCCCCTGTTGTTCTAATTAGTTAAGAGCCTTGTCATTTGGAGATTTGAACAGCGCTTTCATGTCGTCAGACAGTTCAAAATTCATGTTCAGGTTTTTTGGTGGAATCGGGTTCTTGAACCATTTGTCGAACCATTTTTCCGCTTCGCCGGAGGTCTGCACCTGAGCGATGGTGTCATCGATCAGCTTTTTGAACTGCGGATCGTCTTTACGCAGCATACAGCCGTAGGCTTCTTTGGACTGCGCGGTACCGACGATATCCCAGTTGTCTGGTTTCTTCGCTTTCGCACGTTCGCCCGCCAGCAGGGCGTCATCCATCATAAACGCGACGGCACGACCGCTTTCCAGGGTACGGAAGGAGTCGCCATGGTCTTTCGCGCTGATGATGCGCATATCCATTTTCTTCTCGTCGTTCAGCTTATGCAGCAGCACTTCTGACGTGGTACCGGAGGTCACAACAACCGCTTTGCCTTTCAGGTCAGCGAAGTCTTTGATCTCGCCGCCTTTCTTCGTCAGCAGACGAGTGCCCACGACAAAGATGGTGTCAGAGAAGGCAGCCTGTTTCTGACGCTCGAGGTTGTTGGTGGTGGAGCCACACTCGAAGTCAAAGGTGCCGTTTTGCAGCAGTGGAATACGGTTCTGTGAAGTGATTGGGATCAGCTTCACCTGCAGGTCAGGTTTGTTCAGCTTTTTCTTCACAGCTTCAACGATGGCGTTGGAGTAATCCTGTGAATAGCCCACGACTTTTTGCGTGTTGTCGTAGTAAGAGAACGGGACTGAAGATTCACGGTGGCCGACCACGATGACGCCGTTTTTGGCAATCTTGTCGAGAGTGCTGCCTGCTGCCGGAGCATCTTCAGCGTGAACCACGCCTGCAGACATTCCCATAACCAGCATTGCTGTGGCCAGTTTACGTAATTGCATACCCAACTCCTTTTTTATCAGCGCCAGCGACGCATTGATACCCATTGTGATGTTGTTATATCTCGCGCAGTGCGAGTGCAGTGTTATGCAAGCTTGTTAACATTTAGTCTGGCTTAATGTAAAGATTTTGCTGCGTTATTGTTTATTTTTGCGAAGCGCGCCGCACCATTCAGAGGCAAATATCTCCCGTTGCACCGTTTCGGTGCTGCCGATGATCTACGCTGGTGCGACAAAGTTGCACGTTAAGCCAAACTGCGTTTACCTGAATAAACAAAGCAATAGGCGTGCCAGGATGGGACTCTGGAGAAAATTGTCGGGTGGCGGCTACGCCACCCGGCAACAGAAGGGAAGGTTATTTCCGACGCTGACGCAGGCTCATCAGCACCGCGCCAAAGCCGAACAGCACGGTCAGTATCCACAGCGGCCAGTTGCCGGTGCGCGCGTATGGCGTCAGCCCGGTGGTTGGCGTGACTTTAGTGGTCAGTACCTCACGGGTAAACTGCGGGATCATCGCCTGAATCTCGCCCTGCGGACCAATCACGGCGGTGATGCCGTTGTTGGTGCTGCGCAGCAGCGGACGCGCCAGCTCCAGAGAGCGCATACGTGCCATCTGGAAGTGCTGCCACGGGCCGATTGACTTACCAAACCAGGCGTCGTTGGAGATGGTCAGCAGATAGTCAGTATCCGGGCGGAAGTTATCGCGTACCTGCTCGCCGAGAATGATTTCGTAGCAGATGGCCGCCGTCAGGGCCAGGCCGTGCGCGTGCAGCTGAGGCTGTACGTACGGGCCGCGGCTGAAAGAGGACATCGGCAGGTCAAAGAACGGGGCCAGCGGGCGCAGAATCGACTCCAGCGGGACAAATTCACCAAACGGCACCAGGTGGTTCTTGTTGTACCGGTCAGTGGAGTGGTAGCTGTACTCGCTATCTTTCCCGAGCGTAATGATGCTGTTGTAGGTGTCGTAGCGGTTCTGCTGATTCAGACGCGCATCGACAATCCCGGTGATCAGCGTGCTGCCGCGCGCCAGCAGCAGGTCGTTCATCATGTTGAGGAACGGCTGCTGGTTAATTTCCAGATCGGGGATCGCAGATTCCGGCCAGATAATCAGCTGGGATTTACCCATCACCTCTTCGGTGGCGTTGGCGTAGATCTTCAGCGTATTCAGCAGCTCTTTCTCATCCCACTTCATAGACTGCGGAATATTCCCCTGCACCATGGAAACCTGCATGGCGCGCTCTGGCTCGGGCGTGAACCACTGGATATAACGCAGCGGGAAGGGCAGGGCAAACAGCACCAGCGCCACAGCCAGCGGTTTCCAGCAGCGCTGGACCAGCGCCAGGACCAGCAGGCCGCTGACCACCATCAGCAGGAAGTTGATGGCCTCAACGCCCATTACCGGCGCCAGACCCTTCAGGGGGCCGTCAATCTGGCTGTAGCCGAACTGCAGCCACGGGAAGCCCGTCAGCACCCAGCCGCGCAGGAACTCGGTTATCTGCCAGACCACCGGCGCGGCAATGGCGACGCGCAGCCAGGTGGTTTTTGGCCACAGGCGAGAAAGGATACCGGCGAACAGACCGGTATAGAGCGAGAGATACGCGGCGAGCAATACCACCAGGAAGACGTTAACCGGGCCAGGCATACCGCCAAATTGGGCGATGCTGACATAGACCCAGTTGATGCCTGAGCCAAACAGCCCCAGTCCCCAGAAGTAACCGATAGCCGCAGCCTGTACCGGACGACGATTCAGGGTCAGGCCCTGAAGCCCCATCAGGGAGAGAATGGCGGCGGGCCAGATATCGTAAGGAGAAAAAGCCAGCGTACCGCTGGCTCCGAGTAACAGCGCCAGCAGCAAACGGATGCGCTGGCGTTCAAGCAGTGGGGCAAATGCCATTTACATTAATCTTCCAGTTTTGGCACCGGTGAGTCGTCCGGCGTTCTGACGTGAACCTGTATAATACGTCGGCTGTCGGCCATTGCCACTTTGAACTGGTAACCGTCAATGTCAACGGTCTCACCGCGCGCCGGGAGGTGGCCAAAGGCCTGCATCACCAGCCCGCCAATGGTATCGACCTCTTCATCGCTGAAGTGGGTACCGAAGGCGTCGTTGAAGTCCTCGATGGAGGCCAGCGCGCGCACGGTCCAGGTGTGGCGGCTAAGCTGACGGAAGTCGATATCTTCTTCTTCGTCATACTCGTCTTCAATTTCGCCCACGATCAGCTCAAGAATATCCTCGATCGTGACCAGACCGGAAACGCCACCAAACTCATCAATAACAATCGCCATGTGGTAACGCTGAGAGCGAAACTCTTTCAGCATCCGATCCACACGTTTACTTTCCGGCACAACCACGGCCTGGCGTAACACTTTTTCCATGCTGAAGGCTTCGGCATCGCTGCGCATAAACGGCAGCAGATCTTTGGCCATCAAAATCCCTTCGATGTGATCTTTGTCTTCGCTGATGACCGGGAAACGCGAGTGAGCGGATTCGATGATCACATCGAGGCACTCGTCCAGGGTCTGGTTACGTTTCAGGGTGATCATCTGCGAGCGGGGGATCATGATATCGCGAACGCGCTGGTCGGCGATGTCCATAACCCCTTCGAGCATTTCGCGCGTATCTTCGTCGATAAGGTCGTTCTGCCCGGAATCACGAATCAGCTCCAGCAGTTCATCACGGTTTTTGGGTTCGCCGTGGAAAAGCTGGTTCAGAATGAGGGAGAAAAATCCCTTTTTACTGGTTGTCGTGTCGCTACTGTGTGAATTGTCGTCGCTCATGGCGTTTGTTAAGGGTTCTCTTGTTAGTTCAACGTTTACCGCCACGCGATGTCCTTTCGTGGCGGCATGTGAGTCCGTCAGGTGACGGACTATTCTTTCTCGGCAATGTACGGATCCTCATAGCCCAGAGCAAGCATTATCTCTGTCTCGAGGGACTCCATCTCTTCCGCTTCGTCATCTTCAATGTGATCGTAGCCGAGCAGGTGCAGGCTGCCGTGTACCACCATATGCGCCCAGTGGGCCTCAAGCGGCTTTTGCTGCTCTTTGGCTTCCTGCTCAACCACCTGACGGCAGATGATCAGATCGCCCAGCAGCGGCATCTCAATGCCCGGCGGCGCTTCGAACGGGAATGAGAGCACGTTGGTCGGCTTATCTTTCCCGCGATAGGTCAGGTTAAGCTCATGGCTTTCCGCTTCATCCACCAGGCGAATCGTCACTTCTGATTCTTCCTGAAACTGAGGAATAACGGCATCCAGCCATTTCTGAAACTGTGCCTCATCTGGCATGCCGGAATTGTCTTCACAGGCCAGCTGTAAATCGAGGATCACCTGACTCATTTCTGTTCTTGCTCCTGCGCTTCGCGCTTACGTTCTGCGGCCAGTTCGGCCTTACGCTTCTGATCCGCCTCTTCCCAGGCTTCATAGGCGTTAACGATACGCGCGACCACCGGGTGGCGTACCACGTCTTCACTGTGGAAGAAGTTAAAGCTGATTTCGTCGACCTCGGCCAGCACCTCAATGGCGTGGCGCAGGCCGGATTTGGTGCTGCGCGGCAGGTCGATCTGGGTGACGTCACCGGTAATGACCGCTTTCGAGTTAAAGCCGATACGCGTCAGGAACATCTTCATCTGTTCGATGGTGGTGTTCTGGCTCTCATCGAGAATGATGAACGCATCGTTCAGCGTACGACCGCGCATGTAGGCGAGCGGGGCAACTTCGATAACGTTACGCTCAATGAGCTTCTCAACCTTCTCAAAGCCGAGCATTTCGAACAGCGCATCGTATAAAGGACGCAGATACGGGTCGACCTTCTGGCTCAGATCGCCTGGCAGGAAGCCCAGCTTTTCGCCCGCCTCAACGGCCGGACGGGTCAGCAGAATTCGACGGATCTCCTGGCGTTCCAGCGCATCTACCGCAGCGGCAACGGCCAGATAGGTTTTACCCGTCCCCGCCGGCCCCACCCCGAAGGTGATGTCGTGGTCGAGGATATTGACGATGTACTGCGCCTGGTTTGGCGTACGCGGCTTAATAACGCCACGTTTGGTCTTGATGTTAATGGCCTTGCCGTAGTCCGGCACGCTTTCCGCGCTCTGCTCAAGCACGCGCGCCTCTTTAATGGCGAGGTGAATTTGTTCCGGTTCGATATCCTGAATTTCGCCGCGCATGGGTGATGTATCCACATACAGGCTACGCAGAATGTCCGCAGCGGCGTTGACGCAGATAGGGCGTCCGGTAAGTTTGAAATGATTATCGCGACGATTGATTTCGATACCCAGACGTCGCTCCAGTTGTTTGATGTTGTCATCAAACGGCCCGCACAGGCTCAGCAGGCGAGCGTTGTCTGCTGGCTCAAGGCTAATTTCACGCGTATCTATATTCAAACTGTTCCTCTTTAATTGGTTAACTGACCCATTGCGATAGGACGTAATAAAACGGTCATTACCGAAATTATTCACGCCACAGAATAAAGGCGCAAGCGTTGCGGAAGATATTGGGGACGATGAGAGGAAATACAAGGCCTGCCGGAAAGGCAGGCCAGGAGGATTAAGGCTGGTAAATCCCCACGCCAGAATCGTTTTCTTTACGGGTACGAGAGATCACGGATTCCGGTGACTCGGCAATACGCAGGCCCATTTCGTCCTCGGTGCGTACCAGCTTCGCGCGCAGCGAGTTGGTCAGCACTTCGACAATCTCGACGTCCACGAATTTACCGATCATATCCGGTGTGCCTTCAAAGTTCACCACGCGGTTGTTTTCGGTACGACCAGAGAGTTCCATAATGCTCTTGCGGGAGGTGCCTTCCACCAGAATGCGCTGAACGGTGCCGAGCATACGGCGGCTCCACGCGTTGGCCTGCTGGTTAATACGCTCCTGCAGAATATACAGACGCTGCTTTTTCTCTTCTTCCGGCACATCGTCAACCATATCGGCCGCTGGTGTTCCTGGACGCGCAGAGAAGATGAAGCTGTAGCTGACGTCAAAATTCACTTCACCGATGAGCTTCATGGTGCGCTCGAAGTCATCAGCAGTTTCGCCAGGGAAGCCGACGATAAAGTCGGAGCTGATCTGGATATCCGGACGGGCTTCGCGCAGCTTGCGAATGGTGGACTTATACTCCAGCACCGTATGCGGGCGGCCCATCAGGTTCAGCACGCGGTCAGAGCCACACTGAATCGGCAGGTGCAGGAAGCTCACCAGCTCTGGCGTATCGCGATACACGTCAATGATGTCGTCGGTAAACTCCATCGGGTGGCTGGTGGTAAAGCGAATGCGGTCGATACCGTCAATCGCGGCCACCAGACGCAGCAGTTCGGCAAAGCTGCCGGTGGTGCCGTCGTAGTTTTCCCCGCGCCAGGCGTTCACGTTCTGGCCCAGCAGGTTCACTTCGCGAACGCCCTGCGCGGCAAGCTGCGCGATTTCAAACAGAATATCGTCTGCCGGACGGCTGACTTCTTCACCACGGGTGTAAGGCACCACGCAGTAAGTGCAATATTTGTTGCAGCCTTCCATGATGGAGACGAAGGCGGTCGGGCCATCGGCGCGCGGCTCCGGCAGACGGTCAAACTTTTCGATTTCCGGGAAGCTGACGTCAACGACCGGGCTACGGTTGCCGCGAACCTGATTGATCATCTCCGGCAGGCGGTGCAGGGTCTGAGGGCCAAAGACGATATCCACATACGGGGCTCTCTGGCGGATCAGCTTACCTTCCTGCGACGCGACGCAGCCACCCACCCCGATGATCAGGTCCGGATTTTTTCGTTTGAGAAGCTTCCAGCGGCCTAACACGTGAAAGACTTTTTCCTGCGCTTTTTCACGAATCGAACAGGTGTTCAGCAGCAGCACGTCCGCTTCTTTCGCATTTTCAGTCAGCTGGTATCCGTGGGTTGAATCCAGCAGATCGGCCATCTTGGATGAATCGTATTCGTTCATCTGACAGCCCCAGGTTTTTATATGGAGTTTTTTAGTCATCGACTTGCTCAGCTCAGGATTGCAAGCCGCGTATTGTAATGCTTTGGTGGGGTTGTGACCAGTATGAAGGTTATGTGTCTCAGGACCGCAAAAATCCGGTAAACTTAAGGGATTCTCCAATAAGGAAAATTGACCATGACACTCCTACACACCGAAGTTGCCGTTGTCGGCGGCGGTATGGTCGGCGGCGCGCTGGCGCTGGGGCTGGCGCAGCAGGGATTTGAGGTAACGGTAATTGAACAGGCTGCTCCGCCGGCCTTCGATCCCGCGAGCAAACCGGATGTGCGCATATCCGCGATCAGCGCGGCGTCCGTCGATCTGCTGCGCGGGCTGGGCGTCTGGGAGGCGGTGCTGGCGATGCGCGCCCATCCTTACAGCCGTCTTGAAACCTGGGAGTGGGAAAATGCCCACGTCGCGTTTGATGCCGCTGAGCTGAAGCTGCCGCGCCTGGGTTATATGGTGGAAAACAATGTGCTCCAGCAGGCGCTCTGGCTGTCGCTGGAGGCGCATCCGAAGGTGACGCTGCGCGTTCCGGCGTCGATTAAGGCACTGCATCCTCACGAGAGCGGGTATTTGCTGACGCTCGACAGCGGCGATGAACTGGCCGTGAAGCTCGTCGTCGGAGCGGACGGCGCTAACTCGCAGGTCAGACAGATGGCGGGAATTGGCGTTCATGCCTGGCAGTATGAGCAGTCCTGCATGCTGATTACCGTCGAGTGCGAGCATGCGCCGGGAGAAAGCACGTGGCAGCACTTTACGCCGAATGGCCCGCATGCGTTTTTACCGCTGTTTGATAACTGGGCATCGCTGGTCTGGTACGACAAACCAGCACGCATTCGTCAGCTGCAGGGGCTTTCAATGGAACAATTGCAGCGGGAAATCCGCCTGCATTTCCCGGGCCGTCTGGGCAACGTTACGCCGGTGGCTGCAGGTGCATTTCCGCTCACGCGCCGCCATGCTTTGCAGTATGCCCGTGAAGGGCTGGCGCTGGTGGGCGATGCGGCACACACCATTCATCCGCTGGCCGGGCAGGGCGTGAACCTGGGGTACCGTGATGTCGATGCGTTACTGGATGTGCTGAGCAGCGCCCGCGGGCACGCGGAAAACTGGGCCAGCCATCAGATCCTGAAGCGTTACCAGACGCGACGCATGGCGGATAACTTTATTATGCAGTCGGGGATGGATCTGTTTTATGCCGGGTTCAGCAATGACTTAGCCCCGGTGCGCATTCTGCGTAATATTGGATTGATGGCAGCGGAACGTGCCGGTGGTCTGAAGCGTCAGGCGCTGAAATACGCGCTGGGACTCTAATCTTTTCCCCTCTCCCAGTGGGAGAGGGGCAGGGTGAGGGCATCAGGCCGCACCATCCTGAACAACAAAAACAAAAAAGCCCGCAGAGCGGGCTTTTTTGTTACTTAAGTGGCTGGGGTGCAGGGATTCGAACCCCGGAATGCTGGTATCAGAAACCAGAGCCTTACCGCTTGGCGACACCCCAATTGCGTTAAACAAACTGCTTAACGACTTTTTAAATTGGCTGGGGTACGAGGATTCGAACCTCGGAATGCCGGAATCAGAATCCGGTGCCTTACCGCTTGGCGATACCCCAACAATTTGTCTTGATTACCGAAAAATCGACAATCTTAATTTGGTGGCTACGACGGGATTCGAACCTGTGACCCCATCATTATGAGTGATGTGCTCTAACCAACTGAGCTACGTAGCCAGTACTGCAATCTTCGATGGCTGGGGTACCTGGATTCGAACCAGGGAATGCCGGTATCAAAAACCGGTGCCTTACCGCTTGGCGATACCCCAATACCGCGGAGAACCGCAAAATCGAAGAAATATGGCTGGGGTACCTGGATTCGAACCAGGGAATGCCGGTATCAAAAACCGGTGCCTTACCGCTTGGCGATACCCCATCCGTGCAACGCTTACCCGGGAATGGTGCGGGAGGCGAGACTTGAACTCGCACACCTTGCGGCGCCAGAACCTAAATCTGGTGCGTCTACCAATTTCGCCACTCCCGCAAAAAAAAAATGGTGGCTACGACGGGATTCGAACCTGTGACCCCATCATTATGAGTGATGTGCTCTAACCAACTGAGCTACGTAGCCATCTTTTTTCGCGTTACCTTATCGGCGTTGCGGGGCGCATTATGCGTATAGACCCTTGCAGCGTCAACACCTTTTTCAACGAAAATAGCCGGAATGTGACTGTTTGGTTAGGTTGCGAACAGCGTGGCCGAATATTCGGCAATTATTGGTTATTAATCAGATTTAGACGGTGAAATGTGAGGCAAAAAAATCAGGCCCCTGAGGGGCCTGATTGCGATCGGAGTGGTTATTTGTAGGCTGACTGGTGAACGCCTACCGCGCGTCCTGACGGATCGTTCATGGATTTGAAAGATTCATCCCATTCAATCGCTTTGGCAGAAGAGCAGGCGACGGACGGGCCACCCGGTACGCACTCCGCGGCACTCGGTACCGGGAACAGCTCTTCAAAAATTTCACGATACAGATAGGCTTCTTTCGAGCCCGGCGTGTTGTACGGGAAGCGGAAGCTCGCGGTTTCCAGCTGTTGGTCGGAAACCTGTTTCGCCGCGACCTCTTTCAGGGTGTCGATCCAGCTATAACCAACGCCATCAGAGAACTGCTCTTTCTGACGCCATGCCACGCTCGCCGGCAGGTAGGATTCAAAACACTCACGCAGGATATGTTTTTCCATTTTGCCGTTGCCGCACATCTTGTCCTGCGGGTTGATGCGCATCGCCACGTCGAGGAATTTCTTATCCAGGAACGGCACGCGCGCTTCCACGCCCCAGGCCGACATCGCTTTGTTGGCACGCGCACAGTCGAACATGTGCAGCGCCTGCAGCTTACGCACGGTCTCTTCGTGCAGCTCTTTGGCGTTCGGCGCTTTGTGGAAGTACAGGTAGCCGCCAAACACTTCGTCAGAACCTTCACCGGAGAGCACCATCTTGATGCCCATCGCTTTGATCTTGCGCGACATCAGGTACATCGGCGTTGAGGCGCGGATGGTGGTCACGTCATAGGTTTCAATGTGATAGATCACATCGCGGATCGCATCCAGACCTTCCTGCACGGTGAAGTGAATCTCATGGTGCACGGTGCCGAGGTGGTTCGCCACTTCCTGCGCGGCTTTCAGGTCAGGTGCGCCTTCCAGGCCAACGGCAAAAGAGTGCAGCTGTGGCCACCAGGCTTCTGAGCGCTCCTGATCTTCCACGCGACGGGCCGCGAATTTCTTGGTGATCGCGGAGATCACGGAGGAGTCCAGACCGCCGGAGAGCAGCACGCCGTACGGCACGTCGGACATCAGGTGGCTTTTCACGGAGTCTTCCAGGGCCTGACGCAGCTCGGCTTTGTCCGTGACGTTGTCTTTTACCGCATCATAGTCGAACCAGTCACGCTGGTAATAGGAGCGGATCTCGCCGTCTTTGCTCCACAGATAGCTACCCGCCGGGAACTCTTTAATGGTGCGGCATACCGGCACCAGGGCTTTCATTTCAGAGGCCACGTAGAAGTTGCCGTGCTCATCGTGGCCCATATACAGCGGGATAATGCCGATATGGTCACGGCCAATCAGGTAAGCGTCTTTTTCGCTGTCGTACAGGGCGAAGGCGAACATGCCCTGCAGGTCGTCCAGGAACTCGGGCCCTTTCTCCTGATACAGCGCCAGGATCACTTCACAGTCAGAACCGGTCTGGAAAGCGTAGCGGTCGCCGTATTCGGCGCGCAGTGCCTGGTGGTTGTAGATTTCACCGTTGACAGCCAGCGCGTGCGTTTTTTTCTCGTTATACAGCGGCTGTGCACCGGCGTTGACGTCAACAATGGACAGACGTTCGTGAGCCAGAATCGCTTTATCACTGGCGTAAACGCCTGACCAGTCCGGACCGCGGTGGCGCATCAGGCGGGACAGTTCGAGTGCCTTTTTACGCAGTTCGCCCGCGTCAGTTTTAATATCCAGTACGCCAAAAATTGAACACATAACCTTCTCCGTTAACCCTGTTGCTTTGTAATGTTGCTTGCTTATGAAAATGCCGCAAAGGGGCAGGGCGTGCAAGCGTTTTACGGGTGAAAACGGAAATAGTGCAATGGTGATTGCGGAATAGTGAAAAAAGAGTACGCCATGAATTCTTTTATTGATGATTATGCAATAAAAAGTGCTTTTTGTTAGATGGGGTTTTATTTGTGCAGGCCATAAATGAAAAACCACGCCCTGAGGCGTGGTTCGTTATCAGATGATGTCGATTTCATCGACGGAGGGGTAAATCCAGCTTGGCCGGAACGGCATCGAATCAATGTCATCAAGTTGAGAGACGCCGGAGAGGACCAGAATCGTCTCCAGACCCGCCTGGAATCCGGCCAGAATATCGGTGCGCAGGTTGTCGCCGACAATAACGGTTTCTTCAGAGTGGGCCTGCATCTTGTTGAGCGCGGCACGAATGATCCACGGGCTCGGTTTACCGACCACAAACGGCTGACGACCTGAGATTTTTTCGATACCGGCGCACAGCGCGCCGCAGGCCGGATAAAAACCACGGCCGTGCGTATCCGGGTTGGTCGCGATAAAGCGCGCGCCGCTGGCGACAAAGTATGCTGCCTTATGCATCATCTCCCAGTTAAAGGAGCGCGTTTCGCCGACAATCACAAAGTCCGGGTTCACGTCAGTGATGGTAAAGCCAGCTTTGTACAGCTCGTGTATCAGCGCACCTTCACCCACTACGTAGGCTTTTTTACCTTCCTGACGCTTCAGAAAATCTGCCGTGGCCATTGCCGAGGTATAAAACACGCTGTCCGGAACGTCGACGCCCGCCGTGGCAAAGCGGTTAGCCAGGTCCTGACCGGTTTGGGAAGGGTAGTTCGTGAGCAGAACCAGAGGCATTCCTTTGTCGATGATGCGGTGAAGAAACTCCGCAGCACCCGGCACGGCAACGTTGTCGTGCATCAGCACGCCGTCGATATCACAAATTACATTCTTAATGGTCATGGACAGTCCGACATCAAAAAAAGAAGGCGTTACTATAAGGTCCGATCAACTTTCCAGCAAATGCTGCAGCAGAATTCCGTTGAGCATGGCGCGTTTGACCAGCGCGAACGCGCCAATCGCCGAGCGATGATCAAGCTTTGAACGAACCACTGGGAGGTTCTGGCGGAATGCTTTCAGCGCCTGGGTGTTAATACAGCCTTCAATGGCGGGGAGCAGCACCTTTTCCGCCTCCACAATTTCACCGGCGATCACCACTTTCTGGGGGTTAAACAGGTTAATGGCGATGGCGATGGTTTTCCCCAGATGGCGGCCTACCTGCTCAATCACTTCACAGGCCAGCGCGTCGCCTTTATTGGCGGCTTTGCAGATGGTGCCTATCTTGCAATCGTCCAGCGTGACGCGGCTTTGATAACCCTGTTCAAGGAGATGGCGAACGCGCTGCTCGATGGCCGTGTTGGCGGCAATCGTTTCAAGGCAGCCGAAGTTGCCGCAGTGGCAGCGCTCCCCGAGGGGTTCAACCTGAATGTGGCCGATCTCGCCAACGTTACCGTTGCGACCAATAAAAATACGGCCGTTAGAGATAATACCGGCGCCCGTTCCGCGGTGAACGCGCACCAGAATAGAGTCTTCACAGTCCTGGCTCGCACCAAAGTAGTGCTCTGCCAGCGCCAGAGAGCGAATGTCGTGGCCCACAAAGCAGGTCACCTTAAAACGCTTTTCCAGCGCGTCGACCAGCCCCCAGTTTTCAACCTGAATGTGCGGCATATAGCGGATCACGCCGCTTTCCGGGTCGACCAAGCCGGGCAGAATCACGGAGATGGCAATGAGTTCACGGATCTTGCGCTGACAGCTTTCAATAAACTGCGCGATGGTATTCAGCAGCGCATGCTCAAGCGTCTCCTGGGTGCGCTCCGGAAGAGGGTAGTGCTCTTCCGCAATGGCTTTACTGCTCAGATCGTACAGCGTTAGCGTGGTGTCATGTCGGCCCAGACGGACGCCAATGGCCTGAAAATTGCGGGTTTCGGTAATAATGGAGATGGCGCGGCGGCCCCCGGTGGAGGCCTGCTGATCGACTTCTTTGATCAGACCGCGCTCAATGAGCTGGCGGGTAATTTTTGTCACGCTGGCGGGAGCAAGCTGGCTTTGTTCGGCTATCTGAATTCGCGAGATTGGTCCGTGCTGGTCAATCAGGCGGTATACCGCCGCACTGTTAAGTTGTTTAACGAGATCGACATTACCGATTTGAGCTTGTCCGCCAGGTGTCATACTTTTACTTACTCAGTGACGACCTCGTTACCATTAACGATGGTCTTAATAATTTTATAATCGTGTGTGAATGCCGTCAGGTTTGCAACCATACCTGGTGCAATTTCGCCGAGCTGTTTATCCACGCCCATTGCGCGCGCCGGATAAAGGGTGGCCATACGCAGGACTTCATCAAGCGCAATCCCGCAATGTTCAACCAGGTTACGAACCCCTTCAATCATGGTTAAAGAGGAACCGCTCAGCGTACCGTTTTCATCCACACACAGTCCATTGCGGTAGTATATTGTTTTACCGGCAAAAATGAACTGCTCAATATTTGCACCTGCCGGTGCGGTTGCATCCGTCACCAGACAAAGCTTGTCACCTTTCAGCCGCTTAGCGTTGCGAATGTTGGTGTAATCGACGTGTAAGCCGTCGGCAATAATGCCGCAGTAAACGTCTGGCTCATCCAGAATCGCCCCGACCAGACCCGGTTCACGGCCTGTGATATACGGCATAGCGTTGTAAAGGTGCGTTGCGAAAGTAATGCCCGCGCGGAAACCGGCTTTCGCTTCTTTCAGCGTCGCGTTTGAGTGACCTGCTGAAACGATAATCCCGGCACCAGCCAGTTTGCTGATGACATCCGTACCCGTCATTTCAGGCGCCAGCGTCACTTTGGTGATCACATCGGCGTTCGCACACATGTAGTCAACCAGCTCCGCATCAGGTTTACGCACGTAATTCGGGTTATGCGTTCCTTTCTTGACCATATTCAGCCATGGCCCTTCAAGGTGCAGACCCAGCGCCTGGTTAGGGTGTTTGGCCAGGTATTCGCGCATCACGCGGATACCCTGCTTCATGAGGTCATCACTGCTGGTGATGAGCGTTGGCAAATAGCTGGTGCAGCCCGATTTCTCGTTGGCTTTCTGCATGATCTCCAGCGTTTCGACCGTCACCGCATCCGCGGTGTCATTGAATTGCACACCGCCGCAGCCGTTGAGCTGTACGTCGATGAAACCGGGGGAGATTACTGCTCCATTGAGTGAGCGCTGTTCAATCTCCAGCGGCAGTTCTGCCAGCGGGCAAACACGTTCAATCAGGCCATCAGCGATAACAATCGCATGGTCATCCAGAATTTCATGGCCGGTATAAATCCGACCGTGGGTTAAAGCGTACATAACGACCCCCGGTTAAAAAAAGCGGCCGCCTCTTGATGAAGAGGCGGTTATTCAATTACAGACCTTTGATGTTCTCAGCTTCTAACTCGTTGAAGTATTTCAGCGTTTTAACCTTCAGCTCCATCGTGGACGGTTCGTCGCAGACGATGACTGATTTCGGATGCAGCTGCAGGCAGCTGATGGTCCACATATGGTTAACGTTGCCTTCAACGGCAGCCTGGAGCGCTTGCGCTTTCACGCCGCCCAGCACCAGAATCATCACTTCTTCGGCATCCAACAGGGTGCCTACGCCTACGGTCAGGGCGTATTTTGGAACCTGGTTAACATCGCCGTCAAAGAAGCGGGAGTTTGCCACGCGCGTGTCATGGGTCAGCGTTTTAATTCGGGTGCGGGAAGCCAGAGATGACGCCGGTTCGTTAAACGCGATATGACCATCATTACCTACACCACCCATGAACAGGTGGATCTTACCGTAAGAACGGATTTTTTCTTCATACTGACGGCATTCTGCGTCAATATCAGGCGCGTTTCCATTCAGCAGGTTAATATTTTCAGATGGAATATCAACGTGATCAAAGAAATTGCGGTGCATAAAGCTATGGTAGCTTTCCGGGTGGTCTTTCGGTAAGCCAACGTATTCATCCATATTGAAGGTCACAACATGTTTAAAGCTAACCTGGCCTGCTTTATGCATCTCAACCAGCGCCTTATAGGCGGTCAGCGGCGTGCCGCCTGTCGGAAGTCCAAGAACGAAAGGACGATCGGCGGTCGGTTTAAAGGCGTTAATACGGTTAACGATATGGCGAGCGGCCCATTTACCGACTTGTTCAGCAGTTGCCAGGGGAATCAGTCTCATTGTTCACCTCAAGAGTTTAAGTAGAAGAGTGGGCGGATGGCTATCGGGACCTGATACTTAAGCGTAACCTGGAAACTTTCAGGCCGGATCAATCCGTCTTGATTTTTTGAATGATAAAATAAGTTTTCGCTGTTAGCCAGTATAAGGGAGGGTGAATAACGATATTTGGTGACAAAAATCACAAAAAGTACGCTTTTAATTTGCGATACGAATTAATTTTTCACACACTCACAATGCCAGTGAAGCATCAACTGTATCTATAGTTCGTGACACAATAAAAAACAGAGCTGAGAACATGCCTTAAACGGGTCTCATAGGGGGAAGAAAGTGAGTATTCTAGGTTATTTACAAAAGGTTGGCCGCGCGCTTATGGTGCCGGTCGCCACGCTGCCTGCCGCAGCCATCCTGATGGGTGTCGGCTACTGGATCGACCCCAACGGCTGGGGTAATACCAGCGCGCTGGCGGCGTTCTTTATCAAGTCAGGTTCCGCCATTATCGACAACATGTCCGTGTTGTTCGCGATTGGTGTGGCTTACGGTATGTCCAAAGACAAAGACGGTGCCGCTGCGCTGACCGGTTTTGTCGGTTTCCTCGTGTTAACCACCCTCTGCTCGCCTGCAGCGGTGGCCATGATCCAAAAAATTCCGGCGGACCAGGTTCCGGCGGCGTTCGGTAAGATCAGCAACCAGTTTGTCGGTATCCTTGTGGGTATCATCTCCGCCGAACTGTATAACCGCTTCAGCAGCGTAGAGCTGCCAAAAGCGCTCTCCTTCTTTAGCGGTCGCCGCCTGGTTCCTATCCTGACCTCGTTTGTGATGATCGTTGTTGCGTTCATCATGATGTACGTCTGGCCGATGATCTTCGACGGTCTGGTGAACTTCGGTGAGCACATCCAGAAACTGGGTTCTGTCGGTGCGGGCGTGTACGCGTTCTTCAACCGTCTGCTGATCCCGGTCGGTCTGCACCACGCGCTGAACTCCGTATTCTGGTTCGACGTTGCCGGTATTAACGATATCCCTAACTTCCTGGGTGGCGCACAGTCCATCGAAGCAGGTAAAGCGGTTGTCGGTATCACCGGTCGTTACCAGGCGGGCTTCTTCCCGATCATGATGTTTGGTCTGCCGGGTGCTGCGCTGGCTATCTACCACTGCGCGCGTCCAGAGAACAAAGCAAAAGTGCTGGGTATCATGATGGCGGGGGCGTTCGCGGCCTTCTTCACCGGTATCACCGAGCCGCTGGAGTTCTCCTTCATGTTCGTGGCGCCGGTTCTGTATGTGATCCACGCCGTGCTGACTGGTATCTCCGTGTTCATCGCTGCCAGCATGCACTGGATTGCCGGTTTCGGCTTCAGCGCCGGTCTGGTGGATATGGTGCTGTCGTCCCGTAACCCGCTGGCGACCCACTGGTGGATGCTGATCCCGCAAGGTCTGGTGTTCTTCGCGATCTACTACATGGTGTTCCGTTTCACTATCACCAAATTCAACCTGATGACCCCGGGTCGTGAACTGGCCGTGGCCGGTAGCGAAGCGGATGGTCAGGATGTGAACGTGAGCGGTGCTGAGGATCAGGACGTTTCAGGCCTGGCGCGTCAGTACATCGCCGCTGTCGGCGGTTCTGACAACCTGACCGGTATCGACGCCTGTATCACTCGTCTGCGTCTGAACGTCAAAGACTCTTCCCTGGTGAACGAAGCGCTGGCTAAACGTCTGGGTGCTTCCGGCGTTATCCGCCTGAACAAAACCAGCGTGCAGATTATCGTTGGCTTCGTGGCAGAGAAAATTGCTAACGCCATGAAAACCACTGGTCCGGTAGCCGCAGCAGACGCTTCTGCCGCACCTGCCGCCGCGCCAGCGGCCGCAAAACCGCAGGCGGTACCGAACGCCAAAACGGTAGCCGCGCTGGTTTCGCCGGTAACCGGTGAAGTCGTTGCGATTGAGCAGGTGCCTGACGAAGCCTTCGCCAGCAAAGCGGTTGGTGACGGTGTGGCGGTGAAACCAACGGAAAAAACCGTTGTGTCTCCGGCGGCCGGTACCATCGTGAAAATCTTCAACACCAACCACGCGTTCTGCCTCGAAACCGAAAATGGCGCGGAGATCGTTGTCCATATGGGTATCGATACCGTTGCGCTGAACGGTCAGGGCTTTACTCGCCTGGTGGAAGAGGGCGCTGAAGTGGTGGCCGGGCAGCCGATTCTGGAAATGGATCTGGACTTCCTGAACGCCAACGCGCGCTCCATGATAAGCCCGGTCGTTTGCAGCAACATCGATGACTTCAGTGGCCTGGTCATTCAGGCGAAAGGTCAGGTTGTTGCGGGTCAAACACCGCTGTATGAGATTAAAGGCAAGTAATCGCTCCTGAGTAGAGTCATGCCTTAAGCGGCGGGGGATATCCTCCGCCGCTTTTTTTTGCAGCAAAAGCCCCCATTATTTTCTTCAGAGACGTTTTAAGGGTTGTCACTACGTCCGGCTTATAAGATCATATGCCGTTATACGTTGTTTACGCTTTGAGGAATCCACGATGAGTGAGGCAGAAGCCCGCCCGAGTAACTTTATTCGTCAGATCATCGATGAAGATCTGGCCAGTGGTAAGCACACCACAGTTCATACCCGTTTCCCGCCGGAGCCGAACGGCTACCTGCATATCGGGCATGCGAAGTCCATCTGCCTGAACTTTGGCATTGCGCAAGACTACCAGGGACAGTGCAACCTGCGTTTCGATGACACCAACCCAGTAAAAGAAGACATCGAATACGTTGAGTCCATCAAGAATGACGTGCAATGGCTGGGCTTCAACTGGTCTGGCGATATCTGCTACTCCTCTGACTATTTTGATCAGCTGTACGCCTACGCGGTTGAACTGATCAACAAGGGTCTGGCGTATGTTGACGAACTGTCTGCTGATGAAATCCGTGAATATCGCGGTACGCTGACCGCCCCGGGCAAAAACAGCCCGTTCCGCGATCGCAGCGTGGAAGAGAACCTGGCGCTGTTTGAAAAAATGCGTGCCGGCGGCTTCGAAGAAGGCAAAGCGTGCCTGCGTGCCAAAATCGACATGGCGTCTCCGTTCATCGTGATGCGCGATCCGGTGCTGTACCGCATTAAGTTTGCGGAACACCATCAGACCGGCAACAAGTGGTGCATCTACCCGATGTACGACTTTACCCACTGCATCAGCGATGCGCTGGAAGGCATTACGCACTCCCTGTGTACGCTGGAGTTCCAGGACAACCGTCGTCTGTACGACTGGGTGCTGGACAACATCACCATTCCTGTACATCCGCGCCAGTACGAGTTCTCTCGTCTGAATCTGGAATACACCGTGATGTCCAAGCGTAAGCTGAACCTGCTGGTGACCGACAAGCACGTTGAAGGCTGGGATGACCCACGTATGCCAACCATCTCTGGTCTGCGTCGTCGTGGTTACACAGCTGCCTCTATTCGTGAGTTCTGCAAACGCATCGGCGTGACCAAGCAGGACAACACCATCGAGATGGCCTCCCTTGAATCCTGCATTCGCGAAGATCTCAACGAAAACGCCCCGCGCGCGATGGCCGTTATCGACCCGGTGAAACTGGTTATCGAAAACTATCCGCAGGGTGAAAGCGAGCTGGTCTCCATGCCTAACCATCCGAACAAACCGGAAATGGGTAGCCGTGACGTGCCGTTCAGCGGTGACATCTGGATTGACCGCGCTGACTTCCGCGAAGAAGCCAACAAGCAGTACAAGCGTCTGGTGCTGGGTAAAGAAGTGCGTCTGCGTAATGCCTACGTCATCAAAGCCGAACGCGTAGAGAAAGATGCGGAAGGGAATATCACCACCATCTTCTGTTCATATGACGCTGAAACGCTGAGCAAAGATCCGGCGGATGGCCGCAAGGTGAAAGGCGTGATTCACTGGGTGAGCGCTTCCCACGCGCTGCCGGTAGAAATTCGTCTGTACGATCGTCTGTTCAGCGTGCCTAACCCAGGTGCAGCGGAAGACTTCCTGGCGACCATCAACCCGGAATCTCTGGTGATCAAGCAGGGTTATGCGGAGCCTTCTCTGAAAGCCGCTGAAGCGGGCAAAGCGTTCCAGTTCGAACGTGAAGGTTACTTCTGCCTGGACAGCCGTTACAGCACGGCGGAAAAACCGGTATTCAACCGTACCGTAGGCCTGCGTGATACCTGGACGAAGATCGGCGAATAATATTGCTGGTCTGGTCAATGAGAGACAAACGCCGCACTATGCGGCGTTTTTTTATTTAACGATCAGGGTATTAAGACAGGGCCTAAAAAGGCGTCACAAAAATATCAGGTCAATGAGGTGCTACTTATTTTTCAAAAAAAAAGTTTGTATCATTGCGGAAATTAAAAAGGTTATAAAAAAGGAAAGGATTCTCACGTCTAGCCACTGAAATACCTGATAATTCCCCGCCATTCCTCGCCTCCTCACAAATGTTACAAAGCGCTACCAATTATGTGCACTTCGTCATAGTCCTGACTTTTGTCCGCTAAAAAGCATTGATAATTCGCGTCGCGAAAAATAACCTAAAGACGGTAGTTAATTCGAGGGTATTTAAAGCTACCCCTGACCATTTGGTCTTTTTTATTTACGCCGCTTCAGGCGTTTTAATTCGTCAAAGAGGAATAATCTATGCGTACGTTCAGTGGCAAACGTGGTGCGCTGGCGCTGGCTATTGCCGGTGTGACAGCAATGTCGGGTCTGGTGGTGACACCAGAGGCGAAAGCGGCGGGCTTCATCGATGATTCTACCCTCACGGGCGGTATTTATTACTGGCAGCGTGAACGTGACCGTAAAGACGTCACCGAAGACAAATACAAAACCAACCTTTCTCACTCCACCTGGAACGCCAACCTGGACTTCCAGTCAGGCTATGCCGCGGACATGTTCGGTCTGGATATTGCTGCGTTTACCGCGATTGAAATGGCGGAAAACGGCGACAGCGCCCACCCGAACGAAATTGCCTTCTCCTCCAGCAACAAAGCCTATAAAGAAGACTGGTCCGGGGATAAGAGCGGTATCAGCCTTTACAAAGCCGCTGCAAAATTTAAATACGGTCCGGTTTGGGCGCGCGGTGGTTATATTCAGCCAACTGGCCAGACTCTGTTAGCACCGCACTGGAGCTTTATGCCGGGTACCTATCAGGGTGCCGAAGCCGGGGCGAACTTTGACTACGGTGATGCGGGTGCGTTGAGCTTCTCCTATATGTGGACCAACGAGTACAAAGCACCGTGGCACATCGAAATGGACAAGTTCTACCAGAACGATAAAAAAACCAAAGTCGATTACCTGCACTCGCTGGGCGCGAAGTACGACTTCAAAAACGATCTGGTGCTAGAAGCGGCATTTGGTCAGGCACAGGGCTATGTCGATCAGTACTTTGCTAAGGCCAGCTATAAATTCGATGTCGCGGGTAGCCCGCTGAGCACCAGCTACCAGTTCTACGGTACGCGCGACAAAGTCAGCAACGGTGGCGTCAACGACATTTATGACGGCACCGCGTGGCTGCAGGCGTTAACCTTCGGCTACAAGGTCGGTCAGGTTGATTTGCGTCTGGAAGGCACATGGGTGAAGGCGGAAGGGCAGCAGGGCTACTTCCTGCAGCGTATGACCCCGACCTACGCCTCCTCCAACGGTCGTCTTGATATCTGGTGGGATAACCGCTCAGACTTCAACGCCGACGGCGAGAAAGCGGTCTTCTTCGGCGCAATGTATGACCTGAAAAACTGGAACCTGCCTGGCTGGGCGGTGGGCGCTTCTTACGCTTACGCCTGGGACGCAAAACCTGCCGATATGGCCACGCCGGACGCATATTACGATCCCAACTATCGCCTGAAAGAGTCTTCCTACAGCCTCGATGCTATCTATACCCTGCAGGATGGCCGTGCGAAAGGCACGATGTTCAAACTGCACTTCACCCAGTATGACAACCACTCCGATATCCCGAGCTATGCGGGCGGTTACGGCAACATCTTCCAGGATGAGCGTGATGTGAAATTCATGGTTATTGCCCCATTCACCATCTTCTGATGAACGCACCGGCGGGCTGAGTCCCGCCGGTATGGAGACTGCACATGATGAAAAAAATCGTAATCGTCGCGTTGCTGGCATCAGGGCTGGTGGCGTGTGCTCAGAATCAGGCGCCGAAAGAGGACTCCCGTCTGAAGGAGGCGTATAGCGCCTGCATAAATACTGCGGAAGGATCGCCGGAGAAAATTCAAGCCTGTCAGAGCGTGCTGAACGTGCTGAAGAAAGAGAAAGCGCATGAGCAGTTCGCGACGCAGGAAAACGTCCGCGTGATGGATTATCAGGCCTGTATCCAGGCGCGTAAAACCGGTAACGATCAGGAAGTGGCGAAGCGTTGCGACCAGATTTGGAAAGAAATACGTAGCAATAACAGTAACTAATTCGCTGTTATCATGCCCGGTGGCTCTGCGCCACCGGGCTTTTTTTTGGCAAAAAAAAGCCAACCTTGCGGCTGGCTCAGAGTATGAGTCTTATTATTTCGCGTCGTGCGCGTGATCGTCTTCGCGGCAATCGCCTTCAGCGCAGTGACCGTAAAGGTACAGGCTGTGGTTCGTCAGGCGGATGCCATGACGCGCCGCGATTTCACGCTGGCGCGCTTCGATGGAATCATCGCTGAATTCAATGACCTTGCCGCAATCGAGGCAGATCAGGTGATCGTGGTGCTGCTGCTGGGTCAGTTCGAAAACAGATTTACCGCCTTCGAAATTATGACGGGTAACAATGCCCGCGTCATCAAACTGGTTCAGCACGCGATAGACGGTAGCCAGCCCAATCTCTTCACCCATGTCGATAAGACGTTTATAAAGGTCTTCCGCACTGACATGGTGATTGTCTGGACCCTGAAGCACTTCAAGGATTTTTAACCGAGGAAGCGTAACTTTCAGGCCAGCCTTCTTTAATGCGGTATTGTTGTCAGTCATGCGGAATCTGTCCTGTTGCTAAACGATTCACTTCTGTAGGAAGTGACAGAAAATGCACCCGGGATAATGCGTCTCATTATAGAACTGCCATGGCTAAATGAAAACTGCAAGTCTCAGGCAAAATATGCTTATAAAAACGTGGTATCACCAACAAACTTGCTCAATGGAAAACCACGTTTTATCAGGGAGACATTGTACAGGTCTGGGCGAAAAAGTTAAAAGATTGTAGCGATTAATTTAATCGGTTTGACCTGGAGCATGGGCGCAACCGCAGTTGCGCCGCGATAAAATCAGGCGTTCAGAATATCATCCAGGTGCAGTTCTTCACGGATCTGCTTCACCCACTTCTCAACGCGCTCTGCGGTCAGTTCTGGCTGACGGTCTTCGTCGATGGCCAGGCCTACGAAATGATCGTCATCGGCCAGGCCTTTAGACGCTTCGAAGTGGTAACCGGCGGTCGGCCAGTGGCCTACGATAACCGCGCCGTTCGGCTCAATGATATCGCGGATGGTGCCCAGCGCGTCACAGAAGTATTCGGCGTAGTCTTCCTGATCGCCACAGCCAAACAGGGCGACCAGCTTACCGTTGAAGTCCACTTCTTCCAGCGTCGGGAAGAAATCATCCCAGTCGCACTGGGCTTCACCGTAGTACCAGGTTGGGATACCCAGCAGCAGAATGTCATAGCCTTCCAGATCTTCTTTGCTGCTCTTGGCGATGTCATGCACATCAGCAACGTCTTTACCGAGCTGTTTTTGAATGTTTTTTGCGATATTTTCGGTATTGCCGGTATCACTGCCAAAGAAAATGCCGATGATTGCCATGAGTAAAATAACCTCTTGAAACTTAATAGTATGGTGGCGCAATTTGGCCACGGATAAGGGCAATAATAGCAGAACTGGCAACCCTGCGGAAACAGCTATCGCGCAGGACTGCACTCTGTGCTACATGAAAAGGGCGATAAAGGGGATTTTCAGACTTATGCCTGGCTGCGTAACGTCTCAAGCTGGACGAGCAACATCTCTTCAATGAGCTCGCTGCGGCTGATATTTCGCGCGTCAGCCAGCTCGTTCAGCGCATCGACGGCGTCGGCGTTAAGCTTCAGTTCGACACGCTTAAGCCCACGATTTTTATCGCGTTTAAGCTGGTTGCGTTTATTGATACGCAGCTGTTCATCGCGCGAAAGCGGATTCGTCTTGGGTCGTCCCGGGCGACGCTCATTCGCGAACAGATCTAGTGTCGTACGGTCCGTTTGTTCTTTGGCCATGATTCTGAGACTTCGGGGGAAACACGCCGCCCTGCTAATGCCCGGGCGATAAGCGCGCCATCATACATCACCAAAAACGGCACGCCAACGACTGGAAGCCCGCAGCCTTCCAGTCGCTTTCTTTTTAATCAATTTGCAGTATCAGCAAGATAGCGGCGAATGGCGCGCAGCACAGCATCCGGTTTTTCCGCATGCACCCAGTGCCCGGCACCGGCAATCACGTGGGCGCGAGCCTGCGGGAATTGGGCCAGCAGCGTGTCGCGGTACGCGTCGGTAACGTAAGGTGAGTTTCCGCCGCGAATAAAGAGAGTAGGGTGTGGCCAGGCGGGGACGGTTTCCCAGCCCACGATGTTATTGTATTGCTCCCAGAGCACCGGCACGTTAAAACGCCATTGCCCGTCAACAAATGACTTCAGCAGGAACTGCACGACGCCTTCTTCATCAAGATGCTCACGCATGACGGCAGCCGCCTGTTGGCGCGTCGCGACACCCGCTTCTGTGACCGCATTGATGGCGGCAAAAATCTCGTCGTGACGGCGGACGTCATAATCCACGGGCGCGACGTCAATCACCACCAGGCCGCTAATACGGTCCGGGGCCAGTGCCGTCAGGGCCATCACCGCTTTGCCACCCATTGAATGCCCGATGAGGGTCACCTTTTGCAGGTCGTGGGCATCCAGCGTATCCAGCAGATCCTGTGCCATCGCCGCGTAGGTCATCTCGTCGGAACGCCCGGAAAGACCATGATTGCGCATATCGACCTGTAAAATATCGTGGTCGGTAACCAGATCGCGCGCCAGCACGCCCAGGTTATCCAGACTGCCAAAAAGCCCGTGAACCAGTACGATGGGAGAATTATTGTTCGGCGATTGTGCAGTTTGCGCTCGGGTATTCAATTTCATGGCAAAGTTCTTTTTTTACGTATGTCAGGTTAGGGTATCATGTTGACCATTCTGCCGCCCGGCTGCAAGGTTCCAGTTTAATCTGACTTTTGCGGCCAACCTGGTTTGACGCTATCCGCTGTTGGGATTTGACCTTATAATCCCAATGACTTGTATTCAGATAAGATATCGCACTGGATTAAGATGAAAACAATCGAAGTTGATGACGAACTCTATCAGTATATTGCCAGCCAGACGCGGCATATCGGGGAGAGCGCGTCCGACATTTTACGGCGCATGCTTAAAATTTCCGCCGCTTCACAGCCTGCTACCCCAGTCACCAAAGATGTCGTGTCTCAGCCGAGCGTTGTTGCACAAGCAAAACCTGCCGTGACGCCGGCAAAAGATAAAGTGCGCGCGATGCGCGAGCTGCTGCTCTCCGATGAATACGCGGAGCAGAAAAAAGCGGTAAACCGCTTTATGCTGGTGCTGTCTACACTTTACTCACTGGATAACAAAGCGTTTGCTGAAGCGACCGAGTCGCTTCACGGCCGTACTCGCGTCTATTTCGCGGGCGACGAGCAGACGCTGCTGCAAAATGGCAATCAAACCAAACCTAAACATGTTCCTGGCACCCCGTACTGGGTGATCACCAATACCAATACGGGCCGCAAGTGCAGCATGATTGAACACATCATGCAGTCCATGCAGTTCCCAGCGGAATTGATTGAAAAGGTTTGCGGTACAATTTAACCCTTGCATCAGAAGGACCCGGTAATGGCAAATCACAGCCGTGCAGGCCAACCTGCACAACAAAGCGATTTGATTAACGTCGCTCAGCTGACCGCGCAGTATTACGTGCTGAAACCGGTCGTGGGCAACGCAGAACACGCAGTGAAGTTTGGTACATCTGGTCACCGCGGCAGCGCGGCGCGCCACAGCTTTAACGAACCGCATATTCTGGCCATTGCTCAGGCCATTGCGGAAGAGCGCGCTAAAAACGGCGTTACCGGTCCGTGCTACGTGGGGAAAGATACCCATGCCCTGTCTGAACCGGCGTTCATCTCTGTTGTGGAAGTGCTGGCGGCAAACGGCGTCGATGTGATTGTTCAGGAGAACAATGGCTTCACCCCAACGCCTGCGGTCTCTAACGCCATCCTGGTGCACAACAAAAAAGGTGGCGCTCTGGCGGACGGTATCGTTATTACGCCATCCCACAACCCGCCGGAAGACGGTGGTATCAAATACAACCCGCCTAACGGTGGCCCGGCCGACACTAACGTCACCAAAGTGGTGGAAGATCGTGCGAACGCGCTGCTGGCTGACGATCTTAAAGGCGTGAAGCGTATTTCTCTGGATGCGGCCATGGCGTCCGGTCATGTGAAAGAGCAGGATCTGGTTCAGCCGTTCGTGGAAGGGCTGGCGGATATCGTCGATATGGCGGCCATCCAGAAAGCCGGCCTGAAGCTGGGCGTGGATCCGCTGGGCGGCTCCGGTATCGAATACTGGAAACGTATCGCCGAGCACTACAAGCTGGATCTGACCATCGTGAACGATCACGTCGATCAGACCTTCCGCTTTATGCACCTGGACAAAGACGGCGCGATCCGTATGGACTGCTCATCCGAGTGCGCGATGGCGGGCCTGCTGGCGCTGCGTGATAAATTCGATCTGGCGTTTGCTAACGACCCGGATTATGACCGTCACGGTATCGTCACCCCTGCCGGGCTGATGAACCCGAACCACTATCTGGCTGTTGCAATTAACTATCTGTTCCAGCACCGCCCGCAGTGGGGCAAAGAGGTGGCCGTCGGTAAAACGCTGGTTTCCTCTGCGATGATTGACCGCGTGGTCGAGGCGCTGGGCCGCAAGCTGGTGGAAGTGCCGGTCGGCTTCAAATGGTTCGTTGACGGTCTGCACGACGGCAGCTTCGGCTTCGGCGGTGAAGAGAGCGCGGGCGCATCTTTCCTGCGTTTCGACGGCACGCCATGGTCAACCGATAAAGACGGCATCATCATGTGCCTGCTGGCGGCGGAGATCACCGCGGTCACCGGTAAGAACCCGCAGGAACACTACAACGACCTGGCGGCACGCTTTGGTGCACCAAGCTATAACCGTATTCAGGCTAGCGCGACGTCAGCTCAGAAAGCGGCCCTGTCCAAACTCTCTCCGGAGATGGTCAGCGCAAGCACCCTGGCGGGCGATCCGATCACCGCGCGTCTGACGGCTGCACCGGGCAACGGCGCATCCATTGGTGGTCTGAAAGTGATGACTGAGAACGGCTGGTTCGCCGCGCGTCCGTCCGGTACGGAAGATGCGTACAAAATCTATTGCGAAAGCTTCCTCGGCGCTGAGCACCGTCAGCAGATTGAGAAAGAGGCGGTAGAGATTGTCAGCGAAGTGCTGAAAAACGCGTAAGTGCGGTATGGGTGCGGGCTGATGCCCTCGCCCCGGCCCTCTCCCACAGGGAGAGGGAGAAAACACTAAAAACGGCAACCCCTGGGTTGCCGTTTTGCTTTGACCTCGTAGACCCGGTAAGCGCTAGCGCCACCGGGCTTTTTTTAGCTATGCTTATTCTTCAATTCAAACCGCGGTGACACCAGACCGTACAGCGTCCAGCCCATAAAGGTCACCATTGCCCCGTAGAGCATCGCTTCCTGGCCGGATGAGTAGAGCGCATAAAAGCTGTAGATTGCCCCAATCAGCGCCACGATATTGGCCGCACGCGCTTTGCGTGGATCCACCTTCGCCACCTTCTGAATGATCACCAGCGCTGCCATCGACAGGATATACGGAATGATGTTCGTCACCACCGCCAGGTTGACCAGCACGTTGAACTGGCTGTTCAGCGACGGGCTAATGGTCATCAGCGACAATCCGCTCTGGAAGATAACAATCGCCAGCATGCCCTGCACCGGCGCATCCGCTTTGGTCACGCGGGAGAATATTTTTGGGAAGTAACCTTCATCAGCCGAGGATTTAAAGACCTGTGCGATGGTGAACTGCCAGCCGAGGAGTGAACCGCAGCAGGACATCACCATCAGCCCCATGATCACTTTCCCGACCTCAGGCGTGAACATCTGCGCGAAGGCCAGACCGAACGGCGCCGTAGAGTTTGCCAGATCCATGTTTGGCACAATCCCGGCAATCACGTTAGTCGAGACGATATAGATCACCGCCGCGCCCAGCGTGCCGCCGAGGACCGCAATCGGCACGTTCTTCTCCGGATTCTCTACCACTTCCGCGTTCGCACAGGCGGATTCCAGACCCAGGAAGGCCCAGAGCGTCATGGCGATTGAAGAGCCGACCGCGGTAAAGAATGGCACATGGTGCGGGTTCCAGGAGTTGGCGTAGAGTGTCGGGCTGAACCAGAACCAGCCGATGATGCACAGGCCGACAACCGGGATAATCACGCCCCAGACGGTGATGCTGGAGAGCTGCCCGGTGATGCGCGCGCCGCCAAAGTTAGCCACGGTACAGATCCACAGCACGCCGATGGTCGCCAGCCCAATTTGCACCGGGCTGAGCGTCGCGCCAAACAGCTCCGTACCGTAACCCACGGCGGAGATGGCAATCGCCACGTTGGCGATCAGCAGCGACACCCCGTAGGTATAGTTGGCCATAAAGTTGCCCGACTTGCCAAAAGCGTATTCGGCATAGCCGCCCATGCCGCCTGACTTACGGCTGAACATTCCGCACTTGGCAAACGCCCACGCCAGCGCCATTGAACCGACTGCCGTCACCAGCCAGGAGATGATAGAGATGGTGCCCACCTCTGCCAGTTTGGTAGGCAGCATGATAATCCCGGAGCCCATCATGTTCACCATGGTGAGGATGGTCAGCTGCACCACGCCCATCTTATTGGACTTACTCATAATTTCTCTCCTTTCAGCAGCGCGGGCTGAGCGGCGGGTTGTTTGATGACGTTACAGCGAACCTGCTTGCGACCCTCACACTCCTCGACGTACACACCCTGCAGCTCCGGCGCGAAGCCCGGCAGCAGGTTGATGCCTTCTTCCAGCGCGGCAAAGTAGCGCAGCACGGAACCGCCCCAGACTTCCCCTGGAACCACGCACAGTACCCCCGGTGGATAAGGAAGGGCGCCTTCGGCGGCGATGCGGCCTTCCGCGTCGCGCAGTGAGACCAGTTCAACTTCACCGCGCAGATAGGCGTAGTTTGCGTCCTGCGGGTTCATCATCACGCGCGGGAAGTGAGACTTGCGGAACATCTCTTTCTGCAGCTGTTTCACGTTGTGGCGGGCGTACAGGTCATGCATTTCCTGGCAGATCTGGCGCAGGGTGTAATCCGCGTAACGTTCCGGATGCTGTTTGTAGAGAGAAGGCAGGACGTCTTTCAGCGGAACATCGCTCTCGAGCAGTTTTTCGAAGCGCACCAGCTGCGCCACCAGCTGCTGCAGTTTTCCCATATCTTCCGCAGGCGTGAGCAGGAACAGGATCGAGTTGAGATCGCATTTTTCCGGCACGATGCCGTTTTCACGCAGGAAGTTGGCGAGGATAGTGGCGGGCACGCCGAAGTCGTCATACTCCCCGGTGCGGGCGTTAATACCCGGCGTGGTCAGCAGGAGCTTGCACGGGTCGATAAAATACTGATGCTCAGCGTAGCCTTCAAAAGCGTGCCAGTTTTCACCCGGTACGAAGTGGAAGAAGCGCAGATCGGTCGCAATTTCCGCTGTGTCCCAGCTTTCCCACGGACGGCCATCCACCGTTTCCGGCACGAAGGGGCGCAGATACCGGCAGTTCTCCAGGATCAGCTTGCGCGCTTCGATACCGTTCACCACGCAGTCCATCCACATGTTGCGGCCGCTCTGGCCTTCGTGCATACGGGCGTTGATGTCCAGCGCAGCGAACAGCGGATAAAACGGGCTGGTGGAGGCGTGCATCATAAAGGCATTATTCAGGCGCTTATGCGGGACATAGCGCTGTTGCCCTTTGATGTGGCTGTCTTTCTTATGGATTTGCGAGGTCTGCGAGAAGCCGGCCTGCTGTTTATGCACGGACTGGGTGACCAGGATCCCCGGATCGTTTTCGTTCAGCTCCAGCAGCAGCGGAGAGCAGTCGGCCATCATCGGAATAAATTGCTCGTAACCCACCCAGGCCGAGTCAAACAGGATGTAATCACACAGGTGTCCAATCTTATCCACCACCTGACGAGCGTTATAGATGGTGCCATCGTAGGTACCCAGCTGGATCACCGCCAGACGGAACGGACGCGCATCGCGTGCACGGCCAGGCGCCACCTCTGCCACCAGCTCGCGCAGATAACTTTCTTCAAAGCAGTGGGCGTCAATGCCGCCAATAAAGCCGTACGGGTTGCGCGCGGTTTCCAGATAGACCGGCGTTGCGCCAGCCTGGAGGAGGGCACCGTGATGGTTAGATTTGTGGTTGTTACGGTCGAACAGTACCAGGTCGCCCGGGGTGAGCAGGGCGTTAAGCACCACTTTGTTGGATGACGAGGTGCCATTCAGCACGAAGTAGGTCTTATCAGCATTAAAAACTTTTGCAGCATGCTGCTGGGCGATGCACGGTGCGCCTTCGTGGATCAGCAGATCGCCCATCGCCACGTCGGCGTTACACAGGTCGGAGCGGAAAAGCGTCTCACCAAAGAAATCGACAAACTGATTACCGGCTGGATGGCGGCGGAAGAACTGACCACCCTGATGCCCCGGGCAGTCAAACGCGCTATTGCCCTGCTTCACATAGTCGACAAGGGCGCGGAAAAACGGCGGGCGCAGCTGGGTTTCATACTTCTGGGCGGCCGCTTCCAGCTGGCGTCCATAAAAGTCGTTGCTGGTGTCTGAATACTCAAATACGCCGTGAATGCGCGATAAATAGTCTGCCGGGATGAACTCTTCTTTGTGGGTCGCGACAAAAACAGGAATGCCAAAACCGGTGGCTTCTATTTCGTCCAGGATACCGCTGGCAATATCCGTGACCGCCAGAACAATGGCGGCAACATCAATATAATCAGAGGCGCGGACATCTACCAGTTCACGCTGGGTAGTAAAGCAATCCGGACATGCACGGCTGGCTGCGATTTTTAAACTTTTCATCTTTCTCTCTTTATTTTAGGTAATAAGCGTCCCTCGATTTCTTGCAAGAAAGAAATCGATAATTTACCGGAAAAAAAGCAAAGGGTGGCCGCTGATTAAAATCAGTGAATTGCTTTTTTGATGATTGAAATTCAGTCCGCCCGGTGCGGATGAGTCTGAATTAAAATGAATGAGCGCACGAGTTCACAGGCAATGGCCTGTAAAATAAGGTATTTCAGGATAACCTGTAAGCGAGTGCGCCAGAAGTCGAAGGACTACCGGGCATTAAAGAGATGAAAGTCAAAGCAGTTTCGGTGGGCAAACATCATGATATGTGTTGTCCGCCTTATATGGGGCATTAAGCGATTGTTGTTTTCCATGTTTCATTTTCCTTTCAGTAATTGAAAGCATGGTCATTTTATCCAGGGAAAGGCGATTAACCGTGAGGTAGATCACCGTTAACCGATCAAATCAGAAATAAATATTCGTTTTAGATGAATATCGCAGATCAAAATTCTGATTTGTTGATGATGCGTTAACAGGTTGTGTTGCCAATGTTTTAAATGAGCGAAAATAGCCCGTAAAAATAATTTATGGGTTATTTGTGAAATATTGTCTGAGGGATTTAGTTTTTATTTAAAAATAAAATGAATAGTTATTCAAAGCATAAACCGATAACCGATACCGGTTTCAGTTAATAAATGGCGAGGGCGAGCGGGGTCAACTTCGAGTTTCTGACGAAGGTGTCCCATATATATGCGTAAATAATGACTATGTTCCACCGCGTTGGGCCCCCACACCTGACTTAACAGCTGGCGTTGGGTGAGTACCTTGCCGTGGTTGTTGAGCAGAACGGCGAGCAGGCGAAATTCTATTGGCGTCAGATGGATTTCTTCTTCACCGCGCACAATACGCCGCGCGGCCAGGTCAACCCGGATATCCCCAAACGTGTAGGTTGGGTCAGCTGGCGTGGTTGCGCTGTGGCGACGCAGCGCCACGCGAAGGCGAGCCTGTAACTCGCCGATACCAAAAGGTTTAATCAGATAGTCATCCGCCCCGGCATCCAGCGCCGCGATTTTATCCGTCTCTTCAGTACGCGCGGAGAGCACGAGGATCGGCATCTGGCTCCACTGACGCACTTCCCGGATAAAATCGATGCCGTCGCCGTCCGGCAAACCAAGATCGAGGATCACCAGGTCCGGCTTGCGGGTGGCGGCTTCAATTAAACCCCGCTGAAGCGTACCCGCATCATGAACGCGCAGACCGTCCCCTTCCAGCGCAGCGCGCAGAAAACGGCTAATGGCGATCTCATCTTCAACAATCAGAACGTTGATCACAAATCCTCTGGTAATTCATTAAGTTCTGGCGGGGTTTCCAGAGGAAGTGTAACACAAAACCGCGCGCCGCCTTCGGGGCGATTCTCAGCGGAGATGGACCCGCCATGGACATCAATGATTGCCTGGCAAATCGCCAGCCCAAGGCCCACGCCCGGAATGGCCGACTCCTTATTGCCGCGCGCGAATTTTTCGAAAATAGCCAACTCCTGCCCGGCTGGAATGCCGGGTCCGGTATCCCAGACGTCAAGGTGAAGCGTGCCGTCGTCCACCGTCGCATCTACGCCAATTTGCGCGCTGGCGCCCGCATATTTGCCGGCATTTTCCAGCAGGTTGATCAGCACCCGTTCAAACAGCGGACCATCAACGTGAATTAAGGTCAGGGGCTCGGGCATGTTCAGCGCAATATGCCGCCCGCCCAGGCCGGGTTCGAGCATTTTCAGGGCGCTGCCCACTACCTCTTCAAGCGTGAGCCACTCTTTTTTGAGGTTAAAACCGCCTGACTGGATACGCGCCATATCGAGCAGGTTATTCACCAGACGCGTGGTATTCAGCACATGCTGGCGGATCTCGCTGGCCTGAAGGGCGTGTTTAGAGCCTTCCGCCGCCAGGTCCAGCGTCAGGATTTCTGACTGACCAAACAGGACGGTGAGCGGGGTTCGCAGATCGTGAGAGAGCGCCGCCAGCAGCGAGTTACGAATGCTTTCACGCTCGCTCGCCAGCCGGGCCTGCTCTTCGCTGGCGGTGAGGGCAAGCCGCTCCAGCGCGCTGGCAACCAGCAGCGTAAAGGTCTCCAGCAGCCGCTGCTGTTCGGGGATCATCAGTTGGCGCAGGTTTGAGGGCTCAACAATTACCAGCCCCTGATTTTTATCGGCGCTGCGCAGCGGCAGAATTTGGTAGGGCACGCCGGGCAGGGTGTCGGTCCCTGCGCCCGCAGGTAACCCTTTATCAAAGCTCCAGCGCGCGATGGCTTCGTCCCAGGGCGTCATGCCAGAGGCCGACGTCAGCGGGCGCAGCTTGCCGTGTTCGTCCGGGAGCAAAATCAGGTTGCTGGCATGAAACGTCGAGCGAATGAACTGCTCGCTGGTCTGCACGATATCCAGCGGCGTGCGGCCCACCGCCAGCGATTTCGACATCTCATAGAGATGGCGCGTGCGCTGTTCGCGATAGCGGGCAATACGCGCCTGGTAGCGCACGCCCGCCGTCAGATTCCCGATTACCAACCCGACGGTGAGCATCACCGCGAAGGTGAGAATGTACTGAACATCCGACACGGCGAGCGTCCCGCGCGGGGCAATAAAGAACAGATCGAAGCTGATGACGTTAATCACCGTCGCCAGTACCGACGGCCAGCGCCCGTAAAAGAGCGCCACCACCACTACGCCAAGCAGGTAGATCATCACCAGGTTGGCGGCATCAAACGCGATCAGCCACTGACTGGCAATCACGGTAATCAGGGCACAGAGCACGACGGCGACAAGACAGCCGCGCAGCTGAATGCGCCATTTATCGCTGAAGGCACGGCTGTCCGGCGCGCGGCTGGGTAACGGCGTGGGCTTATCATCCAGCGCCACGATCACCAGGTCCAGATCCGGTGCGCGGCGGGCCAGCTTGTCGGCAAACGATTCGCGGCTAAACCAGCGGCGATGCTGGCGACGGCCAATCACGATTTTCCCCAGATTGTGCTCACGGGCGTAGCGCAGGATGGCTTTATCTTCCTGAGGATCGGAAAGGGTGGCGGTTTCGGCACCCAGCTCCTGCGCCAGGCGAAGCGAACTCAATATCGCGCGGCGCTGGTTCTCGGGGAGCGCGTGCAGCTGCGGCGTTTCGACATACACCGCATGCCAGACGCTGCCAAATTTGGCCGCCAGGCGCGCGGCGGTGCGGACAAGCTTTTCATTGCCGCTGCCGTGGCCTACGCACAGCAGGATGGCATCTCGCGTATGCCAGACGCGCTCCTGGCCCTGCAGGTCGCGCCAGGCGCGCATCTGATCGTCGACGCGATCGGCAGTACGACGCAGGGCCAGCTCGCGCAGGGCAATCAGGTTGCCTTTACGGAAGAAATGTTCGATGGCGCGCTCGGCCTGGCCGGCAATATAAACCTTGCCTTCGTGCAGGCGCTGGCGCAAATCGTCGGGGGGCAGGTCAACCAGCACCACTTCATCGGCGGAATCAAAGAAGGGGTCGGGCACCGTCTCGCGCACCTGAATGCCGGTCACGCCGCTGACCACGTCGTTCAGGCTTTCGAGATGCTGAACGTTAACCGTCGTGAATACATCGATGCCGGCTTCGAGCAGCTCTTCTACATCCTGCCAGCGCTTTGGGTGGCGTGAGCCTGGCGCATTGCTGTGCGCCAGTTCGTCCATCAGGATAAGGGCGGGACGGCGGGCGAGGGCGGCATCGAGATCGAATTCGGTGACTAGCCGACCGCGGTGGCTGATACGGCGGGGCGGCTGGGTGGCCAGCCCCTTCAGCAGCGATGCGGTCTCTTTGCGTCCGTGGGTTTCTACCACGCCAATCAATATATCGAGCCCCTGCGCCCGAAGCCGCTGGGCTTCCGTCAGCATGGCGAAGGTTTTCCCGACGCCTGCGCAGGCGCCAAAGAAAATTTTCAGTTTGCCGCGATGGGCTTCGGCCGTCTGTTCAAGCAGCCTGTCCGGATCCGGGCGCATGGGCTCGTCGGTCATTTAGTTTTTCCTTAGCGCGTCCAGCGCCAGATTCAGCTCAACAATATTCACCACGGGCATGCCGATAAAGCTGACCAGCGGCTTTTGCGTGTGCTCTGCAACCAGCTGGCTAACCTGTTCGACGGTCAACTGACGGGCCGCGGCGACGCGCGGGATTTGCCATGCCGCGGCTGCCGGCGTCAGGCTGTAGTCCAGCCCGCTGGCCGAGGCGGTCACCAGCTCTACGGGCACCTCACGGCTGGCCTGCGGATTAGCGGCGCGCAGGGCTGCCACGCGCTCAGCAACGGCTTTGTCCAACTCGGGGTTGCTGCCCGCCAGGTTACTGCCGCCGGATGCCATCGGATTATACGGGCTTTCGGCAGTGGCGGAAGGGCGCCCCTGGAAGTAACGGGCATCCGTAAAGTTCTGACCAATCAGGCGTGAACCGCGGCTTTCACCGTTTTGCATAATCAGCGAGCCGTTGGCCCGATCCTTAAACCACCACTGGCCCAGCGCGGTGGTCACCAGCGGGTACAGCCCGCCGGTAATGAGAGACAGCAGAATAAACAGAAGTATAGCGGGGCGTAACATCGTCATTTGATTCACCTTTTAAACCAGGCCGAACAGCGTCAACAGCAGGTCGATAACCTTGATACCGATGAAAGGCACCACCAGCCCGCCCAGGCCGTAAATCCACAGGTTGCGGCGCAGCATGGCGGCGGCCGTGAGCGGCTTATAGCTCACGCCTTTCAGCGCCAGCGGGATCAGGAAGACAATAATCAGGGCGTTAAAGATCACTGCGCTCAGAATGGCCGATGCCGGAGAGTGCAGGTGCATCACGTTCAACGCGTTTAATTGCGGGTAGGTCGCAGCAAACGCCGCCGGAATGATGGCGAAATATTTCGCCACGTCGTTGGCAATACTGAACGTGGTCAGCGACCCGCGCGTCATCAGCATCTGCTTGCCAATGTGCACCACTTCAATCAGCTTGGTCGGGTTTGAGTCGAGGTCGACCATGTTGCCCGCCTCTTTTGCCGCCTGGGTACCGGAGTTCATTGCCACCGCCACGTCGGCCTGCGCCAGGGCAGGGGCGTCGTTGGTGCCGTCGCCCGTCATCGCCACCAGACGGCCTTCCGCCTGATACTGACGAATCAGCGCCAGTTTTGCTTCCGGTGTGGCTTCAGAAAGAAAATCATCCACGCCCGCTTCGGCGGCAATCGCCGCGGCGGTAAGACGGTTATCCCCGGTGATCATCACCGTTTTGATCCCCATTTTACGCAGCTGGGCAAAGCGCTCCTTGATGCCGCCTTTGACGATATCCTTCAGGGCAATTACCCCCAGCACGTGTGCCCCTTCGGCCACCACCAGCGGCGTCGCCCCCTGACGGGCCACGCTTTCGACCAGGGTGTCCACTTCCGGCGGGAAGTGGCCGTTGTTAGCCTCAATGTGGCGACGGATGGCGTCAACAGAGCCTTTACGGATCATGCGATCCTGAATGTTAATGCCGCTCATGCGGGTTTGCGCCGTGAAGGGCACGAAAGTGGCGTGCAGGCTCTGAACGTCGCGCTGGCGCAGGTTAAAGCGCTGCTTGGCGAGGATCACGATACTGCGTCCTTCCGGGGTTTCATCGGCAAGCGAAGAGAGCTGTGCGGCATCTGCCAGCGTTTTTTCATCCACGCCCGGGGCGGGCAGGAAATCTGACGCCTGGCGGTTACCGAGGGTAATGGTCCCGGTTTTATCCAGCAGTAAGACGTCCACGTCACCGGCGGCTTCCACCGCACGCCCGCTGGTGGCGATGACGTTGGCACCGAGCATACGGCTCATGCCGGCTACGCCGATGGCTGACAGCAGGCCACCAATGGTGGTCGGGATCAGGCAGACCAGCAGCGCCACCAGCACCGTGATAGTGACCGCGGTGCCGCCATAGGCGGAGAACGGCCACAGCGTCGCGGTTGCCAGCAGGAAGACGATGGTCAGGGCCACCAGCAGGATGGTCAGGGCAATTTCGTTCGGGGTTTTACGACGCTGCGCGCCTTCCACCATGGCGATCATCCGGTCGAGGAAGGTTTCCCCCGGGTTAACGCTACACTGGATCACCAGCCAGTCGGAGAGAATGCGCGTCCCGCCCGTCACGGAGGCGAAATCGCCGCCGGATTCACGGATAACCGGCGCGGACTCCCCGGTAATGGCGCTTTCATCCACCGAGGCGCCCCCTTCGATGACTTCACCGTCGCAAGGGATAATGTCACCGGCTTCCACCAGCACCACATCGCCTTTACGCAGTTCATCCGCCGGAACGTGGTCCATCTGCGCGCCGTATTTCGGTTCACGCAGCTTGCGCGCGAAGGCGGTTTTCTTCACCCCTTTCAGGCTGTTGGCCTGGGCTTTACTCCGGCCTTCCGCCAGCGCTTCCGCAAAGTTGGCGAACAGCACGGTAAACCACAGCCACAGGCTGATGGCGCCGGTAAACGTTGCATTTCCCGGCATGTGGCCCGTTCCCATGGCAATCGCCAGGGCGGTGGTCAGGACGCTTCCCGCCCAGACAATAAACATCACCGGGTTGTGCCACTGCACGCGCGGGCTCAGCTTTTTCACCGCATCCATGAGCGCCTGGCGAACTAATGACGGTTCGAACAGGGCCAGTTGTTTACGACTCATGACAATTTCTCCGCAAAATCAGCGTAAAGAGAGGTATTCCGCGACCGGGCCTAACGCGAGGGCGGGGATAAAGGTCAGGGCGCCGACCAGTAACACGGTACCCGTCAGCAGGCCGATAAACAGCGCGCCGTGGGTTGGTAATGTCCCGGTGGTGGTCGGCTGGATTTTTTTATTCACCAGCGATCCGGCAATCGCCAACACCGGCACAATGATCCCAAAGCGACCCACAAACATGCAGAACGCCAGCAGGCAGTTCCAGAACGGTGAGTTGGCGCTTAAGCCCGCAAACGCGCTGCCGTTGTTGTTGGCGGCAGAGGAGACGGCATACAGCACTTCGCTAAAACCGTGAATGCCCGGGTTAAAGATGCCGCTGCGTCCGGCCTCGGTCATCAGCGCCAGCGCGGTGCCGAGCAGCACAAGTGCAGGGGTGACCAGAATCGCCAGCGCGGTTAATTTCATCTCGCGAACGTCGATTTTTTTACCGAGGTATTCCGGGGTGCGGCCAATCATCAAACCGGCAATAAACACCGCCAGCAGTACGAACAGCAGCATGCCGTACAGACCCGAGCCCACGCCGCCAAAGACGACTTCGCCAATCTGCATCAGCCACATCGGGATCATGCCACCCAGCGCCGTAAAGGAATCATGCATGGCGTTGACAGCCCCGCACGAGGCCGCCGTGGTGACCACCGCATACAGGCTGCTGGCGAGAATGCCAAAGCGGCTCTCTTTACCTTCCATATTGATATTGCTGTTGGCCCCAAGCTGCATGAAATGGCCGTTGCCGCTCCATTCAGCCCACATAACCAGCGCCACGCAGACCACAAAGATCAGCGACATGGTCCAGAGCAGGGTGCGGCCCTGACGGCGATCGTTAACCACGTCACCAAAGGCGAAGCAGAGCGCGGCGGGGATCAGGAAAATCGCCAGCATCTGCACAAAATTGGTCAATGCGGTAGGGTTTTCAAACGGATGCGACGAGTTGGCGTTGAAGAAGCCACCTCCGTTCGTCCCGAGCATTTTGATGGCTTCCTGTGACGCTACTGGCCCCATCGGCAGGAGCTGTTTTGCACCTTCCAGCGAGGTATAGGGCGCGTAAGGCATCAGGTTTTGCAGGGTGCCCTGCTGGATGAAGAACAGCGCGATCAGCAGCGCAATTGGCAGCAGGATCCACAGCGTAATGCGGGTCAGATCCACCCACGCGTTACCCAGGGTATTGATTTTCTGACGCGCAAACGCACGCGTCAGCGCGAAGATCACGGCGATACCGCTGGCGGCCGAGAGGAAGTTTTGCACGGTTAACCCGATCATCTGGCTGAAATAGCTCAGCGTGGTTTCACCGGCGTAGGACTGCCAGTTGGTGTTAGTGACAAAGCTCACCGCTGTGTTCAGCGCAAGATGCCAGGACAGGCCCGGTAACTGTTGCGGATTCAGCGGCAGGATGCCCTGCAGCATCAGCATGGCAAAAAGCGCAATGAGCCCAACGATATTCAGCAGCAAAATGGCGATCAGATACTGACGCCAGTTCATCTCCCGATCGTCTATTCCCAGTACGCGCCAGATCCCTTTTTCAACGCTTCCCGTGCCGGGCAAAGGAACGTTGTTGATCAATCGTGCCAGTCCCGATCCCAGTGGCCTTGCCAGAATGAACAGTACCACTAAGAAGCTGGCAATAAGCAGAAACGCCTGAGCAGCCATCAGAAGGCCTCCGCATTTATCAGGGCATAGACCAGATAACCCAATAACAGGAACACCAGCACGATGCCGGCAATAAGACCTGCACTCACAATCCACCTCCAGGTGACTTTCGTTGTTGTACTAACGGTAGGATTTCCGGCGCAAAGATTTCGCAAAAATGGGGAGGGCGGGTGTAAAAAAAGTATAAAAATGGCAAAGCCCACAATTTAACTATTGATAAGTAAACTGTTAACTTTTTTGTAACTTAATTACGGCGTGAATGTAAATATTCACTAAATGGGCAAAAATAAGTGGTCGGATGAGTAGTAAAATTACAAACAAAGCGATATTATTTTAGCCAGGTCACAGATTTTGAATTTTCCGGATGACGTTTCCGGCCAACTATAGGGGAGAAAATATGGATCTTTATAAAGAGTATCCGGCTCATATCGTGTTCTTGCGCCGCGCTTTCGCCGTAGTGGCTGGCGTGCTGGCTCTGCCGGTGATGCTGTTCTGGAAAGATCGTGCACGTTTTTACAGCTATCTGCACCGCGTCTGGGCGAAAACCAGCGAGAAGCCGGTGTGGATGGATCAGGCCGAGAAAGCGACCTGCGATTTCTACTGATACTAAGACTACACATAGCAATAAAAAAAACCGCCACATTACTGTTGGCGGTTTTTTTTGTCCCTCGGGATTCGCGGTCCGTTGGGTGATCTTGCAGCCCCTACCCGGGGTTTTAATCATACCTTCCTGTAAGCAGATGGCAATCCCTCGAAGCCTTTATAAATTCCTAATTTTATTCGAGTATCTTACCTTCGCAGCGGATGTTAATTATGATGCTGCGTCCCTTTCCGCCATCTCGCAAATGGGCATCGGTCCTGGGAAAGGTGTACTTACAGCCGTAAAGCAGCCCGCCTACCCGGGCTTGTGTCCACCGACTTATCACCGGTGGTGAACGGTGGAGCGGTTAGCAGCAAGGACCGCATAATGAAACGCTATTTTTGCATCGCGTTCATTGTCGCCAGCGTACTCGTTGTAAAGAGCGATGAACCTAATGGGTTTGTCGCGTTAACCACGATAGCGCAGGACAAGTAGCGCTAAGGCCGCCTCGGGCGGCCTTTTTTATTTCATCCCGTCTACACTTCATGGCAAAGTAGTTCAATGCATGCTTTTTCCTTTTACGGCATGCCCTTACGGACATAATGGATAATTGCCTGGAGTTTTATGCCCACCCATCTGGTTTGGTTTCGCGCGGACCTGCGCGTACATGACAACATCGCCCTTGCGGCAGCCTGCCGCGCCAAAGACGCTAACGTACTGGCCCTGTTTATGGCCACGCCCGAGCAGTGGCGGCAGCACGATATGGCCCCCCGGCAGGCGGCTTTGCTCCGGGCGTATCTGAACGATCTGCAGCACTCGCTTGCCGGGAAAGGCATACCGCTTCTCTATAAAGAAGTGGGTGATTTTGCCGCACAGCTTCAGACGGTGCAGGAGACATGTAAGCAGCACAACGTCACGCATCTTTTTTACAACTATCAGTACGAATTCAACGAACAGCAGCGCGACCGCCAGCTGGAGAAGATGCTGGAAGGGGTGGTCTGTCAAGGGTTTGATGACAGCGTGATGCTGGCGCCGGGCAGCGTGGTGACCGGCAACCACGAGATGTATAAAGTTTTTACGCCGTTTAAAAATGCCTTTATCAAACGTCTGAAAGAGGCGCTGCCGGAGTGCGTTGCCGCGCCTGCCGTACGAGGCGAAGCCATAAAGGTTCTGCCTGAGCTGACGTTTGATTACCCTCAGCAGCCGTTTGATAAAACGCTGTTCCCCGCCGATGAGAAATCGGCCATCGCCCAACTGCGCCAGTTCTGCAAGCAGGACGCGGGATATTACGACGCGCGTCGGGATTTTCCCGCCATCGAGGGCACCAGCCGCCTGTCGGCCTGTCTGGCGCTGGGCGCGATCTCACCGCGCCAGTGTTTGCATCGCCTGCTGGCGGAGCAGCCGCAGGCGCTGGAGGGGGGCGCAGGGTCTGTCTGGCTGAATGAACTTATCTGGCGCGAGTTTTATCGTCATCTGATGACCTTTCATCCAGGTTTATGTAAGCATCGGCCCTTCATTGGCTGGACCGATAATGTAAAGTGGCAATCGAATGATAAGCAGCTTAAAGCCTGGCAAAGCGGGCAGACGGGTTACCCGATAGTCGATGCCGCCATGCGTCAGCTTAACGAGACGGGGTGGATGCACAACCGCCTGCGGATGATTACCGCCAGCTTTCTGGTGAAGGATCTGCTTATCGACTGGCGTATCGGAGAGCGCTATTTTATCTCTCAGCTGATCGATGGCGATCTCGCGGCGAATAACGGCGGCTGGCAGTGGGCAGCCTCTACCGGCACCGATGCCGCGCCCTATTTCCGGATTTTCAATCCGACCACGCAGGGGCAAAAATTTGATGCGGACGGCGAGTTTATCCGCCGCTGGGTTCCTGAACTTAACGGTATACCTGCTAAAGCGATCCACGAACCGTGGGCATGGGCGGATAAACAGCGTGTAAAGCTGGATTACCCTCGTCAGATTGTCGACCATAAACAGGCGCGTGTCGCCACGCTGGCGGCGTACGAAGCTGCCCGCAAAGCATAAGAGAGTGATGATGAAAAACAGCGAACTGGAAAGCCTGATTAACGAAAAACTGAACAGTACCTCCTTCAGCGATTACGGCCCGAACGGGCTCCAGGTTGAAGGTCGTGAGACGGTGCAAAAAATTATCACCGGCGTGACGGCAAGCCAGGCGCTGCTGGACGAGGCCGTTCGTCAGAACGCCGACGCGGTGATTGTTCATCACGGTTACTTCTGGAAAAACGAATCGCCGATTATTCGCGGGATGAAGCGCAATCGTTTGAAAACGCTGCTGGCTAATGACATCAACCTGTACGGCTATCATCTGCCGCTGGATGCGCACCCGGAGCTCGGCAACAACGTCCAGCTGGCGCAGCTACTGGGGATTACCGTGATGGGTGAAATTGAACCGCTGGTGCCGTGGGGCGAGCTGGCGATGCCGGTTCCGGGGCTGGAGCTGGCCTCGTGGATTGAAGCGCGCCTGGGCCGTCGTCCGCTGTGGAGCGGTGATACCGGTCCGGATACGGTGAAGCGTGTCGCATGGTGTACCGGCGGTGGTCAGGGTTTTATCGACAGCGCGGCGCGTTTTGGCGTCGATGCTTTTATCACCGGCGAAGTTTCCGAGCAGACCATTCATTCGGCGCGTGAACAGGGGCTGCATTTTTACGCGGCTGGCCATCATGCCACCGAGCGCGGCGGCATTCGCGCCCTCAGCGAGTGGCTGACGGAAAATACCGATCTGGATGTGACCTTTATTGATATCCCTAACCCAGCCTGACGAGAGGTAGTTAAGTGCAGCGAGCGCGTTGTTATCTTCTGGGTGAAACCGCCGTGGTTCTGGAGCTTGAACCACCGGTGACGCTTGCCACGCAAAAGCGTATCTGGCGGCTGACCCAGCGTCTGGCCGAACTACCGGAGGTGGTTGAAGCCATTCCGGGGATGAATAACATCACCGTGGTGCTGCGTAGCCCGCATACCCTGGCGCTGGATGCCATTGAGCGTTTGCAGCGCTGGTGGGAAGAGAGCGAGGCGCTGGAGCCGGAATCGCGCGCCATTGAGATCCCGGTCGTTTATGGCGGTACGGGTGGGCCGGATCTTGGCGTGGTGGCAGACCACTGCGGATTAACCGAAAAGCAGGTTGTTGAGCTGCACAGCTCGGTTGACTACGTGGTCTGGTTCCTGGGATTTCAGCCCGGGTTCCCGTATCTGGGCGGATTATCTCCCCGGCTGCATACGCCACGCCGTGCCGAGCCGCGCCTGAGCGTGCCGGCGGGAACGGTGGCTATCGGCGGCGAGCAGACCGGCGTTTATCCGCTGACATCGCCTGGCGGCTGGCAGCTTATTGGGCATACCGCTACACCGTTATTTGAACCCGGGCTGGAGACGCCAATACTCCTGCGTCCCGGCGATACCCTTCGCTTTATCCCGCAGAAGGAGGGGGTATGTTAACGCTTATTCGCGCCGGGCTTTACACCTCCGTACAGGATGCCGGGCGCTTTGGTCTTCGCCAGTCGGGCGTGAGCTACTGCGGTGCGCTTGACCGTCCTTCGCTGGAGATTGCCAACCTGCTTGTGGGCAACCCAGGCAGCACGGCGGCGCTAGAAATTACGCTGGGTCAGTGTGTGATTGAGTTTGGTCAGGAGACCTGGTTTGCCTTAACCGGCGCAGGGTGTGATGCGACGCTGGATGGCAAAGCGGTGTGGACCGGCTGGCGGCTGCGGGCGAAAGCCGGGCAGCGCCTGACGCTCAAACGTCCGCTGCACGGCGTGCGTAGCTATCTCGCGGTGGCTGGCGGCATCGACGTGCCGGAGGTATTGGGTTCATCCAGTACCGATCAAAAAGCCGGGATCGGCGGTCACGAAGGGCGTTTGTTGCGCGACGGCGATCGGCTGGCAATCAAAGCCTCCGCGCGCCATTTCTCGACCACGCAGGGCGTAAAACAGCTGCTGTGGGGAAACCAGATCCGTGCCTTACCGGGGCCGGAATATCATGAGTTTGACGAGGCTTCTAAAGAGTCCTTCTGGCGCGCGCCGTGGAAGATCAGCCCGCAGAGTAACCGCATGGGCTACCGCCTGCAGGGTCAGCCGCTGACCCGCACGACGGACCGGGAACTGCTCTCCCACGGTTTATTGCCTGGGGTTATTCAGGTGCCGGGGAACGGTCAGCCCATCGTGTTAATGAACGACGCGCAAACTACCGGCGGTTACCCGCGCATTGCCTGCATTATTGAAGCGGATCGCTACCATCTGGCGCAAATTCCTCTCGGCCAGCCGATTCACTTCGTGCAGTGTTCGCTGGAGGAGGCGCTGAAAGCGCGGCAGGATCAGCAGCGTTATCTCGAACAGCTGGCGTGGAGGCTTGATGGTAAAGATTGATTTGAACGCCGATCTGGGGGAGGGAAGCAGCGCTGATGCGGAACTGATGACCCTGGTCACCTCGGTCAATATCGCCTGCGGCTTTCACGCGGGCGATGCGCAAACCATGCTGGAGAGCGTGCGTAATGCCATTAAAAACGGCGTCGCGATTGGGGCTCACCCCAGCTTTCCCGATCGGGAAAACTTTGGCCGTACGGCGATGGATCTGCCCCCTGCGACGGTCTATGCGCAGGTGCTCTACCAGATCGGCGCGCTGGAGGCGATGGTGCGCGCCCAGAACGGCGTGATGCGCCACGTGAAGCCGCACGGCATGCTTTACAACCAGGCGGCGAAAGATGCGGATCTGGCGGATGCCATTGCCCGCGCGGTGCGGGACTGTAGCCCGCGGCTGATCCTTGTGGGTCTGGCGGGAAGCGAACTGATTCGCGCCGGACAACGGCTGGGGCTGACCACGCGTCAGGAAGTGTTTGCCGATCGTGGATACCAGCCGGACGGCAGCCTGGTGCCGCGGACGCAGGCCGGGGCGCTGATTACCGATGAAGGCAAAGCGCTGGCGCAGACGCTGGAGATGGTGCGCGCCGGGCGGGTGATCGCCGTGGATGGAACACCGGCAAATGTTCAGGCCGATACGGTATGTTTACACGGCGACGGCGAGCATGCGCTCCAGTTCGCACGCCGCTTGCGGGCAGCGTTTTCTGAAGAGGGTATCCTCGTCAGCGCCGAATAATGACGATAAGGACACAAAAATGCCTGAAGGTCCGGAGATCCGCCGCGCGGCGGATAGCCTGGAGGCGGCGATAAAGGGCAAACCCCTGACGGATGTCTGGTTTGCTTTTCCTCAACTGAAACCGTTTGAATCACAGCTGGTGGGCCAGACGGTGACCCATATTGAAACGCGCGGCAAGGCCTTGCTCACGCACTTTTCCCATAACCTGACGTTATATAGCCATAACCAGCTTTACGGCGTCTGGCGCGTGGTGGAGGCGGACGAGCAGCCGCAAACCACCCGCGTGCTGCGCGTCAGGCTGCAAACGGCGGATAAGGCGATCCTGCTCTATAGCGCGTCGGAGATCGAAATGTTAACGCCGGAGCAGCTGCTGACGCACCCGTTTCTGCAGCGGGTCGGGCCGGACGTGCTGGACATGCGCCTGACGGCAAGCGACGTGAAGGCCCGGCTGTTATCACCTAAATTCCGTAACCGACAGTTTTCCGGTCTGTTCTTCGACCAGGCCTTTCTGGCCGGGCTGGGTAACTACCTGCGGGTAGAGATCCTCTGGGAAGTCGGGCTGGCGCCGCAGCATAAAGCGTCTCAGCTGAGCGATGAACAGCTGGAGGCGTTATCCCACGCGCTGCTGGATATTCCGCGGCTGTCGTACAACACGCGCGGCGTGGCGGATGAGAACACGCATCACGGGGCGCTGTTCCGGTTCAAGGTGTTTCATCGGGCGGGGAAAAAGTGCGAGCGATGCGGCGGGATTATTGACAGGATTATGCTTTCTTCGAGACCCTTTTACTGGTGCCCGCACTGCCAGAAATAAAAGTAAAACGGTAACTCAGGGGTTACCGTTTTTAAGGTGTTCACCCTCTCCCTGTGGGAGAGGGCCGGAGTGAGGGCATCAGGCCGCACCCAACTCCTGTTAGCGCTTAATATCAGACTTAAAATCACGCTGCTCGTAGCCGGTGTACAGCTGACGAGGACGGGCGATTTTCATGCCTTCGCTGTGCATTTCGTTCCAGTGCGCAATCCAGCCTACGGTACGGGCCATGGCGAAGATCACGGTGAACATGGAAGACGGAATGCCCATCGCTTTCAGAATAATGCCAGAGTAGAAATCGACGTTCGGGTAGAGTTTCTTCTCGATGAAGTACGGGTCGTTCAGCGCGATGTGTTCCAGCTCCATCGCCACTTCCAGCAGGTCATCTTTGGTACCCAGCTCTTTCAGCACTTCGTGGCAGGTCTCACGCATAACGGTAGCGCGCGGGTCGTAGTTTTTGTAAACACGGTGACCGAAGCCCATCAGGCGGAAGGAGTCATTCTTGTCTTTCGCACGACGCACGAACTCAGGAATGTGTTCAACGGTGCTGATCTCTTCCAGCATCTTCAGTGCCGCTTCGTTCGCGCCACCGTGCGCCGGTCCCCACAGGGAGGCGATGCCCGCAGCGATACAGGCGAACGGGTTCGCGCCTGAAGAGCCCGCGGTACGGACGGTAGAGGTAGAGGCGTTTTGTTCGTGGTCAGCGTGCAGGATCAGAATACGGTCCATCGCGCGTTCCAGCACCGGGTTCACTTCGTACTCTTCGCACGGCGTGGAGAACATCATGCGCAGGAAGTTACCCGCGTAGGAGAGGTCGTTGCGCGGATACACAAACGGCTGGCCGATGGAGTATTTGTAACACATCGCCGCCATGGTAGGCATTTTGGACAGCAGGCGGAACGCCGCGATATCGCGGTGACGCGGGTTATTCACGTCAAGGGAGTCGTGGTAGAACGCCGCCAGCGCACCAGTGATACCGCACATCACCGCCATCGGGTGAGAGTCACGACGGAACGCATGGAACAGACGGGTAATCTGCTCATGGATCATGGTGTGACGGGTCACGGTGGTTTTGAATTCATCGTACTGTGCCTGCGTCGGTTTTTCGCCGTTCAGCAGGATGTAGCACACTTCCAGATAGTTGGATTCGGTGGCTAACTGATCGATGGGGAAGCCGCGATGGAGCAGGATACCTTCGTCACCGTCAATGTAGGTGATTTTGGATTCGCAAGATGCGGTAGAGGTAAATCCAGGGTCAAAGGTGAATACACCTTTAGAGCCCAGCGTACGGATATCAATAACATCCTGACCGAGCGTGCCTTTTAGCACATCCAGTTCAATAGCAGTGTCACCATTTAGGGTGAGCGTTGCCTTTGTATCAGCCATTTACGGTCTCCTTAGCGCCTTATGCTTAAGACTGCGCTTTACCGGATTTGCTTTCAGCTGTTAATCACCGTTACCAGATTGTTATTTGGCTTACCGCTCAGCTCACGAGGACAAACCAGGGTACAGAGCTATGGCGCCTTGCAGGTAAACGAATGAAATATCAGTGAAACAACAGCAAATCAGCGTTTTTGCAGTCCGAATTATTCAAACCTGTATATCACTAATAACTGTCCTGATAACTTCGGTCAATACCATCACACTGTTACATAACTATTTGTCAGGTGAAAGAGAGACCTCATAACTTTTGCGCATTATATGCCTTTTCTGATGACGTTTGTAACAATATTGTTTAACATTTGTCAAATCAGATGATTAAAAATTAAAAAGATGTTGTTATCGTGACCCTGATCACTGTTCCAGAGAAAACCCGACAAACTGTATGTAGGTTAATTGTAATGATTTTGTGAACGGCCTATACTGCCGCCAGGTCTCCGGAACACCCTGCAATCCCGAGCCACCCAGCGTTGTAACGTGTCGTTTAAGCATCTGGAAGCAGTGTTTTGCATGACGCGCAGTTATAGAAAAGGAACGCTGCTTGACCCGCATCGCAGTCCGGAGGAAGGAAACAATAAGAACAGCATGTGGGCGTTATTCATGATAAGAAATGTGAAAAAACAAAGACCTGTCAATCTGGATCTCAAAACGATCCGGTTCCCTGTAACAGCAATAGCGTCCATTCTGCACCGTGTTTCTGGTGTGATTACGTTTGTGGCGGTCGGTATTTTGCTGTGGTTACTGGGCACCAGCCTCTCTTCCCCTGAAGGATTCCTCCAGGCCTCCGCCATCATGAACAGCTTCTTCGTGAAATTCATCATGTGGGGCATTCTGACCGCGCTGGCGTACCACGTCGTCGTGGGTGTTCGCCATATGCTGATGGACTTTGGCTACCTGGAAGAGACTTTCGAAGCCGGGAAACGCTCCGCTAACATTTCATTTGTGATTACTGTCGTGCTTTCACTTCTCGCAGGAGTTCTCGTATGGTAAGCAACGCCTCCGCATTAGGACGCAACGGCGTACATGACTTCATTCTGGTCCGTGCTACCGCCATCGTTCTCACTCTTTACATCATCTATATGATCGGTTTCTTCGCGACCAGCGGCACGCTGACGTGGGAAATCTGGAGTGGGTTCTTCGGATCCGCCTTCACCAAAGTGTTCACCCTGCTGGCTCTGTTCTCCATCCTTATTCATGCGTGGATTGGCATGTGGCAGGTGTTGACCGATTACGTTAAACCGCTGGCGATTCGCCTCCCACTGCAGCTGGCCATTGTTGTTGCACTGGTGGTTTACGTTATTTATGGATTCGTTGTGGTGTGGGGTGTGTAATGAAACTGCCAGTCAGAGAATTTGATGCTGTTGTAATTGGTGCCGGTGGCGCAGGTATGCGTGCCGCACTGCAAATTTCCCAGAGCGGCCAGACCTGTGCGCTGCTCTCTAAAGTTTTCCCGACCCGTTCCCACACTGTGTCTGCGCAGGGCGGTATCACCGTTGCGCTGGGCAACTCCCATGAAGATAACTGGGAATGGCACATGTACGACACGGTAAAAGGTTCCGACTACATCGGCGACCAGGATGCCATCGAATATATGTGTAAAACCGGCCCGGAAGCGATTCTGGAGCTGGACCACATGGGTCTGCCGTTCTCCCGTCTGGAAAATGGCACCATCTATCAGCGTCCGTTTGGCGGCCAGTCGAAAAACTTCGGCGGCGAGCAGGCGGCACGTACCGCGGCGGCGGCTGACCGTACCGGTCACGCACTGCTGCACACCCTGTATCAGCAGAACCTGAAAAACCACACCACCATCTTCTCCGAGTGGTACGCGCTGGATCTGGTGAAAAACGCCGATGGCGCAATCGTCGGCTGTACCGCGCTGTGCATCGAAACCGGTGAAGTGGTTTACTTCAAAGCCCGCGCTACCGTGCTGGCTACCGGCGGCGCAGGCCGTATCTATCAGTCCACCACCAACGCCCACATCAACACCGGTGACGGTGTCGGTATGGCTATCCGCGCGGGCGTGCCGGTGCAGGATATGGAGATGTGGCAGTTCCACCCAACCGGTATCGCCGGTGCGGGCGTGCTGGTAACAGAAGGCTGCCGCGGTGAAGGTGGTTACCTGCTGAACAAGCACGGCGAGCGCTTCATGGAGCGTTATGCCCCGAATGCGAAAGACCTGGCGGGTCGTGACGTGGTGGCGCGTTCCATCATGATCGAAATCCGTGAAGGCCGCGGCTGTGACGGCCCATGGGGTCCACACGCGAAGCTGAAGCTCGACCACCTGGGTAAAGAAGTTCTGGAGTCCCGTCTGCCGGGCATCCTGGAGCTGTCCCGCACCTTCGCACACGTCGACCCGGTGAAAGAGCCGATTCCGGTTATCCCAACCTGCCACTACATGATGGGCGGTATTCCGACCAAAGTGACTGGTCAGGCGCTGACCGTAAACGAGCAGGGCGAAGACGTGGTCATTCCTGGCCTGTTCGCGGTAGGCGAAATTGCCTGCGTATCCGTACACGGTGCAAACCGTCTGGGCGGCAACTCCCTGCTGGACCTGGTGGTGTTTGGTCGTGCAGTCGGTCTGCATCTGCAGGAATCCATTGCCGAGCAGGGCGCGCTGCGTGACGCAACCGACGACGAAATTGATGCTTCTCTTGAGCGCCTCAACCGCTGGAACGGTAACCGTAACGGCGAAGATCCGGTGGAAATCCGTAAAGCGCTGCAGGAATGCATGCAGCACAACTTCTCGGTATTCCGCGAAGGCGACGCGATGGCCAAAGGTCTTGAGCAGCTGAAAGCTATCCGCGAGCGTCTGAAAAATGCCCGTCTGGACGACACCTCCAGCGAATTCAACACCCAGCGCGTTGAGTGCCTGGAGCTGGATAACCTGATGGAAACCGCGTTCGCGACGGCGATGTCGGCAAACTTCCGTACCGAAAGCCGTGGCGCGCATAGCCGCTTCGATTTCCCGGATCGTGATGACGAAAACTGGCTGTGCCATTCCCTGTATCTGCCAGAGTCGGAATCCATGACGCGTCGTAGCGTCAACATGGAACCGAAACTGCGTCCGGCGTTCCCGCCGAAGATTCGTACTTACTAATGCGGAGACAGGATAATGAAACTCGAATTCTCAGTTTATCGTTATAACCCGGATGTTGATGACGCTCCGCGTATGCAGGACTACACCCTGGAAGCGGAAGAAGGTCGCGACATGATGCTGCTGGATGCCTTAATCCAGCTGAAAGAAAAAGATCCTACGCTGTCGTTCCGCCGCTCCTGCCGTGAAGGGGTTTGTGGCTCTGACGGTGTGAACATGAACGGCAAAAATGGCCTGGCCTGCATCACGCCAATTTCAGCGCTGCAGCGTCCTGGTCAGAAAATTGTTATCCGTCCTCTGCCAGGCCTGCCGGTCGTGCGTGATTTGGTGGTAGACATGGGGCAATTCTATGCACAATATGAGAAGATTAAGCCTTACTTATTGAATAATGGGCAAAATCCACCCGCTCGCGAGCACTTACAGTCTCCTGAGCAGCGTGAAAAACTCGATGGGTTGTACGAGTGTATTCTCTGCGCATGCTGTTCAACGTCCTGCCCATCGTTCTGGTGGAACCCGGACAAGTTTATCGGCCCGGCCGGTCTGCTGGCTGCCTATCGCTTCCTGATCGATAGCCGCGACACTGAAACTGACAGCCGTCTGGAAGGACTGAGTGATGCTTTCAGCGTATTCCGCTGCCATAGCATCATGAACTGCGTCAGTGTGTGTCCGAAGGGGCTGAACCCGACGCGCGCCATCGGCCATATTAAGTCGATGCTGCTGCAGCGCAGTGCGTAAGTAGTGAGAGGGGAGCGCTGTTCCCCTCACCCTAACCCTCTCCCCAAGGGAGAGGGGACAGTTTGCAGAAACCTTTAAAAACTGCCCTGAAGTCTAGACAGTTTCTAAAGGTTCCTTCGCGGGCCACAAAGAGCTCGCAGGTGAACCCCGGCACGTACACGTGGTGTGCGTGGTAGTTTCTACGGCGAAAGTAAGCATAAAAATGCTTAAGGGATCACGATGCAGAACGGCGCAATGAAAGCCTGGCTGGACTCTTCTTTCCTTTCTGGTGCGAACCAGAGCTGGATTGAACAGCTCTATGAAGACTTCTTAACCGATCCTGACTCAGTGGACGCAAACTGGCGTTCCATGTTCCAGCAGTTGCCTGGCACAGGGGTCAAACCGGATCAATTCCATTCCAAAACACGTGATTATTTCCGTCGTCTGGCGAAGGATGCCTCACGTTACTCTTCTGCGATTTCCGACCCTGACACTAATGCGAAGCAGGTTAAAGTCCTGCAGCTTATCAACGCTTATCGCTTCCGCGGTCACCAGCATGCGAATCTCGATCCGCTGGGACTGTGGCAGCAAGACCGTGTGGCCGATCTCGATCCGGCGTATCACGATCTGACCGAGGCCGATTTCCAGGAAAGCTTTAACGTAGGTTCCTTTGCCATCGGCAAAGACACGATGAAGCTGGGCGATCTGATTGACGCGCTCAAGCAAACCTACTGCGGCTCCATCGGCGCGGAATACATGCACATTACCTCTACCGAAGAGAAACGCTGGATCCAGCAGCGCATCGAATCCGTAGCGGGCCACGCGACCTTCTCGGCTGACGAGAAAAAACGCTTCCTGAACGAACTGACCGCAGCGGAAGGGCTTGAGCGCTATCTGGGCGCGAAATTCCCGGGCGCAAAACGCTTCTCGCTGGAAGGCGGCGACGCGCTGGTGCCGATGCTGAAAGAGCTGATTCGTCACGCAGGCAAGAGCGGCACCCGTGAAGTGGTACTGGGCATGGCGCACCGTGGTCGTCTGAACGTGCTGGTCAACGTGCTGGGTAAAAAACCGCAGGACCTGTTCGACGAATTCGCGGGCAAACATAAAGAACACCTTGGCACCGGCGACGTGAAGTACCACATGGGCTTCTCGTCGGATATCGAAACCGAAGGCGGTCTGGTTCACCTGGCGTTGGCGTTTAACCCGTCACACCTGGAAATCGTTAGCCCGGTGGTTATCGGTTCCGTGCGTGCGCGTCTGGATCGTCTGGACGAGCCGAGCAGCAATAAAGTTCTGCCAATTACCATCCACGGCGATGCGGCGGTAACAGGGCAGGGCGTGGTTCAGGAAACCCTGAACATGTCGAAAGCGCGTGGTTATGAAGTGGGCGGTACCGTTCGCATCGTGATCAACAACCAGGTGGGCTTCACCACCTCTAACCCGCTGGACGCGCGTTCTACCCCGTACTGCACCGACATCGGTAAGATGGTGCAGGCGCCAATCTTCCACGTTAACGCGGATGACCCGGAAGCCGTTGCTTTCGTTACCCGTCTGGCGCTGGACTTCCGTAATACCTTTAAACGCGATGTGTTCATTGACCTCTTCTGCTACCGCCGTCACGGCCACAACGAAGCGGACGAGCCAAGTGCAACCCAGCCGTTGATGTATCAGAAAATCAAAAAACACCCGACCCCGCGCAAAATCTATGCTGACAAGCTGGAGAGCGACAAAGTGACGACGCTGGAAGATGCGACCGAAATGGTCAACCTTTACCGCGACGCGCTGGATGCGGGTGAATGCGTGGTGAAAGAACTGCGCCCGATGAACATGCACTCCTTTACCTGGTCGCCGTACCTCAACCACGAGTGGGATGAGAGCTACCCGAACAAGGTTGAGATGAAGCGCCTGCAGGAGCTGGCTAAACGCATCAGCACCGTACCGGCCGCTATCGAGATGCAGTCTCGCGTGGCGAAAATTTACGCTGACCGTCAGTCCATGGCGGCAGGCGAGAAGCTGTTCGACTGGGGCGGCGCGGAAACGCTGGCTTACGCAACGCTGGTTGACGAAGGCATTCCTGTTCGTCTGTCCGGTGAAGATGCGGGCCGTGGGACCTTCTTCCACCGTCACGCGGTTGTTCACAACCAGTCCAACGGTTCAACCTACACCCCGCTGCAGCACGTGCACAACGGTCAGGGCCAGTTCAAGGTCTGGGACTCCGTGCTGTCTGAAGAAGCGGTTCTGGCCTTCGAATACGGTTATGCCACCGCTGAACCACGCACCCTGACCATCTGGGAAGCGCAGTTCGGTGACTTCGCCAACGGTGCGCAGGTGGTTATCGACCAGTTCATCTCCTCCGGCGAGCAGAAGTGGGGCCGTATGTGTGGCCTGGTAATGCTGCTGCCGCACGGTTATGAAGGTCAGGGTCCGGAGCACTCCTCCGCGCGTCTGGAACGTTATCTGCAGCTCTGCGCCGAGCAGAATATGCAGGTCTGCGTGCCGTCCACCCCGGCTCAGGTATACCACATGCTGCGTCGTCAGGCGCTGCGCGGTATGCGCCGTCCGCTGGTGGTGATGTCGCCGAAATCCCTGCTGCGTCACCCGCTGGCGGTGTCGAGCCTGGAAGAACTGGCGAACGGAACCTTCCTGCCAGCCATCGGTGAAATTGACGAGCTGGATCCGCAGGGCGTGAAGCGCGTGGTGATGTGTTCTGGTAAGGTTTATTACGACCTGCTGGAACAGCGCCGCAAGAACGATCAGAAAGATGTCGCCATCGTGCGTATCGAACAGCTTTATCCGTTCCCGCATCAGGCGATGCAGGAAGTGCTGAAACAATATGCTCACGTACATGATTTTGTCTGGTGCCAGGAAGAGCCGCTCAACCAGGGCGCATGGTACTGCAGCCAGCATCATTTCCGTGAAGTGATTCCATTTGGGTCAGCCCTGCGTTATGCAGGTCGCCCGGCCTCCGCCTCTCCGGCGGTAGGGTATATGTCCGTTCACCAGAAGCAGCAACAAGATCTGGTCAATGACGCGCTGAACGTCGATTAATTAAAGGATACAAAATGAGTAGCGTAGATATTCTTGTTCCCGACCTGCCTGAATCCGTAGCAGATGCGACCGTCGCTACCTGGCACAAAAAACCAGGCGATGCCGTTAAGCGCGATGAAGTGCTGGTAGAAATCGAAACTGACAAAGTGGTACTGGAAGTACCGGCTTCGGCGGATGGCGTTCTGGACGCGGTGCTGGAAGATGAAGGTACCACCGTAACCTCTCGTCAGATCCTGGGTCGCCTGCGTGAAGGCAACAGCGCGGGCAAAGAGTCCAGCGCGAAATCTGAAGAGAAAGCCTCTACGCCGGCTCAGCGCCAGCAGGCTTCTCTGGAAGAACAGTCTAACGACGCCCTCAGCCCGGCGATCCGTCGCCTGCTGGCTGAACACAGCCTTGACCCGGCAGCCATCAAAGGCACCGGTGTGGGCGGTCGTCTGACCCGCGAAGACATCGACAAACACCTTGCGAAAGCGCCAGCTCAGGCAGAAGCGAAAGCCCCTGCGGCAGCACCAGCAGCACAGCCTGCTCTGGGTGCCCGCAGCGAAAAACGCGTGCCAATGACTCGCCTGCGCAAGCGCGTGGCCGAGCGTCTGCTGGAAGCGAAAAACTCCACCGCGATGCTGACCACCTTCAACGAAGTGAACATGAAGCCAATCATGGACCTGCGCAAGCAGTACGGTGACGCGTTTGAAAAACGTCACGGTATCCGTCTGGGCTTTATGTCCTTCTACGTTAAGGCGGTAGTTGAAGCGCTGAAACGCTACCCGGAAGTGAACGCGTCTATCGATGGCGATGACGTGGTTTACCACAACTATTTCGAAGTCAGCATGGCGGTTTCTACTCCACGCGGCCTGGTCACCCCGGTTCTGCGTGATGTAGATACCCTGGGTATGGCTGACATCGAGAAAAACATTAAAGAGCTGGCTGTAAAAGGCCGCGACGGCAAGCTGACCGTAGACGACCTGACCGGCGGTAACTTCACCATTACCAACGGCGGCGTATTCGGCTCGCTGATGTCTACCCCGATCATTAACCCGCCGCAGAGCGCGATCCTGGGTATGCATGCCATTAAAGATCGCCCGATGGCGGTAGACGGTAAAGTTGAGATCCTGCCGATGATGTACCTGGCGCTCTCTTACGATCACCGCCTGATCGACGGCCGCGAGTCCGTGGGCTTCCTGGTCGCGATTAAAGAGCTGCTGGAAGATCCAACCCGTCTGCTGCTGGACGTATAGTTTTGCAGTCTTGCCCGGCGGCGTATGGCTGCCGGGCCAATAAAGCACGACCTAACGATTACCTGAAGGATGGATAGAACACATGAACTTACATGAATATCAGGCCAAACAGCTGTTTGCCCGGTATGGCTTACCGGCTCCGGTGGGTTATGCCTGTACTACCCCGCGTGAAGCAGAAGAAGCCGCATCTAAAATCGGTTCCGGCCCTTGGGTAGTTAAGTGTCAGGTTCACGCTGGTGGCCGTGGTAAAGCGGGCGGTGTGAAGGTTGTTAAGAGTAAAGAAGAGATTCGTGCGTTTGCTGAACATTGGCTCGGCAAGCGTCTGGTAACGTACCAGACAGATGCGAACGGCCAGCCGGTTAACCAGATCCTGGTTGAAGCGGCGACCGATATCGCGAAAGAACTGTACCTGGGCGCGGTTGTTGACCGTAGCTCCCGTCGCGTGGTGTTCATGGCGTCTACCGAAGGCGGCGTGGAAATCGAAAAAGTGGCGGAAGAAACCCCGCACCTGATCCACAAAGTGGCAATCGATCCGCTGGCAGGCCCAATGCCTTACCAGGGGCGCGAGCTGGCGTTCAAACTGGGCCTGGAAGGCAAGCTGGTTCAGCAGTTCACCAAGATCTTCATGGGTCTGGCGAACATCTTCCTGGAGCGCGATTTGGCGCTGATCGAGATCAACCCGCTGGTGATCACCACCCAGGGCGACCTGATCTGCCTCGACGGCAAGCTGGGCGCTGACGGCAACGCGCTGTTCCGCCAGTCCGATCTGCGCGAAATGCGCGACCAGTCTCAGGAAGATCCGCGTGAAGCGCAGGCTGCACAGTGGGAGCTGAACTACGTGGCGCTGGACGGCAACATCGGCTGCATGGTTAACGGTGCGGGCCTGGCAATGGGCACCATGGACATCGTTAAGCTGCACGGCGGTGAGCCAGCAAACTTCCTCGACGTAGGCGGTGGCGCAACCAAAGAGCGCGTAACCGAAGCGTTCAAAATCATCCTCTCTGACGACAACGTGAAGGCCGTTCTGGTTAACATCTTCGGCGGCATCGTTCGTTGCGATCTGATCGCCGACGGTATCATCGGTGCGGTAGAAGAAGTGGGTGTTAACGTTCCGGTGGTTGTGCGTCTGGAAGGTAACAACGCTGAACTCGGCGCGAAAAAACTGGCTGACAGCGGCCTGAATATTATTGCAGCGAAAAGTCTGACGGATGCAGCTCAGCAGGTTGTTGCCGCAGTGGAGGGGAAATAATGTCAGTTTTAATTAATAAAGATACCAAGGTTATCTGCCAGGGCTTCACCGGTAGCCAGGGGACTTTCCACTCCGAACAGGCGATTGCCTACGGCACGCAGATGGTTGGCGGCGTAACGCCAGGTAAAGGCGGTACCACGCACCTGGGCCTGCCGGTATTCAACACCGTGCGTGAAGCCGTAGAAGCGACGGGCGCAACCGCGACCGTGATCTACGTTCCGGCACCGTTCTGCAAAGACTCCATTCTGGAAGCGATCGACGCAGGCATCAAGCTGATCATCACCATCACTGAAGGCATCCCGACGCTGGATATGCTGACCGTGAAGGTGAAGCTGGATGAAGCAGGCGTGCGCATGATCGGCCCGAACTGCCCTGGCGTTATCACCCCGGGCGAATGCAAAATCGGCATCATGCCGGGCCACATTCACAAGCCGGGTAAAGTGGGCATCGTGTCCCGTTCCGGTACGCTGACCTATGAAGCCGTTAAGCAGACTACCGATTACGGCTTCGGCCAGTCCACCTGCGTGGGCATCGGCGGTGACCCAATTCCGGGCTCTAACTTCATCGACATCCTGAAGCTGTTCCAGGAAGATCCACAGACCGAAGCGATCGTGATGATCGGTGAGATCGGTGGTAGCGCGGAAGAAGAAGCCGCTGCTTACATCAAAGAACACGTGACCAAGCCAGTAGTCGGTTACATCGCGGGTGTGACCGCGCCGAAAGGCAAGCGTATGGGTCACGCAGGCGCGATCATCGCCGGTGGTAAGGGTACGGCTGATGAGAAATTCGCAGCGCTGGAAGCCGCAGGCGTGAAAACCGTTCGCAGCCTGGCGGATATCGGCGAAGCACTGAAATCCATCATTAAGTAAGTCCTCTCTGCTCCCCGAAAGGGGGGCGTTGAAGTATAAAAATGTCCGTTTCGACATGGTTGGCCGCTGTAAAGCGGCCTTTTTTATTGCCTGCCGGGCGTCATGCAATAGTCACTAAATGGTGTTAATTAGAGAGGGGGGTAAAAGTAAAATAATTGTTATTTATTTACCTTAAAGAGAGCGGATGGAAAAAAACGAAAAACGCACTAAAATTTATGTCCTGAATAAATTAGGCATTCGGGCTTCTGAGTTAATAAAAATCACTTCTGTTTATATTCATCAATCGACTTGATAACCTTAATTGTATTTTATATACATATCTTTAACATGGTTTTTACTATGTTCACCGCATCAAAACACATTTAACACAACGGATTGTTTTTGATTTAAATCAATGTTTAATCCTTGGAAAAACCCATCAAAAGGCGGTAAATTGTCCCCGATCAAAATGGCCGAAAAGTGGTAATTTTGCTATAAATTGATCGCCGTCGAAAAACGTAAATGTGATTCAATAATAACCTGTTTATTGTAAGGGTTTTGCAGCGTATTATATTTGCGGGATCAATTTGAGTTTTTTATTAACGTATTTGTAACCTCACGTCATCGTTTTTATCCTCCTTCAGGGTAATAACGACGACAAGGATGCGAATAATTTGTATTGGGGCATGCGTGTGGATCTCTCTCTGACGGGGTTCACTCTCGGAGTCTTCATGCGATGAGCAAGGAGTCATGATGTTAGATATAGTCGAACTGTCGCGCTTACAGTTTGCCTTGACCGCGATGTACCACTTCCTGTTTGTGCCACTGACGCTCGGTATGGCGTTCCTGCTGGCCATTATGGAAACGGTATACGTTCTCTCCGGCAAACAGATTTATAAAGATATGACCAAGTTCTGGGGCAAGTTGTTTGGTATCAACTTTGCGCTGGGCGTGGCAACCGGTTTGACCATGGAGTTCCAGTTCGGGACTAACTGGTCTTACTATTCCCACTATGTAGGGGATATCTTCGGTGCGCCGCTGGCCATTGAAGGTCTGATGGCATTCTTCCTCGAATCCACCTTTGTAGGTCTGTTCTTCTTCGGCTGGGACCGTCTGGGTAAAGTCCAGCATATGGCGGTGACCTGGCTGGTGGCATTAGGTTCGAACCTGTCCGCGCTGTGGATTCTGGTGGCGAACGGCTGGATGCAGAACCCTATCGCGTCTGATTTCAACTTCGAAACCATGCGTATGGAGATGGTCAGCTTTGCCGAGCTGGTCCTGAACCCGGTTGCGCAGGTTAAATTCGTTCACACCGTCGCCTCTGGCTACGTGTGCGGCGCGATGTTTGTACTGGGCATCAGTTCTTACTACATGCTGCGCGGTCGTGACTTCGCGTTTGCTAAGCGCTCCTTTGCTATCGCTGCAAGCTTCGGTATGGCTGCAATCCTCTCTGTTATCGTTCTGGGTGATGAATCCGGTTACGAAATGGGTGACGTGCAGAAAACCAAACTGGCCGCCATCGAAGCCGAATGGGAAACCCAACCGGCGCCTGCTGCCTTTACGCTGTTCGGTATTCCGGATCAGGACGCGCAGGAAAACCGCTTCGCCATTCAGATCCCTTATGCGCTGGGTATCATCGCCACCCGTTCTGTTGACAAGCAGGTGACCGGTCTGAAAGAGTTGATGGTTCAGCACGAAGAGCGTATCCGTAACGGTATGAAAGCCTACTCGCTGCTGGAACAGCTGCGTGCCGGTTCTACCGACCAGGCCGTTCGCGACCAGTTCAACAACGTGAAGAAAGATCTGGGTTACGGTTTGCTGCTGAAGCGTTATACCCCGAACGTTTCTGATGCGACAGAAGCGCAGATCCAGATGGCAACCAAAGACTCGATTCCACGCGTTGCGCCACTGTACTTCGCATTCCGTATCATGGTGGGTTGCGGCATCATTATGCTGCTGATCATTGCGGCGTCCTTCTGGTCCGTGATTCGCAACCGCATCGGCGAGAAAAAATGGCTGCTGCGCACCGCGCTGTACGGTATTCCACTGCCGTGGATCGCGATCGAATCCGGCTGGTTTGTTGCGGAGTACGGCCGTCAGCCATGGGCGATTGGTGAGGTACTGCCAACGGCGGTAGCGAACTCGTCCCTGACAGCGGGCGACCTGATCTTCTCCATGCTGCTGATTTGTGGTCTGTACACCCTGTTCCTGGTGGCTGAACTGTTCCTGATGTTCAAGTTCGCGCGCCTTGGCCCAAGCAGCCTGAAAACCGGTCGCTATCACTACGAGCAGTCCACTGCGACTACTCAGCCGGCACGCTAAGACAGGAGTCATCAAATGATCGATTATGAAGTATTGCGTTTTATCTGGTGGCTGCTGGTTGGCGTTCTGCTGATCGGTTTTGCCGTCACGGATGGTTTCGACATGGGGGTGGGGATGCTCACCCGTTTCCTCGGTCGTAATGACACCGAGCGTCGAATCATGATCAACTCCATCGCCCCTCACTGGGACGGTAACCAGGTGTGGCTGATCACCGCTGGCGGCGCGCTGTTCGCTGCCTGGCCGATGGTCTACGCGGCTGCGTTCTCCGGCTTCTACGTGGCGATGATTCTGGTGCTGGCCTCTTTATTCTTCCGTCCGGTTGGTTTCGACTACCGTTCCAAGATTGAAGACACCCGCTGGCGCAACATGTGGGACTGGGGCATCTTTATCGGTAGCTTCGTTCCACCGCTGGTGATCGGCGTGGCGTTCGGTAACCTGCTTCAGGGCGTACCGTTCCACCTGGACGAATACATGCGTCTTTACTACACCGGTAACTTCTTCCAGCTGCTGAATCCGTTTGGCCTGCTGGCCGGCGTGGTGAGCGTGGCGATGATCATCACTCAGGGCGCAACCTATCTGCAGATGCGTACGGTTGGTGAACTGCACCTGCGTTCTCGCGCGACGGCTCAGGTCGCTGCGCTGGTCACGCTGGTCTGCTTCGCACTGGCCGGTGTGTGGGTGGTGTACGGCATTGATGGTTATGTGGTGACCTCTGCAATTAACCACTCGGCACCGTCTAACCCGCTGACCAAAGAAGTGGCGCGTCAGGCTGGCGCCTGGCTGGTGAACTTTAATAACACCCCTGCGCTGTGGGCGATCCCGGCTCTGGGCGTATTGCTGCCGCTGCTGACCGTGTTGACGTCTCGTCTGGAGAAAGGCGCGCTGGCGTTCGTGTTCTCTTCGCTGACCCTGGCGTGCATCATCCTGACGGCGGGTATTGCGATGTTCCCATTCGTCATGCCATCCAGCACCATGCTGAATGCTAGCCTGACCATGTGGGACGCAACGTCCAGCCAGCTGACGCTGAACCTGATGACGTATGTTGCTTGCGTATTCGTACCGATTATCCTGCTCTACACCACCTGGTGTTACTGGAAAATGTTCGGTCGCATCACTAAAGAACATATCGAAAGCAACACCCACTCTATGTACTAAGTAAGGAGCTGAATATGTGGTATTTCGCATGGATTTTAGGGACGCTTCTTGCCTGTGCATTTGGTGTCATCACTGCCCTGGCGCTTGAACACGTCGAAGCGACCAAAGCGGGTGAAGAAAAACACTGATGAATATTATCGCGACGCTTTACGCGGTAATGGACAAGCGCCCGTTACGGGCGCTTTCTTTAGTGATGGCATTACTGCTGGCAGGTTGTATCTTCTGGGACCCTTCGCGCTTTGCAGCGAAAACCAGCGAGCTTGAAATCTGGCACGGCTTTCTCATTATGTGGGCGGTGTGCGCAGGTGTGATCCACGGCGTGGGCTTTCGTCCGAAAGCCGTTCACTGGCAGGGAATTTTTTGCCCGCTGATTGCCGATCTGGTGCTTCTCGCCGGTTTGATTTTCTTCTTCTTCTGAATAAGAAATGTCCGTTAACGTTATGGGCTTACCCGAGCCCATAAAAATTTACTCTCCGTTTACTTTCTCCCATTCCCAACCCTCTTTCCCGCGCGTATAGTAGCGAAGTTTAAAAGCATTAACTTTTGTTGCATTACCGGGATGTAAAGTGAATACAACGCTGTTTCGATGGCCGGTTCGTGTCTATTACGAAGATACCGATGCCGGTGGTGTGGTTTACCACGCCAGCTACGTTGCTTTTTATGAACGGGCACGCACAGAGATGCTGCGCCATCATCACTTTAGTCAACAGGTGCTGTTGGCTGAGCGAGTTGCCTTCGTGGTACGCAAGATGACGCTTGAGTATTTTGCGCCTGCCAGACTCGACGATATGCTCGAAGTCCAAACTGAAATTACATCAATGCGCGGGACCTCACTGGTTTTCACGCAGCGGATAGTCAACGCAGAGAATACCGTACTGAACTCAGCTGAAGTGCTGATTGTTTGTGTTGATCCAACCATAATGAAGCCTCGTGCGCTTCCTAAGTCTATTGTCGCGGAGTTTAAGCAGTGACTGACATGAATATCCTTGATTTGTTCCTGAAGGCAAGCCTTCTGGTTAAACTTATCATGTTGATTTTGATTGGTTTTTCAATCGCATCCTGGGCCATCATCATCCAGAGAACGCGTATCCTCAATGCCGCTGGCCGTGAAGCTGAAGCGTTTGAAGATAAGTTCTGGTCGGGTATTGAGCTTTCTCGTCTGTATCAGGAAAGCCAGGGACGCCGTGAAAACCTTACAGGCTCCGAGCAAATTTTTTATAGCGGTTTCAAAGAGTTTGCTCGTCTGCATCGTGCAAACAATCATGCGCCGGAAGCGGTTGTAGAAGGTGCCTCGCGTGCGATGCGTATCTCTATGAACCGTGAGCTGGAAAATCTCGAAACGCATATTCCATTCCTCGGCACTGTCGGTTCCATCAGCCCGTATATCGGCCTGTTTGGTACCGTGTGGGGGATCATGCACGCCTTTATCGCGCTGGGCGCGGTGAAGCAGGCGACGTTGCAGATGGTTGCACCGGGTATCGCTGAAGCACTGATTGCGACCGCTATCGGTCTGTTTGCGGCAATTCCTGCGGTTATGGCTTACAACCGTCTGAACCAGCGCGTGAACAAACTGGAACTGAACTACGACAACTTTATGGAAGAGTTCACTGCGATTCTGCACCGTCAGGCGTTTACCAGCACCGAGAGCAACAAGGGGTAAACCATGGCCAGATCGCGTGGACGAGGTCGTCGCGAGCTCAAGTCCGAAATCAATATCGTTCCACTGCTGGACGTCCTGCTGGTACTGCTGCTGATCTTCATGGCGACAGCGCCAATCATTACTCAGAGCGTGGAAGTGGATCTGCCGGATGCGACAGAATCACAGGCGGTGAGCACCAATGACGATCCTCCGGTTATCATTGAGGTTTCCGGCGTAGGGCAATACAGCGTCGTGGTAGAGAAAGATCGTATGGATCAGCTGCCGCCTGAGCAGGTTATTGCTGAAGCGCAGCGTCGTCTGGAGTCAAATCCGAAAACGGTCTTCTTAATCGGTGGCGCGAAAGACGTACCCTACGATGAAATTATTAAAGCGCTGAACTTGCTACATAGTGCGGGTGTTAAGTCAGTTGGCTTAATGACCCAACCTATTTGATCATCCGCGTAGTTTTTGGGAACCGATAGTGTCAAAGGCAACCGAACAGAACGACAAGCTTAAGCGAGCGATAATCGTCTCCGCAGTGCTGCACGTGATTCTCTTTGCAGCGCTGATCTGGAGTTCGTTCGACGAGCATATTGATGCATCAGCCGGCGGCGGTGGAGGGTCTTCCATTGACGCCGTGATGGTGGATCCCGGTGCGGTAGTACAGAACTATAATCGCGAACAGCAGCAGAAGGCGAGTGCCAAACGGGCTGAAGAGCAGCGTGAAAAACAGTCGCAACAGCAGGCGGAAGAACTGCGTGAAAAGCAGGCCGCAGAGCAGGAGCGTCTGAAGCAGCTTGAGAAAGAGCGTTTGCAGGCGCAGGAAGCTGCGAAAGAGCAGGCGGAACAGCAGAAGCAAGCCGAAGAGGCCGCGAAGAAAGCACAGGAACAGCAAAAGCAGGCGGAAGAGGCGGCAGCAAAAGCCGCAGCGGACGCGAAAGCACAGGCTGATGCCCAGGCAAAATTAGCGGCAGAAGCCGCGAAGAAAGCCGCTGCCGATGCTCAGAAGAAAGCTGAAGCGGAAGCCGCGAAGAAAGCCGCTGCTGATGCTCAGAAGAAAGCCGAAGCGGAAGCCGCGAAAAAAGCCGCTGCCGATGCTCAGAAGAAAGCCGAAGCGGAAGCCGCGAAAAAAGCCGCTCAGGAAGCAGAGAAGAAAGCTGCTGCCGAGGCCGCGAAGAAAGCGGCTGCTGCTGAGAAAGCGGCTGCAGAAAAAGCTGCCGCCGCTGAAAAAGCCGCTGCCGATAAAAAAGCTGCAGCTGAGAAGGCCGCTGCCGATAAGAAAGCTGCAGCTGAGAAGGCCGCTGCCGATAAGAAAGCTGCTGCTGATAAAGCGGCGGCCAAAAAGGCCGCGGCTGCTGAAAAAGCCGCTGCTGCCGCAGGGGTTGACGATCTGCTGGGCGATTTAAGCTCCGGTAAGAATGCACCGAAAACGGGCGCTGGGGCGAAAGGAAACAACGCAGCGCCGACGGGAAGTGGTAACACTAAGAGTAACGGTGCGACAGGGGCTGAAATCAACGGTTATGCCGCGCAGATTAAATCCGCTATTGAAAGCCGATTCTATGATGCGTCTTCCTATACCGGTAAAACGTGTACGTTGCGTATAAAACTGGCTCCGGACGGCATGCTGCTGGATATCAAGTCTGAAGGTGGCGACCCGGCTTTATGTACTGCGGCCCTGGCTGCAGCGCGTCAGGCGAAGATGCCTAAACCGCCGTCTCAGGCAGTTTACGAAGTCTTCAAAAATGCGCCGCTGGACTTCAAACCTTAAGTTACATTTTCCCCGTGCAAACGGGGAAAAATAGACCAGGTTTAGTCACAGGGTTCTGGTAGTTTTGTCTATTTGAGTTTGTTAACATTCTGCTAAATTATCGTGGGTAAGGTTACCCGGATAAGGGAGATATGATGAAGCAGGCATTACGTGTAGCATTTAGTTTTTTAATGCTGTGGGCAGCAGTACTGCACGCAGAAGTACGTATCGAGATCACCCAGGGGGTGGACTCGGCACGCCCAATCGGTGTTGTTCCGTTCCAGTGGGCCGGTCCTGGCGCTGCACCTGAAGATGCCGGTGGCATCGTGGCGGCTGACCTGCGTAACAGCGGTAAATTCAACCCGTTAGATCGTTCTCGTCTGCCGCAGCAGCCGGGCAGCGCGCAGGAAGTACAGCCTGCAGCATGGTCTGCACTGGGTATTGATGCCGTGGTTGTGGGTCAGGTTACGCCTAACCCGGACGGCTCTTACAACGTGGCCTGGCAGCTGGTGGATACCGGCGGTGCACCGGGTACCGTTCTGGCACAGAACTCTTACAAGGTCACTAAGCAGTACCTGCGCTACGCGGCACACGCTGCCAGCGATGCGGTATTTGAAAAACTGACCGGCATTAAAGGGGCGTTCCGTACCCGTATTGCTTATGTGGTGCAGACCAACGGTGGTCAGTTCCCGTATGAGCTGCGCGTATCTGACTACGACGGCTACAACCAGTTCCTGGTGAAACGTTCTTCTCAGCCGCTGATGTCTCCAGCCTGGTCTCCGGACGGTTCTAAACTGGCCTATGTAACCTTCGAAAGCGGCCGTTCAGCGCTGGTTATCCAGACGCTGGCAAACGGAGCTGTTCGTCAGGTGGCGTCTTTCCCACGTCACAACGGTGCACCTTCCTTCTCTCCGGACGGGTCTAAACTGGCGTTTGCGCTGTCAAAAACCGGTAGCCTGAACCTGTACGTGATGGACATTGGCTCTGGCCAGATCCGTCAGGTGACCGACGGTCGCAGCAACAACACTGAACCTTCATGGTTCCCGGATAGTCAAAACCTGGCGTTTACTTCTGACCAGGCTGGCCGTCCACAAATCTATAAAGTCAACATCAACGGCGGTGCTCCGCAGCGTATTACCTGGGAAGGTTCGCAGAACCAGAACTCAGACGTGAGCAGCGACGGTAAATTTATGGTAATGGTGAGCTCCAACGGTGGGCAGCAGCACATTGCTAAACAAGATCTGGTAGCGGGTGGCGTTCAAGTTCTGTCGTCAACGTTCCTGGATGAAACGCCGAGTCTGGCACCTAACGGCACGATGGTAATCTACAGCTCTTCTCAGGGGATGGGATCTGTGCTGAATCTGGTTTCTACAGATGGGCGTTTCAAAGCGCGTATTCCGGCAACTGATGGACAGGTAAAATCACCTGCCTGGTCGCCGTATCTGTAAATAATAATTAATTGATTACTAAAGGAATCATAGAAATGCAACTGAACAAAGTGCTGAAGGGGCTGATGATCGCTCTGCCTGTAATGGCAATCGCAGCGTGTTCTTCTAACAAGAACGCCAGCAATGACCAGAGCGGCGAAGGCATGATGGGTGCCGGCACCGGCATGGACGCGAACGGCAATGGCAACATGTCTTCTGAAGAGCAAGCGCGTCTTCAGATGCAGCAGCTGCAGCAGAACAACATCGTTTACTTCGATCTGGATAAATACGACATCCGTTCTGACTTCGCTGCGATGCTGGACGCTCACGCTAACTTCCTGCGTAGCAACCCATCTTACAAAGTCACCGTAGAAGGTCACGCGGACGAACGTGGTACTCCAGAGTACAACATCTCCCTGGGTGAACGTCGTGCTAACGCTGTTAAAATGTACCTGCAGGGTAAAGGCGTTTCTGCTGACCAGATCTCCATCGTTTCTTACGGTAAAGAAAAACCTGCAGTACTGGGTCACGACGAAGCGGCTTACTCCAAAAACCGTCGTGCCGTACTGGTTTACTAAGAGAATTGCATGAGCAGTAACTTCAGACATCATCTGTTGAGTCTGTCGTTACTGGTTGGAATAGCGGCCCCCTGGGCCGCTTTTGCTCAGGCACCAATCAGTAGTGTCGGCTCAGGCTCGGTAGAAGACCGGGTCACTCAACTCGAGCGTATTTCTAACGCTCACAGCCAGCTTTTAACCCAACTCCAGCAACAACTTTCTGATAACCAAAACGATATTGACTCTCTCCGCGGCCAGATTCAGGAAAGCCAGTATCAGTTGAACCAGGTTGTGGAACGTCAGAAGCAGATTTTGCTGCAGATAGATAGCCTGAGCAGCGGTGGTGCAGCAGCACAAGCACAGCCAGCCGCGGGCGATCAGACCGGTGCGGCGACATCAGCTCCGGCTGCGGATGCTTCTGCTGCAACAGGTGCGCCTGTACAGAGCGGTGACGCGAATACGGACTACAACGCGGCCATTGCCCTGGTGCAGGATCAATCTCGTCAGGATGACGCGCTTGCTGCGTTTCAGAACTTTGTTAAGAAATACCCTGATTCCACTTATCAGCCAAATGCGAATTACTGGCTCGGTCAGCTGAATTACAACAAGGGTAAAAAGGACGATGCGGCGTTTTATTTTGCCTCAGTGGTGAAAAATTACCCGAAATCGCCAAAAGCGCCTGATGCGATGTATAAAGTGGGCGTCATCATGCAGGACAAAGGCGACACTGCGAAAGCCAAAGCGGTTTACCAGCAGGTGGTCTCCAAATTCCCGGGTACTGAAGGTGCTAAGCAGGCGCAAAAACGTCTGAATTCGATGGGATGATTATCGCATGACCAGAAATCGCGTTATTTCTGGTCGTGCAGCATGATTCGTAAGCAGTTAAGTGATCTTCATCGAAATTTTTGTTGCGCTGAATTCTTAAATCAGTAATATATGCCGCCGTTGCCACGGGATATCAAACAACGTGAAAACAGCGTAAAAGTGGGTCGTTAGCTCAGTTGGTAGAGCAGTTGACTTTTAATCAATTGGTCGCAGGTTCGAATCCTGCACGACCCACCACTAAGTCAGGTGGAAGTAGTAAAACGTGAAGGATAACGTTGCGTCAGCAACGGCCCGTAGGGCGAGGCGAAGCCGAGTCATCCTGCACGACCCACCACTTAACGCACACCAGTAGTACAGAGTGGGTGATTAGCTCAGTTGGTAGAGCATCTCCTTTACACGGAGGGGGTCGGCGGTTCGAGCCCGTCATCACCCACCACTCGGGTCGTTAGCTCAGTTGGTAGAGCAGTTGACTTTTAATCAATTGGTCGCAGGTTCGAATCCTGCACGACCCACCAATTTTATTGGTTCCGAGTGATAATTCAGGCAACACCCAAAAGGGTCGTTAGCTCAGTTGGTAGAGCAGTTGACTTTTAATCAATTGGTCGCAGGTTCGAATCCTGCACGACCCACCAGCCTGAATAAATTTGAAGTACATCCCGCAAGGGGTCGTTAGCTCAGTTGGTAGAGCAGTTGACTTTTAATCAATTGGTCGCAGGTTCGAATCCTGCACGACCCACCAGTGTAGAAAGGCGCCCTAAAGGCGCCTTTTTGCTATCTGCCGTCTGTGCAGGTCGGGCAAGGCGAATCCGCCAGCCGACAAATGCTATCCGCACCTATTTCCGGTGACTTTTCCTCTCATATTCGCTATCTTGTTTAGTATACAAAACACAATTGCCATGCGTTTTGCTATGTCATGCAAAAGAAAGGCAATATTGTTAAGCCCGTAAAACGAGAAGCCATAATGAGTGTGATGTTTGATCCTGAAGCCGCAATCTATCCGTTTCCGCCAAAGCCTGTCCCTCTGAGCCAGGACGAAAAGCAATTCTACCGTGAGAAGATCAAACGTCTTCTCAAAGAACGAGATGCGGTGATGGTGGCCCATTACTACACCGACCCGGAAATTCAGCAGCTAGCGGAAGAGACCGGGGGCTGTATTTCAGATTCACTGGAGATGGCACGCTTCGGTGCAAAACATCCTGCTTCCACGCTGCTGGTTGCCGGCGTGCGTTTTATGGGCGAAACGGCAAAGATCCTGAGCCCTGAAAAAACCATTCTGATGCCGACTCTTAATGCGGAGTGTTCACTGGATCTCGGCTGCCCGATTGACGAATTCACGGCCTTCTGTGACGCCCACCCTGACCGGACCGTGGTGGTTTACGCCAACACCTCTGCGGCGGTAAAAGCGCGGGCAGACTGGGTTGTCACCTCCAGCATCGCCGTTGAGCTGATTGAACATCTGGATAGCCTGGGCGAGAAAATTATCTGGGCGCCTGACCGCCATCTTGGAAATTATGTCCAGAAGCAGACAGGGGCTGACGTTCTCTGCTGGCAGGGTGCCTGCATTGTGCACGACGAATTCAAAACCCAGGCGCTGGCGCGCATGAAGGCACTTTATCCTGACGCCGCGATTCTTGTTCACCCAGAATCACCGCAGTCTATTGTCGAGATGGCGGACGCCGTGGGCTCAACCAGCCAGCTTATCAACGCGGCCAGAACGCTGCCTAACAGGCAGCTCATCGTGGCGACCGATCGCGGTATCTTCTACAAGATGCAGCAGGCCGTGCCGGAGAAAGAGCTCCTTGAAGCGCCAACGGCGGGCGAGGGCGCAACGTGTCGCAGCTGTGCGCATTGTCCGTGGATGGCTATGAATGGCCTGAAGGCCATTGCCGAAGGGCTCGAGACGGGCGGGGCAGCACATGAAATCCATGTGGATGCCGCCCTGCGTGAAGGTGCATTAATTCCGCTTAACCGCATGCTGGATTTTGCGGCTACACTACGTACTTAATTCAAAACGCCCCGGGGAAAAGATGGATTTTTTTAGCACGCAGAACATTCTGGTTCATATACCGATTGGTGCAGGTGGCTATGACCTGTCATGGATTGAGGCCTTTGGCACGCTGGCGGGATTACTCTGTATCTGGCTGGCAAGCCTGGAGAAGATCAGCAACTACGCGTTCGGGCTGATAAACGTTACGCTGTTTGCGATTATCTTCTTCCAGATCCAGCTGTACGCCAGCCTGCTTTTGCAGCTGTTCTTCTTCGCCGCCAATATTTACGGCTGGTACGCGTGGTCGCGTCAGAACAGCCAGCAGGAGGCAGAACTGCAGATCCGCTGGCTGCCCTTGCCGAAAGCCATCGCCTGGTTTGTTGCCTGCGTGGTCGCCATTGGTTTAATGACCGTCTATATCAACCCGGTGTTTGCGTTCCTGACCCGCGTTGCCGTTTCGGTCATGTCCGGTTTCGGCCTGAACGTGACGATGCCCGAGCTCCAGCCGGATGCCTTCCCGTTCTGGGATTCCTGCATGATGGTGCTGTCGATTGCGGCGATGATCCTGATGACCCGTAAATACGTTGAGAACTGGCTGCTGTGGGTCATCATCAACGTGATCAGCGTGGCAATCTTCGCCCTGCAGGGCGTCTATGCGATGTCGCTGGAATATCTGCTGCTGACCTTCATCGCGCTGAACGGCAGCCGGATGTGGATTAAGAGCGCGCGTGAGCGGGGTTCTCACGCGCTTTCCAGCTAGTGGTGATGCTGATGTGAATGTCCGGACTGCGCCTCGTTAAGGTGGCAGTCCGGCCCGTTACAGGGCTGATACTCCATCTGGATGGTGGCGTGGCCAATTTCGTAGTGATGTTCAAGAAAATGCTGGATGCGCTCAAGCAGCGCATCGTGGTCGTGAGGCGGGATCACATGGACGTGCAGCGTCATGACCGGTTTTTCCCCCACCAGCCAGACGTGAACGTGATGAACGTTGCGCACTTCCGGGACTGAACGGCGCAGGTTGCGCTTTAGCTCGTCAATATCCATCGATGCCGGTGCCCCTTCAAGCAGTTCATTCACGCTCTCCTTCAGCAGCCGCCAGGCGCTGCGCAAGACCAGACACGACACCAGCACGGACAGAATCGGATCGACAGGCGTCCAGCCGGTGTAGAGGATCACCAGCGCGGCGACAATTGCCCCGACTGAGCCGAGCAAATCACCCAGAACATGCAGAGCCGCAGCGCGTACGTTGAGGTTCTTTTCCCCGCTGCCGCGGTGCAAAATCCAGAAGGCGAGGATATTCGCCAGCAGCCCCGCCACGGCAATCACCATCATTGTCGCCCCGGCGATCGGCTGCGGGTGTCTGAATCGCTGTACGGCCTCCCAGACGATAAGAACGGTAATGACCACCAGCGCAATAGCGTTAACAAACGCGGCGAGGGTTGTCAGCCTCAGCCAGCCGAAGGTATGGCGCGCATTGGGAGGACGACGCGCAAACTGCACCGCCAGCAGGGCGAAGAGCAGCGCTGCGGCATCGGTCAGCATATGTCCGGCATCAGCCAGAAGCGCCAGAGAGCCGGAAATCAGGCCGCCAATGACCTCGATAACCATAAACGTTGCCGTGACGCCAAAGGCCAGCATCAGTCGTTTAGCGTTGTCGTTGCCGGGAGAGTGTGAGTGGGAATGGGAGTGCGCCATGTCTGCTTTCCTGATGTGTTATTGTTTTTAGTGTAGCGTTTTTAATAGGTTACTCCAAAAAGAAAGGAGAGCCAGAGCTCTCCTTTTTCTTTCCGATCACAACCTGTTATTGGGTTGTGCCATCAGTTTTGGTATTCGCGTCGTTTCCGACTTTGTCATTAGGGTCAGGGCATTTGCCGTCCTTGCACATTGAGTTCTTATGAACCTCGTCCGAACTCATATTGTCATGATTCATGGTGCCGGAACCGCTGCCGTTGGGATGCAGCATGGTGCCTCCGGTGTTAGTGTTGCCGGCATTGATCTGGCTGTTGTCGACATTATTCGGGGCGATATTCTGTTTCGCATCAGGGGCGGGCTGGCCTGCTGCCGCAGCGGCATTCGCATCACCGTTGCTGTCTGATGTGCCCGTTTCCGCGGCCAGGACGCTGCCGCTTGCCAGAGTGAGTGTGGCGGTCAGGAAGAGGGTTGCCAGTTTTGTCATTTTCATCATGGTGCTCCTGTTCTTGTCGTTACGCTGGATAACATTCTCCAACAGTGCATCTTTTTCTGAGGCGAAAGATTCCGCCTTACGGACTTACGTCAGTAGGGAATCGCGTTTAAGCGTGTAAAATTGGTTGTTACAGTTAAAAAGCTTAGGTTAGATCTCGTTTTTCGCTATTTTGTGGCGATTTTTAGGCGAATTCCAGGAATTATCTGCGTGAAGTGTAAAACCGTGTTTACACTTCCTGGTCGACAAGATAGATTGAAAGGATTGCTTTCATTACTAAAGATATGGCAGAGCTGGAAAGAAAATGAATTATCAGAACGACGATTTACGCATTAAAGAGATCAATGAGTTATTACCTCCTGTAGCGCTCCTTGAGAAATTCCCCGCCACTGAAAATGCCGCAAATACGGTTTCTCATGCTCGTAAAGCGATCCATAAGATCCTGAAAGGTAATGACGATCGTCTTCTGGTGGTGATTGGTCCGTGCTCCATTCACGATCCTGCAGCTGCGAAAGAGTACGCTGCCCGTCTGCTCACCCTCCGTGAAGAGCTGAAGGACGAGCTGGAAATCGTGATGCGCGTTTATTTTGAAAAACCGCGCACCACCGTGGGCTGGAAAGGGCTGATTAACGATCCGCATATGGATAACAGCTTCCAGATCAACGACGGTCTGCGCATTGCGCGCAAGCTGCTGCTGGAGATCAACGACAGCGGCCTGCCTGCGGCCGGTGAATTCCTGGACATGATTACGCCACAATACCTGGCAGACCTGATGAGCTGGGGCGCAATTGGTGCCCGCACAACCGAATCTCAGGTGCACCGCGAGCTGGCGTCCGGTCTCTCTTGCCCGGTGGGTTTCAAAAACGGCACTGACGGCGCCATTAAGGTGGCTATCGACGCCATCAACGCAGCGGGTGCGCCGCACTGCTTCCTGTCCGTGACCAAATGGGGCCATTCCGCCATCGTTAACACCAGCGGTAACGGTGACTGCCATATCATTCTGCGCGGCGGCAAAGAGCCGAACTACAGCGCGAAACACGTGGCAGAAGTGAAGGTCGGGCTGGAAAAAGCCGGGCTGCCACCGCAGGTGATGATCGATTTCAGCCATGCCAACTCCAGCAAGCAGTTTAAAAAGCAGATGGAAGTAGGGGCAGACGTTTGCCAGCAGATTGCCGGCGGTGAGAAGGCAGTGATTGGGGTGATGATCGAAAGCCATCTGGTTGAAGGTAACCAGAACCTGGAAGGCAGCGAGCCGCTGGTGTATGGCAAAAGCGTCACCGATGCCTGCATTGGCTGGGACGATACCGATGCTATCCTGCGTCAGCTGGCGAATGCGGTAAAAGCGCGCCGCGGCTAAATTATCTGGCACAAATAAAAAAGCGCGGAAGGCTCCGCGCTTTTTTTATGTCTGGCGAAAATTACTTCGCTTTACCCTGGTTCGCGACAGCCGCTGCTTTGGCCGCGATCTCTTCTGCGTTACCCAGATAGTAGTGTTTGATTGGCTTGAAGTTTTCGTCGAACTCATACACCAGCGGTACGCCAGTTGGAATGTTCAGTTCGAGGATTTCGTCTTCACCCATGTTGTCCAGGTATTTCACCAGCGCACGCAGGGAGTTACCGTGAGCAGCGATGATCACGCGCTCGCCGCTTTTCAGGCGTGGCAGAATGGTTTCGTTCCAGTAAGGCACAACGCGGTCGATGGTCAGCGCCAGGCTTTCGGTGGTTGGCAGCTCAGCGTCGGTCAGCTTCGCGTAACGCGGATCGTGGCCCGGGTAGCGCTCGTCATCTTTGGTCAGCTCTGGTGGGGTGATTGCGAAGCCGCGACGCCACTGTTTAACCTGCTCGTCGCCATATTTCTCAGCGGTTTCCGCTTTGTTCAGGCCCTGCAGCGCACCGTAGTGGCGTTCGTTCAGTTTCCAGGACTTCTCAACCGGCAGCCAGGCCTGATCCAGTTCGTCCAGCACGTTCCACAGGGTGTGGATGGCACGTTTCAGCACAGAGGTGTAAGCAAAATCAAAGCTGAAGCCTTCTTCCTTCAGCAGTTTACCCGCTGCTTTTGCTTCGCTTACGCCTTTCTCAGACAGATCAACGTCGTACCAACCGGTAAAGCGGTTTTCGTTGTTCCACTGGCTTTCGCCGTGACGCACCAGGACCAGCTTAGTTATAGCCATCTCTTACTCCTCAAGCATTTTTAGAATGATAACAATTCTCATTATATTGCCGTGGCCGTGCCACCAGCAACGCTTAACCCTAACCATAGCGAAAATAGTCTCTGAGTGTAAGATGCTTGTGAATCCAGGGTTATGATTTTGTCTGCGATCGGCGCTATTTTCAGCAAGGCGCGCAGAAAAAAGCCCTCCGGAGGGAGGGCTGGATATTAATGTGGAATAAAATGATATTCCGTCATGCTCACGTACTCTTTACCCGGACGCAGCACGCAGTCTGGCTGCGGCCATTCCGGATGGTTCGGGCTGTCCGGCAGGAACTCGCTCTCCAGCGCCAGGCCTTGCCAGTCGCTGTACTCATCATGTTCGCGCGCCGTCGTGCCGCCGAGGTAGTTGCCTGAGTAAAACTGCAGTGCAGGGGCTGTGGTATAAACCGTCATCTGCAGTTTCTCATCCGCAGACCAGACCTGTGCGGCAGGCTGTTTCACATCGCCTTTGGCCTGCAGCAGGAAAGCGTGGTCGTAGCCTTTTACCTTACGCTGATCGTCATCGCTCATGAAATCCTGGGCGATGGACTTCGCGCTGCGGAAGTCAAAGCTGGTGCCGCTCACGTCTTTGAGGCCCTGATACGGAATGCCCATCTCGTCAACTGGAAGATATGCATCCGCCAGGATCTGCAGCTTGTGGTTACGCACGTCGCACTGGCTACCGTCCAGGTTGAAATACGCGTGATTGGTCAGATTGACCGGACACGGCTTATCGACCGTCGCACGGTATTCGATGGCGATACGGTTGTCGTCGGTCAGCGTAAAGCGCGCGGACGCGACAAGGTTCCCCGGGAAGCCCTGGTCGCCATCAGGCGAATCCAGCGAGAACAGCACTTCGCCATCGTTTTGACGAACAATCTTCCAGCGGCGTTTATCAAACCCGTCCGGTCCGCCGTGCAGCTGGTTCTCACCCTGGCTTGGAAGCAGGGTGTACTGCACGCCGTCGAGTTCAAAACGGCTCTTCGCGATGCGGTTAGCATAGCGACCAACGGACGCGCCCAGATAGGCGGACTGATTGATGTACTGCTCAGGCGAGGCGCAGCCGAGCAGGGTCTCGCGCACGCTGCCGTCCGGCATCGGTACGCGGGCAGAAAGAAGGGTTGCCCCCCAGTCCATCACCGTAACGACCATCCCCGCGCTATTGCGCAGGGTTAACAGGCGATACGGCAGACCATCCGGTGCAAGGGTAGGTGTTTCGTTTAGCACTGTCCGGCTCCTTGTGATGCTTTACAAACATAGAAGGTTTCTTTGATACCCGTTTTTGCTTCGTACTGCTTCGCCACGGCATCCTGTACGGCAGGGACCAGCTCTTCTGGCACCAGCGCAACGATGCAGCCGCCAAAACCGCCGCCCGTCATGCGCACGCCGCCTTTGTCGCCGATGGTGGCTTTAACGATGTCCACCAGGGTGTCGATCTGCGGAACGGTGATTTCAAAATCATCGCGCATGGAGGCGTGAGATTCCGCCATCAGCTCACCCATGCGTTTCAGGTCACCTTTCGCCAGCGCGGACGCGGCTTCAACGGTACGGGCATTTTCCGTCAGCACGTGACGAACGCGTTTGGCGACAATCGGATCCAGCTCGTGCGCCACTTTGTTAAATTCATTGAGCGTCACGTCGCGCAGGGCAGGCTGCTGGAAGAAGCGGGCGCCGGTTTCGCACTGCTGGCGGCGGGTGTTGTATTCGCTGCCCACCAGCGTGCGCTTAAAGTTGCTGTTGACGATCACCACAGCCGCGCCTTTCGGCAGGGGAACGGCTTTGGTACCCAGCGAGCGGCAATCAATTAACAGGGCATGCTCTTTTTTGCCCAGCGCGGAGATCAGCTGGTCCATAATGCCGCAGTTGCAGCCCACGAACTGGTTTTCTGCTTCCTGACCGTTCAGGGCGATTTGCGCGCCGTCCAGCGGCAGATGATAAAGCTGCTGGAACACGGTACCCACGGCGACTTCCAGGGACGCAGAGGAGCTTAAGCCCGCACCCTGCGGCACGTTGCCGCTGATAACTAAATCTGCGCCGCCAAAGTTCTTGTTACGCTTCTGAAGGTGTTTCACCACGCCGCGCACGTAGTTAGACCACTGCTGGCTGTCGTGCGTCACAATCGGGGCATCGAGGGAAAACTCGTCCGTCTCATTACCGTAATCCGCCGCAATCACGCGAACTTTACGGTCGTCGCGCTTCGCGCAGCTGATGACGGTCTGGTAATCGATAGCGCACGGCAGCACGAAACCGTCGTTATAGTCGGTGTGTTCACCGATCAGGTTAACGCGGCCTGGCGCCTGGATAACGTGGGTGGCAGGGTAGCCAAATTTCTCAGCAAACAGGGATTGTGTTTTATCTTTCAGACTCATTTTTTAGACTCCTGATTCGCGATAGTGGACGTCGCTAACGGCACGCAGACGTTCTGCCGCCTGTTCCGCCGTCAGGTCACGCTGGGTTTCCGCCAGCATTTCATAGCCCACCATGAATTTACGCACCGTCGCAGAGCGCAGCAGCGGCGGATAGAAATGGGCGTGCAGCTGCCAGTGTTGATTCTCTTCGTCGTTAAACGGGGCGCCGTGCCAGCCCATGGAGTACGGGAAAGAGCACTGGAAGAGGTTGTCGTAACGGCTGGTCAGCTTTTTCAGCGCCAGGGCAAGGTCGTCGCGCTGCGCGTCGCTAAGATCGGTGATGCGCTGCACGTGCGCTTTCGGCAGCAGCAGCGTTTCAAACGGCCAGGCGGCCCAGTAAGGGACGACGGCCAGCCAGTGTTCGGTTTCCACCACGGTGCGGCTGCCGTCGGCCAGCTCGCGCTGGGTGTAATCCACCAGCATCGGCGAACCGTTTTCCGCGTAATACGCTTTCTGCAGACGGTCTTCACGCTCGGCTTCGTTAGGCAGGAAGCTGTTCGCCCAGATCTGGCCGTGCGGGTGCGGGTTTGAGCAGCCCATGGCCGCGCCTTTGTTTTCGAACACCTGCACCCACGGATAGCGCTGCCCCAGCTCTGCGGTTTGCGCCTGCCAGGTGCTGACGACCTCTTTCAGCGCGTCCACGCTCAGCTCGGGCAGCGTTTTGCTGTGATCCGGCGAGAAGCAGATCACGCGGCTGGTTCCGCGCGCGCTTTCGCAGCGCATCAGCGGATCGTGGCTTTGCGGCGCGTCCGGCGTGTCGGTCATCAACGCGGCAAAATCGTTGGTGAACACGAAGGTGCCTTTGTAGTCCGGGTTTTTATCCCCGGTGACGCGCGTGTTGCCCGGACAGAGGAAGCAGTCCGGGTCGTGCTGTGGCAGCGTCTGTTTTGCAGGCGTCTCCTGCGCCCCCTGCCAGGGGCGCTTGGCGCGATGCGGAGAAACCAAAATCCATTGCCCGCTTAACGGGTTAAAACGACGATGCGGATGATCGACGGGATTAAATTGCGTCATGACGGATCCTTAGTCCGGATAGCCTTGCGGGTGGCGTGACTGCCAGTGCCAGGTATCCTGTGCCATTTCATCAAGCGTGCGCGTCACACGCCAGTTAAGCTCTTTGTCGGCTTTGGTGGCATCGGCCCAGTAAGCAGGCAGGTCGCCATCTCGACGCGGAGCGAAGTGGTAGTTCACCGGCTTACCGCAGGCTTTGCTGAAGGCGTTAACCACGTCCAGCACGCTGCTGCCGACCCCGGCGCCGAGGTTGTAAATATGCACGCCCGGTTTGTTGGCCAGCTGCTGCATGGCCGCAACGTGACCGTCGGCCAGATCCATCACGTGGATGTAGTCGCGCACGCCGGTGCCGTCTTCGGTCGGATAGTCATTGCCAAATATCGCCAGCGAGTCGCGGCGACCCACGGCAACCTGGGCGATATACGGCATCAGGTTGTTCGGGATGCCCTGCGGATCTTCACCCATGTCGCCGGACGGATGCGCGCCGACCGGGTTGAAGTAGCGCAGCAGCGCGATGCTCCACTCCGGCTGCGCTTTTTGCAGGTCGGTCAGGATCTGCTCTACCATCAGCTTGCTTTTGCCGTACGGGCTTTGCGGGGTACCGGTCGGGAAGCTTTCAACGTAAGGGATTTTGGGCTGATCGCCGTAGACGGTGGCGGAGGAGCTAAAGATGAAGTTTTTGACGTTGGCCGCACGCATGGCGGAGATGAGACGCAGGGTACCGTTGACGTTGTTGTCGTAATACTCGAGCGGCTTCGCAACGGATTCACCGACCGCTTTCAGACCCGCGAAGTGGATCACCGCTTCGATGGCATGGTCGTGAAGGATCTCGGTCATCAGCGCTTCGTTGCGGATGTCGCCTTCCACGAAAGTCGGTTGTTTACCGCCAAGGCGTTCAATCACCGGCAGCACGCTGCGCTTACTGTTGCACAGGTTGTCGAGGATGATGACGTCGTGACCGTTTTGCAGCAGTTGCACGCAGGTATGACTACCTATGTAACCGCTACCACCTGTTACCAGAACTCGCATATTTCGCTCCATTGGGCTTATGGTATGTAATAACCATAGCATAACAGAGACGCGAAAAGTGTGACATGGGATAAAATAGTGGAATCGTTTACACTCGTTTTCACACTCGCTTTTTCAATGAATGAGTGCATTCTAGATCAAAGAGATAGCCATGTATTGATGCAAGTTATCTGAAAAAGAGGAGGGCAGAGCCCTCCGGGTTTAATCGACGTTGCTGAGAAGATAGCGATAACCCTCACCGTCCGGCACAAACTCCAGGCGATGCGTGATGCAGGCGGGGGCATCTTCGGCATGATGTGAAACGAACAGCAGCTGCGTTTCACCTTCGCTAATCAGCACGTCCACAAAGCGGCGGATAAGCTGGCGATTCAGCGGATCGAGTCCCTGCAGCGGTTCGTCGAGGATCAGAAGCGTAGGGTGTTTCACCAGCGCGCGAACGATCAGGGCCAGACGCTGCTGCCCCCACGACAGACTATGAAACGGCGCGTCAGCGACCCGGTTGTCCATGCCCAGAATATCCAGCCACTGCTGGGCGAGCTTGTGCTGTTTGTCAGACACCGCCTGATAAATACCGATGGAATCAAAATACCCGGAAAGGATCGCGTTGCGTACCGTGGTACTGACCCGGTAATCCAGATGCAGGCTGCTGCTGACGTAGCCGATATGTTTTTTAATATCCCAGATGGTTTCGCCGCTGCCGCGACGCCGACCAAACAGCGTCAGATCGTTGCTATAGCCCTGCGGGTGATCGCCGGTGATAAGGCTCAGCAGCGTGGATTTTCCCGCGCCGTTAGGGCCGACAATCTGCCAGTGTTCGCCGGGATTGACCGTCCAGCTAAGACGGTTGAGGATCGGGCGATCGTCATAAGAGACAATCCCATCTCGCAGCACGATGCGCGGCTGGTGGGGATCGAGCGCATGGCGGGCCGAAGGGGCGTCAGGTTCCGGAAGCGTAATTCCGTCGAGTTGTTCACTGTGTGCGAGCTGGGCAATGAGCGCCTGCTTAAGCAGCGCGGTTTTTTCACCGGTCTCGGTCAGGTTACAGTCGGCCAGTACGCCCGCGTGCTGAATAAAGTCCGGAATTTCATCGAAGCGGTTAAGCACCAAAACCAGGGTATAGCCCTGCTGATTAAGCGACTCCAGCAGGGCCGCCAGCTGCGCACGGGACTGCACGTCAAGGCCGTCAAACGGTTCGTCGAGGATAAGCAGTTCGGGCTCGCTCATCAGCGCCTGGCAAAGCAGCGTTTTTCGCGTCTCGCCGGTTGAAAGGTATTTAAAGCGCCGGTTGAGCAGGGCGGTGATGCCGAACCGTTCTGCCAGGCGCTGACAGCGGGCGGGATCTTTCACCTCATCCTGAATAATTTCCGCCGTCGTACGGCCGGTATCTTCTTCGCCAGGGCTGAGTAAATCAGTGTTATTGCGCTGCCACTCGTCGCTTACCAGCTTTTGCAATTGTTCAAATGACAGGCGCGTCAGGCGCGTAAAGTCGCCCTGGCATTCGCCCTTGAGGAGGGGGAGCTCGCCGGCCAGCGCGCGGGCCAGCGCGGATTTACCGCTGCCGTTAGTGCCGACAAACGCCCAGCTTTCACCCGCGCGTAGCGTTAAATCAGCAATCGTCAGCGTTCGGGTATCGCTAAGACGAAACGTGCCTTGCGAAATATGCAATGATGACATGGTTTATCCCTGTTTTTGCAGCAACAGATATCAGGGATACGCACTGTCGGCGCGATTGTCAATGCGCTCAGCACAATGTGGCGATAATCACCCTATCTGCGTTGAACCAGGCGGTAACGACAGTACCTCCTTCTAAACCGTCCGCTTCGCTAAGCGGTATCGTCGCGCAAAGCGGTTGCCCGTCTGCCAGGGTCATCAGCACTTCGCACTGCGCCTGGCCGCGTTCGATATGGCTAATAGCGCCCTGGAGCTGGTTATCGGCCGCCTTTGCGGCGTCGGGATCGCGCGTGATATTGACCCACGGCGCTTTCAGCAGCACCAGCACCTCTTTACCTTCATGAAGCTCAAGGCGCTCTGCGCTCTGCGCCGTTATTGCGGCTTTCAGACGGGTGGTGCCATCGGCAAGCAGGATCTCAATATGCTGCTGTACCTGGAGATTGTCGCGCGCCGTCACCGTTCCAAACCACTGGTTGCGGGCGCTGGTTTGTAACGAGAAGCGGGAAATGGCGGCCAGCAAGCTGTCCAGCGGAACGTTATCGTCGTCGCTCAACACATCGAACGCCTTTTGCTGGATCTGGGCCAGCAGATCGTAAAGCTGAATAAGGCGCTGGCCATAGCGCGTCACGATCGCACCGCCGCCGCCTTTGCCGCCTGTGGCTCTGTCCACCAGCGGGTGTTCGCTCAGGGTGTTCATTTCGTTGATGGCGTCCCAGGCACTTTTGTAGCTGATGCCCGCGTTTTTCGCCCCCTGGCTAATCGAGCCCGTTTGTTCTATTTGTTTAAGCAGGGCGATACGTCGCGGATCGGCGAAAAGCTTTTGCTGAAGTCGTAGAGTGAGAAGAATTTCGGCCTGCATAACAGTGTCCTGGCAAAAAGAGTATTGTGACCCAAATGGTGCAGGGCGCATAGGGTACCGCACAAAAGGGGATGTTTTTCTCACTTGAAAGGGTAGAATGAGCCATTCACAATATCTGGAGAAAACCATGTTAGAGTTGTTGAAAAGTCTGGTATTCGCCGTGATCATGGTACCAGTAGTGATGGCCATCATCCTCGGTGCCATCTACGGCCTGGGTGAAGTGTTCAACGTCTTTTCGAACATTGGTCACAAAGACCAGGCTAAAAAGCAGCATTGATTCCCCACAAAACGCCCGGCCAGTCCGGGCGTTTTGTTCTCAAGATTTTCCCGTCTACGCCGATATTATTTAACGCATCACACCGGTTTACCCCTTCAGCGTTACGATTAAACACTGGGATCTCCCTGACGTAATCGTTATATTAAGATGTATATAACGCTACTCACAGGAGTTACAGATGGCACGTTCATGGGTACGCCTTTTCGCAGGGGCAACGCTGACGCTTTCACTTACCGGACACGCGCTGGCGGACGAGGGTAAAATCACCGTCTTTGCCGCGGCGTCGCTGACCAACGCGCTGCAGGACATCGCGGCGGCGTATAAAAAAGAGAAAAACGTCGAGGTGGTCTCCTCTTTTGCCTCTTCCTCGACGCTGGCGCGCCAGATAGAAGCGGGCGCACCGGCGGATCTGTTCATCTCGGCTGACCAGAAGTGGATGGATTACGCGGCGGAGAAGAAATCGATTGATGCCACAACCCGCGAAACGCTGCTGGGGAATAGCCTGGTTGTCGTGGCGCCAAAAGCCAGCGCGCAGGCGGACTTCACCATCACCAAAGAGACCCACTGGACGAGCCTGCTGAACGGTGGCCGTCTGGCCGTGGGCGACCCGGAGCACGTTCCGGCCGGGATTTATGCCAAAGAAGCGCTGCAAAAGCTGGGTGCATGGGAGACATTGTCACCGAAGCTGGCCCCGGCGGAAGACGTGCGCGGCGCGCTGGCGCTGGTTGAGCGCAACGAAGCCCCGCTGGGCATTGTGTACGGCTCTGATGCCGTTGCCAGTAAAGGTGTAAAAGTGGTCGCAACGTTCCCGGAAGACTCCCACAAGAAAGTGGAATATCCTGTTGCGATTGTTGATGGACATAAAAATGCGGCCGTGACGGCCTTCCGCGATTACCTGAAAGGGCCGGAGGCGTCCGCAATCTTTAAACGTTATGGATTTACGACTCACTGATGATATTGACCGATCCTGAATGGCAGGCTGTTCTGCTGAGCCTAAAAGTCTCTTCCCTGGCGGTTGCGCTGAGCTTGCCCTTTGGGATCTTCTTTGCCTGGCTACTGGTTCGCTGTCAGTTTCCCGGCAAAACGCTGCTCGACAGCGTGCTGCATCTTCCGCTCGTTTTGCCGCCCGTGGTGGTCGGTTACCTGCTGCTGATTTCGATGGGGCGACGCGGTTTTATCGGAGAGAAGCTCTACGACTGGTTTGGGCTGACGTTTGCGTTTAGCTGGCGCGGTGCGGTACTGGCGGCGGCGGTGATGTCATTCCCGCTGATGGTGAGGGCGATCCGCCTCGCGCTGGAAGGCGTGGACATGAAGCTCGAACAGGCGGCCCGCACGCTGGGCGCAGGGCGCTGGCGCGTCTTTTTCACCATCACGCTTCCGCTCACGCTGCCGGGCATTATTGTCGGGACGGTGCTGGCCTTCGCCCGCTCGCTGGGCGAGTTTGGCGCGACGATCACCTTTGTGTCGAACATCCCCGGCGAGACGCGAACCATCCCGTCGGCAATGTATACTCTGATTCAAACGCCGGGCGGTGAAGGCGCGGCGGCGCGGCTGTGTATTATTTCAATTGTGCTGGCGCTGGTATCGCTGATGGTGTCTGAATGGCTGGCGCGGCTCAGCCGCGAGCGGATGGGGAAATAAGCATGCTGGAACTCCATTTCACCCAGACGCTGGGAAACCATACCCTGACGCTTAACGAGACGCTGCCGGCAAGCGGAATCACCGCCATCTTTGGCGTGTCGGGAGCGGGAAAAACGTCGCTGATTAATGCCATCAGCGGCCTGACCCGCCCGCAGTCTGGCCGTATTGTCCTGAATGACCGCGTCCTGAATGACGTGGAGAACAAAATTTACCTCTCGCCGGATAAACGCCGCATCGGCTATGTTTTCCAGGACGCGCGCCTGTTCCCGCACTACAGCGTGCGCGGCAACCTGCGTTACGGCATGGCGAAAAGCATGGTCGGGCAGTTTGACAAGCTGGTGACGCTTTTAGGCATTGAGCCTCTGCTCGACAGGCTGCCATCCTCGCTCTCCGGCGGAGAAAAACAGCGTGTGGCCATTGGTCGCGCGTTGCTGACCGCCCCCGAGCTGCTGCTGCTCGACGAACCGCTGGCCTCGCTCGATATTCCGCGTAAACGCGAGCTTCTGCTTTATCTGCAGCGACTGACGCGCGAAATTAATATTCCAATGCTCTACGTCAGCCATTCGCTGGATGAGATCCTCCATCTGGCCGACAAGGTGCTGGTGCTGGAAGAGGGCAGCGTGAAGGCCTTCGGCAACCTGGAAGAGGTGTGGGGCAGCAGCGTAATGCACCCCTGGTTACCCAGGGAACAGCAGAGCAGCATCCTGAAAGTGAGCGTTCTGGAACATCACCCGCATTACGCGATGACCGCCCTGGCGCTGGGCGACCAGCATCTTTGGGTCAATAAGATTGACAAACCGCTACAGTCCGCGCTGCGAATTCGCATCCAGGCGTCGGACGTCTCGCTGGTGCTGCAGCCGCCGCTGCAAACCAGTATTCGAAATATTCTGCGCGCCAAAGTCGCGGAGTGTTTTGATGATAACGGGCAGGTGGAAGTGAAGCTTGAAGTCGGCAGCAGGACGCTCTGGGCGCGCATCAGCCCGTGGGCGAGGGATGAGTTAGGGATCAAACCCGGCCTGTGGCTTTACGCGCAAATTAAGAGCGTCTCGATCACCGCCTGATTACAGCAGGTGGGTATAAATGTACTGCGCGATGCTGTCGGTGGTGTTATCGCCAATCACCACGTTGGCGCGGGCTTTTACCGCGTCGTCGGCATTGCCCATCGCCACGCCGGTACCGGCGGCTTCCAGCATGCTGATGTCGTTGTAGTTGTCGCCAAAGGCGATCACGTCCTGCATCGACCCGCCCTGTGATTCCACATACTGCGTCAGGCGCTTGCCTTTGCTGTTGCCTTTGCGGGCAATATCCACCTGGTCATGCCAGGACCATTCGCACTCCAGACCCAGCGTTTGTTCCACGTGTTTTGCGAAGGTATTCAGTTTGGTGGTGTCTTCATCCGTCAGGGCGAATTTCCAGATAGCCTCAACGTCCTGGGCGGCCTGACGCAGGGAGGAAACCTGGGTAAAGACCGGACGCTGCGCTTCAGGCAGGGACAACGCCCAGTTGCTGGTGCGCACCACATGACCAGTAGGGCGCTCGTACACCATCGCGTTATCCACGTACATCAGGCCGTGAACGGCATGCTCATCCAGCAGATCGATCAGCTGCAGCGCCTTGGGAACTGGCAGCGGGTCGGATTCTAAAACCTTTTTTGCCTGATAATCATACAAATAAGTGCCATTACAACAAATTGCAGGTGTATCTAACGCCAGTGCCTGATAAAAAGGGTGAATGGCAACGTGATGTCGACCCGTTACGATAAGGAGTTGATATCCCACTTCCTGCGCGCGTTTAAGCGCCTCAAGGGAGGAGGGGAGAAGGGTTTTTTGCGGCGTCAGTAAGGTACCGTCTAAATCCAGAGCAATCACACGCGAGGTCATCTGTTTTCCCGGGTTAATATTGAATTTACGTTTTGATGGGATGGTACACCGAGAGGCGAACGCTTCAAAACTCCTGTCGACAATTCAGCATTCACCGTCAAAAGTTAACTACTTTCATGCGCAGTGAGGAGTGAATATTCATGAAACAAACCGTTTATACCGCCAGTCCTGAAAGCCAGCAGATCCACGTCTGGCGTTTAAATACCGAAGGGACACTCACGCTGGTTCAGGTTGTTGATGTGCCAGGCCAGGTGCAACCGATGGTCATCAGCCCGGATAAACGTTTCTTGTACGTGGGTGTGCGCCCGGAGTTCCGCGTGCTGGCCTATCGCATTTCTCCGGACGATGGTGCGCTGACGTACACTGCCGAAGCCCCGTTGCCGGGCAGCCCAACCCATATCTCGACCGATCGTAAAGGCAACTTTGTCTTCAGCGGCTCTTATAACGCGGGCTGCGTCAGCGTAACGCGTCTGGAAGATGGCATTCCGGTCGAAACCGTGGATGTGGTGGAAGGGCTTGAAGGCTGCCACTCGGCGAATATCTCTCCGGATAACCGCACGCTGTGGGTGCCTGCGCTGAAGCAGGATCGTATCTGCCTGTTCACCCTGAGCGACGATGGTCATCTGGTGGCGCAGAATCCTGCCGAAGTGACTACCGTTGAAGGCGCGGGCCCGCGCCATATGGTCTTCCATCCGAACCAGCAGTACGCCTACGTGGTCAATGAGCTGAACAGCTCTGTGGACGTATGGGAGCTGAAAGATCCAAACGGTCAGATTGAGTGCGTGCAGACGCTGGACATGATGCCGTCTGATTTCTCCGACACCCGCTGGGCGGCGGATATCCACATTACGCCAAATGGCCGCCATCTGTACGCCTGCGACCGTACCTCCAGCCTGATTACCGTCTTTAGCATCTCTGAAGACGGCAGCGTGCTGGCGATTGAAGGGTTCCAGCCAACGGAAACCCAGCCGCGCGGCTTTAATATCGATCACAGCGGTAAATACCTGATTGCGGCGGGGCAGAAATCCCACCACATCGCGCTGTATGAAATTAAAGGCGAGCAGGGGCTGCTGGAAGAGAAAGGGCGTTATGCCGTAGGCCAGGGGCCAATGTGGGTGGTGGTAAACGCTCACTAAGAGGCTAAAAACAAAAAACCTCGCGAATGCGAGGTTTTTTTATGCCCGGTAAACGCAGTGCCACCGGGCAAAACAGCTTACTGCTTCGGCTCAGCAACCACTTTGCTACCCAGACCGCGGTTGTTGTATTCCCACATGCGGTTGAAGTTAGCGTCGTTCAGGTTGCGCTGCACGTTCCCTTTATCATCCACTGCGCCGGTATTGCCGGAGAATGGACGTTTGGAGATCGCGGCATCAGCCCACGGCTTCGCCATGTTGAAGCCTTCATTGATCACGCTGTCGCGGATCACGACCTGACCGTTGGTCGCAGAGTCCACGTCCAGGGAGCGTCCCAGCTGCGCCACGCCGTCACCGGCAGCGTTAAAGCGGCTGTTCACGGCCAGGAAGCCGTAGAAGAGGTTAGACTGGGTTGCCGGAGCAAACACGTAACCTTCCTGCTGAGTGCGGGAGTTCACCACGCGGAAATCGGTATTATCAAACACCACCGCGCCGCGACCGGACACCAGATCCACGTCACCTTCAACGTAGCTGTTGGTCACCAGGGTACGGGTCAGGCGGTTATTCTGCAGGGTGTTCTGCACGCCGCTGTTGGTCACGAAGAAGGTGTTCTGACGGCCCAGAATGTTGACGTTATTAATCTGCACCTTATCGCCATCGCTACGCAGCGCAACGGCCTGGTGGCTGCCGGCATCAACGTTGTCGCCCAGGGTATTCTGAATGGTCAGGTTCTGCAGCTGCAGACCGTTATTCTGAGACCAGAATACCGCCGAGCACATCACGCCAATAGTGGCGGAACGCTTGCTCTGGCAGTTATCAAACATATACCACGCCGGTTTGCCCGGCATATATTTACCGGCCGGATTCACCAGGTGACGCCAGGTGTTGCTGTCGATTTCGGAATCAATCGCCAGGCCAATTTTTACGTCGATCGCTTTTTCGCCCAGACCGTAAAGCGTAATGCTGCCAGGGGCCGCCGGAACATACACGGTGCCTTCATATTCACCCGGCAGGATCGCGATGTACTGGCGAGACGCGCTGTGTTTAGTGATGGCAGCATCAACCGCAGCCTGAATAGAGGTATGCGTTACGCCCTGCGCACCCGCCGGGCCAACCACGAAGTCAGGCTGTTTAGGCAGGTTAATAGAAGACGGTGTCCACGGCGCAGCGTTAGGATCCATCGCCGAGAAGTAGTGCGCACGATCGAAGTTCTTCGCTTCATCAGCGGACAAAATCGGGCGGGAGGCGGTACCGGGCGCAACCTGCTCAGAAGGACGCTGATCCGGTGGTGTTGAACTGCATGCGGATAAGGTCACGCCAAAGGCGAGTGCTAACGCCAGACGGGAAATCCTGGAAATGTTCAAGGTAGAGCTCCTGGGTATGCAAGTCTTAAACGGGATAGACGAAATAGCCTGCTTTTTTATACTAAGTTGAGCGAAACGGGAAGATAAAAAGGGTAAAAGTTGCATTTTTAGCCCCGGAGCGGCAGGTAGGTGATCACAAATAAATAACATTTTCCGTTAAGGCGGTTGACAGCAGACGGTGGATGCAAATAAATGTCTATACAACCTAAGACAAGTGGAATGCCCCATGCAGCAGATTCATCCCGACGATGTAATATGGCGAAATGCGCGACTGGCTACGATGGCGCCGGACGTACCTGCGCCTTATGGACTGAAAGAGCAACACGCCCTGGTCGTGCGCGGCCACACTATTCTGGCCGCGATCCCTGAATCTGACATTCCTTCCGGACACCGTCACTGTGTCGATCTTCAGGGACGTCTGGTCACGCCTGGCCTGATTGACTGCCATACCCACCTGGTATTTGGCGGCGACCGCGCGGCGGAGTGGGAGCAGCGTCTGAACGGCGTCTCTTATCAAACCATCAGCGCCCAGGGGGGCGGGATTAACGCGACCGTGACGGCGACGCGCAGCAGCTCAGCCGAAACCTTGCTGAAACTGGCGCAGCAGCGGCTCCAGCGTCTCATGAATGAAGGCGTGACGACCGTTGAAATCAAATCGGGATACGGGCTCAACGCCGAGGCCGAAGAGAAGATGCTGCAGGTTGCCCGCCAGCTGGGCCTCAATAATCCGATCGATATCAGCCCAACGCTGCTGGCGGCCCATGCGGTTCCGCCGGAATACCGGCAGGATCCGGATGCCTACCTCACGCTGGTCTGCGAGCAGATACTGCCCACGCTGTGGCAAAAAGAGTTATATGAAGCAGTCGACGTGTTTTGTGAAAACGTCGGCTTTACCCCGTCGCAAACCGAGCGACTCTTCAAGGCCGCCGCCGAGCTGAGTATCCCGGTGAAAGGGCATGTCGAGCAGCTGTCGAATCAGGGCGGCGCGGCGCTGGTCAGCCAGTATAAGGGCCTTTCCGCCGATCATATTGAGTATCTCGACGACGCAGGCGTTCAGGCGATGGCGGAAAGCGGCACGGTTGCCGTCCTGTTGCCGGGTGCGTTCTATTTTCTGCAGGAGCGCCAGCGTCCGCCGGTTGAACGGCTCAGAAAACAGGGCGTGCCGATGGCCGTCGCCACCGACTATAACCCCGGCACCAGCCCGTTTGCGAGCCTGCACCTGGCGATGAACATGGCCTGCGTCCAGTTTGGCCTGACTCCGGAAGAAGCCTGGGCTGGCGTCACGCGCCATGCCGCGCAGGCGCTGGGCCGTGGCGCAACCCACGGGCAGCTGCGGGCAGGGTTTGTCGCCGATTTTATCGTCTGGGATGCACATCATCCGGTTGAGATGGTCTACGAGCCGGGACGCAATCCGCTGTATCAACGTATTTTCCGTGGGGAGGCAGTATGAGGTTATGGCGGCCCGTAGCCGAAACCGTCTGGCAGGGGCGCGATGACAGCGCCGAGGCCAGCAGTGCAAAGCGCATTTTCCAGACGATAAAGCAGCAGGGCCAGTTCACGCCGCTTTCATCCGGCATCGCGCTGATAGGTTTTGAATGTGATGAAGGGGTAAAACGCAATCAGGGCAGGCCCGGCGCCGTGCAGGCACCGGATATGCTGCGAAAGGCGCTGGCAAATATGGCAAGCCATCAGGGACATGATCGGCTGGCGGATATGGGCTCGGTGTACGTTGAAGGCGGCGAGCTGGAAGCGGCACAGCAGGCGTTAAGCGATGCCGTCACGGCCTGTCAGCAGTCCGGGATGCGGACGCTGGTGTTTGGCGGCGGGCACGAAACCGCGTGGGCGCACGGTCGCGGCGTGCTGGACGCCTTCCCGAACGAGCGGGTTGTCATTATCAACCTTGATGCCCATCTCGATCTGCGCAAGGCCGACCGGGCCACATCCGGCACCCCGTTTCGCCAGCTGGCGCGCTACTGCGATGAGCGCGGGCGGGAATTTCACTACGCCTGCCTTGGCGTGAGCCGGGCGGCGAACACGCTGGCGCTGTGGGATGAGGCCGAACGCCTGAACGTCACGCTGGTGGAAGATCTCCATTTCAGGCGCGATGCGCTATCCGCCCTGGAAAGGGTGCTGGCGCAGGCCGATCGTATCTATCTGACGATCGACCTGGACGTCCTGCCCGCCAGCGAAATGCCTGCCGTGTCCGCACCGGCTGCGTTAGGCATACCGGCGCTGGATCTTCTCCCGGTTATCGAACAAATCTGCCGTAGCGGTAAGCTACAGGCCGCCGATCTGGTAGAGTTTAACCCGCAGTACGATCGGGACGGACAGGGCGCTAAGCTCGCCGCCCGCCTGGCCTGGCAAATTGCTCACTGGTGGGCATAACACTATTCAAGGAGTCACGATGTTTTCACGCTCACCTCTGCCGCCGTCGAGCCCTCCCGCGCCTTTCTACGAAAAGGTGAAGCAGGCAATTAGCGAAAAAATCGCTACCGGCGTCTGGCGCCCGCACGATCGCATTCCTTCGGAGGCCGAGCTGGTGGCGCAGTTTGGTTTTAGCCGGATGACCGTCAACCGGGCGCTGCGCGAGCTGACCGACGAAGGGCTTCTGGTGCGCCTGCAGGGCGTGGGGACGTTTGTGGCGGAACCGAAAGGACAGTCGGCCCTGTTTGAAATCCGCAGCATTGCGGACGAGATTGCCGCGCGTAATCACCAGCACCGCTGCGAGGTGCTGGTGCTCGAAGAGACCCAGGCCAGCGCCGAGCAGGCCACAGAGCTTAACGTCAAGGAGGGAAGCCGCATTTTCCACTCCGTGATGGTGCATTTCGAGAACGACATTCCGGTGCAGATTGAAGATCGCTGCGTGAACGCTGAGCGGATACCGGACTATCTGAACCAGGATTACACCCAGACCACGCCGCATGCCTATCTCTCGCTCGTCGCACCGCTGACGGAAGGGGAGCACATTGTGGAGGCCGTGCGCGCCACGCCGCAGGAGTGCGAAAGGCTACGCATTAAAGAGCACGATCCGTGCCTGCTGATCCGCCGTCGAACCTGGTCCTCGTCGCACATTGTGTCGCATGCCCGGCTGCTTTTCCCGGGGAACCGCTACCGGCTGCAGGGCCACTTCATGTCATAAGTTTTATAAGCGTGATCGCTAACGCAATATAACAAAATTGTATCTTTTTTGTTAAATCTGCCCTTGTGTGTGCTTGTCTATACAAGTATATCTAAATGCATCATCTGTCCCCTATGAGGAGCAAACAATGTCGTCAGGTAAATACCGCCAGCAGGACGTCCGCGCCGCGCGCGGCACCACGCTTACCGCCAAAAGCTGGCTCACCGAAGCCCCGCTGCGCATGTTGATGAACAACCTCGACCCTGAGGTGGCGGAAAACCCCCACGAGCTGGTGGTCTACGGCGGCATAGGCCGCGCCGCGCGCAACTGGGAATGCTATGACGCAATTGTAAAATCCCTGACCGAACTCGAACACGACGAAACCCTGCTGGTGCAGTCCGGCAAGCCGGTTGGCGTGTTCAAAACGCACAAAAACGCGCCGCGCGTGCTGATCGCTAACTCTAACCTTGTGCCGCACTGGGCCACCTGGGAACACTTCAACGAACTGGACGCGAAAGGGCTGGCGATGTATGGCCAGATGACAGCGGGGAGCTGGATCTACATCGGCAGCCAGGGGATCGTGCAGGGCACCTACGAAACCTTCGTGGAAGCCGGTCGCCAGCACTATAACGGCTCGCTCAAAGGCCGCTGGGTATTGACCGCAGGTCTTGGCGGCATGGGCGGCGCGCAGCCGCTGGCCGCCACGCTTGCCGGCGCGTGCTCGCTCAACATTGAGTGCCAGCAGAGCCGCATTGATTTCCGTCTGCGCACCCGCTACGTCGATGAGCAGGCAACCGATCTGGACGATGCGCTGGCGCGCATCAAAAAATACACCTCCGAAGGCAAAGCGGTGTCGATTGCCCTGTGCGGCAACGCGGCGGACATTCTCCCGCAGCTCGTCGCCCGCGGCGTGCGTCCGGATCTGGTCACCGACCAGACCAGCGCCCATGACCCGCTGCACGGTTACCTGCCAAAAGGCTGGACGTGGGAAGAATATCAGCAAAAAGCGGAAACCGACCCGGAAGGCACGGTGCTTGCCGCGAAACGCGCCATGGCTGAGCACGTCTCCGCCATGCTGGCCTTCAGCCAGATGGGCATTCCGACCTTTGACTACGGCAACAACATCCGCCAGATGGCGAAAGAGATGGGCGTGAATAACGCCTTTGACTTCCCGGGCTTCGTTCCTGCCTATATTCGCCCGCTGTTCTGCCGCGGCATCGGTCCGTTCCGCTGGGTTGCCCTGTCCGGCGACCCGGAGGACATCTACAAAACCGACGCCAAAGTGAAGGAGATCGTCGCCGATGACGAACACCTGCATCACTGGCTGGACATGGCCCGCGAGCGCATTAACTTCCAGGGCCTACCGGCGCGTATCTGCTGGGTAGGGCTGGAGTGGCGTCAAAAACTCGGCCTTGCCTTCAACGAAATGGTGCGCAGCGGTGAAGTTTCCGCGCCGATCGTCATCGGCCGCGATCACCTGGACTCCGGCTCCGTCGCCAGCCCGAACCGCGAAACCGAAGCCATGCGCGACGGCTCGGATGCGGTCTCCGACTGGCCGCTGCTGAACGCTCTGCTGAACACCGCCAGCGGCGCGACCTGGGTGTCGCTGCACCACGGCGGCGGCGTGGGGATGGGCTTCTCCCAGCATTCCGGGATGGTCATCGTCTGCGACGGAACCGATGAAGCCGCCGCGCGTATCGCTCGCGTGCTGCACAACGACCCGGCCACCGGCGTGATGCGTCACGCGGATGCGGGTTATGAGATTGCCATTGACTGTGCCAAAGAGCAGGGCCTTAACCTGCCGATGATCCCTGCCACACAAGGAAAGCATTAATGAACGCATTAACACACCCCCCCGGCTCGCTGACGCTCAAGCAGCTGCGTAACGTCTGGCGTAAACCGGTTACCCTTTCGCTGGATGAAAGCGCCCACGCCGCCATTAACGACAGCGTCGCCTGCGTCGAAGCCATCGTTGCCGAAGGGCGCACCGCCTACGGGATTAACACCGGATTTGGCCTGCTGGCGCAGACCCGCATCGCGACACACGATCTGGAAAACTTACAGCGTTCGCTGGTGCTGTCACATGCGGCGGGCGTGGGTCAGCCGCTGGATGATGAGATTGTCCGTCTGATGATGGTGCTCAAAATCAATAGCCTGGCCCGCGGCTTCTCCGGCATTCGCCTGAGCGTGATTCAGGCGCTGATGGCGCTGGTCAATGCGGAAGTCTATCCGTGGATCCCGGCGAAAGGTTCCGTTGGCGCATCCGGCGATCTTGCGCCGCTGGCGCACATGTCGCTGCTGCTGCTGGGCGAAGGCAAAGCGCGCTGGCAGGGCGAGTGGCTTCCTGCGAAAGAGGCGCTGAAAAAAGCCGGGCTAAACCCGATCACCCTGGCGGCGAAAGAGGGGCTGGCGCTGCTGAACGGCACGCAGGCATCGACCGCTTTCGCGCTGCGCGGCCTCTTTGAAGCGGAAGATCTGTTTGCCTCGGCGGTGGTGTGCGGTGCGCTGACCACCGAAGCCGTGCTGGGCTCGCGTCGTCCGTTCGATGCCCGCATCCACGAGGTGCGCGGTCAGCGCGGGCAGATTGATGCCGCCGCGATGTACCGTCACGTGCTTACCGACACCAGCGAGATCGCGGATTCACACCACAACTGTGAAAAGGTGCAGGATCCGTATTCCCTGCGCTGCCAGCCGCAGGTGATGGGCGCGTGCCTGACGCAGCTGCGCCAGGCGGCAGAAGTGCTGCTGGTGGAGGCCAACGCGGTGTCCGATAACCCGCTGGTGTTCGCCCAGGAAAACGAGGTGGTTTCCGGGGGCAACTTCCACGCCGAGCCGGTGGCAATGGCGGCGGATAATATCGCCCTGGCGATTGCCGAAGTCGGCGCGTTGTCCGAGCGCCGCATCGCGCTGATGATGGATAAACATATGTCCCAGCTGCCGCCGTTCCTGGTGCGTAACGGCGGGGTCAACTCGGGCTTTATGATTGCCCAGGTGACCGCGGCGGCGCTGGCGAGCGAGAACAAAGCCCTGTCGCACCCGCACAGCGTGGACAGCCTGCCAACGTCAGCGAACCAGGAAGATCACGTTTCGATGGCGCCGGCTGCCGGGCGTCGCCTCTGGGAAATGGCCTCCAACACCCGCGGCGTGCTGGCGGTGGAATGGCTGGCGGCATGTCAGGGTGTCGATCTGCGTGAAGGGCTAAAATCCAGCCCGCTGCTGGAGCAGGCGCGTCATGCGCTGCGCGAGCACGTATCGCACTACGATGACGACCGCTTCTTTGCGCCGGATATTGATAAGGCGATGCAGCTTCTGGAAGAGGGAAGCCTTGTAGGACTGCTACCTTCAGTGCTGTGATTTTTGCCCTAACCCTCTCCCACAGGGAGAGGGAATTGTCCGGTTTTCTCCCTCTCCCTGTGGGAGAGGGCCGGGGTGAGGGCATCAGCCCGCACTATTATGAATACATCGCCGTAATCGACGCGCTCCCCAGCGAATGGAAATGCACGTTAAACCCTACCATCGCGCCGCTCGCCCCTTCATCGACCTCAATCTTCTCCACATCCAGCGCGTGCACCGTGAAGATATAGCGGTGGGTTTCCCCTTTTGGCGGCGCCGCGCCGCCGTAGCCCGCTTTACCAAAGTCAGTGCGCGTCTGAATGGCGCCTTCAGGCAGGGCAACCAGGTCTGAACCGGAACCCTGCGGCAGGACGCGCGTGTCGGCAGGCAGGTTCGCCACAATCCAGTGCCACCAGCCGGAGCCGGTCGGCGCATCCGGGTCGTAGCAGGTCACGACAAAGCTTTTGGTTCCGGCCGGAACCTCGTCCCACGCCAGGTGCGGGGAGATATTGTCTCCCTGATACCCCATGCCGTTGAATACGTGGCGTTCCGGCAGTTTTTCACCGTCGCGCAGATCTTTACTGATGATTTTCATACGGTTTACCCTCGTTGATCGCTCGTTCAGCAAGTGTAATGCATAGGGTTACATCGTGAAATGCGCGGGAATGTTAACGGCTGTTACAACCGCGTCGGTTAATTTACGCAGCTGCTCCGGCGTAATGCTGTACGGCGGCATCAGGTAGATAAGCTTGCCGAAAGGCCGCACCCAGACGCCCTGCTCAACGAAGAAGCGCTGCAGCGCCGCCATATTCACCGGATGGGTGGTTTCAATCACGCCGATGGCGCCCAGCACGCGCACGTCTGCCACAAAATTCGCGCCCGAGGCGGCATTCAGTTCATCTTTCAGCTGCGCCTCAATCGCCGCAACCTGCGTCTGCCACTCGCCGCTCTCCAGAATGGCAAGGCTTTCGCTTGCGACGGCGCAGGCCAGCGGGTTGCCCATAAACGTCGGGCCGTGCATAAAGCAGCCCGCCTCGCCGTCGCTGATGGTGTCGGCCACCTGGCGGGTCGTGAGCGTGGCGGAGAGCGTCATGGTGCCGCCGGTCAGCGCTTTACCCAGACACAGAATATCCGGCGCAATGCCCGCATGCTCGCAGGCAAACAGCCTGCCGGTGCGGCCAAAGCCGGTGGCGATCTCATCGGCAATCAGCAGAATGCCCTCGCGGTCGCACATCCTGCGAATGCGCCTCAGCCATTCCGGGTGGTACATCCGCATTCCGCCTGCGCCCTGCACAATCGGCTCCAGGATCACTGCGGCGATTTCATGGCGATGCGCCGCCATCAGCCGCGCGAAACCGACCATGTCCATCTCGTTCCACTCGCCGTCGAAGCGGCTCTGCGGGGCAGGGGCGAACAGGTTTTCCGGCAGATAGCCCTTCCACAGGCTGTGCATGGAGTTGTCCGGATCGCACACCGACATCGCCCCGAAGGTATCCCCGTGATAGCCGTTGCGGAAGGTGAGGAACCGCTGGCGCATTTCGCCCTTCGCGTGCCAGTACTGCAGCGCCATTTTCATCGCCACTTCCACCGCCACGGAGCCGGAATCGGCCAGGAACACGCACTCCAGCGATTCAGGCGTCATCGCCACCAGGCGACGGCATAAATCCACGGCGGGCTGATGGGTGATCCCGCCAAACATCACGTGCGACATCTGGTCAATCTGGGCCTTCATCGCCGCATTAAGGCGCGGGTGGTTGTACCCGTGAATGGCCGCCCACCACGAAGACATCCCGTCAACGAGCCGCTCGCCGCTGGCGAGGTGCAGCTCGCAGCCGTGGGCCGAGGCCACCGGATAGACGGGAAGAGGGCGGGTAGTGGAGGTGTAAGGGTGCCAGATATGCTGCTTGTCGAAGGCGAGATCGTCCTGGGTCATAATCGACTTGTAAACCATTTTGAAAAGTTTTAGGTTTACGAGTATAAACCGAACCGAAAATTAACAAAACCCTTTGGAGAAGCCCGATGGCTCACCACGCACGCTGGACGATGTCGCAAGTCACTGAATTATTCAACAAACCTTTCCTTGAGCTGATGTTCGAAGCCCAACAGGTGCATCGTCAGCACTTCGATCCGCGCCATGTTCAGGTCAGCACGCTGCTGTCGATCAAAACCGGTGCCTGTCCTGAAGACTGCAAATATTGCCCGCAGAGCGCGCGCTACAAAACCGGCCTGGAGTCCGAACGGCTGATGGAGGTGGAGCAGGTGCTCGACTCCGCTCGCAAGGCGAAAAACGCCGGTTCAACCCGCTTCTGCATGGGCGCAGCGTGGAAGAACCCGCACGACCGCGACATGCCGTATCTGGAACAGATGGTGAAGGGCGTGAAGGAGATGGGCCTCGAAGCCTGTATGACGCTCGGCACGCTGAACGAGGAGCAGGCGCAGCGCCTCTCTGCGGCGGGGCTGGACTACTACAACCATAACCTCGACACCTCGCCGGAGTTTTACGGCAACATCATCACCACGCGGACCTATCAGGAGCGTCTGGACACGCTGGATAAAGTGCGTGACGCGGGGATCAAGGTCTGCTCGGGCGGTATTGTGGGCTTAGGCGAAACGGTGAAAGACCGCGCGGGCCTGCTGCTGCAGCTGGCGAACCTGCCGACCCCGCCGGAAAGCGTGCCGATCAACATGCTGGTGAAGGTTAAGGGAACGCCGCTGGCGGATAACGACGACGTGGATGCGTTTGATTTTATTCGCACCATCGCGGTGGCGCGCATCATGATGCCGACCTCTTTCGTGCGCCTCTCTGCCGGTCGCGAGCAGATGAACGAGCAGACCCAGGCGATGTGCTTTATGGCCGGAGCCAACTCCATCTTCTACGGCTGCAAGCTGCTGACCACGCCGAACCCGGAAGAGGACAAAGACGTTCAGCTGTTCCGCAAGCTGGGGCTTAACCCGCATCAGACCGAAGTGCTGACGGGCGATAACGAGCAACAGCAGCAGCTGGAGCAGCAGATTTTCAACGCCGACACCGACCAGTTCTACAACGCGGCAGCCGTATGACCTGGCAGGCACGAATAAATACCGCGCTGGACGAACGCCGGGCGGCAGAGGCGTTTCGCGTTCGCAGGGTGGTGGAAAACGGCGCGGGCCGTTTTCTTACCCGCGAGGGGCGGCAGTTTTGTAATTTCTCCAGCAACGACTATCTCGGGCTGAGCCAGCATCCGGCCATCATCCGCGTCTGGCAGCAGGGTGCGGAGCGGTTTGGCGTGGGCAGCGGCGGCTCGGGACACGTCAGCGGCTACACCACCGCGCATCAGGCACTGGAAGAGGCGCTTGCCGACTGGCTCGGCTACCCGCGCGCGCTGCTGTTCATCTCCGGCTTTGCCGCCAACCAGGCGGTCATTACCGCCCTGATGGGAAAAGAGGACCGTATTGTCGCCGACCGCCTGAGCCACGCCTCGCTGCTGGAGGCTGCAAGTTTAAGCCCGGCGCAGCTGCGCCGCTTTGCCCATAACGATGCGGGGCAGCTCGCCGGGCTGCTGGATAAACCCTGCGACGGACAACAGCTGGCGGTTACGGAAGGGGTGTTCAGCATGGACGGCGACAGCGCGCCGCTTGCCGCGCTGCATGAGGCCGCAAAGCGGCAAAACGCCTGGCTGCTGGTCGACGATGCCCACGGCATTGGCGTAATGGGCGACGAAGGTCGCGGCAGCGCATACCAGCAAAACGTGAAGCCGGAGCTGCTGATCGTCACCTTCGGCAAGGGCTTTGGCGTCAGCGGCGCCGCCGTGCTGTGCAGCGATTCGGTCGCCGACTATCTGCTGCAGTTTGCCCGACACCTGATCTACAGCACCAGCATGCCCCCGGCGCAGGCCGTGGCGCTGTCTGCGTCGCTGGCGGTGATCCGCAGCGCAGAAGGGGATGAACGTCGTCAGCGGCTGGCAGAGCATATCTCCCGCTTCCGCAAGGGGTTAGCGGCGCTGCCCTTCCACAGCCCCGATTCGCAGAGCGCCATCCAGCCGGTGATTGTCGGCGAAAACGGCCGCGCGCTGGCGCTGGCACAGGCGCTGCGCGAGCGCGGGATGTGGGTGACCGCTATCCGCCCGCCAACGGTCCCGCCGGGTACCGCGCGGCTGCGCTTAACCCTGACGGCGGCGCATGAGGCACGGGATATCCAGACGCTGCTGGAGGCGCTCCATGACGCCGGTGAATAAGCAGGCCGTCGCGGCAGCATTTGGCCGGGCCGCGCAGAGCTATTCGCAGCACGATGAGCTGCAGCGTCAGAGCGCGCAGGGGCTTCTGGTCGCGCTTGGCGAGAACCGTTTTCCGCAGGTGCTGGACGCCGGCTGTGGTCCAGGCAGCAACAGCCGCTACTGGCGCGGGGCGGGAAGCCAGGTCACGGCTATCGACCTCTCAGAGCAGATGCTCGATGAGGCGCGTCAGCGGCAGGCAGCGGATCGCTATCTGCTGGCCGATATCGAGGCGATCCCGCTGGCGGATGCGCAGTTCGATCTGGTCTGGAGTCATCTGGCGGTCCAGTGGTGCAGCAGCCTGCCGCAGGCCTTGCGCGAGCTTTATCGCGTGGCGCGACCGGGCGGGAAGGTGGCTTTTACCACCCTGCTGGAAAGTTCGCTGCCGGAGCTGAATCAGGCGTGGAAAGCGGTGGATGAGCAGCCGCACGCTAACCGATTTTTATCGCATGAGCAGGTGACGCAGGCGCTGGCAGGCTGGCGCTATCGCAGCACGGTGCAGACCATCACCCTCAATTTTAGCGATGCGTTGAGCGCCATGCGATCGCTGAAGGGCATCGGGGCCACGCACCTGCACGCCGGGCGGGAGAAAAAACCGCTGACCCGGGGACAGCTGCAGCGTCTGGAGCTGGCCTGGCCGCAGCAGCGGGGACATTTCCCGCTCTCTTATCAACTTTTTCATGGGATTATCGAACGTGAGTGAACGTTATTTTGTCACCGGAACGGATACGGAAGTGGGTAAAACGGTGGCCAGCTCGGCGCTGCTGCAGGCGGCGCGAAAGCTTGGGAAAAACACCGCCGGGTATAAGCCGGTTGCTTCCGGCAGCGAGATGACGGCGGAAGGGTTACGCAATACCGACGCGCTGGCGCTCCAGCGTAACAGCACGCGTGAGCTTGCCTATTCAGCGGTGAACCCGTACACCTTTGCCGAGCCGACCTCGCCGCACATCATCAGCGCTGACGAAGGTCGTCCGATTGATTTCACCGTGCTGTCAGCCGGGTTACGGACGCTGGAAAGCCAGGCCGACTGGGTGCTGGTGGAAGGTGCAGGCGGCTGGTTTACGCCGCTTTCGGACACGCAGACGTTTGCTGACTGGGTGCAGGCCGAGCAGCTTCCCGTAATTCTGGTCGTCGGCGTCAGGCTGGGCTGCATCAATCACGCCATGTTGACCGCGCAGGCCGTACAGCAGGCCGGGCTGAAGCTGGCGGGCTGGATAGCCAACGACGTGGTTGCGCCGGGTAAACGACACCAGGAGTATCTGGCGACGCTCAGGCGCGTACTTCCCGCCCCGTGCCTCGGGGAAATTCCCTGGCTTGCTGAGGGTGCGGAAAATGCCGACACCGGGCGTTATCTCGATCTCAGCGTCTTGCTTCCCGCGACATCCAGTGCGCGATAAGCTCGTCATCCAGTTCGTTAACGTGGCCCTGCGCCACGTTACGCCCGCGATAGAGCATGCAGAAACGGTCCGCAACCCGGCGGATAAACGACAGCTGCTGCTCCGCTAATAGCACCGTCATACCTAACTCCCGGTTTAAGCGCGCCAGCAGCTGCCCCAGCTTCTGGGCGAAGCTGTGCCCTGCGCCGTGCAGGGGCTCATCGAGGATCAGCAGGTGCGGACGGTTCACCAGCGCATTAGCCAGCGCCAGCTGGTACTGGTCGTCCGGAGAGAGCGTGTTCGCACGGGCCTGTCGCAATGCGTAGAGCGCCGGAAACAGGTCGTAAACGTCACTTTTCGCTTCCGGGTTGGGTTTCCCCATCGCCCGCATGGCGATATGCAGATTTTCCTCAATCGTTAACTGGGAGAAGATCCGCCTGTCCTGAGGGACATAGCCTATCCCCGGTCCTGAGCGCTGTTCTGGCGGCAGGTTAAGCAAGTCGCGCGGCGGCGCGCCCGCCTCGTGCCAGATGATGCTGCCGCTTTCAACGGGCACTCTCCCGGCGATGCAATTCATGAGGGTGGTTTTCCCCATCCCCGGCAGGCCAACGACGCCTGTACACATCCCTTGCGGAAAATCCAAATTCACGTTCCATAGCGTATGTTGGCTTCCGTAAAACTGATTCACAGCACGCAGACTCAACATCTTTTTCTCCTTAAAAATGTGTGTAGGTGAGGCTCGTGTTTGAATCTGCAAAACCCCTGCCAGAAACCGAAAAGTGTTCAAAAAAACGGCTTTTTTAGGAATGAATCACCAGAAAGCGATTTATAAAAAACCGGATTGCACAGCGACGGTGCTGGAGGTGGTGAGTTGTGGTGCAGAACCCAAAATGATGAAAATGTGAGCAAGATCCCATCGACTGGTTATGAATGACGCAACTGTTAATCATCAAAAAATAGCTATAAAAATTTTTTACTACCGTCTCGTGGGAAAAACCGGGAATTTGCCGAGCGCCAGTCTGTATGGGCTGGAAGCAGTTATCCACTATTCCTGTGGATAACCATGTGCATTAGAGTTAGAAAACACGCGATAAGCGAGAGAAGACGCGGCTTACGCCCAAATTGGCGCGAAACGCGGCTTTAGAAAATATCGTTTATTATTTAATTGCTTAGATAAAAGCAATTCCCGTCATGAAAGTGTCACCCGTTGCCACAAAACTATCATTACCTGGCTTGACAAATGTTAAAAAAGAAAAAGTTCTGGGGATAACCTGACCTGACTGGTGTTTTATATTGTCACAGTCCAAATTTTGGCCGCTATCGCGCTAATCATTCAGGCGCTATGCTAAATATCCTGACATGCTACTGGTTTTTCATCCAGTGTTTTTTACTGGCATTCCTGGCAACAACGAGTAAAATTACTCACCTGCCGCTTATAACGTCATCAGGTCGTCGCCCATGAGTAAACCGTTCAAATTGAATTCTGCTTTCCGTCCATCTGGCGATCAGCCTGAGGCGATCCGTCGTCTGGAAGAGGGGCTGGAAGACGGGCTGGCGCACCAGACGCTGCTGGGGGTAACCGGCTCGGGTAAAACCTTCACCATCGCCAACGTGATTGCGGATCTCCAGCGTCCAACGATGGTGCTGGCACCCAACAAAACCCTGGCCGCACAGCTTTACGGCGAGATGAAAGAGTTCTTCCCGGAAAACGCGGTGGAGTATTTCGTCTCCTACTACGATTACTACCAGCCAGAAGCCTACGTGCCGAGCTCTGACACCTTCATCGAGAAGGATGCCTCGGTGAACGAACACATCGAGCAGATGCGTCTGTCGGCCACGAAGGCGCTTCTGGAGCGTCGCGATGTGGTCGTCGTCGCGTCGGTGTCCGCGATCTACGGTCTGGGCGATCCGGATCTCTATCTCAAGATGATGCTGCACCTGACGCAGGGGATGATTATCGACCAGCGCGCCATCGTCCGCCGTCTGGCAGAGCTGCAGTACGCCCGTAACGATCAGGCGTTCCAGCGCGGCACCTTCCGCGTACGCGGCGAGGTGATCGACATCTTCCCGGCAGAATCGGACGATATGGCGCTGCGCGTCGAGCTGTTTGACGAAGAGGTTGAACGCCTGTCGCTCTTCGACCCGCTGACCGGACACGTTGAGTCAGTGATCCAGCGCTTCACCATCTACCCGAAAACGCACTACGTGACGCCGCGCGAGCGTATCGTGCAGGCGATGGAAGAGATCAAAGTGGAGCTGGCCGAGCGCCGTAAGGTGCTGCTGGCGAACAATAAGCTGCTGGAAGAGCAGCGCCTCAGCCAGCGCACCCAGTTCGACCTTGAGATGATGAACGAGCTCGGCTACTGCTCCGGCATTGAAAACTACTCGCGCTTCCTCTCCGGGCGCGGGCCGGGCGAGCCGCCGCCGACGCTGTTTGATTACCTGCCGGCAGACGGTTTGCTGGTGATCGACGAATCCCACGTCACGATCCCGCAGATCGGCGGGATGTACCGCGGTGACAGGGCGCGTAAAGAGACGCTGGTGGAGTACGGCTTCCGTCTGCCGTCGGCGCTGGATAACCGTCCGATGAAGTTTGAAGAGTTTGAGGCACTAGCGCCGCAAACCATTTACGTCTCGGCCACGCCGGGCAACTACGAGCTGGAGAAATCCGGTGAAGACGTTGTCGATCAGGTTGTGCGTCCGACCGGGTTGCTGGACCCGATTATCGAGGTGCGTCCGGTGGCCACGCAGGTGGACGACCTGCTCTCTGAGATCCGCGCCCGTTCCGCCATCAACGAGCGCGTGCTGGTGACCACGCTCACCAAGCGTATGGCGGAAGACCTCACCGAGTATCTCGAAGAGCACGGCGAGAAGGTGCGCTATCTGCATTCGGATATCGACACCGTGGAGCGCATGGAGATTATCCGCGACCTGCGTCTGGGCGAGTTTGACGTGCTGGTGGGGATCAACCTGCTGCGAGAAGGTCTGGACATGCCGGAAGTCTCGCTGGTGGCAATTCTGGATGCGGACAAAGAGGGCTTCCTGCGTTCTGAACGCTCCCTGATCCAGACCATCGGCCGTGCGGCGCGTAACGTCAACGGTAAAGCGATTCTGTATGGTGACAAAATCACCCCTTCGATGGCGAAAGCGATTGGCGAAACGGAGAGCCGCCGCGAGAAACAGCAGCGTTACAACGAAGAGCACGGCATTACCCCGCAGGGGCTGAACAAGAAGGTCGTGGATATTCTGGCGCTGGGTCAGAACATCGCCAAAACCAAAGCGAAAGGCCGCGGCAAGGCGCGTTCAGTGGTGGAAGAGGATACCGTCGTGCTGACGCCGAAAGCGCTGCAGCAGAAAATCCACGAGCTGGAAGGGCAGATGATGCAGCACGCGCAGAATCTGGAGTTCGAAGAGGCGGCGCAGATCCGCGACCAGCTTCATCAGCTGCGGGATCTTTTCATCGCGGCATCGTGAGTAAAGCGTTGTTTTCTCCCTCTCCCGGTGGGAGAGGGATCCCCAGTAATTTTTGAACAGAAGCAATAATGTTATTTCAACGCGATTGAAGGCTATCAGCGATGCTCTGGTCCGGCTGTAAATCGCTGAGGCGTTTCCTGCAGGCCGGGGCGAGGCGCAGGGATGCGCCGAGAGGGCGGGCTTTACAGGGACGTTACCTCCGCCCGTACCCGATAAGCCGAAAGGAATAAGCCGATGACAAAATTGCCGGGAGCAATTTTGGACAGCGCTTGCGCTGGCCCCGAAGGGGTGAGCCCCAGGGATGGGGCGAACAATCCGCGCAGCGGCGATTTACCGCCGGGAGCCCGGGTCGCCAGGGTGGTGGCGATTGAGCCACCCTGGCACGTTCACCGGTCATGTCGTTACAGAGTAGCAAGGAACATAAAGTGAACGGAATGACCACCAGAGTCGTATGTTCCCCCCTCACCCCAGCCCTCTCCCTCAAGGGAGAGGGCTGGGGTGAGGGGGCATTATTATGAGGGCATCAGGCCGCACAAAACGAACCTAGCCCAGCGCCTGAATCGCCTTCTCCAGCGCCTCGCGCAGCAGGTGACGGTCATGGCGATATTTAATATCACTCGCTTCTAGCGGCTCCTGCACCACCAGACGATTGCCAATCCCTGACACATCCACTTTTGGGCCCACGACTACGCCGTCAATGATTTTCTTGCCGACGTAATGCTCCATTAATTCCAGTTTGTCCGCCAGCGACAGGCTCGCCGCCGCCGGGCTCAGCTCACGTCCCAGGTTACCGATGTAAACCATCGGGGCAGGGGTGCGGCGCAGCGCCTGCGCCAGCTCTTTTACGAGTAGAATTGGCATCAGGCTGGTATAAAAACTGCCTGGACCGATCAGGATAAGATCCGCTTCCCCGATGGCCTCCACCGCTTCTCGCGTGGCGGGCACGCTCGGATAGGTCATTAACTCCGTTGGCGGCAGGATGAGCTGGTCGATATTCACCTCGCCGTAAACTTCATGCCCTTCGGCGTCGATGGCCATCAAGTCAACCGGTTGTTCTGACATGGGGATTAGGAATGCGTCCACTTTGAGCAGATTACGGATTAAGTTGATGGCTTCCAGAGGCCTTACGCTCAGGTGATCGAGCGCCTTTAACATCAGATTTCCGAGGTTATGCCCGGAAAGTTCGCCATTACCGCCAAAACGGTACTCAAACATCGCCGACGCGACGCTCGGCTCGGTAATTAACTGGTTCAGGCAGTTGCGCATATCTCCCCAGGCAATGCCGCCTTCGGCACGTCGAATGCGCCCGGTTGAGCCCCCGTTGTCGGTGGTAGTTACTATCCCTGTCAGCCTTGAGCCGAGTGACGACAAAGAGGACATAACCCGGCCTAAGCCGTGTCCTCCGCCAAGAGCGACCACTCGGTCAAGATCCGCAAAAGTGCGATTGCGCATACGTATTCCTTATCACGTTCGATCGCGTAACAGTAACCTAACTACCCCTAAAAGACGATGCCTCACCCGATGCAAAATGACGTATATCAATGTGAAAATGCGGTTTTTAGGTATTCTGTAGCGAAAATGCAGGAACGATTCGCTATATAGATAATTATACAGCGAAAAGCGAGAATGGCGTCGTCAGAATTTCCGCGCTACTATCGCCCTAACCACGTTTTCAAAATTGAAAACATACACTCTAGCCCTTGTGCCTGTGTCGAAAGATATGGCGCTCTGGCCGTGGCAAATTTGCCACCAGGGTACAGAAAGAAATGACTGTGCCTCCCGATCTGGAAAGGTGTACATGGCTTCACAACTTACTGATGCTTTCGCGCGTAAGTTTTATTACTTACGTCTGTCGATTACCGATGTGTGCAACTTCCGTTGCACCTACTGCCTGCCCGATGGCTACAAACCGGGCAGCGTCACTAATAACGGCTTTCTCTCCGTGGATGAAGTGCGCCGCGTCACGCGCGCCTTCTCTGAACTCGGCACCGAAAAAGTGCGTCTGACCGGCGGCGAACCCTCTCTGCGCCGCGATTTCCCCGACATCATCGCCGCCGTGCGTGAAAACGAACGTATCCGCCAGATTGCGGTGACCACCAACGGTTACCGCATGGCGCGTGACGTGGCGAACTGGCGCGATGCGGGGCTGACGGCGATCAACGTCAGCGTCGATAGCCTGGATGCCCGTCAGTTCCATGCCATTACCGGCCAGGATAAATTTCAGCAGGTCATGGACGGCATCGACGCGGCATTTGCGGCCGGGTTCGAGAAGGTCAAAGTCAACACAGTGCTGATGCGTGATGTGAACCATCACCAGCTCGATACCTTCCTGGCGTGGATTAAATCACGCCCCATTCAGCTGCGTTTTATCGAGCTGATGGAAACCGGCGAGGGCAGCGAGCTGTTCCGTCGCCATCACATCTCCGGCATGGTGCTGCGCGACGAGCTGCTGAAACGCGGCTGGATCCATCAAATCCGCCAGCGCAGTGACGGCCCGGCGCAGGTCTTCTGCCACCCGGATTACGAAGGTGAGATTGGGCTTATCATGCCCTATGAGAAAGACTTCTGCGCCAGCTGCAACCGCCTGCGCGTCTCCTCCGTTGGCAAGCTCCATCTTTGCCTGTTCGGCGACGGCGGCGTGGATCTCCGCGATCTGCTGGAAGACGATGCGCAGCAGGCCGCGCTTGAAGCACGTATTTCTGACGCGCTGACGCATAAAAAACAGACCCACTTCCTGCATCAGGGCAATACCGGCATTACTCAGAACCTGTCCTACATCGGCGGGTAATCAGGCTTAAGAAGGAATCAGAAGATGAGTCAGGTAAGCGCAGAATTTATCCCGACACGCATTGCTATCCTTACCGTTTCCGACCGCCGTGGCGAAGAGGATGATACCTCCGGCCACTGGCTGCGCGAGGCGGCCCATGACGCGGGGCATCACATCGTCGATAAAGCGATCGTGAAGGAGAACCGCTACGCCATTCGCGCTCAGGTTTCGCAGTGGATTGCGAGTGATGAGGTGCAGGTGGTGCTGATCGCCGGCGGCACCGGCTTTACCACAGGCGATCAGGCCCCTGAAGCGCTGATCCCGCTTTTCGACCGCGAGGTGGAAGGCTTCGGCGAAGTGTTCCGCATGCTCTCCTTTGAAGAGATTGGTACCTCCACGCTCCAGTCGCGCGCCGTTGCCGGGGTGGCTAACAAAACCCTGATTTTCGCTATGCCGGGCTCGACCAAAGCCTGCCGCACCGCGTGGGAAAACATCATCGCCCCGCAGCTGGACGCCCGTACCCGTCCGTGTAATTTCCATCCCCATTTAAAGAAATAAGCTATGTCACAACTGACCCATATTAACGCCGCCGGCGAAGCGCATATGGTGGACGTCTCCGCCAAAGCGGAAACGGTGCGCGAGGCGCGCGCGGAAGCGTTCGTCACCATGCTGCCGGAAACCCTGGCTATGATTATCGACGGCAGCCATCACAAGGGCGACGTCTTTGCCACCGCCCGCATCGCCGGTATTCAGGCCGCCAAACGGACCTGGGATCTCATTCCGCTGTGCCATCCGCTGATGCTGAGCAAGGTGGAAGTGAACCTGCAGGCGCAGCCGGAGCATAATCGCGTGCGCATTGAGTCACTCTGCCGCTTAACCGGCAAAACCGGCGTGGAGATGGAGGCGCTGACGGCGGCCTCAGTCGCCGCGCTGACCATCTACGACATGTGCAAAGCGGTGCAGAAAGATATGGTGATTGGCCCGGTTCGCCTGCTGGCAAAAAGCGGCGGCAAATCCGGTGATTTTAAGGTGGACAGCCATGATTAAGGTACTCTTTTTTGCGCAGGTGCGCGAGCTGGTGAATACCGACAGCCTGACGCTGGATGCGTCCTTCGAAAACGTCGCTACCCTGCGAGCGCATCTGGCGGCACAAAGCGACCGCTGGGCGCTGGCGCTCGACGAAGGCAAGCTGCTGGCCGCCGTTAACCAGACGCTGGTGGAATTCACCCATCCGCTGAACGCAGGGGATGAAGTGGCCTTCTTCCCGCCGGTTACGGGGGGCTAAGATGGCTGAAACCCGAATTCTGGTGAGTCCCGAGCGTTTTAACGTGGGGACCGAATACAGCTGGCTGGCGGAACGTGATGAAGACGGCGCGGTCGTCACTTTCACCGGCAAGGTGCGCAACCACAACCTCGGTGACAGCGTGAAGGCGCTGACGCTGGAGCACTATCCGGGGATGACCGAGAAATCGCTGGCGGAGATTGTCGACGAGGCGAGAGGCCGCTGGCCGCTTGGCCGCGTTACGGTTATTCACCGCATCGGCGAGATGTGGCCTGGCGAGGAGATTGTCTTCGTCGGGGTGACCAGCGCGCACCGCAGCAGCGCGTTTGCGGCAGGGGAGTTCATTATGGATTACCTCAAAACCAGAGCGCCGTTCTGGAAGCGCGAAGCCACGCCGGAAGGTGACCGCTGGGTAGAATCGCGCGACAGCGATAAACAAGCCGCCAGCCGTTGGTAGTCGGTTTACGTGGATGTGTTAATCTTAACGTGTGTGTCTACTTAAACTTAATCAGGAGTGAATCATGGACCGATTTCCGCGTTCCGATTCAATAGTACAGCAGACCCGTAGCGGCCTGCAGACGTATATGGCTCAGGTGTACGGCTGGATGACGGTTGGCCTGCTGCTTACCGCGTTTATCGCGTGGTATGCGGCAGGTTCAGAGGCAATCACTGAATTGCTCTATACTAATCGCTACTTTTTCTTTGGCTTGATTATTGCCCAACTTGCAGTTGTGTTCGTTTTATCTGGGTTGATTCATAAGCTCAGCGCGGGACTTTCAACCACGCTTTTTATGCTCTATTCGGCATTAACTGGCCTGACGCTCTCCAGCATTTTTATCGTCTACACTGGTTCATCTATCGCTAGTACGTTTGTTATAACCGGCGGGATGTTCGGTGCGATGAGCCTGTACGGTTACACCACGAAGCGCGATCTGAGCGGTTTCGGCAGCATGCTGTTTATGGGGCTGATTGGGATTGTGCTGGCGTCGTTGGTAAACCTGTGGCTGAAGAGCGACGCGCTGATGTGGGCCGTGACCTACATCGGGGTGGTGATCTTCGTTGGACTGACGGCGTATGACACCCAGAAGCTGAAAAATATCGGCGAGCAGATCGACGTACGCGACAGTTCAAACCTGCGCAAATACGCGATTCTGGGCGCGCTGACGCTGTATCTGGACTTCATCAACCTGTTCCTGATGCTGCTGCGGATTTTCGGCAACCGTCGCTAAGGTTGTTTTGCCGGGTGGCGGTGCGGTCTGGTGCCCTCACCCTGACCCTCTCCCGTGGGAGAGGGAACAAACACTAAAAACGGCAACATCGTTGCCGTTTTGCTTTTATTTCGCTAACGCCTTCTCGTTCTTCGCTCTCAGCTTTTTCGCCCGACTCTCCAGCACCAGATAACACACCGTTGCCAGCGCCAGCGGCAGGAAGTAATACAGCATGCGGTACGCCAGCAGGGCGGCGATAATCGTTCCCTGAGAGACATGCTCCCCGGCCAGCAACGCGATAAACACCGCCTCCAGCACGCCGATCCCCGCAGGAATATGCACAATCACGCCCGCAATACTGCTCACCAGCAGCACGCCCAGCACGAAGAAGTAGTTCACGTCCTCGCCAATCAGCAGCCAGATAATCGCCCCCATCGCCATCCAGTTGGCGCTGGAGACCGCCATCTGCAGCACCGCAAACTTCCACGAGGGCAGCACCAGCTTTTGCCCTTTAATGGTCATATGGCGGCGTTTAGCAAACGCGCAGGCCCACAGATAAACGGCGATAATCAGCAGCAGCACAATGCCCAGAATGCGCAGCGTGGCCTCATCGATATACCAGTGCGCGGGCAGCTGCACCACGCCGATGGTGAAGATCACCCCGCCGAGCAGAATATAGCCCAGCCAGTTGGTGGTGATGCTTAACGAGAAAATGCGCGTGATGGTCCCGCCCGGCAGGCCGAGCCGCGAGTAGAGGCGATAGCGCATGCCAATGCCGCCGACCCAGGTGCTCAGCGTCAGGTTAAAGGCGTAGCAGATAAACGACACCAGCATAACCTGACGTTTGGCCAGCTTGTGGCCGCAGTAAGCGCGGCCCAGCAGGTCATAACAGCCGTACATCAGGTAGCTCACGATAACCAGCCCCACAGCGCCCAGCAGCACCATCCGGTTATAGTTGCGGATGACTTTCCACACCTCTTCCCAGTCAACTTTCTGCGCGTAGACCACCAGCAGAACCGCGACCGCAATAAAAAACAGCCAGGTCAGGATCTTTTTTGCCAGCCGCCAGCGCGGATGCGATTTCGACATCAGGGTTTGCCTCCGTCTTCCGCTTCAATACGGTCCTGGGTTTCCATTTCGGGTTGTACCGGCGGGTCCACCTGCGCAAGCTTAGGCGTATGCGCCGGCAGCCAGCCGACCATGGCCGGGAAATGACGCAGAAAGTGGAACACCACCACGCTGATGCCCAGGTTCCACCAGGTGCGTTTAGGGACCATGGATTCGTCCACGCGCACGCAGTCGTTAACGATCAGCGCCTGCAGGTTATCCCGCAGGGTCTGGTTAAACTGGCGATCGTGAATGATCAGGTTAGCCTCGAGATTGAGCGATAAGCTCAGCGGATCGAGATTACTGGAACCCACGGTGGCCCAGTGATCGTCCATCAGCGCCACTTTGCCGTGCAGCGGTCGGCGGCGATATTCGTAGATCTGTACGCCGCCCTTCACCAGGTAGTTATACAGCAGCCGCGCGCCGACTTTGACTATCGGCATATCCGGCTCGCCCTGCACAATCAGCTTCACGCGTACCCCGCGTCGGGCCGCATTGCGCATGGCGTGCAGCAGGCGATAGCCCGGGAAAAAGTAGGCGTTAGCTATAATCACTTCGCGCTTCGCGTTGGCGAGCATCTTGAGATAATGACGTTCAATGTCGTCCCGGTGCTCGCCGTTATCCCGCCAGACGAAAAGGGCCTGCGCTTCGCCGGGCTTCCGGTTCTCTTCCGGGCGATGGCGGCGTCTCCACCAGCGGCGAACGGCCTCTTTACCCGGCAGGTTCTCCAGCTCAAACAGTAAGATGTCCTGAACCACGGGGCCTTCAATGCGAATAGCGTAGTCCTGCTTCGCCTCCGGGCCGTAGTCGGACATATGCTCAGCGGAGTAGTTAATGCCGCCGACAAACGCCACCGTCTCATCCACCACCACAATTTTGCGGTGCATCCGGCGGAAAAGATTGGTCCGCATGCCGAACAGGCGAGGGCCAGGATCGTAGTAGCGGAACACCACGCCCGCGGAGGTCAACTCATTCACAAACGTATCGCTGAGATCCGGCGAGCCATAGCCATCAAGCAATACTTCAATTTTGACGCCGCGCCGGGCGGCGCGCAGCAGCACGCCGTGCAGCTGTTTGCCGACGTCGTCTTCGAACCAGATAAAGGTTTCGAGGATCACCTTCTGCTGTGCATGGTCAATCGCTTTAAACACGGCCGGATAATACTCGTCCCCGTTGACCAGCAGCGTGATTCGGTTGCCTTCCTGCCAGGAACATTTCATAGGTGGATCTCCGCGCTGAGCGGGGCATGGTCGGAAAGATGTCGCCAGTTAAGGAGCGCCAGGGCGGTCGGGCTGCTGGCGTGGGCATTTTTCACGTAGATGCGGTCAAGCCGAAGCAGCGGGAAACGGACCGGGAAGGTGCGCGCAGGCCTGCCGTTGGCGCGAGTAAAAATCTCTTCCAGCCCGGCATCTACTTTCAACGGATGGTTTGCCCTCTGTCGCCAGTCGTTGAAATCGCCCGCTACCACCACAGGTTCGCCTTCGGGAAGCGCGTTGGCCCATTCGGCCAGCATTTTCAGCTGCGCCTGACGATGGGCTTCGCGAAGGCCCAGGTGAACACAGCCGACATGGACAGGTCGCTCGAGGTCGGGCGGCGTAATGCGGCAGTAAAGCAGGCCGCGTTTTTCGCTTTCCCCGACGGAAACGTCGCGGTTTTCGTAATGTTCAATGGGGTAGCGGGACAGCACCGCGTTTCCGTGATGCCCTTCCGGATAGACCGCGTTGCGGCCATAGGCGTAGTCACTCCACATGGTGTCGGCCAGAAATTCATAGTGCGGCGTGTCGGGCCAGTTCTCAAAGTGGAGCGGATGCACTTCGTGTGCGCCCATCACCTCCTGCAGGCAGACAATATCCGCGCTGACGGTGCGTACCGCGTCGCGCAGCTCCGGTAAAATGAAGCGGCGGTTAAATGCTGTGAAGCCCTTATGAATGTTTATCGTCAGCACCTTAAGCGAGAAATGCTGCATTTTTTGAGTCATAAGCTCCTTCCTGAGTGACTATCCCAATGAAAATAAAGTGTAGTCGTCGTCACAAAAAGATGCGGCGTTACGGAATTTTCCGTAAAGTGCGGTAGTCTGATTAAGCAGAGAAAAATCCTTCAGGAGAGAAGCCATGAAGTGGCAACAACGTGTTCGTGTCGCAACTGGCCTGAGTTGCTGGCAGATAATGTTGCATTTACTGGTCGTGGCCGTACTGGTGATGGGCTGGATGAGCGGCACGCTGGTGCGTGTTGGCCTGGGGCTATGCGTCCTTTATGGCGTCACCGTGCTGTCGATGCTGTTCTTACAGCGCCACCATGAAGCGCGCTGGCGCGAGGTGGGTGATGTGCTCGAAGAGCTCACCACCACCTGGTATTTTGGCGCGGCGATGATCGTGCTTTGGCTGCTGTCGCGCGTGCTGCAAAACAACCTTCTGCTGGCCCTGGCCGGTCTGGCTATCCTTGCAGGGCCTGCGGTGGTCTCGCTGCTGACCAAAGAGAAAAAGCTACGCAATGTTGCGTCTAAACATCGCGTACGCCACTGAGCCCGTCGTGGCCGCTATGACCAGTAGCGGCCACAAACTTCCCCAGACAATATCCAGACTCGCATCCTTCAGATAGATTTGCTTGGTGATGTCCGTAAAGTGCCGAATCGGGTTTACCCACGTCAGATCCTGAAGCCACACCGGCATGTTCTCGACGGGTGAAACATACCCCGAGAGCAAAATCGCGGGCATCATAAAGACGAACACACCGATAAACGCCTGCTGCTGCGTCGAGCAGAGCGCCGAGATCAGCAGTCCAAATCCCACCAGCGACAGCCCGTAAATGACCATCGTGAAGTAAAACAGCGCCAGCGAACCGGCGAACGGGATCTGGTAGGCCCAAATTCCCACCCCCAGCACGATGGTGGCCTGAAACGTCGCGACGATCAGCGCCGGGACCGCTTTGCCGACGAAAATTTGCCAGGTGGCGAGCGGGGAGACCAGCAGCTGGTCCAGCGTGCCCTGTTCGCGCTCGCGGGCGACGGAAAGGGAAGTCACGATCATCACCCCGATAGTGGTGATCATGGCGATCAGCGACGGAACCACGAACCACTTGTAGTCCAGGTTCGGGTTGTACCAGTTACGCACCACCAGCTCGCTGTTGTTGGGCTTCGGTTTGCCGTCCATAAGCTCCTGCTGGTAATCCTTCACCACCTGCTGCAGATAGTTGGCGGCTATCTGGGCGCTGTTGGAGTTACGCCCGTCGAGGATCAGCTGCATCGGCGCGGTCTGGAAGGTATCCAGATTGCGGGAGAAATCCGCCGGGAACCGCACCAGCAGCAGCGCTTTTTGCGTGTCGATGGTGGGCTGGATCTCCTGCGGGCTTTTCAGCAGCAGGATGTGGGTAAAGGCTTTCGCACGCGCAAAGCGCTGCGTCAGCTCGACGGAATGTTTGCCGTTATCTTCGTTGTAAATGGCAATGGTGGCGTTGGTCACCTCAAGGGTGGCGGCAAACGGGAACAGAAAAACCTGGATCAGCACCGGCAAGACCAGAATGGCGCGGGTTTGCGGCTCGCGCAGCAGGGATTGCAGCTCTTTGCGTATCAACGTCCATAATCGGTGAAACATGTTTGCTCCTTAATCCAGTCGCCGTTTGGTTTTCATCCACGTCAACCCAATGAACATCGCCGCTGACGCCATTAAAAACAGCGTGTTGACGATCAGCACCACCGGAATATTCCCCGCCAGGAACAGGCTTTGCAGCGTGCTCACAAAGTAACGCGCCGGAATAACATAGGTCACGGCGCGGATCACCGCAGGCATACTGTCTATCTGGAAGATAAACCCGGACAGCATAATCGACGGTAAAAAGGCGGCGTTGAGGGCCACCTGCGCGGCGTTGAACTGGTTGCGGGTGATGGTGGAGATGAGCAGCCCCATGCCCAGCGTGCTGAGTAAAAACAGGCTGGTGATAAAAAACAGCACCACCAGCGAGCCGCGATACGGCACGCCGAGGAAATAGTAGGGGATGAGCTTGCACAGCAGTAGCTCGACGCGCGTCACTTCGGTAGAGAGCAGCGCCTCCATGGTCCCGCGCTCCCACTCGCGGGCGATCACCAGCGAGGTCAGGATCGCGCCAATCACCGTCATGATAATCGTCACCGCGCCCGGAATAATAAAGTGCTGGCTGATGGCGGCGGGGTTAAACCAGTAGCGCGTCTGCACGTCGATCAGCGGTTTAAATTCTTCGCCCCGATCTTCCGCCCGCTGCATCTGCCACAGCTGCCAGATCCCCTCCGCGTAGCCCTGTACAAAGTTGGCGGTGTTTGGCTCGCTGCCGTCGGTAATCACCTGGATCGGCGCGTCGGTATTCGCCCGCGCCATGTTGGCGGCGAAATCCACCGGAATGACGATCAGGCCGCGAATTTTCCCGGCCTGCATTTTCTGGATCAACTCCTGCCTGTTATCGCTGATGGTGGCGTCAATGTAGGGCGATCCGGTCATGGCGTGAGTAAAGTCCAGCGCATCCTCACTCTGCTGCTCCAGCAATATCCCGACCCGCAGCTTGCTGGAGTCCAGGTTAATGCCGTAGCCAAAGATAAACAGCAGCAGCAGGGGGATGACTACCGCAATCAGCCAACTGCTGGGGTCACGCACGATCTGCCGCGTCTCTTTAATGCACAGCGCGCGCACCCTGCGCCAGGAAATGGCATTACTGCGCATGGGCATTCTCCTTATCCCAGTCGTGGATGAGGGTGATAAACGCCTGCTCCATGGTCGGATCCGGAACCTCATCATCGGCGGCCTGGTTTTTCAGGTCGTCCGGGGTACCGTGGGCAATCAGCTTGCCGCGATACACCAGCCCGATGCGGTCGCAGTACTCCGCCTCGTCCATGAAGTGGGTGGTCACCATCACGGTCACGCCTTTTTCCACCATGCTGTTGATGTGCAGCCAGAACTCGCGGCGGGTAATGGGGTCAACGCCTGATGTCGGCTCATCAAGAAACAGAATATCCGGCTCGTGCATCAGCGAGCAGGCCAGCGCCAGCCGCTGCTTAAAGCCGAGCGGCAGCTCGTCGGTGGCGTGGGAGGCAATGTTGGTTAAGGCGAAGGCGTCGCTCATGCGGCGGATTTTCTCGTTCTGTGCCCGCCCGCGCAGGCCGTACACGCCGGAGAAAAAGCGCAGATTCTGCTCGACCGTCAGGTTGCCGTACAGGGAAAACTTCTGCGCCATATAGCCGAGATGCTGGCGCGCCTTGCCGGAGCTGACCTTAAGGTCCATATCCAGCACCAGCGCCTTGCCGGACGTCGGCACCAGCAGGCCGCACATCATCTTAAAGGTGGTCGATTTTCCCGCGCCGTTCGGTCCGAGCAGGCCAAAAATTTCCCCCCGCTTCACCGCAAAGTTGACGTTGTCGGTGGCGGCGAAATCCCCGAACTTTTTGGTGAGGGATTTGGCTTCAATCACCGTTTCGCCCGGCGTGCCTTCCACCGTATGCAAAATGGCGGCAAGCGGCGACTCTGAGGTACCCGCGCCGCCCAGCAGGTCGATAAACGCGTCCTCAAAGCGCGGCGCGGTCTCTTCCATCTCGATCTCAGGCATGCCGGGCGCCTGGCGAATATCGTCGACGGTGGCCTCTTTTTTGAGGATCACCCGTACCGAGCGGCCCTGGATCATCCCGTCGCTGACCTGCGGCAGCCTGAGCACCCGCTGCAGCAGCCTGCGGTTAGACTCCTGCGGGCTGTGCAGCAGGAAGCTGCGCCCGGCCATGCTCTGCGTCAGCGTCGTCGGCTCGCCCTGATAAAGCAGTTCGCCTTCGTTCATCAGCAGCACGTCCCGGCACTGTTCCGCTTCGTCGAGGTAGGAGGTGCTCCAGAGGATCAGCATCCCGTCGCCCGCCAGCTCGTGCACCATCTGCCACAGTTCACGGCGCGAAATCGGGTCTACGCCGACGCCGGGCTCATCCAGCAGCAGCACTTTCGGCTCGCCAACCAGCGTGCAGGCCAGCCCCAGCTTCTGCTTCATCCCGCCGGAGAGCTTGCCCGCCAGCCGGTCGGTGAACGGGCCGAGGGAGGTAAACTCCAGCAGGCGCGCGAAGGTTTTCTGCCGCGTTTCGCCGGTGACGCTGCGCAGGTCGGCGTACAGGTTCAGGTTTTCCATCACCGTCAGGTCTTCATACAGGCCAAACTTCTGCGGCATATAGCCGAGCATGGCGTGAAGGGCTCCGTCATCCTCGATCGGGTCAAGACCGAGCACGCTGGCGCTTCCTTCATCCGGCTTGAGCAACCCCGCCAGCATCCGCATCAGCGTGGTTTTCCCCGCGCCGTCCGGACCGACCAGCCCGGTCACATAGCCTTTCCGGATGGTGCAGTTCAGCGGCGCGACGGCCGGTTTGTCCATTCCCGCGAAGCGTTTAACCAGATTGTTGAGCTGAATAACCGCGTCATTCATGTCGTTCCCCGTTGTCTACTTTTGCGGTGACGGGCATGCCCTGACGCAGCGCGTCGTCCGCATCGGTCACGATGATGCGCAGGCGATACACGAGGTCGGTACGCAGGTCCGGTGTTTCAACGGTTTTCGGCGTGAATTCGGCGGTAGGGGAGACAAAGCCCACTTTGCCGTGATACGGCTTGTCCGGGCGACCGTCGGTATAAAGCAGCAGTTCGCGGCCCGGCTGCATCTGGCCGAGATTCGGCTCATCAACGTAGGCGCGTACCCAGACCGGGCGGGTCAGGGAGAGCGTTAAGACGGTGCTGCCCGCGCTGAGCATGCTGCCCGGCTCCACGGCGCGGGTCATCAGCATGCCGTCAGACGGCGCGATTAAGGTAGTGTCGTGCAGATCCAGCTCTGCCTGAGCCAGCTGCGCCTGCGCCTGTTCAAGACTGGCTTTCGCCTGGGCGATATCCTGCGGGCGGTTACCGGTGTGGTACTGGCTTAACTTATCCTGCGCGGACTTCAGCGTTGCCTGCGCCTGGTCGCGGGACGAGCGCGCATTTTCCAGATCGTTAGCGGAAATGGTGCGGCTTTTCCACAACCCCTGCTGGCGCGCGTAGAAGTTCTGCGCGTAGTCATAGGCGGCTTGCGCCTGCTTAACGGCAGCGGCGGCCTGGGCGATCTCTTCGTCGCGATAGCCTGCCAGCATCAGGTCATACTGCGCCTGGGCGACGGACACCCCCGCTTTGGCCTGCAGCAGCGCATTCTCATAGGGCGCTTTATCCAGCATCCCCAGCGTCTGCCCGCTTTTAATGGCATCGCCTTCGTCAACGCTCAGCGAGGCGAGACGTCCGCCCACGCGGAAGCTCATGTTCACCGTGCGAATATCCACGTTGCCGTACAGCGTCAGGCCTTTATCCTGATGGCTCTGATACCACAGCCATCCACCGACTCCGGCGGCAAGCAAAACAACAACCACCAGAATGATGGCGACAGGTTTTTTCATGACTTCAGGCTCCTTTGCGTTAAGCCTTGCAGGATCAGATCGACGTGACAGGCGATCACCTTGCTAATCTGCGCGGCTTTATCCTCATCAAATTGTGTCCAGCCGGTGCGTAACAGGATGGTTTCCCTGCCCAGACGGAAGGCAAGAATTTCCCCCAGCAGGGCGTGGGTATGCAAAATTGTCTCGGTATCACTGGCGTCCCGCCCGGTATAGGCGGCGATCAGCCGGGTCAGGTGCGAGTGCATTGGCTCAATCACCCGATCGTGTACCCGCTGGTAGGCGACGGTCGGGGAGAGCTGCTCCCGGGAGATAAACTTGCTCAGGTTGAGCGTATCGTCGTGCGTGAGCAGGCGGATCATATCGTGGCAGGCATTGAGAATAAGCTGGCGAACGGCGGCGCGATCGGGCGACGGCTGGCCGAGCAGCGCGGTGGCTTCCTCAACGTGCGGGTGAAACTGCGTGCCGATAAAATCGGCGATCCACTCGGCGCAGGCGAGGTATAAATCCTCTTTTGAGCCAAAATAGTAGGTAATCGCCGCAATGTTCTGCCCGGCCAGCGCGGCAATATCGCGGGTGGTGGCATGCAGCCCGTACTCACCAAACTGCGCCAGCGCGGCGGCGATAAGCTGATTTTTAGCCTGTTCACCTTTGGTTGTTGTGGGTATTGTATTCATGGCGGCATTAAGAATTAATCAATCGATTGATTAAGATTATGCCTGATTCACGCTAACGTCGAGGGAACGCTGAGGGATATTTTATGCGCCACGTCACAAAAGCTGCTACACTCCGCTCCTTCGCGACATTGTGGTTTTTGTCCTCCCCTATTCGTTATATCTCCCTGAAAACTACACCTGTGATGGTCGGGGCGGTTCGGAGTTTTTATGTCTTTTGATTCCCTTGGCCTGAACCCGGAAATTCTGCGCGCGATCGCAGAGCAGGGCTACGTTGAGCCAACCCCAATCCAGCAGCAGGCGATCCCCGCCGTTCTTCAGGGCCGTGACCTGATGGCGAGCGCCCAGACCGGTACCGGCAAAACCGCGGGCTTTACCCTGCCGCTGCTGGAACTGCTGGTAAAAAACCAGCCGCACGCCAAAGGCCGTCGTCCTGTCCGCGCCCTGATCCTTACCCCAACCCGCGAGCTGGCGGCGCAGATTGGTGAGAACGTGCGTGACTATAGCCGCTATCTCAACATTCGTTCGCTGGTGGTTTTCGGCGGGGTAAGCATCAACCCGCAGATGATGAAGCTGCGCAGCGGCGTCGACGTTCTGGTTGCGACTCCAGGTCGCCTGCTGGATCTGGAGCACCAGAATGCGGTGAAGCTGGACCAGGTTGAAATTCTGGTGCTGGACGAAGCCGACCGCATGCTCGACATGGGCTTTATCCACGATATTCGTCGCGTGCTGGCCAAGCTGCCCGCGCGTCGTCAGAACCTGCTCTTCTCCGCGACCTTCTCCGACGAGATCAAGGCGCTGGCGGAAAAGCTGCTGCATAACCCGCTGGAAGTGGAAGTGGCGCGCCGCAACACCGCCTCCGAGCAGGTGACGCAGCACGTTCACTTTGTGGATAAAAAGCGCAAGCGGGAACTGCTCTCCCAGATGATCGGCCAGGGCAACTGGCAGCAGGTGCTGGTCTTTACCCGCACCAAGCACGGCGCCAACCACCTGGCGGAACAGCTGAACAAAGACGGCATTCGCAGTGCGGCGATCCACGGCAACAAGAGCCAGGGCGCGCGTACCCGTGCGCTGGCTGAGTTCAAATCCGGCGACATCCGCGTGCTGGTGGCGACCGACATCGCCGCCCGTGGCCTTGACATTGAAGAGCTGCCGCACGTGGTGAACTACGAGCTGCCAAACGTGCCGGAAGATTACGTTCACCGTATCGGCCGTACCGGCCGCGCGGCGGCAACCGGTGAAGCGCTCTCTCTGGTCTGCGTGGACGAGCACAAGCTGCTGCGCGACATCGAGCGCCTCCTGAAGAAAGAGATCCCGCGCATCGAAACCCCGGGTTACGAAGTGGACCCGTCGATCAAAGCCGAGCCGATTCAGAACGGTCGTCAGGGCGGCGGTGGACGTGGTCAGGGCGGCGGCGGTCGCGGTCAGCAGCCGCGTCGTGCCGAAGGCGGCGCGCCGAAATCATCCGGCAAACTGCCGCGTCGTAACAACGACAGCAAACCGGCGGGTGAAAACCCGTGGCGCAGCGGCGAGGGGAAACCGGCAGGAGAAGGGCAGCGTCGACGCCGCCCGCGCAAGCCTGCTAACCCGCAGTAATCTGGAAGCCCGGTCGTAAAGCCGGGCTTTTCTTTTTGCGGCAGCGAAGAGAAAGTGCCACAATAGTGGCTGTTTATACAGTATTTCAGGTTTTCCAATGGCTTTAACCGCTGCGCTCAAGGCGCAAATTGGCGCATGGTATAAGGCGCTACAGCAGCAGATCCCCGACTTTATCCCCCGAGCGCCGCAGCGGCAGATGATTGCTGACGTGGCAAAAACGCTCGCCGGGGACGACGGGCGACATCTGGCGATTGAAGCCCCAACCGGCGTCGGGAAAACCTTGTCGTATCTTATTCCCGGCATCGCGATTGCGCGGGAAGAGGACAAAACGCTGGTGGTCAGCACCGCCAACGTGGCGCTGCAGGACCAGATCTTCAGCAAAGATTTGCCCCTGCTGCGCAAAATCATCCCCGATCTGCGGTTTACGGCAGCCTTTGGGCGCGGGCGTTATGTATGCCCGCGCAACCTGGCGGCGCTGGCCAGCAGCGAGCCGAATCAGCAGGATCTGCTCGCGTTTCTGGATGACGAGCTAACGCCAAACAATAAGGCCGAGCAGGAGCAGTGTGCAAAACTCAAAGTCGAGCTCGACGGCTATAAGTGGGACGGCCTGCGGGATCACACCAGCCAGGCCATCAGCGACGACCTGTGGCGCAGGCTCAGCACCGACAAAGCGAGCTGCCTGAACCGCAACTGTCACTACTACCGCGAGTGCCCGTTCTTTGTCGCCCGGCGCGAGATTCAGGAGGCGGAAGTGGTTGTGGCAAACCACGCGCTGGTGATGGCGGCGCTGGAGAGCGAAGCGGTGCTGCCGGAGCCCAAAAACCTGCTGCTGGTGCTCGACGAAGGCCACCATCTGCCGGACGTGGCGCGGGATGCGCTGGAGATGAGCGCCGAAATCACCGCTCCGTGGTTCCGCCTGCAGCTGGATCTCTTCTGCAAGCTGGTAGCGACCTGCATGGAGCAGTTCCGCCCGAAAACCACGCCGCCGCTGGCGGTGCCGGAGCGGCTGAGCGACCACTGTGAAGAGGTCTATAGCCTCATTTCATCCCTGAACAACATCCTGAATCTTTATCTTCCAGCAACCCAGGAAGCCGAACACCGCTTTGCGATGGGTGAGCTACCGGAAGAGGTGATGGAGATCTGCCAGCAGCTGGCGAAACATCTGGAAAAGCTGCGCGGGCTGGCGGAGATGTTCTTAAACGATCTCAGCGAGAAAACCGGCTCGCATGACGTGGTGCGTCTGCACCGCGTTCTGCTGCAGATGAACCGCGCGCTGGGGATGTTCGAAGCGCAGAGCAAGCTCTGGCGGCTGGCCTCGATGGCGCAGGCGTCCGGCGCGCCGGTCACCAAATGGGCCACCCGCGAAGTGCGGGACGGGCAGGTGCACCTCTTTTTCCACTGCGTAGGCATCCGCGTGGCCGATCAGCTGGAAAAGCTGATCTGGCGCAGCGTGCCGCACGTGGTTGTCACCTCTGCCACGCTGCGTTCCCTGAACAGTTTCTCAAGGCTGCAGGAGATGAGCGGGCTAAAAGAGAAAGCGGGCGACCGTTTCGTGGCGCTGGACTCGCCGTTTAACCACTGCGAGCAGGGCAAGCTGGTCATTCCGCGCATGAAATTCGAGCCGCTCATCGACAACGAAGAGCAGCACATCGCGGAAATGGCGGCCTACTTCCGCGAGCAGGTCGAGAGTAAAAAGTACCCCGGTATGCTGGTGCTGTTTGCCAGCGGGCGGGCGATGCAGCGTTTCCTCGAACACGTCACCGATCTGCGTTTACTCCTGCTGGTGCAGGGGGATCAGCCGCGCTACCGGCTGGTGGAAACCCACCGTAAGCGCATTGATAACGGCGAGCGCAGCGTGCTGGTGGGGTTGCAGTCGTTTGCTGAAGGTCTGGATTTGAAAGGCGACTACCTGACGCAGGTGCATATCCATAAAATCGCCTTCCCGCCTATCGACAGCCCGGTGGTGATTACCGAGGGGGAGTGGCTGAAAAGCCTCAACCGCTATCCGTTTGAGGTGCAGAGTTTGCCTGCGGCGTCGTTTAACCTGATTCAGCAGGTCGGGCGCTTGATTCGTAGCCACGGCTGCTGGGGCGAGGTGGTGATTTATGACAAACGTCTGCTCACCAAAAATTACGGCCAACGGCTCCTGAACGCGCTGCCGATCTTCCCGATCGAACAGCCGGAAGTGCCCGAGGTAAAAAAAACGCCGGTCAAACTGACCGCAGGGCGCAAGAAAAGCCTCCGTGCTAAGGGGCGCGGTCCTACTGGTAAATGAAGGTCACCTGCACCACGCTGCTGAACGTTCCTGCCGTGACCGGCAATGAGGTGGCGTAATAGCGGGCGGCCAGCGGGAAATCCGCCGTGTGATTGTCCTGGTTGATCAACACGCTGAAGCTGGCGTCCGGGGCAAGCGAGATCTGATCCTGCGGGTCGGCAAGCTCCAGCGCCAGTCCTTTCGCGGTTCCGGTGCTGGCGAATTTAGTCGGATGAATGCTGTCTGGCTGACCGTGAAAGGTGGCCGTGGCCAGCACGGAAGTGGTTGGGCATTTCGACAGGGTTAAGTCGAATGAATGCCATTGTCCGGTATCGCCCACATCCTTAAAATCGCCGGCATTCGCTTTGCCCAGATTGACCGTCAGGTTCTGGCTGGCGCTGTCTACCTGGCAGGCGTTGGCGTAAATGTTTCCGCGAATATCGAGCTGAATCTCTTCCGCCAGGCTCTGGCTGGCGACTCCAAGGAGTACAAGGGCTAATAAGGTTTTCATTTGTAGGCCACCGTAATGGTTGCGACGGCATTCGCCGTTCCGGGCGTCACCTCCGAACTGGTTTGTTCGTAAGAGACGCTGAAGGGATATTGCGAGCGGATATTGGCATAGGCGGTAAAGGTATCCATATATTGCCCGAAAACAGGTATCTGACCGTTAAAGAGCATTCTCACCCCCACGCCGGTCGCCACGCCGTTTTCCGGCGTTAATTTGATCACGCCAGGAAAATTCGTTTCATAGCCATTGGCGCTGGTGATCATCATTTCCGGCTGTACATCCTGATCGCAGAGCATGTCGATATTGAATACCGACTGGGAGACCAGGGTTCCCGGACCGGTAAAACGGCTCACCGGAAAATCCCCCAGCGTGACGGTCAGAGATTTGGGTGATACGGTGCAGGTGACTGCTTTAACCACCACGTTACCTGAGTAGGAGAGGGTGTTTGGATAACTCAAGCTTTCTACTTGCTCAACACCAAAGCCAAATTGTGTGTTACTGGATGTGAGTGTACCGGCGGTTACCACCTCGCTGGTTTTCACCAGTTCCAGCGAGACGTCGAAGCTAAACGCAAATGAACCATCGCTACCGCTCGAATCAGACACTTGACCCACAGAAGACTTAGTTGTGCAGATTTGGTCTGCTGCTCCCATCACACGCTCCCCTTTACTGTTTCGGAGCGACACGCCGATCCCGGCAACACCCGACTCATAAACACCAGGGATATTGGGAGTCTCTCTACCCAGGCCGTGGTAACAGGCAATGATCTGACGGCCTGCGTCTTCGGCTGTATAGCAGCCCCCCGCAATGTGAGCCGAACGTTCCGTTCCCGGGATGGTCTCTCCCACGGGAAGGCTGGTAGGCACTGAAATAGACGCTAACGATAGCAGCGCTGGTAAATTTGGTGAGACACAGTTGGCCTTTGCGTGCGGCATGAAGAGTGCTGCCGTCGCCAGAACTAAAAGTAAGAAAAACGATTTTGCTATCTGCATTCTGATCGGTCCGGTGTTAATCAGTGACACTGCGCGGCAGCGTTAATAATGTTGGTGTCATCCTTCTCTTGCGTCAGGGCGTAATCGGCGACGCAATGCTCGCTCGCCTCCTTGCCCCACGAAACGAAAAGGCGTCCTTGCTGCGGCAGTCCGGTGAGATACACCAGGCCGTCGTTACCGACGATAAATTCGCTGCTCTTGTCTTCCGTGGTGACCGTTGCGCCAAAGGGCAGCGGTTTGTCTTTCCAGGCCAGCGTCATTAAGACGCGGTTGCCCACGCGAGTATCGAAGCTGGCGCGAACTATCGCGCCGCGCGTTGGTGTCACCGTCTGCGAGGCGTGTGTCACGTCGGCATCGTCTGGCAGCGTCTCGGTATCCAGCGAAATTGGGTTGTGACGCCACGGAGTGACAAACGGCACCAGCGTATAGCCGCGATAGTCCGTTTCCACGCCCGTCTGGTTGGCAACGTGCGTGCCGTGCGTTCCCGGCGCTTTAATCAGCACCACGGTTTCGCCCAGGGTCTGACCGAAGGTGACGCCGTCAGAGTGGGCGACGATGCCGCCCTGGATCCCGGCGTTCACGGTGTGCTGATGGCTGTCCTGGCTTACGCCGCCGCGCACTTCACCGTAGGTGCCTTTGTAATCCGCATTCATACTGGTGGAGGTGTTGTTATTGGCGCTGTCCAGTCCCTGCTGAACGTTCCAGCTCAGCTTGTCTCCCTCCAGCGCGGTACCATTCAGGCCCAGGTTGTGGGTGGTGCCGTCTTTACCGTTGTTCAGGCTGTAGTTTGCCCAGGTGTTAGGCAGCCAGCGGTCGAGCGGAACCGACACGTTAAGGCCGATTTGTCGGTCATAGCTGATGGATTTACCGTCCTCGTCCGTGTCGTCGCTGTTTTTATTGATGCTGTAGCTCAGGCTATAGCTCACGCCGTGCCAGCTATTGTTGTAGTTAACGCTCAGGGAGGTCATATCCTGACGCTGGCTCCAGTAACTCTCTTTCACCAGGCTTAGCGTCACCGAACCCCACTTGTCGCCCAGCGTCTGGTCGACGGTGGCCTCCGCCCGTGCGCGGCGCTGCTGTGGAGCGGACCAGTCGTTTGCACTGGTCCAGGACTCCATGGTGTCCTGCAGGGTGTAAAAGCCTTTGCTGTTGTAGCGATAACCCGCCAGCGAAAAGTGAGTGCCGGTCGCGATAAAATTTTTGCTGTAGCGCAGACGAAGGGATTGCCCTTTGCTGGTTTTGCGCTTTTTCAGTAACGCTTTGGCGCGGGTAACGTCTACGGAGAACGCGCCGAGGTCTCCAACGTTTTTCCCTGCGCCGAGCGCGGCGGAGTGGTAATGCGAACTCTGCTGAGTACCGCCGTAAACGGTGACGCCGTGTGGCAGGCCATAGATGGCGCTGCCCTGGGCGAAAGGGGTCTTCTCAACCTCTTTATCGTATGAACGATAGCGCCCTGCAGCGACGCTGTACTTGAGGTGTTTTTCCCGCTGCAGCACCGGCACGGAGGCAAACGGCACCACGAAGTGACTCTCGCTGCCGTCGGTCTCTTTTACCGTGACGTTCAGATCGCCGCTGCTGCCGGTGGGGTAGAGATCGTTAATCTCAAACGCGCCGGGGGCGACGGTGTTTTGGTAGATAACGTAGCCATTCTGGCGAACCACCACCTGGGCGTTACTGTGCGCCGTCCCGCGTACCACCGGGGCATACCCGCGCTCGCTGTCCGGCAGCATGTCGCTTTCGGTAGCCAGCTGCGCGCCAGTGTAAGAGACACTGTCGAAAACGTCGGCCTGGGTGCTGCTCTGTCCCACGGTCAGCTCGCTCTTCAGCCCCACGATATCGCGCTGGGCATAGGTATAGACCGGGGTCAGCTTGCCGTCGCCCTGACCGCCATCCGAATTGTGGTTCCAGGTGCTGTAATTTCGCACGCGCCAGGCACCGGTGTTAAAACCGGGGCGCAGGTTAATAAACTGGCTGCTGTTGTCCTCTTTCCCATGCTGGCGGGCGTGGCTTTGGCTGGCGTTAACGCTATAGTTCAGGATGCCCGCGGTGATCCCTTCGTCATACTCTTTCGGATCGATGTAGCCGCGAGGCACCTGGCCCAGCGCCGACTGGGGAATACTCAGCAGTAGTTGCTGGTTTTTGATGCGGAAAGTCGCCGAGGCCGAAGGGATGGCGCTGAGATCCGCGCATTCCCCTTTTGCCGCCAGCTTTGGATAATCTTTGGTTTTGATGCCCAGATGCGTTAATTCATCCAGACTCAGGCATGGCTGCAGGGAATCATCTCCCTGCGCATCTTTTTGTAATGTAAAAAGGACGTCACGGGTGTCGATTTTATTGTTATTGACGAACATCGTGACCTGATATTTACCTGGCGCCTGACCGGGACCGTTTTCATAAACAGAGAGATCGGTCTTTGCCTGCTCTGGATTATCAATATCCAGCAGGGCGGGGTTAAAATAATCATCAGCGTGGGCCTGCAGCGCGCAGCATGTCACCGCTATCCCACAAAAAGTGGGCAGCATTTCACGCAGTCGACGTAATAGCGGCTTAGTTGTGCTGTACATGATTATCCAGGCGTTGAATAGAGTATTAACGAACGGGTGCAGACCAGGTTTTACTGATGCTTCCGTAATCGTTAATGACCGACCAGCTTACGGTGTTACCGTTCATATTTGCCGGAAGGGCAAAGCGGGTAGAGGTATCTGGCACAGCCCAGGTAGCTTTTGCCACTTTTTGGCCGTTCAGCGTTACACTCTGGAAATTCATATAGAAAGGCGTGGGGTTGTTTACCACCAGATCATTACCTTCGCGGTGCCATTCCAGTTTATCAGCCACTGCTTCAGGTTTGCCTTTAATCGATGCAGGGCGATACAGCAATTTAATACGGGTATTAATGGCTATTTGTAATGTATTAACGCCCTCTTCATGACTTGAAGAAGGAATGGCTTTAATATTTAACCAGTACAACGACTCGCGATCTTCTGGCATATTTCCGCCGGTGCGCACCACGCGCAGCACGTTGTCTTCTTTAGCGTTCAGACGGAACAGAGGCGGGGTAATCAGAAATGGCGCTTTACCGCCTTTTTTCAAGCCGGTATCCACCCAGGACTGTACCAGATAGTTAATATCATCCGGATTGGAAATCCCAATCGAAGACTCTTTTTTCTCTCCCTGATAAACCAGTCGGGTGCCATTAATAATCACACCTGCATGGGCTGTTACTGCGGTCAGTAAAAGTGCGCTTAATAAATAACTGTGTCGCATAAATCTGTCTCAAAGAAAGAGGAGATATTAACCTTCGCGTGAAGGCGAATATCTCCTTATTGATCGTATCAGTTATAAATAACTGTAAAAGTAGACGCTGAGTTAGCCTGGCCGGCAGTGATCGATGCCTGTGTCTGTATATAACGTGCGCCAAACTCCAGATTATTTACCGTCGTGCCAGCAGCTAAAGGATACTGCTTCGAAGGCGTATATAAACTGACGGGCTGTTCGGAAGAATCCACCAGCTGAATCGCCACGCCAGTTGCCGTCGTCGCACCCGGGGTCAAGGCCAGCGTGGTGTTATTATCCGCATCTGGCGTACCACCGAAGTTGATGGCTGCAGATGTGACCGTTTCCGGGCAGTTTTTTAACTGAATATCAAATTTCGTTAAGGTGCTGGTAGAGCCTGCGCCGGTAAACGCTGTTTTGGAGACTTTGCCCAGCGCAACATTCAGCGGACTGCTTAAGCCGTTAACCACCTGACAGGCGGAATCGATAATTTCACCTGTGAAGTTAATTTGCCCTTCACCGGTGGATGCTGCGAAAGAAGATGCAGAGCATCCCAAAGCGGCAGCAATGAATATACCTAAAGTGACTTTTTTCATATTTAAACCTGTATGTTTCTCCTTTCGACATCTGCATCCCGCATTATTCGAAGTTATGTCTCAACTACTCACCGCTGGCTATTTAATCAGAAAATTCAGGCCGGGAAAGGTCCCGCGCGGCTTCCAAATAATTCAATTAATTCTTGAAAAATAATTTTTCTTACTAAAACAACTGATTATAAAAAAACGCAGGGTGGGCAAAAAAACTAACAGCGGAGTCATCATCAGGGCTATATTGTTGATAACCTGCTGTAAGGAGAAATGTCGTGGATTATCGTAAAATTATCAAAGAGGTAGGCAGAGGCAAAAACCACGCCCGCGATCTGGACCATGAAACCGCGCGTGCGCTTTACACCCGCATGCTTAACGGCGAGGTACCGGAGCTGGAGCTGGGCGGTATTCTTATTGCGCTGCGTATCAAAGGCGAAGGTGAAGCGGAGATGCGCGGTTTCTATGATGCCATGCAGGCGCAAACGCTGCGCTTAACGCCGCCGGTGGCGAAACCGATGCCGATTGTGATCCCGAGCTATAACGGCGCGCGCAAGCAGGCAAATTTAACCCCGCTGCTCGCTATCCTGTTACACAAGCTGGGGTTCCCGGTGGTGGTGCACGGCGTTAGCGAAGATCCCACCCGCGTGCTGACGGAGACCATTTTCGGGATGCTGGGCATCGAGCCAACGCGTCATGCCGGCCAGGCGCAGGCGAAGCTGGATGGCCATCAGCCTGTTTATATCCCGGTCGGCACGCTCTGCCCGCCGCTGGAAAAGCAGCTCGATATGCGCTGGCGCATGGGCGTGCGCAACAGCGCACACACGCTGGCGAAACTGGCCACGCCGTTTGGTGAAGATGCCGCCCTGCGTCTTTCCAGCGTCTCGCACCCGGAATACGTGGCGCGCGTGGGGCAGTTCTTTGAGGCAATTGGCGCAAGGGCGTTGCTGATGCACGGAACGGAAGGAGAGGTTTATGCGAACCCGCAGCGCTGCCCGCAGGTGATGCTGATTGATTCTGCAGGCACGCGCGCCATTCTTGAGCGCGGGGAAGAGAATACCGGTGTGATACTGCCTGAGGCAAAAGATCCGCATACTACAGCCCACTGGATTGAGCAGTGCCTTGCCGGAAATGTTCCTGTTCCGCATTCGATCAAGCTGCAGATGGCCTGCTGTTTGCTGGCTACCGGAGAAGTGGAATCCGTTCAGGCCGGGCTTGAACGCGTGGCGCAGGCGTTTTAGACAAAAAAAGCCCGTCCAGTGGCGGACGGGCAAGCAAGGGTAACAACAACAGGGTCAATGAGGGTGGAGCAGCTCACCAGAGGGTATGGCGAGGGTACAGCATTCATTCAGTCGATTATTTGTAGATAACCGCGGTACCGCTCAGCTTGTTATTGCCGTTAGCGGAGGTAATGGTGTATCCGCTTGCACCGGCAGCAGCGGCTTTCTCAGCCAGTTTGGCTTCCAGACCGTCCAGCGTGGTGGCGCCATCAGCACTGACCACACCAACTTTGTTCATGTTCTGTGCCTGAGTAGAAGAGACAGGCTCTACGGCGAAAGCGCCGAAAGACAGAGCGGACAGGGCAACAGCAGCTACAGCATATTTGATGGTTTTCATAATTAATCTCTCGCAGGTGTTTCTGTTAAGGGGACGATGTTCCGTCGATGTGATAAGTATCACGGTTTTTTACGAGAGATAAAATCGAAGAGAATTGACGTGGTTGCTCAAAAAAATTGAATGACAAATAACTTATTGAATATTAATAAATTCAAAGTGCCGCTTTACACTTCTTGTGGATGCGCTTTACAGAAGCGATACGAAGGGCACGTTTTGCTACGCGTCTGGCTAAAAACCGTGAGCGTAAAGGAACGTGCAGGCTCGGTTAGCCTGGGTAAAGCAAAGTCAACGTAACTGGCTGTCTTTCGAACCTGTGCGATTATATCCCGAGTGTGATGCATTTTTTGAATCTTTATGCTGCTGGCAGGCAATGCAAAGCCGCACGCCGGGAATGGCTTTTCGGCGCGCCTCCGGAATAGGTTCTCCGCATTCTTCGCATTCCGTTAAGCTTTCGCCGCGCGGAATTTCACCGCGGGCACGCGCAACCGCATCTTCAATTGTACTGTTGATCTGTTCGTTAACAGCGTCGTCATTTGCCCAGCCGGAAGCCATAGCGTCCTCCTGAAATCGGTTTAGGCCATACGTTTACTATGGGGTTAAAAAATGAACAATCAAGGCGAAGGGAGAAGAGAACTGCACCCGTTGGGCAGATGCAGTCTTGTGGAAGAGACAGCTTATTTATAAATGGTCGCAGTGCCGTACATATGGTTATCTCCGCCAGCGGAGTTCACCACGAATCCTTTTGCACCTTCCTGACGGGCTTTTTCGGCGAGCTTAGCCTGCAGATCGTCAAGGTTGCTGGCACGGCTTACCGAAACGGTGCCTGCAGGACGTAGCTGGCTCGTATCGGTACTCTGGGTGAGTGACTGAACGGCCATGGCAGAGAAGGACGCGGTCGCGAGGGCGGCTGCGATAACAGCAAGGGTCAGGTACTTTTTCATAATCACATCCTCATGAGGAAACAACAGGTGATTCCCTTTAAGTTTAGAAGCCTGACGAGTGTGACTTAGCGCAAATATTTGATGATGATCTGCTTATTTTTTGAACGATACAAATTGACAATTCGCTGACGGATCATAGACATAAAGGTGTTTGATTTATGGCTATTTTTTGAACGCCGCAGAGAAAGATTTACCGTTGGGCCAGCAAAGGGTATCTTACGCCGCTGTTTAAAGGAGAATGCCATGACTGCCCAAAAGCCGGGATTGCACCCGCGAAATCGCCACCGCAGCCGCTACGACATGAACGCGTTATGCCTGAGCTGCCCGCCGCTGCAGGACTATCTTGTTCAGACCCCAGCGGGTGAGCCCTCGGTTAACTTTGCCGACCCGCAGGCGGTTAAAATGCTGAACAAAGCCCTGCTGGCGCATTTTTACGGTGTGGCTCACTGGGATATTCCGGAAGGCTTTCTCTGTCCACCCGTGCCGGGCCGCGCGGATTACGTTCATCACCTTGCCGACCTTCTTGCCGAAGGCAATGAGGGTGTCGTTCCACAGCAGGCTACCATTCTGGATATTGGCACCGGGGCGAACCTGATTTACCCGCTGATCGGGGCGCATGAATATCAGTGGCGCTTTACCGGAAGCGAAATCGGTGACGAGGCCTTTGCCAGCGCCCAGGCGATTATCAGCGCTAACCCGGGATTAAGCCGCGCCATTCGCCTGCGTCGTCAGAAAGACGCGGCGTCGATCTTCAACGGCATTATTCACAAAAATGAAAGCTATGACGCCACGATGTGCAACCCGCCGTTCCATGATTCGGCGGCATCGGCCCGTGCGGGCAGCGAGCGCAAGCGCCGTAACCTGGGTCAGGCTGAAGACGCCGCGCTGAACTTCGGCGGACAGCAGCAGGAGCTCTGGTGCGACGGGGGCGAAGTGGCGTTTATCCTGCGCATGATTGCGGAAAGCAAACAGTTTGGCCGCCAGGTGAAATGGTTCACTACGCTGGTTTCCCGCGGGGATAACCTGCCGCCGCTCTACCGCGCGCTGACCGAAGCGGGCGCCGTAAAAGTGGTGAAAAAAGAGATGGCGCAGGGCCAGAAACAGAGCCGGTTTATCGCCTGGACGTTTATGGACAATAACAAACGTCGCAAATAGCACCCTGTCGTAGGCCGGGTAAGGCGAAGCCGCCACCCGGCTCGGTTATAGCGTCGGCTCCTGCGGCGGGAGCGGCGATGCGGGCGGCGGCAATACCTGATACGTCTGCACGGGCATCCGCACGTTCGCCATATCGAAGTGTTTTTTCACCATGCTGTCGAGGGCAAAGCGCACCGTCCACTGCTTCAGCGGCTGGGTGGTGAACGACACGCGCAGGGTAAACGCCGTGTTCGTCAGCCCGACGATGCCGGCAAATGACGGCTCTCCGATCACCAGCCCGCGAATATCCTCCATCCCCATCAGTTCTTCTACCGCATCGCGCAGCGCCTGCTTCGCTTTATCTGCATCCTCGTGGCGATCCACATCATAGTTCGCCACAACGGAACCAATCCCGCGCACAAAGTTGGCGAAGGTGGTGATCGAAGACCAGGGGATGATGTGGTAGGCCCCGGTGTCCTGACGCACGCCAACCGAACGGATGGACATCCTCTCCACGGTGCCGGTTAACGGCCCGATGGTCACCAGATCGCCCGTGTTCATCCCGTTCTCAAACTGGATAAAGATGCCGGTAATAATATCCTTCACCAGCGTTTGTGAGCCGAAGGAGATGGCCAGCCCCAGGGCACCGGCACCCGCCAGCAGCGGGGCAATATTCACGCCGATTTCCGACAGCACAATCATAATGGTGATGGTGCTGATAATTACCGCCAGCGCGTTGCGGAACAGGGTTAACAACGTTCTTGCCCGGGCGCTGGGTAGGGGCCTGCCGTGAATATCCGATACCAGGCGGTTCTCAATAAGGCTCGCCAGCAGCGTCCAGCCGACGGCGGAGAAGAAGAGAATCAGCGCGATGCGAATCAGGATGTCGACCGTTTTTTCACCCGCACCGTTGTGCAGCCAGTTCCAGAAATCAAACAGGCTCCACGCATTCAGAAGCAGCATAATCGCCACGCAGACGGTGAGAATGCGCGCCACTTTGAGCGATACCGACATCCAGCCGTTTACCCGTTTTTGCAGTTCCGGGTAATTACGCTGCACCTGCGGCGACAGGGTGATGGTTTTCGAGATCCATCGCGACAGCAGCCCCGACACAAACGCCGCGATGCCGATAATGGCCAGGCTTTTGAACGTCGCCCCCATCATAAATTTCAGGCTATTGCCCGGGTCAAACAGCGAGAAGAAGCACAGCACGATGAAGTAAGCGCTTGCCAGCCAGTGCCACACCAGGGCGAACGCGCGAATAAAGAGGCTAAAGAACGAGAGGGAGCGATCGGCCAGATTCAGCAGGCTTTGGGTAATGGTTTTTTTATTGTGGAAGATAAGATACAGCGACCAGACGGTAATGCAGATCATGATCAGCACGTTTGCCAGCGCGCCAAACTGGACGTTCACCTGGTTGGAGATGATCGGCACGGCAACCAGCAGGCCGTAGCCAATCAGCCCGCTGAGCACGCTCAGACGCAGCGCCCAGTACTTCGCGCTCGCATCCCGAATGGAGAAAGGCCGCAGCTCCGGCACGTGCGGACAAAAGAGTAACCGCAGCAGCGCCTTGAAGAACTCAATCAGGGCAAAGGCATTCAGGAAAAGCGACTGCTGGAAGGCGATGGTTTTGTTGCCTGCATTCAGCCTGTCGGCCAGCATCTGGCCTAAAAACAGCGTCAACGCCAGCAGCAGTAAATCGATGATAAACGCTGAGGCTATCATCAACGGCAGGTGCAGCCAGCTGCTTTTATGCTGATTCTTCCTGCGTCCCCATTGCCCCATTTTGCGGTACAGCGGCCACGCGCACAGACGCACCAGCCAGTAAAAAAGAAATACCGCACCCGCCAGCATCAGGAACTGCGTGGCGGCGGTGGTAAACGTTTGCGGGTTAAACGGCTTGTGCGGGGAGCCAATCAGGTTGCGGTACAGCTGAGCGAAGCGTGAGGAGAGCGCTTCCCCATAGTGGCGGCTCACGTCGGTGACGTTTTCCAGCACCGTTTTTTGCTCCTCAACCTGCGGCGGGGTGAGGGTTGGCACCGACTCCTGCGGCGGCGTGGCGGCGGCTTTGCGCAGCTGGCCAATGAGCTCCTGCCGGGAGGTGTCGTTTTCAAGGACGTCGGCAAGCGCACCGTAGGCGGCTTTTTTCTGTTCAACATCGGGTTCCGGAGGCGGCGTATTTTGCTGGGTCGCAGGGGTTCCGGTGGTGACGCCGGGGATCGCGACGGCGAACGAAGGCGCACTAAACAGGCTAATCAACAGCAGCAGGATCCACGGCACGGCGTCCTCCGGTGAAAATGTCGAACAAAATGATAAGTATAGAAGTCGAGGCGAGGAGGGGGATTTTTGGGAACAATCTGGCGTAAAAAAGCCGGGCAAGCCCGGCTTAGCGTAAAGCGATAGATCAGGAGACGTGCTGCAGGAACTCCTGCAAACGCTGGCTCGGCGGGTTCGCAATCAATTCCTGCGGGTTACCGTCTTCCGCGATACGGCCTTTATCAATAAAGATCAGGCGGGACGCCACTTTCTCGGCAAAGCCGATTTCGTGGGTTACGATAACCATCGTCATCCCTTCTTCCGCCAGATCCTGCATGACTTTCAGCACCTCGTGGCGCAGCTCCGGGTCGAGTGCGGACGTAGGCTCATCAAACAGCATCATTTTCGGTTTGACCGCCAGGGCGCGGGCAATCGCCACACGCTGCTGTTGACCGCCGGAGAGCTCGGAAGGGAAGTGGTGCGCACGTTCTGCCAGGCCGACTTTCGCCAGCAGATCTTTTGCCAGCGCTTCCGCCGCCGCTTTGCTGGCACCGCGCACGCGCAGCGGGCCAAACATCACGTTTTCCAGCGCCGTGAGGTGCGGGAACAGGTAGAACTGCTGGAACACCATGCCCGCTTCCTGACGAATCAGACGGTCGTCCACTTTCGGATCGTTCACTTTCAGGCCGTCGACGATCAGATCGCCGCTGGTGATCTCTTCCAGCTTGTTGATGCAACGCAGCAGGGTGGATTTACCGGAGCCGGATGGCCCAATAATCACCACCACTTCACCCTGTTTAATGTTCAGATCGATATTGTGCAGCACCTGGGTTGGGCCAAAGTGCTTGGAAACGTTTTTAAATTCAATCACAGGATTTTCATCCTTCTTTCAAGACGACGCAGAACGAAGCTCAGAACCAGAGTAATGATCAGGTAGACAACGGCTACCGCACTCCAGATTTCCAGCGCGCGGAAGTTGCCAGCTATGATCTCCTGCCCCTGGCGGGTCAGCTCTGCCACGCCGATAACAATGAACAGCGACGTATCTTTAATGCTGATGATCCACTGGTTACCGAGCGGCGGCAGCATGCGACGCAGCGCCAGCGGCAGAATAACGTGGCGGATCGTTTCGCGACGAGAAAGACCTAGCGCCAGACCGGCTTCACTGAAACCTTTATGAATCGACAGCACCGCACCGCGGGTGATTTCCGCAATGTAGGCGCCTGAGTTGATCATAATGGTGACGACGGCTGCGCTGAACGGGTCGATGCGCAGGTCGGTGAACGCCATAGGCAGGGCGAAGTAGATGAACATGACCTGCACGACAATAGGCGTGCCGCGGATCACTTCGATGAAAACCAGTGCGATGTGGTTTGCGATCCAGCCGCCGTAGGTGCGGGCGAAACCGGCGACAAGACCGATAATCAACCCACCAACCAGACCCAGGACCGAAATCCACAGGGTCATTTTAGCGCCTTCAAGCAAGAGTGGAATGGCAGGCCAGATGGCGCTCCAGTCAAACTGCATGATAATTTCCTGTTACTGTTACCGTGTTTCAAAAATAGCAGGGGCGAAAGGTCGCCCCCGAGTGAACGTCATTTTTACGTCTTATTATTTAGGCTCGGTACCGAACCATTTTTTGTAGATTTCGTTATAGGTGCCGTTCTCTTTCAGCGTTTTCAGCGCGCCGTTAACTTTCGTGCGCAGGTCGTCGCTGCCTTTCGGGAACGCGATACCGTACTGCTGCGCTTCCAGAGACTCGCCAACGGCTTTGAACTTGCCGTTACCGGCTGTCTTAATGAAGTACAGGATGTTAGGCGTGTCGTGCAGAACAGCGTCAGCACGGCTGGTGCCGAGTTCCATGTACGCGTTGTCGATGTTCGGGAACTGACGCAGGTCTTTGGTTTTGATATTTGCTTTCGCGTAATCAACAGAACCGGTGCCGCTCTTCACTGCCACCACTTTGCCGTCGAGATCTTTCACGCTTTTTACGTCGTTATTATCGGCTTTGACCATTACCAGCAGGCCGCTTTTGTAGTAGCCGTCAGAGAAGTCGATCGCTTTTTTACGTTCATCGGTAATGGTGATGCCTGCCAGCGCCAGATCAACGTTTTTGGTTTGCAGTGCCGGGATGATGCCGCTGAAGTCCATAGGCTTCAGGGTGTAATCCAGCTTGAGTTCTTTTGCGACAGCGGCCCACAGATCCACATCAAAACCAACGTATTTATCACCCTGTTTGAATTCAAACGGAACGAACGCCGTGTCGGTCGCCACAACCAGTTTGTCGGCAGCCTGAGAGGACACTGCAAAAGCCAGGGTAAGTGCAGCCAGTGAAACTTTTAATACAGACTTCATAGCATTTCCTTTTATATCCACGGGGCGATCCCCTGCGAGAACAGGTGGCACAATGAAAAAATCGTGCCAACTTTACAAGCTATTGTTTTGCAAAGGGGATGATGTCATGCATTGCACAATAAATGGGGCAATGAGGCTTTATTGCACCAAAGTGGAGCACCGTTTTGGTGCGCTTCGTTTGGCTCAACTGACGGGGAGATATTTAGCGTAAATTCTGACGAAAAAACAATCTTCCGTTAACGGTTGTGTGAGGTGATTATTACATTTCGTTCACTTTTGCAGGTGTGCAGACAAAAACTGTGCACCATAGATGTGCAAAACCCTCGCCGGAGGGCGAGGGTTTGATAGAAAATTCGTATGAATTATTCGATGTTAGATTCGATAAACCACAGGAACTGGTCCAGGTCGCGGGAGGCGGCGGTGAAAATGTCTGCGGTATCTTCGTCTTTGGCTTCGCCGATCGCTTTGCGCACGTCATTGGCCACAATCGCGTAGCGGTCCGCCAGCTCTTTCAGGTGATCCTGAACGGTATGGATATCCAGCGGATAACTCTTCAGTGGCGTTTTGCTGTTGATCACCTGCGTGGTACCCAGCGCCACGCCGCCTAACTGAACGGCACGTTCAGCCATCGTATCGAGGTGGGTCACCAGTGCTGTGCGGAAGCCATCCAGCATTTCATGAACGGCAATAAAGTTTGCACCGCGCATATTCCAGTGGGCCTGTTTGGTGATCAGCGAAAGATCGATAAACTGGATCACCTGGCGATTCAGCAACTCAATGGTCGCTTTTTTGTCGCTATCCGATACATCGTTACGGGTATAAAGCAGATTAGACGCTTTCGTTTTCACCAGTTTAGCGGTACTCATAATCTCATATCCTCTTGATGTTTATGTCCCAGGTAATTACGGAACTAAGTATAGCACCGGATTTTTTCTCTGCGGTTTGGCTGTGCCTATCGGTTTAATAGCGAGAAGTGGCTTGTGAATTTAATTCATTGAAATGAATGGGTAATTTTAAAATTGATACAGATCAATCTTAATTGCTGGATGGGGAAGTAAACGCAGAGGGATATTTCGAAAATAGCGCAAAGTGTGTAAGAAATTATAACGACTGTCTTTCTGGCCTTTATTCTGCATGGCATGGAAGCCATGCAGAATATATGGCCTTAGCTGATATCCACTTTCTCAACTTTAGGTTCCGGGCGCATGGTGAGCGTCGAGCCCATTGATGCCGCGATAATCGAGCAGAGCGCCAGCGTCTGGGTCAATGTCAGGGTTTCGCCGAGAAACACCATTCCGGAAATGGCGGCTAGCGCAGGCTCCATGCTCATCAGGGTGCCAAATATACGCGTCGGCAGACGCGTAAGGGCAATCATCTCCAGAGAGTAGGGGAGTGCGGTAGAGAGAATCGCGACCGCCAGCCCGATGGGCATGACGGACCATTGCCAGATAGATTCGGTCGCCTGCGCCATGCCGATAGGCACGAAGACGATGGCTGCGATCAGGGAACCTAACGCGACGGTCGCCGGACCGTGCTCTTCTCCTGCACGCTGGCCCGTAAGTATATAGACGGCCCAGCAGGCGCCAGCACCCAGCGCCAGGGCTGCGCCCGTCAGATCGATCTCAGCGACGCTCTGGCCCAGCGGCAGCAGGAACCATAAGCCCAGAACGGCTAACACGACCCAGATAAAATCGACCGGACGTCGCGAGGAGAAAAGCGCCACCGCCAGCGGGCCGGTAAACTCCAGCGCGACGGCGATCCCCAGCGGTATCGTCTGAATAGAAAGGTAGAACAGATAGTTCATTGCCCCGAGGGAAAGTCCATAAAACAGCAGGGGTAAACGCTGCTCCTTTTTGAAGCGCAGACGCCAGGGTTTGAAAATGACCACCAGTATCGCCGTGCCCAGCACGATACGCAGGGCAGTCACGCCTGGCGCACCAACCAGCGGGAAAAGTGATTTTGCCAGCGAAGCACCGCTTTGAATGGACAACATGGCAATGAGTATGACTGCCACCGGCAACCAGACCGACGACGTGCGGGATAACCCAGGCATCCTTTCTCCTGTCAGCTTATGTCAAATGAGGTAAAGGTTGCAGTGTAAAGGAAATAAGCGGCAACGGTTGAGGCGCTGTTGAAAAAAAACCGTGTCAAATCCGTAAAATGGTTAAGCGCTGGTGGATTTATCGCCTGATAGATTAGGAATAATCTGGATGAATGTAACGGCGCGTACGCGCAATATGCGCATTTAGTAGTGAAAATTGCATGTGATTTGAAAGAGATAGCTGATGCTGGAAACGTTCTGTTACAGGAAAGGTTTCATTAGACATCACGAATCACAAAGAGTTTCGCAAAATTTTTTGATATATTTAAAACTTACGGACTTACTTGAAGCACATTTGAGGTGGTTATGAAAAAAATTGCATGTCTTTCAGCACTGGCCGCTGTACTGGCTGTTTCCGCAGGTACCGCTGTAGCTGCTACTTCTACTGTTACTGGTGGTTACGCTCAGAGCGACTATCAGGGCGTGATGAACAAAGCTAACGGTTTCAACCTGAAGTATCGCTACGAGCAGGATAACAACCCACTGGGCGTGATCGGTTCTTTCACCTACACCGAGAAAGATCGTTCTGAAAACGGCGCATACAACAAAGGCCAGTACTACGGTATCACCGCTGGTCCAGCTTACCGTCTGAATGACTGGGCGAGCATCTACGGTGTTGTAGGTGTTGGCTACGGTAAATTCCAGCAGACTGAAAACCAGAGCGAAAGCCGCACTGCAAGCAACAGCGACTATGGCTTCTCCTATGGCGCAGGCCTGCAGTTCAACCCAATCCAGGACGTTGCTCTGGACTTCTCCTATGAGCAGAGCCGTATCCGCAACGTTGACGTTGGCACCTGGATTGCGGGCGTAGGTTACCGCTTCTAATCACTCCGGTGAGCTAATAAAAAATCCGCCCAATGTGGCGGATTTTTTTTTGAAGGTAAAAGCAAAACGGCAACCCCAGGTTGCCGTTTTTAGTGTTTGTTCCCTCTCCCCGTGGGAGAGGGCCAGGGTGAGGGCATCAGTCCGCACGAGACGGCAATTACTTACTCTTAATATCGAAAATATCCGTACCCAGATGGTTGTAGTCAACTTTCTGTAACTTGAAGTTGGTAACGTACACTGGGGGAGCTTTCTTGTTAGAGACAAACGGGTAAGCCGTTTTTATCTGCTCGGCTGTAATCCCCGTCCACTGCGAGAAGAACTGCAGGAAATCATTAGCCGAACGGCGCGCTTTAATCACGCGATGCGTTTTATCATCACTCGACAGCACCATAAACGGCACCTGGAAGTTCTGCTGGAACTTGTCATCGTGCGCCAGGTACTGCACCTCTTTACCACGCTCTTTAAACGCCAGCCCGTGATCCGAGAAATAGACCATGGAGAAGCTGTCGCCCGTATTGCGCAGCTGATCGTACAGCTTGCTCAGCAGCTCATCGGTTTGCGTCATGGTGTAGAGATAGCAAGAGGTCTCTTTGGACTGCACGAACTCCGCGTACTTCCCGCCGGTGCGATCGCAGGCCTGCGGGTGCGACCCCATCAGGTGCAGGACGATCAGCTGAGGCTGGGTGCGCGGGGTGGCGAAGACCTGTGCCGTCATTTTCAACAGCGCTTCGTCTTTGGTGTTTTTGTCGGCTTCAAAGTCGCCGTTCTTCAGGAACTGCACTTCGTCGGCACGTTTGGCGATACTGGCGATGGCCGTATCGTATTCGCCAATTTGCCCCTGATTGGAGAACCACCAGGTCTGATAACCCGCGCGGTTTGCCAGGGTGACAAAATTATCCTGATACTGGGGTTTGCCGTCGACGACACGGTTTAGGGTCAGGCCGAGCGATTTCTGCGTCGAGCCGCTGGCCGCGACATAATCGGTAAACAGCGTGCCTTTAACCGAACTGGCAAACGGTGTGTTATCCCAGTGTCCGCCGAAGGCTCCCATTGCATCGCGACGTGCACTTTCGCCAATCACCACCACATAGGTGTGATATTTCGGCTTAACGGCCAGCACGTTCCAGGTGTCTTTCATATTGGAAAGCTCAGCCATGCGCGCCTGCTCGTCGAGAACCTCTTTATTATTGACAACGACGTCCTTCACGAAGCGGAAAACCGGATAGCCGATATTGGTGAGCCTTAGCTTACCGTCCCAGGGAATATTCTGGATGGGGGCGACAAACGCCACGGCAACGCTGAACACCAGACAGAGGATTTCGATCCTACCCCAGGGTTTTTTCTCGCCCGGCTGACGGCGGATGGCGATGACGCCCAACGCGAAGATAAAGATCCCGACCACGTAGCTGTACCACGGGAAGATCGTCAGGATCTCCGTTGACTCTTCCATATTGGTCGAGTGCAGCGCCAGCAGGGTATTAAAGTTTGGCGCGCCGTAAGCCTGACCAAACGGGAAATAGAGTGCAGCGACCAGCGAGCAGATCCCGATTAACGCTTTTTGCACGCGCGGTGCGGTTCGCCACAGCACATGCAGAACGCAGGTGAAAGCCACCGCGTAGAGCAAACTAAAGGGATAACCCAGCGCAAAGTTAATCAGTAATGACTGCAAAAAGTAAAAACCCGTCCACGGGCTTAAGGCCCGGCTGCGGGTCACAACGGTATCTATCAGGGTTACATTCATAGGTCACTATCATGGATGAAAACGCCATGTGCTCACCCTGGCGTCAAGGGTCATAACCTGCCTGACAGTGCGTGGAGAGGGAATGAGGGTCCGCTTCAGCGAGCCGCAAATTGTGCAGGGCTGCAAGAAGATAGTGCGAGCGCTAAAGAATATCAACAGTTGCTAAGCAGATGTTTTGCGAAGGGGACTGCAAATCCGTAAAAAAGATCGGGAATAAGGCGGCTGGGAACCAGTTTAGAGCGAGATTGTGACGGGAAAATGAAGCGGCGTACCGCAACGCCGCTTAGTGGGAAGGTTTGTCGTCCTGATGCGGTTTGTTGTTAAACATATCGCACAGCATGTTCAACAGCATTAAGCGCACTTTAAAGGGAGAGTGGGTAAACACGGTCATGCACCTCTTGAATTCGTTCATAAGACCTCCTGAGTTTTGATCCCTTCGATCCGTGAAGGGTGACTGCATTACATACAGATATAGCATAGGCTATATTGTATAGCTATGGCTATTTCGTTAATTTTTTGTGCTTGCGGAGCTATGGTTTACAATGTGCGCTCTCGAATCCGGGCGCTGGAAGCGTCACCCCACTGAGGAAGTACAATGAACCGTCGCGCAGGTCATCCGACAATGAGGAAAACGACGCAACTGGTGAATGTTGAAGAACATGTCGAAGGTTTTCGCCAGGTCCGTGAAGCGCACCGGCGTGAACTGATTGATGATTATGTTGAACTCATTTCCGATCTGATTCGTGAGGTCGGTGAAGCGCGCCAGGTCGATATGGCCGCCAGGCTGGGGGTTTCACAGCCAACTGTCGCTAAAATGTTAAAACGCCTGGCCTCCGTGGGCTTAATTGAAATGATCCCCTGGCGCGGTGTTTTTCTGACGCCGGAAGGGGAGAAACTCGCGCAGGAGAGCCGCGAGCGCCATCAGCTTGTCGAGAATTTTTTGCTGGTGCTGGGCGTCAGCCCGGAGATTGCCCGCCGGGATGCGGAAGGCATGGAACACCACGTCAGCGAAGAGACGCTGGTGAAGTTTCGCGAATTTACCCTTAAATATGGTCCCTCCGCTGAATGAAAATCCCCGGACTGCAGGCCCTGGCACGCGATCGTTTCTTCCATCTCTTATTAATCATTGGCGCAGCGTTAAGCCTCTTTGTGCCTTTTGCGCCACACGCCTGGCCCGCCGCAATTGACTGGCGCACCATCATTACCCTGAGCGGCTTGATGATGCTCACCAAAGGGGTCGAGCTGAGCGGCTATTTTGACGTTCTGGGCCGTAAAATGGTGCGCCGCTTTGCCACCGAGCGCAGGCTGTCCCTGTTTATGGTGTTCTCCGCCGCGGTGCTGTCGACGTTTCTGACCAACGATGTGGCGCTGTTTATCATCGTACCCCTCACGCTCACGCTGCGTAAGCTGTGCGAGATCCCCGTCAGCCGGCTGATCATCTTTGAAGCGCTGGCCGTCAATGCGGGCTCGCTTCTGACGCCAATCGGCAACCCGCAAAATATCCTTCTGTGGGGACGGTCCGGGCTGTCGTTCGCCGCCTTTACCTGGCAGATGGCCCCTCTGGCGCTGGTGATGATGCTGTCGCTGATGGCGGTGTGCTGGTTTGCGTTTCCGGATAAAAAGCTGCAGTACCACAGCGGCACAACCGGCCCGCAGTGGCAGCCGCGCCTGGTGTGGAGCTGTCTCGGGTTATACATCGTCTTCCTGTTCGCGCTGGAGCTGAAGTATGAGCTGGCGGGCGTCCTGCTCGTTGCCGCAGGCTTTGTCGTCCTGGCGCGTCGCGTGCTGGTGAGCGTGGACTGGACGCTGCTGCTGGTCTTTATGGCGATGTTTATTGATGTGCATCTCCTTATCCAGCTTCCGGTGTTGCAGAACGTTCTGCACAGCGTCAGCACGCTGTCTCAGCCGGGACTGTGGCTGACGGCGATTGGCCTGTCGCAGTTTATCAGCAACGTGCCGTCCACCATTCTGCTGCTCAACTATGTTCCGCCCGATACGCTTCTGGCCTGGGCGGTCAACATCGGCGGGTTTGGGCTGCTGCCCGGCTCGCTGGCAAACCTGATCGCTCTGCGCATGGCCAACGACCGTCGTATCTGGTGGCGTTTCCACGTCTGGTCGATTCCGATGCTGGTTTGGGCCGCGGCGATCGGTTTCGGAATATTCCTTCTCATATAGTGCGCAATTTGTCAGTTTTTCCTGGCAAACGTATAGCAACGTCCTAGCTTTAGTGAACGGCATAGTGTGATGCCGCTCACTGACAGGACCGTTGCTGAACTATGGCTGAAGATCAAAACCCGCCTGCTGACGAGCAGGACAAAAACAATAATGAGCGTAAGCGCCCGGGCAAGAAACCGTTAATTATCCTCGGCATTGTCGTGGTGGTAATGGTGGTCGTGGCGCTGGTCTGGTGGTTTTTAACCCGTAACGAAGAGACGACCGACGACGCCTTTACCGACGGCGACGTGGTGACGATTGCCCCCAAAACGGCGGGCTACGTTACCGAGCTGCGTGTGCGCGATAACCAGCGCGTGAAAAAGGGCGATCTGCTGGTGGTTATCGATCCGCGTGACACCACCGCGCAGCGCGATCAGGCTCAGGCCCAGCTTGGGCTGGCTATCGCGCAACTGCATCAGGCGCAGGCACAGCTGGCGCTCTCGAAGGTGCAATATCCCGCCCAGCGTGACGAAGCCAAAGCGCAGGTGCTGAAAGCGCAGGCCGATCTGGCGAACGCGCAGGCAGAGTACCGTCGTCAGCGCGGCGTCGACCCGCGTGCGACCACTCAGCAAAGTATCGACTCCGCGAACGCACAGCTGCGTAGCGCACAGGCGGAGCTGGCCAGCGCTCAGGCGCAGCTGGAAGTGGCAGAGCAGGTCCAGCTGCAAATCCGCCAGCAGGAAACCAACGTTGAAGCGCGCGAGCGTCAGGTCGATCAGGCTAAAGCGCAGCTGGAAACGGCCAACCTTAACCTCTCCTATACCGAAGTCCGCGCCCCGTTCGACGGCGTTGTCACCAAACGCAACGTGCAGCCCGGCACCTTGGTGCAGGCGGGGACGGCGCTGTTCTCGCTGGTTTCCCCGAACGTGTGGGTGGTCGCGAACTTTAAAGAGTCGCAGCTCGAGCGCATGAAGCCGGGCGATAAGGTCACCGTGTCCGTCGACGCGTGGCCGGATATGGAGCTTGAGGGCCACGTCGACAGTATCCAGCAGGGCAGCGGCTCGCGCTTCTCCGCCTTCCCGGCAGAAAATGCCACCGGTAACTTTGTCAAAATTGTGCAGCGCGTGCCGGTCAAAATCGTGATTGATAAGGGCCTGGATCCAAACAAACCGCTGCCGCTGGGGCTGTCGGTTGCACCGAAGGTGACGGTGGAATGACGGATCACAGCCACGACAGCTGGAAACCCGCCAGCAATCCGTGGGCGGTGGCGATTGTCGTCACCCTGGCGGTATTCATGGAAATTCTGGACACCACCATCGTCAACGTGGCGCTGCCCCACGTGGCAGGCTCGCTCTCGTCCAGCTATGACGAATCCACCTGGGTGTTAACCAGCTATCTGGTCGCGAACGGCATCGTGCTGCCCATCTCGGCGTTTTTGAGCCGGGTGTTTGGCCGCAAGCAGTTCTTCCTGATTTGCATCGTCATGTTCACCGTCTGCTCGTTCCTGTGCGGGATTGCCACCGAGCTGTGGCAGATCATCCTGTTCCGCGTGATGCAGGGCTTTTTTGGCGGCGGGCTGCAGCCCACGCAGCAGTCGGTGCTGCTCGACTACTTCAAACCCGAAGACAGGGGCAAAGCGTTTGGTCTGTCCTCCATTGCGATTATCGTTGCGCCGGTGCTCGGCCCGACGCTGGGCGGCTGGATCACCGACAACTACTCCTGGCGCTGGGTGTTCTTTATCAACATTCCGGTGGGGATTGTCACGGTGCTGGCGATCTACCAGCTGCTGGAAGATCCGCCGTGGGAGAGCAAATCAAAAGAGAAGCTGACTATCGACTGGACGGGGATCGGCCTGATCGCGCTGGGGCTGGGCTGTCTGCAGGTGATGCTCGACCGGGGAGAAGATGAGGACTGGTTCTACTCGAACTTTATCCGCACCTTCGGCGTGTTGACGCTTGTCGGCATTATCGGCGCCATCTACTGGCTGGTGTATGCCAGAAAGCCGGTGGTGGATCTGCACTGCATGAAGGACCGCAACTTTGCCATCTCCAGCCTGCTGATGGCGGGGATGGCGATGATCCTGTACGGCAGTTCGGTGGTGATCCCGCAGCTGGCGCAGCAGGATCTGGGCTACACCGCTACCTGGTCGGGGCTGGTGCTGTCGCCCGGGGCGGTGCTGATTGTGTTAACCATTCCGCTGGTGCTGAAGCTGATGCCGGTGGTGCAGACGCGCTGGATTATCGCCTTTGGATTTACCTGTCTGGCGGTGTCGTTCTTCTGGTCGCGAACGCTGACGCCGGATATCGACTTCGAAACCCTGGTGCTGTTTCGCAGCGCCCAGTCGATAGGGCTGGGGTTCCTGTTTGTGCCGCTCACGACGATTGCGTTTATCTCAATACCGAGGCGGCTGAATGCCGATGCGGCGGCGCTGTTTACCATGTTCCGCAACGTCGCGGGCTCGATTGGCATATCCCTTTCGACGGCGGCCATCACCGAACGCGCCCAGGCGCACAGCGCGCATCTTGCGTACCACGCCTCGCCGCTTAACGAGCAGTTCCAGCAGGCGATACGCGAAAGCGCCCAGGCGATCCAGAACTTCACCACCCAGGTGGGCGACCCCACCGGCATCGCCACCGGACGCATGTACCAGACCATGATTGAGCAGTCACGCATCCTGGCCTACATCGACGTCTTTACCATCCTGAGCGCGGTGGCCTTGTTACTGATTCCGTTTTGTTTGTTGCTCTCGCCGGTTAAGAGCGAGGGGAGTGCAGGAGCACATTGATGATACACAGACGTTTACACCCCCTGATGATAATGATGCTGCTGGCGGGCTGCGCCGTTGGGCCTGACTACCAGCAGCCTGCGCCGCCCGCCGTTACGCACTGGAACGATAAGGGCGACAGCGCGGTGAAATCGCAAACTACTTCCGCTGCGACCAATCCGCGCTGGTGGAAGACCTTCGGCTCGCCGCAGCTCGACAGCCTGGTTGAGCGCGCCATTGCCGGAAACCTGACGCTGCAGCAGACGGTGCTGCGCATCACCGGGGCGCGAGAGCAGATTAATCAGGCGGGCGGGGCGTTTTATCCGTCGGTCAACGGCAATCTGCAGGCGACGCGCCAGCAGCTTGGACTGGAAGGAGAGCTGAAATCCCACGGCGTGTATGACCAGGTGGATAGTATTGATCCCAACCTGAAGGGCGCGCTGGGGCCGCTGACGCAGCCGATTAACCTCTACCAGGGCAGCTTCGACGCCCAGTGGGAAATCGACCTGTGGGGCAAGGTGCGTCGTCAGGTGGAAGCCGCCGAAGCGCAGCAGAAAGCGGCTATCGAGCAGCGTAACGACGCGCTGGTATCGCTGGAGGCCGAAGTGGCGCGCGCGTGGCTCCAGCTGCGCGGGGCGCAGAGCATTATCGCCACGCTGAACACCCAGATTAAAAGCGCGCAGCAGACGCTGGATCTCACCGAAAGCCGCCAGCGGGGCGGGCTGTCGCCGCAGATGGATGTGGAAAACGCCCGGGCGCAGTTAGGCAACCTTGAAGCACAGCTTCCGCAATATCAGGCGCAGGAGCGGCAGGCGATGAACGGCCTGGCGATCCTGCTCGGCAAGCCCCCAGGGGCGCTGGATGGCGAACTTCAGTCTGCGCAGCCGATGCCGGCGTTGCCGGATATCGTGCAGACCGGCATTCCGTCCACGCTGGCACGACGCCGTCCGGACGTGCGCGAAGCGGAGGCGAACCTTCATGCCGCCACGGCGCAAATCGGCGTCTCGGTGGCGGAGCTGTTCCCGAGCTTTACGCTCTCCGGGCAGTTTGGCCTGCGCAACAGCGAAACCAACTGGCTGACCGACTGGAGCAGCCACTTCTACAGCTTCGGCCCGCAGGTCTCCATTCCCATCTTCCAGGGCGGTCGACTGGTCTCCAGCGTCAAGGTGGCGCGCGCGCAGCAGGGGGCGGCGGTGCTGGACTATCGCCAGACGGTGCTGACCGCGCTCGGCGATGTCGAAAACGCGCTGGTGAGCTATCGCACCGACCAGCAGCGTGAAGCGGGTCTCGCAAAAACGATCGACGCCCTGCAAAACGCCTTTAACCTGGCAAGCGACAGCTACCGCCAGGGGATTGCCAGCTTTATCGACGTGCTGGACGCCCAGCGTCAGCTGGCGCAGGCCCAGCAGCAGCGCGCGCAGGCGCAGGTGCAGAGCGCGCTCGATCTGGTGGCGCTCTACAAGGCCCTCGGCGGCGGCTGGGAGCCGTATCAGCAGGTGCAGTTACCGAACTACAGCGTCTTTGGCGACGCCCCGCGCGGATAAATTCAGAGGATTGGGCAAGAAACGGACAGGAACACCACATTCGCGATGGCTGAGGGGCGGGTATAACTATCGGGTACCCAATCGACATGCGAGGAATAAGTTATGCGTTATCAAAAACTGGGCAACACCGGTCTGTTTGTTTCTGAACTGTGCCTCGGCACCATGACCTTTGGCGGTGAGGGCGGCATGTGGGGCAAGATTGGCCAGCTCCAGCAAAGTGAAGCCGAGCAGCTGGTGGGCCGCGCGCTGGATGCCGGGATCAACTTTATCGACACCGCGGACGTTTACTCGGAAGGACGCTCGGAGGAGATCACCGGTCAGGCGCTGAAAAACCTGAAGATCCCTCGCGAGAACGTGGTGGTCGCGACGAAAGTGTTCGGCGAAACGGGAACGGCAGGGGTGAACTCGCGCGGCAGCTCGCGCTATCACATCATCAGCAGCGTGAAGGAGAGCCTGCGCCGCCTGCAGCTCGATCATATCGATCTCTACCAGCTTCACGGCTTCGACCCCGCAACGCCGATTGAAGAGATGCTCTACGCGCTGGATAACCTGGTGCAGCACGGCCACGTGCGCTACATCGGCGTCTCGAACTGGGCGGCGTGGCAGATTGCCAAAGCGCTCGGTATTTCTGAACGTCTTGGGCTGGCGCGTTTCGCGTCGCTGCAGGCGTATTACACCATTGCCGGACGCGATCTTGAGCGCGAACTGGTACCGATGATGCAGAGCGAAGGCGTCGGGCTGATGGTCTGGAGCCCGCTGGCGGGCGGTCTGCTGAGCGGAAAATATGGCCGCGACGGTCAGAGTGAAGCCGGCGGTCGTCGTCTGGAGTTTGACTTCCCGCCGGTGAACAAAGATCGCGCCTTCGACTGCGTGGACGTGATGCGCACTATCGCCGAAAGCAAGGGCGCCTCCGTCGCGCAAATCGCGCTGGCCTGGCTGCTGCATCAGAAAGCGGTGACCAGCGTCATCATTGGCGCGAAACGCGTCGAACAGCTGGACGACAATATCGCCGCGACCGGGATCCGACTGAGCGAAGACGAACTCAAGCAGCTTGATACGGTGAGCGCGCTGCCGCGCGAATACCCGGGCTGGATGCTGGAGCGGCAGGGGGAATATCGCCGCAATCAGCTCGCGCAACAATAACCTTCCTTGCCCCGGTAGTGCATCGCTAACCGGGGCTTTTTTTCCCGCATTGCTCACAAAAAACGATCCTCCTCTTTGATCCCCATTTCATCTTCGCCTATATGACTAGTCATGAAATTTTAAATGACTAGTCATATAGGGAGAGAGCATGAACAATTCGCTGCCGGCCAATTTTTTATGGGGCAACTCGGTGTCCAGCATGCAGACGGAAGGCGCATGGAACGAGGGTGGGAAGGGGATGTCGGTTTACGACATTCGCGAAGCCGGGGAGAACGTCTCCGACTGGAAAGTCGCGACCGACTCCTATCACCGCTACCGGGAAGATTTCGACCTGATGCAGGATCTGGGCATGAACTGCTACCGCTTTCAGATCTCATGGAGCCGCGTCTGCCCGCAGGGCGACGGCGATTTTAACGACGAAGGCATCGCGTTTTACGACCGCTTTATTGACGATCTCATCGCCCGCGGCATCGAGCCGATGGTTTGCCTGTACCACTTCGATATGCCGCTGGCGCTGGCGCAGGAGTACAACGGCTTCAACGACCGCCGCGTGATGGAGGCCTTTATCCGCTACGGCAAAAAGATGATCGACTGCTATGGCGACCGCGTGAAGTACTGGCTGACCTTCAACGAGCAGAACATCTTCCATATGCCGGAAGCCTTCCGCATTTCCGGCTATATGCACGGCGACAAAACCCTGCGCGAGCTGTACGAGCTGCAGCACCATACGATGGTGGCGCACATGGCGCTGACCGAATATCTGCATCAGACCAGACCGGGCCAGCTGATGGGCGGCATGCTGGCGCACCAGCTGATCTACCCGGCCACCTGCAAACCGCGCGATATCTTCTGCGCCCAGCAGTACGACGAGTTCCTCAACCAGAACCTGCTGCGCGTCTTCGCAGGGCAGGGCTACAGCCCGGCGGTGATGGCGGTGGTGGAGCAGGAGGGCTTTGGCGATATCTACCGCGCCGAGGATTTAGCGCTGCTGGCGCGCACCAGAAACGACTATATGGCCTTCAGCTACTACGCCAGCAAAACGCTGGACAGCGATGCGATCCCGGAAGGCACGCCGGTGAACTATTACCTGCTGCACGGCGAGAAAAACAACCCGTACCTGAAGGCCACCGAGTGGAACTGGCAGATCGATCCGCTGGGCTTTCGCACCATCATCACCCGCTACGCCAACGACTGGCGGATGCCGGTCTTCCCGATCGAAAACGGCATCGGGGTGATTGAGTCCTGGGACGGCGTCAATCCGATCGAGGACACCTACCGCATCGACTACCACCGGGCGCATATCAATGCCATGAAGGAGGCGATGTTCGAGGACGGGGCAGAGGTGATCGGCTACCTCGGCTGGGGGTTAATCGACATTCTCAGCTCCCAGGGCGACATGCGTAAGCGCTACGGCGTGGTCTATGTCAACCGGGAAAACCACGACCTGAAAGACCTGAAGCGCGTGCCGAAGAAGAGCTACGCGTGGTTAAAACAGGTTATCCATACCAACGGACGCGAGATGTAAGCCGTACGCTGCCGGGCCGTTTTTGTGACTGATTGATGGGAACTATCCGCTATGTCTGAAACAAAAATAACACCGCACATGCAGTCTTTTGTCGATAAGTTTGTAGAGTTCTCGGCGCGCCTGGCTAATCAGGTGCACCTGCGCTCCCTGCGCGACGCTTTCGCCACGGTGATGCCCATTTTCATCCTCGCCGGCCTGGCGGTGCTGGTGAACAACGTGGTATTTCCGTGGATTTTTCACGGCGACACGCTCGCGCAGTTTAAGGTATGGGGCGAGGCGATTATCAACGGCACGCTGAACATCGCCGCGCTGCTGCTGGCTCCGATGATTGCCTGGTCGCTGGCGCGCAACAAAGATTTCGACAATCCGGTCTCGGCAGTGGTTATCGCCGTCAGCAGCTTCATCATCATGATGCCGATGCGCCTGCAGATTACGCCCGTCGGCAGCGATGCCGCGGTGAACGTCACCCAGGTGCTGACGTTCACCAATATTGGCTCAACCGGGATTTTCGCCGGGGTGCTGATCGGGCTGCTCTCAACGGAACTGTTTATCGCCATTTCGCGGCTGAAGGCGCTGAACATTTCCCTCGGGGAAAACGTGCCTCCGGCGGTGAGCAAATCCTTTACCGCGCTGATCCCGACCATCCTCACGCTCTCCCTGTTCGCGGTGCTGGCGGCGATACTGGCAAACGTGCTGCACACGGACCTGATCCATCTTATTACCACCTTTATCCAGCAGCCGCTGCGGCTGATCAACACCAGCCTGCCGGGGACGATTTTCATCTACAGCTTCGGTAACTTCCTGTTCACGCTCGGTATTCATCAGTCAGTCGTTAACAGCGTGGTGCTGGAGCCGTTCCTGCTGATCAACACCAACGAGAACATGCTGGCTTTCGCCAACGGTCAGCCCATCCCGCATATCATCAACAACATCTTCGTGCCGACGTTTGGCATGGTGGGCGGCACGGGCAGCACGATATCGCTGCTGATTGCTATCTTTATCTTCTCCCGACAAAAATCGGCGAAGCAGGTGGCGCGTCTGTCGCTGGCGCCCGGTCTGTTCAACATCAACGAGCCGGTGATTTTCGGCCTGCCGATCGTGTTTAACCTGCCGCTGATGATCCCGTTTGTGCTGCTGCCCGCCATCGGCATTTACTTCGCCTGGCTCTGTACCACGCTGGGGTTAATGTCGCGCTGCGTGGTGATGATCCCGTGGACCACGCCGCCCATTCTCAGCGCCTGGCTGGCCACGGCAGGGGACTGGCGGGCGGTGGTGGTGCAGTTGGCAATCATCGTATTTGGTGTATTCTTCTACCTGCCTTTCCTCAAGATTGCCGAGAGAGTGGCGTTGAAAAACAGCGGGATAGAAAACTAACTGAAAGGAAGGACGATGGCGGCGAAGTACATCACCATAGCGCGGGAAATTAAGAAACGCATTATCAGCCAGCAGTACGCCGCCAATGAACCCCTGCCGGACCAGTTTGCGCTGGCGGCGGAGTTCAACTCCAGCCGGATGACCATTCAGCAGGCGATGCGCCAGCTGATCGTCGAAGGTCTGGTCTATACCCGCCAGGGCCAGGGCACGTTCATCCGCAAAAACTTCCTTCAGCTCTCGCAGTGGGACCTCTCCGGCAGCGACTACTTTGGCGCGACCAAAACCTGGGCGCATCTGGGCACGGTGACCAGCCGGGTAGTGCATTTCGAGCTGCGCTTCCCGAACGAAAAAGAGCAGGCGTCGCTGATGATTAACGCCGATGCGCCGATCTATGACTTCATTCGCCTCCGTTTGCTGAACGGCGAACCGATGTCGCTGGATTCCACGGTGATGCCGATGAATCTGGTGCCGGGCCTGACGAAAAACCATCTTGAAGGTTCAGTGTTCCAGTACGTGCAGGAGACGCTGGGGCTGAAAATTATGGGGTCGTATCGAGTTGTGCGGGCGCTTAAGCCCAACGCGCTGGACAGGGAGCATCTGGTCTGCGAGCAGACCGATCCCGTACTGGAAGTGGAGCAGGTGATTTATCTGGAGGACGGCACGCCGCTGGAGTATGCCCACTGCCACTATCGGTACGACCACGGCGGGATCGTGATCGTGAATAACGGATAAAAAAAAGCGGGCAACGAGGCCCGCTTTTTTAATGCTTCGCTATCAGTTCAAACGCACCGGCATACCGGAGCGGTTCTGCACGGCCTGGTCAACAATCGCCGTTTCTACGTCTGGCTGAGAAGTCACCGCCTGCACCGCGCTGTTCAGCGTAACAGGGACGATTTCGTTGTTGTTGATCTGGTCTTCGCTGGTGGACAGCGGGTTGTGCACTTCGATGTAGCGGCTGCCGTCTGGCTCAGAGGTCGCCTTCACCGGTTCGTTGATGAACTGCACGCGCGTACCGACCGGCACGTTTTCGAACAGGAATTTGATGTCGTCGTTACGCAGGCGCACGCAGCCGTGGCTTACGCGCAGGCCGATACCGAAGTTGGCGTTGGTACCGTGGATAGCGTAAAGACGACCAATGTACAGCGCGTACAGACCCATTGGGTTATCCGGGCCTGCCGGTACAACGGCTGGCAGCGGTTCGCCCGCAGCGATGTATTCCGCGTGCATTTTGGCAGTCGGCGTCCAGGTTGGGCCCGCTTTCTTACGCTCAACTTTGGTGGTCCAGTTCATTGGGGTGTCTTTACCCAGCTGGCCGATACCGATTGGCAGCACGATAACGGTGTTGGTGCCTTTCGGGTAGTAATACAGACGCATTTCGGCGCTGTTAATCACGATACCTTCATGAACGGTATCCGGCAGGATCAGCTGCTGAGGGATATTCAGCACGGTGCCCGCTTTCGGCAGATACGGGTCAACGCCCGGGTTCGCTTCCAGCATGTTAGACAGGCCCAGCTGGTACTGCGCAGCGAAATACTCCAGTGGCTGAGAGTTACCTTCTGGTACCGTCACAACCTGGTTCTGGCCTACCAGACGGCTACCGTCTGTTGGCAGGGGATACGTCACCGCAGACGCGGTCTTACAAAAACCTACTACGGCTAACGCCGCCGCAAAAAGCGTTGTTAATTTCATGTTCATGTTGTGCGAGGTATCTAAGCCATTCTGGCGATGAGTTGATAAGTCTGAATCTGTGATGGGAGCGCATTATATGTGCATTCCCGCTAACAGGGAATTCAGATGTGTACGAAATCACATTTTTTTCGATTTTGTTAAAGTTTAGTGGATTGCCGCAACACGGGATCTCAATTCGGAATTGTGGCATAATGCCGTGTTTATCACACTTTTCGCAGGAATCTCCCCGTGTTAGTTACCAGCAACGTCACTATGCAGTTTGGCAGTAAGCCGCTGTTCGAAAACATTTCCGTCAAATTTGGCGGCGGCAACCGTTACGGCCTGATTGGTGCCAACGGTAGCGGAAAATCCACCTTTATGAAGATCCTCGGCGGTGACCTGGAGCCGACGCTCGGTAACGTATCGCTCGACCCTAACGAGCGTATCGGTAAGCTGCGTCAGGATCAGTTCGCCTTCGAAGAGTTCACCGTGCTCGACACCGTGATCATGGGGCATGGGGAACTGTGGGAAGTGAAGCAGGAGCGCGATCGCATCTACGCGCTGGCCGAAATGAGCGAAGAAGACGGCTATAAAGTAGCCGATCTGGAAACGCAGTACGGCGAGATGGACGGCTACTCTGCGGAAGCGCGCGCGGGCGAGCTGCTGCTCGGCGTGGGTATTCCTGTTGAACAACATTACGGCCCGATGAGCGAAGTTGCGCCAGGCTGGAAGCTGCGCGTGCTGCTGGCACAGGCGCTGTTCTCTAACCCGGACATCCTGCTGCTCGACGAACCGACGAACAACCTGGACATCGACACCATCCGCTGGCTGGAGCAGACGCTGAACGATCGCGACAGCACCATGATCATCATTTCGCACGACCGTCACTTCCTGAACATGGTCTGTACGCACATGGCGGATCTGGACTACGGCGAGCTGCGCGTTTATCCGGGCAACTATGACGAGTACATGACGGCGGCCACCCAGGCGCGTGAACGTCTGCTGGCGGATAACGCCAAGAAGAAAGCGCAGATTGCTGACCTGCAGTCCTTCGTCAGCCGCTTTAGCGCCAACGCCTCTAAGTCGCGTCAGGCGACCTCGCGTGCGCGTCAGATCGACAAAATCAAGCTGGACGAAGTCAAAGCCTCCAGCCGTCAGAACCCGTTCATCCGCTTCGAGCAGGACAAGAAGCTGTTCCGTAACGCGCTGGAAGTGGAAGCCCTTGAAAAAGGCTTTGAGAACGGTCCGCTGTTTAAAAAATTCAACCTGCTGCTGGAAGTGGGCGAGAAGATTGCCATCCTCGGTGCCAACGGCGTGGGTAAATCCACCATGCTGAAAACCCTGGTCGGCGAACTGCAGCCGGATAACGGCACCGTGAAGTGGTCTGAAAACGCGCAGATTGGCTACTACGCGCAGGACCATGAATATGAGTTCGAAAACGACCTCACCGTCTTCGACTGGATGAGCCAGTGGAAGCAGGAAGGCGACGACGAGCAGGCGGTGCGCAGCATCCTGGGTCGTCTGCTTTTCAGCCAGGACGACATCAAAAAGCCGGCTAAGGTGCTCTCCGGTGGTGAGAAGGGCCGCATGCTGTTCGGCAAGCTGATGATGGAAAAACCAAACATCCTGGTGATGGACGAACCGACCAACCACCTGGACATGGAATCTATCGAATCCCTGAACATGGCGCTGGAGATGTATCAGGGTACCCTGATCTTCGTCTCTCACGACCGTGAGTTCGTCAGCTCGCTGGCGACCCGCGTGATCGAAATTACGCCAGAGCGCGTGGTGGACTTCACCGGTAATTACGAAGATTACCTGCGCAGTAAAGGTATCGAGAACTAAAAAAAAGCCGGGTGGCGGCTTCGCCTTACCCGGCCTACGTTCTGTTCCCTCTCCCCGTGGGAGAGGGTTAGGGTGAGGGCATCAGGCCGCACTAGACCACCCACTCGCCCCCTTCGACCCCGTTCACCAGCAGCGTACGTTTTTCCCCTGCAGGCAGCGACACCTTAAGCGATTTCCACGCCGGACGATAATCCCCGCGCGCGTTGACCTTCAGGTTGATGGTTGCGCCGTCGCACACCATTTCCCACTCCACCCACAGCGCGTTGCCGTTCTGGTAGCCCCAGCTTTCGCCGTCGTCTTCAAACAGCATTCCGGTGGTCGTGCCGACGCCCTTCACCGGGAACAGCTTCAGCTCGCGGGTCGTATCGTTTTCGGCACTCACATGCGTAATGCGTTCGCTCAGCGGCAGAGCGGCACCGGCGCGCACCAGCAGCGGCAGTTTTTCCAGCGGCGCGTCGAGGACGATTGACTGGCCGCCCGCATACCACGCGTGGGTGTAAAAATCATACCAGCCGGTGGCGTTATCCGGCAGCCAGACGCGGCGCTCGCGCTGCCCGGCTTCGACGACGCTGGCGACCAGCAGGTCGCGGCCCAGCAGGAAGTCATCGCACTCCTCAAACGTCTGCGCATCATGCTCGTGATCGAGGAAGGTCGGGCGCAGCATCGGCTCGTCGTCGGCGTGCGCCTGCCAGAGCAGGGTATAGAGGTACGGCAGCAGGCGGTAGCGCAGCTCAACCGCGCCGCGAATGGCTGGCGTGACGCCCGGGTACATCCACGGCTCGTTCACGGTGTGGTCATCGTTCCACGAGTGAATGGTAAAGCGCGGGTGCATCACGCCGTTCTGCACCCAGCGCACGAACAGCTCGGCGTCTGGCTTGTCGCCGGAGAAACCGCCGACGTCGTGACCGACGTTGAACAGACCGGACAGGCTCATGCCCAGACCCATGCGGATGTTATAGCGCAGGGTGTCCCAGCTGGTGCGGTTGTCGCCGCTCCAGGTCTGAACGTAGCGCTGCATCCCGGCGCAGCCGGAGCGGGAGATCAGGTACGGACGTTTTTCCGGCGCGAAACGCTGCTGCGCTTCCAGCGAGGCGCGCATCATCAGCAGCGGCATCACCGGGCGAATGTGCTTGATGGCGATCTCTTTGCCGAAGCCAAAGCAGCGCGCCTCCCCGTCCCACACTTCATATTCGTTGTTGTCGTTCCAGGTGGAGTCGATGCCCATCTCCAGCAGCTGCGTGGTCACGCCGTTCTGCCACCACTGCACCGTCTGCGGGTTGGTAAAGTCGAGGTGCGAGCCTTCGTCATCCCAGAAGCTGGAACGTTCCGGTGCATCGGTTTCTGAATCGCGAATGAACAGGCCGCTCTCCGCCACTTCGTTATAGCGCGGATGGTCTTGCAGCAGGCACGGCTTGATGTTTGCCGCCAGCTTCAGCCCCGCGTCGTGGAAGGCCTGGCTCATCACCTTCGGCTGCGGCACCTTGTCATAGTTCCAGTTGAAGACGTAGCGCTTGCCGTTGATAGAGGTATAGCCGGAGGAGAGCTGGAACGAGTCGCACGGAATGGCGTGCTCTTCGCACAGGCGGATGAAGTTCATCAGCTGGTTTTGCGCGTCCGGCGCGTCGGTGTAGTGCATGGTCGAGCCGCTGTAGCCCAGGCTCCATTTCGGTCCGAACAGCGTTTTCCCGGTCAGGCGCACAAAGGCTTTGGTGACGTCCAGCACGCGCTTGCCGGTAAAAATGTAGTAATCGATATCGCCCGCTTCCGCCTGCCAGCGACGGTAGGCGGTGTGGTAGTTGTCGATTTCGTTACCCAGATCCAGCCAGCAGCTGCTCAGGTTGTCGTGGAACAGGCCGTAGCTGACGTCGTCGCGGCGGGCGATAGTGAACGGAATATGCTTGTAGAGCGGGTCGGTGCTGGCCGCGTTGTACCCCATTGCGTCGAGGTTGCGCATCTCATAGCGCTTGCCGTTGCGCTGCAGATCGCCCGCTTTTTCGCCCAGGCCGTAGAAACGCTCGTCCTTGTGGCGGCTGAGGTAGTGCGCCACGCCGTCGCCGTGGGCGTTCAGCAGGTAGGCGCTGGTTGGACGGTCGTTGACCAGCGGCTGCCACTCGCCCGCCTCATTGCGGTAGTGCCACTCCAGCCACAGCGGCTGGTGGACCGTCACGCGCAGCTGTTCGGTTGCCACCGTGAGCGTCTCATCCTGTTGCGTCAGGGTCCAGGCCGGGCAGGAAAAACCGCTTATATCCTCACGACGGCGGCCTTCCCACGGCACGTCTTTTTCCGGCGCGATGCTCCAGGTGCGGTCCAGCGCCAGCTCGCCTTTGCGTTTAATCAGCACGCGGAACAGGTTCTCTTCCAGCACATACAGGCACAGGCGGTGCTGGTTATCGACCAGCAGTTCCAGATGGTTTGCCGACTGCGTATCAAGGGTCCAGTTTTTCAGGGTTTTCATATGCAATACATCCACTATCAGGCGCGCTTGGCGCGACGTTCAGCAATAAATGCTACCAGGAAGACAGCGCCAATCAGGTCAAAGAAGCCCATGGCAATAAAGAGCGGGTTAAAGCCGATTTTGTCGGCGGTCACGCCGATTAACAGCGAGAACAGGAAGCTGGCGATCCACGCCGCAGAGCCGCGCATGCCGTTGACGGTCGCCATCTGGCCTTTGTCGAACGACTCAACGACCAGGGCGCTCAGCATGCAGGAGATAATCTGGTGCCCGAAACCGCCGATGGAGATCAGCACGATGGTGATGTACGGGTCGCGGGTAATGGCCACGATGCCCAGCGAGATCATCAGAAACGCGCCCGTCACGGAGCTGGCAACGACCGAGTTAACGCGCGAGCAGCCGAACAGACGGGTGTACAGACGCGTCAGGTAGCCGCTCGCCACGCTGCCGAGGTCGGCGGCGAGGAACGGCAGCCAGGCAAACATCGCAATCTGCTTCAGATCCATGCCGTGCTCTTTGGCGAGGTACAGCGGCACCCAGAAGCTCAGCACCGCCCAGGCCGGTTCCGCCATAAAGGCCGGGATGGCGATACCGTAGAAGCGTTTGTTTTTCGAGACGGTTTTCAGCGCGGTCAGGAAGGGCAGTCTCACCGCAGGCGGTTCGTTATCCTGCTTGATGAACGCCAGCTCGTCCTTGCTCAGGTTCGGGTGCTGCTCCGGGTTGTGGTAGAACGCCCACCACAGGATCACCCACAGCAGCGCCAGCACGCCGGTAAACATAAATGCGCCCTGCCAGCCGAACGACGCGTGAGCGAAATAGATGATGGGCGGGGCCAGCATCGCGCCGATGGAGAAGCCTACGCCCGCCCAGCCGGCGGCAACGGGTCGCTCTGATTTCGGGAACCATTCGCCGATGGTTTTGGCGTTTGCCGGGGTAGCGGCGGCCTCAGAGGCACCCATAAAGAAGCGCAGAATAGCGAGGTGCAGCCAGCTTCCGGCGCCCGCGTGGAAAATACACATCAGCGCCCAGATCCCAGCGCAGACCATAAAGCCAATCTTCAGGCCGATGACGTCAATCAGCCAGCCGCACAGGGGCTGGAAAATGGTATAGGCGATCTGGAACGCACCGACGATCCAGGAGTATTGCTCGGTGGTGATCCCGAGGCTCTCTTTCAGTTCCGGGGCGAGGATCCCGAGTGAGTTACGGGTGATGTAGTTAACGGTGACGCCAAGTAAGAACAGCACCAGCACGTACCAGCGCAGGTTCTTGATGACGCGACGGGTTTTGCTTGTCGCTACGGTGTTATTGATGTCCTGACTCATTTTACTCTCCACAAGACGGACGGTAAGGGGACGGAGGTTCAGGTGTCACACGGATTTTTATGCCTTTGATTTATATCCGTTTAAAATGCTTAAGTTGGTATACAACTAGTATGGAAGTTGTGTGACAAGTTCACCTTAAGGAAGAAAATGAGTGGGCAAAAGTGGATTTTGTGCAAAATTTCTCATAACTGACGTAAACCCTCTGGCACGATGCCTTTTATGTCAGCTATTGTCTGACCAATACGCTATGAAAATTTTTTCATTTCGCAAATGGAGCCAGATCACAAAATGGACAAAAGGCTAAAAATCACCGAAATCGCGGCCCGGACGCAGCTCTCGATCAGCACCGTGTCGCGAGTGCTGGCGGGAAAAGCGAATACCAGTGAAAAAGCGCGCGCAAAGGTGCTGGCGTGCGCGCGGGAGCTGGGGGTCATGGACGGCATGGCGGCAGGGCGTCTGCTGCTTAACAGCCTGGTGGTTTTTGCCCCGCAGCGGGCGTTTGACGAGCGGTCCGACATCTTTTACTACCGCGTGATCCAGAGCGTGAGTAAAGGCCTGGCGTCCCACGATGTGCGTCTTCGCTACTGCGCGCTGGAGGAGAACGACAGCGACGCCCAGCTGTTTCTGGCACGCATGAACGAAGCGGACACTCAGGCGGCAATCCTTCTTGGCATCGACGATCCCCATATCCACGATCTGGCGGTGGACGTGGGTAAACCCTGCATGCTGATTAACTGCCGCGACCGGCACATGCGTCTGCCTGCCGTCGCGCCGGATCATCGCGCTATCGGCGAGCGGGCGGCGGAATATCTGTTCGAGATGGGACACCGTGAGGTGATGAACGTGCTGTGCCTGCGCCGCTACACCATGGAGCTGCGCCTGGCGGGGATCCGCGACGCGTGGCAGTCTCACAACCTGAAATTCATCGATAAACGCGATCTGCTGGTGGTGCCCAGCTTCAGCGCGCGCGAAACGGAACAGATGGTCAGCGGCTGGCTCAGTGAAGTGCAGGGGAAGGATTTACCTACCGCGTTCCTGGTCGGCGGCGATTTTATGGCGGCGGGCACCATTAGCGCATTACAAAACCACGGCCTGCGCGTGCCGCAGGACGTGTCGGTGATGAGCATTGACGGCTTTAACCTGGCGGCGATTCAGGATGTTCCATTAACGGCGGTGCACGTTCCGCGCGATGAGCTGGGAACCGAAGCGGTATATATGCTCCAGCAGCGGCTGATGCGCCCGGACGCGCCGGTGGGAACCTTGCTGCTTAACGGCACGCTGGCCGTGCGGGAATCGGTACGGCGGATACGTCAGGGGAAACGACGCACCGCCGTGGAGCGGGAAGGGCTGTATGACAGTTAAACCATGCCCAGCGCGCGCTTGCCGTGGATGTTGAGATCGTTCACGGTAAAGCGTTCCTGCCAGCTTTTTTCATAATCCTCGCGCGGGAAGTCTCCCGGCGACGCGCCGGTTTCCAGCGCTTCCTTGACCTTCTTCGCGTAGGCGAGGTTTTTCTCGCACATCGGCGCGGCAGGGATGTACATCACGTTGCCCCAGCCCTGCTGATTTTCCACCGGCGCCACGGAGTGGATCACATCGCAGTGCCACCACACGGAATCGCCCGCCTCGAGTGCCGGAATGCTGCTTAATGCCTCGATCAGCAGCGGGTGCCACTTCTCGGAAACCGGCAGCACGCGCCCCGGCGCCACGCCGCACAGCTCGTCTTCCGGCACGTCGTCCAGCAGCGGACGCAGCAGAATGTAAGCCATCGCTTCCGGGATTGGCACGACGTGCAGCAGCCCCTGACCTGGGATCATGTCCGACAGCGCCGTCCAGCCCTGGAAGGTCCGGAACACCGAGCATTTAGTGGTGTTATCGACGGTGTACTCTTCCACTTCGGTACGGTGCGCGGCGTTCCACGGATCGTATTTCTCGACGTTGCCGTCAAACACGCGGGCAAAGACCTGCTGATAGGCCGGAAGCAGCCAGCGCTCCAGCGCGCCGGAGTCGGTATGCGCGCCCAGTCCTTTCGAGGTGGTTCCAGGCGGACGGCGGCGGATACGGTCCGGGTAAATCACGCTCACGTCCGGGTCGAACCACTGTTTGCCGTTGCTCTCGAATGTCCACAAACGGTTCAGGAACGACTGCACCTGCGCCATCTCTTCGCTCTGGCGCGCCTGCATCTGCGCCTGAGACCAGTAAATCGGGTAAATCTCCGGACGAGAGGCCGTCAGGGTGCCGAAGAAGTTATCGCCCGGGCCTTTGTAGACCTCGTCAAACTTGTTCAGATCGAGGTAGTCGAGCATCGACTGATCCCACGCCAGCGCCTGCTCGCGCGGGAAGTGACCTTTAATCACCGCGCAGCCGCGGCGTTTAACGGCCTCGCGCTGTGCGTCGGTAATGGTGCCGTTTTTCACATCCGCAAACGGGATCACCGGCCAGACGGATTCGCCTTTGTTCTTAAGCGCGTTGATTTCCGCCACGCGGGTGGCAATTTTGTCGCTGAGCTTATTAAACACTGCCTGCACGTCGCCGATCTGCGCGCGCAGCTCACGTTTTAACTGACGGATTGCCGCTTTGTGATCCGCTGGCAAGGTTTCACTGGTAAAGGTCATAACTGCCTCGCATCTTTCATTCGAAAGTAAAAGTGTCTACAAGTGATACTTTAAGTTAAAAATAAGTTAATGCAAGTTTAAAAACTTGACGCAAGCCACAGGTCGGAAAAAGAGTGAGAGGCCGGAGCGACGCTCCGGCGAGGAGAGGATCAGACGTCGAACGGGGAATGGTTGTCGAGCACGGCCTGGATGACGTTCAGCGCGCCCTGATGGTTGTTGTCGTCGGTGCCGTAGCGGCTGATTTCTTTGATGCTCTCTGCCGCGTTGCCCATCGCAAAGGAATATTTCACCAGCTTCAGCATCTCGGCATCGTTGCCGCTGTCGCCAATGCCCACGCACTCCTGCGGGGAGATTTTCCAGCGTTTCAGCAGACGGCTAATGCCGTTGGCCTTGTGCAGGCCGGGGATAATCAAATCCACAAATCCAAAGCCGCTGGTGACCGGCTTCATGATGCCGTCCAGGGAGACGTGCAGTTTATCCACCAGATTAGGGATATCGCTGTCCGGCAGGTTCAGGGAGAACTTAAACAGCACGTCGTCAATTTCGCGGTAATCGCTGATGCGCTTTAAGCGATGATAGTGCTTTGACATCAGCGCCACGAATTCTTCAGGAGCCTGGTCGCTGACCCAGGCGCTCTCCAGCCCGCAGGCCACGAAGTTCAGCCCTTTGTCTTTCAGCAGTTCGCCAATCACGATCTGCGATTCATGACGCGTCAGCTCGCCGTGGAAAATCTGTTCGCCGCGATCGAACACCAGCGCGCCGTTTTCCGCCACGAAGGAGATCCGGTCTTTCAGCGTCGGAAAGAAGGAGATGAGCTGGTAATACTGGTTGCCGCTGGCGACAACGAATTCAATGTCGCGGGCTTTAAGCTGTTCAAACTGTGCCTGGAAGCGGTCACGATCGTACTGCTTGGCATCATCAAGGAAAGTTCCGTCCATATCGGTGACGATAACTTTAACGGTCATTCTGTGCTCCTGGGTCACTGCGTTTTGAAACATTCTAATAACAAGGTGACGGGGAGCACAAATTTAATTTCATTCGAAAGTAAAAGCAAAACGGCAACCGAGGTTGCCGTTTTTAGTGTTTTCTCCCTATCCCCGTGGGAGAGGGCCGGGGTGAGGGCATCAGCGTGCGCATATCCCCTCACCACCAGGAGTGAGAGGATATGCCGTTACAGCGTGTGCTCAGTACGGGCGATAATATCGTCCTGCGCGTCCGGCGACAGGGCGGTGAAGAACGCCGAGTAGCCCGCCACGCGCACCACCAGGTCACGATACTGGTCAGGATGTTTCTTCGCTTCCAGCAGCGTTTCGCGCGAGACGATGTTGTACTGGATATGCCAGCCTTTATGCACCTCGAAGAAGGTGCGCAGCAGCACCATCAGCTTCTGGCGATCGCTGTCGTTTTCCAGCGTCGACGGGTTCAGCTTCTGGTTCAGCAGCACGCCGCCGAGAATCGCTTCCGTCGGCAGTTTACCCACCGAGCCAATTACCGCCGTCGGGCCGAGGTGGTCCGTACCGGAGGCCGGGCTTGCTCCTTCCGCCAGCGGGGTGTGCGCCTTACGTCCGTCCGGGGTGGCCATCGTTGCCGCGCCAAACGGCACGTTCGCGGAAATGGAAGAGGTGCCCGCGTAGTAGTTACCGCCAATCGGGCCGCGACCGTAGCGCGGGTTGTGGTACTGCTTCAGCTCTTCGATGTAGGTCTGATAGGCGCGCGTCAGCAGCATGTCCACGCTGTCGTCGTCGTTGCCGTACTTCGGCGCGCCGTTGATCAGGCGCTGACGCAGCTGCTCGTGGGTCAGCCCGTCGAAGTCATCCGCCAGCGCCGCCGCCAGCTGCTGCTGACCAATAGTGCCCTGTTCGAACACCAGCTTCTTCACCGCAGCCAGGCTGTTGCCGAGGTTGGCGATGCCCACCTGCAGGCCGGAGACCCAGTCATACTTCGCGCCGCCCTGCTTGATGCTTTTCGCACGTTCGATGCAGTCATCCACCAGCGCCGAGCAGAGAATGTCGTGGACATTCTCTTCCAGCATGGTATCCACCACGTACTCAATCTCGATAGATTTGCGGGTGTAGTAGCGGATCTGGCTGTCCCACGCCGCCATCACTTCGTCGAAGTTGTCGAAGTTACCGGCGGAGAGCGCTTTCTCCTGCGGCAGGAACACCTTGCCGCTGGTGGCGTCGCGCCCGCCTTCCAGCGCGGCCAGCATCACGCGGGCGAAGTTGATAAAGCTCATGCCGGTGCAGCGGTAGCCCCACTTGCCGCCCACCGCGGTTTCGATACAGCCGATGGCCGCGTAGTCGTAGGCGTCGTCTCGTTCAACGCCGAGCTTGATGAATTCCGGAATGACGATTTCATCGTTGTTGAACGCGGGCATCCCGAAGCCGCAGCGGATCACCTGCACGCAGGCGTCGAGGAAGTCATTGCTCATGCCCGCGTGGTAGCGCACGCTCAGGTTTGGCTGGGTGGAGCGCAGGCGGCCGCAGGACTCCAGAATCGCGTAGGAGAGCGGGTTCACCGCGTCCATCGGCTCACCGTTGACCAGCTTCTGGCCGCCGATGGTGACGTTCTGGTACAGCGGGCTACCGGCGGAAGCCTTGGAGTGCGAGCCGGAGCGGATTTTGTTCACTTCCAGCAGCTTCAGCCAGCAGCTGTGCAGCAGCTCGATAGCGTGCTCGCGGTCGAGGCTCTGGTTTAACTCGACGTCGCGGCGGTAGTACGGATAGAGATACTGGTCCATACGCGCGAAGGAGACGGAATGGCCGTTTGACTCAATCTGCAGGATCAGCTGAATGAAGTAGCACAGCTGCAGCGCCTGCCAGAAGGTTTTTGGCGGCTCGTGGGCAATGATGTCGCAGTTTTCCGCCATCGCCAGCAGCTCGTCGCGGCGGCTTTCGCGGGTTTCTGTGGACGCCATTTCACGCGCCAGATTGGCAAAGCGTTTGATGTGCAGGCTTACGGCTTCCAGCACGATATCGATCGCCTTCAGGAACTGGTCGCCGTGCAGGTCTTCCAGCACCGTCAGGTTGATGCGCGAGCGGCGTTCCGCCACCTTAGCGCGCAGGCCGTCGAGGCCTTTCTCCAGCACCAGCGGGAAGTTAACGGCCAGGTGCGCGTCGCCGGAGGTCATGTTGCCTTCGGCTTTGATAATGCCGGTTTCCAGCAGGCCTTTTTGCTCGTCGGTGAACATGCCGTAGCAGCGGTCCTGCACCGTCTGGCCGCGCCACCACGGGCAGATGTCGTGCAGCACGCGCTTGTTCTCTTCGCTCACCGCAAAGCCCGCGCCCGGGCGGTCCGCCAGATCGTCGATCTCTTTCTCAATCCAGGAGACGGTGTATTCCGGGAAAATCGGCGCGGCGCGCACTTCGCTTGCCTGGTTACCGATAATCAGCTCGTCGTGTTTGATCCAGATGGTACGCTCGGCCAGGTGATGCGCCAGCGCCAGAGCGCGGCGTACCGGGATCGGCTTGTCCATGTGCTGCTGGTACATTTCGGTGTAATGCTGGGCGCGCTCGGTACAGACCGGCGGCTTAACGATATGCACCAGCGCCGTTTTGTGCGCTTTAATGCGCTCGCTGAGGGTGTTGAGATTCAGGGTTGTCATAGGTTTATCCTCGTAAGGTCGCGGTTAACCCTTTCTGGCAGGCGTATTGCTGCGCGAAATCCAGCAGGGCAGGGTTATCCAGCGGTTTGTCAGGGGCAGAGTAGGCTTGGCCGAGCAGGGTGTATTTGTTCATGCCCAGCGTGTGATACGGCAGAAAATGAATATCGTCGACGCCGAGCTCGTCGGCGGCGAAGTTGGTAATGGCGGTGATGGACGCTTCGTCAGCATTAAAGCCCTGGATTAGCGGCACGCGGATGGTGATTTTTTTTCCGGCGACGGCAAGGCGTTTCAGGTTGTCCAGGATTCGCTTAGCCGAGCCGTCCGTCCACTGTTTGAACACCTCACCGTCGACGTGCTTCAGGTCGGCGAGGAACAGATCGACGTACGGTAATGACGGCTCGATATAGTGCCACGGCACGTGAAGGCAGGTTTCGACGGCGGTGTGGATCCCCTGTTCGTGGCTGGCTTTAAACAGGGCGTGCGCCAGCTCAGGGTTCATAAACGGCTCGCCGCCGGAGAGGGTGATCCCGCCGCCGCTGCGGTCGTAAAAGGGTTTATCGCGCAGTACGGTCGCCATGATCTCCTCGACCTGCTGCTCTTCACCGCAGACGGTCAGCGCCTGCGTCGGGCAGCAGTCACTAAGGGCGTTGAGCGTCGCTTCATCAAGCTTCTCGCGGTGGATAACCAGGCCATTCAGCGCGCGTTCGATACAGCCCGGTGCCGCCTGCTGGCACAGGTCACAACCGTCCAGGCACAGGCGCGCATCAAACAGCACGTCCCGGCTGCGGGAGCGGCTTTCCGGGTTCTGGCACCAGCGACAGCCCAGCGAGCAGCCTTTCAGGAACACCACGGTTCTAATACCGGGGCCATCGTGGGTAGAGTAACGCTGAATATTGAAGATCATGATTTCGCCTCTCGTATTGCATATGAAGATTAAATTACTTTCGAATGAAAGTTATCTTGATGCAGGTCAACTACTGAGCAGGTTTTGTCGTGATAGGGTAAGTGCAGGCTAAATTTGAGGGTGACATCATGGAACTTTATCTCGACACATCTGACGTTGCGGCAGTCAAAAAGCTGGCGCGTATCTTCCCGCTGGCGGGCGTGACCACCAACCCAAGCATTGTGGCGGCAGGTAAAACGCCGCTGGACGTTTTGCTGCCAGCGCTGCACGACGCGCTGGGCGGCAAAGGCCGTCTTTTCTCCCAGGTGATGGCGACCACCGCTGAAGGGATGGTGGAGGACGCGCGCAAGCTGCGCGCCATCATTAACGATCTGGTGGTGAAAGTGCCGGTGACCGCAGAAGGACTGGCGGCAATCAAGATGCTGAAAGCGGAAGGGATCCCGACGCTGGGTACGGCGGTTTACGGTGCTGCGCAGGGGATGCTCTCCGCGCTGGCGGGGGCGGAGTATGTAGCGCCTTACGTTAACCGCCTGGACGCGCAGGGCGGGGACGGGATCCAGACCGTGGTTGAACTGCAACAGCTGCTGACATTGCACGCCCCGCAGTCAAAGGTGCTGGCCGCGAGCTTCAAAACGCCGCGTCAGGCGCTGGACTGCCTGCTGGCGGGCTGCGAGTCCATCACGCTGCCGCTGGACGTGGCGCAGCAGTTTATTACTTCTCCGGCCGTGGATGCGGCGATTGTGAAGTTTGAGCAGGACTGGCAGGGCGCGTTTGGACGGATGTCGATCTGACGGGTGCGGCCTGATGCCCTCACCCCAACCCTCTCCCACAGGGAGAGGGAGCACACACTAAAACGGCAACCTGAAGGTTGCCGTTTGCTTTAACCTCCGCAAACCTCACACTCCGGGTTACGCATCAGCTTCATCTCGCGGAACTGGCAGGTCATCGCGTCATACATCACGATTTTCCCCGCGGCAGGCGTGCCGTAGCGCGCCAGCACTTTGATCGCTTCCATCGCCTGCAGGGAGCCAATCACGCCGACCAGCGGCGCCATCACGCCCGCCTCAACGCAGGTCAGGGCGTTCTCGGCGAACAGACGGCTCAGGCAGCGGTAGCAGGGTTCGCCTTCCCCGTACGTGAAGACGCTGATTTGCCCCTCCATGCGGATCGCCGCGCCGGAAACCAGCGGGATTTTGTGGGCAAAGCAGCCTGCGTTCAGCTGGTTACGGACGGTGACGTTATCGGTGCAGTCCAGCACCAGGTCGTGCTGTGCAATCTGCGCGGACAGCGCCTCGTCATCCAGCATCGCGTCAATCAGGGTGAACTGAACGTTGGGGTTGATGCGCACCAGCGCCGTGCGGGCAGAGTCCACCTTCGGCTGGCCAACCGTCGCGTCGCTGTGCAGCGTCTGGCGCTGGAGATTTGACACCGACACGGTATCAAAATCCAGCAGCGTCATTCTGCCCACGCCCGCCGCGGCAAGATACTGCGCGGCGGCGCAGCCCAGACCGCCCAGACCGACAACCAGCACGCTTGCTGCCTTAAGCGCTTCCTGGCCTTCGAAATCAAACCCGCGCAGCACAATCTGGCGGTTGTAGCGCATCATCTCCGGGTCGCTCAGCTCCACCGTCATGTCAGCCTCCGAACAGGTGGTTAAAACGCTCGATCTCAACCCACTCGCCTGCTTCCACATTGCCGCGCTCGCGCTCCAGGACGATAAAGCAGTTGCCCTGGCTGAAGGAGCTGAAAATGTGTGAGCCCTGGTGCCCGGTGGTGCTCACTTCCAGCTCGCCGTCCGCGTTGCGCGCCAGGATGCCGCGCTGGAAATCGAGGCGGCCCGGCGATTTTTTCAGGCGCGTGGAAGCGCGCACGCGCTGGCGTTCCGGCAGCGGGCTGGCGCTGTTGCCGGAAAGCTTCGCCAGCAGCGGGATCACCAGCTGGTAGAAGGTGAGTGCCGCCGAGACCGGATTACCCGGCAGGCCGCAGAACCAGCTGTGCTGGAGCTTGCCAAACGCGAACGGTTTTCCCGGCTTGATGGCCAGCTTCCAGAAGGCGATTTCCCCCAGCTCTTCGAGGATGGTTTTGGTGTAATCCGCTTCGCCCACGGAGACGCCGCCGGAGCTGATAACCACGTCGGCAGCGTTATCTGCCTCGATAAACGCGGCGCGCAGTTTTTCCGGATCGTCAGGAATAATGCCGAGGTTAATGACCTCGCAGCCCAGCTGCTCCAGCATCAGGTGTACCGCCAGGCGGTTGGTATCGTAAATCTGGCCGTCCTGCAGCGGCTGGCCCGGAAGCTGCAGCTCGTCGCCGGTGGAAAAGACGGCGACGCGAACCTTGCGGATCACCTCAATGTCCGCGATGCCGAGCGACGCCAGCACCGGCAGCTCCGCTACCGTCAGCTTCTGCCCGGCAGAAAAGACCGTCGCGCCAAGGGTGATATCTTCGCCCGTGCGGCGGATGTTCTGGCCCGCTTTGACGTTCGCGGTAAAACGCACGCCGTCGTCGGTCTGTTCGGTCTCTTCCTGCATTACCACGGCGTCGCAGCCAGCCGGAACCGGCGCGCCGGTCATGATGCGCACGCAGGTGCCCGCAGGCCATTCACCGTTAAACGGCTGGCCCGCAAAGGCTTTACCCGCCACCGGCAGGGCGTTACCCGTCTGGAGATCCGCCAGGCGTACCGCGTAACCGTCCATCGCGGAATTATCAAACCCCGGCACGTTAAGCGGAGAGACGATATCGCGCGCGGCAATACGGCCAAAACAGCGCACGAGGGGCAGCGTCTCAACGTCATGCAGCGGGGAAACTCGGTCAAGCATCTGCGTGAGTGCCGTCTCAAGCGGCATCAGTCCGGCGGTAAAATCCATGGTGGGCTCCTGCGGAGTAACAACGAAAGCGGCCATTATGGCAGAAAAGTGCGGCTAACTGTATGACCCGATGGGTGTACGCTTTACATCACAGTTACGTCTTTCTATATTCAAAAATCATCTGAAGTTTCATCGACGATAATGATATTTATAGAAAAAGCCGCAAATCAGGCTAACGGGTGATGCGAATGGTTAATGCGGTAATCGCAATTCATGGTGGCGCCGGGGCAATCACCCGAGCACAGCTCAGTCCCGAGCAGGAAAAGCGCTATATCGACGCGCTGTACGCCATTGTGGAAACGGGTCAGAAAATGCTGGAAGCGGGCGAAAGCGCGCTGGACGTGGTCACCGAGGCGGTGCGCCTGCTGGAAGAATGTCCGTTATTTAATGCGGGGATCGGTTCGGTCTTTACCCGGGATGAAACGCACGAGCTGGATGCCTGCGTGATGGACGGCGTCACCCTGAAAGCGGGCGCCGTGGCGGGCGTGAGTCATCTGCGCAATCCGGTGCTGGCGGCGCGTCTGGTGATGGAGGCGAGTCCGCACGTCCTGCTCACAGGGGCCGGGGCAGAGGCGTTTGCCTTCGGGCACGGAATGGAACCGGTATCGCCGGATCTGTTTTCCACGGAGGAGCGCTATCAGCAGCTGCTGGAAGCCCGTTCGGCGGGCATGACGCAGCTTGACCATACAGCGCCGCTTGATGAAACCACCAAAATGGGCACGGTCGGCGCGGTGGCGCTGGATAAGGCCGGAAACCTCGCGGCGGCGACCTCAACGGGCGGGATGACCAACAAGCTGCCCGGGCGCGTCGGCGATAGCCCGCTGCCGGGCGCCGGCTGCTACGCCAATAACGCGACGGCGGCGGTGTCGTGTACCGGCACCGGGGAAGTGTTTATCCGCGCCCTCGCGGCCTACGACATCACCGCGCTGATGGATTACGGCGGTTTAAGCCTCAGCGAAGCCTGCGAGCGCGTGGTGATGGAGAAACTGCCCGCCCTGGGCGGCGTTGGCGGGCTCATTGCGGTGGATCGTGAGGGCAACGTGGCTCTGCCATTCAACAGCGAAGGTATGTACCGCGCCTGGGGTTATGCCGGTGATGAGCCGAGCACGGGCATCTATCGTGAATAAGGGGGCAGCGCGTGCCGCACAGTGAAGAACTGGACAACCGCGAAGTGCTGGCTGTCCATCAGCTCAATATTGCGTTTCAGGAAGAGCGGCAGTTCATCCCCGCAGTAGAGAATTTATCGTTCACGCTCAGGCGCGGCGAGACGCTGGCGATAGTTGGCGAATCTGGTTCCGGTAAATCGGTCACCGCGCTGGCGCTGATGCGCCTGCTGGAACAGACGGGCGGGCAAATCAGCAGCGAGAAAATGCTCCTGCGCCGCCGTAACCGTCAGGTCATTGATTTAAATGAGCTAAGCGGTTCGCAGATGCAGGGCGTGCGCGGGGCGGATATTGCGATGATCTTCCAGGAGCCGATGACCTCCCTGAACCCGGTTTTCCCGGTCGGGGAACAAATCGCCGAGTCCATCCGCCTGCATCAGGGGCTGAGCGGCGATGAAGCGCTCAAAGAGGCCCGACGGATGCTGGAACTGGTGCGCATCCCGGAGGCGCAGGCCATTCTGGGTCGCTACCCGCATCAGCTTTCCGGCGGCATGCGCCAGCGGGTGATGATTGCCATGGCGCTCTCCTGCCGTCCGGCGGTGCTGATTGCCGATGAACCGACGACGGCGCTGGACGTGACGATTCAGGCGCAGATCCTGCAGCTCATCAAAGTGCTGCAGCAGGAGATGGAGATGGGGGTGATATTCATCACCCACGATATGGGCGTAGTCGCCGATATCGCCGATCGGGTGCTGGTGATGCACAAGGGCAGCGCGGTGGAAACCGGCCCGGTTGAGCAGATTTTTCACGCGCCCGCGCATCCTTACACCAAAGCGCTGCTGGCGGCGGTTCCGCGCCTGGGGGCGATGAACGGCAGCGATTTGCCGCGCCGCTTCCCGCTGATTTCTCTTGAGGCGTCTGAGCTACAGGAGGAGGAGCGCGAGCAGGACACCGTGGTGCCGGGTAAGCCCATTCTGGAAGTGCGCGATCTGGTCACCCGTTTTCCGCTGCGCAGCGGCGTACTGAACCGCGTTAAGCGCGAAGTGCACGCGGTGGAAAACGTCAGTTTCGATCTCTGGCCGGGCGAAACGCTGGCGCTGGTGGGGGAGTCCGGCTGCGGTAAATCCACCACCGGACGCGCGTTGCTCCGTCTGGTGGAATCACAGGAAGGCAGCATTACCTTTAACGGCGAGCGCATTGATACCCTTCCGGACAGCAAGCTGCAGGCGGTGCGGCGGGATATTCAGTTTATTTTCCAGGACCCGTATGCCTCCCTCGATCCGCGCCATACGGTGGGGTATTCGATCATGGAGCCGCTGCGGGTACATAACCTGCTCGACGGCGAAGCGGCCCAGCGTCGCGTGGCCTGGCTGCTGGAGCGCGTCGGCCTGAAGCCGGAGCACGCATGGCGTTATCCGCACGAGTTTTCCGGCGGACAGCGGCAGCGTATCTGCATCGCCCGCGCGCTGGCGCTGAACCCGAAAGTGGTGATTGCCGATGAGTCCGTCTCGGCGCTGGATGTCTCTATCCGGGCGCAAATCATCAACTTACTGCTGGATTTACAGCGGGATATGGGCATCGCCTTCCTGTTTATCTCGCACGATATGGCCGTGGTCGAGCGCATCAGCCATCGCGTGGCGGTGATGTTTATGGGGCAGATCGTGGAGATTGGGCCGCGAAGGGCGGTGTTTGAAAACCCGCAGCACCCGTACACCCGCAAGCTTATCGCGGCGGTCCCGGTAGCCGATCCGGCGCATCGTCACGGCCAGCGCGTGCTGCTGCAGGATGAAATGCCGAGCAATATTCATAAACGCGGCGAGGCCGTGGAGCGCGTGACGCTGCGCGAGGTCGGGCCGGGTCATTTCGTCGCTCCCCCGCGTCAGGACAACGCTTTTTCGCGGTTATAACTTACAACAGGCAGGAGAACACAATGGTTACATTTGTAGCGCGTAGATGGTTGTTAGCCGCGAGCGTGACGGCAGCCCTGGCCGCTGCCCCCGCGTTCGCTGCCAAAGACGTGGTGGTCGCCGTCGGCTCCAATTTCACCACGCTCGATCCGTATGACGCCAACGACACGCTCTCTCAGGCGGTGGCGAAATCGTTCTATCAGGGCCTGTTTGGCCTCGATAAAGAGATGAAGCTCAAAAACGTGCTGGCGGAGGGGTATACCGTGTCCGACGACGGGCTGGTGTATACCATCAAACTCAGGACCGGCGTGAAGTTCCAGGACGGGACAGACTTCAATGCGGAGGCGGTGAAGGTTAACCTGGACCGCGCCAGCAATCCGGAAAATAGCCTCAAGCGCTATAACCTGTATAAAAATATCGCCAGCACCGAGGTGGTCGACCCGGCGACGGTCAAAATCACCCTGAAAGAGCCGTTCTCCGCGTTTATCAATATCCTGGCGCATCCGGCAACGGCGATGATTTCCCCTGCCGCGCTGAAAAAATACGGCAAGGAGATCGGCTTCCACCCTGTTGGCACCGGCCCTTACGAACTGCTCACCTGGAACCAGACCGATTTTGTGAAGGTGAAGAAATTCGCGGGATACTGGCAGCAGGGGCTGCCGAAGCTCGACACCATCACCTGGCGCCCGGTGGTGGACAACAACACCCGCGCGGCGATGCTGCAAACCGGCGAGGCGCAGTTTGCCTTCCCGATCCCTTACGAGCAGGCCGCCATTTTGCAGAAAAACAGCAAGCTGGAGCTGGTCGCCAGCCCGTCGATCATGCAGCGCTACATCAGCATGAACGTCACGCAAAAGCCGTTCGATAACCCGAAGGTGCGTGAAGCCATCAACTACGCCATTAACCGTCAGGCGCTGGTGAAGGTCGCTTTTGCCGGCTATGCCACTCCGGCCACCGGCGTGCTGCCGCCGGCGATCGCCTATGCGCAAAGCTATCAGCCGTGGCCGTACGATCCGGCTAAAGCGCGCGAGCTGCTGAAAGAGGCGGGCTTCCCGAACGGTTTCAGCACCACGCTGTGGTCCTCGCATAATCACAGTACCGCCCAGAAGGTGCTGCAATTTACCCAGCAGCAGCTGGCGCAGGTGGGGATCAAGGTACAGGTCACCGCAATGGATGCGGGACAGCGTGCGGCAGAAGTGGAAGGGAAAGGGCAGAAAGAGAGCGGCGTGCGGATGTTCTACACCGGCTGGACGGCCTCGACCGGTGAGGCCGACTGGGCGCTGTCGCCGCTGTTTGCCTCGCAAAACTGGCCGCCAACCCTGTTCAACACCGCGTTTTACAGCAACCCGCAGGTGGACAAAGACCTTGCCGATGCCCTGAAAACCACCAAACCGGAAGAGAAGGCGCGTCTCTATAAAGACGCGCAGGATATTATCTGGAAAGAGTCACCGTGGGTGCCGCTGGTGGTGGAGAAACTGGTGTCAGCCCATAACAAAGCGTTGACGGGGTTCTACATCATGCCGGACACGGGCTTTAGCTTTGACGATGCGGATTTAAAATAAACCTCATGCTGAATTATGTTTGTAAACGCCTGCTGGGGCTTATTCCGACGCTGCTGATTGTGGCGGTCCTGGTGTTTTTGTTTGTCCATATGCTGCCGGGCGATCCGGCGCGTCTGGTCGCCGGGCCTGAGGCGGATGCCACCGTTATTGACCTGGTGCGTAAGCAGCTTGGCCTCGACCAGCCGCTGTATATGCAGTTCATCCATTATATTTGCAACGTTCTGCAGGGCGATTTTGGTATCTCAATGGTGTCGCGCCGTCCGGTGTCGGAGGAGATTGCCAGCCGCTTTATGCCGACGTTCTGGTTAACGATAGCCAGCATGAGCTGGGCGGTCGTGTTCGGGCTTGGCGCCGGGATTATCGCGGCCGTCTGGCGCAACCGCTGGCCGGACAAGCTCGGCATGGCGCTGGCGGTGACCGGCATCTCCTTCCCGGCGTTCGCGCTGGGGATGCTGCTGATGCAGATCTTCTCCGTCGAACTGGGCTGGCTGCCGACCGTCGGGGCTGATACCTGGAAGCACTACATCCTGCCTTCCATGACGCTGGGGGCTGCCGTTTCGGCGGTAATGGCCCGCTTTACCCGCGCCTCGTTCGTTGACGTGCTGAGCGAAGATTATATTCGCACCGCGCGGGCGAAAGGGGTCAGCGAGAAGTGGGTCATTCTCAAGCACGGATTCCGCAATGCAATGATCCCGGTAGTGACGATGATGGGGCTGCAGTTTGGCTTCCTGCTCGGCGGCTCGATCGTCGTGGAAAAGGTCTTCAACTGGCCGGGGCTGGGACGCCTGCTGGTCGATTCCGTCGAGATGCGCGACTACCCGGTGATTCAGGCGGAAGTCCTGCTTTTTTCGCTGGAGTTTATTCTTATCAACTTAGTGGTGGACGTGCTCTACGCCGCCATTAACCCGGCCATCAGGTACAAGTAAGATGCGATTGTTGAACTGGCGACGTCAGGCCGTTTTAAACGCGATGCCGGGGCTAAAACCGGACCACGTCCGCACCCCGTGGTCTGAATTCTGGCGGCGTTTTCGCCGTCAGCCGGTCGCGATGACCGCGGGGCTGTTTGTGCTGCTGCTGATTGCGGTGGCGGTGATTGCGCCGTGGGTGGCGCCGTTTGATGCGGAAAACTATTTTGACTACGATCGTCTGAACGACGGACCGTCGATGCTTCACTGGTTCGGCGTGGACTCACTCGGGCGCGATATCTTTAGCCGCGTGCTGGTCGGGGCGCAGATCTCGCTTGCCGCCGGGGTGTTCGCGGTGCTGATTGGCGCGGCCATCGGTACCGTGCTGGGTCTCGTTGCCGGGTATTACGAAGGCTGGTGGGACCGCATCATCATGCGCATCTGCGACGTGCTGTTTGCTTTTCCCGGCATTCTGCTGGCGATTGCCGTGGTGGCGATCATGGGCAGCGGCATGGCGAACGTCATCATTGCGGTCGCGGTCTTTTCGATTCCGGCGTTCGCGCGCCTGGTGCGCGGCAACACGCTGGTGCTGAAACAGCAGACGTTTATCGAATCCGCGCGCAGCATGGGGGCCAGCGATGCCACCATCCTGTTCAGCCATATTCTGCCGGGTACGGTGTCGTCCATCGTGGTCTATTTCACCATGCGCATCGGCGTGTCGATTATCTCGGCGGCCAGCCTGTCGTTTCTGGGGCTAGGGGCGCAGCCTCCGACGCCGGAGTGGGGCGCGATGCTGAACGAGGCGAGGGCGGATATGGTGATTGCGCCACACGTGGCGATCTTCCCGAGTCTGGCTATTTTCCTGACCGTGCTGGCGTTTAATCTGCTGGGGGACGGGCTGCGCGACGCGCTGGATCCGAGGATTAAGGGGTAGGTTTATTGCCCCTCACCCTAACCCTCTCCCCGGAGGGGAGAGGGGACTGCTCGGTGCGGTTTTCCCCCTCGCCCCTTTGGGGAGAGGGCCGGGGTGAGGGGAATGTAATTAAACCCGGCTACCCCACAGGTCATACTCGTCCGCGTTTTCAACCTTCACGCGAATAATATCACCCGGCTTAACGCTGGTTTCGCCGTTCAGGTACACCGCGCCGTCGATTTCCGGGGCGTCCGCCATGCTGCGGCCAATCGCGCCTTCTTCGTCCACTTCGTCAACGATGACCATGATCTCGCGGCCCACTTTTTCCTGCAGACGCTCGGCAGAGATCTGCTGCTGCAGCTGCATGAAGCGGTTCCAGCGCTCTTCTTTCACCTCTTCCGGCACCTGGTCCGCCAGCTCGTTGGCGGTTGCGCCTTCTACCGGGCTGTACTTGAAGCAGCCTACGCGGTCCAGACGCGCTTCTTTCAGGAAGTCGAGCAGCATCTGGAAGTCTTCTTCGGTTTCACCCGGGAAGCCGACGATGAAGGTGGAGCGCAGGGTCAGATCCGGGCAGATCTCGCGCCACTGCTTGATGCGCGCCAGCTGGCGATCAACGGATCCAGGACGCTTCATCAGCTTCAGGATACGCGGGCTGGCGTGCTGCAACGGGATATCCAGGTACGGCAGAATTTTGCCTTCCGCCATCAGCGGGATCACGTCGTCAACGTGCGGATACGGATAGACGTAGTGTAGACGCGTCCAGATACCGAGCTTAGACAGCTGTTCGCACAGGCCTACCATGCTGGTTTTCACCGGCTCGCCGTTGTGGAAACCGGAGCGGTGTTTAACGTCCACGCCGTAAGCCGAGGTGTCCTGGGAGATGACCAACAGTTCCTTCACGCCCGCGTCGGCCAGACGTTTAGCTTCCGCCAGCACTTCACCAATCGGACGGCTCACCAGATCGCCGCGCATGGACGGGATGATGCAGAAGGTGCAGCGATGGTTGCAGCCTTCGGAAATTTTTAAGTAAGCGTAGTGGCGCGGCGTCAGCTTCACGCCCTGCTCTGGCACCAGGCTCAGGAACGGGTTGTGCTTTGGTTTTGGCACGTAGTGATGAACATGTTCCAGCACCTGCTCGTAGCTGTGCGGGCCGGTGATCTCCAGCACCTTCGGGTGCACTTCGCGGATCTGGTCTTCTTTCGCGCCCAGACAGCCGGTAACAATCACTTTGCCGTTTTCCGTCAGGGCTTCACCGATGGCTTCCAGTGATTCCTGAACCGCGCTGTCGATAAACCCGCAGGTGTTCACGATCACCATATCGGCGTTGTCGTAGCTTGGCACCACGTCATAGCCCTCGGTGCGCAGTTCGGTCAGGATGCGTTCGGAATCCACGAGGTTTTTCGGGCAACCCAGTGAGACGAAGCCGATTTTCGGCTGGTGCGTAACATTGCTCATAGGTTAAAAATTCATCAATTATGGAGTTATCAGGGCGGGATTTTACAGCGTATCGCGGGGGATTTATACACTCTTTGCAAGGCGGATGCGCCGGGCAGACGTTGTAACATTGTAAATAATGTTAATCAGTTAATAAAAATTGATCCCAGGCATTAAACTGTACAAAAAATGTACTTATCCTGATTATGCACAATGGCTGACAGAGGAGGAAAGAGCATGACCGTTGACAGACTAAAACGCGATCTGCTTAACAAGCTGATCAACGCCCGAATCGACCTGGCCGCGTACCTGCAGTTGAGGAAGGCAAAAGGGTATATGTCAGTCAGCGAAAGCGAACATCTGCGTGATAACCTGTTTGAACTTTGCAATTTCATGCGTGAAAAAGCACCGACCCTGAAGGCGAAATACGGCGAAAGTGAGCTGATCGCCCTGCGCCGCGCCGCTGAGGTGCTCTCCATAGCTGGGGTATGTTTGATGAACGGACGCCACGACTGCCCGAATTTTATCGCTGTTAACGCGGAGAAGCTTGAAAACTGCCTGACCACGCTCTCTCTATGCATCATGTGCCTGAACGAGCACGAGAAGCTTGAACAGCACTGACCCAGGGGGAGGCAACTCCCCCTTCTGATTAAGCTTTTGTAAAAGTGGTAACGCGCCCGGATGCAGTGGCTAACCTTTATGCCATATGCCGATAAAGGAGTGCGTTATGCCTCGATCCTCGCTAATTTCCCTGCCTGCGCTGTTCATTCCGTTTTCGCTTCTTGCTGCCCCAGAGGCGGTCAAGGTCGAGGTGCTGCAAAACAAACTCGATCATCCCTGGTCTCTGGCGTTTCTGCCGGACAATAAAGGCCTGCTGGTGACCCTGAAGGGCGGTCAGCTCAAACGCTGGCAGGCCGGAAAAGGGCTGTCCGATCCGATTGTCGGCGTGCCGAAGGTCTGGGCAAACGGTCAGGGAGGATTGCTGGACGTGGTCCTCGCCCCGGATTTTAAAAAATCACGCCGCATCTGGCTGAGCTTCGCCGAAGCCGGGAGTGACGGCAAGGCCGGAACGGCGGTGGGCTATGGCCGACTGAGTGACGATCTGACGCGCATTGAAGCCTTCCAGGTGGTGTTCCGCCAGATGCCGAAACTCTCCACCGGGAACCATTTTGGTGGGCGACTGGTATTCGACGGCAAAGGCTCGCTCTTTATCGGACTCGGCGAGAATAACCAGCGTCCGACGGCGCAGGATCTGGATAAATTGCAGGGTAAAGTGGTGCGCCTCACCGAAGACGGAAAAGTGCCGCCGGATAACCCGTTTGTGAATACCCCCGGCGCGCGACCCGAAATCTGGTCTTACGGCATTCGCAACCCGCAGGGGATGGCGATGAACCCCTGGAGCGACGCGCTGTGGCTGAACGAGCACGGTCCGCGCGGCGGGGATGAGATCAACATCCCGGAGAAAGGAAAGAACTACGGCTGGCCGCTGGCGACGCACGGCATTAACTACAGCGGTCTGAAAATTCCGGAAGCCAAAGGCGAGCACGTTGAGGGAACCGAAAAACCGCTGTTCGTCTGGAAAGTGTCACCCGCCGTGAGCGGCATGGCGTTCTACAACAGCGACGTTTTCCCGCAGTGGAAAAACAAGCTGTTTATCGGCGCGCTGAAGGAAAAGGACGTTATCGTGCTGAGCGTGGACGGCAATAAGGTGACGGAGGACGGGCGAATTCTCGGCGATCGGGATAAACGTATTCGCGATGTGCGGGTGGCGCCGGACGGCTATTTATACGTTCTGACCGACGAGACGGACGGGCAGCTGTTAAAAGTCAGCCCGTCCGGTGCGTAATCAGGTGACCGGGATCATTACCACGTTGCGGTACGCCGGGCGATCGCTCAGCTGTTTTAGCCAGCGCTCAAGGTGAGGGCGCGGCGTCCACTTCAGGCCGAGGTTGGTCAGGTTCCAGACGAACGGCGCCACGGCAATATCGCCCACGCCGAACGCCTCACCGGAGAACCAGGCGTGCTTCGCCAGTTCGTCATCCATCATCGCAAACAGGTTTTCACACGCATCCTGAGCGGCATGAATGGCAGGGTAGTCGCGCTCGGCTTCAGGGGTTCTGACTAACCCCATCAGGATCACGCGGTGGGTTGGCGATAGCGTCTGGTTTGCCCAGTCCATCCACTTTTCGCCCTGGGCGCGACGGGCCGGGCTCTCTACCCACAGGCGGCCCTGACCGTACTGGGCAGCAAGGTAACGGACAATGGTGTTGGATTCCCAAAGCGTCGCGTCGGTTTCATCATCGCGCAGCAGCGGCACCAGGCCGTTCGGGTTCATCGCCAGATAGTCGGCCTCTTTGTTCACGCCGAACGACATGCCGGCCATGATTTGATTGAACGGTAAATCCAGCTCTTCGAGCGTCCAGAGCACTTTCTTAACGTTGGTCGAGTTGTTCCTGCCCCATAGCGTAATCATATTTACTCCTGATGAGATGTGAATCCGGGTCAGCTTTCGCCATGGTGAGATAAACCTAACAATTACGCAACAGAAGACAAAAAAATCGTCTGAATCAAAGCGTATCTGAATGTTATTGCATAAACTTTAATAACTTTACCCTCGTTGGGTTTCTTTAACCGTTTTAGTGCGCTATTACTCATCGCTTCTTGCGACACGGTGATGTGACGTAATTTTTGAATGGACACTCGGGTGGCATTTATGACGCGTAAAATGACTTCTCTGCGCAGCCTTGCGACAGGCTCTGCGCTCCTTTTCCTGTTTGCACCAACGCTCTACGCAGCTGAACAGGCTGTGCCCGAAGCGCCGCCTGTGGATGCGCGCGCCTGGATCCTGATGGACTACTCCAGCGGTAAAGTGCTGGCGGAAGGCAACGCGGATGAGAAACTCGATCCGGCAAGCCTGACCAAAATCATGACCAGCTATGTGGTCGGCCAGGCGTTGAAAGCGGGCAAGATCAAGCTGGACGATATGGTCACCATCGGGAAGGATGCCTGGGCGACCGGCAACCCGGCGCTGCGGGGCTCTTCGGTGATGTTCCTGAAGCCGGGGGATCAGGTCTCCGTTTCCGATCTGAACAAAGGGGTAATTATTCAGTCGGGAAATGATGCGTGCATCGCGCTGGCCGATTACGTTGCCGGCAGCCAGGATTCTTTCATTGGCTTGATGAATGGCTACGCGCAGAAACTGGGCTTAACCAACACCACGTTCAAAACGGTTCACGGTCTGGATTCGCCGGGACAGTTCAGTACCGCGCGTGACATGGCGCTGCTGGGGAAAGCGCTGATCCACGACGTGCCGGATGAATACGCCATCCATAAAGAGAAAGAGTTTACCTTCAATAAAATCCGCCAGCCGAACCGCAACCGCCTGCTGTGGAGCAGCAATGTTAACGTGGACGGAATGAAGACCGGCACCACGGCGGGCGCGGGCTATAACCTGGTGGCCTCCGCGACCCAGGGCGACATGCGCCTGATTTCGGTGGTGCTGGGCACCAAAACCGACCGTATTCGCTTTAATGAGTCAGAAAAACTGCTGACCTGGGGCTTCCGCTTCTATGAAACCGTGACGCCGATTAAACCGGATGCCACCTTCGTCAGCCAGCGCGTCTGGTTTGGCGACAAGAGTGAAGTCAATCTCGGGGCGGGTGAAGGCGGCTCGGTGACCATTCCGCGCGGTCAGCTGAAAAACCTGAAGGCCAGCTATACCCTGACCGACCCGCAGCTCACGGCTCCGCTGAAAAAAGGCCAGGTGGTCGGGACGATTGATTTCCAGCTAAACGGTAAGTCGATTGAACAGCGTCCGCTGATTGTAATGGAAGCGGTGGAAGAGGGCGGCTTCTTCAGCCGGATGTGGGATTTCGTGATGATGAAATTCCACGGGTGGTTCGGCAGCTGGTTTAGCTAAGTTTTTTGCCGGGTGACGCTGCGCTTACCCGGCCTACGTTTTTTCTCCCTCTCCCTGTGGGAGAGGGCCGGGGTGAGGGCATCAGACCGCCCCCCCTTAATACATTAACTTAACCTGCTGCGCCTTCGCGTGGGCCACGATCTCGTCGTCCGGGCGGCAGTCGCTGACGATGGCGTCAAACTGCGCCAGCTCACCCATTCTTGCCGAACGCACCTTGCCAAACTTGCTGTGATCGACCACCAGCACATGGTACTGCGCGGCGCTTAACGCCCAGTGCTTCACCGGCAGCTCTTCCAGGTTAAAGCAGGTCGCACCCTGACGCACGTTGACGCCTGCGGCGGAATAAAACGCGATATCCGGGCAGAGATTGCTGAGCGTGTCCTGCAGGTTGAGCGGCTTAAAGATGGCGTTGCTGGCGTGAAACTCGCCGCCGCAGAGGATCACCCGGCACTCCGGTTTCTCCTGAAGCGCCAGAAAGGTGTTCAGGGAGTAGCACACGGCGGTAAAAGGGATGCTGCTGTCGATGGCTTCGATAATCCACGGCGTGGTGGTTCCGCAGTCAAAAAACAGCGTCTGGTGCGGCTGTACCAGTGAGGCCGCAAGCCGGGCGGCTTTGCGCTTCTCTTCCACCAGGCGCGTCTTCTGGTCGCTGATCAGATAATGGCTGGCGCTACGCGGCTCAAGCACAATATATCCGCCCAGCAGCACGACGGGCGCGCTTTCGCTGTTCAGATCCCGACGAATGGTCATCTCTGAGACGCCGAGGAAGTTGGCGGCTTCCTTAAGATGCAGCTTATCGCTGCGCTTCAGCGCCTGTAGCAGCTGAGCAATGCGGTCATCGCGACGTGTTTCCATAGTTCCTCGGGATAAAAAAGTGAACCCCCGCAGGGCGGGGGCTCAAGTGTAACCTGTCAGGTTGGGGTTAGTCACGTATCCAGCCTTTGCGGATCGGGATAGCGAAAATGGCGCGATAAAGCGAAGACAGCGTGCGGAAAAGCGCTTCGCCAAAGAGGCTCCACAGGATAGCCGCGCTCACGCAGCCAATCAGCCCCACCAGGAAACCGCCCACCATATCCAGCGGCCAGTGAACGCCCAGGTAAACGCGAGACCAGGCGATAGCCAGGGCCGCCACCATCAGGACCGCACCGGACCACAGGCGATGCCAGAACAGGAAAGCCAGCGCGAAGGTAAAGATCACCGTTCCGTGATCGCTCGGGAACGAGTCATCCGGCGTGTGGTGCAGGAAGGTATAGCCGACATGATCGACAAAAGGACGATCGTGCGGGAAGGCGTGACCCAGAATGTAGCTCAGCAGTACGCTTACCCCGAGCGCCATCGCGACTTTGATCACCAGCTGGCGCTGCGCCTTCACCTGGCTGCGGGGACCCCACAGCCAGAGAATCGCAGCCAGTGCAGGCACGATGCTGATCAGATCTTTTGCCAGAAAGGTGGCAAAATCGATCGACCACTCAGGCGAGGCTGGCGTGGCGTTGATCAGATAAAACAGCTGATAATTCAGATTCTCTAACATAGCGTTATCACTCTTTAGCAAACCGGATGGAAATAAGTCCGTAGACCACCACCTGGGAAAACCAGACCCACCACCCGGCCCACAGGTTGTGAGAGAAAAAATGCGCCCCGCGCATGACCTGGCCGTAGCCCATCGCCAGACCTAACACCACGCCCAGCGCGACGAAGCACCAGGCGAGACGCGGACGCTCGCGCCAGAAGGCAAAAAACAGCCCCATCACCATAAAGCCGCTGGAGGCATGACCGCCGGGAAAACAGCGCCCCGGACCGCTGTCAGCAGGGACGGCGCTGAACAGGGGATAAGACATAGCCTTACCGCCATATTCCACCAGATCCCACGGGCAGCTGTGATGGCTCACGCTTTTCAGCGCGCCTACCACCAGCGCGCCAACGCCCATCAGCAGCGCCGCCGTCACCAGCCTTGCGTTGCGCTTGTAGGCGCCGTAAAACAGCGCCACGGCACCTAAGCCGATGGCGATGTACTTCGCCAGGCGGTGGTTCAGCAGATCCAGCAGGTGGTCCTTCTGCAGCGGAAAGCTCTGCGTTGCCGCGTCATACCAAAAGCCGGTGATCCATCTGTCGAGCGCTTCACTGCGCGATAGCCACGTAAAGACCACGGCAAGGGCAATCAGTACGAAAAGCTGATAACCATAAAAGCGGGTCGGCAAGCGGTAAAGTCGTTTTGTCTTATTTGTCTGTAAGTTAGACAATTCTGAACGGCTGGAGGTGAGTGCCATAATTTGGGATCGTTGACGAGTAATCGCGCTATCATAAAAGTGTCAACTTAAGGAAACCTTAAACGAAGACGATATGTGCTTTATTTCTGTTTATCCTCGATAAATCACTATCTCGGGCTGCGGCATTTCATTAAACTCGTCGCGATTTTGTCATGATAAAGAGATTGCATGTTAAACCGTTCTTCTTCTGGTTCACGTCTGGGTCGTCAGGCGTTGCTTTTCCCTCTGTGTCTGGTGCTCTACGAATTCTCTACCTATATCGGCAACGATATGATCCAGCCCGGTATGCTGGCCGTTGTGGCGCAGTACAACGCGGGTATTGAGTGGGTGCCGACCTCCATGACCGCCTATCTGGCCGGCGGCATGTTTTTACAGTGGCTGTTAGGCCCGCTGTCGGATCGTATTGGCCGTCGTCCGGTAATGCTGACGGGCGTGGTGTGGTTCATCGTCACCTGTCTCGCCACGCTGCTGGCGCAAAACATTGAACAATTTACCCTGCTGCGCTTCCTGCAGGGGGTGAGCCTGTGCTTTATCGGCGCCGTGGGGTATGCCGCCATTCAGGAGTCGTTTGAAGAGGCGGTGTGTATCAAAATTACCGCGCTGATGGCGAACGTGGCGCTGATCGCCCCCTTACTCGGGCCGCTGGTGGGTGCCGCGTGGGTGCACGTTGCGCCGTGGGAAGGGATGTTTGTGCTCTTTGCGCTTCTTGCCGCCATCGCGTTCTTTGGCCTGCACCGGGCGATGCCGGAAACGGCCACACGCATCGGCGAGAAACTCTCGCTGAAAGAGCTGGGTCGGGATTACAAAGAAGTGCTGAAGAACGGCCGCTTTGTGGCGGGCGCGCTGGCGACCGGGTTCGTTAGCCTGCCGCTGCTGGCGTGGATTGCGCAGTCGCCGGTCATTATCATCAGCGGTGAAAAACTCAGCAGCTACGAGTATGGCCTGCTGCAGGTGCCGATCTTTGGAGCGCTGATTATCGGGAACCTGGTGCTGGCACGCCTGACGTCACGCCGCACCGTGCGTTCACTGATTATCATGGGCGGCTGGCCGATTGCGGCAGGGCTGATTCTGGCTGCGGTGGCGACCGTCGCGTCATCCCACGCCTATCTGTGGATGACGGCGGGGCTCAGCCTCTATGCCTTCGGAATTGGCGTGGCCAACGCCGGGCTGGTGCGCCTGACGCTGTTTGCCAGCGAGATGAGTAAAGGCACGGTGTCAGCGGCGATGGGAATGCTGCAGATGCTGATTTTTACCGTCGGTATTGAAGTGAGCAAGCATGCCTACGCGATGGGCGGCAACGGGCTGTTCAGCCTGTTTAACCTCGCCAACGGCGTGCTGTGGGTTGGACTGATGGTGGTGTTCCTGAAAGACAAACGCGTCGGGAACGCCCTGCAACCATAATCTTTTTTCCCCTCTCCCCTTTGGGGAGAGGGCCAGGGTGAGGGGCGAGGGCACCAGACCGCACGCGGTCAATTAAACGGCGCCTCTCCGTTCAACACCTTCTCAATCACGTTTAAAACGCCTTCATCATTATTATGCGGCGCTTCAAAACGCGCGGCCGCTTTAATATGCGGTCTGGCATTCGCCATCGCAAAGCTGAACCCGGACTGGCGCAGCATCTCCACGTCGTTGCCGCTGTCGCCGAAGGCCACTACTTCGCTATCGTCTATGCCCCAGCGCTTTTGCAGTATCCGCAGGCCGTTAGCTTTGTGCACGCCGGGGATAATCAGGTCGATACTGCCGTGACCGGTGGTGACGGGCACCATGATGTCGCTCAGCTTTTCATGCAGCAGCGCCTGAATACGGGGAATTTCATCGTCAGACACGTTAAGCCCGAACTTGAAGAAAATATCGTTCAGGTTATCGAAATCGCTGACCATTTCGAGGCGGTGGTAATACTTCGCCGCGATATCCTTAAAGCCCTCGTCATAGCATTTCAGCGTGTACGCGCTGCTTTTCCCGCAGGCGATAATCTCAATGCCCGGAACCTCGTTTAACACGTTCGCGACGGTCTCGAAATGGGCTTTCGGCAGTTCGCCGTTAAAGACGTCTTCACCTTCGCTCACGACCCAGCCGCCGTTTTCGGCGACGAACGCGATCTCATGCGCTATCTCCGGGAAAAAGGAGATCAGCTGGTAATACTGGTTGCCGCTGGCGACCACGAAGCGAATGCCTTGCGCCTTCATGCGGGCGTACTGCGCCAGAAAGCGCGGCCGATTATAGGTCTTGGCATCGCTCAGAAAAGTACCATCCATGTCTACGGCGATCAGTTTAACGCTCATATCCCTTCTCCAGTGTCGTTTGATTCGTTTCCGGCTTTGCCACCGCGCGCGCCACCAGCGCCGCGATGATGACCAACCCTAACACCACCAGCATGGCGCTGCGCAGCCCGTAGTGCTCGCCGAGGAAGCCGAGCAGCGGCGGCCCGACCAGGAAGGCCAGATAACCGGTAGTTGCCACCACGCTGACGCGCGTCGGGGCATCCGGGCCGGTGTCGCTGGCGGCGGAAATGGTCAGCGGGAAGCCAAGTGATGCCCCCAGTCCCCAGAGGATCACGGAAACGCCCGCAATCCAGTCCACGTCCACAAAGATGATCATCGCGATACCCAGGCCGCCGAGCAGGGCGCTGGCGCGCACCACCGCCACGCGGCTGTAGCGGTCGATAAACCAGCCGCCGGTGAAGCGCCCGACGGTCATCCCCAGCGTAAACCCGGCGTAAATCAGCGAGCCGGAGGTCGGGCTAAAGCCGTGACCGTCCACCATCAGCAGCGGCAGCCAGTCGTTGGCGGAACCTTCCGCGAACGCCATCGCCAGCACCACCACGCCGATCAGCATCAGCTGGAAGTCGCGGTAGAAGGGCAGCCCTTTTTCAGCCGAGTGCTGTTCGTCAGCGGAGTTTTTACCGGTGCCGTCCGGGATGGCCCGGATGCCGGTCAGGATCGGAATGATGCACACCAGCGCCGCCAGCAGGATATGCAGATTCGCGCTTACGCCGGTGGCCGTCAGCGCCATCCCCACGCCCGCACCGGCCAGCGTGCCGAGGCTGTAAAAACCGTGCATCATCGGCAGCACGGTTTTATTCATCTCACGTTCGACCGCCGCCCCTTCCACGTTGATGGCAACTTCCGCCGAACCGAAGCTGCCGCCAAATACCGTCAGGCCCAGGGCGAACAGCACCGGCGAGGCACACCACAGCGCCACGCTTAATATGCCCATCCCGAACACGGCAAAGCACATGGTGGTGCGGATCACCGCTCGCGTACCAAAGCGCTTTACCAGCCACGCGGAGCAGAGGATGCCGCTCATGGAGCCTATCGACAGGCCGAACAGCACGATGCCCATCTCGGCGGTAGAAACGGACAAAATATCGCGAATGGCGGGGGTGCGCGTGGCCCAGGAGGCCATCAGCAGGCCGGGAATAAAGAAGAACATAAACAGCGCCCACAGGCGTCGCTGTAGGGCTTTACGGGGAGAGGTCTGCGTCATTGGGGTAGCACCAGAAGTACAACAATAGCGACAACACTAGCAAGTTTGTGTACATTTGTACACAAACCACGTGAGGAATTTATGAGCAGACCACCGAACGATCCGAATCGCCGGGAGAAGATCCTGCAGGCAACGCTCGATACCATTGCCGAGCACGGCATTCACGCCGTCACGCACCGTAAAATCGCCACCTGCGCGGGCGTGCCGCTGGGGTCGATGACCTACTATTTCGACGGCATGGAGCCGCTGCTGGAGGAGGCCTTCACGTGGTTTACCCGGCAGATGTCGCAGCAGTACCGGGATTTCTTTGCGGGCGTCACCGGGCCGGAAATGGCGTGTGAATCCATCACCACGCTGATCCACAGCTCGCAGGTGACCACGCCGCACAACATGGCGCTGATGTATCAGCTCTACGCCTTTATGCACCGCAGCGCGGCGCTCAAAACGGTGATGCAGGACTGGATGAAAATGAGCCAGACCACGCTGGAGCAGTGGTTCGACCCGGTTACCACCCGCGCCCTGGACGCGTTTATCGAAGGGATGACGCTGCACTATGTCACCGACCGGGCGCCGTTAACCCGGGAGGAGATCCGGGCGATGGTGGGGAGAATTGCGGGCGAGGGTGGCTGCTAGGTTGCGCCCGCGGTCATATTGACGGTGGTTCCCGTCATAGCGCCTGCCGCATCTGAGGCCAGAAACGTAATCGTGTCTGCCACCTGTGCCAGCGTCGGCAGGCGATGCGTCAGGGTGCTTTGCGCGGCACCGCTGAGAAACTGCTCAACCGTAATCCCCATCGCCTGCGCCCGGGCGGCGAAAATGGCTCCCACATACGAACCCGCCTGCACCGCGTCGGCTATAGCGTGCGAACGCACGCACAGCACGCGAATATTTTTTGTCCCCAGCTCCGCCGCCAGCGCCCGGGTCAAGGCTTCCGTTCCCGCGCAGCCGACGATATGCCCGAGGTGGCCCACGATCGTCATGTTCGCGGCAGGCGCGACGACGGTAATAATGACTCCACCATGCTCGCCGCCCATGCGGGGCGACACGGCTTTCGCAATGTTAAAGGAGGCGGCCAGGAAAGGATCGAAACCCTGCCTGAACTCATCGAGCGTTAACGCCTCAAGGCGTTTGCCCTGAACGTGCTTAAAGCCCGTGGCGTTGACGACGATATCAATGCGGGCAAGGTCCGGGAGCTGCGAGGAATCATCGAGTGCATCGAACATAAACGTGCTGGCAGACCCACCGGCGGCGCGAATACGGCTGGCGACCTGCTCCAGCCTGGTGTGGTCGCGTGCGGCGAGGTACACATCCGCCCCTTCGCGCGCCAGAGCGTGCGCCACTGAACTGCCGATGGCGCCGCTTCCGCCGAAGATAACGGCGGTTTTGTTCTTAAAGCCCATAGCTGCATACCCTCACCAGGATTAACCCTCAGAAGTATGTGCCGGGTTTCGGCTGATGCAACCTGGCAGATGGGTGGGGTATGCGGCTGGAAGGCCTTACTGCGCCATTATCAACGGGTTACTTTGGCGAGATTTTTTTGCCGCTGGCGTCCACGACGGCTTCGCCATCCTCTTTCGTAAACGCCCCTTTCTGCACATCCGGCAGGATGTCGAGGACGACTTCAGACGGTCGGCACAGGCGGGTGCCCAGCGGCGTCACCACGATCGGGCGATTAATCAGGATCGGGTGCTGCAGCATAAAATCAATAAGCTGGTCGTCGGTGAACTTATCGTCGGCAAGGCCGAGCTGTTCATAGGGCTCCACGTTTTTACGCAGCAGATCCCGCACTGAAATGCCCATCTCGGCAATCAGGGTGGTCAGCTTATCGCGCGACGGCGGGGTTTCCAGATAAAGGATAATCTCTGGCTCCGTGCCGCTGTTGCGGATCATCTCCAGCGTGTTGCGCGAGGTTCCGCAGGCCGGGTTGTGATAAATGGTGATGTGGCTCATATCAGTGGCTCATTACAGTGTGAAGGAGAGACGTAGCGCCAGCGCGGCGAGCGTCACAAACAGGACCGGCAGCGTCATAACGATGCCCGTCCGGAAATAGTAGCCCCAGGTGATCGTCATGTTTTTCTGCGCCAGCACGTGGAGCCAGAGCAGGGTAGCGAGGCTGCCGATAGGCGTGATTTTCGGCCCCAGATCGCAGCCAATCACGTTGGCGTAAATCATCGCTTCTTTGATCAAACCTGTCGCCGTACTGCCCTCGATGGAGAGCGCGCCAATCAGCACGGTGGGCATATTGTTCATTATGGATGACAGAAACGCGGTGATGAACCCGGTTCCCAGCGTGGTGGCCCACAGCCCGTGTCCGGCCAGGATATCCAGTACGCCTGTGAGAGAGTCCGTCAGCCCGGCATTGCGCAGGCCATACACCACCAGATACATCCCCAGCGAAAAGATAACGATCTGCCACGGCGCGCCGCGCAGCACTTTTCCGGTGTTTATCGCATGTCCGCGTTTTGCGACAGCGAATAAAATCAGCGCGCCGACGGTCGCGATGGCGCTGACCGGAATGCCGAGAGGTTCAAGCACAAAGAAACCGACGAGAAGCAGCAGCAGGACGATCCAGCCCGTTCTGAACGTCGGGAGATCGTGAATGGCCCGCGCGGGCTCGCGGAGTTTTGCCAGGTCATATTCCGGGGGGATTTCCTTGCGAAAGAACAGATGCAGCATCACCAGCGTTGCGGCAATCGCGGCGATATCTACAGGGATCATCACCGAGGCGTATTCGCTGAACCCCAGCTTAAAGAAGTCTGCCGACACGATGTTGACCAGGTTAGACACAATCAGCGGCAGGCTGGCGGTATCGGCGATGAAGCCCGCCGCCATCACAAACGCCAGCGTGGCCTGCTTGCTGAACCCCAGCGCCAGCAGCATGGCGATCACGATAGGGGTCAGGATCAGCGCCGCACCGTCATTGGCAAACAGCGCCGCCACGGCTGCGCCCAGCAGCACGATATACGTAAACAGCAATCGCCCGCGACCGTTCCCCCAGTGGGCAACGTGCAGCGCCGCCCACTCGAAAAAGCCGGACTCATCCAGCAGCAGGCTGATGATGATGACGGCAATGAACGTTGCCGTGGCGTTCCAGACGATATTCCACACGACCGGAATATCGTTAATGTGAATCACGCCGCTGGCCAGCGCCAGTACGGCGCCGATAGTCGCGCTCCAGCCGATACTGAGCCCTTTGGGCTGCCAGATGACCAGTACCAGCGTAAACAGAAAAATAGCCCCTGCCAGAAACATCTTCTACTCCGTTATATCTGTTTTTGTGAATGTGTTTTGCCTAGCACGAGCCTGAAAGTCGGTTTTTCAGCTTCATGCGCGTCTCTTCCCGCAGGCAGTTCCAGCTGTTGTCGATAACGGTTGCCGCCCATGCAGGCATGTTGGGAGACAAACGGTAATGGACCCATTTCCCCTCGCGACGGTCGATAACCAGCCCGGACTCGCGCAGCAACGCCATGTGGCGGGAGACCTTAGGCTGAGACTCGGTGGTTGCGGAGCAGAGATCGCATACGCACAGCTCGCCCGCTTCACGGAGCAGCATGACGATGGCGAGTCGCGTTTCGTCGGAGAGGGTTTTGAAGAGCTGGAGTGGGTGGAGCATGGGCGTTCCTGCAGGTGGAATGTTTTATATATGTTTAATCATATATGTTTTGATTGCAGGATAGAAGCGGAGATGAGAGGTACGGGAATTTCAGGCAACAAAAAACCCATCAACCTTGAACCAAAACGGCGGGGTTGATGGGCTCCACAAATTGGGGACATCAAAGAAAAGCAGTGGCAATAGTTATGACTGCCCCCTGATAAAAAAGTTCTGCGCGTGACGAAAATAATTTTCCCCGCGCGCAAACTTAGGAGTTATCCGAGTCCGGGCCAGATAATGATGATCAGCGTACCCGCCAGGGTCAGCAGCACGTTAGCGATAGCGTACGTACCCGCATACCCCAGCGCCGGGATGTTGCTGCGCGCGGTGTCGCTGATGATTTCCATGGCCGGCGCACAGGTACGTGCGCCCATCATCGCCCCGAACAGCAGGGCGCGGTTCATGCGCAGCACGTAGGCGCCGAACAGGAAGCAGATCACCACCGGCACCAGGCTGACGATAAGTCCGGAAACCAGCATCTGCCAGCCGACAGCGCCCAGGCTGTGGCCGATACCGCTTCCCGCGCTTAAGCCCACGCCTGCCATAAAGACCATCAGACCGAACTCTTTCACCATGTTCAGCGCGCCCTGCGGAATGTAGCCGAAGGTTGGGTGGTTGGCTCGCAGGAAGCCCAGCATGATCCCGGCAAACAGCAGCCCGGCGGCGTTACCGATGCCAAAACTGAAGTTGCTGAACTGGAAGGTGATCATCCCGATCATCAGGCCAACGATAAAGAAGGCGCAGAAGGCCAGCAGGTCGGTGACCTGGCTGTGAATGGAGATAAAGCCGATGCGGTCGGCAACGGTTTTCACGCGTCGCGCGTCGCCGCTGACCTGCAAAACATCGCCTTTGTTGAGCACGACGTTATCGTCGATTGGCATCTCAATCTGGCTGCGGATCACGCGGTTGAGGAAGCAGCCGTGGTCGGTCAGCTTCAGCTGCGCCAGACGGCGGCCCACGGCGTTATGGTTTTTCACCACGATCTCTTCGGTAACGATACGCATGTCGAGCAGATCGCGATCGAACACCTCTTTGCCGTTACGGAAGCTCGGGTCGAGACGGGCGTGGGCGTCCGGGTAACCCACCAGCGCGATGTCGTCGCCCATCTGCAGCACCGCGTCGCCGTCCGGGTTCGCCAGAATGCCGTTGCGGCGGATACGTTCGATATAGCAGCCCGTCTGGCGATAAATCCCCAGCTCGCGCAGGTTTTTGCCGTCAGCCCATGCCACCAGCTCTGGCCCAACGCGATAGGCGCGGATCACCGGGAGATAGACTTTACGTTTGGAATCGGTATCGAGACCGCGCTCGCGCGCGATTTGCTGGGCGCTGGTCTGCAGATCCTGATGCTGAAGTTTTGGCAGGTAGCGCGCGCCGACGATCAGGCTCACCAGACCAATCAGATAGGTCAGGGCATAGCCCAGGCTCAGGTGGTCGAGGGCGGTAGAGAGCTGCGCGCCTGCCATGCCGGAATGGCGCAGGGTATCACCGGCACCCACGAGCACGGGGGTGGAGGTCATGGAGCCTGCCAGCATACCGGCCGTTAACCCGATATCCCAGCCAAACAGTTTACCCAGCCCTAACGCGATCAGCAGCGCGCTGCCGACCATCACCAGCGCCAGCATCAGATAATTTTTGCCGTCGCGGAAGAAAATTGAAAAAAAGTTCGGTCCCGCTTCCACGCCAACACAAAAAATAAACAGCATAAAGCCTAAGTTGAGCGCGTCCGTGTTAATGCTGAAGTGCTGCTGGCCTAATAATAAGGAGACGACTAAAACGCCAATGGAATTACCAAGTTGAACTGAACCCAGGCGCAATTTACCCAGGCAGAGGCCCAGCGCCAGTACCACAAATAATAACAGGATGTAATTCCCATTTAACAAGTCTGCGACGTTTATATTCACGGAGGCTAACTTCTTGTTTACCAGTAAGTTGTTGAATGAAAGGACTATTTGGGCTACTGTTTTCTGAGCCAGGGAACGCTTTCAACCCTCCCTGTTACCTAATTTATTCCCTAAAACATTAGCTGGCCGATAGTTTAATCGTATTAGCTACTGACAGCTACCTATTATCGCATCACCCTGTGCGTACTTTGGCAAGGATTGCCGCATTGCTTTATCTGACTGGGCGTCTACCCGACGAAGGTGTATTTGATAGAGATAAGTCAGGAGGATAGTTTGAACATTAAACGAAACTGGGCGGGGGTGATCAGCTGCTTTTTGCTGTTTACCGTCGTATGCATGTCGCTCGCTTTTAATGTGAAGGGGGCATTCAGGGCTGCCGGACACCCGGAGCTGGGGCTGCTCTTTTTTACCCTGCCGGGAGCGGCAGCCAGTTTTCTTTCCCGTAAAGGAGAAGTGGTCAAGCCGCTTATTGGCGCAATGCTGGCGGCACCGCTGTGTCTGCTGCTGATGCGCATGCTGTATGTGTCAACGCGAAGTTTCTGGCAGGAGATGGCGTGGTTGCTGAGCGGCGTCTTCTGGTGCGCCCTCGGCGCGCTGTGCTATTTGTTTGTGTGCAGCCTGATTAAGCATCGACGGCACCACAAATAAAAACGCCCTCCGGGTGAGGGCGTCTTCGCATTACTGGGCGGCAAACAGGCCCAGATGCTCTTTGGCGTAAGCTTCAAAGTCAGTGCAACCGCCGATGTGTTTCTGATCGAGGAAGATCTGCGGTACGGTTTCAACCGGCTTACCGACGGTTTTTTCGAGATCCGCTTTGGTGATGCCTTCCGCGTGGATGTCCACGTAGCGGAAGTTGAAGTCATCGCGCTCTTCGGTCAGTTTCTCAGCCAGCTCTTTCGCGCGCACACAGTAAGGGCACCCTGGACGACCAAAAATTACTGCAAACATTTCTCTCTCCTCAAAAAACAAGCCTGACGGCGAATAGGACATATAGTGCCCGATAACCTGCCGCCATTAAAGAAGGTTTCGCCTGTCGCTTTGATACAGTAAGGCTATGTTTCGCCAATTACACCGCGCAAATCATTGCCTATACTGGCTGCCATACGGTTTAAGCAAGACAAAGAGAGACAAGATGACGCCAACCATAGACCTGCTCACATCCCACCGTTCCATTCGCCACTTCACCGACGAGCCGATTACCGAGGCGCAGCGCGAAGCGATTATTAACAGCGCCAGAGCGACCTCCAGCTCCAGCTTTCTGCAGTGCAGCTCGATTATCCGCATTACCGACCCGGCCATGCGTGAACAGCTGGTCGCGCTGACCGGCGGACAGAAGCATGTGGCCCAGGCCGCGGAGTTCTGGGTGTTCTGCGCCGACTTTAACCGCCACCTGCAGATCTGCCCTGAGGCCGAGCTGGGGCTGGCCGAACAGCTGCTGCTGGGCGTGGTGGATACCGCGCTGATGGCGCAAAACGCCTTTACGGCGGCGGAGTCGCTGGGATTAGGCGGTGTCTACATCGGTGGCCTGCGTAACAACATTGAAAGCGTGACCGAGCTGCTGAAGCTGCCAAAACACGTCCTGCCGCTGTTCGGCCTGTGCCTCGGCTGGCCTGCGGATAACCCGGATCTGAAGCCGCGCATTCCTGCCGCCATGCTGGTGCACGAAAACCACTACCAGCCGGTCGATCAGGACGTCCTGAATCAATATGACGAAGAGCTGGCGAACTACTACCTGACGCGCGGCAGCAATAACCGTCGGGATACCTGGACTGACCATATTCGTCGCACCATCATTAAAGAAAACCGACCGTTTATTCTTGATTACCTGCACAAACAGGGCTGGGCGACGCGATAGTCCATTCCGCCTGCGCCTGCCTGCGTATATGATATGCAGGCTTTTTCCATGTCTTCAGAGAGGTGCAGGGTGAAAATTGCCATATTGTCCCGGGATGGAACGCTCTATTCATGTAAGCGCCTGCGAGACGCGGCGGCGAAACGCGGGCATCAGGTTGAGATCCTCGACCCGATGTCCTGCTATATGAACATTGACCCGGCCGCCTCGTCGATTCACTACAAAGGCCGCAAGCTGCCGCACTTTGATGCCGTGATCCCGCGCATCGGCTCCCAGATCACCTATTACGGCACCGCCGCGTTGCGCCAGTTCGAGATGCTGGGCAGCTATCCGCTCAATGAATCCGTCGCCATTTCGCGCGCCCGCGACAAGCTGCGCTCGCTGCAGCTCCTCGCCCGTCAGGGGATCGATCTTCCGGTTACGGGGATTGCCCATTCACCGGACGACACCAGCGATCTTATCGATATGGTGGGCGGTGCGCCTTTGGTCATCAAGCTGGTGGAAGGCACGCAGGGCATTGGCGTGGTGCTGGCGGAAACGCGTCAGGCGGCGGAGAGCGTGATTGATGCCTTTCGGGGTCTCAATGCCCACATTCTGGTGCAGGAGTACATCGAAGAGGCGAAAGGGCGCGATATTCGCTGCTTCGTGGTCGGCAATGAAGTGGTGGCGGCCATTGAGCGCCAGGCGAAAGAGGGCGATTTCCGCTCTAACCTTCACCGCGGCGGCGTGGCGCGGGTAGCTGATATTAGCGATCGCGAACGGGAAATTGCCGTCAAAGCGGCGCAAACCCTGGGGCTGGACGTGGCGGGCGTAGACCTTCTGCGGGCGACGCGCGGGCCGCTGGTCATGGAGGTGAACGCTTCGCCGGGGCTGGAAGGCGTAGAAAAAACCACAGGTGTCGATATTGCAGGTAAAATGATCGCATGGATCGAGCGTCATGCCACGCCAGGCTACTGTCTGAAAACGGGCGGTTAAATGGTATTGAACGCACTTTTTGCGTAATCTATACCCTAAATAATTCGAGTTGCAGGAAGGCGGCAAGGGAGTGAATCCCCTGGAGCTTACATTAGTAAGTGACTGGGGTGAACGAGTGCAGCCAACGCACGTGCAACTTGAAGTATGACGGGTATATGCAAAGTTTTTATTTAAGAGGCTGCACAGCGATGGATTTACAGGTCGTACCTACACTGGATACGTTACGTCAATGGCTTGATGATGCCGGAATTACGTTCTTCGAATGCGATTCCTGCCAGGCGCTGCATCTGCCTCATATGCAGAATTTCGACGGCATTTTCGATGCCAAAATCGATCTCATTAACGACGTGATCCTTTTCTCCGCGCTGGCCGAAGTGAAGCCCTCCGCGCTGCTGGCGCTGGCCTCCGACCTGTCAGCGATCAACGCCAGTTCTTTGACGGTGAAAGCATTTCTCGACATACAGGATGATAATCTGCCAAAACTGGTCGTTTGCCAGTCTTTATTCTCCGGTGCCGGGCTGTCGTTCAAGCAGTTCTCCTGGTTTATGCGCTTGAGCGAAGAGCAAATTTCCATGGTCATGATGGAAGCCAATGCACACCATCTGCTGTATAGCGCGGAAGATGATGCAGAGAATAATGATGCATCTCCCAATTTTCTTCACTGAACCTGTCTGACTTTTGCGCAGTCGCTGCCATAGCGGCTGCAGAAGGCCATTTTTTCTGCTGCTTTTAACCTTTCTTTAAAGAATTTTTCACCTCCCTGAAGGCCGTTTCGGCTTATCACGTAGACATAACCTGCATAAAAAATTGATAAAAGGCGTTTTTTCGTCTGGGCTATAGCCGGAGACACGGGCTACAGTTATTCTTGCGATGCTTAAAAAAAGCGAGCGGAAGCTGCTGGGTAAAGAGGTTTCTTTTTATTTTGGGCAGAGCGACAAACTATGCATGATTATTGCATATCTTCAGATTGCACAGTTTTAGTTCGTTTGTTAACGAGCTTTCAGAAGGAATAAAGATATGATCGCCTTGAATAAAAAATGGTTATCGGGTCTGGTTGCGGGTGCTCTGATGGCCGTCTCTGCCGGCACGCTCGCTGCGGAACAAAAAACGCTGCACGTTTACAACTGGTCTGACTATATCGCGCCGGACACGGTGGCGAATTTTGAAAAAGAGACCGGCATTAAAGTGGTCTACGACGTATTCGATTCCAACGAAGTGCTGGAAGGAAAACTGATGGCGGGCAGCACCGGGTTTGATCTCGTGGTGCCTTCTGCAAGCTTCCTCGAGCGCCAGCTGACGGCAGGCGTCTTCCAGCCTCTGGACAAGAGCAAGTTACCGAACTGGAAAAACCTCGATCCGGAAGTGCTGAAGCTGGTGGCGAAGCATGACCCGGACAACAAATACGCCATGCCTTACCTGTGGGCGACCACCGGTATCGGCTACAACGTGGATAAAGTCAAAGCGGTGCTGGGCCCGGACGTCAAGCTGGACAGCTGGGACGTGGTGCTGAAGCCGGAAAACCTTGAGAAGCTCAAAAGCTGCGGCGTCTCCTTCCTCGATGCGCCGGAAGAGATTTTCGCCACCGTGCTGAACTACCTGGGCAAAGACCCGAACAGCAGTAAAGCCGATGATTACACCGGCCCGGCGACCGATCTGCTGCTGAAGCTGCGTCCAAACATTCGTTACTTCCACTCGTCTCAGTACATTAACGACCTGGCGAACGGCGACATCTGCGTCGCGATCGGCTGGGCAGGGGACGTGTGGCAGGCGGCTAACCGCGCGAAAGAGGCGAAAAACGGCGTGAACGTCTCTTACTTCATTCCGAAAGAGGGGGCGCTGGCCTTCTTTGACGTCTTCGCGATGCCGGCTGATGCGAAAAACAAAGACGAAGCCTATCAGTTCCTCAACTACCTGATGCGTCCTGAGGTGATCGCCCACATCAGCGACCACGTTTACTACGCGAACGGTAACAAGGCCTCCGTGCCGCTGGTAAGCGAAGAAATCCGTAACAACCCGGCTATCTATCCGCCAGCGGATGTGTTCGCCAAGCTCTTCACCCTGAAAGTTCAGGATCCAAAAATTGACCGCGTGCGTACCCGCGCGTGGACCAAGGTGAAAAGCGGTAAATAACGGCGTTGGGTATTGTTGCCCGGTGGCGCTGTCGCCTACCGGGCCTGTACAACCCGTAGGCCGGGCAAGCGTTAGCGCCGCCCGGCGATGCGCACCCTGACGGTGCGTTTGCACCAGTACTGATCTATGCCGGAGAACACCCCGTGAATGACGCGATCCCCCGCCCGCAGGCGAAAGTCCGTAAAGCGCTGACCCCGCTTCTTGAAATTCGTAACCTCACCAAATCTTTCGATGGCCAGCATGCCGTGGACGACGTCAGCCTGACTATCTATAAAGGCGAGATTTTTGCCCTTCTGGGGGCTTCTGGCTGCGGTAAATCGACCCTGCTGCGTATGCTGGCCGGGTTTGAACAGCCCACCGCCGGGCAAATCATGCTGGATGGTGTGGATCTCTCCAGCGTGCCGCCGTATCAGCGCCCGATTAACATGATGTTCCAGTCCTACGCGCTGTTCCCGCACATGACGGTGGAGCAGAACATCGCCTTTGGCCTGAAGCAGGACAAGCTGCCGAAGGCCGAAATTACCGCGCGCGTGGCCGAGATGCTGAGCCTGGTGCACATGCAGGAGTTCGCGAAGCGTAAGCCGCACCAGCTCTCCGGCGGCCAGCGCCAGCGCGTGGCCCTGGCCCGCAGTCTGGCAAAACGCCCGAAATTATTGCTGCTCGATGAGCCGATGGGCGCGCTGGATAAAAAGCTGCGCGACCGTATGCAGCTCGAAGTGGTGGATATCCTCGAGCGCGTGGGGGTGACCTGCGTGATGGTGACCCACGACCAGGAAGAAGCGATGACCATGGCCGGACGCATCGCGATCATGAACCGCGGGAAGTTCGTGCAGATTGGCGAGCCGGAAGAGATTTATGAGCACCCGACCACCCGCTACAGCGCGGAGTTTATCGGCTCGGTCAACGTCTTCGAAGGGCTGCTGAAAGATCGTCAGGAGGATGGCCTGGTCATCGAATCGCCGGGGCTGCAGCATCCGCTTAAGGTCGATCCGGATAACTCCGTGGTGGATAACGTGCCGGTCTACGTCGCGCTGCGTCCGGAGAAGATCATGCTCTGTGAGGATCCGCCTGCCGATGGCTATAACTTTGCCGTGGGCGAAGTGGTGCACATTGCCTACCTGGGCGATCTGTCTATCTACCACGTGCGGCTGAAAAGCGGGCAGATGCTCAGCGCGCAGCTACAGAACGAACATCGCTACCGCAAGGGGCAGCCAACATGGGGTGACGAAGTGCGCCTGTGCTGGGATGCTGACAGTTGCGTCGTGCTGACGGTATAAGGAGCTGCAAATGAGTGCACTTGAACCTCCAGCTCGCGCAGAAAAGCCGGGCGGTTTTGCCCAGTGGCTAACGCGCTTGCAGATGAACCACGGCCGCAAGCTGGTGATTGCCATGCCGTATGTGTGGCTGATCCTGCTGTTCCTGCTGCCGTTCCTGATTGTTTTCAAGATAAGCCTGGCGGAAATGGCGCGGGCGATCCCGCCCTATACCAACCTGCTGGACTGGGCCGACGGGCAGCTGACGCTGACGCTTAATCTCGGCAACTTCCTGCAGCTCACCGACGATCCGCTCTATTTCGAAGCGTATCTGCAGTCGCTGCAGGTGGCGGCGATTTCGACGCTCTGCTGTCTGGTGATGGGCTACCCGCTGGCGTGGGCGGTGGCGCACAGCAAACCGTCGACGCGTAACATCCTGCTGCTGCTGGTGATCCTGCCGTCGTGGACCTCGTTCCTGATCCGCGTTTACGCCTGGATGGGGATCCTGAAAAACAACGGCGTGCTGAATAACTTCCTGATGTGGCTCGGGGTTATCGATCAGCCGCTGACGATCCTGCACACCAACCTCGCGGTCTATATCGGTATTGTGTACGCCTATCTGCCGTTTATGGTTCTGCCGATCTACACGGCCCTGACGCGTATTGATTACTCGCTGGTGGAAGCGTCGCTCGATCTTGGCGCCCGTCCGTTAAAAACCTTCTTCAGCGTGATTGTCCCGCTGACCAAAGGCGGCATTATCGCCGGGTCAATGCTGGTCTTTATCCCGGCGGTAGGGGAGTTTGTGATCCCTGAACTGCTCGGCGGCCCGGACAGCATCATGATTGGCCGCGTGCTGTGGCAGGAGTTCTTCAATAACCGCGACTGGCCGGTGGCCTCGGCGGTAGCGATTGTTATGCTCCTGCTGCTGATCGTGCCGATCATGTGGTTCCACAAGCATCAGCAGAAACAGATGGGAGACCACGGATGAACAACTTACCGGTAGTGCGCTCCCCGTGGCGAATTGCGATTCTCGTTATCGGCTTTACCTTCCTGTATGCGCCGATGCTGATGCTGGTGATCTACTCGTTCAACAGCTCTAAGCTGGTAACGGTCTGGGCGGGCTGGTCGACGCGCTGGTACAGCGAGCTGTTTCACGACGATGCGATGATGAGCGCGGTGGGGCTGAGCCTGACCATTGCTGCCCTTGCGGCGACAATGGCGTCGGTGCTGGGCACGATCGCCGCGCTGGTGATGGTGCGCTTCGGGCGTTTTCGCGGCTCAAACGGGTTCGCCTTTATGATCACCGCGCCGCTGGTCATGCCGGACGTGATCACCGGACTCGCGCTGCTGCTGCTGTTCGTGGCCCTGGCGCACGCCATCGGCTGGCCGGCGGATCGCGGCATGCTCACCATCTGGCTGGCGCACGTCACCTTCTGTACGGCCTACGTGGCGGTTGTGATCTCCTCGCGCATGCGCGAGCTGGATCGCTCCATTGAAGAGGCGGCGATGGATCTTGGCGCGACGCCGCTGAAGGTCTTTTTCATCATTACCCTGCCGATGATTATGCCGGCGGTGATCTCCGGCTGGCTGCTGGCGTTTACGCTGTCGCTGGACGATCTGGTTATCGCCAGCTTTGTCTCCGGACCGGGCGCGACGACGCTGCCTATGCTGGTCTTCTCCAGCGTGCGCATGGGAGTCAACCCGGAGATCAACGCCCTGGCTTCCATCATCCTCGGCGTGGTCGGAATTGTCGGATTTATCGCCTGGTATTTGATGGCGCGCGCGGAAAAACAGCGCGTGCGCGATATCCAGCGTGCAAGACGCGGCTGAAGGATTTAAAATTTCCAGTGAAGTGCCGCGCATGACGCGGCACTGTTTTTCAGGGAAGTAAAACATTGGGATTATTAAAAAAATCACGTACTACGCACGCGCGTCCTAACGTACCTGCTCTGGTTCAGGTGGCGGCGCTCGCCATTATTATGATCCGCTGCCTGGACGTGCTGATGATTCTGAACACCCTGGGCGTGCGCGGCATCGGTGAATTCATTCACCGCAGCGTGCAGACGTGGAATCTGACGCTGGTCTTTTTGAGCAGCCTGGTGCTGGTGTTTATCGAGATCTACTGCGCGTTTTCGCTGGTCAAAGGGCGCAACTGGGCGCGCTGGGTCTATCTGCTGACGCAAATTACCGCCGCCAGCTATCTGTGGGCCGCCTCGCTGGGATACGGTTACCCGGAGCTGTTCAGCATTGCCGGGGAATCCAAACGCGAGATCCTGCGCGCGCTGTTTATGCAAAAACTTCCGGATATGCTGGTGCTCTGTCTACTCTTCGTTCCGGCCTCAAGCCGGCGGTTCTTCCGCCTGCAATAATGTGTATAATCGCAGCCCTCGTGATTCTTAAGGTTTTCATATGCAGTGCGCACTCTATGACGCCGGACGCTGCCGCTCCTGTCAGTGGATAGAACAGCCGGTCTCTCAACAACTCACCGCCAAAATGGCCGACCTGCAACAGCTGCTGGCAGCACACGCGGTGGGCGAGTGGTGCGCACCCGTCAGCGGCCCGGAGCAGGGCTTTCGTAATAAAGCCAAAATGGTGGTTAGCGGCAGCGTTGAAAAACCGCTGCTGGGAATGCTGCACCGCGACGGCACACCGGAAGACCTGACCGGCTGCCCGCTGTATCCCGCCTCGTTCGAACCCGTCTTTGCCGCGCTGAAACCGTTTATCGCGCGTGCAGGGTTAACGCCTTACAACGTCGCCCGCAGGCGCGGCGAGCTGAAGTACCTTCTGCTGACGGAAAGCCAACTCGACGGCGGCATGATGCTGCGCTTCGTGCTGCGCTCGGAAGCCAAGCTGGAGCAGCTGCGCGCGGCGCTGCCGTGGCTGCAGGAACAGCTGCCGCAGCTGAAGGTCATTACCGCAAATATTCAGCCGGTGCATATGGCGATCATGGAAGGGGAGAAAGAGATATTCTTCACCGACCAGCACGCGCTGGCCGAAAGCTTCAACGGCGTGCCGCTGTGGATCCGCCCGCAAAGCTTCTTCCAGACCAACCCGACCGTGGCAAGCAGCCTGTACGCCACCGCCCGCGACTGGGTTCGTGCGTTAAACGTCCATCATATGTGGGATCTCTTCTGCGGCGTGGGCGGCTTTGGCCTGCACTGCGCCACGCCAGAGATGCAGCTCACCGGCATTGAGATTTCTGCCGAAGCGATTGCCTGCGCGAAACAGTCCGCCGCCGGGCTGGGGTTAACGAATCTGCACTTCCAGGCGCTGGATTCCACGCAGTTTGCGACCGGCCAGGGCAACGTGCCGGAGCTGGTGCTGGTCAACCCGCCGCGCCGCGGCATCGGCAAGGCGCTGTGCGACTACCTGAGCCAGATGGCACCCGAGTACATCGTCTATTCCAGCTGTAACGCCCAGACCATGGCGAAAGACATCGCCAGCCTGCCGGGCTACCGCATTGAACGCGTTCAGCTTTTCGATATGTTCCCGCATACCGCGCATTACGAAGTGCTGACGTTGCTCGTGAAATCTTAAACAAAATGTGAACTCTTCCCCCGCTCGAAATCAGGTAAGCTTACTTCATAAGAGATGAATAAAGGCTTACCCATGAAGCAGATCCTGCTGGTGGAAGACGACCACGATATCGCGGCGCTTCTGCGACTCAATTTAGAAGACGAAGGCTACGCCATCACCCACGAGCCCGACGGGGGCAAGGCCTTACTGCGTCTTGAAAAACAGCCGTGGGATGCGGTGATCCTCGACCTGATGCTGCCCAGCGTTGACGGTCTGGAGATTTGCCGCCGCATCCGTCAGATGACGCGCTACCTGCCGGTGATCATCATCAGCGCCCGCAGCAGCGAGACCGACCGCATTACCGGGCTGGAAACCGGCGCCGATGATTATCTGGCGAAGCCGTTCTCGGTGCAGGAACTCATTGCGCGCATCAAAGCGCTGTTCCGCCGCCAGCAGGCGATGGGGCAGGCGCAAACCGACGGTCAAATTCAGGCCCACGGTCTGACCATCGATCCGCTGGCGCGCAGCGTGCTGCTTCACGGCCAGGTGGTGGATCTCACCCCGCGTGAATTCGAGCTGCTGTACTTCTTTGCCCGTCATCCTGGCGAGGTCTTTTCGCGTCTGGCGCTGCTGGAGCAGGTCTGGGGCTATCAGCACGAAGGCTATGAGCACACCGTTAACACCCATATCAACCGCCTGCGCATCAAGATTGAGAAGGACGCCGCCGAGCCGGAGATTATTCGCACCGTCTGGGGCAAGGGCTATAAATTTGCGGAGCCAAATCATGATGCGCCGCTTTAGCCTGGGCCAGCGCCTGACGCTGCTGTTTATCCTGCTGATGATGCTCTGCGCCACCGTCGCCTGTGCGGTACAACTCTACACCAGTACGCAGTACGGCAACGCGATGGTGCAGCGGCTGTCGGGCGGGCTGGCGCAGCAGATCGTTCAGCGTGAACCGATTCTGGACGCGCAGGGCAGGGTCGACCGAACGGCGCTCAAGCCGCTGTTCGATCGGCTGATGACCTTTAATCCGAGCGTTGAGCTGTACGTTGTCTCCCCGGACGGCGATATCCTGGCCGATGCCGCACCGCCGGGCCACATTCAGCGGCAAAAAATCGATCTGGCTCCGGTTCAGACCTTCCTGAGCGGTACCGCCATACCGGTTCTGGGCGACGATCCTCGCAGTCAAAATAAAAAGGTCTTTAGCGCCACGCCGCTGCGGCAGGACGGCGAGCTAAAAGGCTATCTGTACATTATTTTGCAGGGCGAAGAGTCAAACGCCCTGGCTGAAATGGCCTGGCATAAGGCGCTGTGGAGCACGGTACTGTGGTCATTGCTGTGGGTCGCGCTGTTTGGCCTGCTGGCAGGTTTACTGGTCTGGTACTGGGTCACGCGCCCGGTAAAACAGCTGACGGTGGAGGTCGCCGGGCTGGAGCAGGACAGCATCAGCGCTATCAGACAGCTGGCGGCGCAGCCGTTGGACGCGGCGGCCAGGGATGAAGTGGCGATCCTGCGCAACAGCTTTATCGAGCTGGCACACAAAATCACCCGCCAGTGGGACCAGCTGGCCGACAGCGATCGCCAGCGCCGGGAGTTTATCGCCAACATTTCGCACGATCTCCGTACGCCGCTGACCTCGCTGCTGGGCTATCTGGAAACCCTGTCGCTAAAATCCGCCACGCTGACGCCGCAGGAGCACCAGCAGTATCTCGCCACCGCGCTGCGTCAGGGGCAAAAAGTCCGTCATCTATCGCAGCAGCTGTTCGAGCTGGCGCGCCTTGAGCACGGCGGCATTAAGCCGCAGCGCGAGCGTTTCGCGATGGGGGAGTTGATTTCCGACGTGGCGCAGAAGTTTGAGCTCACCGCCCGCACGCGCGAAGTGAATCTGCATATTGACGTGCCGGGACCGCTGCCGCTGATTAACGCCGACGTGTCGATGATCGAACGCGTGGTGACCAACCTGCTCGATAACGCGATGCGCCATACGCCATCTGGCGGGGAAATTCGTCTGGCGGTCTGGCAGGAGAATGAACGGCTTCAGGTCGAAGTGGCTGACAGCGGAACGGGCGTGGATGCCTCGCTGCGCGACGATCTGTTCCAGCGGCCATCGGCGTTGAACACCCAGGCATCGCGGGAGAATCGCGGCGGGCTGGGGCTGTTAATCGTGAAACGTATGCTGGAGCTGCACGGCGGTGGGATCAGGCTGATGGAGTCGGTGAGCGGGGCGCGGTTCAGGTTCTTTGTGCCGTTGTGAGAGAGTGCCGGGTGGCGGCTTCGCCTTACCCGGCCTACAGACTACCACCCCCGTAGGCCGGGCCACCCGGCAAAAAAATCTTACTGCGGGAACCACTGCTCGCTGATTTTCTGGTACGTACCGTCAGCTTTAATCGCTTTCAGCGCGCCGTTCAGTTTTTCCAGCAGGGCCTTGTTTTCCGGACGTACCGCGATGCCCAGACCCGTGCCGAAGTACTGCGGATCGGTCACTTTCTCGGTTGCGGTGCCCAGCTGCGGATTGGTTTTCAGCCATTCGTTCACCACGGCGGTATCGCCGAACACGCCGTCGATACGGCCATTTTTCAGGTCGATAATCGCGTTCTGGTAGCTGTCATAAGCCACGGTTTTCACTTCAGGATGTTTGTCCTGGAGGTATTTCTGGTGCGTGGTGCCGTTTTCCATCCCGATGCGTTTGCCTTTCAGCTGATCGAAAGAGGTATAGGCGCCTTTCTTCGCAATCACGACCGCCGAGTTGGCGTAGTACGGGTCGGTAAACGCAACCTGCTTGCTGCGCTCAGGCGTGATGTCCATCCCGGAGATCACCGCGTCGTATTTTTTGAATTTCAGCGACGGGATCAGGCTGTCGAAGGCATGGTTGGTAAAGGTGCAGTCGGCCTGCATTTGTTTGCACAGCGCTTTCGCCAGGTCAATGTCGAAACCCACGATCTGGTTGCTGGCATCCAGCGATTCAAACGGCGGATAGGTGGCGGACACGCCAAAATTGATTTTATCAGCTGCGGATGCGCCAGCGGCGAAGGTGGCGAGCAATGCGGCCAGAACTAACTTTTTCATTGTAATACTCCCGTCTGTCTTATTTATGCGCCGTGTCTGCGGCATGGATGTACAATGCCATTTAATGAATTTGTATGCAATAAAAATGATTAAATATTATTTTTATGGCAAAAAAAAGCGGATAACCAGAAAGTTACCCGCATTGATTAATCACATTTATGCACTTCTTGCCGTGTGGCGCTGCGCTTACCCGGCCTACGATCTGCGCTCAAACGCCAGCGCTTTACGCTCGATCAGGCGCATCATCAGCGTCAACAGGCCGTTAACCACCAGGTAAACCACGCCTGCCGCACCGAACACCATCACGTCATAGGTGCGCCCGTACAGCAGCTGTCCGTGACCCATCACCTCCATCAGGGTGATGGTGTAAGCCAGAGAGGTACTTTTGAACACCAGCACCACTTCGTTGGAGTAAGAGGAAAGCGCGCGCTTAAAGGCGTACGGCAGCAGGATCGCCAGCGTGTCCTTCTTGCTCATGCCCAGCGCTCCGCAGGACTGCCATTGTCCTTCCGGAATGGCGCGGATCGCCCCGTAGAACAGCTGGGTGGTATAGGCCGCACTGTTCAGCGAAAGGGCAATCAGGGCACACAGCCACGGTTCAGAAAGCAGATGCCAGATAACCGGATACTCCTGCAGCGACGGGAACTGGCCCGGGCCGTAGTAAATCAGGAAGATCTGCACCAGCAGCGGCGTACCGGTAAACAGGGTGATGTAGCCGCGCACAATCCACACCAGCACCGGCGTTTTCAGCGTCAGGATGATGGTGAAGATAAGGGCCAGGATCAGCGCCACGATAATGGACGCCACGGTCAGCGTCAGGCTGGTGTGCAGCCCTTTCATCAGCTCGGGGAAATATTCAAGCATCAGCCTGGTCTCCGTTCAAAGCGCGTCGCACGCAGGTCAATACGCTTGAGGATGTACTGACTGAGCAACGTGATCACCAGGTAGATAGCCGCCGCCACAATGTACCAGGTAAAAGGCTCCTGCGTACGGGTGGCGATGCTTTTGGTTTGCAGCATCAAATCGTTAACGCTGATCAGGCTCACCAGCGCGGTATCTTTCAGCAGCACCAGCCACTGGTTGCCGAGGCCCGGCAGGGCATGGCGCCACATCTGCGGCATGACCAGACGGAAGAAGATCGCTGATTTCGACAGGCCTAACGCCTGACCCGACTCCCATTGACCCTGCGGCACGGCTTTCAGCGCACCGCGCAGGGTTTGCGACGCGTACGCGGAGTAGAGCAGGGAGAGGGCAATCACGCCGCACAGGAACGGGCTGACGTCGAAGTTTTCAATCTGCATCTGCACCGGGATCTGCGCAAAGCCAAGATTGATCGTAAAACCGTCCGACAGCGTCAGCAGCAGCTGTGAGGAGCCGAAATAGATAAACAGGACCACCAGAATTTCCGGAAGCCCACGCAGCACGGTGACCAGCGCGGAGCCTGTCCAGGCGACGGGGAACCATTTCGCGGATTCCCACACCGCAAAGAACATCGCCAGCACGAGGCCGATAATCAGTGCGCAAACGGCAAGGCCGACGGTCATCCCGGCGGCGCTTGCTAAAGGAAAAATTTCATTCATCAGGAATTACTTCTGGAACCATTTTTTGTAGATGGTTTCGTAGGTGCCGTCTTTCTTCACTTTTTCCAGCGCAGCGTTGAATTTCTGCTGCAGCTCAGTGTTGCCCTGACGAACGGCAATCCCCAGACCGGTACCGAAGTAATCCTTATCGGTCACTTTGTCGCCCACTGGCGCCAGTTTATCGTTGGCTTTCAGCCACTCGGTTACGACCGCGGTATCACCAAATACGCCGTCGATACGGCCATTTTGCAGATCCAGCTTCGCGTTCTGGTAGCTGTCATACGGAACGGTTGTGATTTCCGGATGTTTATCCATGATGAATTTCTGGTGCGTGGTGCCGTTCTGCACGCCAACTTTTTTGCCTTTCAGCTGATCGACAGAGGTAAATTTACCTTTCTGACCAATGAACAGGGCGGAGTTGTCGTAGTAAGGCGTAGAGAACAGAACCTGCTTTTCACGCTCCGGGGTGATGTCCATACCGGCCATCACGGCGTCGATACGGCGGAACTTCAGGCTTGGAATCAGGCTGTCGAACGCCTGGTTGCTGAAGGTACAGGTCGCGTCGATCTCTTTACACAGGGCGTTAGCCAGGTCCACGTCGAAGCCAACAATTTTGTTGTTCGCATCAATGGACTCAAACGGAGGGTAAGAGGCTTCCGTGGCGAAACGAATGGTCTGGGCTGCGGTAGCGGAAAGGGTAACGCCAGCAAGCAGCACGGCAAGTAATACTTTTTTCATTATATTTCCCCTGACACAATCAATGAGATAAATAGTTTTTGAAGGCATCGGTTTGCGGGTTCGCGAAGCAGCTCGCATCACCTTGCTCAACGATATACCCGTTTTCCATGTAGACCACACGGCTGGCGGTTTTACGCGCCACTTCCACTTCGTGGGTGACGATAACCTGAGTAATATTGGTTTCCGCCAGCTCGCGAATGATGCTGACGATCTGGGCGGTAATTTCCGGGTCCAGCGCCGCGGTTGGCTCATCAAACAGCAGTACCGCAGGCTCCATCATCAGCGCGCGGGCAATGGCTACGCGCTGCTGCTGGCCACCGGAAAGGTGCAGCGGATAGCGGTCGCTGTAGGGCTTAAGGCGCAGACGATCCAGCAGCTTTTCAGCGCGCGCGATCGCCTGATCCTTGCTTAACCCCAGCACGCGGCACGGCGCTTCAATCAGGTTTTGCAGGACGGTCAGATGCGGCCAGAGATTGTATTGCTGGAAGACCATGCCGACGTTTTGACGCAGTTCGCGAATCGCTTTATCAGACGGCGTTTTCGCGAAGTCAAAATGGTTACCGGCAATTGCCAGCGTACCTGAACGGGGCATTTCAAGCAGATTAAGGACGCGCAGAAGGGAGCTTTTGCCTGCACCGCTTGGGCCAAGCAAAACCAGCGTTTCGCCTTCCGGGCAGTTCAGCGTGATGTCAAACAGCGCCTGGTGTGCGCCGTAGAAGCAGTTAATGCCGTTTAGTTTAATACTCATCGGGGCAGTCTTTACTCATCCAGGCAATCTATAGCAATTGAGGCCGCAGATAGTACCGTTGACAGAATAGTTATGCAATATTTATGCGTTAAAAGTTAAATATAACCCGTGTTTCCTCTTAAACATAGCACAAAATAGCGAACGGTAAGGTCGGCGAGAATAAATGTCGGCATTCCGCATGAAATGCCGCACATTTTACGGGGGTTACCAGGTTATATCGGCGAGTTTAGCGATTCTCAATCGACTGGCGAAGCGTGCCTGCCGGGGCATGAACGCTGCCGCCAACGTAGCGCACGTCGTCTACCGCCCAGCACTGTCCTTCACGGATCATCAGTACTTCATCCTGCCAGGTTTGGGTTCCCTGCGTCAGCTTAACGCGCAGCGGAATATTACGCGCATCCGTGTTCGGGATGGTTGACGCGCTGGCTACTTCGGCGCTGTCCGGCAGCGTGGTGCGGCTCGAGAACGGATCGGATTTCAGCAGGGCGTTATGCTGCGGATCGCGGTTAGCGTCGTTAAGCAGTTTTGCCAGACCGTCGCTCAGATACGGGCGCAGGCCGGTGAGATCGTTGCTGCGGTGCTGAATGCGATAATCATAGAACTGCTGCGCCACGGCGTCCGGGCCGCCCTCAATGCAGGGGCCGCTGCGGGTACCGATATCCTTAAAGGCTGGCGTGACCGTGGTGGTACAGGCGCTGAGCACCAGCGCGCAGGGCACCAAAAGTGTTAAAGCAGAATAGCGCATGTTGATTTCCTTATTTATTAACTATCCTTTCAATCATAGCGTAACGAACCGATAATGCTGTGCCTAAGGCATTGAACGCTAAAGAAGGAGAGAAACCATGCAGTTTTCAACAACGCCAACCCTGGAAGGGCAGACAATAACCGAGTATTGCGGTGTGGTTACCGGCGAAGCCATTCTCGGCGCCAATATCTTCCGCGACTTTTTTGCCGGCATCCGCGATATCGTTGGCGGCCGCTCGGGCGCATACGAAAAAGAGCTGCGTAAAGCGCGCGAAATCGCCTTTAAAGAGCTTGGCGAGCAGGCGGAAGCCCTCGGCGCTGATGCGGTTGTGGGGATTGATATCGACTACGAAACGGTCGGGAAAGATGCCAGCATGCTGATGGTGAGCGTAAGCGGTACGGCGGTGAAAACCCTCCGATGACGCGTTCGTTTGCCACGCTCCTGCTGGCGCTGTTGCTGGCAGGATGCGTCACGGAAAAAGGGATTATCGACAAAGGCGCCTACGAGCTGGACACGCGTCATCAGGCGCAGGCGGCTTACCCGCGCATCAAGGTGCTGGTGATCCACTACACCGCAGATGACTTTGACAGCTCGCTGGCCACGCTGACGGATAAGAACGTCAGCTCCCACTATTTGATCCCGGCTAAACCCCCTGCTCCGGACGGTAAGCCCCGCATCTGGCAGCTGGTGCCTGAAAGCGAACTGGCCTGGCATGCGGGCATCAGCTTCTGGCGCGGCACCAACCGGATTAACGATACGTCTGTCGGCATTGAGCTGGAGAACCGCGGCTGGCAAAAAACGTCGGGCGTTAAGCATTTTACGCCGTTTGAGCCTGCGCAAATTGCGGCGCTGGTTCCGCTCGCCAAAGACATTATTACCCGCTACAACATCAGACCTGAAAACGTGGTGGCCCATTCGGACATCGCCCCGCAGCGCAAAGACGATCCCGGCCCGCTGTTCCCGTGGCGTGAGCTGGCGCAGCAGGGGATTGGTGCATGGCCCGACCCGGCGCGGGTGGCGTTTTACCTGAACGGCAAGCCGCGCGATGAGCTCGTGGAGCCGAAGGTGCTGCTCGATCTGCTGGCGCGCTACGGCTATGAGTTGACCGATAACATGACAAATGCGCAGCAGAAGCGCGTTATCGTCGCGTTTCAGATGCATTTTCGCCCGGCGCGCTGGGACGGCGTGGCCGATCGCGAAACGCTGGCTATCGCGGAGGCGCTGCTGGAGCGCTACGGGCAGGGGTAATCCTTCGGGTTACCCGACTTCACCTTTATAGGGTCTTCTTTTGGACTGATATTTTAATCACATTCACGTCGTAAATGTTTTATAGTTTCCTCAGTCGAAATTACTCGCAAACGTGGTTGACAATATATCAGCACGACAAATAAGAAATACGGATGTTCTAAAGTCTTAGCTTTACTTTACATTTGTTAAATGGACTACGCATTTATGCGCTGTGATTGCACACGTTCACCTTTTTCAATTTAATATTAATAGGTATAACAATGTTAAGTATCTACAGTAAAAATAGCCGTCCACAAGCAGAACTTGACGCCCTTATCGCGGCAACTGAAGGTTTTGAAGAAAGAACCTTACGCAAATGGCAGCGTATCAGTACCGATAACAACGAAGATATTCATTTTATCGTTAGCGGTGAAGTTGAATTCCGCCGCGAGTCGGATGAACTGTGTATGTTCACCTTACAGAATAAATGTATTTTTGGTCTCTCCTCTATTTATTACAACTCAACGCATATGTACGGCCTGGTTCGTGCCAATACCGTGGTGCGCACCATTAAAAAAGATGATTTTGTCCGTCTGATAAGCGAAAAAAACCTGTGGGAAGCCTTGAGTAAAGTCCTCTCCTGGTACGTTTGCCTGCTCAGCAAGCGTGACGAAGTGCTGGTGGCCCGCAGCGCGTACTCGATTGTTCGCGAGTTCTTGCTGGAAATTAACGAACTGATTGTGCACCATCAGCGCGATATCAATATTTATGACTATATTCAGGAATATACCAGCCTGGCCCGCAGTACCATTATTAAAATTCTCGCCGACCTGAAAAAAGGTAATTATATTCAGGTTGAGAAAGGCCGCCTTATGTATTTATCAGCATTGCCGGAGAAATATTAATCGCTATTTACCTCCTTTTTAACTGAAAGGAGGGCTATGGTTCATTACATTATTTGCCTGCGTTCCTGCCGTGGATTCATCTACAGGAGGCGCGGGCATTTTCCCTTGCGAATAATCTTTTTCCTGCTCTTTTAACGCCTTCATCAATAATGCCTTGATCGCCCCGTCATCAACTGTCTGACCGGTATTATCCCGTTCGGGGATAGCAGAATGGCTCACTTCTGTCCCTGGCAGTGTATCCCGGGAAAGATTATTCGGCATTTCACCGTCGGGCGCCTGCTGCCAGTCGGCATCGCCGCTATCAATGGGCATCTCCTGCAGCGGCGGCATCTCTTTTGTTACTGGTTCTGGCTTTGGTTCAGGCTGCGGGAACGGTTTACTGACATAGACATAATGCATATCCGATAGCGTCGTTTCTGGCTTAACGGCGCTCGCTTTTATTGGCTCAGGTGCCGGATGGCGCAGATCCCAGTAGAGATGAGCGTAGAGTCCCGCAGCGATCGTCATCACTATTCCCACCACCCAGAGCAGGGTGGTGCAGACCGCTTTTTTCAGCGAGGGGCGCCGGTAAGAAAACCAGACCGGTGCGTTCAGGGTATAGCTGCGCTGAGCAGCCAGAGTAATTGTCGACATTATGAATGTTTCTCCTGCGCGGTGGGGGTCGCAGATACATTTGCGGACTGAATAAGTACGCTTGGCGTAGTCCGGGTTTCACGCATTAACTGCATCAATGTATCTTCACCCGCAATCCCGTCCACGTGCAGATGCATTTTCTGCTGAAACTCGCGGGTACGTTGCATCAGTTCGGCCGTCCACGCCTTTGTATGGGTTTCGGGTAGATTCAGCGCCAGGCTAAGCTGCTGATCCATCCAGCCCAGATCTTTGGCGCTGCTTTCGGCGCTCACGGCATCTTTCCCCTGCGGCGTAAGGCGGTGCAATTGGGTGTAATTGCCGGTCGCATGCTGGTTAAACCAGCTACGGCTCACCTGCCAGGTGCGATTATTCATCAGCAGATCCAGCGAGTTATCATCTACTCTGGCCACCACGGCATAGTTCAGGTGATCGCCTGTTTTGATCTCGCCGATCCACGGGTAACCCTCTTTTGCCAGCTCCTCGACCGGAGCGCTGCCCTCCTTACACATCAGGTTGACCTGCCCGGCGTTCTGGCAGAGCGCCTCTTCCATCGTGGCGTCATAACCCCACATGGTATAGAGCTGATGCATCGCATCGGGCTTATTCACCACTTCATTATCAATAACCGGCACCGCTGGGGCGTCGGTTTTTGGCGTCTGCGGTTTCCAGCTGGCCATCACGGGCAGCTGTACCGGCAGTCTGGCGGTAATGGTGGGCATCAATGTCCAGCCGCAGGCGGCAAACAGTACGGAGGCAAAAAGGCCCATAACGGCAAGGCGTTTGCCCTTCGGTTTCGCCGGCAGAACTTCTCCTGCGGCGAGGCGCAGATGGCGCGGCGATACCTGCGCTGAACGCTCGGTCCAGGCGGCTAGCATCGCAAGGTGCGCCAGCTCGTTGAGTTTGCCTGTCTGTCCTTTGGTCAGAACATGCATCCTGCGCATGCGGGCCCGGGTGAACGGCGTCGCGTCGCTGCCATGCGCTTCACACTGGGCCTGAACATAGCTCAGGGACTCGCGGCAGGTGAGGGGCCGGAGCGTGTGGTGCGTATGAAGAGATTCACGCAACCCGGACTGCTGGAGGGCGGCTTCCTGGTCGGCCGATCCCATCAACACAACCGACAGAGCCACATCCAGCTCCTGCGCGCGGGTTAACAACATGGACAATGCCTCATGGCAATTCGCTTTCATCGACTGAATATGCGAAATGACCAGCACTTTACGCGTGGTTTTGCGGGACACCATCTCGTCCTGCCACTGACGCAGCACGGCATCAATAGCCTGGATCCGGGTTTTGCTCTCTTTAGTGGTGGCGTTGAGTTTATAGAGCAGGCCGCTGGCGCTGAGTTTTGGGAAGGCGTTAATGGCAAGCAGCGTGCCGTCATGCTTTTTCAGCGCATCGCAAAACTGCGAGGCGAGATAGCTGTCGTCGCTAAAGAGCGCAGTGACGCCTGTTGTCTGGCACTTCTCTTTCAGCAAACCGAACACATCCTGATGATACGGAACAAAAAAATCACCTGACATCCGGGTGATAGCCCGGAAAGGCTGGGTAGTGAAATTAAAATGGCGCATATACATAGCGTATTACCGTCTCTTTGATTCATAGCAAGGAGCCGGAAAAGTAAAGGATATAGGCGGAAGGGGCAATTTGAATGCAGGATAAAAATATTCTGTCTGCGCCTCTATCATAGGTTTATTTAACGATCAATCTTTTTCTAAATTATTGTTAGCGGAAGTGTGAATAGGCGGGAGTGAGGATACACATTAGTATTTACGCCACTTACTCATACAGCCCTGTGCTGTGAATTACTGACTGGCAGAAAGGCTCGTTAAAAAATGCGGATGTCATTTGTTACTCAATTGATTATGCCCTGCGTCATGTTTGTGCTGCTTATATTCTGCGGCCAGCAAGGGTATATGGTTTATAAAGATTATAAAAAAGTGACGAACAGGTTGTCTGATTCAAAAAAGACTATGCAAAAAAAAGTCACGATGAAACCCAGTTTGTGCTTTTTACGCCGGCGGTGATGCCAGCGAAACAGCCAGCGGCGGTGAAAAAGCCGCTCAGTGCGGAAATCGAAGGTATTCTCAGCAGCGATGAAGCCTGGCTGTCCTTTGCGGTGATAAAAACTCCTGCAGGACAAAAGAGCTATCGCGAGGGCGAAATGCTCGCCGGTTTTGACAATGCCTATATTGCCGAAATTCATCCTGATAATGTGGTGGTGAATTATGAAGGCGCACCGCAGGTTATTTCACTTAAAAAACCAGACTATTTCAAAGGCGGCGTTGACAGCGCCCCGGTAACCAAATCGAAGAAAGATGCAGGGTTAGATAATCTGCATCTGGATGATTATCTGGTGTTAAAACCATTAATCGAAAAAGGCCAGCTGGAAGGCTACAACATTAATCCACGCAATGCGTCGCCTTTCTACAGCCATGCTGGCCTGGAAAAAGGTGATGTGGTGGTAAAAGTTGACGATGTGGATATGACTAAAGAGGCGCAGGCAAAAGAGCTCGTTGCCCGCTGGTCAAAAATGAAAGAAGCGGATGTCGTTATCCGGCGTCACGCTCACCTTGAAAATATTCGGGTCAATGTTCTTAACAATTAATAAGTGTACAGACATGAAGAAATTTCCATGGGCGTGCGTAGCGCTGACCGCATTGTCGTTATATTCAGGTTCGCTGTTCGCGGCGAACTTTAGCGCCAGTTTTAAAAATACCGATGTCCGCGAATTTATCGATACCGTCGGGCGTAACCTCAATAAAACCATTCTGGTCGATCCTTCCGTTCAGGGAACGGTGTCGGTTCGCACCTACAACGTACTGACGGAAGATGAATATTACCAGTTCTTCCTGAGCGTGCTGGATCTCTATGGTCTGTCGGTGATTCCGATGGATAACGGGATGGTGAAAGTCGTGCGCTCGTCGGTGGCCCGCATGTCGGGCGCACCCATTGCCGACAGCAAAAACCCAGGCAAAGGCGACGAAGTCATCACCCGCGTGGTGCGGATGGAGAACGTTCCGGTACGTGAGCTGGCCCCCCTGTTGCGTCAGCTTAACGACGCCTCCGGCATCGGTAACGTGGTCCATTTTGAACCGTCAAACGTGCTGCTGTTAACCGGCAAAGCCTCGGTGGTTAACCGCCTGGTGGATCTGGTGCAGCGTGTGGACCAAAGCGGCGTCCAGCGCCGTGAAATCGTGCCACTGCGTTTTGCCTCGGCCAAAGAGCTTTCTGACATGTTGAACAACCTCAACAACGAAGAGCAGAAAGGGCAAAACGCTCCGCAGCTGGCGACCAAAGTGGTCGCCGACGATGAAACTAACAGCCTGGTGATCAGCGGCAGCCCGGAGGCGCGTCAGCGCACCCGGACGCTGATCTCCCAGCTCGATCGCGAGCAGAACAACGAGGGCAACACCCGCGTCTTCTACCTGAAATACGCCAACGCCAGCAAAGTTGTGCCGGTGCTGACGGGGATCGGCGAGCAATTGAAGGATAAAGCGGGCGGTGGCAAGAGCAAAGCCGCGCCGATGGCAGGCGATCTGAATATTTCCGCCGACGAGTCTACCAATTCGCTGGTGATCACCGCCCAGCCAAACGTCATGAATTCACTGGAAAAAGTGATCGACAAGCTGGATATCCGCCGTCCGCAGGTGCTGGTGGAGGCGATCATCGCCGAAGTTCAGGACGGTAACGGTCTGAATCTGGGCGTGCAGTGGACCAGTAAACACGGTGGGGTTCAGTTTGGTTCGACCGGCCTGCCGATCAGCCAGATCAAGAAGTCAAAAGTCATTGGCAGCTATACGGGCCTGGCGACCGGTTTCTTTAACGGCGACTTTGGCGCGCTGATGACGGCGCTGTCCACTAACGGCAAAAACGACATTCTGTCGACGCCGAGCGTGGTGACGCTGGATAACAAAGAGGCGTCGTTCAACGTCGGTCAGGATGTTCCGGTCCTCTCCGGTTCGCAGACCACCAGCGGCGATAACGTCTTTAACTCGGTGGAACGTAAAACCGTCGGTACGAAGCTGAAAATCGTACCGCAGATCAACGATGGCGACATGATCCATCTGAAGATCGAGCAGGAAGTTTCCAGCGTGGATAACACCTCGACGGCCGATGCCAGCCTGGGCCCAACGTTCAACACCCGCACCATCAACAACGAAGTGATGGTCCACAGCGGGCAGACGGTGGTGCTGGGTGGGTTGATGGAAAACGTCACCAAACAGTCGGTCTCGAAAGTGCCGTTGTTGGGCGATATTCCGGTGGTGGGTCAGCTGTTCCGCTATACCTCCCAGGACAGCGCCAAACGTAACCTGATGGTGTTTATCCACACCACCGTACTGCGCGACGACGACAACTACGGCGCGGCGTCGAAAGAAAAATATGAGCAGATCCAGGCGCGTCAGCAGCATCGTATGGAAGAGCACAAGCTGGGCATCGTAGAGAATGCGGATTCACCGATGCTGCCAGCCTATCCGTCCCAGAGCCGCGCCGCGCCGGTGAGCGCCAGTGCGCCGGTGTCGTCCCGCAACCCGTTTAAAGAGTAAGGTGCAAGCGACATGACCGAGATGAGTAATGCGCTCTGTACCAGCACCTGGGCGAAAGAGAACGGGGTCCTGTTCTATAACGATGAGGTTTATATCCGCGAGGATGCGCAGGCGTATGCCCTGCTGGAGATGCGCCGCGTGCTGGGGCGCTCCTATGCCCCGACGATCCTGACGGCGGAAGCGTTTGACGAACTGCTGACCAACATCTGGCAGCAGAACAGCGGCGTCTCGCAGCAGCTGGTGGACGACATGGACGCCGATATTGACCTGATGGCGTTAACCGAGGAGATCCCTGACAATGAAGATCTGCTCGATAACGACGAGAACTCGCCGGTGATCCGCCTGATCAACGCCATTATGGGCGAAGCGGTGAAAGAGGGGGCCTCCGATATTCATATCGAGACCTTCGAGCGTACCCTGAGCGTTCGTTTTCGCGTTGACGGCGTGCTGCGTCCGGTGCTGCAGCCAGCGCGCAAGCTCGCGCCGCTGCTGGTGTCGCGTATCAAAGTGATGTCCAAACTGGATATCGCCGAAAAACGCCTTCCCCAGGACGGTCGTATTTCGCTGCGCATTGGTCGTAAGGCCATTGACGTGCGTGTCTCCACTATTCCGTCTCAGTACGGCGAACGCGTGGTGATGCGTCTGCTGGACAAAAGCAACCTTAAGCCGGACATCAACAAGCTCGGTCTGATTGACGAAGAGCTGGTGAAGTTAAAGGGACTGATTGAACGTCCGCACGGCATCATCCTGGTGACCGGCCCGACCGGTTCGGGGAAAAGTACCACCCTGTACGCGCTGCTGTCGGCGCTTAACGGCCATGAACGCAACATTCTGACCGTGGAAGATCCGATCGAGTATGAACTGGAAGGGGTAGGGCAGACCCAGGTCAACCCGCGCGTGGACATGACCTTTGCGCGCGGACTGCGCGCCATTCTGCGCCAGGACCCGGACGTGGTGATGATCGGGGAAATTCGTGACGGGGAAACCGCGCAAATCGCGGTACAGGCCTCGCTCACCGGACACCTGGTGATGTCCACGCTGCACACCAACAGCGCTGCGGGCGCTATTACCCGTCTGCGTGATATGGGGCTGGAGTCATTTTTAATCGGTTCGTCGCTGCTTGGCGTCATTGCCCAGCGTCTGGTGCGTCGGCTGTGTCCGCACTGTCGCACGACCAGTCCGCTGGATGACAATGAGAAAGCGCTGTTCACCTTTATGGAAACGCCGCCGAAAGCGATTTATCGCGCCGTGGGCTGTGAACAGTGTCGCCAGAGCGGCTACCAGGGACGCGCAGGCATCCATGAATTTCTGGTGGTCGACAGCGCCATGCGCCGTGCGATCCATGAAGACAAAGATGAGATGTCCATCGAAACGCAGCTTTTCAAAGAGGCCTACAGCCTGCGTGAAAACGGTCTGCTGAAGGTGATCTCCGGCGTGACATCGCTGGAAGAGGTGATGCGCGTCACCGCCGAGCGCGGGGGGGATGCGTAATGGCCTGGTATGCGTGGTCCGCGACGGACGCTACGGGGAAAACCCAGCGCGGCAACCTGCAGGCCGAAGGGCCAAAGCAGGTGCGCCAGATGCTGCGCGAACAGAAGCTGATGCCAGTGAACATTGCGCCGACCAGCGATCCGGCGGCGGGAAAAAACGCCCGTAAAGGGGCAAAACTGTCGATTCCGGTGCTGTCGATGTTTACCCGACAGCTCGCGACGCTGGTCAATGCCGCGCTGCCGCTGGAGAGTGCGCTGAAGGCGATTGCGAAGCAGACGGAAGATAAAACCCTGGCGGCGATGGTGACCGAGATCCGCGACAAGATTGTGGAAGGTCACACGCTGTTCGACGCCTTCAGCCAGTTTCCGCGCAGCTTCGACAAGCTCTACTGCACCCTGGTAATGGCCGGTGAAAAGACCGGTCATCTCGGTGGCGTGCTGGAAAAGCTCGCCGAGTACAACGAGCAGCGCCAGAAGATGAAAAGCAAGCTCACCCAGGCGATGGTCTACCCCATCACCCTGACGGTGGTGGCGATCGCGGTGATCTCCATTCTGCTGGTCGCCGTGGTGCCGCAGGTCATCGACCAGTTCACCCACATGAAACAAGAGCTGCCGGTAACCACCCGCACGCTGATTGCGGTGAGCGACTTTTTACAGGCCTGGGGCATCGTTATCGCCGGCGGCCTGTTCGGGGCGTCGGCGAGCTTTAAATTTTGGATAAAAGTAGAAAAGAACCGGTTTGTTTACCATCGGTGGCTGTTGCTAAAGTCACCGCTGAAAAAACTGGTCTGCGCCATCAACAGCGCGCGCTACATCCGTACGCTGAGTATTTTGCAGGCCAGCAGCGTTCCGCTGCTGGAGGGGATGTACATCGCGATGGACGGGATTGAAAACCTCTATGCCCGGCAGGTGCTTGAGCAGGCGGCGGACACCGTGCGCCAGGGGGCATCCCTCTACAACGCTCTGGAACAGGCGAAAATTTTCCCACCCACCATGCTCTACATGGTGGCCTCCGGGGAGGAGAGCGGCGAGCTGGGCTCGCTGATGGATCGTGCGGCGGAAAACCAGGAATCTGCATTACAGCATCGAATTACGTTAACGCTGTCGGTATTTGAACCGGCACTGGTAGTAACTATGGCGACCGTTGTTTTATTTATCGTTCTTTCAATATTACAACCGCTTCTTCAACTTAATAATATGGTGGGTTAATCATGTCTTTGAAAAAAAATAGCCTGAAGCGTCAGGCGGGGTTCACGCTGCTCGAATTAATGGTAGTTATCGTTATTCTCGGTGTGCTGGCCAGTATGGTTGTGCCTAATTTAATGGGCAATAAAGAAAAAGCCGATATTCAGAAAGCGACCAGCGATATTGTGGCGCTGGAAGGTTCGCTGGATATGTACAAACTCGACAACCATCGCTATCCGACCACCGAGCAGGGGTTGCAGGCGCTGGTGACCAAACCTGAAATTGCGCCTGTTCCGAAAGGCTACCGTGACGATGGCTATATTCGTCGCCTGCCGCAGGACCCATGGGGCAATGACTATATTCTGGTCAGCCCGGGTGAACATGGCGCTGTTGATATTTTCTCAGCCGGTCCGGATGCAGAAGCTAATACTGCCGACGATATCAGCAACTGGTCTTTTGATAAAAAAGCTAAGTAATGAATAAGCAACGTGGATTTACCCTGCTGGAAATTATCGTGGCGCTGGTGATATTCGCCCTGAGCGCCATGATGGTGGTCACTACCATTCCATCACGCAGCGGCGCAGATACATTTGGTCAGCAGCTAAAATCCCTCGTTGAATATGGTTCTGACCGTGCGGTAATGGACGGAAATATTGTCGGGCTGGTGATGACCTCGTCAGAATTTGAACTGGTGACGCAGGTTGTAAATAACGGCGAGCGCCACTGGGCACCGTTAAAGTCGGGGCGGATCGCCACACGCGGCGAGTTTCCTGAGGAGATGCATGTCTCCCTCTCATCGCGAACGCTGGCGGCCACGCTGGACGATGAACCGCAAATCATTTTTTTGCCGGACGGCGAGCTTAGCCGCTTCACGCTCAGCCTCGAAAGCCTGGATAAAAAGCAGCGCTTTCACGTGACGTCACAGGGCTCTGTTCCCGTGGTGGTGGAAAACGATGACTAAACGCAAAACCAAAGAGCAGGGGATGACCCTGCTGGAAGTGATGGTGGCGCTGGTGATTTTCTCCACCGCGGCGCTGGCGCTGATGAACTCCGTCACCCTGAACGTGCGCTTTACCCACAGCCTGTCGGAAACGCTGCAGGCCGGCTGGGTGGCGGAAAATCAGCTGGCGCAAGCGCAGCTGGCTCAGACCGACTTCCCGGACGCCGAGCAGGTGGGTACCGAAACCATGGGCGGACAAACCTGGACCTGGCATATCCAGCGGGTGAAAACCGCCGAAAATACCTTTGCCGATGAGGTACGGGTTTACAGCGAAGCAAGCGATGCGCAACCGGTGGTGGCGCTTCAGCTCGCCGAACCGGAGGTAGATCGTGAGTAAGGTGCAGCGTCAGCAGGGCTTTACCCTGCTGGAAATTATGATTGCGCTGGCCATCTTCGCGGTGATCAGCATTCTCGCCTGGCAAACGCTCGACGGCGCGATGCGGACCTCGACGGCCAGCGACGAGGCGGCGACAAAAGTGACGGCGCTTCAGCGCACGTACAACCTCCTCTCGCGTGACTTTTATCAGCAACAGGCGCGCGCGCCGCGCAACAGCGGCGAGGTGTTCGTCCAGCAGCAGAATGGGGTGGAAATGACAACCCTGAACGGCATTAGCGGCCAGGTGCAGCTGGAGCGGGTGCGCTGGACGTTAAAGGACAAGCGCGTGTGGCGCAACGTCTGGGCTGCTATCGACGGTCCTGCCAGCGCGCAGCCGGAAGAAGTGCCGATTCTGAGCGATGTGAAAGAGATGAAATGGCGCTTCTGGCACGAAGGCTGGAAGGAAAAATGGACCGACATCGCCCATCAGCCTGATGGCGTTGAGCTGAATCTGACCATGGAAAACGGCGAAACCTGGCGCTGGGTTTTTCTCACTCCCGGCGATATGCCTGAGATCCAGACCGCGCCAAAAGAGACGAATGCGGACCCGGCGCAGCCGGCAGCGGAGAATGCGGCCCAGCCCGTAACAACCCCGCAGCCCGATACGGCAGTCGATCCAGGAGTGAGTTCATGAGCGGCAAAACAGCGCGAAAAGAGCGTGGCGTGGCGCTGCTGGTGGTGCTGATCCTGCTGGTGATGATGTCCGCCCTGGCGGCGAAAATCAGTCAGCAGTTCTGCCGCCACCTGCAAAAAACGCATTATCAGGTCAGCCAGCAGACGCTGCGCTGGGCCATTGCCCGTCAACAGAAGGTACTGGAAAACGTGTTGCAGAAAGCGGCCAGTTCAGAAGGGGCGGGGCTGTCGCCGCAAGGTGACTGGGCACAGCCGCTGAAAACCCACGGGGATAATTACACCGTGGTGAGTCAGGTGGAGGATGCCCGGACCTGCTTTAACGTCAATAGTCTGCTGGGCGGTGACGCGGCGCCAGCGGCCCCGGCCGACCCAACTGCGCTGCCGGAAAAACCGGTCAAAGAGCAGATTATCGAACAGCTGCTGGCTGAAAGTGGCGTCGGTACGCTGGCGGCAGAAGAGATTTACCAGCAGCTGGTGGATTATCTTGACGCCGACGACGTGACGGCGAAACAGGGCCAGGAGGTCGACGCCTGGGCGAGCGTGACGCCCGCCCGCGGTCCGGCGAATCAAATGATGCGCACCATCAACGAAATCAGACTGCTGCCCGCCTTTCCGCAGGCAGCGTGGCCGAAGGTCGGCAAGCTGCTGTGCGCCTTGCCGGATACGGATGGCACCATAAATGTCAATACCTTAACACGCGAACAGGCACCGCTGCTGGCGGCGGTTTTTACCGGCGTGCTAAACACGGACGACGCTGCCCGCCTGATCGATTCACGCCCGGAGGAGGGGTGGGCGTCGCTGGAGGCATTCAGCAAAGTGCTGGAGAGCAACTATCCGCAGACCAAAGATATCCTGGCGCAGATTCAGGACAGGGTTGCGGTCATCAGTCGCTATTTTCGGGTGGAAACCACCGGCAATACCGATGATTTAACGCTGCGCGTCGTCAGCCAGCTTCACGTTGACAGTGAGGCTGGCAAGGTCGTGACCTGGCAACGCCGCTACCGAATGGTTGAATAAGATAAGTAGATGATAATGAAAAAGGTGCTTTTTATTCGTCCCGACACCCGTGAGGACGGCAAAATCTGGTGGTGTGAATCCGGTAACGATCGGGTGGAATATCTGACGGGCTGGAGCGCACTGAGCGAACTTTCCTGCCACCCGCTTTCTCAGCAGGTGTGCCTGCTGCTGCCGGCGAGCGAGACGATCTTTCGTCATTTTACCCTGCCGAAAAAAGGACTTTCCGCCCAGACGGCGCAGTTCTCGTGGATGGCGGAAGAGACGCTGCTCGGCGAGGTAGATACGCTGCACTGGACGGTGCTGAACAAAAAGGGGCCGGAGGTGGATGCCGTGGCCATCGACGCTGAACGTCTGCGCCACTGGCTGGAGCTGTTCGCTCAGGCGGGGCTCACGGTGGCCCAGGCGCTGCCGGATGCCTGGCTGCTGCCGGTGAGCGAAGGGGGCACGACGCTGGTGAGCCTGGAGGAGAGCTACTGGCTGCGTTTTTCCCCCGGCAGCGCTGGCGAAGCCGATACGGTCCTGCTGCCGCTGCTGTTGAGTAAATGCCGGGCGGGTGAGGTGTGCTGCTACGGCGATGCGCCGCAGGAGGTACAGGTGGATGAACGGCTGGCGTGGCAGCATCCGCTGGTGCTGATCCAGCCCCAGTGGCAGGGCTGTCGTATCAACATGCTGCACGGGGAGTTTTCCGGGCGCAGCGCCAGCGGTCCGCGTTTTCGCCACGCGAAAAAGGCCCTCGCGGCGGCGGCGCTGCTTTGCGTCGGACTGCTGATCGGCCCCCGCGTTGGTATGGCGTGGATGCTCACTCATCAGCAAAACGAGATCCACCGGGAGATGACCACCGTAGCGCAGCACTATTTCCCGACCCTGCGCCAGACCAGCAACCTGAAATACTACGTCGGGCAAAATATCAGCAAGGCGAAGAAAGGGATCTTCCTGCAGCTCGAAGCGCTGAATCAAATCAGGCAGTCATTGCCGTCGCTGGAGATCAATAACGTGGAATATGACGAAACGCAAAATCAGCTGACGCTGAATGTGAAATCCATGGATAAACAGACCCTGCAGGATTTTGTCGCCCGCAGCGCCGAAACCTTTGAATTTACGATGCAGCCGATTTCCGGCGAGGCGCCTTATACCGCCATTATTACCGGGAGCTATAAATGAAAACGCAAATAGCCCAGTTAAAAAACCGCTGGCAACATTACAGTCCACGCGAGCGTAATTTATTTAAACTCTGCGGCGGGGCACTCTGCTGCGCGATGGTTTATTACGGCGCGATGATGCCGCTCGATACTCTCATCAAAAATAACGAGGCCGTGTTATTTAAGCAGAAGCAGACGCTGAACTGGATGCGCCAGGAAATTGATAAAAACCATCTCCAGTCCAGAATCGTCAATACCCCGAACCCGCGCAGCGTGGTGGAAGAAAGTGCCAAAGTCGTGCACGTCGCGTTGACAAACGTGCGTCAGGAAGAGCAGTCGCTGACCTTTGATGTCGAGCGCGTCAGCGTTTCTGCCCTGCAAAACTGGCTGCGTGAAATGAACGTCTCTTCCGGTATCCATCTGGAGAAACTCGCGTTAACGCCGGTGGATCGTCAGAGTGACGTGAAAGCGCACATTACGCTGAGCTGGGCGAAAAGCGCATGAACCCACTAATGCTGTTGCAGCAGGCGAATCTGCCGGGTCTGTGCGTCATGAGCGGAGCGCTGGGCGCGATCCTCGGCAGTTTCCTCGGCGTCGTGGCGGAGCGTATTCCGCCGCTGGTAATGGAAGAAGAGGGGGCAGGCAATCTGCTGTTTCCCGCCTCTCACTGCCCGGAATGCCACCACGCCCTGAGCGCGTGGGAAAATATTCCCATCATTAGCTGGTGTGCGCTGCGCGGCCGCTGCCGCCACTGCCATAGCGCGATTCCGCTGCGACTGCTGCTGGTGGAAGTCTGTAGCGCTCTCTTCTTTGCCGCCAGCGCTGCGCTGGCGCCGTCGTTTTTGGCGCTGATTGCGCTGTGGGTGATGTGGAGTCTGCTGCTGCCGCTGGTGGTGATCGACGCGCGCCATATGCTGCTGCCGGACTGTCTGACCCAGCCGCTGCTGTGGACGGGGCTGATGTTCCATGCCCTGTTCCGTACGCTACCGCTGACCGATGCTATCTATGGCGCAGTGGCGGGATATCTCTCGCTCTGGCTGGTTTTCTGGGCATTCCGCCTGCTGACCGGCCGGGAAGGATTAGGCTATGGTGATTTTAAGCTGCTGGCGGCGCTGGGGGGCATTATCATGCATTGCCTGTTAAAGCCCTTTGAGAATAAAAATAACCTTATTTCCTTTGGTCCATATATTGCATTTTCCGGGCTGGCTGTATTTATCGCGCAAATCCCACGCCTCATCTTTTAAATAATGCAGTCAAGTTTTTTTTGAAATTTTTTCATCGGGGGAATGAAAGGCGAAAATAAATTCCCCACTGTATTCTTCTCTACGCAATAAAACATTTGTCGAAGTTTATGAGTGGAGGAAGGTACAGCGCAATAATAAGCAGGTCTTTCGCGAACCAGAAACGTTCACGATTAATTTATCAGTAAATAACGTTTGTCCATGTTTAATGGAAAAGCATGGGTATTTAATTTCACAAATCGTATTATCAGGATCAAATAATGAAATTTCTGAAGCCTAAATATCTGGCACTCTTCGTTGCAGCGGCTGCAAGCCCGGTGTTCGCAGCCGTGCCAGGTAAAGCAACTATCGCCAGTGGTAATGATAAATTTGCCATTGTCGAAGTTGATCAGTCTGCTACTGCTTACAACAACCTCGTCAAAGTCCATGATGGCGCCGATGTTAAAGTGCAGTGGGATGTCTGGAGCGGCGCGGCGCCGACTTCAGCGAAAGTGTTGCTCGACGGCAAAACCGTCTGGACCGGTGCAGGCAGCATGTCCGGCACGGCAGCATTTAAAGTGACCAAAGGCGGTCGCTATCAGGAAACGGTTGAACTCTGCAATGCCAGCGGGTGCAGCACCAGCGCCAGCAAACTGATTATCGTCGCGGATACCGACGGTAGCCATCTGCTGCCGCTTAACACCACCATGCAGGAAAATAATAAAACCCTCTCTAAGCATACCGATAAAGTGGTCGGTGCCTATTTCCCTGAGTGGGGCGTTTATGACCGTAAATTCCCGGTGGATAAAATCCCGGCAGCTAACCTTAACCACATTCTGTATGGCTTCATTCCAATCTGCGGCGGCGATGGCATCAACGACAGCCTGAAAACCATCGAAGGGGGTAACAGCTTCGAAGCGCTGAAGCGCGCCTGTGCGGGCCGTCAGGACTTCCAGGTGGCGATTCACGACCCGTGGGCCGCACTGCAGCAATCCCGGACTGGCCTCGACAGCTGGGACGAGCCCTACAAAGGTAACTTCGGCCAGCTGATGGCAATGAAGAAAGCCAATCCAGGACTGAAAGTACTGCCGTCTATCGGTGGCTGGACCCTCTCCGATCCGTTCTTCAAAATGCATGACAAAGCGATCCGCGATCGCTTCGTGGCTTCCGTGAAAGATTTCCTGAAAACCTGGAAATTCTTCGACGGCGTGGACATCGACTGGGAATTCCCGGGCGGCGGCGGTCAGAACGAAACGCTGGGCAACCCGCAGCAGGATAAAGAGACGTATACCGCACTGATGCGCGAACTGCGCGCCATGATGAATGAACTGTCAGCCGAAACCGGCCGTACCTTTGAACTGACCTCAGCAATCGGTTCAGGCAGCGACAAAATTGAAGACGTTGATTACACCACTGCCCAGCAGTACATGGATCACATCTTCCTGATGAGCTACGACTTCTACGGCGGCTGGAGCAATACCGATCTGGGTCACCAGGCGGCACTGCGTGCGCCGGCGAACAAACCGGATACCAATTACACCACCGAAAACGGCGTCAATGCGCTGCTGGCGCAGGGTGTACAGCCCGGCAAAATTGTCGTGGGGACGGCCATGTATGGCCGCGGCTGGACCGGCGTTCACGGTTACAGCAATAACAACCCGTTCACCGGCACGGCAACGGGCATGGTGAAAGGGACCTGGGAACCGGGCGTGGTTGACTATCGTCAGATCGTTAACGAGTACAAAGGCAAAGCGGGCTGGGAATACAACTATGATGCCACCGCTGAAGCGCCGTATCTGTTTAACAAAACCACCGGCGATCTGATCACCTATGAAGATGCGCGTTCCGCAACGGCGAAAGGTCAGTATGTGCTGGCGAAAAACCTGGGCGGTCTGTTTGCCTGGTCTATCGACTCCGATACCGGAGACATTCTGAACGCGATGAATGAAAGCCTGACAGGCGGCGGCGCTGCGCCGGTTGATCCGGTGGTGACCAACCATGCGCCGGTGGCGACTTCCGCGGACCAGAGCGTAACCGGTCCGGCGACGGTGACCCTGGATGGCTCGGCTTCTACCGATCCGGATGGCGATGCCATCACCTACAAGTGGACGCAGATCTCTGGCCCGTCGGTGACCCTCACCAACAGCACCAAAGCGAAAGCGACCTTCAACGTTGCCGCTGTCACCAGTAACCAGACTCTGGCGTTCCGCCTGACGGTCACTGATGCGAAAGGGTTGAGCAGCACCGCTGACGTCCAGGTCGTGAACAAAGCGCCGAAAGCAAACCAGGCGCCGGTCGTGAACCAGATGGAAGCCGTGACGCTGGAAGCGGGCCAGAGCTACTCTCTGCACGCTCAGGCTAACGATCCTGATGGCGACGCGCTGACCTACTCCTGGAGCGTTCCTGCGAATATGCAGGCGACAGGCGCAGACACCGCGAACCTGAACATCACCGCACCGGACGTGGACGCGGAATCAACTTACACGCTGACCGTGGTGGTAAGCGATGGCAAGTCCAGCGTACAGACTAACGTGCAGGTGACGGTAACGCCTAAAGCGGCGGAAACGCCGTCTGACGAAGGCAATACCCCTTCCGATGAAGGCAACACGCCGTCTGACGAAGGTAATACCCCATCCGATGAAGGCAACACGCCGTCTGACGAAGGTAACACCCCATCCGATGAAGGCAATACGCCGTCTGACGAAGGTTCTGCCACCAGTAGCTGCGATAAGCCTGTTGACGCCAACGCCAGCAAATACGCTGCCTGGAGTGCAAGCAAGGTTTACAACGCGGGCAATACCGTCAGCTTCGACAACCTGGTCTGGAAAGCAAAATACTGGACTCAGGGCAACCAGCCGGGCTTCGGTGTGGATGCATGGGAGCTGGTAAGTCAGGTGAAATTCAACTGGCGCTCCGACGTGGTCTATAACGGCGGCGACACCACTACCTACAACGGTTACTCCTACACCGCGAAATGGTGGACGAAGGGTGATAAACCCGGTAGCAGCGATGTATGGGTGAAAAAAGGCCCTGCGGCTGACTGCCAGTAAGTCATAGCCATAACGATGCGGGTAAGTAACTTGCCCGCCATCACGGTCCACGTCCCGAGACGGGCGTGGGCCGTAAATCAGGAAACAGCGCGATAAGCGCGTAAGGAGACAATGAAAAAGAGCCGGACTGAAAATGAAAACGTTATTTTTATTGTTGCTGATAATAAGCCATAGCGTCTTTGCCAACTGCTGGGATAAAGCCGCCAGTTATTACCATGTGGATCCTTATCTGTTGTATGCCATTGCTAATGTTGAATCGGGAATGAATCCCAATGCGATTGGACAGAATAATGATGGCACGCGTGATGTGGGCCTGATGCAGATTAATAGTTCACATTTTTCCGAGCTGGAGCGAAAAGGCATTAATGAGTACCGGTTAATTACCGAGCCCTGCACCTCGATTATGGTTGGCGCATCGATATTATCCGGAATGATTAAAGTTTATGGCTATAACTGGGAGGCGGTCGGCGCCTATAACGCGGGTCTGAAAAAAGAGAATTACCCGCAGCGCATGGTCTATGCCCGTAAGGTCTGGAATAAATATCAGAAATTAAAACGTAGCACCCGTAACCGTTATTATTATTGATTTTTGTTTTTTGAAGAGTACCGACTGGTGCTCTTCATAAAACGAAAACTGCTCCCGGGTTTATTTATTAAATGATTAATAAATAAACCGCGAAACAAATTAACTTTTATATACCCTTAATATAATTAAGAGGACCATTGACATGAACAAAAGAACATTACTCAGTGTTCTTATTGCGGGCGCATGTGTTGCACCGTTTATGGCTCAGGCAACCCAGCTGCAGGCCAGCAGCGAACCTTACACCGTTAAGGCCAGCGATCTGCAGAAGAAAGAGCAGGAGTTGACCAACTTCCCGCTGATGGCTTCAGTGAAGTCAACCATTCGCACGCTGGACAACAGCCTGGTGGAACAAATTGAGCCGGGTAAATCGACGAACCCAGAAAACGTCAAGCGCGTGGAAGGGATCATCAAGGCCAGCGACTGGGAATATCTCTTCCCACTGCGTGCGCCGGAATATACCTACAGCAACTTCCTGAAAGCGGTCGGTAAATTCCCGGCACTGTGCCAGACCTATACCGATGGTCGTAACAGCGATGCCATCTGCCGTAAGTCTCTGGCAACCATGTTCGCGCACTTCGCGCAGGAAACCGGCGGCCACGAGTCCTGGCGTCCGGAAGCCGAGTGGCGTCAGGCGCTGGTTTACGTGCGTGAGATGGGCTGGAGCGAAGGTCAGAAGGGCGGCTATAACGGCGAATGTAACCCGGATGTCTGGCAGGGTCAGACCTGGCCGTGCGGTAAAGACAAAGATGGCGATTTCGTTAGCTACTTTGGTCGCGGTGCGAAACAGCTCTCCTATAACTACAACTACGGCCCGTTCTCTGAAGCGATGTACGGCGACGTCCGCGTACTGCTGGACAAACCTGAGCTGGTGGCGGACACCTGGCTGAACCTTGCTTCCGCGATCTTCTTCTTCGCCTACCCGCAGCCGCCAAAACCGAGCATGCTGCAGGTTATCGACGGCACCTGGCAGCCGAACGATCACGATAAGGCGAATGGTCTGGTTCCGGGCTTCGGCGTGACCACGCAGATCATCAACGGCGGCGTGGAGTGCGGTGGCCCGACTGAGATCGCCCAGTCTCAAAACCGTATCAAATACTACAAAGAGTTCGCCAACTACCTGAAGGTGCCTGTTCCGTCTAACGAAGTGCTGGGCTGCGCCAACATGAAGCAGTTCGACGAAGGCGGTGCCGGCGCGCTGAAGATCTACTGGGAACAGGACTGGGGATGGAGCGCGGATACCCCGTCAGGCCAGACCTACTCTTGCCAGCTGGTGGGTTACCAGACGCCATTCAGCGCCTTTAAAGAGGGTGACTACACCAAATGCGTGAAGCATTACTTCAACGTCAACGTGGTGGGTGAAGACGGCACTTCCGACGGCGGTAGCGTCACGCCAGCTCCGACGCCGACCCCTGTCGACCCAACGGACGAAGGCAACACCACGCCGGTGCCGGACGATAACACCCCGGCTCCGGAAGATAATACGCCAGCGCCGGTAAACCATGCGCCGGTAGCAAAAATCGCCGGTCCGGTGGGGGCGGTTGAAGCGGGTAAATCTGTTTCTCTGAACGCGTCTGGCTCGACTGACGAAGACGGTAACCACCTGACTTATACCTGGACGGCTCCGAACGGCCAGACCGTAAGCGGCGATGATAAAGCGATTATTACGTTCAATGCACCGGAAGTGGCGGCGGCGACGCAGTACCCGATCAACCTTACCGTCAGTGACGGCGAGCTGAGCAGCACTACCACCTATACGCTGAACGTACAGGCTAAGCAGACCAACGGCGGCCAGACCGGGACTTACCCGACCTGGACCTCCAAAACCAAATGGAAAGCAGGCGATATCGTTAACAACCGCGGCCAGCTGTTCCAGTGCAAACCTTATCCGTACAGCGGCTGGTGCAATAACGCGCCATCCTACTACGAGCCAGGTAAAGGGATTGCATGGCAGGACGCGTGGACTGCGCTGTAATCAGCACAACAGCAAAATGACAAACGGCAACCTTCGGGTTGCCGTTTTTTTCTCATCGTAAAAATGCAGGACCCGATCTACCGATGCAACTTACCGTGATCCCGCAGCCACGCCGCCGTACGCGTAATCCCTTCATCCAGCGTTACGATCGGTTTGTACCCAAGCTCGTTCTCCGCCCGCGAAATATCCAGCGTGAAATCAAAGTTAAGCTTCGATACGCCGTAATGCGTCAGCGCAGGCTCTTTGGCCGATTTACTGCCAAAACGCTCCATGCTGCGGGCAATCATATCCAGCATTGGGTAAGGGACTGAACGGATGCGGCAGTCGATCTGCAGCTCGTCAATTAAACGCTGCACAATGCTGCGCAGCGTGCAGGGTTCGCCGTTCGTGATGTTGTAGGCGCGACCGGAGATCAGCTTATCGCAGTCCGGCTGGCTTGCCAGCCACATGGCGTGAACGGCGTTTTCGTAATAGGTCATATCCACCAGCGCATCGCCGCCGCGCGGCAGCAGCACGCTGCCGTAGTGGTGCATCATCTGCGCCAGGCGCGGAATAAACACTTTGTCGTGCGGCCCGAACAGGCTCTGCGGACGTAAGACCGTAAAACGGGTGTGCGGGTTCGACTGTGCCAGCAGGTCAATCACCTCTTCGCTGGCCGCCTTGCTGCGGGCAAACTCGCAGGCAAAGCGAGCGGGACGGAAATCTTCCTGCACGTCACGATGGTGGTGATAGTCGAAATAGAGTGAAGGTGACGAGATATGAATAAAGTTACGCACGCCCCAGGCAACGGCCCATTCGCCCAGACGGCGGGTTGCCCGCACGTTGGCGAGATCAAAGGCTTCCTGGGTACCCCACGGGGAGGTGAAGCTGGAGCAGTGCCACAGCGTGTCGATACCGGCGAGCATCACTTTCGCCTGAGAGGAGACCAGCTCCGTCAGGTCAGCATGGACGAACTCCGCGCCCATTTTTTGCAGCAGCTTTCCCATCGCTTCGTTGCGACCGGTAGCCCTGACGCTGATGCCCTTGTTGCGCAGAAATTCGACCGCATTTCGGCCTAAGCCGCTGGTCGCCCCGGTAACCAGTACCTTCATATCAATCCACTGTGTTGAAAAGAATTTCGTGCGCATTCTTTCGTGAATTACGGCGCTATGCAATGGGAAAGGTGAAAGAAAGAGAGTTTTATTTAGATCTTTTCCGTCTTTTGTTCTGCCCGTTGCGCAATCCGCTTTGCCATCCCGCGGAAGATAAACAGGTGGGCGGGGATCATCAACAGCCAGTAGAACAGACCCGGCATTCCGTGCGGATGCCACCAGGCTCGGACGTCCAGTTCACGACAATCGCCTTTGTCTTTCAGGGTAAAGCAGAGTCGGCCCAGCCCCGGGGCTTTCATGCCGAACAGCAGCGCCAGCTGTTTTTCCGGCTCGACGATGATGACCTTCCAGCTGTCGACCGCATCGCCCACCTCAAGATACGGGCGTGCCGGGCGGCCTTTTGCCAGCCTGTGCCCCACCAGCAGATCCATTGCTCCGCGCGTTTGCCAGAGGATATTGCCGAAGAAATAACCGTCTTTGCCGCCAATCTGGTTCACGACTTCCCACAGATCTGCAAGGCTGGCGGAAGTTTTCACCGTGCAGCCCGCCTGTTTCGAGTAATAGCCGTACTCCGGCCGCCAGCGGGCAAACGCCTGGGCGTCGTAGCCCCAGTCGCTGGAGTTCACCAGCTGCTCTTCCTCTTTCAGCGTATTGCGCACGGCATCATCAAAGCGGATCAGATCCTGGGGAATGAGTGCCCGCAGTTCGCGATCGTCCGCCAGTAAATCATGTTTGAGCCCCTGGATCAGCGCTTTGGCGATCGTCGGCGGCACCGAGGTGATCACATTCAAAAACCACACCGAAATCCAGCGGGTTGGAAAGGGGATGGGGATCAGCCAGCGGCGGCGGCCGCTGACGCGCATGAAATGTTCGAACTGCTCCTGATAGCTCAGCACTTCAGGGCCTGCCGCCTCCAGCACGCGGTGTTGCTCCGCCGGGCGATCCAGCAGGGCCACCAGATAATGCAGTAAATTCTCCAGCGCAATCGGCGTGGTGCGCGAGCGTACCCAGCGCGGCGGCGTGAGTACGGGCAGGTTGTAGACCATATCGCGCATCACTTCGAAGGCGGCGGAGCCTGCGCCGACGATGATCCCGGCGCGCAGTTCGGTGACGGGGATATTCGCCCCGCGCAGGGTGTCAGCCGTCAGCTGGCGGGCGCGCAGGTGATCGGACTGCTCGTGTTCGGGCGCCTGGAGCGAGCTTAAAAAAATGACCTGCTTCACCGGGGTTTGCAGCAGGGCGTCGCGAACGTTCATCGCCACCTGCCGCTCGTGGGCGATGAAATCCCCGCCTTCGCCCATGCTGTGCACCAGGTAGTAAAGCGTGTCGACCCCTTCCAGCAGGGCGGGAAGTTCCTTCGGCCAGTTGAGGTCAACGCTGTGGCAGGTGACGCCAGGCAAACTGAGCGTTTGCAGGCGTTCGGTGTTGCGTGCCGCTGCCAGCACCTGGTGTCCCTGCTGGCTTAACGCCGCGGTGAGATGCTGACCGATGTACCCGCTGGCGCCGAGCACCAGAATTCGTTGCGGCACGTGATGCTCCTTATCGCTGTAAAAACGCCTGCCAGTGTTTCACCACGTCCGCCAGCTGTTCGCGGCTCACGTCGAGATGCATGACCAGGCGCACGACGGGTGAGGCGTTGATCAGCACGCCACGTGATTTCATAAATTCACCCAGCGCGGCGGCGCGGTCATCGCCCACGCGTACGAACAGCATGTTGGTGTCGTGGCGCATCACGTCGGCGCCAATCTCGCGCAGCTGCGCCGCCATCCACGTGGCGTTGTCGTGATCGTCCTTCAGGCGCGCCACGTTATTTTTCAGGGCATACAGCCCGGCAGCCGCCAGAATACCCGCCTGACGCATGCCGCCGCCGGTCATTTTACGCCAGCGGTTGGCGCGCTTGATGTAGTCCGCGTCGCCCACAAGCAGAGAGCCCACCGGCGTGCCCAGCCCTTTTGAGAGGCAGATGGTGAACGAGTCGCAGTATTGCGCAATCTCTTTCAGCTCGCAGCCATACTCCACGACGGCGTTAAAGATACGCGCGCCGTCAACGTGCAGGCCGAGCCGGCGCTCGCGGGTGAATTCCCACGCTGCTTTCAGGTATTCGCGCGGCAGCACTTTGCCGTTGTGGGTGTTTTCGAGGCTGAGCAGTCGGGTGCGGGCGAAGTGAATATCGTCAGCTTTGATTTTCGCCGCGACTTTATCGAGCGGCAGGGAGCCGTCCGGCGCGGCGTCAATCGGCTGCGGCTGAATGCTGCCGAGCACCGCCGCGCCGCCGGCTTCGTAGAGATAGTTATGCGCGCCCTGGCCGACGATATACTCTTCCCCCCGCTCGCAGTGGCTGAGCAGCGCCACCAGGTTAGCCTGCGTGCCGGTTGGCAGAAACAGGGCCGCTTCCTTGCCGCTCAGCTCTGCCGCGTAACGCTGCAGTTCGTTAACCGTTGGGTCATCGCCGTAAACGTCATCCCCGACCGGGGCGGCCATCATCTCTTCGAGCATGGCGCGGCTCGGGCGGGTTACGGTATCGCTGCGTAAATCAATCATTTCACATCCCTTTATTTTAAGAGGTCATGCGAAATGTTTTACCTGAGCCAGTTGGTTTTTGCCAGTTCGATCACCTCGTCGCCGCGCCCGCTGATGATGGCGCGCAGCATATACAGGCTAAAGCCTTTGGCCTGTTCAAGCTTGATCTGCGGCGGGATCGCCAGCTCTTCTTTGGCGACGACGACATCCACCAGCACCGGACCGTCGATGGAAAATGCGCGCTGCAGGGCTTCGTCCACCTCTGAGGCTTTCTCCACGCGAATACCGGTGATGCCGCAGGCCTCGGCGATGCGTGCGAAGTTGGTGTCGTGCAGCTCGGTGCCGTCCGTGAGATAGCCTCCGGCCTTCATCTCCATCGCCACGAAGCCCAGCACGCTGTTGTTGAAGACTACAATTTTCAGCGGCAGCTTCATCTGCACCACCGACAGGAAATCCCCCATCAGCATGCTGAACCCGCCGTCGCCGCACATCGCCACCACCTGACGCTCCGGCGCCGTCGCTTTTGCGCCCAGCGCCTGCGGCATGGCGTTGGCCATCGAGCCGTGGTTGAACGAGCCGAGCAGTCGACGCTTGCCGTTCATCTTCAGATAGCGTGCCGCCCAGACGGTTGGCGTGCCCACGTCGCAGGTAAAGATGGCGTCGTCGTCAGCGAAATGGCTGATCTGCTGCGCCAGATACTGCGGGTGAATCGCTTTGTCGCTCGGTTTGGCGAGGTCGTCCAGCCCCTTGCGGGCGTCGCGATAGTCGCTCAGGGCCTTATCAAGGAACTTGCGGTCCGTTTTTTCTTCAAGCAGCGGCAGCAGGGCGGCAAGCGTGGATTTGATGTCGCCCACCAGCGCCATATCGACCTTGCTGTGCGCGCCGATGCTGGCCGGATTGATATCAATCTGAATGATTTTCGCATCCGTCGGGTAGAACGCGCGATACGGGAATTGGGTGCCGAGCAGGATCAGCGTGTCGGCGTTCATCATGGTGTGGAAGCCGCTGGAGAAACCGATCAGACCGGTCATCCCCACATCAAAGGGGTTGTCGTACTCGACGTGCTCTTTGCCGCGCAGGGCGTGAACAATAGGGGCCTTAAGCTTACCGGCGAATTCAAGCAGCTCCTTGTGCGCGCCCGCGCAGCCGCTGCCGCACATCAGGGCGATATTGCTTGAGTACCGCAGCAGCTGTGCCAGCTTTTTCAGCTCCTCTTCCGCAGGCGTCACCACCGGCTGCGGGGCGTGATACCAGTGGGTGCTGGCCCCTTCCGGCGCGGCCTTGAGGGCCACGTCTCCCGGGATGACGACCACAGAAACGCCGCGGTTCAGCACGGCCTTGCGCATGGCTATCGCCAGCACCTGCGGGATCTGCTCCGGGGATGAAACCAGCTCGCAATAGTGGCTGCATTCACGGAACAGCTCCTGCGGATGCGTCTCCTGAAAATAGCCGCTGCCGATTTCGGAAGAGGGGATATGGGCGGCAATTGCCAGCACCGGCACGTGGTTACGGTGACAGTCAAAGAGGCCGTTGATCAGATGCAGGTTGCCGGGACCGCACGATCCGGCGCAGACGGCCAGTTCCCCCGTGATCTGTGCTTCAGCGCCTGCGGCGAAGGCGGCAACCTCTTCATGGCGCGTGGGCATCCATTCGATGGTCTTCATCTTGTTGAGGCTGTCGCTAAGTCCGTTCAGGGAATCGCCGGTTACGCCCCAGATACGTTTCACGCCAGCCTGTTCGAGCGTTTTCGCTATATATGCAGCCACGGTTTGTTTCATGGTTGTCCGTCTCCTTTTTGTGATATCGCTTACAAGCTTAGAAGAAAGTCTCCGTATTGCCCGTCGCATCCCCCCAATTAAAAGGTGCTTTTCATGCGCAATTATTCGGCATAATCTGGTGCTACCTCAGTAAAAACAGGAAGTATTTCAAATGGTTAAATCATTGTTAATCGCTCTTAATGAAAAGCTATCGTGCGACGATCTTGGCAAACTCTTGTTACGACTTGCCGTCGGCGGGCTGATGCTTTTTCATGGTTTGCACAAGCTTTTTGGCGGCGTGGGCTTTATCAGCGGCATGCTGGTGGAAAAAGGGCTGCCCGGATTTATCGCCTACGGCGTGTTGGTTGGCGAAGTGGTGGCACCGATCCTGATTATTGTCGGGCTCTTTACGCGTCCGGCCGCGCTGGTGCTGGCCTTTACGATGATTGTGGCGTGGCTGATGGTGGGAATGGGGGAAACGCTCGCCCTCGATAAGGTAGGCGCATGGGCGATTGAAAGCCTGGTGTATTTCTTTATCGGCTCGCTGGCGGTCGCGTTTTTAGGGGCGGGGCGGTTTGCGCTGGGTAAAGCGCCCGCGTGGCGGTAGGGTTATTGTAGGTCGGGTAAACGCAGTGCCACCCGACAAAAAGCCCGGTGGCGCTGACGCTTACCGGGCCTACGATCGAACGTTTACCGTTTATGCGAGGACGAGATCGCCCTGTGGATGGCATGAGCATGCCAGCACGTAACCCTCGGCAATTTCCGCGTCCGACAGCGTCATGGTGCTGGTGACGGTGTACTCCCCGGAAACCACCTTCGTCTTACAGCAGCCGCACACGCCCGCACGACAGGCAGCCACTACCGGCACCTTGTTGCTTTCCAGCGCCTCCAGCAGCGTGGTCCCCACGCGGCCAAAGAAGGTCTGCGCAGGCTGCAGTTTGGTGAAGGTAATGCCGCTTGTTGCCGCTTCCGCCACCGGCGTGAAGAACTGCTCTTTGAAGAAGCGGGTCACGCCAAGCGCTTTCACCTCTTTCTCCACGATATCCATGTACGGCGCCGGGCCGCAGGTCATCACGGTGCGGTTCGCGATATCCGGCACGCTTTGCAGCAGCTCGCGGCTCAGGCGACCGGGCACAAAGCCGTGGGTCGCGTTGTGCTCCGCCACCAGCGTTACCGGATAATCACGCCACTCCCCGGCAAAAATCACATCTTCCGGGGAACGGACGCTGAAGATCGACTGCACATCGGCCTGCGGGCGATTTTTTGCCAGCCAGCGGCGCATCGACATAATCGGCGTTACGCCACAGCCCGCCGCCAGCAGCAGGAATTTATCGTCCGTCTTATCGTCACAGGTGAATTCCCCCTGCGCGTCAGACAGCCAGATGTAATCCCCGCGCTTGACGTCCCGCGTCAGCCACTGCGAGCCCGCGCCGTCGTCAATGCGGCGGACGGTGAGCGTAATGTACTCGCTCACGCCCGGCGTGGAGGAGATCGTGTAGGCGCGCAGCGTGTCCGCCGAATTGCGAACGCTGACCAGCGCGTACTGGCCTGCACGGTACGGATAGTAGTCATGGCACAGCAGCGACAGCGTCCACACATCCGGCGTCTCCTGATGGATGTGATGAACCTGCATCCGCCACGGACATTGTGAGGTTGGCATGGTCATGAATAACTCCTTACGCGCTCAGCAGCTGTTTCATATCATCTTCAACGTTGGTCACGGAACGCAGGCCGAATTTCTCGTTCAGCACCGCCAGCAGGTCCGGCGTCAGGAAGCCAGGCGCGGTCGGTCCGGTCACGATGTTGGTGACGCCGAGAGAGAGCAGGGTCAGGAGGATGACAATCGCTTTCTGCTCGAACCATGACAGCACCAGCGACAGCGGCAGGTCGTTCACGCCGCAGCCCAGTTTCTCCGCCAGGGTGACCGCCAGAATGATGGCCGAGTAAGCATCGTTACACTGGCCTGCATCGATCAGGCGCGGCAGACCTTCGATGTCGCCGAAGTCCAGCTTGTTGAAACGGTATTTGCCGCACGCCAGGGTCAGGATCAGGCAGTCTTCCGGCACGCTGGTGGCGAAATCGGTGAAGTAGTTACGCTCGCCGCGCGCGCCGTCGCAGCCGCCGACGAGGAAGATGTGGCGCAGCTTTTCACGGCTGACGAGATCGATCAGCGAATCAGCGGCACCCAGCAGGGTTTCACGACCGAAGCCGACGGTAATAAGGTGCGGGATCTCGCTGTACGGGAAGCCTGCCATCTGCTGCGCCTGGGCGATAACCGGACCGAAATCGTCACCTTCAAGATGGCTCACGCCCGGCCAGCCAACGATGCTGCGGGTCCAGATGCGGTCATCGTACGCGCCGACGGTCGGGTCGATAATGCAGTTAGAGGTCATCACGATAGGGCCAGGGAAGCGGGCGAACTCCACCTGCTGGTTCTGCCAGCCGCTGCCGTAGTTACCGATGAGATGCTTAAATTTACGCAGCTCCGGGTAGCCGTGCGCCGGCAGCATTTCGCCGTGGGTATAAACGTTAACGCCGGTGCCTTCGGTTTGCTTCAGCAGGTTGTAGAGATCTTTCAGGTCGTGACCGGAAATCAGAATGCACTTGCCTTCGGTTGCCTTGACGTTGACCTGCGTCGGCGTCGGGTGGCCGTAGGTGCTGGTTTCACCGGCATCCAGAATGCTCATCACGCGGAAGTTCATCTGGCCGATTTCCATTGAGCACTCAAGCAGGGCGTTCATATCGGCAGGCCAGGTGCCCAGCCACGCCATGATTTTGTGGTACTGGGCATAAATCTCATTGTCGTACTGACCCAGAACGTGCGCGTGCTCCATATAGGCCGCAGCGCCTTTCAGGCCGTACAGGCACAGCAGGCGCAGGCCGAGAATGTTCTCGCCAATCGCCGCTTTGTCTTTATTCGGGGTGAATTCTGCCGCCTGACGCTGGAGGTCGCCCAAATCGTCGCTGACCAGCTGCAGTTCTGACATCGGGTTTTCCACGCGAGCGGAGGCATCCGCCTTCAGGCACTGGGCTTTCAGCGCCTCACGCAGGGCAATCGCTTCGCGGGCGTAGCCGACAATGCGCGGAGAGTCGAAGTTAACGTTGGTCAGCGTGGAGAAAAACGCGCGCGGGGCGAAGCTGTCGACGTAGTGCTCGACAATGCCGTATTCGCGGGCTTTGAACGCCCATGCGGAAAGGCCTTGCAGAGCCGCAATCAGCAGGTCCTGCAGGTCAGATGTTTCTGCGGTTTTGCCGCACATACCCTGTGCGTAAGAGCAGCCATTGCCTGCCGGGGTACGGATGGTTTGTTCACATTGCACACAAAACATAATCACACCTGTTAAAGTTATATTTGATATACATGTTTAAGGTTATGCCTGTGCCAGAACGGAGAAAAGGGCTTTCTGCTACAAAATAGAGGGAGATTGATTTAGCGCAATTTTGGCGGCAGGAAACCTACCGCCAAAGAAGTATCAGGCAGAGAAGAAGGCCATCAGGACCGGAACCAGCAGGCTTAAAATAAAGCCGTGCACGATAGCCGCGGGAACCATCTCCAGACCTCCGGAGCGTTGTAGTACCGGCAGGGTAAAGTCCATCGACGTCGCGCCGCACAGGCCCAGCGCGGTAGAACGACTGCGGCGAACCAGGCTCGGGATCAGCATGATGGCAATCAGCTCGCGCGCCAGATCGTTAAAGAAGGCGGCGCTGCCGATCACCGGTCCGAATGATTCGGTCAGCAGAATACCGGAGAGCGAATACCAGCCAAAACCGGACGCCATCGCCAGGCCGGTTTTCAGGGGAAGATCGAGAATAAAGGCGTTGATGACGCCCGCCACCATTGAACTGGCAACAACCATAACCGCAACCATCATTCCCCGACGGTTGAGGACAATTTGTTTCAGCGTCATGCCATTATTTCGCAGCTGAATACCGATCAGGAACAGCAGGAAGATCAGCGTATATTCACTGGCCTCAGTCGCGTGCTGTAAAAATGCCCAACCGGTCAGCCCAAGAAGAAAACCGAGCACCACGACGCCGCATAATTTTAATGATTCAAGCGCCATTGCAATTCGTGAAGGGAGTTTTTCCTGATGATGGTGATTTTTCCATGGAATAGTGCGTTCCAGCCACAGCAGCGCGGCAATATTGCACAGCAAAATAACCACTACGGTGACGACAGAATAATGGAGGATGGAGAGTAAATTCGCCGATAAGTTGTCCAGAAATGCCAGGCTAATCCCCATAAAGAAAAGAATAACGTAGACAATCCAGCTCAGGAATCGATTAATGAGCCTTAATGCGGATTCACGATGCAGCGGAATAAGATAGCCCACGATCAAGGGCAGCAAAATGATGAGGAGTCCTGAAAACATGAACAGCCGGTCCTTTTTAGTATCGGTTAAGCGCCAGTGACACTACCCAATAAAGGCTGTTCAGTAAAGCGGCAAAAGAAAGCCGGGTGGCGGCTACGCTTTACCCGGCTTGTGTCTACGTGGGGTGTGCGGCCTGAAGCCCTCACCCCGGACCTCTCCCACGGGGAGAGAGAGGAAAGATTAATCGCGTTTTTCCAGCAGGGTGCGATACAGCACGCCACCCAGAATACCGCCGATAACTGGCATCACCCAGAACAGCCACAGCTGCTCAAGCGCCCAGCCGCCCTGGAAGATGGCGACGGCGGTACTGCGTGCCGGGTTAACGGAGGTGTTGGTGACCGGAATAGAAATCAGGTGGATAAGCGTCAGCGCCAGACCAATGGCAATCGGGGCAAAACCGGCTGGGGCGTGTTTGTCCGTTGCGCCGTGGATCACCAGCAGGAAGCCTGCGGTCAGCACGATTTCAATCACAATGGCAGACAGCATGGAGTAGCCGCCCGGAGAGTGTTCGCCAAAGCCGTTAGAGGCAAAGCCGCTGGCCGCCGCGTCGAACCCAGCTTTACCGCTGGCAATCACGTACAGAACGCCCGCCGCGATAATACCGCCAACCACCTGCGCCACAATGTAGCCAATCACGTCTTTCGCCGGGAAACGGCCGCCCGCCCATAAACCTAACGTCACTGCCGGGTTAAAATGACCGCCGGAAATATGCCCCACGGCAAACGCCATGGTTAATACGGTTAAACCAAACGCCAGCGCGACGCCGACAAAACCGATACCTAATTCCGGGAATGCTGCTGCCAGAACGGCGCTACCGCAGCCACCAAATACCAGCCAGAATGTACCAAAGCATTCTGCTGCCAATTTTCTAAACATAACCACCTCAAATAATTATCCGCACGCATTCCCGCGTGCGGGATATATCGCCATAAAGGGATGACGACTCAAAGAGCCCGTATTTTAAAAACCAACAACACCCCTTCGCCACTTAAATAAATTCGATTAATTTGATTTAAGGCAATGTGATGTCAATCCTTGTTCAAACTGGAGGTAAATAGAGCATAGTCCAATTTGCGGGCGGTAGTATCTTGCGAGATGTGGGTTATTTCAAATGAAACCTGATGGATAAATTCTGAATTTTTCGTGCTTCCGCCAGGTTATGGAGGCGGATTGCAGTGTCAAGCCCGTCTGCATCCCGCTATACTGCTGATAACTTGAAGGAAAAAGTGATCATATCGCGGGGGATTTATGCTTCTCGAACGTGTGGAAATTGTCGGGTTTCGCGGTATTAACCGCCTGTCGCTGCAGCTGGAGCAGAACAACGTCCTGATCGGCGAGAACGCGTGGGGTAAGTCCAGCCTGCTGGATGCGTTGACGCTACTGCTTTCGCCCGAGGACGATCTGTATCACTTCGTCCGCGACGATTTCTGGTTCCCGCCCGGCGACGTGACGGGGCGCGAGAAGCACCTGCATATCATCCTGACGTTCCGCGAATCCGAACCCGGACGTCACCGCGTGCGTCGCTTCCGCCCGCTGTCACCCTGCTGGGTGCCGTGCGATGACGGTTTCCACCGGATTTTCTATCGGCTGGAAGGCGAGATGGCGGAGAACGAGGGGGTACTCACCCTGCGTGATTTTCTCGATCAGAAAGCCAACCCGATCCCGCTGGACAATATCGACGACCTGGCCCGCCACCTGATCCGCCTGACGCCGGTGTTACGCCTGCGCGATGCGCGCTTTATGCGGCGTATTCGTAACGGTACCGTACCCAATATGCCGGAAGTGGAAGTCACCGCCCGCGAGCTGGATTTTCTGGCCAGAGAGCTGGTGTCGCGTCCGCAGAATCTGACCGATGGCCAAATTCGTCAGGGATTGTCCGCAATGGTGCAACTCCTGGAGCACTATTTTTCCGAGCAGGGAACCTCTGAGTCGCGCCACCGTCTGATGCGCCGCCGCTCTCATGATGAGCAGCGAAGCTGGCGTTACCTCGACATCATTAACCGGATGATCGACCGGCCCGGCGGTCGCACCCATCGGGTGATTCTGCTGGGGCTGTTTTCAACGCTTCTGCAGGCCAAAGGCACCGTTCGTCTGGACCGGGACGCCCGGCCGCTGCTGCTGGTGGAAGACCCGGAAACGCGCCTGCATCCCATCATGCTCTCCGTGGCATGGCATCTGCTGAACCTGCTGCCGCTCCAGCGCATTACGACCACCAATTCCGGGGAATTATTATCGCTGACGCCGGTAGAACACGTCTGTCGCCTGGTGCGTGAATCCTCCCGCGTCTCCGCTTTCCGGCTTGGGCCGGGCGGTTTGAATGCGGAAGACGGGCGGCGCATCGCGTTTCATATTCGCTTTAACCGGGCGTCGTCGCTCTTTGCCCGCTGCTGGCTGCTGGTGGAGGGGGAGACGGAAACCTGGGTCATCAACGAACTGGCGCGCCAGTGTGGCCACCATTTTGATGCGGAAGGCATTAAGGTGATCGAATTCGCCCAGTCGGGATTAAAGCCGCTGATAAAATTTGCCCGTCGGATGGGGATCGAGTGGCACGTGCTGGTCGACGGTGATGAGGCGGGTAAAAAATATGCCTCGACCGTGCGGAGCCTGCTGAATAACGAGCGCGAGGAAGAGCGCGACCATTTAACCATGCTGCCCGCGATGGACATGGAACACTTTATGTATCGGCAGGGGTTCGACGACGTCTTCCACCGAATTGCCATGGTGCCGGTCGATGTCCCAATGAACATGCGGCGGGTGATCGCCAAAGCCATTCACCGTTCGTCAAAACCGGATTTAGCCATTGAAGTGGCGACGGAAGCGGGAAGGCGCGGCGTGGAGGCGGTACCGACCCTGCTGCGGAAGATGTTCTCCCGCGTGCTGTGGCTGGCACGCGGGAAAGCGGATTAGCGCTGGGTCGCCTGTTTCACCTGCTGAATCAGGCTATCCAGCAGCTCGTAGCGGCGGCGATATTCGGAACGTTTTTTGCTGGCGATCTCTTCCATCGGTTTACGCGGCATGACGAGCGGCAGCATAAAGTTACCGTTGTCCTGCTTTTCACCGCCGATGGAGAGCCAGAAACTGTCGTAATCGGCCAGCAGTTTGCCCTCTTTTTTCTTACGGTAGCGCCAGCTGCGATAAATGTGGGTATCGTTACTGACGGCGACTATTTGCTCTACCGGGAACGCGGCGCCGAGCGTCATTGCGGCCTCGACCAGCAGACGTTTCGGGAACAGACCGTGGCAGGCTTTCGTCGCACCCTGGATCAGCTCGTGGGGAACATGCGCTTTTGCGCCCTGCAAACCGCCAATGAACAGCGTTGATTTTCCCTCAAACTGGCATAGCGTAAAGGTCATCTCCGCCAGCGCCGTATTTTGACTGTCACAGAAAACGAGGGTAGCTTCTCCCTCTTTATCCATAAACGCGTCGGCACACAGGCGGACGGTAAATTGCTGTTCATCTTTTCCGGTTAAGGTCAGCAGAGTCACGCCCTGCTTTGAAAGGTAACCCTTTGTCAGCGTTGCCGGCAGCTGGCGACACATCATCTGATAGTGCCAGGACAGCGATTCCAGCGCACGCTGTCGATCCATATTGACCGTCAGCCACGGACGATGAAGGCGACACGGCAGCCCCGGCTGAACCTGGAGCATTTGCATCAGGTGCGGATGTTTCGCAAGATCAGACAGCAGGCGAGCGGTGCTGAGCGGTGTCGCCAGTGAACGCAGCATGAACTTACGTCGGTAGGCGGTTTTTTCCCATGCCAGCCCGGGTGCGATCTCACCAAAAGCCAGGTTTTTGAAGAGTTGCCAGCCGGTTTTTGGCTGCGGCAGGTTTGAAAGTGATGTATCGACGATAGAAGACATGGTAGATCCTAATCCTTTTGGAATATCGCTATTTCAACAGGGGAAATGTCAACGTCTCGTAAACAAATTAGGACGATTTCGGAGAACAGGGGTTTCGTTGAGGAGTCGTTTAGATAGAATCAACATTTATAATTGCCAGAACATTTATTTGGAATATTTATGAACCTCAAGGGAAAACGCAGAACGCTGTTTCTGCTGCTGGCGGTCGCGGTTTTAGCCGGTGGGTACTGGCTATGGCAGGTGCTGAATGCGCCGGTGCCGCAGTATCAGACACTGATTGTTCGCCCGGGCGAACTGCAGCAAAACGTCCTCGCGACGGGCAAGCTTGACGCGCTGCGCAAGGTTGACGTCGGCGCTCAGGTCAGCGGCCAGCTGAAAACGCTGTCGGTTGAGATTGGCGACAAGGTGAAAAAAGGCCAGCTGCTCGGCGTTATCGATCCTGAGCAGGCTGAGAACCAGATCCGCGAGGTGGAAGCCACGCTGATGGAGCTGCGCGCGCAGCGTGCGCAGGCGCTGGCAGAACGTAACCTGGCTCAGGTTACGCTGACCCGTCAGCAGGCGCTGGCCAAAACCCAGGCTATTTCAAAACAGGATTTAGATACTGCCACCACAGAACTGGCGGTCAAACAGGCGCAAATTGGCACGATTGACGCGCAGATCAAACGCAACCAGGCCTCGCTGGATACGGCAAAAACTAACCTCGACTACACCAAAATCGTCGCGCCGATGGCGGGCGAAGTCACCCAGATCACCACGCTGCAGGGCCAGACGGTGATTGCCGCGCAGCAGGCGCCAAACATTCTGACGCTGGCTGACATGAGCACCATGCTGGTCAAAGCCCAGGTCTCAGAGGCGGATGTTATCCATCTTAAGCCCGGACAAAACGCCTGGTTTACGGTGCTGGGCGACCCGCAGACGCGCTACGAAGGCGTGCTGAAAGACATTCTGCCGACGCCGGAAAAAGTTAACGACGCTATCTTCTACTATGCCCGCTTTGAGGTGCCAAACCCGCAGGGCGTGCTGCGTCTGGACATGACCGCACAAGTGCATATCCAGCTGACCGGCGTGAAGAACGTGCTGACCATTCCGCTCTCTGCGCTCGGCGAGTCCGCCGGGGAGAGCCGTTATAAAGTGAAAGTGCTGCGCAACGGCGAAACGCGCGAACGCGAGGTCGTGATCGGCGCGCGCAACGACACCGACGTGGTGGTGGTGAAAGGTCTGGAAGAGGGCGAGGAGGTTGTTGTCAGCGAAAGCCTGCCCGGAGCCGCTAAATGACGGCGCTGCTTGAGCTGAATAACATTCGTCGCAGCTATCCGTCAGGCGACGGTCCGGTGGAGGTGCTGAAGGGCATCTCCCTGCGCGTCGAGGCGGGCGAGATGGTGGCGATTGTCGGGGCATCGGGTTCCGGTAAATCGACGCTGATGAACATTCTCGGCTGTCTGGATAAACCGACCAGCGGTACCTATCGCGTGGCCGGGACGGATGTCTCCACGCTGGACGGCGACGCGCTGGCGAAGCTGCGCCGGGAACATTTCGGCTTTATCTTCCAGCGTTACCATTTGCTTTCTCACCTGAATGCGGCGCAGAACGTGGAAGTGCCTGCGGTGTATGCGGGCGTCGAGCGGAAAAAGCGACTTGAGCGCGCGCAGATGCTGCTGACGCGTTTGGGGCTGGCGGAGCGGGTGGAGTACCAGCCCTCGCAGCTGTCCGGCGGCCAGCAGCAGCGCGTGAGTATTGCCCGCGCCCTGATGAACGGCGGGCAGGTGATCCTCGCGGATGAACCGACCGGGGCGTTAGACAGCCATTCCGGCGAAGAGGTGATGGCAATCCTCCATCAGCTTCGCGATCAGGGCCACACGGTGATTATCGTCACCCACGATCCGCAGGTGGCGGCGCAGGCGGAACGCATTATTGAGATCCACGACGGCGAGCTGGTCAGCAATCCGCCGCCGCGTGAGTCCAGGGCAGCGGCGCCGAAAGAAGTGCTGCCGGCATCAACCGGCTGGGGGCAGTTCTCCAGCGGCTTTCGCGAAGCGCTGACCATGGCCTGGCTGGCGATGGCGGCCAATAAAATGCGTACCCTGTTGACGATGCTCGGCATCATTATCGGTATCGCCTCGGTGGTGTCGATCGTGGTGGTGGGCGACGCGGCGAAGCAGCTGGTGCTGGCCGATATCCGCGCCATTGGCACCAATACCATTGACGTCTATCCCGGCAAAGACTTTGGCGACGACGAGCCGCAGTATCAGCAGGCGCTGAAATACGACGATCTGGCGGCGATTCAGAAGCAGCCGTGGGTGAACTCCGCCACGCCTGCGGTTTCGCAGAACCTGCGTCTGCGCGTGGGCAACGTTGACGTGGCCGCCAGCGCTAACGGCGTGAGCGGAGACTACTTCAACGTCTACGGCATGACCTTCAGCGAAGGCGCTACCTTCAACGCCGAGCAGCTGGCGGGCAGGGCGCAGGTGGTGGTGCTGGACGCGAACTCGCGCAGGCAGCTTTTCCCAAACAAAGCCAATGTGGTGGGCGAAGTGATTCTGGTCGGCAACATGCCTGCCACGGTCATCGGCGTGGCGGAAGAGAAGCAGTCGATGTTTGGCAGCAGTAAGATCCTGCGCGTCTGGCTGCCCTACACCACCATCTCAGGGCGGATTATGGGGCAGTCATGGCTCAACTCCATCACCGTACGCGTGAAGGAGGGCTACGACAGCGCGCTGGCCGAACAGCAGCTTGAACGGCTGTTAACCCTGCGCCACGGGAAGAAAGATTTCTTCACCTGGAATATGGACGGCCTCTTGAAAACGGCGGAAAAGACCACACGTACTCTTCAGCTGTTCCTCACGCTGGTGGCGGTGATCTCGCTGGTCGTCGGCGGTATCGGGGTGATGAATATCATGCTGGTGTCGGTCACCGAACGTACCCGGGAGATCGGCATTCGCATGGCGGTCGGGGCCCGGGCCAGCGACGTGCTGCAGCAGTTTTTGATTGAAGCGGTGCTGGTGTGTCTGGTTGGCGGGGCGATGGGCATTGCGCTCTCGATGATGATCGCGTTTGCGCTTCAGCTCTTTTTACCCGGCTGGGAGATTGGCTTCTCGCCGGTTGCCATTATCACCGCATTTTTGTGTTCGACCTTTACCGGCATTTTGTTTGGCTGGTTGCCCGCACGCAACGCGGCGCGGCTGGATCCGGTGGACGCGCTGGCTCGGGAATAACCCGAAAATAAAAATGCCAGCCGATCGGGCTGGCATTTTGACTGCGGGATGTACACAATAAAACAGAGAGCTATGCAACCGTCTCTGCTTCAACGGGTACGATTAGGCTGGCATGATTGCCTTTTGGTCCCTGATGTACATCGAACCGGACGGACTGCCCGGCTTTGAGCGTTCTGTAACCATCCATCTGAATGGTGGAATAGTGAGCGAAGATATCCTCGCCGCCGCCTTCGGGGCAGATGAAGCCAAACCCTTTGGCGTTGTTGAACCACTTAACAGTACCCATTTCCATGCTTCGACATCCTTCGTAAATCTTATAAGTTAAGATGGAATGAACCGGTGGTGGAGTGGGGGCTGTTCAAAACCTCGCCATCTCACGCTTGTACAATTTAGAGAAACGAAAGAAGTCGTCAAGCGTTTGGCGCTGGAGATGGGACAATAATCAACCAAAGTTTGAAGCAGTTAACGCTATTGCAACAGTTTGTGACAGACATCGCGGATGACAGTAATAGATGATTGTTATCTAACATCTGAGGTAGATTCAAAGTGGTTATGCATAATGGGTAAGACCAACGATTGGCTGGATTTCGACCAGCTGGCGGAAGACAAAGTGCGCGACGCGCTAAAACCGCCATCTATGTATAAAGTTATGTTAATGAACGATGATTACACGCCGATGGAATTTGTTATTGACGTGCTACAAAAGTTCTTTTCTTATGATGTAGAACGTGCAACGCAACTGATGCTTACCGTTCATTATCGTGGCAAAGCTATCTGCGGCATCTTCACAGCCGAAGTGGCGGAAACCAAAGTGGCGATGGTGAACGACTATGCGAGGGAGAACGAGCATCCGTTGCTGTGTACGCTGGAAAAGGCCTGATAAGGCATAAAATTGGGGGAGGTGCCTATGCTCAATCAAGAACTGGAACTCAGTTTAAACATGGCTTTCGCCAGAGCGCGTGAGCACCGACATGAGTTTATGACCGTCGAGCATTTACTGCTCGCACTGCTTAGCAACCCATCTGCCCGCGAAGCGCTGGAAGCCTGCTCCGTGGATCTGGTGGCGCTACGTCAGGAACTCGAAGCCTTCATCGAACAAACCACACCGGTGCTGCCAGCCAGTGAAGAAGAGCGCGACACTCAGCCGACGCTCAGCTTCCAGCGCGTGCTGCAGCGCGCGGTATTCCACGTCCAGTCTTCCGGGCGTAGCGAAGTGACTGGCGCAAACGTCTTAGTCGCCATCTTCAGCGAGCAGGAGTCACAGGCTGCCTACCTGCTGCGCAAACACGAAGTCAGCCGCCTCGACGTGGTTAACTTTATTTCTCACGGAACGCGCAAAGACGAGCCTAACCAGGCATCGGATTCCAGCAATCAGGTCAATAACAATGAAGAGCAAGCAGGCGGGGAGGATCGTATGGAAAACTTCACCACCAACCTTAACCAGCTTGCTCGCGTTGGCGGTATCGACCCGCTGATTGGTCGCGATAAAGAGCTGGAGCGCGCGATCCAGGTGCTGTGCCGTCGCCGCAAGAACAACCCGCTGCTGGTGGGTGAGTCAGGCGTGGGTAAAACCGCGATTGCCGAAGGGCTTGCCTGGCGCATTGTGCAGGGCGACGTGCCGGAAGTGATTGCCGACTGCACCATCTACTCGCTGGATATCGGCTCGCTGCTGGCGGGCACCAAATACCGCGGTGATTTTGAAAAACGCTTCAAGGCGCTGTTGAAACAGCTGGAGCAGGACACCAACAGCATCCTGTTTATCGATGAGATCCACACCATCATCGGCGCAGGTGCGGCCTCCGGTGGCCAGGTAGATGCCGCGAACCTGATCAAACCGCTGCTCTCCAGCGGCAAGATCCGCGTGATTGGCTCCACGACCTACCAGGAGTTCAGCAACATCTTTGAGAAAGACCGTGCGCTGGCGCGTCGCTTCCAGAAAATCGACGTGACCGAGCCGTCCGTCGAGGAAACGGTGCAGATCATCAACGGCCTGAAGCCGAAGTATGAAGCGCACCACGACGTGCGTTACACCGCGAAAGCGGTACGTGCGGCGGTGGAGCTGGCGGTGAAATACATCAACGACCGTCATCTGCCGGATAAGGCGATTGACGTGATTGATGAGGCAGGGGCGCGTGCGCGCCTGATGCCGGCCAGTAAGCGTAAGAAAACCGTCAACGTGGCGGATATTGAGTCCGTGGTGGCCCGCATCGCGCGTATCCCTGAGAAGAGCGTTTCTCAGAGCGACCGCGACACGCTGCGCACCCTCGGCAATCGCCTGAAAATGCTGGTCTTTGGTCAGGATAAAGCCATTGAGGCCTTAACCGAAGCAATCAAGATGGCCCGCGCCGGGCTGGGGCATGACCACAAGCCTGTCGGTTCCTTCCTGTTCGCTGGCCCGACCGGCGTGGGGAAAACCGAGGTGACGGTTCAGCTCTCCAAAGCGCTGGGCATTGAGCTGCTGCGCTTTGATATGTCCGAGTATATGGAGCGTCACACCGTCAGCCGTTTGATTGGTGCGCCTCCGGGCTACGTGGGCTTTGACCAGGGCGGCCTGCTCACCGACGCGGTGATCAAGCATCCGCACGCGGTCCTGCTGCTCGATGAAATCGAGAAAGCGCACCCGGACGTGTTCAACATCCTGCTGCAGGTGATGGACAACGGGACGCTGACCGACAACAACGGGCGCAAGGCGGACTTCCGCAACGTGGTGCTGGTGATGACCACCAACGCCGGCGTGCGTGAAACCGAGCGTAAATCCATCGGCCTGATCCACCAGGATAACAGCACCGATGCGATGGAGGAGATCAAGAAGATCTTCACGCCGGAGTTCCGTAACCGTCTGGACAACATTATCTGGTTCGATCACCTGTCTACCGAGGTGATCCATCAGGTTGTGGACAAGTTCATCGTCGAGCTGCAGGTTCAGCTGGATCAGAAAGGCGTGTCGCTGGAAGTGAGCCAGGAGGCCCGCAACTGGCTGGCCGAGAAAGGCTACGACCGTGCGATGGGTGCCCGTCCGATGGCGCGCGTGATTCAGGACAACCTGAAGAAACCGCTGGCGAACGAGCTGCTGTTTGGCTCGCTGGTGGACGGCGGTCAGGTGACCGTGGCGCTGGACCAGGCGAAGAACGAACTGACGTATGATTTCCAGAGTGCGGCGAAGCACAAGCCGGAAGCGGCTCACTGAGTTAAACGTTAATGTTAAAAACCGGGCATTTGCCCGGTTTTTTTATGCCTGCCAAGGTAAAAGCAAAACGACAACAGTGTTGTCGTTTCTAGTGTTTTCTCCCTCTCCCTGTGGGAGAGGGCATCAGGCCGCAGAGGAATTTTGCAAGGCGCTTTCCAGTTTCTTTCGAAGTCAGTTGCTGGATAAATCTACAGTAATAAAATGGCGGCGCACCTGCAAAATCAGGTGCCGGGATTGGCGTCCTGATTACACATGAGAAATGATGTTGATACGTCAACTATCATCAGGTTCGTTCACACTTTTGAAAGCTAGCGATATAATCCGCAGACTCAATTATGGTGGGCTGAACCGGGGCTTCTTTTGAAGCGCCGATTTTCCCGTGTGGGTCGGTACGCCAAACCGGTTCAGTCTGCCACCTGAGTTGGCGTTCGGGTGGAGATCTCATCATTTCACACGGAGTCAAAATCAAATGGAACATAACAATCTTTCACTGCTTTACAGCGAACTCTCCCTCAACCCCGATCTCCCAACCCTTGCAGAGCGCTGCAAACTGCTCACTGAAATCCTCCTCGACTGCACATCACTCCCACAAACGCAGCCCGTTTGCCGCTGCCTGGGTGCGTATCTGGAAGAAATGAAAGCTGGCCTCACAGAATAAATGTGTGATTTTCAGGTGGTGGAATTTGAGGACGAAGCGGAACAACCGCGACAAAAAGAGTGGCTGCTGGAAGATACCGAAACAAAGTGTGATTACTGCCGGGCGTTAAACCACATACTGCTGGTATCGCATTTTGACCGCGATATGTTGCCGCACCTGACGGGACTGCTGCATGACATAACGCATTCGATGGTCGCAGATGTCGTTGCACCTCAAAGTGCAAAAACGGTAATTCACATTATTTCCTGACGTCGATCCGAGGCGTCGGGGGAGTTCCTCTGACGCCAAATGGATTAATCTTCGTAAAAATGGGTGTTACGGGAAGACGTTAATAACTTTTGATGACAATAAAATAGTGCAGTTCGCTGCCGTACAGCTCGCGTTATGTAGCCCTTAACTGCCTGAATTTTCCTTCATCTGTTGGTTGTAAATACAGCCAAGACCCACTAAATGCTGGCTCACTACCCGCGCCCCAAAGTTATGACATCGTAATGACCATGGATGGGATTTCAGCCAGACAGCAAATGCAGTGCAGGATGCAAGTGAAATCAACGCGGGCTCCGCTGTACTTTGCTGTCCGGTCAGTAGGCCAATCATCTTGCATATCTCGCCATTATCCCAACGCTGCCACACATTTTTCCACCATCCTATTTTCCAGCTACCAGTAAGGCAAAATGCTTTGTCAGAGAGGTTGGCGTTTTCAATATTTTCAGACACAAACCAAAGATCGGTTTTCCCAAGTCGGACTTCTGTTGACCAGGCCGTTATAGCCCCGCCGCGCAAAACGCACTCGTGGGCGAGATAATGATCGGTTACACCCGGGAAGCGTCGTTTTAATCTCTGGAAATGACTGTGTATGGTAATGACAGGACGGACCATGCTTCCCCGGTCGTTTCGCTTAAGCTCGGCACTACCGTACTGAATTTCATCAAATTGACTCCGTTTAAGAAATTGCATCTCTTGCTCCCGAATAAGATCGGTATTGCTCGACGGTAGTATCGAAGAAGGGAAAGACTTAGAACCCTGATAGAGCAATGAATCACCTGCCTTCCAGTCGCAATAGTTGGTTGTTACTTGAATAATTTTGCCGGAGTCAGCATCGGCACTGATCACAACATACAGTTTCTGCCTCGCAGAATGACCCTGAAACGGTATAACCATTGTGGTCGTTGACACCCTTGTTAGCGCAGGGAGTGAAACATGCAGATCGTGTTCGAACCCGTTAACCGCGTGTGCAAGGACCCTTTGGTTTGTCGTTTCACCAGAGTGCACCCCTTGTTCGAGCTGGGAAAGAAGGGTGAGATTTTTATTCAGGCCTACAGCATTGTCATAGTGTGGAGTAAATACATAACGGCAGGTGCAACATTGAAAGCGGGGTGTTCTGGCTTTTGTGTATCCATAGCGAATGATGTGCGCTGTAAAACAGCGGGGACAACCTTGTCCTGTATTTCCTAATTTTCGTTGCATGAATTGACTGAACCACTCGTCACATTCTTTTGTATTAAAAATTGGAGGAAGACTGCCACATTTTTGACATTCAAGAGCAGCGTAGCCCAGACGATAAACAGGAAAAACATAATCACTCGCATCTGGTATTCCGAGATTTGGACATGACCAGCTTTTACAAACATTGAGATCTATTTTTGGAGCGGATTCCATGTGCTTCACCAACTGATTCTGTTAGTCGCAAATTTTCGCGTCTCCCTTTTCCATATGTCGTGAGAAGGTTCACAAAATCTGTTTTTTGCTAATCGATAATGAAATTCTTTCTTTAATTCGAGAGTTAAAAAATGAAAAAAACAGTAATCGCGGTTTTATTACTATCGGGATATGCTTCGCTAAGTCCAGCGCAGGACGTTACCGTCATTTATACCAATGACCTGCATGCACATGTTGAGCCCTATAAACTCCCTTATGTTGCAGAAGGTAAAAGAGCTGTCGGTGGCTTCGCAAATATTGCGACTTACGTTAAGCAAGAAAAGCAAAAGAATAAGGCTACTTTTTATTTCGATGCTGGAGATTACTTTACCGGTCCGTACATTAGCAGCCTGACAAAAGGGCGGGCAATCATAGATATTATGAATACAATGTCATTTGATGCTGCATCTGTCGGCAATCATGAGTTCGACCATGGATGGGATAATACGCTGATACAGCTCAGTCAGGCTAAATTCCCGATACTGTTAGGGAACGTGTTTTATAAAAATAGTAATGTCCTTTTCTGGAATAAGCCGTATACCATCATCGAAAAGGATGGCGTTAAAATTGGGGTCATTGGGTTGCATGGCGTATTCGCTTTCGATGATACCGTTTCATCGTCAATGCGTCAGGGTATTGAAGCGCGTGACGAGGTGAAATATCTCCAGCGTTATCTGGATGAACTACGTGGAAAAGTAGATATAACCGTTGCACTCATGCATGAAGGTTTCCCTGCACGCCAGTCCAGTATCGGCAATACTGATGTCAAACGCGCCCTTGATAAGGATATCCAGACGGCGAAGCAGGTGAAAGGACTGGATATTCTGATTACCGGACATGCGCATGTTGGAACGCCGGAGCCGCTTAAAGTAGGTAACACGCTGGTGCTTTCGACTGACAGCGGTGGGATTGATATTGGTAAGCTGGTCCTGGATGTGGATCTAAAAAAACATCACAACAAAATAAAAAGCTTCGAACTTAAAACCCTTTACGCTGATGAATGGAAACCCGATCCGGCAACTCAGAGTGTTATTGATAGCTGGAATAAACAGCTCTCCGAAACGGTTCGCCAAAAAGTTGGAGAGACGCCTGTTACGCTTACGCGCGCCTACGGAGAATCATCTTCGCTGGGCAATTTATTTACCGATGCAATGCTTGCTGCTGCGCCTGATGCGCAACTGGCGCTCACTAATTCAGGTGGTCTGCGGGCTGATTTGAATGCCGGTCCGATAACCCTCGGCGATGTTATCAGCGCGTTTCCGTTTCCAAATGAGCTTACCGTAATGGATTTGAATGGGAAATCCTTACGAAATCTTATGGAGCACAGTGCGTCACTCACTAACGGTGTTTTGCAGATGTCGAAAGGACTGGAGATGCGCTACGACCAACATAAACCTGTCGGACAACGCGTTGTACTATTTACGCTTAATGGCAAGCCAATTGTAGACTCTGAAACCTATCGCGTAGCGACAAATAGTTTCCTTGCTCCTGGTGGCGATGGCTTTACTGCATTCATTGATGGTCAGAACAAACAGGTAAAAGGTGGATATAACCTTTCCGATGCGGTTATTGATTACCTGGTGAAAGGAAATAAGATCATTCCCCAACAGGTGAATGAGATGCGAGTAAAAGAAGTTACACAGTAATAATTAACAACAGGTGAATAATATGGCAATTACCTATCTTGGAATGGAACTCGCCCCTGCTAACAACCAGCTTGCGGTCTATCTGAAGTTTATAATTGATGAGGCGATAACATATTCCTATACGGTACTGGGAAGATCGACTAGCACGACAAGTTTAAACTTTACGTATTCATCAAATGACATTGTCTCTTTACCTGAGATAAAAATTCCGGTTATTGGACTGTATGCAAACTACCTTAACCATGTGCAGGTTGTCTTTAAAAACCTTAGCGGAGTGGAAGTTTTTAATCAAACCATCCAGGTAAGCACACAGGAACAACTCTACCGCGATGGGACAATTTTCCATATCGATATTGAGCAAACGGATCCCGCTAACTTCACGACCGTATGGGGAAACAGTTGGTTAATGACTACCAATTGTGATGGCTACGACCGGAACGGCGATCTTCGCTGCTATTATGCTCAGCCCTACCGTAATCAGATGCTAAAAACGCATAATGGTTATTTCTATATCGGCAGTGATGAAGATGAACACTGGTATGGGCGACGCTTTTTCAAAATCGATATTTTGGGCAACGAGATTCTGGAGTTTGATTTACGTGACCACGATGGTAACCGCTATGCTAACACCCACGATCTGATCTGGGATTCCGCCGATAATCTTTTCATGATTGGTAATGATAACCCGGACCGTTCGACCAACACGATGAGACAGGACGCATCAATTTTAAAATTTGATGAAAAGACAGGCGTGATGCTGTGGGCAAAAAATTATACTCGTGCATTTGATAATACTCAGATCCTGAATAATAGCCCCACAAACGATGCTCACCTTAACTCGCTTTCCTGGATCCCCGCGGGTGAGGCAAATGCTGAAGCGATTGTTGTCCATACTCGCTCTGCAGGCCTGACGTTTGGTATTTCTCCTGCCGACGGCAAGATATTATGGAGTATTAATACCGGGGGATTTAACGGTAATTTCGCAGCAGGACAGGGCGTTACGCAGATAGATACTTCCGGTATTGAGAGTTTTGAAAATGGCGCTCATACCGTATTCGTCACTAAAAATAGCGCTTTTGCTGGGTTAAGCAATGAGACTGAAGGAAAATTTGTTCTTTCGCTCTTTGATAATCGCTCCTGCGTTGATAATGAAGGCAATGCGGTTACTCGAGATATTACACGTGATTCAACGGCTGATTCTTACAAAACCGATCCTGCGAGAGTCATGTTCTATGCTGTTGATCTCGTCGCCAATACAGCAACCCAGGCAGGTAGCATTATCCAGTTACCCTCCGATCGTGTTCCTCAGGTCACTGATTTTATGGGGGCAGCAATAGATTATGGTGACTACTATGGCATCTACACCAACCACGCACGCTCTTTCTTTATCAGCGATGCAACAGGCCATATTATTGCCACAATCTACGATCTGATTTGCTCGATGGATGGCTATCCAGAGTTCCCTGGTGAATGCTACCGGGCAAGGTTGTTTGCAAAAGACGAGCTTGATGCTTTGATAAATATAGGTTATCAGGTGGCAAACGGCTGATAGCATAGCAAGATACAGCCATTAAAAGGGCATTGCTGTCGAACAGACAGCCCTGACGCTGTATCGAACGGCAAAAATAATTGTTCAAATAATAACCTGCAGCACAAAAAAGTAAGGCCGGGAAAATCCCGGCCTTATTTAATATTCATCTGCCATTACAGGCGAAAACAATTAGCGACTACGGAAGACAATGCGGCCTTTGCTCAGGTCGTACGGGGTCAGTTCAACAGTCACTTTGTCGCCCGTCAAAATGCGGATGTAGTTTTTGCGCATTTTACCGGAGATGTGCGCAGTTACCACGTGACCGTTTTCCAGCTCTACGCGAAACATGGTATTAGGCAACGTATCAAGTACGGTACCCTGCATTTCAATATTGTCTTCTTTGGCCATCTAATCCTCTGGGGTATCACTACCAAGTTTTGAACCGGCAAGATAATGCCGAAATTCATCAATTAAGTAAAGAATTGCGCGATTAAAACGCAGCAAAACAGTTTCGGCGCATTGCCCAAGCGTCACGGTACAACCGAACAGGAAGCGCATTCGTAAAGGGGAGACAACAGGATAAACGTCAGGACGTTATCTGAAGCGAGGGTCCCAAACGGCGGCGGGGCAACAGGCAGAAGCTACTCTGCGGCATAATTATAACACCCTCACAAAAAATATGCGGAAAACATTTAGGCATCGGGCATAAAGAGCGTTCTCGGTATCCAGAAGTCGCGCGGGAGCTTCTCCTGACGGCTGGTATCGAGATGTTCGATGTACTGGCGTCGCGGGATTTCAACAGCACCCAGCGAGGCCGTGTGCTCGTTGAGCACCTGACAATCGATCAGGCGTCCGCCGCGCTGGGCAAACGCCTCGCAGAAGACCAGCAGTGCGGTTTTCGAGGCGTTAACCGCACGAGAGAACATCGACTCGCCGCAAAATAGCGTGCCTTGCGCCACGCCGTACATGCCGCCGACGAGTGCTCCGCCTTCCCACACCTCGATGGAGTGGGCATAGCCAAGCTCGTGGAGCTGGTGGTAGGCGGTAATAATATCGCGGGTTATCCATGTCCCTTCATAGCGGTCTTCGGCACAGCCTTCAATGACCTGACCAAAGGCGTAGTTGAGGGTGACGCGGTAGGGTGATTTCGCATGGAAACGCTTCATGCTGCGGCTCACGTGAAACTGCGCTGGCCACAGCACGGCACGCGGATCGGGGGACCACCATAAAATCGGATCGCCGGGGGAAAACCAGGGGAATATACCGCGCTGGTACGCCATTAAAAGCCGTGCGGGACTGAGGTCACCACCAAGGGCCAGCAGCCCGTTGGGCTCACGCAGCGCCCCTTCCGGAGAAGGGAACGCGATGTTATGACGAGAAAGCTGGACCAGGCGCATGACAGCAAAACTCCAGTACGCGAGTAAGGACGCTACAAATATAGTCTACAGACGCTGTTTAAACTGGTAGTAGCGACCCTGTTTCGCCAACAGCTCTGCGTGACTACCTTGCTCAATAATGTGTCCGTTGTCCATCACAATTATCTGATCAAAACTCGCCAGTCCGCGCAGGCGGTGTGTGACCATCAGCACGGTTTTGCCGGTCATGACATTCGCCAGCAAATCAAGGATTTGGCTCTCGGTGGTGGCATCCAGCCCCTCGGTGGGTTCGTCGAGCAGCATCAGCGGCGCATCGTGCAGCAGCGCGCGCGCAATTGCCAGACGGCGCAGTTCACCGCCGGACAGCTGACGGCCGCCTTCGCCCAGCCAGCTGTTTAGCCCGTCGTCCTCAAGCAGTTTTTGCAGTCCGACCTGCTCCAGCACGGCGCGAAGCGCATCATCAGAGGCCTCTGGCGCGGCCAGCAGCAGGTTATCGCGCAGTGTGGCGCTAAACAGATGCACGCGCTGCGGAACGACGCTCACCGTCTTGCGCAGGGCCTGCTCGCTGAAATCAGTCAGCAACGTGTTATTAAAACGAATCTGGCCGCGCTGCGGATCCCAGGCGCGGGTCAGCAACTGCAGCAGCGTCGATTTACCGCAGCCGGTACGGCCGAGGATCGCCATCCGCTGTCCTGCATTAACAGAAAGGTTGATACCGTCCAGCGCGTTCTGCGCCTGTTTGTCATAGGCGAAGGTGACCTCTTCAAGCGTCAGCGCAACCTGCTCTGGTACCGCGGTCTGCCCGGCACTGAACGTGACTTCAGGCTCCTGCTCGGCAATCTGCGTGATGCGCAGGGCAGAGGCGATCACCTGGCCCAGATGCTGGAAGGCGCCCGTTACCGGGGCCAGCGCCTCAAACGCCGCCAGCGCGCAGAAGACGAAAAGGGCAATAAGTGGACCCGGCTGTGAATTCCCCCCGACATCGCCGGAAGCCAGCCACAGCATGGCAATCACCGCCACGCCGCCGATTAACATCATCAGCGCCTGAGAGAAGGCTGTCAGCTCCGACTGGCGGCGCTGGGCCTCATGCCAGTTAAGCTCCGTACTTTCCATGCGGGCGCGATAGCGCTTGCTGGCGCCAAATATCGTCAGCTCTGCCTGCCCCTGAAGCCAGGAGGTGAGCTGCTGGCGGTAGTCCCCGCGCAGGCGCGTCAGGTTTTCCCCGGTGGATTTCCCGGCGCGGTAAAACAGCGGCGGCAGAATGATGAGCGTCAGCAGCATGATCCCGCCCAGCGTCAGCGCAACGGAAACATCCAGAACAGACAGCCCCAGCGTGACCACCACAATCACCACAAACGCGCCCACGATCGGGGAAATCACGCGCAGGTACAGGTGATCCAGCGTGTCGACATCCGCAACGACACGGTTAAGTAACTCACCCTGACGAAAACGCGCCAGCCCGGCAGGGGAGAGGGGCAGCAGTTTGCTGAAGGTGTAGATGCGCAGGTGCTGCAGCACGCGGAAAGTGGCGTCGTGGCTGACCAGCCGTTCGAAATAGCGACCGGCAGTACGGGTGATGGCGGTACCGCGAACACCGGCAGCCGGGAGCATATAGTTGAAGCTGTATAAACCGGCAAAGCCCGCGACGGCCGAGGCCGACAGGAACCAGCCGGAAAGCGTGAGCAGGCCAATGCTGGCGAGCAGCGTGACAATCGCCAGCACAATCCCCAGCGTCAGCATCCATTTGTGGCGTTTATAGAGCGCAAGATAAGGCAGCAGAGCACGCATCAGATGTCCTCCTGACGGTTCGCCAGCAGGGCGGCAAACGGTCCCTGCGCGGCAACGAGAGAGGCGTAATCGCCTTGCTCAACAATACGGCCGTTCTCCATGACCCAGATCTGGTCCCAGTCGGCAATCCCCTCCAGCTGATGGGTAACCATCAGGGTGGTTTGCTGCCGGGAGGCGGCGTTCAGGGCCTCCATTACGCGCTGCTCGCTGTGGGCATCCAGGCTGGCGGCGGGCTCATCCAGCAGCATCAGCTGACAAGGATTCAACAACGCGCGGGCAACGGCCACGCGCTGCGCCTGTCCGACCGACAGCCCGGCGGACTGATCGCCGACCACGGTATCTACCCCCTGCGGAAGCAGCGGCAGAAACTCGCTGACCCAGGCGCGGTCGAGCACCGACTGCAGTTCATCTTCACGCGCGTCCGGGCGCGCCAGCAGGACGTTTTCACGCAGCGTAGAGGCTGGAAGCTGCGGGTTTTGTCCTACCCAACTGAGCTGTTTACGCCAGGCGTCTGGATCGAGGTTACGCAGTTCGGTTTTGTTGATCCGCAGTGAACCCGTGTAGGCCATAAAGCCGGATAGCGCATTCAGGAGCGAGCTTTTACCGGAACCGCTGGTGCCGACGAGCACCACCCGTTGTCCGGCAGGTAAGGTAAAATTCAGCGGACCCGCGAGCACTTTGCCTTCGGGTGACAGAATAGAAAAGTCCTGCGCTTCAATGGTCACGGGATCTTTAGCATTCAGCGTCACGTCACCCCGCTCCGGGTGTGCCAGCGGCGTTTCCAGGAATGTTTTCAGGCTATCGGCTGCGCCAACCGCCTGCGCTTTGGCGTGATAGAAGGTCCCCAGATCGCGAAGCGGTTGGAAAAACTCCGGGGCCAGGATCAGCGCCAGGAACCCGGCAGAAAGGGTCACCGCCGTGCCGTAATGGCCGAAATCCAGCGCGCCAAGGTAGGAGAAGCCAAAGTAGACCGCCACGAGGGCAATCGACAGCGAGGTAAAGAATTCCAGTACGCCGGAAGACAAGAAGGCGAGGCGTAACACTTCCATGGTGCGCTGACGGAAGTCCTGCGATGCCTGGCGAATATTTTCGGTTTCCGCTTCACCGCGGCCAAAAATGCGTAACGTCTCCATGCCGCGAAGACGATCGAGGAAATGGCCGCTCAGGCGACCCAGTGCCAGGAAGTTACGGCGGTTGGCATCCGCTGCCCCCATGCCGACCAGCGCCATAAACAGCGGGATCAGCGGGGCGGTGCCCATCAGAATCAGCGCAGCCATCCAGTTCACTGGGAAGATGGCGATCACGATCAGCAGCGGAACGAAGACGGCAAGGGCCATTTGCGGCAGATAGCGCGCATAGTAGTCGTGCATATCGTCAATCTGCTCAAGGATCAGCGTCGCCCAGCTACCGGCCGGTTTACCCTGGATCCACGCGGGCCCGGCTTCCTGAAGACGATCGAGCACCTGACGACGGATCTCGTAGCGGATGTGCTGTCCGGCGTGAAAACCGACGCGCTCACGCAGCCACACCACCCAGGCGCGCAGGATAAAAATCAGGATCAGGACAATAAAAGGTAGCAACAGCGCTTCGCGCGGGATGTTCTCCATGATCATGTGATTAAGAATGCGGGCCAGCAGCCATGCCTGGGCAACAATCAACAGACCGCTAACGAACCCCAGGAGACGGGAAATCGTAAGCCAGCGGCGGGAAATAACGCTTTGCTGTTTCAGCCAGCGTGTTAACTCTTGTTGACGGGTTTTTTCCATTGCGTACTTTGCAGGTGACGTTATTAGAAATTGGGCAGCGCAATGTTACAACGGGGAGACAATAAAGGCGACTTATCGCCGCCTTTATTTACGTTTGTTACTGACTTGTAAAGATTATTTACCTTGTTCAGCCAGTCCATCGAGGTAGCGTTCAGCGTCCAGCGCGGCCATACAGCCGGTGCCAGCGGAGGTGATCGCCTGACGATAAATATGGTCCATTACGTCGCCAGCCGCGAACACGCCCGGGATGCTGGTCTGGGTCGCGTTACCGTGAATGCCGGACTGCACTTTGATGTAGCCGTTTTCCAGCTCCAGCTGACCGTCGAAGATCGCGGTGTTCGGGCTGTGACCGATCGCCACGAAAAGACCCGCCACTTCAAGCGTTTCGACGTTATCGGTGTTCTGGGTATCACGGATACGCAGACCGGCAACGCCCATCTGGTCGCCCGTCACCTCTTCCAGGGTACGGTTGGTGTGCAGCACGATGTTGCCGCTTGCCACTTTATCCATCAGACGTTTGATCAGGATCTTCTCCGCGCGGAAGGTTTCGCGACGGTGGATCAGGTGCACTTCAGAGGCAATGTTCGCCAGGTAGAGCGCTTCTTCCACTGCGGTGTTGCCGCCGCCGATGACCGCGACTTTCTGATTGCGGTAGAAGAAACCGTCACAGGTTGCGCAGGCAGAGACGCCGCGGCCTTTGAACGCTTCTTCGGATGGCAGACCGAGGTAACGGGCAGAGGCGCCGGTGGCGATGATCAGCGCGTCACAGGTGTATTCGCCGCTGTCGCCCGTCAGGCGGAACGGACGGTTCTGCAGATCGACCTTATTGATGTGGTCGAACAGAATTTCAGTTTCGAATTTAGCGGCATGCTCGTGCATACGTTCCATCAGCAGCGGCCCGGTCAGGTCGTTCGGGTCCCCTGGCCAGTTTTCCACTTCGGTGGTGGTGGTCAGCTGACCGCCTTTTTCCATGCCGGTGATGAGTACCGGGTGCAGGTTAGCGCGTGCAGCATAGACCGCTGCGGTATATCCCGCAGGTCCAGAACCAAGGATTAGCAGCTTACTGTGTTTGGCCGTGCCCATGAGATCCCCATTGTTGTTGGCAGACATTTGGCTGGATTGTAGGGAATTTGTTGTCGTAAAAAAAGAGCGCAGCAATTTTGATATCAATCTGTGTAATAGCCACGGGCGATGAATGAGGCGCTATAACATCACGCTTTCGCCTGAAAACCGGTCGTTTGTAAGGCAATAAAATGAGGATTAATACCCTGCCGTAATGAATATCCGGCATGTTGTACTAAAAAACGATGTTTTGCTTTGACAATCCCCTGCGCTTTTGCGAAAACATTCAAGGAAGAAAAAAAACCGCGTTAACCGTATGCCGCATAGGCATGCACGTAAATGCCATTTTTACCGGGTCAGTGAAATCTACGCATGGCGTGGACAGACGCCATACGTGATGTCGGTGACTGCCTTCGGGCAACGGTCTTCTTACCAACAGAACCCGAATCCGCATCGCGTCTAATACAAAACCAGGCGATGTGATGACTAACGGGTACAGGCTCTGAACAGTGATGTGCACAGGGTCCAGGCAGGAGTAGGGAAGGAATACAGAGAGACAATAATAATGGTAGATAGCAAGAAGCGCCCTGGCAAAGATCTCGACCGTATCGATCGTAACATTCTTAATGAATTGCAAAAGGATGGGCGTATTTCCAACGTCGAGCTTTCAAAACGTGTGGGACTTTCCCCGACGCCGTGCCTTGAGCGTGTGCGCCGACTGGAAAGACAGGGTTTCATTCAGGGCTATACTGCTCTGCTGAACCCGCATTATCTGGATGCCTCACTTCTGGTATTTGTTGAGATTACTCTGAATCGTGGTGCGCCGGATGTGTTTGAGCAATTTAACGCCGCTGTACAAAAACTTGAAGAAATTCAAGAGTGTCATCTGGTGTCCGGTGATTTCGACTACCTGTTGAAAACCCGTGTGCCTGATATGTCCGCCTACCGTAAGCTGCTGGGGGAAACCCTGCTGCGTCTGCCAGGCGTGAACGACACCCGTACATATGTGGTGATGGAAGAGGTCAAACAGAGCAATCGTCTGGTTATTAAGACGCGCTAACACGGAACAGGTGCAAAATCAGCGTAGTTTGATTACACTCCTGTTAATCCATACAGCAACAGTGCCGGGGAGTCCCGGCGCTGTTGTCCGTTTTAGCAAAAAGGCAGGATATGCCTGATACCTGGAGAGCCTTTTTTGAGCCAGGAATACACTGAAGACAAAGAAGTCACACTATCGAAGCTAAGCAGCGGACGTCGTCTCCTCGAGGCTTTGCTGATTGTTATTGCCCTTTTTGCCGTCTGGCTGATGGCAGCCTTACTCAGTTTCAACCCCTCAGATCCCAGCTGGTCACAAACTGCATGGCATGAGCCTATCCATAATTTAGGCGGTGTCCCCGGTGCCTGGCTTGCGGACACGCTGTTCTTCATTTTCGGTGTGATGGCCTACACCCTTCCCGTCATTATCATTGGCGGATGCTGGTTTGCGTGGCGTCATCGTCAGAACGATGATTACATCGACTATTTTGCCGTGTCGCTGCGCCTGATTGGCGCGTTGGCGCTGATCCTCACCTCGTGCGGGCTGGCGGCAATCAATGCGGATGATATCTGGTACTTCGCCTCTGGCGGAGTGATCGGCAGTTTACTCAGTTCTGCTCTGCAGCCGATGCTGCACAGCAGCGGCGGCACGCTGGCGCTGCTGTGCATCTGGGCTGCCGGGCTGACGCTGTTTACCGGCTGGTCCTGGGTAAGCATTGCTGAGAAGATCGGAAGTTTTATCCTCACCATTCTGACTTTCGCCAGCAACCGTACCCGCCGTGACGATACGTGGGTTGATGAAGACGAATACGAAGATGAAGAGGAAGATGACGCGCCTGTGCAGCGTCGCGAGTCTCGTCGTGCGCGTATTCTGCGCGGCGCGCTGGCGCGTCGTCAGCGTGTTGCAGAGAAATTTGCCAACCCGCTGGGTCGTAAAACCGATGCGGCGCTCTTCTCCGGTAAACGCATGGATGAAGACGAGCAGGTGGCGTATCGCGCTGCGGGTGTCGCCGTCGATCCTGACGATGTGCTCTTCTCCGGCAGCCGGGCCACTCCGGGTGACTTCGACGAATACGATCCGCTGTTAAATGGCCACTCGGTTACCGAGCCGGTTGCAGCCGCCGCAGCCGCGACGACCGCTGCGCAGGCGTATGCCGCGCCTGTCGACGCCGTGATGCCATCCGCGCCGGTTTCGCCGCCGGAATCCGTTATTCAGCAGCCTCAGGTTGACTGGCAGACTGCGCCAGGCGTTCACACGCCGGAGCCGGTTATCGCGCCTGAACCTGAAAGCTACATCCCTGTACAGCAGGAGCAGTGGCAGCAGCCATATCAGCCGCCGCAGCCTGCGTATGAACCGCAAGAGTACCCGCACTATGAACAGCCTGTGGCCCAACCTTATCAGGAGTATGTGCCTGAACCGGTTGAACCTGTGCAGCCTTATGTAGAGCCGCAGCCTGAACCTGAAATCGTGGAAGAGGTAAAACCCTCTCGTCCACCAATGTACTATTTTGAAGAAGTTGAAGAGCGTCGTGCGCGTGAACGCGAGCAGCTGGCGGCCTGGTACCAGCCTGTGCCTGAACCGGTGCAGGAGCCGGTGACGAAAGCGCCTTCAGTTTCCGTTCCACCGATCGACCCGACGCCTGCAGTCGCACCCGTAGCGGAAAGCGTGAAGCAGGCTACCGCGGCCGCTGCCGTGGCTGCACCTGTTTTTAGCCTGGCAACCAGTGGCGCGCCACGTCCTCAGGTGAAGGAGGGGATAGGTCCGCAACTGCCTCGCCCTAACCGCGTTCGCGTTCCAACCCGCCGTGAGCTTGCCTCTTATGGCATCAAGCTGCCTTCCCAGCGTATGGCGGAAGAGAAAGCGCGCGAGCCTGAGTACGAAGATGACGCCGATGAAATGCAGCAGGACGAGCTGGCCCGTCAGTTCGCCGCGCAGCAGAATCAGCGCTACGGTAATGAATACCAGCACGATGAACCTATGCTGGAAGACGAAGAGGACGCGGCTGAAGCAGAACTGGCGCGCCAGTTCGCCGCCACCCAGCAGCAGCGCTATTCCGGTGAACAACCGGCTGGAGCAAATCCGTTCTCGCTGTCTGATTTTGAATTCTCGCCGATGAAGGATCTGGTGGATGATGGCCCTAGCGAGCCTTTATTTACCCCGAGCGTGATGCCGGAAGCGGAGCCTGTGCGCCAGCAGCCAGCACCACAGGCCTACGCGCAGCCGCAGCAGCCTGTTCAGCAGCCGTATGCGCAGCCGCACCAATCTGTTCAGCAACCGCAGCAGCCACCACAGCCACCACAGCCGCCGCAGTTCCAGCAGCCTGCGCCTCAGCCGCAGGAAAGTCTGATTCACCCGCTGCTGATGCGTAACGGTGACAGCCGTCCGCTGCAGCGTCCAAGCACTCCGCTGCCGTCGCTGGATCTGTTAACGCCTCCGCCGTCAGAAGTGGAGCCGGTCGATACCTTCGCGCTGGAGCAGATGGCGCGTCTGGTTGAAGCGCGTCTGGCTGACTTCCGCATCAAGGCGGACGTGGTGAACTACTCGCCGGGTCCTGTGATCACCCGTTTTGAACTGAACCTGGCGCCTGGCGTTAAAGCCGCGCGTATTTCCAACCTGTCCCGCGACCTGGCGCGTTCTCTCTCGACCGTGGCGGTACGTGTGGTGGAAGTAATACCGGGCAAACCGTACGTTGGCCTTGAGCTGCCGAACAAGAAACGTCAGACCGTCTACCTGCGTGAAGTGCTGGATAACACCAAATTCCGCGATAACCCATCTCCGCTGACCGTGGTGCTGGGTAAAGATATCGCTGGCGATCCGGTAGTCGCGGATCTCGCCAAAATGCCTCACCTGCTGGTAGCAGGTACCACCGGTTCCGGTAAGTCTGTTGGTGTGAACGCCATGATCCTCAGCATGCTCTATAAAGCGCAGCCGGAAGATGTGCGTTTCATTATGATCGACCCGAAAATGCTCGAACTGTCGGTCTACGAAGGCATCCCACATTTGCTGACCGAAGTGGTCACCGATATGAAGGACGCCGCCAACGCCCTGCGCTGGAGCGTCAACGAGATGGAACGCCGCTACAAGCTGATGTCTGCGTTGGGCGTGCGTAACCTGGCCGGTTATAACGAGAAAATTGCCCAGGCTGTGCGCATGGGGCGTCCGATCCCGGATCCTTACTGGAAGCCGGGTGACAGCATGGATGCCCAGCATCCGGTGCTGGAAAAACTGCCTTATATCGTCGTGCTGGTCGATGAATTCGCTGACCTGATGATGACCGTCGGTAAGAAAGTAGAAGAGCTGATTGCCCGTCTGGCGCAGAAAGCGCGTGCGGCCGGTATTCACCTTGTGCTGGCGACCCAGCGTCCTTCCGTGGACGTGATCACTGGTCTTATCAAAGCGAACATCCCGACGCGTATCGCCTTTACCGTATCCAGTAAAATTGACTCCCGTACCATTCTTGACCAGGGCGGCGCAGAGTCGCTGCTGGGTATGGGTGATATGCTCTATTCCGGCCCGAACTCCACCTCTCCGGTGCGTGTCCACGGTGCGTTCGTCCGCGATGAGGAAGTTCACGCCGTCGTGCAGGACTGGAAGGCGCGCGGTCGTCCGCAATACGTTGACGGTATTACCAGCGACACGGAAAGCGAAGGCGGCGGCGGTGGCTTCGACGGCGGCGAAGAGCTGGATCCGTTATTCGATCAGGCGGTTAACTTCGTTACCGAAAAACGCAAAGCGTCCATCTCAGGCGTGCAGCGTCAGTTCCGCATCGGCTATAACCGCGCGGCGCGCATCATCGAGCAGATGGAAGCGCAGGGCATTGTGAGCGAGCAGGGGCATAACGGTAACCGCGAGGTGCTGGCACCGCCGCCGTTTGATTAACCTTCAGCGATTGCAAAGAAGGGTAAATCAGCCAAAATTAAGCATTTTCTTCTGTCGCCTGCCTTCGGGCAGGTCCAGAATAGAAGACGGAAACCCCATATCGGGAAGACGTATTTTAAGGAATAACAATGAAAAAAATCGCCATCGCCTGTGCATTACTCACCAGTTTTGTCGCCAGCAGCGTCTGGGCTGATGCAGCCAGCGACCTTAAAAGCCGACTGGATAAAGTAAGCAGCTTCCACGCCAGCTTCACGCAAAAAGTGACGGATGGCAGCGGCAACGCGGTGCAGGAAGGTCAGGGAGATTTGTGGGTAAAACGCCCGAATCTGTTCAACTGGCACATGACTCAGCCGGATGAAAGCATCCTGGTCTCTGACGGTAAAACCTTATGGTTCTTCAACCCGTTCGTTGAGCAGGCAACGGCGACCTGGCTGAAAGATGCCACCAGCAATACGCCGTTTATGCTGATTGCCCGTAACCAGTCCAGCGACTGGCAGCAGTACAATATTAAACAGACGGGTGACGAGTTTGTCCTGACGCCGAAAGGCAGTAACGGCAACCTGAAGCAGTTCACCATTAACGTAAGCACCAACGGTACGATTAATCAGTTCGGCGCGGTTGAGCAGGACGATCAGCGCAGCAGCTACCAGCTCAAGTCTCAGCAGAACGGCGCCGTTGATGCATCGAAATTCACCTTTACCCCGCCGCAGGGCGTAACGGTGGACGACCAACGCAATAAGTAAGAGGCGTGAGTGGGCAATCTGTCGCTCGATTTTTCAGATAACGCGTTTCAACCTCTGGCCGCTCGTATGCGGCCAGAAAATTTAGCGCAGTACATCGGCCAGCAGCATCTGCTGGCTGCCGGTAAGCCATTGCCGCGCGCCATTGAGGCCGGGCATCTTCACTCCATGATCCTCTGGGGACCCCCTGGTACCGGCAAGACCACGCTTGCAGAAGTGATCGCCCGCTATGCCAACGCGGACGTTGAACGTATCTCGGCGGTCACCTCCGGCGTGAAAGAGATCCGTGAGGCGATCGAGCGTGCGCGGCAGAACCGCAATGCCGGGCGGCGTACCATCCTCTTCGTGGACGAAGTCCACCGCTTCAACAAGAGCCAGCAGGATGCCTTCCTGCCGCATATTGAAGACGGCACGATCTTCTTCATCGGTGCGACCACCGAAAACCCGTCGTTTGAACTGAACTCGGCGCTGCTTTCCCGCGCGCGCGTTTACCTGCTCAAATCGCTCACCACCGAGGATATCGAAAAGGTTCTCACCCAGGCGATGGACGACAAAGCGCGCGGCTACGGCGGACAGGATATCGTTCTGCCTGACGACACGCGTCGTGCGATTGCCGAGCTGGTCAACGGTGATGCGCGGCGTGCGCTGAATACGCTGGAAATGATGGCCGATATGGCCGAAATCGACGATGCCGGGAAGCGGGTGCTGAAACCGGAACTGCTCACCGAAATTGCGGGTGAACGCAGCGCGCGTTTCGATAACAAAGGCGACCGTTTTTACGACCTGATCTCGGCGCTGCATAAGTCCGTGCGGGGCAGCGCGCCGGATGCGGCGCTTTACTGGTACGCGCGCATTATCACTGCGGGCGGCGATCCTTTATATGTCGCGCGTCGCTGTCTGGCGATTGCGTCAGAAGATGTCGGCAATGCCGATCCTCGCGCCATGCAGGTTGCGCTGTCGGCCTGGGACTGCTTCACCCGCGTTGGGCCCGCGGAAGGCGAACGTGCCATTGCGCAGGCGATTGTTTATCTGGCCTGCGCGCCGAAAAGCAATGCGGTTTATACCGCCTTTAAAGCGGCGATGTCCGATGCGCGTGAACGTCCGGACTACGATGTGCCGGTTCACCTGCGTAACGCGCCGACCAAACTGATGAAAGAGATGGGGTATGGGCAGGAGTATCGTTACGCTCATGATGAACCCAATGCCTACGCTGCCGGGGAGGAATATTTCCCGCAGGAGATGGCACAAACGCGCTATTATCACCCCACAAACAGAGGTCTTGAAGGCAAGATTGGTGAAAAGCTCACCTGGCTCGCCGGACAGGATCAAAATAGCCCTATAAAACGCTACCGTTAGTTCAATCGTTGCGGTAATGTTGGCAATGTATCCTTGTGGCCGCAGGCTGTGGTCACATTTTCCTATTTTAATTCGATAAGCACAGGATAAGCATGCTCGATCCCAATCTGCTGCGTAATGAGCCAGACGCAGTCGCTGAAAAACTGGCACGCCGGGGCTTTAAGCTGGATGTAGATAAGCTGCGCGCTCTCGAAGAGCGTCGTAAAGTTCTGCAGGTACAAACTGAAAATCTGCAGGCAGAGCGTAACTCTCGATCGAAATCCATCGGCCAGGCGAAAGCGCGCGGGGAAGATATTGAGCCATTACGCCTGGAAGTGAACAAACTGGGTGAAGAACTGGATCAGGCAAAAGCTGAGCTGGACGTTCTTCAGGCCGAGATTCGTGATATTGCCTTGGCTATCCCGAATATTCCTGACGACAGCGTGCCTGTCGGCAAAGATGAAAACGACAACGTTGAAGTGAAACGCTGGGGTACGCCTCGTGAGTTTGACTTCGAAGTGCGCGATCACGTGACGCTGGGCGAAATGCACGTGGGCCTGGACTTTGCGGCAGCGGTTAAGCTGACCGGCTCCCGTTTTGTGGTGATGAAAGGCCAGATTGCCCATCTGCACCGCGCACTGGCGCAGTTCATGCTGGATCTGCACACCGAGCAGCATGGCTACAGCGAAACCTACGTGCCGTATCTGGTCAACCACGATACGCTGTACGGTACAGGCCAGCTGCCAAAATTTGCCGGCGATCTGTTCCATACCCGTCCGCTGGACGAGGAAGCAGACAGCAGCAACTACGCGCTGATCCCAACCGCTGAAGTGCCGCTGACTAACCTCGTGCGTGATGAGATCATCGATGAAGACGACCTGCCAATTAAGCTGACGGCACATTCACCGTGCTTCCGTTCTGAAGCAGGTTCTTACGGTCGCGACACGCGCGGTCTGATCCGTATGCACCAGTTCGACAAAGTTGAGATGGTGCAGATCGTCCGTCCTGAAGAGTCCATGGACGCGCTGGAAGAGATGACCGGCCACGCTGAGAAAGTGCTGGAGCTGCTGGGCCTGCCGTACCGTCGTATGGCCCTGTGCACCGGTGATATGGGCTTTGGCGCCTGCAAAACCTTCGATCTGGAAGTGTGGGTGCCTGCTCAGAACACCTATCGTGAGATCTCCTCCTGCTCTAACGTCTGGGATTTCCAGGCGCGTCGTATGCAGGCACGCTGCCGCAGCAAATCTGACAAGAAAACCCGTTTGGTGCATACCCTGAACGGTTCTGGTCTGGCTGTGGGCCGTACGCTGGTTGCCGTGCTGGAAAACTACCAGCAGGCAGACGGTCGTATTGAGATCCCTGAAGTGCTGCGTCCATACATGAAAGGCCAGCAGTACATCGGCTAATTCTTTGCCTCACAACAAAAAAGCGCCTTTGGGCGCTTTTTTTATGCCTCTGAATTGACACGACGCAATACCCCCTCCCTCTAAAGTAGTAATACTCCTCCGAATGAAAGTCAGCATAAAAAGCTGATTACGTAAAAATTCGTTGTATATAAAACTACATAGCGGTTTGCGCCGCCACTCTTTTCTTTGTGAGCAACCAAAGTGAGTCTCTATGAAAATCAACGCGCCTGAAGCATTAATGGCTGCCGAGGTCACTCGCCGTGGGTTGATGAAAACCACGGCAATAGGCGGCCTGGCCGTAGCCAGCAGCGCCTTCACGCTTCCTTTTACCCGACTGGCCTCAGCGGCTGATGCACTATCCCCAGCCTCAGCTCCGGAAAAAGTGGTGTGGAGTGCCTGTACCGTAAACTGCGGTAGCCGTTGTCCGCTGCGTATGCACGTGGTGGATGGCGAAATAAAATATGTCGAAACCGACAATACCGGGGACGATAACTACGATGGGTTACATCAGGTTCGCGCCTGCTTGCGCGGCCGCTCCATGCGTCGTCGCGTGTATAATCCGGACCGCCTGAAATATCCGATGAAGCGCGTCGGTAAGCGTGGGGAAGGGAAGTTCGAGCGGATTAGCTGGGATGAAGCCTACGACATTATCGCCACCAATATGCAGCGCCTTATCAAAGAGTACGGCAACGAATCCATCTACCTGAACTACGGCACCGGGACGCTCGGCGGTACGCTGACCCGCTCCTGGCCACCGGGTAAAACGCTGGTGGCACGTCTGATGAACTGCTGCGGTGGTTATCTTAATCACTATGGTGACTACTCATCGGCGCAGATTGCTGAGGGCCTGAACTACACCTACGGCGGCTGGGCGGACGGCAACAGCCCGTCCGATATCGAAAACAGTAAGTTGGTCGTCCTGTTCGGTAACAACCCGGGCGAAACCCGCATGAGCGGCGGCGGGGTAACCTATTACCTCGAACAGGCCCGCGCCAAATCCAATGCCCGCATGATCATCATCGATCCGCGCTATACCGACACCGGCGCCGGACGTGAAGACGAGTGGATCCCAATCCGTCCGGGTACCGATGCAGCGCTGGTCTCGGCGCTTGCGTGGGTAATGATCACAGAAAACCTCGTCGATCAGCCTTTCCTGGATAAATACTGCGTCGGCTATGACGAGAAAACCCTGCCAGCCAGCGCGCCTGCAAATGGCCATTACAAGGCCTATATTTTCGGGCAGGGCAGCGACGGCGTGGCGAAAACACCCGAGTGGGCGTCCACCATCACCGGTATTCCGCCCGAGCGTATCGTTCAGCTGGCGCGTGAGATTGGCTCGGCCAAACCGGCCTACATCAGCCAGGGCTGGGGACCGCAGCGCCATGCGAACGGCGAAATCGCGACTCGCGCCATCTCCATGCTCTCCATTCTGACCGGCAACGTCGGTATTCACGGCGGTAACACCGGCGCGCGTGAAGGCTCGTATGAAGTGCCGTTTGAACGTATGCCGACGCTGGATAACCCGGTTCAGACCAGCATCTCCATGTTTATGTGGACCGATGCGATCGAACGTGGTCCTGAAATGACCGCCCTGCGCGACGGCGTGCGCGGCAAGGACAAGCTGGACGTGCCGATCAAGATGATCTGGAACTATGCCGGTAACTGTCTCATCAACCAGCACTCCGAAATCAACCGCACCCATGAAATCCTGCAGGATGATAAGAAGTGCGAGATGATTGTGGTCATCGACTGCCACATGACCTCCTCGGCGAAATATGCCGATATCCTGCTGCCGGACTGCACGGCCTCTGAGCAGATGGATTTCGCGCTGGATGCCTCCTGCGGTAACATGTCCTATGTGATCTTTACCGACCAGGCGATTAAACCGCGCTTCGAGTGCAAAACCATTTATGAGATGACCTCTGAGCTGGCGAAACGTCTTGGCGTTGAGCAGCAGTTTACCGAGGGGCGTACTCAGGAAGGGTGGATGCGCCATCTGCATGAACTCTCCCGTAAGGCGGTCCCTGACCTGCCGGATTTCGATACCTTCCGCAAGCAGGGTATGTACAAACAGCGCGATCCGGAAGGGCACCACGTGGCGTACAAAGCGTTCCGTGAAGACCCGCAGGCGAACCCGCTGACCACGCCGTCGGGCAAAATCGAAATCTACTCCGAAGAGCTGGCAAAAATCGCGTCGACCTGGGAGCTGCCGGAAGGGGACGTTATCGATCCGCTGCCGATCTACACGCCAGGTTTTGAAAACTATAACGATCCGCTGACGGCGAAATTCCCGCTGCAGCTGACAGGTTTCCACTACAAAGCGCGCGTGCACTCCACCTACGGTAACGTCGACGTACTCAAGGCCGCCTGCCGTCAGGAGATGTGGATCAACCCGATGGATGCCAAAGCACGCGGCATCAGCAATGGCGATCGCGTGCGTATCTTCAACGGCCGCGGCGAGGTGCACATTGAGGCCAAAGTGACGCCGCGCATGATGCCAGGCGTGGTGGCGCTGGGGGAAGGGGCCTGGTACAACCCTGATGCCAACCGCATCGACCAGGCGGGCAGTATTAACGTGCTGACCACGCAGCGTCCGTCGCCGCTGGCGAAGGGCAACCCATCCCACACAAACCTTGTCCAGGTTGAAAAGGTTTAAGGAGTAGCCGATGACAACCCAGTATGGATTTTTTATCGATTCCAGCCGTTGCACCGGGTGCAAAACCTGCGAGCTGGCCTGTAAAGATTACAAAGACCTGACTCCTGACGTCAGCTTCCGCCGCATCTACGAATACGCCGGGGGCGACTGGCAGGAAGATAACGGCGTCTGGCATCAGAACGTCTTTGCCTATTACCTGTCGATTGCCTGTAACCACTGTGAAGATCCGGCCTGCACCAAGGTCTGCCCGAGTGGGGCGATGCACAAGCGTGAAGACGGCTTTGTGGTGGTGGACGAAGATGTCTGCATCGGCTGTCGGTACTGCCACATGGCGTGCCCGTACGGCGCGCCGCAGTACAACGCCGCCAAAGGTCATATGACCAAATGCGACGGTTGCCACACCCGCGTGGCGGACGGCAAAAAGCCGATTTGCGTCGAGTCCTGTCCGCTGCGCGCGCTGGACTTCGGTCCGATTGAAGAGCTGCGTCAAAAACACGGTCAGCTTGCCGCAGTGGCACCGCTGCCGTCTGCGCACTTCACGAAGCCGAGCATTGTGATTAAACCTAACGCCAACAGCCGTCCTACAGGTGACACCACCGGCTACCTGGCAAATCCGAAGGAGGTGTGAGATGGGAAGTGGATGGCATGAATGGCCGCTGATGATCTTCACGGTCTTTGGCCAGTGTGTGGCGGGCGGTTTCATTGTGCTCGCGCTGGCGCTGCTGAAGGGAAATCTCAACGCTGAACAGCAGCAGCGTTTAGTGTTGAGCATGTTTGGCCTGTGGGTGCTGATGGGGATTGGGTTTATCGCCTCTACGCTGCACCTGGGTTCGCCGATGCGCGCGTTTAACTCTCTGAACCGCGTGGGGGCCTCATCCCTCAGTAACGAGATTGCCAGCGGGGCAATTTTCTTTGCCGTCGGTGGGCTGGGCTGGCTGCTGGCCGCTTTGAAGAAATTGCCTGCGGGTCTGCGCAGCCTGTGGCTGATCGTGACCATGGTGCTGGGCGTGGTGTTCGTGTGGATGATGGTGCGCGTCTATAACACCATCGATACCGTTCCAACCTGGTACAGCGTCTGGACGCCGATGAGCTTCTTCCTGACGATGTTTATCGGCGGGCCGCTGCTGGGCTACCTGCTGCTGCGCGTGGCGGGCGTAGACGGGTGGGCAATGCGTTTGCTGCCGGCTGTTTCGCTGCTGGCGCTGGTGGTGAGTGCGATGGTCGCTCTGATGCAGGGGGCAGAACTGGCAACCATTCACAGCTCTATCCAGCAGGCTTCTGCCCTGGTGCCGGACTACGGTTCTCTGATGGCCTGGCGCATCGTTCTGCTGGTCGCTGCGTTGGTATTCTGGATTGCTCCTCAGCTCAAAGGTTATCAGCCCGCGCTGCCGCTGCTGTCACTGGCCTTTGTGCTGGTCCTGGCGGGTGAACTGATTGGCCGCGGTGTGTTCTACGGGTTGCATATGACCGTAGGTATGGCTATCGCCAGTTAACGTTGCATTGAGTTATATCAAGCCGGGTCTGAGTGCCCGGCTTTTCTTTTTTCGATCATGAAATTTTTCGACTGTCGTTTTGTTTTAATTTCGCTCATTAATAAATAAAAACAGACACATAATTAATATCTATAGCAGGCGTGGCATTAGCAGGATAAGTTTTTTAAATCGACAGGGAACATATTGTGCGAGGCGGCTAAATCAGTGGATTGACTTTGTTTTTGCCAGTGGCATGATGCGCACGAAATCTGAACTTCCTCACGGTTTTTAATCCATGACCACCTATACCCGGCCAGTGCTTCTGTTGCTTTGTGGCCTGCTTCTGTTGACCCTGGCGATCGCAGTGTTAAATACGCTCGTCCCGCTATGGCTCGCCCATGAAAACTTACCGACCTGGCAGGTGGGTATGGTCAGCTCGTCCTTTTTTACCGGGAACCTGCTGGGTACGCTAATGACCGGGAGCCTGATTAAGCGCTTTGGCTTTAATCGCAGCTATTATCTGGCTTCGCTGATTTTCGCCGCCGGGTGTGCCGGGCTGGGCCTGATGGTCGGCTTCTGGAGCTGGATGGCATGGCGCTTTATCGCAGGCGTAGGCTGCGCGATGATTTGGGTGGTGGTTGAAAGCGCGCTGATGTGCAGCGGCACTTCGCGCAACCGTGGACGCCTGCTGGCAGCCTATATGATGGTTTATTACGTCGGCACCGTGCTGGGTCAACTGATGGTCAGCAAGCTGCCAACCGATCTGATGAGCGTTCTGCCGTGGGTCACGGGCATGGTGCTGGCCGCGATCCTGCCGCTGCTCTTCACGCGCATTGTGAACCAGAACAGCGAGCATCAGGAAGCGACCCACGTCTGGCCGATGCTCAGACTCCGTCAGGCGCGCCTGGGCGTTAACGGCTGCATTATCTCGGGGATTGTACTGGGCTCGCTCTACGGCCTGATGCCGCTCTATCTGAATCATCAGGGCGTCAGCGATTCTGGAATTGGCTTCTGGATGGCGGTGATGGTGAGTGCGGGGATCGTTGGGCAGTGGCCGATTGGCCGTCTGGCGGACCGCTTCGGTCGTCTGCTGGTGCTGCGCGTGCAGGTCTTTGTGGTCATTATGGGATGCCTTGCCATGCTCAGCAACGCCGCGATGGCGCCTGCGCTGTTTATTCTCGGGGCGGCTGGCTTTACGCTCTATCCGGTCGCGATGGCCTGGGCCTGTGAGAAAGTTGAACATCACCAGCTGGTGGCAATGAACCAGGCGCTGTTACTGAGCTATACCATCGGCAGTTTATTAGGGCCGACGTTTACCGCGATGCTGATGCAGAATTATTCCGATAATTTATTGTTTATCATGATCGCCAGCGTGTCGTTTATTTATCTCTTGATGCTGCTGCGCAAAGCAGGCGAGCATCCAACGCCTGTGGCACATGCCTGATTAAATAAAAGCCTGTCGATGACAGGCTTTTTTGTCCCTGTCACAACTAAGAGTTTTACTTATTGTTTGTTTATTGCGCCAGGCGATAATTCATGTGAGTCCTACCACTATAAGGCAGCAATCATGTCTATTCGTCGTTTTTCCACTACCGCACTTGCCGTAGTGTTGTCTTTAACGTTTGCAACGGCTCCGGTCATGGCTAATCCTGGAAACGGGAATGGCGGTGGTCACGGAAACGGTGGCGGGCAAGGTAATGGCGGTAATCATGGTAACGGGAATTCTGGTAACCATGGCAATAAGCAAAATAACGGTCAGGATAACCCTGGAAAATCGGATAAAAGCTTTAAAAGCAGTAAAGATGTCGGTAACGATGTCGACGCTCGCGTGAGCTTCGATCATGCCCGCCATCTGGCGCTGAATTATGGCTTAACGGGCTATGACTCTCTGCCTCCGGGTATCGCGAAAAACCTGGCGCGCGGTAAGCCGTTGCCTCCGGGCATTGCGAAGAAAACCGTGCCGGCCTCAATGCTGGGCCAGCTTCCTTCCTACCCGGGCTATGAATGGCGCGTGGTCGGAGATGACCTGGTCTTAATTGCGCTGAGTACAGCCATTGTGACCTCCGTTATTAACGGCGTCTTTAAATAGAATATAAAAAGGCCCGGTTCTCACCGGGCCTTTTCTTTAATACATCACCTTGTGGCCGTACTGTTCAAGAATACCTTTGACGCGTTCCATCGTCTCTTTCTTCGGCGGCTTCACGCCATCGAGTTTGTACTCTTCGCCCATTGCCACCCATTTATGTTTACCCAGCTCGTGATAGGGCAGAAGCTCGATTTTCTCGACGTTGCCCATGTCGCGGGTAAATTCCCCCAGGCGGTGCGCGGAGTCGTCGTCATCTGACCAGCCGGGAACCACCACGTAGCGGATCCAGGTTTTGATGCCTTTATCGGCAATGTATTTGGCGAATTCCAGCGTGCGGTGGTTTGAGACGCCAACGAGGTTCTGGTGGATCTCATCGTTCATCTGTTTGAGATCGAGCATCACCAGATCGGTCACTTCAAGCAGCTCGTCGATAACCGGATCGTAGCGGCGTACAAAGCCGTTGGTGTCGAGGCAGGTATGAATGCCTTCTTTGTGGCAGGCGCGGAACCAGTCGCGGACAAATTCGGCCTGCAGAATGGCTTCACCGCCGGATGCGGTGACGCCGCCGCCGGACGCGTTCATAAAGTGGCGGTAGGTCACCACCTCTTTCATCAAGTCTTCAACGGTCACTTCTTTACCGCCATGGGTATCCCAGGTGTCACGGTTATGGCAGTACAGGCAGCGCATCAGGCAGCCCTGGAAAAAGGTGATGAAGCGGATACCCGGGCCATCGACGGTGCCACAGGATTCAAAGGAGTGAATGCGACCAATAATTGACATTGCGGTGATATCTCCAGCATCGGCCCGTCCGGGGCCTGAGTATGCACAGCTCAAAGCCGGCTGTGTTGAAGTCTGTTTTGGCTGATATCCATAGAGTATAGATAGCGGACAAAAGAGACTGAGGTGGAGAGGGTGCTAAAAAGGCCCCACTGACGTGGAGCCTTTATTGTACGCTTTTTAACGCGTGATTTCAGTCAATTCCACTTACATGGACTGAGTGAAAGTACGGGTGATAACGTCCTGCTGCTGTTCTTTAGTCAGGGAGTTAAAACGTACTGCGTAGCCAGATACGCGGATGGTCAGCTGAGGATATTTCTCAGGGTGTTCCATCGCGTCGAGCAGCATTTCACGGTTCATGACGTTCACGTTCAGGTGCTGACCACCTTCGATGGACGCTTCGTGGTGGAAGTAACCATCCATCAGACCCGCGAGGTTAGTTTTACGCACTTCGTCGTCTTTACCCAGCGCGTTTGGCACGATAGAGAAGGTGTAAGAGATACCATCTTTCGCGTAAGCAAACGGCAGTTTAGCAACGGAGGTCAGAGAGGCAACCGCACCTTTCTGGTCACGACCGTGCATTGGGTTAGCACCTGGGCCGAATGGCGCGCCAGCACGACGACCGTCTGGGGTGTTACCGGTTTTCTTACCATACACAACGTTAGAGGTGATGGTCAGAACAGACTGAGTCGGGATAGCGTTACGGTAAGTAGTCAGTTTCTGAATTTTCTTCATGAAACGTTCTACCAGGTCAACCGCCATGTCATCAACGCGAGAGTCGTTGTTACCAAACTGCGGATATTCACCTTCGATTTCGAAGTCTACAGCCAGGCCGTCTTCGTCACGAATTGGTTTAACTTTCGCATATTTGATTGCAGACAGGGAGTCAGCAGCAACGGACAGACCAGCGATACCACACGCCATGGTGCGGATAACGTCACGGTCGTGCAGCGCCATCAGAGAGGCTTCGTAGCTGTACTTGTCGTGCATGTAGTGGATAACATTCAGTGCAGTAACGTACTGTTTAGCCAGCCAGTCCATGAAGTGATCCATACGCTCCATCACTTCGTCGAAGTTCAGAACGTCGCCTTTGATCGGCTCAGACTTAGGACCAACCTGCATTTTCAGTTTTTCATCAACGCCGCCGTTGATTGCGTACAGCATGGTTTTCGCCAGGTTTGCACGCGCACCGAAGAACTGCATTTGTTTACCAACAACCATTGGGCTTACGCAGCAAGCGATAGCGTAATCGTCGTTGTTGAAGTCCGGACGCATCAGGTCATCGTTCTCGTACTGCAGAGAAGAGGTATCGATGGACACTTTAGCCGCGAATTTCTTGAAGTTCAGAGGCAGTTTTTCAGACCACAGAACGGTGATGTTCGGCTCCGGAGAAGGACCCATGGTGTACAGGGTGTTCAGGAAGCGGAAGCTGTTTTTGGTTACCAGAGTACGGCCGTCTACGCCCATACCACCGATTGATTCTGTTGCCCAGATTGGGTCACCAGAGAACAGCTCATCGTATTCAGGAGTACGCAGGAAGCGAACCATACGCAGTTTCATGACCAGGTGGTCAATCATTTCCTGAGCGTCTTGCTCGGTGATTTTGCCTGCTTTGATGTCGCGTTCGATGTACGCATCCAGGAAGGTGGATACGCGACCAAAGGACATTGCTGCACCGTTCTGAGACTTAACAGCGGCCAGGTAGCCGAAGTAGGTCCACTGGATAGCTTCCTGAGCGTTGGTAGCCGGACCAGAGATATCGCAGCCATATTTTGCCGCCATCTCTTTGATCTGACCCAGCGCGCGGTGCTGTTCAGCGATTTCTTCACGCAGACGGATAGTCGCTTCCAGGTTTACGCCGTTTTCCAGATCGGACTGCAGGGAAACAAACTGCGCGTACTTGTCTTTCATCAGGAAGTCGATACCGTACAGCGCAACGCGACGGTAGTCACCGATGATACGGCCACGGCCATACGCATCTGGCAGACCAGTCAGAACGCCAGATTTACGGCAGTTCAGAATGTCTTTGGTGTAAACATCGAATACGCCCTGGTTGTGGGTTTTGCGGTATTCGGTGAAGATTTTTTTCAGCATTGGGTCCAGCTCGCGGTTATACGCTTTGCAGGAACCTTCAACCATTTTGATACCACCGAACGGGATGATTGCGCGTTTCAGTGGTGCTTCAGTCTGCAGACCAACGATTTTCTCAAGGGCTTTGTTGATGTAGCCAGCATCGTGAGAAGTGATGGTGGAAGCAACGGAGGTGTCAAAATCAACTGGCGCGTGAGTGCGGTTTTCCAGTTTAACGCCTTCCATTACGCTGTCCCACAGCTTGGTGGTCGCGTCAGTTGCGCCAGCCAGGAAGGATTCGTCACCTTCATACGGGGTATAGTTTTTCTGAATGAAGTCACGTACGTTTACTTCATTCTGCCAGTCACCTTTCGCAAAACCTTCCCAGGCTGTGGCTAACTTTTCATTAAGCTCGGACATGTAACACCTACCTTCTTAAGTGGATTTTTTATTTACTGCCTGAGAAAACCATCAATGATGATCGTCGCCACGCAGGTAAATGACCCAGTATGTCAACCCAACTAACAGACCCCCACCGATAATGTTCCCGATAGTGACAGGGATCAGGTTATCAGTAATGAAATTCATAATAGTCAGGTGAGTGAAACTTTCCGGGGATGAACCAACTGCGGTCCAGAACTCCGGGCTTGCAAAGTCGCGGATGACAATGCCCATTGGGATCATGAACATATTCGCGATACTGTGCTCAAAGCCGCTGGCAACAAACATCGCAACCGGCAGAACCATAATTAAGGCTTTGTCCATCAGGCTGCGACCCGAGTAGCTCATCCATACAGCCAGGCAGACCATCAGGTTAGCGAGGATGCCGAGAGCAACGGCTTCGATAAATGTGTGGTGCATTTTGTGGTCGGCGGTTTGCAGGACGTTAAGGCCCCAGCCACCGTTGGCGGTCATGTACTCGCCAGAAAGCCACATCAACAAAACAAAGAGCAGACAGCCAACCAGGTTACCCACGTAGACGTTAAGCCAGTTACGTGCCAGCTGACCCCAGGTAATTCTTCCGCTGGCCTTTGCCACGACAATCAGCACCGTTGAGGTGAAGAGGTCGGCGCCGCAGATGACGCAGAGAATCAGACCCAGTGAGAAGCAAATGCCGCCAATCAGTTTGGCCATGCCGAAAGGCATTCCGGCAGTACCGGTGGTGGCGGTGATGTAGAAGACGAAAGCGATAGAGATGAACACACCAGCCGTGATCGCCAGATAGAACGTCTTCATCGGGTGTTTCGTTGCTTTATAGACACCCGCTTCTTCGGCAACTTTGGCCATCGCAGCAGGGAGTAAAAGATCAAAAGGGTTGTCAGCTTTCACACTAACTCTCTCTTTATTAAGTCGGCGACGAGATACTAACAAAGCATTATAGAAGAGAAATTGATATAGATCATATCTCGCCTGGCTTATAGGCCCGCAGTGTGTATGGTTTTACAGTAAATGCGGAGTAAGTAATTGATTATCCGTATAAAAATAAATTTTAAAAGTTATGAAAAGAGTTGAATTTTTTCGTTCAGCCACCCCTGACGCAGTTAATTAATATGGAGTATTTACCATAAAAAGTAACAGTAAAGCCCGGGTAAATATTATTATATTTACCCATGTTTAACTTTATTATTACAATCAACAGTCATTGCCGAAGAAAATAAAAAACGGGGCAATGAAATTGCCCCGTAATATAGCCCAGACGATTGAATACGCCTACAGCTGGTAATGTTATGTGCGCTTATTTTGACCAGTAAGCGGCTTTTGCTTTCTGAAGTTTTTCGTAGGCCTTCAGCAGCGACTGATGCGCCGGGAAGGCTTTCAGATCGCTATCAACAGCCTGCAGGCCATAGAACGGCTCTTCGCCGCTCAGGGCTGCACTGGCTGCTTCTACGGCCTCAGCTCCGTACATCCGCACGAAAGCATTCAGGTATTGCAGCGGCTCGCGATCCTCTTCCTGGGCCAGCAGCAGCAGGGTTTGCAGGCAGCGGTAATAATTGGTGCGCTCGGCAGAGAAGACCGACTGGTTGAATTCCATGGTCCACTCGGTCCAGGCCAGGGCCTGATCCAAATCGCCACCCGCCAGGGCCAGCATCGCTTTCAGCTCACCGATGCGCAGGGTATACCAGCCGTTGTCTTTACCGGTCGCCAGGCCCAGCAGTTCGCGTACGCGGGTAAAGTCATCGTGGCCTTCTTCGTCCAGCTGGGCGATCAGGTTCAGATAATCTTCTTTCTCCCACTCGCTGCCCGGCAGAGCCAGCAGCGTTTCGCGCAGGTGCGCGCCCATGCTGTTATTCGCCAGCCACAGATCTTCAGCCGGGTAGATGTCGGACATGCCTGGAACAATAATGCGGCACGCGTAGACGCCAAGGTGTTCGTAGTCGGCAATATAAACTTCCCGATCTTCCGCGTTGAAGATCGCCATCAGTGTGGCGAACTCTTCTTCCGTGGTACCGGCAAAGCTCCAGTCCACGAACGGATAGTCGGCGTCCTGCTTGAACATATCCCAGGAAATTAAACCGCTGGAGTCGATGAAGTGGGTTTCAAGGTTGGTATGCTCGGCCACTTCTTCATCGTCAAACGTTGGCGGGGTGAAGACGTCGAGATCTTTCAGGCTACGGCCCTGCAGCAGCTCTGTAACGGTACGCTCCAGCGCCACGCCGAAGTCAGGGTGCGCGCCGAATGAGGCGAAGCAGGTACCGTTGGCCGGGTTAAACAGCACTACGCAGATAACCGGATACTTACCGCCCAGCGAGCCGTCATAGGCAAAGATTGGGAAACCTTCTGCTTCCAGCTTAGCGATGGACTCCACTACGCCCGGGTAGCGCGCCAGCACGTCTGCCGGAATTTGTGGCAGGCTGATGGATTCAGCGATGATGCGGTTTTTAATGTGGCGTTCGAAAACTTCAGACAGACCCTGCACGCGTGCTTCATTGCGGGTGTTACCGGCGGACATACCGTTGGACACATACAGGTTGCCGACGATGTTCATCGGAATATATACGGTCTGCTCGTCAGACTGACGGGTGAACGGCAGGGCGCAGATCCCACGGTCTTCATTGCCAGACTGCAGATCGATCAGCATGCTGGCGGTCAGTTCGCTGTCTGGATCGTAGAAGGCACGCAGGCGCGCGTCGAGAATACCTTCCGGCAGCTCGTCATCTTCGGTCAGCGGGAACCATTTTTCATTTGGATAGTGAACGAACGGGCCGTTAGCGATGGTTTCGCCCAGCCAGAAGTCAGCGAAGAAATAGTTGGTGGACAGACGCTCAAAATACTCACCCAGCGCAGAGGCCAGTGCCGCTTTTTTTGTCGCGCCTTTACCGTTGGTAAAGCACAGGGCACAGTCTTTATCGCGAATATGCACGGACCAGACATGAGGCACCGGATTGAGCCAGGAGGCTTCTTCGATGTTAAAACCCAGGTCGGTCAGTTTCTGCTGGAAGCGAGCGATGGAATCTTCCAGAGCGGCGTCTTTGCCGGGGATAAACGTTTGAGTCATGGCGTTCACTTTTATCGTACGTAAAGCGCGCAATGATACGGGTTTTGCGTGACGGGTGCTATCTTCGGCGAAAATAAAAGGCTGGGCTATGCTTAGTGGCAGTAACTGACTGTTAAGGCATAGAAAAATGAAAGCATTTGATCTCCAGCGGATGGCGTTTGATAAAGTTCCTCCTGAATTTCTGGGCGAAGTGGCGCTGCGCAGCCTGTATACCTTCGTCCTCGTCTTCCTGTTTCTTAAAATCACCGGCCGCCGAGGCGTGCGGCAGATGTCGCTCTTTGAGGTGTTGATCATCCTGACGCTGGGCTCGGCGGCGGGTGACGTCGCCTTTTATGACGACGTGCCGATGGTGCCGGTGTTTATCGTTTTTGTCTCACTGGCGCTACTTTATCGCCTTGTCATGTGGCTGATGTCGAAAAGCGAAAAGCTGGAAGATCTGCTTGAAGGGAAGCCGGTCGTTATCGTCGAGGACGGACAGCTGGCCTGGGAAAATGTACAAAGCGCCAATATGACCGAGTTTGAGTTCTTTATGGAGCTTCGCCTGAACAGCGTTGAACAGCTCGGGCAGGTGCGTCTGGCGATCATGGAAACCAACGGGCAGATCAGCGTCTATTACTATTCTGACGACGAGGTGAAGCCGGGACTGTGTATCCTGCCGGATATGCTGATCGAGCGTTTCAGAACCGTACCTGAGTCAGGCGAGTATGCTTGCGTAAGATGTAGCCATGTAGTCGCGATGCAGCCGGGGGATCGCCAATTATGCCCCCGCTGTGCAAATCCGGAATGGACGAAGGTTAGCCGGGCCAAACGTATCACCTGACAGCCATTTTGTCGGTTTTGTCCTGGCGAGGCGGCAGATTGTTTTGTGTGACGCGGGGCACATTTCACGGGTCATAAGTTTTAGACATTGCGGCGCGTGTCACTGAATGATAAAACCGATATCCACAGTTATAACTTATGGCTTTTAGCGTGGTGAGGGGAAATGGCTCAAGTCTTTAATTTCAGTTCAGGTCCGGCGATGTTACCGGCAGACGTGCTTAAACAGGCTCAACAGGAACTCTGTGACTGGAACGGTCTCGGTACGTCGGTGATGGAAATCAGCCACCGTGGTAAAGAGTTTATTCAGGTGGCGGAAGAGGCAGAAAAGGATTTTCGCGATCTGCTGAATATTCCCTCGAACTACAAAGTATTGTTCTGTCACGGCGGTGGACGTGGCCAGTTTGCAGGCGTTCCGCTGAATATCCTCGGCGACAAAACGACGGCTGACTACGTTGACGCGGGTTACTGGGCGGCAAGCGCCGTTAAAGAAGCGCATAAATACTGCACGCCGAATGTTATCGACGCCAAAGTGACCGTTGACGGTCTGCGCGCCGTGAAGCCAATGAGCGAGTGGCAGCTTTCCGATAACGCAGCGTATCTGCACTACTGCCCGAACGAAACCATTGACGGGATTGCCATTGACGAGACGCCAAACTTCGGTAGCGATGTCGTGGTTGCCGCCGACTTCTCCTCCACCATTCTGTCTGCGCCAATTGATGTCAGCCGCTACGGCGTTATCTATGCGGGCGCGCAGAAAAATATCGGCCCGGCCGGTTTGACTATCGTCGTTGTGCGTGAAGACCTGCTGGGTAAAGCACATAAATCCTGTCCGTCGATTCTCGATTACACCGTGCTGAACGATAACGATTCGATGTTCAACACCCCACCAACGTTTGCCTGGTATCTCTCCGGCCTGGTCTTCAAATGGCTGAAGCAAAACGGCGGCGTGGCGCAGATGGACAAGGTCAATCAGCAGAAAGCTGAACTGCTGTATGGCGTGATCGACAAGAGCGATTTCTACCGCAACGATGTGGCAAACGCTAACCGTTCCCGCATGAACGTGCCGTTCCAGTTGGCGGACAGCAGCCTGGACAAAGTATTCCTGGAAGAGTCCTTCGCGGCAGGTCTGCATGCGCTCAAAGGTCACCGTGTCGTTGGCGGCATGCGTGCCTCCATCTATAACGCGATGCCGCTGGAAGGCGTTAAGGCCCTGACGGATTTCATGATCGACTTCGAACGTCGTCACGGTTAATTTGCTGTTTTTCACCCCCGCAGCGTCCCTGCGGGGTTTTTATTATGTTGAGTTGAGAGTTTAGTTTTCATGGAATCCCTGACGTTACAACCTATCGCGCGGGTAGATGGCACCATTAATCTGCCTGGTTCAAAAAGTGTCTCGAACCGCGCTTTGCTGCTGGCAGCTCTGGCAAACGGCACCACCGTCCTCACAAACCTGCTGGACAGCGATGACGTGCGCCATATGCTCAATGCGCTGAAAGCGTTGGGCGTTCATTACACTCTCTCCGACGATCGTACCCGCTGCGAAGTGACCGGCAACGGCGGCGCGCTGCGTTCGGGCGAAGAGCTTGAGCTGTTTCTGGGCAACGCGGGTACCGCGATGCGCCCGCTGGCGGCGGCCCTGTGCCTGGGGAGCAACAACATCGTGCTGACCGGCGAGCCGCGCATGAAGGAGCGTCCGATTGGTCACCTGGTGGACGCCCTGCGTCAGGGCGGCGCGCAGATTGAGTATCTGGAGCAGGAAAACTATCCGCCACTGCGTCTGCGCGGCGGTTTTACCGGCGGTCACGTCGAGGTGGACGGCAGCGTCTCCAGCCAGTTCCTGACGGCACTGCTGATGACCGCGCCGCTGGCACCGCAGGATACGGTTATCACCATTAAAGGTGAGCTGGTCTCCAAACCGTACATTGATATCACGCTGCACCTGATGAAAACCTTCGGCGTTGAGGTGGAAAATCAGTCTTATCAGCGCTTCGTGGTGCGCGGGGCGCAGCAGTACCAGTCTCCGGGCAACTACCTGGTTGAAGGGGATGCGTCATCCGCGTCTTACTTCCTGGCTGCGGGGGCGATTAAAGGCGGCACGGTAAAAGTGACCGGTATTGGCCGTAACAGCGTGCAGGGCGACATCCGTTTTGCGGACGTGCTGGAAAAAATGGGTGCCATTGTCACCTGGGGGGATGACTTCATCTCCTGTACCCACGGCGAGCTGAACGCCATCGATATGGACATGAACCATATCCCGGATGCGGCGATGACCATTGCCACGGCGGCGCTGTTTGCCAAAGGCACTACCACGCTGCGTAACATCTACAACTGGCGCGTAAAAGAGACGGACCGCCTGTTCGCGATGGCGACCGAGCTGCGAAAAGTCGGTGCCGAGGTGGAAGAGGGCGAAGACTACATTCGTGTGACCCCTCCGGCAAAACTGCAGTTTGCGGAAATCGGCACCTATAACGATCACCGTATGGCGATGTGCTTCTCGCTGGTGGCGCTGTCAGACACGCCTGTCACCATTCTTGACCCGAAATGTACGGCGAAAACGTTCCCGGACTACTTCGAACAGCTGGCACGCATTAGCACGCTGGCCTGATAACGTATTGCCGCATCGCCCGATGCGGCATTTGCTTACGCTTCATTACGAACACCTCCGCTCATTTCTTCTACACTCTGCTTCAATCATTCCGTAATTTGCACGCAAAGGTAACAGTTGCGCACGTTGGCGCGTATAATGCGCGGCGTTCATGTAAACGGTATGCCTTATTTAAGGAGAAAAAGATGACGGCAGTTGCCCCGGTAATCACCATTGATGGGCCGAGTGGCGCAGGGAAAGGTACTCTGTGCAAAGCGATGGCGGAAGCATTGCAATGGCATCTTTTAGATTCGGGAGCAATCTATCGCGTGCTGGCGCTGGCCGCGCTACATCACCATGTGGATGTCGCGTCTGAAGAAGCGCTGGTTCCGCTGGCTGCGCATCTGGATGTGCGTTTCGTATCGACCGATGGCAACCTGGAAGTCATCCTTGAAGGGGAAGACGTGAGCGGCGAAATCCGTACGCAGGAAGTGGCTAATGCGGCCTCTCAAGTCGCGGCGTTCCCGCGCGTTCGCGAGGCGCTGTTACGTCGTCAGCGCGCGTTCCGTGAAGCCCCGGGGCTGATCGCTGACGGACGCGATATGGGAACGGTGGTATTCCCTGATGCGCCAGTGAAAATTTTCCTTGACGCCTCTTCGGAAGAACGTGCTCAACGCCGCATGCTTCAGTTGCAGGAAAAGGGGTTTAGTGTTAACTTTGATCGCCTTTTATCCGAGATAAAAGAGCGCGATGACCGCGATCGTAACCGCGCCGTCGCCCCACTTGTTCCTGCAGAAGATGCATTAGTTCTGGATTCAACCAGTTTAACTATTGAGCAAGTGATTGAAAAAGCGCTACAATATGCGCGCCAAAAACTGGCACTCGCGTAATCGCGACCGATTTAGCAGTACCCCCGCTGCAATGGATTGACGGCGGGTATGTGAAACAACCCCATCCGGCACGGAGCCAGGTGGACGTTAATATTAACCTGAAGATTAAACATGACTGAATCTTTTGCTCAACTGTTTGAAGAATCCTTAAAAACAATCGAAACCCGCCCGGGTTCCATCGTTCGCGGTGTTGTTGTTGCTATCGACAAAGACGTAGTACTGGTTGACGCCGGTCTGAAATCTGAGTCCGCCATTCCGGCAGAGCAGTTCAAAAACGCCCAGGGCGAGCTGGAAATCCAGGTAGGTGACGAAGTTGACGTTGCTCTGGACGCAGTAGAAGACGGCTTCGGTGAAACCCTGCTTTCTCGTGAGAAAGCTAAACGTCACGAAGCATGGATCACGCTGGAAAAAGCTTACGAAGAAGCTGAAACTGTGGTCGGTGTTATCAACGGCAAAGTTAAAGGTGGCTTCACTGTTGAGCTGAATGGTATTCGTGCGTTCCTGCCAGGTTCTCTGGTAGACGTTCGTCCAGTTCGTGACACTCTGCACCTGGAAGGCAAAGAGCTTGAATTCAAAGTAATCAAGCTGGACCAGAAGCGTAACAACGTTGTTGTTTCCCGTCGTGCCGTTATCGAATCCGAAAACAGCGCAGAACGCGATCAGCTGCTGGAAAACCTGCAGGAAGGCATGGAAGTCAAAGGTATCGTTAAGAACCTCACTGACTACGGCGCATTCGTTGACCTGGGCGGCGTTGATGGCCTGCTGCACATCACCGACATGGCGTGGAAACGCGTTAAGCACCCAAGCGAAATCGTGAACGTGGGCGACGAAATCACTGTTAAAGTGCTGAAGTTCGACCGCGAGCGTACTCGTGTATCCCTCGGCCTGAAACAGCTGGGCGAAGATCCATGGGTAGCTATCGCTAAGCGTTACCCAGAAGGTACTAAACTGACTGGTCGCGTAACCAACCTGACTGACTACGGCTGCTTCGTTGAAATCGAAGAAGGCGTTGAAGGTCTGGTGCACGTTTCCGAAATGGACTGGACCAACAAAAACATCCACCCATCCAAAGTTGTTAACGTTGGTGATGTAGTGGAAGTGATGGTTCTGGATATCGACGAAGAACGTCGTCGTATCTCCCTGGGCCTGAAACAGTGCAAAAACAACCCATGGCAGCAGTTCGCGGAAACCCACAACAAGGGCGACCGTGTTGAAGGTAAAATCAAGTCTATCACTGACTTCGGTATCTTCATCGGCCTGGACGGCGGCATCGATGGCCTGGTTCACCTGTCTGACATCTCCTGGAACGTTGCAGGCGAAGAAGCAGTTCGTGAATACAAAAAAGGCGACGAAATCGCTGCAGTTGTTCTGCAGGTTGACGCAGAGCGTGAGCGTATCTCCCTGGGCGTTAAACAGCTCGCAGAAGATCCGTTCAACAACTGGGTTGCACTGAACAAGAAAGGCGCAATCGTAAACGGTAAAGTGACTGCAGTTGACGCTAAAGGCGCAACCGTAGAACTGGCTGACGGCGTTGAAGGCTACCTGCGCGCTTCTGAAGCTTCACGTGACCGCGTTGAAGATGCCACTCTGGTTCTGAACGTAGGCGACGACGTTGAAGCTAAGTTCACCGGTGTTGACCGTAAGAACCGTGCAATCAGCCTGTCTGTTCGTGCTAAAGACGAAGCTGATGAGAAAGATGCAATCGCAACTGTTAACAAACAGGAAGATGCAAACTTCTCTAACAACGCAATGGCTGAAGCTTTCAAAGCAGCTAAAGGCGAGTAATATCAGGTTCTCAGCATCATTTGCGCTGTAACGCATTTACAGCGTGAAGGATGAGGAGCAAACTTGACAGATTGCAGGATTCGTCCTGTAATCAATAACAAAGGGCGGCTACGGCCGCCCTTGTTTAATGAGCTGTTCAGCTAATTGGTTTGAAAGGAACCGGAGGAATCATGACCAAGTCAGAATTGATTGAAAGACTTGCCAGTCAGCAACCGCATATCCCTGCCAAGGCAGTGGAAGATGCCGTAAAAGAGATGCTGGAGCATATGGCCTCCACTCTTGCCCAGGGCGAGCGCATTGAAATCCGCGGTTTCGGTAGTTTTTCTCTGCACTATCGTGCTCCACGTACCGGGCGTAACCCGAAAACTGGCGATAAAGTCGAGCTGGAAGGTAAGTACGTTCCACACTTTAAGCCGGGTAAAGAACTGCGCGATCGCGCCAATATTTACGGTAACTGAGTTTAGCCAGTCGGTTAAACTGGGTTCGAAAGAAAGCACCTGCGGGTGCTTTTTTTGTCTCTGTCGCTTTCATTCTGAAGATACCCCGCATTTTCCGTTTCGTTTTCTGCAAACCGATAAAAACAGCACAGCGCGCGCTGTAAAACGCATTCTTACCATCTGACAATTCCTTCTACCTGATTACATACTGCCCCTCTGAAACAGGGAGGTAGCAATGGGAATTCCCGCGCTTAGTATCTGCGCCATTCTGGCGATAGCCCCGTTACTCTGGTTACCTGAACTGCCATCACGTCATACCGTGTGGATAATGATTGTTGGCGGGATCGTGCTGGCCGCACGGCGAAACGTACGACTGAAGTATGCGGGTATCACGCTGTTATTTTGCGTGTGGGGTATTTTGGCTGCGAAGGAGAGCGTCTGGTCGATGCAGCATTTAACCACGGGGGCCGTGCAGGCTGAGGTAGCGATCGCCGCCACAGATGGCGCAACGCAGCATCAGGGAAACATTCTTAGCGTTGATGGCAAGCGCTGGTGGGCCTCTACCGGCATAACGCTGTATGGCAATTATCTGCCACAGAAAGCGTGTGCCGGTCAGCGCTGGACCATGACGCTCAGGCTCAGGCCTGCCCACGGCGAGCTGAACGACGGCGGTTATGATTCTCAGCGCAGCGCTTTTGCCCGCCATCAAACGCTGAGCGGGCGTTTCACCCGTGCGGAACTCGTTGATGGACGCTGCAGCCTGCGAGCGCAATATCTCATGTCACTGCAAAACCGCCTTTCTGCTTACCGATGGGGGGCGGTTATCCTCGGACTGGGAATGGGTGAACGTCTGGATATGCCCCGGGAAATACAAGACCTGATGCGCGAAACCGGGACGCTGCATCTGATGGCGATTTCGGGACTGCATATCGCGCTGGCGGCATCCCTCGCCTGGTTACTCGCACGTGGGCTACAGTTTTTATTACCCAGCCACTGGATCCACTGGCAAATGCCTCTTCTGGCCGGGTTATGCTTTGCCGCTTTCTACGCCTGGCTTACCGGTCTTCAACCGCCTGCGCTACGAACGGTCATCGCGCTTGCTGTGCTTGCAATGTTGCGGATCGCTGCCCGACAATGGTCTCCCTGGCAGGTGTGGGTCTGCTGTATCGCGGCGATCCTGATAAGCGATCCCTTAGCCATACTCTCGCAGAGTCTGCTCTTATCTGCATTTGCCGTCGCCGCGCTGATTTTCTGGTTTCAGTGGCTGCCTCTTCCTGGCTGGCGCAGGGCACGACGTCTACGGCCGCTGCTGAACCTGATCTATCTGCAGGTGGGCATGCTGATGCTGCTGATGCCGTTACAGGTTCTGATTTTCCACGGCTTCAGCATTTCTTCTCTGGTCGCGAATCTCTTTGCCGTTCCCCTGGTGACGTTTGTGTCCGTGCCGCTGATTCTGCTCGGTATGCTGCTTCATCTGCTGCCGCTGGCGGCACCTGAAAGCGTCGTCTGGTTCGCAGCCGATAAATCACTTGCGGGGCTGTTCTGGCTCCTCATGCGCCTGCCTGACGGCTGGCAAAATGTCGACCAACGCTGGCAGTACATGACATTACTGCCCTGGCTTATCATCATCGGCTGGCGCTTTCGTGCCTGGAAAACCCTTCCTGCCGTTTGTCTTGCAGGAAGTGCCTTACTGACATTTCCTCTGTGGCGAACGGAAAAAAGCGAGAGCTGGACGCTGCATATGCTGGATGTGGGGCAGGGGCTGGCGATGGTCATTGAACGGCAGGGAAAAGCCATTCTCTATGATACCGGGCTCGCCTGGCCGGGCGGGGATAGCGCGCAGCGGTTGATTATCCCGTGGCTTCGCTGGCATCACCTGCGGCCTGAAGGCGTTATTCTCAGTCATGAGCACCTCGACCATGCGGGAGGACTCGCATCGTTGCAAAAAGCGTGGCCTGACGCGTGGGTAAGAAGCCCATTGCGCCTGGCGGGACATCGCCCCTGTTTTCGCGGGCAGAGATGGAAATGGCAGGGACTCTCCTTCACCGTCCACTGCCCCCCCGAAAATTACCCGGCTCAGGGAAATAACCATTCCTGCGTAGTCAAGGTGGACGACGGTGAGCAGAGTGTTCTGCTAACAGGGGACATTGAAGCGCAAGCGGAACAGGCTATGCTTAGCCATTACTGGCGTTATCTGACGTCCACGCTTATACAGGTGCCCCATCATGGCAGCAATACTTCGTCGTCATTGCCGCTGGTACAGCGGGTGGAAGGTCAGATCGCCCTGGATTCAGCGGCCCGCTATAACGCATGGCGATTCCCGTCGGCAAAAGTTGTTCGACGTTATCGAAAAGAGGGGTATATCTGGCACGATACCCCTCATTCTGGACAAATATCGGTGACATTCTCGCAACATCACTGGCAAATCCGGCGCTTGCGAGAGCAATTTTTACCCGTTTGGTATCATCAGTGGTTTGGCGAGCCCGTCGATAACGGGTAGAATATGCGGCTATTTCAACGAATGCTGGTTTTTTGAATGCATAACGACAAAGATCTCTCCACGTGGCAAACCTTCCGCCGACTCTGGCCGATGATTGCGCCCTTTAAAACAGGCCTGATCGTGGCGGGAGTAGCGTTAATCCTCAACGCAGCCAGCGATACTTTTATGCTATCGCTTCTCAAACCGTTACTGGACGACGGTTTTGGTAAAACGGATCGCTCAGTGTTGCTATGGATGCCTCTGGTGGTTATCGGACTGATGATCTTACGCGGCATCACCAGCTATATCTCCAGCTACTGTATTTCCTGGGTATCAGGGAAAGTGGTGATGACCATGCGCCGTCGCCTGTTCAGCCACATGATGGGCATGCCGGTCTCGTTCTTTGACAAGCAGTCTACCGGGACGCTGCTGTCCCGTATTACCTACGACTCAGAGCAGGTTGCCTCCTCGTCCTCGAGCGCACTGATCACCGTTGTGCGTGAGGGTGCGTCAATCATCGGCCTGTTCGCGATGATGTTCTATTACAGCTGGCAGCTGTCGATCATCCTTATCGTTCTGGCACCGATAGTTTCTATTGCTATCCGCGTCGTCTCAAAGCGCTTCCGCAATATCAGTAAGAATATGCAGAACACGATGGGGCAGGTGACGACCAGCGCGGAACAGATGCTGAAAGGGCATAAAGAAGTTCTGATTTTTGGCGGTCAGGACGTCGAAACCAAACGCTTTGATAAAGTCAGCAATAAAATGCGTCTGCAGGGGATGAAAATGGTCTCGGCCTCTTCCATCTCTGACCCGATTATTCAGCTGATTGCGTCACTGGCGCTGGCATTCGTCCTCTATGCGGCAAGTTTCCCTAGCGTGATGGAGACGCTGACGGCAGGTACTATCACCGTGGTCTTCTCCTCAATGATCGCCCTGATGCGTCCGCTGAAATCCCTGACGAACGTGAACGCCCAGTTCCAGCGCGGGATGGCCGCCTGTCAGACGCTGTTCAGCATTCTGGATTCCGAACAGGAAAAAGATGAAGGTACTCGCGAGATTGAGCGCGCCCGTGGCGATGTTGAATTCCGCAATGTCACTTTCGCCTATCCTGGACGTGAAACGCCGGCGCTGCGTAATATCAACCTGTCCATTCCGGCGGGTAAAACCGTGGCGCTGGTGGGCCGTTCCGGCTCGGGTAAATCGACGATTGCCAGCCTGATCACCCGTTTCTACGATATTAACGAAGGTGAGATCCTCCTGGACGGTCATGACCTGCGGGAATATACCCTGCAGTCGCTGCGTAACCAGGTGGCGCTGGTTTCCCAGAACGTGCACCTGTTCAACGATACTGTGGCAAACAACATTGCTTATGCGCGCACGGATGAATACAGCCGTGAGCAGATTGAGAATGCCGCGCGTATGGCCTACGCAATGGACTTTATCAACAAGATGGATAACGGTCTGGATACGATAATCGGTGAGAACGGTGTACTGCTCTCCGGCGGTCAGCGTCAGCGTATCGCCATTGCGCGTGCGCTGCTGCGCGATAGCCCGATTCTGATCCTGGACGAAGCGACCTCCGCGCTGGATACGGAATCTGAACGCGCTATTCAGTCTGCCCTGGATGAGCTGCAAAAGAACCGTACCTCGCTGGTGATTGCGCACCGTCTGTCGACTATCGAGCAGGCTGACGAAATCGTCGTGGTTGAGGACGGTATCATTGTTGAACGCGGAAGCCATGCTGATTTGCTGGAACACCGCGGCGTTTACGCCCAGCTTCATAAGATGCAGTTTGGCGAATGATTGCACGCATCTGGTCCGGTGAATCTCCGCTGTGGCTCCTGCTTTTGCCGCTCTCCTGGCTATACGGCCTGGTGAGCGGCATTATCCGTCTGCTTTACCGTCTGGGGCTGAAGCGCGCCTGGCGCGCGCCGGTTCCGGTGGTGGTGGTCGGGAATCTTACGGCGGGCGGCAACGGTAAAACGCCGGTAGTGATCTGGCTGGTGGAGCAATTGCAAAAACGCGGTATCCGCCCGGGGGTGGTATCGCGCGGATATGGTGGTAAAGCGGCGCGTTATCCGCTGCTGCTGACGGCGGAAACCACGACTGCCGAAGCGGGTGATGAGCCGGTATTGATTTTCCAGCGTACCGGCGCGCCGGTTGCGGTCTCCCCGGTGCGCAGCGACGCCGTTCAGGCACTGCTTGCCGAACACGCGGTACAAATTATTATCACTGACGATGGCCTGCAGCATTACGCCCTGGCGCGTGATAAAGAGATTGTGGTCATCGACGGGGTTCGCCGCTTCGGTAACGGCTGGTGGCTGCCGGCCGGGCCCATGCGCGAACGCGCTTCGCGTCTTAAGTCCGTTGATGCGGTGATTGTGAACGGTGGTGAGGCAAAAGCGGGTGAAATCCCGATGTACCTGCAGCCGGGCCTGGCGATCAACCTGGTGACGGGTGAACGCCGGTCGGTTGCTGAGCTGCCTTCACCGGTGGCGATGGCGGGGATTGGACATCCGCCGCGCTTCTTCGCGACGCTGGAACAGTGCGGTGCCCGGCTGGAAAAACGCGTTCCGCTGGCCGACCACCAGGCGCTGGTGGAAGGGCAGGTCGACGCCCTGACCGTACCCGGGCAGTCGCTGATCATGACCGAAAAAGATGCGGTGAAATGCCGTGCCTTCGCGAAAGAAAACTGGTGGTATCTGCCGGTTGACGCTGAACTCAGCGGCGAGCAGCCGGAACGTTTGCTCAAGGAACTGATTGCGTTGGTGAAATAAACGCTTACGCGGTTCTGGTGGCGCTTTGACTGACAGGAAAACGCATGTCTTTACCGCAACTCTCGCTTTCAGCCGCACGTCATTTACACCTTGCCGCGCAGGGGCTTCTTAAAAAGCCCCGCCGCCGCGCGCAGCCTGCCGATATTCTCTCTACCGTCCAGCGCATGTCGCTGCTTCAAATTGACACCATTAACATTGTGGCCCGTAGCCCTTACCTGGTGCTGTTTAGCCGACTGGGAAATTATCCTTCGCAGTGGCTGGATGAGGCACTCAGCAAGGGGGGGTTGATGGAGTACTGGGCGCACGAAGCCTGCTTCCTGCCCCGCAGCGATTTTGCCCTGGTTCGACACCGCATGCTTGCCCCTGAAAAGATGGGCTGGAAATACCGTCAGGCGTGGATGCTGGAACATGCGGCCGAAATTGAGCAGCTTATCGCGCATATTCAGGAAAACGGCCCCGTACGCTCCGCCGATTTTGAACACCCGCGCAAAGGCACCAGCGGCTGGTGGGAGTGGAAGCCGCATAAACGTCATCTCGAAGGGCTGTTTACCTCAGGCAAAGTCATGGTGATTGAGCGGCGTAATTTTCAGCGCGTCTACGACCTGACGCATCGCGTGATGCCACACTGGGACGACGAGCGTGACCTGCTTACCCAGGAGGCGGCCGAGGCCATCATGCTGGAGAACAGCGCCCGCAGCCTGGGGATTTTCCGCCCGCAATGGCTGGCTGATTATTATCGCCTTCGCCAGCCCGCGCTGAAACCGCTGCTGGACATCTGGCAACGCGAACAGCGCGTCATCCCCGTCACGGTGGAAACGCTGGGCGAAATGTGGCTGCATGCGGATCTCCTCCCGCTACTGCCTCTGGCCCAGGAGGGGAAACTTCAGGCAACTCACAGTGCGGTGTTGTCGCCTTTCGACCCGGTTGTCTGGGACAGAAAACGCGCCGAGCAGCTGTTCTATTTTAGCTACCGGCTGGAATGTTATACCCCGGCGCCAAAGCGCCAGTATGGTTACTTTGTACTCCCGCTGCTGCATAAGGGGCAACTGGTCGGGCGCATGGACGCCAAAATGCACCGCAAGACCGGCACGCTTGAAATCATTGCGCTTTATCTGGAAGAGGGCGTCAGGGTGACGGCGAGCCTGGAAAAAGGGTTAACGTTCGCCATTAGCGAATTCGCGCGCTGGCAGGGTGCCCGCGACGTGACGCTGGGCCGGGTGCCCGACGGGCTGTTTACATCCTGTCGAAGTGGCTGGGAAACAGGCACTCCCTGAAAAGGGAATGTGTTAAGCTTTAGCGATTACCCATACGGAGGAACTATGGATCACCGTTTACTTGAAATTATTGCCTGCCCGGTTTGCAACGGCAAACTCTACTACAGCCAGGACAAACAGGAGCTGATCTGCAAGCTGGACAGCCTGGCTTTCCCGCTGCGTGACGGCATTCCGGTACTGCTGGAAAATGAAGCTCGTTCCCTGGTGGCAGAAGAGAGCAAACCATGAGTTTTGTTGTCATTATTCCTGCGCGTTATGCCTCAACGCGTCTGCCGGGTAAACCGCTGGTGGATATCAACGGCAAGCCGATGATTGTGCATGTCCTTGAGCGTGCGCGTGAATCCGGTGCCGATCGCGTGATTGTTGCTACCGATCATCCTGACGTCGCCCGTGCGGTTGAGGCGGCAGGCGGTGAGGTATGCATGACCCGCGCCGATCACCAGTCCGGCACCGAGCGTCTGGCGGAAGTGGTTGAAAAATGTGGCTTCGGTGATGATACGGTCATCGTGAACGTGCAGGGTGACGAGCCGATGATCCCGGCGGTGATTATCCGTCAGGTGGCAGAAAACCTGGCTCAGCGTCAGGTCGGTATGGCGACGCTCGCGGTGCCCATTCACCACGCTGAAGAGGCATTCAATCCCAATGCGGTGAAGGTGGTCATGGATGCCGAAGGCTATGCGCTCTATTTCTCCCGCGCCACGATCCCGTGGGATCGCGATCGCTTTGCGCTCTCTAAAGAGACAATCGGTGATACTTTCCTGCGTCATATCGGGATCTACGGCTATCGGGCCGGTTTTATTCGTCGATATGTTACCTGGGCGCCGAGTCCGCTGGAGCAGATCGAAATGCTGGAGCAGCTTCGCGTGCTCTGGTACGGCGAAAAAATTCACGTTGCCGTTGCCAGCGAAGTGCCTGGAACGGGCGTTGATACGCCGGAAGATCTTGAGCGCGTTCGCGCCGAGTTGCGCTAATCCCGCCTGCATCCCTCCTGTCGGAGGGATGTTCTCTCCCTCGCTAATTCCCCTTTCTTTTTCCTAATTGTTCTCTTCCGGGTGACATCTCCCTTCAGGACGCTCATTATAAAAGCAGTAGTCTTAATGGGGGTAATCTCATATGGAACAGCTGCGTGCCGAACTTAGCCATCTGCTGGGTGAGAAATTAAGCCGGGTCGAATGCGTGAGTGAAAAGGCCGATACCGCGCTTTGGTCGTTGTATGACAGTCAGGGCAACCCAATGCCGCTGATGGCCAGAAGTTTCACCTCGCCGGGCGTTGCCAGGCAGCTGGCATGGAAAATGTCGATGCTGGCGCGGGAGGGAACCGTCCGTATGCCGACGGTGTACGGCGTGATGACCCACGAGGAACACCCCGGCCCGGACGTGCTGCTGATTGAGCGTTTACGCGGCGTGCCCGTTGAAGCGCCCGCGCGCACACCCGAACGCTGGGAGCAGTTAAAAGACCAGATTGTCGAGGCGCTGCTGGCCTGGCACCGTCAGGATAGCCGCGGGCTTGTCGGTCCGGTCGACAGCACTCAGGAAAACCTGTGGCCGCTGTGGTATCGCCAGCGGGTGGAAGTGCTGTGGGGAACGCTTAACCAGTTCAGCAATACCGGTTTAACCATGCAGGACAAACGTATTCTGTTTCGCACCCGCGAGTGCTTACCGGCGCTATTCGACGGTTTTAATGACAACTGCGTGCTGATTCACGGTAATTTCACCCTGCGCAGCATGCTCAAGGACTCCCGCAGCGATCAGCTTCTGGCGATGCTTGGGCCGGGGATCATGCTCTGGGCTCCGCGCGAATACGAGCTGTTCAGGCTCAGCGACAGCGGGGCGGCGGAAGGTCTACTGTGGCACTACCTTCAACGCGCACCCGTTGCAGAAGCGTTTCTCTGGCGGCGCTGGCTTTACCTGCTCTGGGACGAAGTCGCGCAGTTGGTTAACACCGGACGTTTTAATCGCGCAAATTTCGACCTGGCAACAAAATCACTCTTGCCCTGGCTCGCCTGACGATCCTTTCAGCCACTGCCAGAGGCGCCCGAGCGTCTCATAACCGACGCGATCGCTATGCATCAGCCAGGCCGGGGATGGGATCGCCCGTTCCCACGGGTTGAGCGGCGCGTCGATGGCCATCTGGTTTGCCGGTGCGGGAAGCGGGTGCAGGCCTTGTTTCTGGAAGAAAATCATCGCGCGGGGCAGGTGTGAGGCGGAGGTCACCAGTAAGAACGGGACATCGCCAATTGCCTGCTTCACTGCGGCAGCCTCTTCTTCGGTATCTTTTGGACTGTCCAGAGTGATAATCGAGGAACGCGGCACGCCGAGTGATTCTGCGACCCTGGCACCCGCTTCAGCCGTACTTACCGGGTTCGTTTTGGCCGCCGCGCCGGTGAAGATCATTTTTGAACCCGGGTTCGCCAGCCAGAGGCGAATGCCTTCGTTTAGCCGCGGCAGGCTGTTGTTGATCAGGTTTGAACTGGGGGCCCAGTCAGGATCCCAGGTATATCCGCCGCCCAGCACCACGATGTACGCCACTTTCTGATTTCCCTGCCATGTTGGGTACGTGTTTTCGATGGGGCGTAACAGACCATCCGCGACCGGCTGCAGGCTCAACAGCAGCAGGACAAACCAGCCGAGCGAGATAAGCGTTTTGCCACTCTTCTGAAAGCGACTGAACCACACCAGCGCCAGCCCCAGCGCGATGGTGATGAGCAGCAGCGGAAGGGGAAGCATCATCCCTCCAATGTATTTCTTAAGGGTAAAAAGCATCCTTTTTGGTTCCTTTTTTGACCATATAGCAGGTGATTACCCGTGATATTACACCAGAGAGGTTCATTCTCCGCGCGGGTGTGACAAAATAGCGGTTTTGCAGTTAGCGAGTGGAACTTCCCAATGCGGGATCGCAATTTTGATGACATCGCGGAAAAGTTTTCGCGCAACATTTATGGCACCACGAAAGGTCAGCTCCGTCAGACGATCCTCTGGCAGGATCTGGACACCATTCTGGCTACCTTTGGTGGTCAAACGTTGCGCGTGCTGGACGCCGGTGGCGGTGAAGGGCAGACGGCGATAAAAATGGCCGAGCGCGGTCATCACGTCACGCTTTGCGATCTTTCTGCTGAAATGGTCGCCCGCGCGACGCGTGCTGCAGAAGAGAAAGGTGTGAGCGACAACATGCATTTTATACAATGCGCCGCTCAGGACATCGCACAGCATTTGGAAACACAGGTTGATCTGATATTGTTTCATGCGGTGCTGGAGTGGGTTGCCGATCCGCAAAGCGTGTTACAAACCCTGTGGTCTATGTTGCGCCCGGGCGGCACGCTGTCGCTGATGTTCTACAATGCTAACGGCTTCCTGATGCACAACATGGTTGCAGGAAACTTCGACTATGTGCAGGTCGGGATGCCCAAAAAGAAAAAGCGCACGCTTTCCCCGGACTATCCGCGCGATCCACAGCAGGTTTATGGCTGGCTGGAAGCGATTGGCTGGCAGATCGTCGGGAAGACGGGCGTCAGGGTGTTTCATGATTATCTGCGTGAAAAACACAAACAGCGTGACTGTTTTGACACCTTAACAGAATTAGAAACGCGGTATTGCCGTCAGGAGCCTTTTATCAGCCTTGGCCGCTATATTCACGTCACCGCGCACAAGCCGCAGATGCAAGGATAACCTATGAGTGAATTTTCCCAGACAGTCCCCGAACTGGTTGCCTGGGCCAGGAAAAACGATTTCTCCATCTCGCTGCCGGTAGACAGACTCTCTTTCCTGCTGGCGGTTGCCACGCTGAACGGCGAGCGGCTGGATGGTGAAATGAGCGAGGGTGAACTGGTGGATGCGTTCCGCCATGTCAGTGATGCGTTTGAGCAAACCAGCGAAACCATTAGCGTGCGTGCTAACAACGCAATCAACGATATGGTGCGTCAACGTCTGCTGAACCGCTTTACCAGCGAGCAGGCGGAAGGAAACGCCATCTATCGCCTGACGCCGCTGGGCATCGGCATCACCGATTACTATATTCGCCAGCGTGAATTTTCTACGCTGCGTCTTTCCATGCAGCTCTCGATCGTGGCGGGTGAGCTTAAGCGCGCCGCCGACGCGGCGGATGAAAACGGTGACGAATTCCACTGGCACCGTAACGTCTACGCGCCGCTGAAATATTCGGTGGCCGAGATTTTCGACAGTATCGATCTCACCCAGCGCCTGATGGACGAACAGCAGCAGCAGGTGAAAGATGATATTGCCCAGTTGCTGAATAAAGACTGGCGAGCGGCCATCTCCAGCTGTGAACTTCTGCTGTCAGAAACCTCCGGCACGCTGCGTGAGCTCCAGGATACCCTGGAAGCCGCAGGGGACAAGCTGCAGGCGAATCTTCTGCGCATCCAGGACGCGACGCTGGCGCATGACGATCTGCATTTTGTCGATCGTCTGGTCTTCGACCTGCAAAGCAAACTCGACCGCATTATCAGCTGGGGCCAGCAGTCGATCGACCTGTGGATCGGCTACGACCGACACGTGCATAAATTTATCCGTACCGCGATTGATATGGATAAAAACCGCGTCTTTGCTCAGCGTCTGCGACAGTCGGTGCAGACCTATTTCGATGCGCCGTGGGCGCTGACCTACGCCAATGCCGATCGTCTGCTGGATATGCGCGACGAAGAGATGGCGCTGCGCGATGAAGAGGTGACCGGTGAACTGCCGCCGGATCTGGAATACGAAGAATTTAACGAAATTCGCGAGCAGCTTGCGGCGATGATCGAAGAACAGCTCGCTGTCTATAAAACCAGACAAGTGCCGCTGGATCTTGGGCTCGTGGTGCGCGACTATCTGGCGCAATATCCACGCGCGCGCCACTTTGACATTGCCCGCATTGTGGTAGACCAGGCGGTGCGCCTGGGCGTTGCGCAAGCAGATTTCACCGGACTGCCGCCGAAGTGGCAGCCAATCAACGATTACGGAGCCAAGGTACAGGCGCATGTCATTGACAAATATTGAACAAGTGATGCCAGTTAAGCTGGCACAGGCGCTGGCGAATCCGTTATTTCCGGCGCTGGACAGCCAGCTGCGTGCCGGTCGTCACATTGGATTAGACGAGCTGGATAATCACGCCTTTTTGATGGACTTCCAGGAGTACCTGGAAGAGTTTTACGCACGCTATAACGTGGAACTTATCCGCGCGCCGGAAGGGTTTTTCTACCTGCGTCCGCGCTCCACGACGCTGATCCCGCGTTCCGTGCTCTCCGAGCTGGATATGATGGTCGGCAAAATTCTTTGCTACCTCTACCTCAGCCCGGAACGTCTGGCGAATGAAGGGATCTTCACCCAGCAGGAACTTTACGACGAGCTGTTGACGCTGGCAGATGAAAGCAAGCTGCTGAAGCTGGTGAACAACCGCTCCACGGGGTCGGATCTTGACCGTCAGAAATTACAGGAAAAAGTTCGCTCTTCCCTGAACCGTCTGCGCCGTCTGGGGATGGTCTGGTTTATGGGCCACGACAGCAGCAAATTCCGCATTACGGAATCTGTCTTCCGCTTCGGCGCCGACGTGCGCGCGGGCGATGACGCGCGTGAAGCGCAGCTCCGCATGATCCGCGACGGTGAAGCGATGCCGGTGGAAAACCATTTGCAGCTCAATGACGAGCATGAAGAGAATCTGCCGGATAGCGGGGAGGAAGAGTAATGATTGAACGCGGTAAATTTCGCTCACTGACGCTGATTAACTGGAACGGCTTCTTTGCCCGAACGTTCGATCTGGATGAGCTGGTCACGACGCTCTCCGGCGGTAACGGTGCGGGTAAATCCACCACCATGGCGGCCTTTGTTACGGCGCTGATCCCCGATCTGACGCTGCTTCACTTCCGTAACACCACCGAAGCGGGAGCCACAAGCGGCTCACGTGATAAAGGTCTGCACGGTAAGCTGAAGGCCGGCGTCTGTTATTCGGTTCTGGACGTCATTAACTCCCGTCATCAGCGTGTGGTAGTGGGCGTGCGCCTGCAGCAGGTCGCCGGTCGCGACCGTAAAGTGGATATCAAGCCGTTTGCGATCCAGGGACTGCCGACCTCCGTGCAGCCGACGGCGCTGCTGACGGAAACCCTGAACGAACGCCAGGCGCGCGTGCTGACGCTGCAGGAGCTGAAAGACAAGCTTGAAGCCATCGAAGGCGTACAGTTCAAGCAGTTTAACTCCATTACCGACTACCACTCGCTGATGTTCGATCTGGGCGTGGTGGCGCGTCGTCTGCGCACGGCATCAGACCGTAGCAAATACTACCGCCTGATCGAAGCGTCTCTTTACGGCGGTATCTCCAGCGCGATTACCCGCTCCCTGCGCGACTACCTGCTGCCGGAAAACAGCGGCGTACGTAAGGCCTTCCAGGATATGGAAGCGGCGCTGCGCGAAAACCGCATGACGCTGGAAGCGATTCGCGTTACCCAGTCTGACCGCGACCTGTTTAAACACCTGATCAGCGAAGCCACCAACTACGTGGCGGCGGACTACATGCGCCACGCCAACGAGCGCCGCGTGCATCTCGATCAGGCATTAGAATACCGTCGCGAGCTGTTTACCTCCCGTAAACAGCTTGTGGCCGAACAGTACAAGCACGTCGAAATGGCGCGCGAGCTGGGTGAGCACAACGGTGCTGAAGGCGACCTGGAAGCCGACTATCAGGCCGCCAGCGATCACCTGAACCTGGTGCAGACCGCGCTGCGTCAGCAGGAAAAAATCGAGCGCTATGAAGCGGATCTCGATGAGCTGCAGATTCGTCTCGAAGAGCAAAATGAAGTGGTGGCTGAAGCCGCCGACATGCAGGAAGAGAACGAAGCCCGCGCCGAAGCGGCCGAGCTGGAAGTGGATGAGCTGAAAAGCCAGCTTGCCGATTACCAGCAGGCACTCGACGTGCAGCAGACGCGAGCGATTCAGTACACCCAGGCACTGCAGGCATTACAGCGTGCAAAAGAGCTGTGCCATCTGCCTGACCTGACGCCGGACAGCGCCGACGAGTGGCTGGATACCTTCCAGGCCAAAGAGCAGGAAGCCACCGAGAAACTGCTCTCCCTCGAACAGAAAATGAGCGTCGCGCAAACGGCGCACAGCCAGTTTGAGCAGGCTTATCAGCTGGTAGTTGCGATTAACGGCCCGCTGGCGCGTAACGAAGCCTGGGACGTTGCCCGTGAACTGCTGCGCGACGGTGTGAACCAGCGTCATCTGGCCGAGCAGGTTCAGCCGCTGCGTATGCGTCTGAACGAGCTGGAGCAGCGCCTGCGCGAGCAGCAGGAAGCCGAGCGTCTGCTGGCGGAATTCTGCAAGCGTCAGGGAAAAAATTACGATTTCGACGAGCTTGAGGCCCTGCATCAGGAGCTGGAAGCGCGCATTGCGGCCCTGTCCGATACCGTATCAAACGCCAGCGAACAGCGTATGACCCTGCGTCAGGAGCTGGAGCAGATTCAGTCCCGTTCTAAGACGCTCCTGGAGCGTGCGCCGGTCTGGCTGGCGGCTCAAAGCAGCCTGAACCAGCTCAGCGAGCAGTGCGGCGAGCAGTTCGAATCCAGTCAGGAAGTGACCGAATACCTGCAGCAGCTGCTGGAGCGCGAACGTGAAGCCATCGTTGAGCGTGATGAAGTGGGCGCCCGCAAGCGCGACGTCGATGAAGAAATTGAGCGCTTAAGCCAGCCGGGCGGGTCAGAAGATCCACGCCTGAATGCGCTAGCGGAGCGTTTTGGCGGCGTGCTGCTGTCCGAGATTTATGACGACGTTGGCCTCGATGATGCCCCGTACTTCTCCGCGCTGTACGGTCCATCCCGCAACGCGATTGTGGTCCCGGATCTGTCGCTGATTTCTGAGCAGCTTGCCGGCCTGGAGGATTGCCCGGAAGATCTCTACCTGATCGAAGGGGATCCGCAGTCGTTCGATGACAGCGTATTCAGCGTCGACGAGCTGGAAAAAGCGGTGGTGGTGAAAATTGCCGACCGTCAGTGGCGTTATTCCCGCTTCCCGGAGCTGCCGCTGTTTGGCCGCGCCGCGCGCGAAAGCCGCATCGAGAGCCTGCACGCCGAGCGTGAAACGCTGTCTGAACGTTTTGCGACCCTGTCGTTTGACGTGCAGAAAACCCAGCGTTTGCACCAGTCGTTCAGCCGCTTTATCGGCAGCCATCTCGCCGTAGCGTTTGACGCGGATCCGGAAGCCGAAATCCGCAAGCTCAATACCCGCCGTGGCGAGCTGGAACGTGCGATTGCCAGCCATGAAAGCGATAACCAGCAGAGTCGCGTTCAGTTTGAACAGGCGAAAGAGGGCGTCGCTGCCCTTAACCGCATTCTGCCGCGCCTGAATCTGCTGGCGGATGACACGCTGGCTGACCGTGTGGATGAGATCCAGGAGCGTCTGGATGAAGCGCAGGAAGCCGCGCGTTTCGTTCAGCAGCACGGCAATCAGCTGGCGAAGCTGGAGCCCGTCGTGTCTGTCCTGCAGAGCGACCCGGAACAGTTCGAGCAGTTAAAAGAAGATTATGCCTGGTCGCAGCAGGTGCAGCGCGAAGCGCGTCAGCAGGCGTTTGCCCTGACGGAAGTGGTGCAGCGTCGGGCCCACTTTGGCTACTCCGATTCGGCTGAAATGCTGAGCGGTAACAGCGATCTGAACGAAAAACTGCGTCAGCGCCTTGAGCAGGCGGAGGCGGAACGTACTCGCGCCCGCGAAGCAATGCGCAGCCATTCCGCTCAGCTGAACCAGTACAACCAGGTGCTGGCCTCGCTGAAAAGCTCCTTCGACACCAAGAAAGAGCTGTTAAACGATCTGCAGAAAGAGCTTCAGGACATCGGCGTTCGTGCCGACAGCGGGGCAGAAGAGCGCGCGCGTATTCGTCGTGACGAGCTGCATTCGCAGCTCAGCAATAACCGCGCGCGTCGTAATCAGCTGGAAAAAGCGCTGACCTTCTGCGAAGCCGAAATGGATAACCTGACCCGTCGCCTGCGCAAGCTGGAACGCGACTATCACGAAATGCGCGAGCAGGTCGTGACCGCCAAGGCGGGCTGGTGCGCGGTGATGCGCATGGTGAAAGACAATAACGTTGAGCGTCGTCTGCACCGCCGCGAGCTGGCGTATCTCTCTGCCGATGAGCTGCGCTCCATGTCGGATAAGGCGCTGGGTGCGCTGCGTCTGGCGGTGGCGGATAACGAACACCTGCGCGACGTGCTGCGCATGTCGGAGGATCCGAAACGTCCGGAACGTAAAATTCAGTTCTTCGTGGCGGTTTACCAGCACCTGCGCGAGCGTATTCGTCAGGACATCATCCGTACCGACGATCCGGTTGAAGCCATCGAACAGATGGAAATCGAGCTGGGCCGTCTGACGGAAGAACTGACCTCCCGCGAGCAGAAACTGGCGATCAGCTCCCGCAGCGTGGCGAACATCATTCGTAAAACCATTCAGCGCGAGCAGAACCGTATCCGCCAGCTGAACCAGGGCCTGCAGAGCGTGTCGTTTGGCCAGGTGAACAGCGTGCGCCTCAACGTCAACGTGCGTGAAGCCCACGCGACGCTGTTGGAAGTGCTCTCAGAGCAGCACGAGCAGCATCAGGATCTGTTCAACAGCAACCGTCTGACCTTCTCCGAAGCGCTGGCGAAGCTGTATCAGCGCCTGAACCCGCAGATTGATATGGGCCAGCGTACGCCACAAACCATCGGTGAAGAGCTGCTGGACTACCGTAACTATCTGGAAATGGAAGTCGAGGTAAACCGTGGCTCAGACGGCTGGCTGCGTGCGGAATCCGGGGCGCTCTCTACCGGTGAAGCGATCGGTACCGGCATGTCAATTCTCGTGATGGTCGTACAGAGCTGGGAAGATGAAGCGCGCCGCCTGCGCGGCAAAGATATCTCGCCATGCCGACTGCTGTTCCTGGATGAGGCGGCGCGACTTGATGCCCGCTCGATTGCCACGCTGTTCGAGCTTTGCGAACGTCTCGATATGCAGCTCATTATCGCGGCGCCGGAGAACATCAGCCCCGAGAAGGGCACCACCTACAAACTGGTGCGTAAGGTGTTCCAGAACAGCGAACACGTTCACGTTGTGGGGCTGCGTGGCTTTGCGCCGCAGCCGCCGGAGTCGTTGACGGAAACCACGGCGGACGCTTCCTGAAGCGTCTTCTGACCCGAAGCGGCGCACTGGCGCCGCTTTTTTTTTAAACTTAACTTGTGCTTGGGGCTGCGTTATCTTTAAACTTCTTTACATAAGGTAAGGCAACAGCTTAGCCGTCTACCTATAATGAAAGAAAGCCCCAGCGTGATGGGCATGTCGTGAAAACAGGGGGCAAGGGATGTTGCTAAAGAAAGAATGTGGTCGTCAGCTGTCTGCGCTGAGTTTATGCCTGGCAGTGATGTTTGCTCCGCTGTTAACCGCCCAGGCCGACGAGCCTGAAATTGTGCCGACTGACAGCTCGGCAACGACAGGCGCGCAGCCAACGTCGTTGTCCCAGCCGCTGGACCAGTCTCCGGCGACGGCTATCATGGCCGGAATTAAACCGCTGCCGGAAGGCATCGACGCGGAATCGCTCAGCCAGCAGCTGCAGTCGGGGCTGCCGTCAGGCTACACGCCTGTCTATATCAACCAGCTCACGCTCCTCTATGCCGCCCGCGATATGAAACCGATGTGGGAAAACCGCGATGCCGTGCGCGCCTTCCAGCAGCAGCTGGCGGAAGTCGCGATTGCAGGGTTTCAGCCGCAGTTTACAAAGTGGGTTGAGCTGTTAACCGATCCTGCCGTCACCGGGCAGGCGCGTGACGTGGTGCTTTCCGATGCCATGATGGGCTACCTGCAGTTCGTGGCGGGTATTCCGGTCAACGGCAACCGCTGGCTGTACAGCGATAAGCCGTACAAGCTGGCGACGCCGGCGCTGTCGGTGATTAACCAGTGGCAGCTCGCGCTGGACAATGGTGAACTGCCGCGTTTTATTGCCAGCCTGGCACCGGCGCATCCACACTATGCCACCCTGCACCAGTCGCTCCTCACGCTGGTGGGGGACACGCGTCCATGGCCGCAGATGCGCGGTACCGCGACGCTGCGTCCGGGGCAGTGGAGCAGCGATGTGCCCGCCCTGCGCGAGATCCTGACGCGTTCCGGTCTTCTTGACGGCGGGCCAAAGATTGTTCTCCCGGGTGACGATCCACAAAGCGTCGCCGTCAGCCCGTCAGCGCCTGTGAAAGAGAAGAAAGCCGTTGTTCTGAGCAACAAACCCGCGGCTTACGATCGCGAGCTGGTTGCGGCCGTTAAACAGTTTCAGACCGCTCAGGGGCTGGGGGCCGATGGCGTCATTGGCCAGACGACGCGCGACTGGCTGAACGTATCGCCTGCGCAGCGGGCAGGGGTGCTGGCGCTCAATATCCAGCGTTTGCGTTTGCTGCCGGGAACGCTTTCTACCGGAATTATGGTTAACATCCCGGCGTATTCCCTGGTCTATTACCAGAACGGCAGCGAAGTGCTGGCGTCGCGCGTGATTGTCGGGCGTCCGGATCGTAAAACACCGATGATGAGCAGCGCGCTGAATAACGTGGTGGTTAACCCGCCGTGGAACGTGCCGCCGACGCTGGCGCGTAAAGACATTCTGCCGAAGGTCTGGAACGATCCGGGTTATCTGGAGCGTCATGGCTACACGGTGATGCGTGGATGGAACAGTAAAGAGGCCATCGATCCTTATATGGTCGACTGGTCGACCATCACAGCGTCGAATCTGCCGTTCCGCTTCCAGCAGGCTCCCGGAGCGCATAACTCTTTAGGGCGCTACAAATTCAACATGCCGAGTTCAGAAGCTATTTATCTGCACGATACGCCGAACCACAATCTGTTCCAGAAAGATACGCGCGCGCTGAGTTCTGGCTGCGTGCGCGTGAACAAAGCCTCGGAGCTGGCCAATATGCTGTTGCAGGATGCGGGCTGGAACGACACGCGTATCTCGGATGCCCTGAAGCAGGGGGATACGCGTTACGTGAATATTCGCCACAATATTCCGGTCAATCTTTACTATCTGACGGCATTTGTGGGTGAGGACGGGCGTACCCAGTATCGTACAGATATTTACAATTATGATCTCACCGCGCGATCCGGCGCACAAATTTTGCCAAAAGCGGAACAATTAATCAGGTAAATGAAGCAGTTCGGGAAAAATGATTGTCGTAAGTTAGGGTGAATAGGGGGCAATATCGCTGTAAGCCGCGTATTCACTGGGGTTGGGCGCCTTGACGTACCTGGTTTTGCCAGTTAAGGTGCCCTTCGTGCGCTAAGCATATTACGATTTCTTTTACCTGTAGACCTGATTATCATGGACAAATTTGACGCTAATCGCCGCAAACTGCTGGCGTTAGGTGGTGTTGCGCTTGGCGCAGCGGCCATCCTGCCGACGCCAGCATTTGCCACCCTCTCGACACCTCGTCCGCGAGTTTTAACGCTCAACAACCTGCATACCGGTGAGTCGCTAAAAGCGGAGTTTTTCGATGGCAGAGGCTATATTCAGGATGAATTAGCAAGACTTAACCATTTTTTCCGTGATTTCCGCGCGAATAAAATAAAAGCCATCGATCCAGGACTGTTTGATCAGATTTTCCGCCTTCAGGGCCTGCTGGGCACCAGCAGGCCGGTGCAGCTCATTTCTGGCTATCGTTCGATTGATACCAATAATGAACTGCGCGCCCACAGTCGCGGGGTAGCCAAAAAAAGCTATCACACGAAGGGACAGGCAATGGATTTCCATATTGAAGGCGTTTCGTTAGCCAATATTCGCAAAGCCGCGTTATCTATGCGCGCAGGTGGTGTAGGATATTACCCCAGCAGCAACTTTGTGCATATTGATACCGGTCCGGTTCGGCACTGGTAATAACGAAACACAGGAGCAGTATGAACTATCGTATTATTCCGGTTACCGCGTTCTCCCAGAATTGTTCATTGATCTGGTGCGAACAGACTAAACTGGCCGCGCTTGTCGATCCCGGCGGTGACGCTGAGAAAATCAAGCAGGAAGTCGCCGACAGCGGCGTGACGCTCATGCAGATTTTACTGACGCACGGTCACCTCGACCATGTGGGTGCAGCGGCTGAACTCGCTAAACACTACGGTGTGCCGATCGTCGGTCCGGAAAAAGAAGATGAGTTCTGGCTGCAGGGGTTACCCGCCCAAAGCCGCATGTTTGGCCTTGATGAGTGTCAGCCCCTGACGCCCGATCGCTGGCTGAACGAAGGAGAGCGCGTTAACGTAGGGAATGTGACTTTACAGGTGTTGCATTGTCCTGGGCATACGCCAGGCCATATCGTCTTCTTTGATGACCAGTCCCGTCTGCTGATTTCCGGCGATGTGATCTTCAAAGGTGGCGTAGGACGCAGCGATTTTCCGCGCGGCGATCACGGGCAGCTGATTCAGTCGATTAAGCAAAAGTTATTGCCGCTGGGTGATGACGTTACGTTTATCCCTGGACACGGTCCGATGTCGACGCTGGGCTACGAACGGCTCCATAATCCGTTCCTTCAGGATGAGATGCCTGTCTGGTAACCAGAATAAAAAAAGCCTGCATAATGCAGGCTTTTTTATGGACGCAAATTACAGTACGGCGACAATCGCTTCGCACAGTGGCGCCATGTTGTCAGGCGTCATGCCTGCAACGTTCACGCGGCCTGAGGCCACGGCGTACACGCCAAACTCTTCACGCAGACGCAGAACCTGCTCTTTGGTCAGGCCGCTGAACGAGAACATGCCGTTCTGTTTGATAATAAAGCTGAAGTCGCGGTCCGCGCCTTTCTCAGCCAGTGTGTTCACAAACAGCAGGCGCATGCGCTGAATACGTTGACGCATATCGTTCAGCTCTTGTTCCCAGATAGCGCGCAGCGCATCGTTGCTCAGGATAGTGGCAACAACAGACGCACCGTGTGCCGGTGGGTTAGAGTAGTTAGCGCGGATAACCGATTTCATCTGGCTGAACGCGCGATCGACAGTCTCTTCGTTAGCGGCAACCAGCGTACAGGCACCCACGCGCTCATTGTACAGACCGAAGTTCTTGGAATACGAGCTTGCGACAATCAGCTCCTGGTGAACGGCTGCGAACGCGCGCAGGCCTTCGGCATCTTCTTCCAGACCACGGGCAAAGCCCTGGTAGGCAAAGTCAAACAGCGGCAGCCAGCCTTTTTCAACGGACAGCTTCGCCAGGTGTTGCCACTGCTCAAGCGTCGGATCGATACCGGTTGGGTTGTGGCAGCAGCCGTGGAACAGAACCACGTCACCTGCCTGCGCTTCGCTCAGGCTCGCCAGCAGGCCGTCAAAGTCGAGAGAGTGGTTTGCCGCGTCGTAGTATGCATATTCACGCACTTCCAGACCCGCAGAGTTAAACACGCTCTTGTGGTTCGGCCAGCTTGGGTTGCTCACCCATACGCGTTTAACAGAGGTGTTTTTCGCAAGGAAATCCGCCGCTACGCGCAGCGCACCGGTACCGCCTGGGGTCTGTGCTGTACGGGCACGTTTGTCACTCACAATTGCGCTGCCTTTACCGAACAGCAGCTCCTGGGTGCAGCGACCAAACTCAGGGATACCATCAATACCGAGGTAGTTTTTGGTGGTTTCGTTTTCCAGCAGATACTGCTCAGCTTTCTTAACGCTGGTCAGTACCGGAGTTTTGCCGGTTTCATCTTTATATACACCAATACCCAGGTTGATTTTGCCAGGGCGGTCGTCGGCACGAAACAGATCGGCCAGGCCCAGAATAGGGTCGGCAGGAGCGGCGGTAATGTTCTCAAACATGACGAAGTTCCATTGTGATTACAGAAGTGAAATCCGCTATCAGGTTAACGGTAGATTTACAAAATGCCAACCGTTTGCGACGAAAAGCGTGCGGCTTTTCAAAAGTCGCCATTATTTTCTGTCACGCATAAAAAAACAGGGCCGAAGCCCTGTTCATTAAGCATATAACAAAGTGGTGTACTGATTAGAACTGGTAGGTTACGCCAACGGTAGCCTGGTTGTCAGAGCCAACCCAACTGGTGGACGCATCTTTGTCGTCCAGCAGGTTGAAGCGGTAGTCACCGTACACGTTGAAGTTCTTGTTGAAGTAGTAAGTCGCACCAGTGGTGATGTATTTCGCCAGGTCACGGTCGCCGATGCCGTTCAGGTCTTTACCTTTGGACTGAACGTAAGAAACGGAAGGACGCAGGCCGAAGTCGAACTGGTACTGAGCGATAACTTCAAAGTTCTGGGTCTTGTTAGCAACGTCGTACACAGTCGCTGTACTATCACCCAGGATGCTCATGTTGCGGGTTTCAGCGTAAACGGTCGCCAGGTAGATGTTGTTCGCGTCATATTTCGCGCCAACTGCCCAGGACTCAGCTTTATCGCCTTTACCATCTTCTTTCTGATCCAGAGTACGGTTTGCAGTGCTGTATGCACCGATCAGACCGAAGCCTTCGCCGAACTCGTAGCCCAGGGACAGACCAACGCCGTCACCGTTCGCTTTACGCAGATCGCTACGGTCGTTTTTACCCTGGTACTGAACGCCAAAGTTCAGACCATCAACCAGACCGAAGAAGTTGTTGTTACGGTAGGTCAGCAGGCCAGTAGAACGGCTGGTCATGTAGTTATCAACATAGCCACCACCCCAGGTTTCGCCAGAGAAGGACGGAGCCATATCGGTGTAGGATTCTACGTCGTAAACGATACCGTAGTTACGACCGTAGTCCAGAGAACCTGCTTCAGAAACTTTGATACCTGCGAATGCCAGACGCGTTACGTTAGTCTGGTCGCCTTCAGCTGCACCAGCTTTCGCACGGTATTCCCACTGACCGTAACCGATCAGGTTTTCGTTAACCTGAGTTTCGCCTTTAAAGCCGATCTGGCCGTAAGAGGAGTCTGCGTTTTTGTGTTCGCCAGAAGTGGTGAAGCCGTGTTCGCCCACAACTTTACCGTAGAAGTCCAGCTTGTTGCCGTTCTTGTTATAGATTTCTGCAGCGTTAGCTGCACCGGCTACCAGCAGGGCAGGGATTACCACTGCCAGAATATTGCGCTTCATCATTATTTATTACCCTCATTGGTTTTTTTATGACACTCGCCACTGCCGTCAATAAATTCTGTCAATAAATATTTCCGGAACTATTGATGAGAGTTTGGTGTCTTTATGTATCTGACAGGCATCTTTCCATTCGGCGAAGCGTTTCGCTAGCCTGAAAGTGCTACAATTCTCAAGATTAAGTAACCGAAAGAAAATATATGTAACTAAATATGTATTTTTGGGAACTTTGTGAACCACCTCAAACTTCAGAACGACCTGGCGAATTAAACAGCAAGCCATATCCTATATATATGAATTCCTTATGATTAATTGAGATAAAGGCGATTCATATAAACAGACGCTAAACGGCTTGTTTTTTCTTATGACTGCGAAAGGCCTTCCGGACGGCTGTAAAAGTGGTTGAAATTTGTGCTATCGCTTGAGGATGTAATAATCGCAATAAGAATGGGGTTTATTTTTTGTGGCTGGATATTTCGCGGAAACAAAACGTAACAGGTAGTGGTTGTGACGGGGTGAAGGTTTAAAGACGCTGACTTTGCGCTGACGAAAACTGACAATACAGAATAAAATAATGGCCAGCATCTGCTGGCCATTTCAGTCTTATACCGATTAGAAGCTGGCGTTACGTGGAGTACGTGGGAAAGGAATCACGTCACGTACGTTCTGAACACCGGTAACGTAGGCAATCAGACGCTCGAAGCCCAGACCAAAACCGGCGTGCGGTACGGTACCGTAACGACGCAGATCTCGGTACCAGCTGTAGTCAGCTGGGTTGAGCCCCATCTCTTCCATACGCGCGTCCAGCACGTCAAGACGTTCTTCACGCTGAGAGCCACCGATGATTTCACCAATGCCCGGCGCCAGAACGTCCATCGCTGCCACGGTTTTACCGTCTTCGTTAAGGCGCATATAGAAGGCCTTAATGTCTTTCGGGTAGTTTTTAACGACAACCGGCGCTTTGAAATGCTTCTCGGCCAGATAGCGTTCGTGTTCAGACGCCAGGTCAACGCCCCAGTAAACCGGGTTCTCGAACGTCTCACCGCATTTCTCGAGGATCGCCACCGCGTCGGTATAGTCCACCTGCGCAAAGTCGGCAGAGACGAAACGCTCCAGACGCGCTACAGCATCGCTGTCTACGCGTTCTGCGAAGAATTTCATGTCGTCAGGACGCTCTTCCAGCACCGCTTTGAACACATACTTCAGCATGGCTTCTGCCAGGCCAGCGACATCGTCGAGGTTGGCGAACGCCACTTCAGGCTCCAGCATCCAGAATTCCGCCAGGTGACGGCTGGTGTTGGAGTTTTCGGCGCGGAAGGTTGGGCCAAAGGTGTAGATCTTAGACAGCGCGCAGGCGTAGGTTTCGCCGTTGAGCTGACCAGATACCGTCAGGAAGGCTTCTTTACCAAAGAAGTCTTTGTCATAGTCCACTTTACCTTCAGGCGTGCGCGGCAGGTTTTCCATGTCCAGCGTCGAAACGCGGAACATCTCACCGGCACCTTCCGTATCGGACGCGGTGATCAGCGGGGTAGACACCCAGAAGTAACCCTGCTCATCGAAGAAACGATGCAGCGCCTGCGCCAGCGTATGACGCACGCGCGCCACCGCACCAATCAGGTTGGTACGCGGACGCAGGTGGGCGACTTCACGCAGATATTCGATGCTGTGGCGTTTTGCCGCCATCGGATAGGTATCCGGATCTTCAACCCAGCCGGTGACTTCAATCGCAGTGGCCTGAATTTCGAAGCTCTGGCCCTGACCCGGTGAAGCCACAACCACGCCGGTAACAATGACGGAGCAACCCGTTGTCAGTCGCAGAACGTCATCATTGTAATTGGGCAGAGAATTATTAATGACGGCCTGTACAGGATCAAAGCAGGAACCGTCATAGACGGCGAGGAAGGAGATGCCAGCTTTAGAATCTCGGCGGGTACGCACCCATCCGCGCACGGTGACTTCCTGGTCAACGGCGACACGGCCCTGGAGTACGTCGGCTACAGGCACAACGCTCATAATATTCTCTCTGTTAATAGTCGGAAAAAATAAACACTTGTCCACCCTTATGGGGGGATATCTATGTTACCTGCCATCCGCTATCAGACAAGTAAATTTCGCAGTCAAAAGAGAAGAATTGAGAAATAAATAATAAGAAGGGAGCCATAAAGGCTCCCGTAAGCGCTTAACTGGCTTTTTTGATCAAGGGGAGGTCGAACGCTTTACGCAATGCGCGGACAAATGCTTTGTCATGGCAGATGGTTTTACCCGGGCTGTCGGAGAGTTTCGCCACCGGCTTGCCGTTACATTCCACCAGTTTGATGACGATATTCAGAGGTTTTACCTGAGGAATATCGCAGGTCAGACGGGTACCAATCCCGAAGCTCAGGTTCACACGGGTGTTGAAATGACGATAGAGGTCGACCGCTTTCGCCAGGTCGAGATTATCCGAGAAGACCAGCACCTTGCTCATCGGGTCAATGCCGAGTTTTTCGTAATGGGCAATGGCTTTCTCGCCCCATTCAACCGGATCCCCGGAGTCGTGCCGTAATCCCTGGTAACGTTCAGCGAACTCGGGACCAAAGTCGCGCAGGAAAGCATCCATCGTAATACAGTCGGTGAGGGCAATTCCGAGCTGATTCGGGTACTCTTCAAGCCATGCGGCCAGCGCCGCGCGCTGGCTGTTAGCCAGATCGAGGCTGATCTGCTGATGCGCCTGGAACCACTCGTGTGCCTGGGTGCCCATTGGCGTCAGGCTGAGGCGGCGTGCCAGATCGTAGTTGCTGGTGCCCACGAACCACGGCTCCTGCTGCAGACGTTTAACGATGGCCTCCTGAACGTCACGCGAGAAACGGCGACGCGTGCCAAAGTCCATCAGGCGGAAGCGGGACAAGTCCAGCCCTTCGGTCAGCGTGGAGAAGGCTGCGAGTTTATTTTCCAGCGCGGCGACCGCCTGCTCGACGCCTTTTTCCGGCGAACGGTAGCGGTGAGCCAGTTCACTGATCACCGCCAGAAGCGGCACTTCCCACATGATCACTTCCCGCCACGGACCTTCAAGGCGAATATCCAGCTTGCCATTATCGTTAACCACGCTGACCTGCTCCGGCTTATAGCGGAAATCGCGCAGCCAGTTCAGGTAGTCGGCTTTGAAGAAAGGCAGGCCAGAAAGCCACTGATATTCCTCGTCCTGCAGCGTCAGATGCTGCATAGCATCGACCTGTTCACGAATGGCGTCTGCGTAGATACCGAGCAAGTCGTCGCCACGACAGCGGAATTCCGCCGCGACGTGAACGTCATAGTAGTGGTGGAAAACGGCTTGCTGCATATGCAGTTTATACGCGTCGGTATCCAGCAACGTATGCAGAACTGGAGAAGCGAATTGAGTCATAGGTGCGCAGTAGCATCCTCTCACAGGAGCGTTTAGTACAATAAACAACTCCGGAGTATACCTTGTTTAGTGATTTATTGAACCCCGATCACAACATAAGCGCGTTTTATGGTCGAGGGCATTTTGTGCCCCGTGTTATACAAATGTAGCAAAAAAAGGTTTTGACCCTGAAAAGATGAACATTCTGCATAGCGCGATTTGCGCAACAGGAATATATTGAAACGTTACTCGACAAACGATGCATAAGGTTTTCTATGACACAACAGCCACAAGCCAAATACCGCCACGACTACCGTGCGCCGGATTACCTGATTAGCGAAATCGATCTGACTTTTGACCTGGATGCCACAAAAACCGTTGTCACGGCGGTGAGCCAGGTGACGCGCCATAGCGCAACTGCGGTGCCGCTGCGTCTGGATGGTGAAGACCTGACGCTGGTCTCCCTGCATATTAATGATGAAGCCTGGTCAGACTATAAAGAAGAAAACAACCAGCTGGTCATCGACAACCTGCCGGAACAGTTTACGCTGCGCATCGTGAATGAAATCAGCCCAGCCGCCAACACCGCGCTGGAAGGGCTTTACCAGTCGGGCGTGGCGCTGTGTACCCAGTGTGAAGCGGAAGGGTTCCGCCACATAACCTGGTATCTCGATCGTCCGGACGTCTTGGCGCGCTTCACCACCAAAATCATCGCCGATAAAACCCTGTATCCCTTCCTGCTCTCTAACGGTAACCGCGTAGGCGAAGGCGAGCTGGAGAATGGCCGTCACTGGGTGCTGTGGCAGGATCCCTTCCCGAAACCGTGCTACCTGTTTGCGCTGGTGGCGGGGGACTTCGACGTGCTGCGCGACATCTTCAAAACGCGCTCAGGCCGCGAGGTGGCGCTGGAGCTGTTTGTTGACCGCGGCAACCTTGACCGCGCGCCGTGGGCGATGACCTCCCTCATCAACTCCATGAAGTGGGACGAGGAGCGCTTCGGCCTCGAATATGACCTCGACATCTATATGATCGTCGCCGTCGATTTCTTCAACATGGGCGCAATGGAGAACAAAGGCCTTAACGTCTTTAACTCCAAATACGTGCTGGCGCGTACCGATACCGCAACGGACAAAGACTACCTCGATATCGAACGCGTTATCGGCCACGAATATTTCCACAACTGGACCGGTAACCGCGTCACCTGCCGCGACTGGTTCCAGCTGAGCCTGAAAGAGGGCCTGACCGTCTTCCGCGATCAGGAGTTCAGCTCCGATCTGGGTTCACGCGCGGTGAACCGCATCAACAACGTGCGTACCATGCGTGGCCTGCAGTTTGCGGAAGATGCCAGCCCAATGGCGCACCCGATCCGCCCGGATAAAGTCATCGAGATGAACAACTTCTACACCCTGACGGTGTACGAGAAGGGCGCTGAAATTATCCGCATGATCCACACCCTTCTGGGCGAGGAGAACTTCCAGAAAGGGATGCAGCTGTACTTCGAGCGTCATGACGGCAGCGCGGCCACCTGCGACGATTTTGTGCAGGCTATGGAAGATGCCTCTAATGTCGATCTCTCTCACTTCCGCCGCTGGTACAGCCAGGCCGGGACGCCGGTTGTCACCGTCAAAGACGATTACAATCCGGAAACCGAGCAGTACACCCTGACCATCAGCCAGCGCACGCCGCCGACGGCGGAGCAGGAAGAGAAATATCCGTTGCATATTCCGTTCAGCATTGAGCTGTACGATAACGAAGGCAAAGTCATCCCGCTCCAGAAGGGCGGCCACCCGGTACACCACGTGCTGAACGTGACTCAGGCCGAACAGACCTTTATCTTCGATAACGTCTACTTCCAGCCGGTGCCTGCGCTGCTGTGCGAATTCTCCGCGCCGGTGAAGCTGGAATACAAGTGGAGCGATCAGCAACTGACGTTCCTGATGCGTCACGCGCGTAACGACTTCTCCCGCTGGGACGCGGCGCAAAGCCTGCTGGCGACCTACATCAAGCTCAACGTAAACCGCCATCAGCAGGGCCAGCCGCTGTCGCTGCCTGTCCATGTGGCTGACGCGTTCCGCGCGATCCTGCTGGATGAGAAGATTGACCCGGCCCTGGCCGCTGAAATTCTGACCCTGCCGTCAGCGACTGAAATCGCCGAGCTGTTTGACATCATCGACCCGATTGCCATCGTGGCGGTGCGTGAAGCGTTGACCCGTACGCTGGCTGCAGAGCTGGCCGATGAGTTCCTGGCTATATATAACGCCAACAAGCTTGACGCTTATCGCGTTGAGCACGCGGACATTGGCAAACGTTCTCTGCGCAATACCTGCCTGCGCTATCTGGCGTTTGGTGAAACCGAGCTGGCGAACACCCTGGTGAGCAAGCAGTACCACGAAGCGGATAACATGACCGACGCCCTGGCCGCGCTGGGTGCAAGCGTTGCCGCTGAACTGCCGTGCCGTGATGCGTTAATGCAGGAGTACGACGACAAGTGGCATCAGGATGGCCTGGTGATGGACAAATGGTTCATCCTGCAGGCGACCAGCCCGGCGGCCGATGCGCTCAGCAACGTGCGCAGCCTGCTGAAGCATCGCTCCTTTACCCTGAGCAACCCAAACCGCGTGCGTTCTCTGATTGGCGCGTTTGCCAGCAGCAACCCGGCCGCGTTCCACGCCGAAGACGGCAGCGGGTATCAGTTCATGGTGGAAATGCTGACCGAGCTGAACAGCCGTAACCCGCAGGTGGCGTCGCGCCTGATTGAGCCGCTGATCCGTCTGAAACGCTACGATGCGAAGCGTCAGGCGAAGATGCGCGCCGCGCTTGAGCAGCTGAAAGGGCTGGAGAACCTGTCTGGCGATCTGTACGAGAAGATTGCTAAGGCCTTAGCGTAATAAAAAATTGCCCTGTGGGCAGGTAAAAGCAGAACGGCAACCTCGGTTGCCGTTTTTAGTGTTTTCTCCCCGTGGGAGAGGGCCGGGGTGAGGGCATCAGGCATTAGCCTTGGCTCGCTGTAACTCCGTCCCCCCGCGCTTCATCACCCGATCCAATACCTCAGCTTCCAGCTCCGCCAGCCTTGCCGAGCCCACGCGACGAGGCCGCGGAAGATCCACCGTCAGATCCAGACCTATTTTCCCGTCCTCTATTAACAGCACCCGGTCAGCCATCGCGACGGCCTCGCTCACGTCATGCGTCACCAGCAGTACCGTAAAGCCGTGCGCCTGCCAAAGGGATCCAATCAAATCCTGCATTTCGATCCGCGTCAGGGCGTCGAGCGCGCCGAGCGGTTCATCAAGCAACAGCAGGCCCGGACGGTGAATCAACGCCCGCGCCAGCGCCACGCGCTGCTTCTGCCCGCCCGAGAGGGCGGCAGGCCATTCACCCGCACGATTTTCCAGCCCAACGGCGGCCAGCGCCTGGCGGGCTTCATCCCGCCAGCTGCCCTTAAGACCGAGCCCGACATTGTCGATAACCGTTTTCCACGGCAGCAGGCGTGCATCCTGAAACATCATGCGGGTATCGTCCTGAATATTCGAAAGCGGCGTCGTTCCTGCCAGAATGTCACCGCCGTTGGGGGCTTCCAGTCCGGCCAGAAGTCGTAGCAGGGTACTCTTGCCGCCGCCGCTGCGCCCGACAACGGCCACAAATTGTCCGGCGGGAATATGCAGATCCAGCCCGTTAAGAATGGTGTTTTCGCCGTAGCGTTTGGTCACGCCGTTCAGCAGTAACGGCGTTCCCTGGTTCAGTCGTGCAGTATTCATGCTTTCGCCTCCTGAAGGGTATAGGCCGGGTTCCAGCGCAGCCAGCTGCGCTCCAGCCACTGGGCGCTGACGTCGGCGAGCTTGCCGAGCAGGGCATACAGAATGATGGCAACCACCACCACGTCCGTTTGCAGGAATTCGCGGGCGTTCATCGCCAGATAGCCAATACCTGAGTTGGCCGAGATGGTCTCCGCCACAATCAGCGTCAGCCACATCAGGCCGAGCGCAAAACGCACCCCGACCATAATGGAGGGCAGGGCGCCCGGCAGAATCACGTGAATAAAGAGGGAAAAACCCGATAAGCCATAGCTGCGCGCCATCTCCACCAGACCGCGATCGATATTGCGGATGCCGTGCCAGGTGTTGATATAAATCGGGAACAATGTGCCCAGCGCCACGAGGAAGATCTTAGCGCTCTCATCAATGCCAAACCACAGGATAACCAGCGGGATCAGCGCCAGATGCGGCACGTTGCGCAGCATCTGTATCGACGTATCCAGCAGCCGCTCGCCCCAGCGGGAGAGGCCGCTGATCAGGCCCAGAACCAGACCGATGCTGCCGCCGATGGAAAACCCGATCGCCGCGCGCCAGGAGCTGATCGCCAGGTGCTGCCACAGCTCACCGCTGACGCTCAGCGACCAGAACGCTTCTACAACACCCTCCGGAGAGGGCAGAATGCGGCTCGACAGCCAGCCGGTGGACGACGCGAGCTGCCAGAGAGCCACAATGCCGACGGGTAAAAACCACGGCGCGGCGCGCAGCAGCCATTTTTGGGAGGTGGCAGACATGGTCACTCCTTAGCTCTGTGCGGCTTTGCGTGGAATAAACTCGTTCGCCACGGCTTCGCCCTGAAGCTGAAGCCGCTGCGGCTGCGGAATCTCCGGGATGGCGACATCCAGATGCGGGAATAACAGCTCGCCCACCTTGTACGCCTCTTCCAGATGCGGATAACCGGAGAGAATAAAGCTGTCGATACCCAGGTCTGCGTATTCATTAATCCGGGCGGCTACGGTCGGTCCGTCGCCGACCAGCGCCGTGCCCGCACCGCCGCGCACCAGGCCAACGCCCGCCCACAGGTTCGGGCTGATCTCCAGGTTCTCGCGCTTGCCGTTGTGCAGGGACGCCATTCGGTGCTGTCCGACGGAGTCGGTTTTCGCAAACGCGGCCTGCGCCCTGGCGATGGTCTCATCGTCCAGGTGGGAGATCAGGCGGTCGGCGGCCTGCCAGGCTTCTTCATTGGTTTCCCGCACAATTACGTGCAGGCGAATGCCGAAGCGCACCTTGCGACCATGGGCGGCCGCCTTAGCGCGTACCTGGGCAATTTTTTCTTTCACCAGCTCAGTCGGTTCGCCCCAGGTCAGATAGAGATCGACCTGCTCTGCCGCCAGATCCTGGGCTACGTCCGACGATCCGCCAAAATAGAGCGGCGGTCGCGGCTGCTGCACCGGCGGGAAGTAGAGCTTCGCGTCACGAACGTGAATATGCTTGCCTTCAAAGGTGACGGTTTCACCTTCCAGCAGATGTCGCCAGACGCGGGTGAACTCGGCGGAAGCTTCGTAGCGCTCGGTATGGTCGAGGAACACCCCATCGCCCGCCAGCTCCTGCGGATCGCTGCCCGTCACCAGGTTAAACAGGGCGCGGCCGTTGGACAGCCTGTCCAGCGTTGCCGCCTGACGCGCCGCCACGGTGGGGGAGACCACGCTCGGGCGTAAGGCAACCAGGAACTTCAGACGCTGGGTGACCGGGATCATCGACGCGGCGACCAGCCAGGCATCTTCACATGAACGTCCGGTCGGGATCAGCACTCCGGTGAAACCGATTCGGTCCGCCGCCTGCGCAATCTGCTGCAGGTAGCCGTGGTCAACCGGGCGCGAGCCCTCTTCTGTACCAAGATAGTGTCCATCACCGTGGGTGGGTAAAAACCAGAAAAGATTCAGACTCATGATTTAGCTCCTTCTTTGCCTGCGGGCTGCCAGATGCGTTCGCGAATAGTGACCTGTTTTGGCACCAGGTGGTTTTGATAGAAAAGGTCAGCCGTTTGTTGCTGAAGCGCGGCGACGTGCGCGTCCACGGGCGTAATGGTGGTCGGCGGACGGTGGTTGAGATAGCTCGCGATCACCGGCTCAGGTAAGCCCATGGTTTTCGCCAGCAGGGCAATGCTCTCCTGACGCTGGGTCTGGGTCAGCGCATCGGCCTGGGTAAAGGTATCCAGTACGCCCTGGATAAATGCGCCGTTCTTTTCCGCATAAGGACGCGCGGCCAGATAGAACGAGCCGGTCTGCTTCAGCGTGGTACCGTCTTTCAGCACGCGAACGCCGCCCTGTAGCAATGCGGCGGAGTAGTACGGATCCCAGATGGCCCAGGCATCAACGTTCTTCTGCTGGAACGCGGCGCGGGCGTCGGCAGGCGTCAGGTAAACGGGCTGAATGTCAGTGAACTTGAGCCCGGCTTCCTGCAGGGCACGCAGCAGCAGGTTGTGCGAGCTGGAACCTTTCTGGAAAGCCACTTTATGCCCTTTGAGGTCGGCGACGCTTTTAATATCGCTGTTTTCAGGCACCAGAATCACTTCGGCCTTCGGTTTGGGCGGCTCAACGCCAACATAGACGAGGTCCGCTCCCGCCGCCTGGGCGAATATCGGCGGAATATCACCCGTGCTGCCGAGATCGATACTGCCGACGTTCAGGGCCTCCAGCATCTGCGGGCCAGCCGGGAACTCCACCCAGGAGAATTTGGTGTCCGGGAAGCGTTTTTCCAGAAGCTGATGGCTTTTCGCCAGCACCATGCTGACGCTGCCTTTCTGATAGCCAATGCGCAAACTTTCCGGAGCCGCTTCTGCGGCATGGGCCAGCGAGGTAAGCGCCATCAGACCTGCCAGGCCGATGCGGGTTAACGTTTTAAACATGTGCGACTCCTTGAGGCTGACCAAACGCCGGGGCCTGGATATCCCGGCGGTGCAGGGCATGCCAGAAGGTTTCCAGGGCAGTATCGAGGCGGGTTTGCAGGTTCGGCGTAAAATGAGGTTTATGTTGATAATCGATAACCTGGGAGTCATCTGCGAAAACGCCGTGGAGGATCTCCTGCGCTTTCAGCGCGTTCAGCACCGGCTTCAGGGCATAATCCACGACCAGTAAATGGGCAACCGTACCGCCCGTTGCCAGCGGCAGCACGACTTTGCCGTCCAGGGCGCGTTCCGGAAGCAGATCGAGCAGGGTTTTCAGCGCCCCGGAAAAAGAGGCTTTATAAATAGGCGTGGCCACAATTAAGCCGTCAGCGCCGTTAAGCTGCTCGATGAGCGTTTTTAGCGCTGGGCTGTCGAAGCGGGCGTAGAGCAGATCTTCAGGTTCGAAGTTATGCAGGTTCCAGTGGCACACTTCCACATCCAGGGCATTGAGTTTTTCGCGGGCATATTCCAGCAGGGCGCTGGAGCGCGAAGGGAATCGTGGACTTCCGGCCAGGGTAATGACGCGCATACTTCCTCCTTATAACCAATTGTTTGCTTTTATCTAACATTCATAACAATTTTCAGGAGTGTGACACCGCGCGGTTATTCCACTAAATGATTTATCTGCAATTAAAATGCGAAAAAGTGCATAAGAAATAGACGGGGGAGGTAAACGATTGCGTTTTACGCTGATTTTTTGCCGCAGGTCAATTCCCTTTCGCGCGTGGATCGCCCATAATCCCCTCCCGGTTTGCACACCGGGAATCCAGGAGAGTTCATGTACTACCCCTTCGTTCGTAAAGCCCTTTTCCAGCTCGACCCTGAGCGCGCTCATGAATTTACATTCCAGCAATTACGTCGTATTACCGGAACGCCGCTGGCCGCTCTGGTGCGTCAGAATGTGCCGGAAAAACCTGTGCAGTGCATGGGTCTGACCTTTAAGAATCCGCTGGGTCTGGCGGCCGGTCTGGACAAAAATGGCGAGTGCATTGATGCCCTGGGCGCGATGGGCTTTGGCTCCATTGAAATCGGTACCGTCACGCCGCGCCCGCAGCCGGGAAATGACAAGCCGCGCCTGTTCCGCCTGGTTGAAGCCGAAGGGCTGATCAACCGCATGGGCTTTAATAACCTCGGTGTTGATCACCTGGTTGAGAACGTAAAAAAAGCCCATTTTGACGGAATATTAGGCATCAATATCGGTAAAAATAAAGACACGCCGGTAGAGCAGGGTAAAGATGACTATCTGATTTGTATGGAAAAAGTCTACGCCTATGCCGGTTATATTGCGGTGAATATTTCTTCACCCAATACTCCGGGTCTGCGTTCCTTACAATATGGCGAAGCGCTGGACGATCTTCTGAGTGCCATTAAAAATAAACAAAATGAACTCCAGACGATCCACCGTAAATATGTTCCGGTCGCGGTTAAGATCGCCCCGGATCTTTCTCCTGAAGAATTGATCCAGGTTGCCGACAGTTTGGTTCGCCATAATATTGATGGTGTTATTGCGACCAATACCACTCTCGATCGTTCCCTCGTGCAGGGAATGAAAAACTGTGACGAAGCGGGTGGGTTAAGTGGACGTCCGGTGCAATTAAAAAGCACCGAAATTATTCGCGCCCTGTCTGCAGAATTAAAAGGACGTCTGCCGATTATTGGCGTCGGCGGCATTGACTCAGTGATTGCTGCGCGCGAGAAGATGGCGGCAGGTGCGTCACTGGTGCAAATCTATTCCGGCTTTATTTTTAAAGGACCGCCGCTGATTAAAGAAATCGTTACTCATATCTAATCTTTTCTCTTAATCAGACAACCAGGGCTTTATTTCCAGCCCTGGTTGTTTTATATTCCGTCACTGTTGCTTATTTAGTCATTATAGTCTTTTATTAATGGTGTTATAAACGAGGCGGCAAACAGGACATTTTTAGTACAGGACGTTTGGGGACGGGAGAGACACATGCGAATTAAACCTGACGATAACTGGCGCTGGTATTTTTGCGACGAGCATGACCGAATGATGCTCGATTTAGCCAATGGCATGTTGTTTCGTTCTCGTTTTGCCCGCCGAATGTTAACCCCGGATGCATTTTCCCCGTCGGGCTTTTGCGTTGACGATGCGGCGCTTTATTTCTCCTTTGAAGAAAAATGCCGCGATCTGGTGCTCTCTAAAGAGCAGCGTGCCGAGCTGGTATTAAATGCGCTGGTGGCTATCCGCTTCCTGAAACCGCAAATGCCAAAAAGCTGGCATTTTCTTGCGCATGGTATGAGCTGGACCCCGGCAACGGGTGACGCGGCCAGCGTCAATCTGAGCGATACCGCAGAAGAGGTGAGCCTGCTGGTGGTTGAGCCAGGCGAAAATGCTGCGCTCTGCCTGCTGGCGCAGCCCGGCGTAACCATTGCCGGGCGGACGATGCAGCTTGGCGATGCCATTAAAGTGATGAACGACAGGCTGAAGCCGCAGCTGCGCGTAGATTCCTTCAGCCTTGAACAGGCGGTTTAAGCTTCCAGCTGTACGGACGTTTTCGGTATGCAGCTACAGCACAGAATTGTGCCGTCATTTCCAATTGCCGATTTTTTCAGCGCACTGACCTCTCCATCCACCAGCCTGATGCGGCAGCATCCGCAAATGCCTGCGCGACAGGAATAGGGTACGCGAATACCTGCCTGCTCCAGTTGCTCAAGTAATACCTGCTGGTTGTTGCCACGGATGACGTTGCCCTGCCAGTGAATATCTACCGCAGAGGCGGCATTCGTCACAACGTCGACCATTTCTTCTTCCTGACCTGAGCCGTACGCTTTTGCAGGTCCTCGGGCAAGAATTTCTACCTCATCACCGACGCGGATTGCGCCGCTGGAGCGAGGGATCAGGTTCTGCCCGAAATCCACATCGCCGTTATCCTGCGCGGTGCGGAACGACTGCAGCGTCTTCAGCGGTTCGCCGGAAGGGTGCTTCTGGCCTTTCTCAGGGCTCACCGTGGTGAAAATGCAGCGGCTGCAGGATTTTACGACATCAAAGATGACGCTGCCGATGCGGATCACTTTCCAGGTGTCTTCTTCCCAGGCGTCGGCGCCCGTGACCACCAGGTTCGGACGGAACTGTTCCATCTGAACGCCGGCCTTGCAGCGGCCTTGTAAATCACGCAGCGAGGCTTCGTTAGTCAGCAGGAACGGGAAACCATCGGCGAAGGAGAGGGGAACGGCGTCGTGGCGCTTCACGCGACGCGTCGGTTCAGGACCTACCCAGCGCAGCTGCACGTCGCGGGAGAAGAAACCGCTCAGCCAGCGGTTAATCTCATCCGGGGCGATGCGCGCGGTAAAATGATTGCCCCACACTTCCGTTGGCGCATCGACAGGCGCAAAATCAGCAAAGCGAATGACCGCGCTGGAACCGTCCGGCGCGGTAAGGTGCAAACCGTCATGAAGCGGGGAAGGGGTAAAGCGAACCATCTGCGGGAACTGGCGTGCGGTAATGAACGTGCCGTCAGGCTCGGTGACCATAAAAATACGATCGAAGGCGAATCCGCTCATGTCGGCCAGCGCGTGAGAGACGCCGATGCCGCGCATGGATTTCACCGGATGAATAAAAAGCCTGGATAACGTCGCCACTGCACACTCCCACAAATGAAAATAAGCCTTCAACTTTATGACATACACGCCATATTAGCTATAATGCGCGACAATTTTCTAAGAGTAAAAGTGACGATATGAATTCTCTGTTTGCCAGTACGGCCCGTGGGCTGGAAGAGCTGTTAAAAACTGAACTGGAAAGCCTGGGCGCGCAAGAGTGCCAGGTGGTTCAGGGTGGTGTCCACTTTGAGGGCGACACGCGGCTTATTTACCAGAGCCTGATGTGGAGCCGTCTGGCGTCGCGCATCATGCTGCCAATGAAGGAGTGCAAGGTCTATAGCGACCTGGACCTCTATACCGGCGTACAGATGATCGACTGGACAGAGATCTTCACGCCCAATGCTACCTTTGCGGTGCATTTCAACGGCGTGAACGACGAGATCCGCAACAGCCAGTACGGTGCCCTGCGCGTAAAAGACGCCATTGTGGACTGCTTCACGCGTAAAAATAAGGAACGTCCGAACGTCGATCGCGAAAATCCGGATCTGCGTATTAACGTCTGGCTCAACGGTGACACGGCGAGTATTTCTCTCGATCTTAGCGGCGCGGGCCTGCACCTGCGCGGTTACCGCGATCGTACCGGTATGGCGCCAATTAAAGAAACCCTGGCCGCCGCCATTGTAATGCGCTCCGGCTGGCAGCCGAGCACGCCGCTGCTCGATCCGATGTGTGGTTCCGGTACGTTGCTGATTGAAGCGGCCATGCTGGCAACCGACCGCGCGCCGGGCCTGCATCGCGGTCACTGGGGCTTTAAAGGCTGGGCCCAGCACGACGAAGCGCTCTGGAAAGAGGTCAAAGACGACGCGCAGACCCGCGCGCGTAAAGGTCTGGCGGAGTATACCTCCCACTTCTACGGTTCGGACAGTGACCCGCGCGTAATCGAACGCGCGCGCAGCAACGCCCGTCGCGCCGGTATCGGCGAGCTGGTCACCTTCGAGGTGAAAGACGTGGCGAACCTGACCAACCCGCTGCCAAAAGGCCCGTACGGTACCGTGATCAGCAACCCGCCATACGGCGAGCGTCTGGACAGCGAGCCGGCGCTGATTGCCCTGCACAGCCTGCTGGGCCGCAATATGAAGGACTACTTCGGCGGCTGGAACCTGTCGCTGTTTAGCGCCTCGCCGGAGCTGCTGAGCTGCCTGCAGCTGCGTGCCGATCGCCAGTTTAAGGCGAAAAACGGCCCGCTGGACTGCGTGCAGAAAAACTACCATCTGGCGGAGAAAGCGGCGGACAGTAAGCCATCCGGCGTGGCGGAAGATTATGCCAACCGCCTGCGCAAGAACCTGAAAAAATATGAAAAGTGGGCGAAGCAGGAAGGGATTGAATGCTACCGCCTGTACGACGCCGACCTGCCGGAGTACAACGTGGCGGTTGACCGCTACGCGGACTGGGTGGTGATTCAGGAATATGCGCCACCGAAAACCATTGATGCGCAAAAAGCGCGTCAGCGCATGCTGGACGTTATCGCGGCCACCATCGCCGTGCTCGGCATTGCGCCAAACAAGCTGGTGCTGAAAACCCGCGAGCGTCAGAAAGGGAAAAATCAGTACCAGAAGATGGGCGAGAAGGGTGACTTTATCGAAGTGGGCGAATACAACGCTCGCCTGTGGGTGAACCTGACCGACTATCTGGATACCGGCCTGTTCCTCGACCACCGTATCGCCCGTCGCATGCTGGGTCAGATGAGCAAGGGCAAAGATTTCCTCAACCTGTTCTCCTATACCGGCAGCGCGAGCGTGCATGCGGGTCTGGGCGGTGCGCGGAGCACCACCACGGTGGATATGTCCCGCACCTATCTGGAGTGGGCGGAGCGCAACCTGCGTCTTAACGGGCTGACCGGACGTCAGCATCGTCTGATGCAGGCCGACGTGCTGGGCTGGCTGCGTGATACCGACGAGCAGTTCGACCTGATCTTTATCGATCCGCCGACCTTCTCCAACTCCAAGCGCATGGAGGATAGCTTTGACGTTCAACGCGATCACCTGCGCCTGATGACCGACCTGAAGCGCCTGCTGCGCAAGGGCGGCACCATTATGTTCTCGAACAACAAACGCGGCTTCCGTATGGATCATGACGGCTTAGCAGCCCTGGGACTGAAAGCACAAGAAATCAGCCAAAAAACGCTGTCTCAGGACTTTGCCCGTAACCGTCAAATTCATAACTGCTGGTTGATTACCGCGGCCTGAAAGGAAAAATAAATGTCTTTAATTAGTATGCACGGCGCGTGGCTCTCTTTCAGCGACTCGCCGCTTCTCGATAATGCAGAGCTGCATATCGAAGATAACGAGCGCGTCTGTCTGGTGGGCCGTAACGGCGCGGGTAAATCCACGCTGATGAAAATCCTCAACCGTGAACAGGGGCTGGATGACGGCCGCATCGTTTACGAGCAGGATCTGATCGTCTCCCGCCTCCAGCAGGACCCGCCGCGTCACGTGACAGGCAGCGTTTACGATTTCGTGGCGGAAGGCATTTCTGAGCAGGCCGAATACCTGAAGCGCTATCACGAGATTTCGCATCTGGTGATGACCGACCCGAGCGACAAGAACCTCAACGAACTGGCGAAAGTGCAGGAGATGCTCGATCACCACGGTCTGTGGCAGCTTGAAAACCGCATTAACGAGGTTCTGGCCCAGCTTGGTCTGGAAGCGGACATGGAGCTGTCGGCGCTCTCCGGCGGCTGGCTGCGTAAAGCGGCCCTGGGCCGCGCGCTGGTCAGCGGGCCGAAGGTGCTGCTGCTGGACGAACCGACGAACCACCTGGATATCGAAGCGATTGACTGGCTGGAAGGCTTCCTGAAAACCTTCAGCGGCACCATCATCTTTATCTCGCACGACCGTTCGTTTATTCGCAACATGGCGACGCGTATTGTCGATCTCGACCGCGGCAAGCTGGTCACCTATCCTGGCGATTACGACACCTATCTGCTGGAGAAAGAAGAAAACCTGCGCGTGGAAGAGCTGCAAAATGCGGAGTTCGACCGCAAGCTGGCGCAGGAAGAGGTGTGGATCCGCCAGGGCATCAAGGCCCGCCGTACCCGTAACGAAGGCCGCGTGCGCGCTCTGAAGGCAATGCGCCGTGAGCGCAGCGAACGCCGTGAAGTGATGGGCAGCGCCAAAATGCAGGTGGAAGAAGCGTCCCGTTCCGGCAAGATTGTCTTCGAAATGGAAAACGTCAACTATCAGGTTGATGGCAAAGTGCTGGTGAAAGATTTCTCCGCCCAGGTGCAGCGCGGCGACAAAATTGCGCTTATCGGCCCGAACGGCTGCGGTAAAACCACGCTGCTGAAGCTGATGCTGGGCCAGGTGCAGGCCGACAGCGGCCGCATTCACTGTGGGACTAAGCTGGAAGTGGCCTACTTCGACCAGCACCGCGCGGAGCTGGATCCGGACCGCACGGTGATGGATAACCTCGCCGAAGGCAAGCAAGAGGTGATGGTAAACGGCAAACCGCGCCACGTGCTGGGCTATCTGCAGGACTTCCTGTTCCATCCGAAACGTGCGATGACCCCAGTGCGTGCGTTATCTGGCGGAGAGCGTAATCGTCTGCTGCTGGCGCGTCTGTTCCTGAAACCAAGTAACCTGTTGATTCTCGATGAACCAACGAACGACCTGGATGTCGAAACGCTGGAATTGCTCGAAGAATTGATTGACGGTTATCAGGGGACCGTAATGCTGGTCAGCCACGATCGTCAGTTCGTGGATAACACCGTAACCGAGTGCTGGATCTTCGAAGGTGAAGGGCGAATTGGACAATACGTAGGTGGTTATCACGATGCAAAAGGGCAGCAATCGCAGTCTCTGGCGCAGAAACAGTCAAAGTCCAAAATAAGTTCAGAACCTGCTGTAACAAAAGCAGAAACTGTCAAGAAAACCTCGGCTAAACTAAGCTATAACCTGCAGCGCGAACTGGAGGGGCTACCGCAGCGTCTTGAAGAGCTGGAGGCCGCGCTTGAGGATCTGCAAAAACAGGTCGCTGATGCGTCATTCTTTACCCAATCGCATGACTATACTCAGAAAGTACTGGCTGAACTGTCCGCGGCTGAAAAAGCCCTGGAAGAAGCATTTGAGCGCTGGGAGTACCTTGAGTCTCTGAAAAACGGCGCATAGACAGGGATAACATATGTGTGACCAGCACCATGCCGACAGGCATATTTTATGCTCGCAATGCGATATGCTCGTGGCGTTGCCAGAGCTTGGTCACGGACATAAAGCCCTGTGTCCACGTTGCGGCGCAACGTTGACAACCGAGTGGGACGCGCCGCGGCAGCGTCCCACTGCTTACGCTCTGGCAGCATTGTTCATGCTGCTGCTCTCCAATCTCTTCCCTTTCATCTATATGAAGGTGGGAGGGATAACCAGCCAGGTGGATCTGCTTGAAATCCCGGGCGTGATGTTCTCGGAAGATTACGCCAGCCTCGGCACCTTTTTTCTCCTGTTTGTCCAGATAGTCCCGGCTTTTTGCCTGGTCGTTATCCTTTTGCTGGTCAACCGCGTCAGGATGCCCTCATCATTGAAAATCCGGCTCGCGCGTATCCTTTTTCAGCTTAAAAGCTGGGGCATGGCCGAGATCTTTCTGGCGGGCATTCTGGTCAGTTTCGTGAAGCTCATGGCGTACGGCGATGTGGGGATCGGCAGCAGCTTTGTTCCGTGGTGCCTGTACTGTGTCCTGCAGCTGCGTGCCTTCCAGTGCGTGGACAGACGCTGGGCGTGGGATGATATCGCCCCGGCACCGACGCTTGCGCAGACGGTAAAAGTCGGCGTGCCCGGCATTCGTCAGGGGCTGCGTTCCTGCCCATGCTGCACCGCCGTGCTGCCCGCCGATCTCGACGTTTGTCCGCGCTGTGAAACGAAAGGTCACGTACGCCGTAAAAATAGCCTTCAGTGGACGATGGCCCTGCTGGTCACCTCCATCATGTTGTATCTGCCAGCCAATATTCTACCGATCATGATCACCGATTTGCTCGGCGATAAAATGCCCTCGACGATCCTCGCCGGGGTGATCCTGCTGTGGGGCGAAGGTTCCTATCCTGTCGCCGGCGTGATCTTTATCGCCAGTATTATGGTGCCAACCTTAAAAATGATCGCCATCGCCTGGCTCTGTTGGGATGCGAAGGGTCATGGAAAACGCGACAGCGAACGCATGCACCTGATTTATGAAGTGGTCGAGTTTGTCGGACGCTGGTCAATGATTGACGTGTTTGTCATCGCCGTTCTCTCTGCACTGGTGCGGATGGGCGGTTTGATGAGTATTTATCCCGCGATGGGGGCTTTAATGTTTGCACTGGTCGTGATTATGACCATGTTTGCGGCCATGACCTTCGACCCTCGTTTATCGTGGGATCGTGAGCCTGAATCAAGCCATGAGGAAGAGTAAGAGCATGGAAAATAAGAGTGGAGAGGCGAAAGTGCAGAAGGTCAAAAACTGGTCGCCGGTGTGGATTTTCCCCATCGTGACCGCGCTGATCGGTGCATGGATCCTGTTTTATCATTACAGCCATCAGGGACCGGAAGTCACGCTGATAACCACCAATGCCGAGGGGATTGAGGGCGGTAAAACGACCATCAAAAGCCGTAGCGTGGATGTGGGCGTGGTCGAAAGCGCAACCCTGACCGACGATTTAACCCATGTGGAAATTAAGGCGCGCCTTAATGCCGGCATGGAAAAACTGCTGCACGGCGATTCCGTTTTCTGGGTCGTTAAACCGCAGGTGGGGCGCGAAGGGATCAGCGGCTTAGGGACGCTGCTCTCTGGAGCCTACATTGAACTGCAGCCCGGCACGAAGGGCAGCCAGCCTGGGCAATATCAGCTTCTCGACTCACCGCCGCTTGCGCCGCCTGATGCCAAGGGTATCCGCGTGATCCTCGACAGCAAAAAAGCGGGCCAGCTTACGGCGGGTGATCCAGTACTGTTCCGCGGCTACCGCGTCGGTTCCGTTGAAACCAGCACCTTCGATGCGCAAAAGCGTACCATCAGCTATCAGCTTTTCATCAATGCGCCAAACGATCGTCTGGTGACCAGCAACGTTCGCTTCTGGAAGGACAGCGGGATCGCGGTCGATCTTACGTCGGCGGGAATGCGCGTAGAAATGGGTTCCTTAACCACGCTGTTTGGCGGCGGGGTGAGCTTTGATGTGCCGGAAGGGCAGGATCTCGGGCAGCCGGTTGCCGAGAAAACGGCGTTCAGACTCTTTGACGATCAGCGAAGCATTCAGGACGCGCTCTATACCGACCACATCGACTTCCTGATGTTCTTCAAGGATTCCGTCCGCGGTCTGCAGCCGGGCGCACCCGTTGAGTTCCGCGGTATTCGTCTTGGTACGGTGGGGCAAGTTCCGTTCTTTGTTCCGGACCTGAGCCAGATGCTGGACGATGATTATCGTATTCCGGTGCTGATCCGCATTGAGCCGGAGCGTCTGCTTAACCAGATTGGCGAGAACCAGGATATCGCGGCGCATATTAACGAACTGATGAACCGTGGTCTGCGTGGATCCTTGAAAACGGGTAACCTGGTGACCGGCGCGCTGTATGTGGATATGGACTTCTACCCGAAAGCACCGCCGATTACCGGTATTCGTGAATTTGGTGGCTACAAGATCATCCCAACGGTGAGCAGCGGTCTGGCTCAGATCCAGCAGCGTCTGATGGAAACGCTGGATAAGATCAACAATCTGCCACTGAATCCGATGATTGAAGCGGCGACGAACTCTCTGAGCGAAAGCCAGGCAACGATGCGTCGTCTGCAAACCACGCTGGATAACATCAACAAGATCACTGCGAGCCAGAGCATGCAGCAGCTGCCGCAGGATATGCAGAAAACGCTGCGTGAGCTGAACCGCAGCATGCAGGGCTTCCAGCCGGGTTCAGCGGCGTACAATAAGATGGTGGCAGATATGCAGCGTCTTGATCAGGTCTTGCGTGAACTGCAGCCGGTGCTGAAAACTCTCAACGAGAAGAGCAATGCGCTGGTGTTCGAAGCGAAAGATAAAAAGGATCCTGAGCCGAAGAGGGCAAAAGAATGAAAAAGTGGCTATTGATGGTTGGCGCTCTGCTGTTAACGGCGTGCAGTTCAGGGGTAGATAATAAAAGCTACTATCAGCTGCCTGTGGCTACCCACAGCGGTGGGCAAAGCACGGCCAGCCAGGGAAACCGCCAGCTGTGGGTTGAGCAGGTTGCCGTGCCGGATTATCTGGCAGGAAACGGCGTGGTCTATCAGACCAGCGACGTTAAATACGTGATTGCGACGAACAACCTGTGGGCCAGCCCGCTGGATCAGCAGCTGCGCAACACGCTGGTGGCCAATCTGGGCAGCCAGCTTCCGGGCTGGGTTGTCGCGTCGCAGCCGCTGGGTAACGACCAGGATACGCTTAACGTCACGGTAACAGGCTTCCACGGCCGTTATGACGGTGCGGTGGTGATCAGCGGGGAGTGGTTGCTGAACCATCAGGGGCAGCTGATTAAGCGTCCTTTCCATCTGGAGCTTAAGCAGCAGAAAGATGGCTATGATGAAATGGTGAAAGTCCTGGCTCAGGGTTGGGCACAGGAGTCGGCCAGCATCGCGAGAGAAATTTCCCGGCTGCCATAAGTAAAATTCATCATCAAAAACCGCAGTTGGCCTGTTGCTGATTGCGGTTTTTTTTCGTTTTCAGTTCAGTTTGTTACTTGTGCCACGTCACAATTTTTGTACAAATGAACTTCCGGCTAGCTCACAAATATGACACCCGTATGAATTTTGAACATTGACGATGCGACTAATTCGGGGTATTCGTTATCTGTGCCTGTGCATTGAGTGCAGACACTGTTTTCTTTCCACCAGACAAAAGAATGAGGGAAACGAGGCATGAAGAGACAGAAACGAGATCGCCTGGAACGGGCTCATCAACGTGGTTATCAGGCCGGCATCGCTGGACGTTCTAAAGAAATGTGTCCTTATCAGACGATAAATCAAAGGTCACAATGGCTTGGAGGCTGGCGAGAAGCCATCGGCGACAGGGCACTCATAGCCTGATAACGTCTCTTTCAAAAAAGAAACCTCCGCAATGCGGAGGTTTCGCCTTTCTGTGGGTGCCAAAAGCACGATCAGAAAGCTGAAGTATCCTGGAACAGGCCAACTTTCAGGTCGCTTGCGCTATAGATCAGACGACCGTCGACCAGCACTTCGCCATCTGCCAGGCCCATAATCAGGCGGCGGTTAACGATGCGCTTGAAGTGAATACGATAGGTCACTTTCTTCGCCGTAGGCAGAACCTGGCCAGTGAATTTTACTTCGCCCACGCCCAGCGCGCGGCCTTTACCTTCGCCGCCCAGCCAGCCCAGATAGAAGCCAACCAGCTGCCACATGGCATCCAGGCCCAGACAGCCAGGCATTACCGGATCGCCAATAAAGTGGCAACCGAAGAACCACAGGTCCGGGTTGATATCGAGTTCTGCTTCTACGTAACCCTTATCGAAGTTGCCGCCGGTTTCGGTCATTTTCACGACACGGTCCATCATCAGCATGTTCGGGGCCGGTAACTGTGGGCCTTTAGCGCCAAACAGTTCACCGCGACCAGAGGCAAGAAGATCTTCTTTTGTATAGGATTCGCGTTTATCTACCATGTTCTCAGTAAGCCTTATTTTAGTGAAGGACGCAGGATAGCTAACACGTGTACGCTGAACAAGTCCGATCAGTTCGAACTAAACCAGCCCAGCCAGCGTAACGGCCATGGATAACGATGACGAGCATCCTGCTGTGTCGCCTGAGCTATGCGCTCCTGGATAGTCTGCATCAGGGTAGTTTGCCCTTCGCCATCCCAAACCAGATTTGTCAGTAAGGGTAGCGCATCCTCAATCCCTTCGATGGCCCAGATGGTGAATTGCTCTTGCTCAACCGCATCCAGAATATCCTGGCTGAGGCTCAAATGGCGTGCGTTGGGAGCAGGAATAATCACACCCTGTTTGCCGTTTAAATCGCGCTGCTGACAGATAGAGAAGAAGCCTTCAATTTTTTCGTTGAGGCCTCCCACTGGCTGTGCACGACCGAACTGGTCCACCGAACCGGTGATCGCGATGTTCTGATTGATGGGCACTTCCGCCAGGGCGCTGATTAAGGCGCACAGCTCGGCCATAGAGGCGCTATCGCCATCCACTTCGCTGTAGGACTGCTCAAACGTCAGCGAGGCGGAGAAGGGGATCTGTTGCTCAAGCTGCAGCTCTGACATCAAAAACGCCTGCATGATCATCATGCCTTTCGCGTGAATGTTGCCGCCCAGCTCGGCTTTTCGTTCAATATCGGTGAACTCGCCATCGCCAATGTGCACAACGCAGCTGATACGGGACGGTTCCCCGAATGCGCGCGGATGGCCAGGAAATTCAATCACCGACAGGGCGTTGATCTGCCCGACGCGTTCGCCTTCGGTTTCCACCAGAATTTGTTCCAGCAGAATTTCATCCTGCATACGGTCGGCAAGATAGCCTTCTCGCCACTCACGCTGAGCCAGCATCTGAGTGAGCTGTTCTCCGGTGAACGTCCCGTTACCGCTGATCACACCCACTTCACGCAGCTGTTTGCCGATCCAGAGTGGGCAAAGCGGCAGCGTTTCCTGGTCACCGGTGTAGCGTACCGCTTCGCGGATTAAGCCCGGCCACGCGTCAGCCGCAGGGGTTGGCAGCGCAAAACGCTCAGCAACGACCATCACCCACTGGCACCACTGCGCCATATCGTCGGCATTAGCAATCTGGATGTTGTCTTCGTATTCGCTATACACCGCCTGCTCAGCCAGTTCCGGCTCCATTTCCTGGAAGTCCGCCAGCGATTCGCGGTCGCCCGTCAGCACGACGGTCAGCGACAGCGGCATAGACGGAACAGCGACAGGCAGAGGACGAGACTCATCGTAGCCGACCCAGTCGAAACGCTGCTGGTTGACGATAGTTTTCAGACGCATCCACAGCAGCGGCTGCGAGAGCAGGGTACGCAGTGAGATGATGAGAACACCGCCATTTGCGCGATGAACCAGCCCCGGCTGCAGCGAAAGTTCGCCGTTAAACTGGCGCAGACAACCAAAGAGTTGTTCCGCCTCGACCCAGTTAGCGGTAATCACTTCGCCTTTAACGGCAAAACGGCCATCGGCCTGCGCCGTTGGTTCGAAAGTGACATCATGTCCCGCAATACGATACTGGCCGCCAAAAACTGCGTTCGCTTCCGGCTTCAGCTGGCGCACGGCATCACCGAGCAGCGTCAGGTATTCCGCTTCTTCCGGGGCCTTGAGCAGCATGAAGGGCGCTGTTGCCCATGGGCTTAACACCTGCTCCAGCGCATAATGCAAACGAGGCTGCGTATCGCTAAGGATGAATTCGTGTTCTTTTGCGAGTTCGGGCTGTGCAAAGAGTTCCTGGTAACTTTCGGTATCCGGAACAAGGTCACGCCATGCAAGTTTCGTAATGGTCAAAGTTGATGTTTTTTAGTCAGATGTAAAAGCGTGGAGTATACCGTAAGCGGGGGGCTCTACCCAAGCAGGATTGGGGATTTCGACAGGGCGATTGGCTGCATTCACTCTCAGGATATGATTTCTTTTCAGCAGATTGCTAAAAAACTGATATTCTGAACAGAGTTACGTGGTAACACTGAGATCGCAATGAAATATCAACAACTGGAAAATCTCGAAAGCGGCTGGAAATGGAAGTACCTGGTCAAAAAGCACCGTGAAGGGGAGCTGATCACCTGCTACGTCGAAGCCAGCGCTGCGCAAGAAGCCGTGGATATTTTGCTGACCCTCGAAAATGAACCGGTACAGGTTAACGGCTGGATTGAGAAACACATCAATCCAGCGTTGTTAAACCGGATGAAGCAAACTATCCGCGCGCGACGCAAACGGCATTTTAATGCTGAGCATCAGCACACTCGCAAAAAATCAATCGACCTGGAGTTCGTGGTCTGGCAACGCCTGGCTGGGCTGGCACAACGACGGGGCAAAACGCTTTCGGAAACCATCGTGCAGCTGATTGAGGATGCCGAGCATAAAGAGAAGTACGCCAACCAGATGTCGACGCTGAAGAACGACCTTCAGGCTCTGTTGGGTAAAAAATAGATTTTTCTTTTCTTCAGACAATAAAAAACCCCGCATGGCGGGGTTTTTTTATAAGACGATAACTTATGCCGCTGGCTGAGTTACAACGTCTTTGATGCCTTTAACTTCGATCTCTACGCGACGATCTGGAGCCAGGCAGTCGATCAGTGCAGCGCGAGCTTTCACGTTGTCACAGGTGTTGCCAGTAACTGGGTTAGATTCGCCCATACCACGTGGGGAGATCTTGTTAGCTGGGATACCTTTAGAGATCAGGTAATCAACAACAGACTGAGCACGTTTCTCAGACAGTTTCTGGTTGTATGCGTCAGAACCGATACGGTCGGTGAAGCCCAGAACCACTACGGAACCGTCTTTAGGATCCAGGTTGCTCAGCTGGGTGTACAGCTGATCCAGTGCCTGCTGGCCTTCTGGTTTCAGAGTCGCTTTGTTGAAGTTGAACAGAACGTCAGACTTCAGAGTGAAGTGCTTGGTCTGTACTTCTGGAGCTGGAGCCGGCGCTGGAGCAACAACTGGAGCTGCTTCTTCCTGCTGGCCGAAACGGTAGGAAACACCTACGCTCAGCATGCCGTTGTCTGGACGAACACCAACGGTGTTACCGTCGCCGATGTTGTTAACCCACTGGTATTCCAGACGGGTAGCGATGTCACGGGTCATAGCCCACTCAACGCCACCAGCGAATACTGGGGAAACACCGGTGTCATGGTTGTCACCAGAGATGTTGTTGCTGGAATCTGCGCGCCATACCATGCCGCCCAGACGGGTGTACACGTCCAGATCGTCAGTGATTGGGTAGCCCAGTTTAGCGGTCAGCTGAACGCCCTGTGCTTTGAAAGCGCCGTTGATGGTGTCGCCTTTGTATGGCATACGACCTAACCAGTCGTAACCCATTTCAAAACCAACATACGGGTTAACCTGATAGCCACCGAACGCACCTGCACCAAGCTGGCTCTCGTGAGTTGGGCCATCATTGTTCAGGCTGCTGTTGTACCAGCCGGTGTCGTGGAACTGAGACCAGCCCAGTTTACCACCTGCATACCAGGTATTATCTTTCGGAGCGGCCTGCGCTACGGTAGCGAAGCCAGCCAGTGCCACTGCAATCGCGATAGCTGTCTTTTTCATTTTTTGCGCCTCGTTATCATCCAAAATTCGCCATGAAAGTCTCAGGAGAGAATCACGGTTAAATCCTTCACCGGGGGGCGTGGTCAAATATAAATCTACCGATATCTTCGGCTTAGGCCGAGCACCCCTGGCGATGTAAAGTCTACAACGTAGCTGAAAACTTACAAGTGTGAAGTCCGTCAGGCATATGAAAAAAAAAGTTCCGTATACCGATTATTTAACATTTTTCGAACGAATTTTGTGCAATAAAATTAAGGAGAACCGCACCAGACAAGCCTTGCCGCAATTTTCAGGCCGGGAACTTTAATGCCATCTTGTGGTCAAAAAAAATTCCAGGAAAAATCTTAATTTCACTCAATGATACAAATTTGAGTGAATTTTTAGCCCAGAAAGTTGTCCTCTGCGGTAAGAATCCGATCGAACCGGACGCATAATGAACCCGATCGCATTCCCTTCTTCGGCTGCTTCAGTCAGACGGAAATGTTCCTCTTCCGTCAATTCTTCCGGTAACCATCCAATCACCACGCTGTAATTTCCGGTGCGTAACGCGCGGATCATCGACTCAACGGTATCGCACGGCGGGAGCTGATTAATTTGCATGACCTTAGTAAGCGGAAGGCCTGCGGACTGAACCCACTCACGGCTCAGTTTTTGCTGAGGCGTGAGCCAAAGCTGCCAGCGCGATTGCTGACCAAGCTGTTGTAATAACGGCAACAAAAGAAGTTGCGTCAACAGGGGCTGGTCTTCACGATAAACCACTTCACTGATAAGCCCCGTGGAAACACGCTCGACGGAATTCTGCGCGACATTGCCTGCGGTAGAAGAGAGAGAGGTTGAGCGATTTGCATAGCCTGAAGTGTGCATATTCATTCCAGCCCTGTAGTTACTGTATGGATATACAGTAACCCCTGTATGCATAAAGATCAACCTCATTTTCGGAAAGCGACTCGCAAAATTCATTCAATGTTGATGTCCCTCGAAAAATCATCTTGCTCATCGGCAATAAGTTGCCTATTTTCCTGCTAACGGATCCGCTAGTAAGAAATTTCGTTGTTACTTTATGATTTTGAAGGGAAATATCATGAAAAAGATATCTTATGAACGGATTTATAAATCCCAGGAATACCTCTCCCCGTTGGGCGAGATTCATCATCGCGCGCTGTTTGGAGGCTATACCCTGGCGGTGGATGATGCGGTTTTTGCCATGGTGTCAGACGGTGAGCTTTATCTTCGCGCCTGTGAGGAGAGTGCGAAATACTGTGTAAAAAATGCCTCCTCTTTTTTGACGTTGATGAAGCGAGGCCGCCCGGTGCTGCTCAACTATTATCGTGTGGATGACGGATTATGGCAGGACAGAGAGCGCCTGCTTCAGCTCTCCTCGTTTGCGCTCAGTGCGGCAAGAAAAGAGCGCTATCAGCGCCATCAACGAAACCGACTCAAGGATCTGCCAAACCTGACCTTTCAGCTTGAAGTCTTGCTCTTTGAAGCGGGCATTACCAATGAGGAAACGCTGCGGGCGCTGGGTGCCAGAGCGAGCTGGCTGAAGATGCGGGCAAAAAACAAAGCGCTCGGTATTAAGGTTCTCTTCGCACTGGAAGGGGCTATCGAGGGGCTGCATGAGGCGGCACTCCCGGCAGGCATTCGCCGGGAGCTGACGGAGTGGTTTAATGCGCTGCCTGAGCCACAGGAGAATCACTTCTCCAGGTAGCGATTTGCTGTTGCAGCCGGCAAATTTCAGGCAGCAGAGCGATAAGCAGGCCTATTTGCTGAAGAACCAGCGGCGCTTTGCTGTCGTTTCCTGGGTCAAGATGCGCAATGCGTTGAGCCAGTTCATCCAGGGCCTGTTGAACGCGCGGCTCATCGGCCGGTCGGTGATGAAGTGCGTCATCAACGTAGCAGACGGCGTCATCGAGCAGGTTGAGAATGCCCGGGTTGGTGAGTTTCTCACGGTGGGCACCCAGCGTCGAAATATAGCTGGTGAACGTATGGTTCAGACAGAGCAGGCGGAACGCAGTCTCACGAATCTCCACCGTGGCGCGAGGCTCCGTTGACATATTAGAGACAACGGAGGCCAGTTCTGCATCACTGTTGTGCGCGTCGCGACGGGCTATCCGGTAAGCCAGGCGGTTATCGCGCCCCTGGTGGTACTGCTCCAGGATTGCGTCAAGGTATCGACAGTTGGCGTTCATTGCTCTGTCTACCACGCGCGGCAAATTGCGGAAACGCCAGTCCGGCCAGATAAAGCTGACCGCAGCCCAGGCAATCGCACAGCCAATCAGGGTATCGATCACGCGGGGCAGGGCAATTTCAAACCCTTCACCCAGCAGGTTAAAGCAGAGCAGCACCAGCAGCGTGATGAACATGGTGGCATGGGCGTACTGCACGTTGCGAAACGCGAAGAACAGCACGCCGGTGATCACAATCAGAATCAGTTGACCTTCAACGGAGGGCACGAAATAGAGCACCGGAAGGCCGATCGCGACGCCGACCAGCGTGCCGATAATACGCAGCGCAAGACGGTGTCGGGTGGCGTTATAGTTTGGCTGGCAGACGAACAGGCTGGTCAGCAGGATCCAGTAGCCGTGGTGCAGCCCGGTTATCTGGATAAAGGCATACCCCACGCACAGCACCAGCGACATTCTTACCGCGTGGCGAAAGAGTGCCGACTCCGGCGTAAAGTTACGGCTCAGACGCAGCCACATATCGCTAACGCTGTGCACGCTGTCATCAGCAAGCTGATTTTCCACCTCACTGCCCGGCAGCGCCATCGCCTGTTCGGACTCAATGGTCGCCAGCTGAGCATCAATCGCCCGCAGGTTGTTCAGCAGAAAGCCCAGCGCTTTGATGTGCTCCGGTGACGTTCCGCTGGCCTGAACGCGGTCGAGCGCCGCATCAAGATGGCTGAATACGCGTTCAAAGCGGGGGTCATGCTGATAGGGCGTACGCAGCAGAATGGAGCGCGAGAGCTGCTGGCACGCCTGGGACTGCATGGACAACAGGCGCTGGAAGCGGAACATCACGTCGCTGTAGCGGAACTTCTCGCGCAGGGCCGCGTATTGAACGTGCGAGGAGCTGGCACGTTCGTGAATGTCCTGGGCGGCAAAATAGTAGTGTAAGGTCCTTCGCGTTCCGCGCTGACCGCGATCGCCGCGCAGACGGGTAAGCAGAGAGGCTTTTGTCTGGTTAAGGGTGGCGACCAGCTGGCCATTTGCCAGCGCCAGATCGTAGAGCGGAGCCTGGCTTTCTTCCTCGATATCCGGATCGAACAGCCGGGATTTCAGTTCCAGATAGTGGGCTAACTGCTCAAAGCTACGGGCAAGGTTATCCTGCAGCGGGCGAACCGGGAAGATCAGATGACCGGTTAGCGTCAGCAGGTTATACCAGATGGCGCCCAGCAGCAGGAGAACCGGCTGCTGGTACCACTGGTCGTACAGGGAAACGCCCAGCATGGTGTAGATGGCGATCAGCAATGCACCAAACGCGATGGTGGCATAGCGCTGCCCGAGGCCGCCCAGCAAAATAAACCCGCTGGTTGAGAGCGTAAGGCCCAGGGCAAACAGCCAGGGCCACGGGAAAAGCAGCTCAACGGACGCTGACGCAATGAAAAAGCAGACGAGCGTAATGACCAGGTTACGTAAACGTCCGGCCAGACGATCGTCCAGGTCCGCCAGCGCCCCGGCCACCACTCCCAGCGTAAGCGGAATGGTGAGCTTGACATCATTCAGCCACCAGGGCAGGGCAACCGTGCCGCAAAGCGCGATAAATATCCTGACGTTGTATAGCCAGGTGCTGTTCCAGGTATAACGGCGAAGCAATGGGCTTAGCATAAACGCGGCCGGTCCTTATTTACTGAAAACGACGACGCGCGTTTGCTTCACGCGCCGCCTGGGCCACTTCTACCGGAACAACCCTGCGACCGACGGGCCAAAGGGCGATAGCGGCGATCTTAAAGTTTGCGATCCCCACAGGAATACCAATAATCGTGATGCACTGTGCAATACCGGCAAAAATATGCATGATGCACAGCCACCAGCCGAAGAAAATCAGCCACAGTATGTTCAGCAGGGTTCCGCCCGTATTCATCAGGGCGTTTTTGCTCTCCGGATTGAGTTCGTCAACGTGGATAGCTTCATTCCCGTAGGGGATTAAGGAGAGTTTTGTGATCTCCCAGCAGGAACGAGTCAGGGGAAGCGTGAAAATCAGGACGATGCTCACCAGCGTGGCAAAAAGCCAGGAAAGGGTGGTGGCAAAACCGCCCAGCACAAAATTCAACACATTCAGAACGGTACGCATAAACCCTCACTTCCTTTCGATAAAATTAACGCCCAATGATTGTAACGTTTTTTTAGGCTGGAGCACCTTAAAACTGGCAGTTAAACTGTCAGGTAAATTATCTCTTCGTGGATTTGGCGGAACATGGAACTGAAAGCAACGTCGTTAGGCAAACGCCTGGCGCAACACCCTTACGACAGGGTGGTTCTCCTTAATGCCGGGGTGAAAGTCTCCGGGGAACGCCACGAATACCTTATTCCGTTTAATCAGCTTCTGGCTATCCACTGTAAACGCGGGCTGGTGTGGGGCGAGCTGGAGTTCGTTCTGCCTGACGATAAAGTCGTGCGTCTTCACGGCACCGAGTGGGCGGAAACCCAGCGTTTCCATCATCACCTGAACGCACTGTGGCAGCAGTGGAGCCAGGATATGAGCGTGATTGCCGCCCGGGTGCTGCAGCAGGTGCTGGACGATATCGCGCAGAGCAACGCACAGCACGCGTGGCTGACCCGTCAGCAGACCGCCGGGCTGCAGCAAAAGATCCGACAGGCACTCTCGGCGCTGCCGCTCTCCGTGACGCGTCTCGACGAGTTTGACAACTGTCGCGACGCCTGGCGCCAGTGTCAGGCGTGGCTGAATGATAAGGATAAAAGCCGTCTCGCCCATAACCAGGCCTGGACGGACGCCATGCTTTCTCAATACGCCGACTTTTTCAGTACGGTGGAATCTTCACCGCTCAATCCGGCCCAGGCGCGCGCGGTGGTCAACGGCGAGCAGTCGCTGCTGGTGCTGGCGGGGGCCGGTAGCGGTAAAACGTCGGTACTGGTGGCGCGTGCCGGCTGGCTGCTGACGACCGGAGAAGCGGTAGCCGATCAAATACTACTTCTGGCCTTTGGCCGCAAGGCTGCTCAGGAGATGGACGAACGTATCCAGGAACGTCTGCACACGCGGGATATCACGGCCAGAACCTTCCATGCCCTTGCGCTGCATATTATTCAGCAGGGCAGTAAAAAAGAGCCTTCCATCAGTAAGCTGGAAAACGACGCGCAGGCGCGTCAGGCGCTGTTCATCAAAACGTGGCGCCAGCAGTGCAGTGAGAAAAAGGCGCAGGCGAAAGGGTGGCGTCAGTGGCTGGAGGAGGAGCTCGGCTGGGAGGTGCCAGAGGGCAGCTTCTGGCAGGATGACAAACTGGCGCGTCGGCTGGGTTCGCGACTTGACCGCTGGGTCAGCCTGATGCGAATGCACGGTGGAACGCAGGCAGAGATGATTGAAAGCGCGCCGGAGGCGATCCGCGATCTGTTTTCGAAGCGGGTCAAGCTGATGGCTCCGCTGCTGAAAGCCTGGAAAACCGCGCTGAAAGAGGAAAATGCCGTCGATTTCTCCGGTTTGATCCATCAGGCCATCATCATTCTTGAAAAGGGACGTTTTGTCAGCCCGTGGAAACACATTCTGGTGGATGAGTTCCAGGATATCTCTCCGCAGCGTGCTGCACTGCTCTCGGCGCTACGGGCGCAAAATAAACATACGTCGCTGTTTGCGGTGGGCGACGACTGGCAGGCCATCTATCGCTTCAGCGGGGCGCAGCTCTCCCTGACAACCGCGTTCCACCACTATTTTGGCGAAGGGGATCGCAGCGATCTGGACACCACCTACCGCTTCAATTCACGCATTGGTGAGATCGCCAACCGCTTTATCCAGCAAAACCCGCATCAGCTGGCCAAGCCGCTCAATAGCCTGCGCCCAGGGGATAAAAAAGCGGTCACCCTGCTGGCAGATGACCAGCTGGAGCCGCTGCTGGACAAACTCAGCGGCTACGCGAAGCCCGATGAACGTATTCTGGTGCTGGCGCGCTACCATCACCTTAAGCCCGCAGCGCTGGAAAAAGCCGCCACCCGCTGGCCGAAACTGCAGCTTGAATTTATGACAATTCACGCCAGCAAAGGGCAGCAGGCTGACTATGTGATTGTGCTGGGGCTGAAAGAGGGCAGCGACGGTTTCCCGGCCCCGGCCCGCGAGTCGGTGATGGAAGAGGCCCTGCTGCCGGTGCCGGAAGATTTCCCGGATGCCGAAGAGCGGCGTTTGCTGTATGTGGCCATCACCCGCGCGCGGCATCGCGTGTGGCTGCTGTTCAATAAAGAGGAGCCATCCGTGTTTGTCGATATCCTGAAGAGTATTGATTTGCCGGTGGCGCGTAAGCCATAACGATGTCAGGAAAGATTTTCCAGGCCGGGTAAGGCGTAGCCGCCACCCGGCAAAAAAGCTACTTCAGTCTGTCGGAAAGATAACGCTGATAGTCCGGAATAAGGATATCAACCGGCGAGTTAAACTGCGGCGATTCGATGATGAAATCCGCCGTCGACAGGTTTGTCGCCACCGGAATATTCCACACCGTCGCCAGGCGCAGCAGCGCTTTAACATCCGGATCGTGCGGAACCGCGTTCAGCGGGTCCCAGAAGAAGATCAGCACATCAATTTTCCCTTCGGAAATCTGCGCGCCGACCTGCTGATCGCCGCCCATCGGGCCGCTAAGCATGGCATTCACCTGCAGACCCGTTTCGCGCTGGATCAGGTTACCGGTTGTGCCGGTCGCCGACAGGGCGTGCTTTTCCAGCGAAGGCTGATGGCGGCGAACCCAGTTAAGCAGCATTTGTTTACAGTGATCGTGCGCCACAAGAGCAATGTGTTTGCGCTCAGGCAGCGTGCGTGTTGTCAGTTCCATAATCATATCCATCAGGTTAACTGACTACACGATGACGGGAACCGTCTGACGCTGCAAGAGAAAGGCGTAAAAAATGTGGCTTATGATGAAGGTTGTTGTTTTGCCCACTGTAAAAAACGGGCCCGCGTGTCGGGATCGGCCTGCTGGAACCAGAATTTAAGGCGCTGTTCCGTCAGGGTCTGGGACTGGGGAGGAATAACGTCCAGTTCAGAGACGCCGGATAAAAGCGTACTGTCATCCGCCATCATGGTGGCAAACTGCGGAAGCGATGCGCGTTTTCCCGCTTTGTTATAGGTCTGGGTCGCGGCCTCGTAATCCGGGCCTTTCGGCGAGGTCGTTAACGCCAGAATATCCAGCTTCACCGGAATCGGCATCGCATTCCCGTCCAGCAGTTCAACGCGGGGTGAAGCGTCGAAGGCCGCAGATTCCTTCTCCGTTTCAAGGCGAGGCAGGGTGATGTTCACCTGACTGATTTGCCGGGTATTAAAGCTGACGATCAGCGGCGGGGAGATGTACATCCGTTGCTCGTGATTAGCCAGACCGATCGACTTTTCTACCCGAAAGACCAGCTGATGCGGCCCGTTATCTAACTCGATGCTGTCTGCACCGCGCAATAACGAGCTGGAGACCTTTTTTCCGTCCAGTACAAGAAGATCAATGTCGGTAGAGAGCCGGAGCGTGGTAGCAAAAACGCAGACCGGCATCACTAACGCAATCAGGGCAGTGGCAATACCGGTTTTCATAGAAGGCTCCCGTCAGAAATCCTGTCGCCGCATTAATGTATCTAAATTTTTCGATAATCACGTTTACTAACATATAGACATATTTCGCCGTTTTGCCCTCATGCATCTGTATGGGATGGATGGTTGAGATGTGCGGTTTGGCGTACACTTTTAAAAAAGCCAGGAGAAAAACCATGAAAGAGAACGATATTGCCGAGATTCTGACATCCACGCGTACCATTGCGCTGGTGGGCGCGAGCGATAAACCCGATCGTCCCAGCTATCGGGTGATGAAATACCTTCTCGATCAGGGCTATCACGTTATCCCGGTCTCACCAAAAGTGGCGGGGAAAACATTGCTGGGTCAGCAGGGTTACGCCACGCTCGCGGACGTGCCGGAAAAAATCGATATGGTCGATGTCTTCCGTAATTCCGAGGCAGCGTGGGAAGTGGCGCAGGACGCTATCGCCGTAGGGGCGAAAACGCTGTGGATGCAGCTGGGCGTGATTAACGAGCAGGCCGCCGTGCTGGCGCGGGATGCGGGGTTGAAGGTCGTCATGGATCGCTGTCCGGCGATCGACATCCCCCGTCTGGGGCTGGCGAAGTAATAAAAAAAAGCCCGTTTATCGGGCTTTTTTTACACGCTTAGTTCCGCAGGCGCGGAGCCTGTAACTGTTTGCGGATAGTCTGAGCAAGTTCATCCATTGTGGGTTGCTCCGGATGCTCTTCCTGCAGCTCGCTACTCAGCTGCGCTTCGGCCAGATAGGTGTGAACGGGTTGTCCATCATCACCTTCCATTACCACATGGTACCAGGGCGCGGCGCGAAGCTCTGCGTTCACCGCCAGCTCGTCTGCTGACGGTTCATCAAGGGAATACTCCGGGTCGATATCCACGACCACACCCAAATACCCTAGCAAAGTGTGGCGGACCTGCTGGCCGATACCGAATTTGCTGGCAATCATAGTCACCTCCCGGGAAATACGACTTACACGTTATGTGCGGGCAATATTTCTCTTTTCAAGTTACATGACGCGACAGGCAAACCCTTTCAGATACAGTCCTTCCGGGTAGGTAGCAATCACGGGGTGATCGGCTGCCTGACGGAACTGCTCTATAAATTGTACATCACGACCAGCATCTATTGCGGCATCGGCGATGATTTTCTGAAATAAATCTGTGGTCATCAGGCCGGAGCAGGAGAAGGTGAGCAGAACCCCGCCCGGGTTCAGCAGCTGGATAGCCAGCATGTTGATATCTTTATACCCGCGGCACGCGCCCATCAGCTGGCTTTTGTTTTCCACAAACTTCGGCGGATCCATCACGATGACGTCGAACTTCTCGCCCTGATCGCGATATTTACGCAGCAGCTTGAACACGTCATCGCGGACAAACTCCGCTTTGCTCAAGTCCAGCTTGTTGAGCTCGACGTTCTGTTTTGCCACGTCCAGCGCTTCCTGCGAGGTGTCCACGCTCACCACCTGAGCACAGCCGCCCATCAGCGCCGAAACGGCAAAACCGCCGGTATAGGAGAAGCAGTTCAGCACGCGTTTGTCGGCAACGTACTGACGCGTAGCCAGACGGCTGTCGCGCTGGTCGAGGTAGTAACCCGTTTTGTGCCCGCCCTGAATATCCACCAGCAGCTTCATGCCGTGCTCTTCAATCGGCAGCAGGGCCGGTGGCAGTTCGCCCGTTACGGGCCCCTGAGTCAGCTCCATGCCTTCTTTTTTGCGCACCGCCACATCGCTGCGGTCGTAAATGGCGCATTCCGGGAACAGCATTTGCAGCGCGCTGATCAGCGCGGCACGCTGGTATTCCGCTCCGGCGCTCAGGAGTTGCAGCACCAGGAAGTTACCGAAGCGATCGATGGTCACGCCCGGCAGGCCGTCGGACTCACCGGCAATCAGGCGGTAGCTGTCCAGCCCGTCGCGTTTTGCCAGCCAGTCGCGCCACTGCTGCGCCTGCTGCAGACGGCGAACGAAGAAGTCGATGTCGATGGTTTCATCTTTATCAAACGTCCAGACGCGAGCGCGGATCTGGGACGCTGGCGAGTAGGCGCCTCGCGCTAACCATTTCCCCTGATGGTCAACGATATCAATGGTTTCACCGAGGCTGGCTTTGCCTTCCATACGGGCAACCGCGCCGGAAAAGACCCAGGGATGACGGCGCAGTAATGATTTCTCGCGCCCTTTGGCTAACACTAAACGTACACTCATAATTTGCTGTTCTGTCGATTTCAGGAAATGGCGCGTAGATTACCACATTCAGCAAGGCGCAATCATCTGCGGATACCGTTGAGCGTTTCGGCACAAAATCAAATCGCTTAGGCACATTCCGGCATTGCAGCAGGCTTTACAGTAGGGCTTCCGGTACAGCAGAGGGAGCACCCATGAAAAAGCGCAGTGTGATAGCCATAGCCGCTCTGGCGGCGATGAGTTTTCAGGTTTTAGCAACAACGCCTTTCGACGTCACCAGCCGGGATATTTCCGGCGAAAGGCAGCTGGCGCAACAGCAGGTATTTGAGGGATTTGGCTGCCACGGTGGGAATATCTCACCGCAGCTGGCATGGAAAAATCCGCCCGCCGGTACGAAAAGTTTTGCCGTCACGGTATATGACCCGGATGCGCCTACCGGCAGCGGCTGGTGGCACTGGACCGTAGCCAATATTCCGGCGAAGACAATGACGCTGCCCGCTGATGCCGGTAACCCGAACGGCGAAAAATTACCTGCCGGCGTTGTGCAGGGGCGTAATGATTTCGGCTATTCTGGATTCGGCGGCGCATGTCCACCCGAAGGGGACAAGCCTCACCGCTATCAGATTACCGTCTGGGCCCTGGACGTGGATAAACTGCCCGTCGACAACAATGCCAGCGGCGCGCTGGTCGGTTTTATGCTCAATAGTCACGTTCTGGCAAAGGCTCAGTTAACAGCAACCTACAGCAGATAAGGATGGCAGGGTGCAGGAGTTTCATTTTCGACATAACCATCTTACCGCGGGTGAAGTGACTGCCAGCAAAATGCATCGCCTGCACCAGGTTAAGCTCTTTTTTCCGGCTATTTGTCATATCACTCACGGCACTAAGGTGATAGTTCAGGATGATAACCGCCTGGAGGCGACACGGGATGAGCTCATTATTATCCCGGCCAATACGGCGATGGAGATTATCAATCAGCCTGTAAACGGTCTGTTTCACTCGGATTTGCTGATGTTATCCCCGGAGATCGTCGCCGAGTTTAAGGCGCAGTACCTGAAATCCTGGCCGCGCACGACGCTGCATTCGCTCTGCGCCCCGCTGAGCGAGGGGTTGGCGTTTATGTGGGACAATCTGCTGCACGCCGTGCGTCAGGATTTACCGGAGGCGCTACAAAAGCATCAGGCTTTCGGCCTTTTGCTGGCCCTGCTGCAAGATGGCGTGGCGGGTCCGCTGCTTGTTGAGCGCAACAGTAACCTGACCGAGCAGGTGCGGCAATTCATTATGCTATCGCCCGCCAGAGACTGGACCGCGCAGGACGTTGCCAGCCGTCTGGCCTTAAGCGTGCCGACGCTGCGCAGACGCTTACGTGAAGAGTCGCAGAGTTTTCGCCAGATCGTGGAGGAGGTGAGGATGGCCGTTGCTTTGTCACAGCTCCAGTCAACCCGATTACCAATTGGCGAAATCGCATTACAATGTGGGTATCTTTCCAGCTCTCGTTTCACCGCCCGTTTCCGGCAGCACTATGGCTGTTTGCCGAAAACGCTACGTTAAGGAGAAGAAAAATGTCAAAAGTCTGCACCATTGCCTGGGTTCACGGCGTTGTTCAGGGCGTGGGGTTCCGCTACAGCACCCAGCGCGAAGCGGTTGAGCTTGGGCTCACGGGATACGCGCGAAATAGGGACGACGGCAGCGTTGAGGTGGTCGCCTGCGGCGAAGCGGAGCAGGTCGACAAGCTGGTGGCGTGGCTGAAAGCGGGCGGGCCGCGCAGCGCACGGGTTGATAAGGTGTTAACGGAACCGCATCAACCCGGGCGGGAATACGTAAACTTCGGGATTCGGTATTAAATACACTTCACCGGCTTAGGCAGGCCGGCAATTTTGGTGGCCTGTTTTGCCGGGCCTTTCGGGAACAGACGATACAGATAGCGGCTGTTGCCTTTCTCTTCGCCGAACTTATTGGCCATGGCTTTAACCAGCATGCGGATCGCCGGAGAGGTGTTGAATTCAAGATAGAACTCGCGAACAAAACGCACCACTTCCCAGTGTTCGGGGGAGAGGGTAATCCCTTCGTTTTCCGCAATTTTCTCCGCCAGCGGCTCGCTCCAGAGCGTCGTATCTTTCAGATAGCCTTCGCTATCGGTCTCAATTTCCTGGCCTGCAAAAATGAACATAATCTTCTGTCGTCTGTGAAAAAAACGGCGACAGTGTAGCAAAAAAGCCGCCGAAGGATAAGCCGTGCCCTACAGGAGCAGTTGCAGCAGATTGTTGGCATTAAGCTTTTTCAGCGCGTTGCATTTATGGGTCGAAACCTGCTTCTCAGACATACGCGTCACGATGGCAATGTGGCGTACCGGCAAGCCGGTAAGCATCAGATCGAGCACGTTGAATTCAAGGCCGGTAAGACAGCAGTCAAGACTTCGGACGCGGCGAGGCTCTTTTGCCAGCAAATATGCCGCATCAGCGACGGCGATCCGGTCATCGATGATATAAAGGGTCAACGTACTGAAACGCTTGCGTAAATGCGTCGCCAGCGCCCACCCCTTTTCATTGCAGACCAGATACAGGCTGCCTTGCCAGCGGGCGGCTTCCAGTCTGAGCAAAATGTTAATCAGTGCCTGATGCGTACCCGCCACGGAAAAACGACAGCGTACGACAACCACGCGGCGGGTAAGCAGCGCTGGCTGCCATTGCACGGTGTCGCTTTGGACCTCTGGCTGAACGCCCCGACGCAGCAGCGCGTAGCGCAACCCTTCGGCGTAAAATCGATTATTGTCGAGAATAGCGTAACTCACGGTGACCTCGTTATAACGTGCTGGGCGTATAGATAACGCGCAGCGTGCCGGTATAGTCGCCCGCGTTTTTGCTGCTGGCGGCAAACGCTGGGGTTTTCAGGATAATAGGGGCAGGGATGCACAATACGCTCTCGCGTCCGCCGGGCAGCACGACCTGACGCAGATGCTGCGGATCGTTCGTGCCTTGCCAGACCAGGGTTTTACCGTTCGCGACGGCTTCGGTTGCGCCTGTGATTGGGTTGGTGACGGAGACCCGATAATCGAGACGATCCCGCGCATCGGTCTGGCTACCGCCGCGTCGCCTGATTGAAAACGCGCCTTCGGCACGATCCGCTGAGGGGAGTCCGTCATCCTCAAAGCGAAGATAGGCGCGGGTGCTGGTACTGTTTTTGCCGTCGTAAAGGCACATATCCAGCGAGTTTTCACCCTGGATCTCACTACCTCCCGGCCGCCCCGGGAAGTTGGTCAGGTTGAGGTTAACGATGGGCGTTGAGTGCGGAAATGCCGGCAGATAAATCTGCTGATTACCCGGATCGACCACCTCAATGCGAATGTTTGCCTGCCACCTGGCGATGGTGAGGTAGCCAGGGCATCCGACGTTTACGTCATTGAAGTTCCCGCCACAGTCGGCGCTCCCCCATTGACGAAGGTTCTGCTTCAGCGTTGCGGTCCAGATCCCCGGCAGGGCGAGCTTATCCAGTTCGCTTTTCACAATATAGAAATCGAAATAGGGCTCTCTGTTCCAGGCGCTGAGATCGCCCGTTCCCCCCGTGACAAAGCTGGCGAAGGTAAAGACTTTATTGTTGATAAACATGTAGTGATCGCCATATACCTTGATATCCACCGTCTTGCTGGTGAGGGCATGCGTGAAACGTAAATTGATGGCATAGGGCGCGGCCGGGTTAGCTGAGAACCAGACCGGTGAGTTCATGCAGGCCCCGTTCGTGGTATCAGTTCGGGACTCACAGGTCAGGGTATTACGTCCCCACTTTTGCGGGTCGGCGAGGTCATAGCCGCCCGATTCATGAAACCAGATATCGAAACGCGCAGGCGGTGCCGTACGATCGAAGCTGATCCCAACGCTGGTGTTTCGTCCCGCAGGGGCGCCCGCCAGCGCCTGGCCTGTCCACAGGCTTAAGAACAGTAAAATAAAGAAGCACTTAATCACATCATTTCCCTTTAGTGAGGTTGTCGGCGTTCATGGCAGTTGGACCGGCAGGTACCGATCGTCCGGCGAGCATCAGCTGCGCCTGCTGCTGGACGGCATCCGGCAGGGCGGAGAAGGTTAACTCCCGGCAAGGAATTGAGCCGACATAGCGCACCACGTCGCGCATACTTTTCACGTTGAGTTCGCACTGATAAAACTGCTGCTGGCGCACCAGGTAGAGGTTATGCAGCAGGGCATCGCTCTGGGCGCTGAATCCGCCGTTGCCGAGATCGCTCCAGCCGTTAACGTTCAGCGGCACGCCACCGATAAACGGCGAATGACGCTCGTCGATTAACTGGCCGAGCCAGGTGTAGCTTGCGGTGGTTTGCACATCCCGACGCAGCAGTTTGCCAGGCACCATAAACAGCGTTCTGCTGCCTGAACCTTGCGTGATCTCACTGCTGGCCCCCCGGGATACGTCCAGCGATTCGTTAATCGTCAATGTTGTCTGCTGGTAGCCCGGCACAGCGAAGAGGGCGCGGCTATTGCCCGGAATGTCTGCGCTCCCGCTGTTATCCAGCGACACGGCAACGCTCGGAGTCTGGGTATCTTCCGGTGTGGCAACGTTAACCGCGACGGCGGAAGCAGGACGACCGTCGCTCCAGCGGCCGAGCCACAGGCCAGAACGCGACAGCGCAAGGGTCGAGCTGTAGTTGCCGCTGCTGCTCAGCGTATGGCGCCTGTCCTGACGATCCCAGGCGTCGCTGACGGTCAGGCTGCCGTTGCCGTATCGCCCGCCCTGGCGCGTATAGGCTGAAGTATTGAGCGAGTCGCTGTTAATGCCCGACGCGCTCAGACCGTACTCGTTTTCACCGCGTGCATCGGCGTACCAGTTATGCGCCACGTTGTAGCTCAGCTGATTTTTTTCACGCTGCTGGTGCTGCCAGGTCGCGCCCAGAGAGGTATAGCTCGACGCATCACCCTGACGGTTATGCGCCATGGACAGGCTCACGCTCAGGTAGCCGCCTTTGTCCCTGCCGTCGCGGGCGTCATCGTGACGCATGAACAGGTTAATGCTGCTGTTAATGTTGAGGCCTCGGGTGCTAAAGGCATTGCTCAGCCCTCCCTGCCAGGCGCGCGAGCGCGAGCGGGTCATATAGACCGATTCCCACGGCAAACCCGCATCGTGGCGATCGTCGCTGTCCGGGAGCTCCCGACGTGAAACGTACCGTCCTTCGTTGCGGTTATCCGAATATCCGAGGCTCGCATACCAGGCGCCGACAGGGACGGAAAACATCACCGAGAGGGTTCTATAGCAGCCGTTCACGGCGTCAAACCCCGCGCTTCGGGTGTTGCAGTTTTCCGCTGATAGCGCGTTGCGATAGAGGCTCAGCGAAAAACCGTCGTTGTAGCTGATTTGCTGAATATTGCCGCGCTGGCCTTCGCTGCCGTAAAGGTAGCTAAACCGGGTACTCAGCACGCCGTCGATCGGGCCCGCGTTGAAGCCCCGGCTCCAGTCGAGCGCATTTTCCAGGAAACGCTGGTTTTTCTTTATCGTTGCTCCGCTGGTCAGCGCCAGGGTCGGGGTGACGGGCAGGCGCACACCCGCCTGCGCAACCGCGCTGCGTTCTTCGTTCCGATCGCTATTGTCGGTTTCACCCGCCTGCAGGAACCACTCGACGCGGTCGAATGGCGTAATGCCGGTTCGGGTAAACGGCACCTGCTCGGTACGCGTCAGCCGGTTATTTTCATAGACCGACAGCGTGACGGTGTAGCTCCCGTCCGGAAACGATCGCGTGTCGAGGGTTTGCGCCCCGGCATTCAGGTAAAAGCTGGCCAGCAGCTGATTGCCACGGCGGGCGTCGATACGCGCGTCATGGGAAAGCAGTACGGTGACAGGAGTTCCCTTTGACTGCTGAACCGGATTAATCCACGCCCGTGTTGAACCCGTGCGCAGACCGCGAATTTTGCCCAGCGGCAGCTGGCTGAGGTTGATATTCCCGCCGGCATTACTGAACAGATCGCGGGTATCCATCTCGCCCAGCTGGACATAGTACTGACGCAGGATATCCTGGCGGAACCAGGCGTTGTTGACGGTGATTTCCTGCTGCTGCTGACGCCGTGAACGCTGTCCCAGCCAGGTCCAGTCGAGATTAACATAGCCGTCCTGCGTGAGCGCCAGCGCGCCGTTGCCCTGCACGGTAGCCGACTGATAATCCCTGTCGGCAACGAAGTTAATATTCTGCTGATGGATCAGCGCATTTTCGGTGTCCTGCGTGGGCTGATACCACTGATTTTCCGCGGTGGCTTTAGGCAGAAATTTCTTGTCCAAAAACAGGCTAATACGGGCGTTATTCTCATCATAGATAATGGCCGCGCGGTCGGTATCAATGTAATCGCAGCCCGCTGCGGAGCCGTTGCTGCTGCAGGCCAGGTTGCCGTTACGGGCAAGCGGAACGGCCAGCGCGGCAGACACGGTGCCAACGAGAGCAGGGTCGTCGTTAAACCGTCGTTTGATGGCCGCAACCACGGTTTCAGGTGCGACAAAACTGACCGTTTCAAGCGTGATATCCGTTTCAAAAAGTCCAAGCGACTCGCCGTAGAGGTTGACCTCTGTCCACAGGCGCTGCGTTTTAGCCAGATCTTCAAAACCTGCCGGGACGGCCATCCCGGCGCAGGCGAGTTGGATGGATGCGGGTAACAAAGCAACAAAGAGGAGAGTATTTCTGTGAAACGCCATGAACGAGCCTCGACATCATCCTGACGTCAGAGGGTGGGCACCCTCTGACGTTATTCCTTAGGTGCTGTGGTGTTACGCACCGCCTTCCGTGGTAGTCGCCTGCGTCAGCATCAGGCTGACAACGCCGCTGTACTGACCGGTTTTCAGAATGCCTTTGGTGGTCTGAGAAATGGTCAGCGGCAGTACCGCTGAACCGTTTTCAATGCTTCCCGGGAACAGTTCGGTACCGGTATATTCCACATCGGCGGTAGAGAGGGTTTTGTCGCCCAGCTTCACCGTCATTGGGATGGTCTCAGCACCGTCGGCATTTGCCAGCTTCGCGGCGCTTACCAGACGGACTTTCACGTTGCTGGTGGCGGAGTTAGACCACACCTTGGTATTCAGGCGATAGCTTTCCAGACCGCGGCCAGGCAGATACTGCATATCGATGCTTGCCGGCAGCGGCGTGTTATCGGCCTGGGTCATGTCCAGCTGTGAATCAACGCTGGCGTTGACGGTAATATCTTTTTGGATCGCCAGCGCGCTAACGGACGTGGTCATCGCGGCAACAATCATCAGAGGTTTAAAGTACTTACGCATTGATATCTCCATATTTACAAATGAGCACCCTGGCTCTTTAAACAAACCCTTTGGGGTCTTTACGGTAACGTCGTGTTATTGCACGACGGGTAAATCAGCTTCTTCAGCGGTTTTATTCACCCAGTTGAAGTAGCGGAATTTATATTTCTGGCCTTGTGTATTTGTGAGCGTTTTTAATTTCCGTTCGGTATCCGGATAAATCGTCACGTCTTCTTTAACCCATTTACACGACGAATCTGCGTCACAAATACCGATCTCTCTCAGCGGCACGCGCAGCGTACCGTTGTTTTTTAACGTGCCCCTGCTAGGGTCTATCGAGAGTGAAACCACACTTTTTTCCGGGGCGAGGTGGATCAGGGCGCCCCAGATCACATTGACGCCCAATGTCGCCGTCGCAGCCGGGCTTTCTGCCTTGCCGGGAATAATGCTGTCAGGCTGCTTTACCCCTTCAAAATAGACGCGCCAGGTGGTCTCTTTTTCCGGTGGCGTAAGCGATACCAGACGAACGACGCGCATGGCGCCTGCCGCGAGGGCAAATTTTTCGGGCGTGACAACAACGCCGCCTTCTTTCCACGAGGCCACATCAATCTCTTTTTCCTGGGCCGTGCCGGGATTAAGAATTTTCTTTTGCCTCACCCGAATGAACTGAATATCATCCGTTTTCGACGCTACCTTAATTTGCGCCGCACCGGACCTGTCCACATTCAGTTCCATGGGGTACACGCTCATATTGGCCATTGCCATTTCTGAGAAAAATGGCAATGACAGCGCGGCGACATAAAAGGCGGTTGTCATGTTCACTCTATTTTTCTGTTTCACATTCAGTCTGCCTGCTCTGAGTTCATCGGCGGCGCGTTAACACCAGGACACCGTCTGCTTTCGTATTGCTTCAGGGCAGGGAAACTTTAACCAGAACAGCGGTTTGTGAAAATTTGTATTAATTAACTCGTTAAATACAGGTTTTTATCCTGCTTTTCTGTCTTTAAGGTTGTATAGTTAAGCGAAAATACCGCGGCCAGGGATAGGAAGAAAATTCCTTCTGATGAAAAAATAAGCAGGTCAGGAGGCGGTTTTCATGTCGATGTACCAGGGATTAAAAAAGCATGCGGTAACAGCCGAGAATAAAAGATGTTTATTATATGCAATAATTCGTTGTTATTCGATCCTGAAGCACATGCAATAAGTCTTGTTGGACAACCAGAATCTGTATTAACGCTTTCGGCGCCAGCCGTGCGGCTTTTGCAGGAATTTATAAAACACAAAGGGCACGACCTGAGTCGGGAGGAATTGATCACTCGCGTTTGGGAGGAATTTGGCTTTACGCCATCGGGAAATAATCTCAATAAAGCGGTAAGCGAATTACGTAAAAGCTTCCAGTCTCTGGGAGAGGGGCACGAATTTATTGTGACCGTACCCCGTTACGGATTTCGCTTTGATGCTGAGGTGATTTTTCAGCCGGGGGAGAATATTCCATCCGTCGATCCGCAACCCTCGGTCGCACCGCAAGAAGTAAAGCCTCAACGCGCCTCCATGAAAAAATGGGCGATTGTGGCCGTATTGATCGTCGCTGCGCTGGGGACGAGCCTCTACTTCAGCCGACAGCAGGGGATTTTCATTCCGGCGAAACTCAAGCCGGTTAAGGAAAAAATCGCGCGTTGCAGCATCTGGATTATCAACGATCACGGACGACCGCTGGTGCTATCGAAATTAGCGGAGCGGCTGGAGGCTAATAACGTGGCGTGCGGACGGGAGGAGTACGACATTTATTATTTCAGCGCCCGTTTTACTATTTCCGCTGCAGATGAGGTGTTTATTGGTGCCTGTCCGGTCAGCAAAACCAGCCTGTGTAAAACCATACGTTATAAAAGCGGGGCACAAAAATGAAAATAAAACTTCTTTTTGGCGTGGGCGGTGTACTGGTTGGTTGTTCGCTGGCATTTTTTTACTATTCCGGCAGCGTGGGTAAAAAGGATGTGCTGGCCTGCAGCACTGAATTTAATTTCACGCGCAATGAGGGAAAAGCCAGTGAAGTGAAGGTCAATACCGTTGCCCAGTTCTATTTTCATCGGGACGGTACCGGGTTGACCACCTATAAAGGCGCGGCAAGGGCTGGCGGGCAATGTTTGATCGTTGACAGGGATGTGGATTTTACCTGGCAGCAGCGGGACGATGATAACGTCATCGTATTGAGCTACACCAAAACCTGGCGTCGGCACAATGACAATACGCCTGATGCTCAGTGGGGTAGCTTCGCCAATCCGACCGCACGCTACTACCTGACGATCTCTGAACTCTCGCCTTCCGTGTGGCTGATTCAGGACCGGCGCTATCCCACCTATATTTGCCGGGGTGAGTAGGGCATAAAAAAAGGAGAATGCCACAGGCATTCTCCTTTTTCGTATCCGTTGTGCTTAATCGCGGCTGGCGAAGCCCAGGATGCTCAGCAGGCTGACGAAGATGTTGTACAGCGACACATACAGGCTCACGGTGGCGCGGATATAGTTCGTCTCGCCGCCGCGAATGATGTTGCTGGTTTCAAACAGGATCGCGCCTGAAGAAATCAGAATAAACACGGCGCTGATTGCCAGATGCAGGGCAGGCAGCTGCAGGAAGATGTTTGCCACCATGCCCACCAGCACTACCACAACACCCGCCATCAGCATACCGCCGAGGAAGGACATGTCCTTGCGCGTGGTCAGCACGTAGGCCGAGCAGCAGAAGAACACCAGCGCGGTGCCGCCCAGCGCCATGCCGATAAGATCGCCCATACCGGCAGACAGATACGCATTCAGCATCGGCCCCAGGATGTAGCCCAGGAAGCCGGTGAAGGCAAACGCGGACAGAATGCCGACGGGCTTGTCAGCGGTTTTGTAGGTCAGGAACATCAGACCATACATACCCACCAGCGTCAGGATCAGCCCCGGAGACGGCAGCATCAGCACGGTGCTGGCGGTGGCGGTGATCGCTGAGAAAGCCAGCGTCAGGCTGAGCATGAAATAGGTATTGCGCAGCACCTTGTGGGTGCTGAGTAGCGATGTGCGGTCGCGTGAAGAAGTAATTATACGATCCATGAGTCACTCTCTTATGACAGATGTAATTAGTGGAAAGAATAGGAAACGGCACGCCAGTCTCAAAGTGGTTTTACCCATCTTTACTCAGCACGTTAGCGCTGGAGGCGGTTATTTCTTCTGCAGAAATCCGTTTCGCCAGTATGAACAGCGGTTTGCGACAATTTACCAGATCAAGCTCTTATAGGTTACTGAAAAATATTGCGTTATTACCATTCGAACGCTAAGAGTTATTTCCGGATCGTCATAAAACAGACTATAAGGCGAAGGAAATGAAACCACAAACACGTACTCACTTTACGCTCTCTTTGTTAACCGCAGGGATCCTGTGCGCCAGCACGGCAGCCTGGGCGGCTAACGTGCCGACAGGAACCGCGCTGGCCGACAAACAGGAACTGGTCAGAAACAACGGCAGTGAACCGGCTTCGCTCGACCCGCATAAAGTCGAAAGCGATGTCGAATTCAATATTATCAGCGATTTATTCGAAGGGCTGGTCAGCGTCTCCCCGACAGGCGAAGTCCAACCGCGACTGGCGGAAAAATGGGAGAACAAGGACAACACCGTCTGGACGTTCCATTTGCGCCCGGGCATCACCTGGAGCGACGGCACGGCGATTACCGCTGAGGATGTGGTCTGGAGCTGGCAGCGCCTGATCGATCCGAAAACGGCTTCGCCGTATGCCAGCTATCCGGGCAACATGCATATCGTCAACGCGGCCGATATTGCTCAGGGGAAAAAAAGCGCCCGATACGCTGGGCGTAAAAGCGATTAACGACACCACGCTGGAAGTGACGCTCACGCAGCCAAACGCGGCCTTCCTCGCGATGCTGGCGCACCCGTCGCTGGTGCCGGTGGATAAAGTGCTGATTGGCCGCTTCGGGGATAAGTGGACCAAGCCGGAGCATTTCGTCAGCAGCGGGGCGTATAAGCTGTCGCAGTGGGTGGTCAACGAACGCATCGTGGCAGAGCGTAACCCGCGCTACTGGGATAACGCGCATACCGTGATTAACAAAGTCACCTACCTGCCCATCACCTCTGAGGCCTCGGATGTGAACCGCTATAAGGCGGGCGAAATTGACATCGTGTACACGTGCCGATCAACCAGTTTGCCCAGCTCAAGAAAACCCTGGGCAGCGAGCTGGACGTTTCACCTCAGCTGGCGACCTATTACTACGAATTCAATACCACCCGGCCGCCGTTTAACGACGCGCGCGTGCGTAAGGCGCTGAACATGGCGCTGGATAAAGACATCATTGCCGGAAAAGTATTAGGGCAGGGGCAGCGCCCGGCGTGGCTCATCAGCCAGCCGGATATCGGCGGCGTGAAGCTACAGAACCCGGATTACGCCAGCTGGCCGCTTGACAAGCGCATCGCGGAGGCGAAAAAGCTGCTGAACGAGGCCGGATATAACGCCAGCCATCCTCTGAGCTTCAACCTGCTCTACAACACCTCTGAATCGCACCAGCGCATCGCGATTGCGGCCAGCTCCATGTGGAAGAAAAACCTTGGCGTGGAGGCAAAGCTGCAAAACCAGGAGTGGAAAACCATGCTGGATACCATGCACACCCACAACTTTGACGCGGTGCGGTACGCGTGGATTGCCGATTACGACGATGCGGCGACCTTCCTGAACAACTTCCGCTCTGGCGACAGCGAAAACACCAGCCAGTACAGCAATCCGGACTACGATCGGGCGCTGCTCGATGCCGCAAAAGCCAAATCAGCGGAAGAGCGGGGTAAGTTCTACCAGCAGGCGGAAGATCTGCTGGGGCGTGATGTACCGGCCATTCCGGTTTATCACTACGTCCGCACGCACCTGGTGAAACCGTGGGTAGGCGGATTTACGCCGGATAAGCTGGGGTACTATTTCACGAAAGACATGTACATCAAAAAACACTAGGCCTGTGCTGATAAAATCGTCGATGTGTCGTCAGTTCAACCGATTAAACACGTTTTGACTATTTTTACAGCGAACGAGTGCAGCCACTCTTTACAGCTCGCGGTGAGGTGTTTATAGTTCGCCTCACTTAGGAAGTGTGGCCGAGCGGTTGAAGGCACCGGTCTTGAAAACCGGCGACCCGAAAGGGTTCCAGAGTTCGAATCTCTGCGCTTCCGCCAGATATAAACCCCAGGTTACTCGTTAACCTGGGGTTTTTCTTTTGTCTTAACGCGGGTTTGTCTGTTACCAGATTCTGGCCATTCCTTCGCTTTCCGGGCGAACGAGCGTAAAACCAAATTTTGCATAAAGCTCAGGCACATCCGCCATTAAACAAACGTAGGCCCCTTTACAGGCATGGGTATCCAGCCAGGCTACAAGCGTTTCCATAATGACTCTGCCAAGCCCTTTCCCCTGATAAAGGGGATCAACGGCGACATCGACAATATCGAAATTCAACGCACCGTCCCCCACGATTCGCCCCATACCCACTGGTTTACCCTCATAAAGAATATGCATGCCGTAACAGCTGCCAGGCAGTGCTTTCCGGGCTGCCTCGAGAGGACGAGGGCTGAGGCCCGAGATTTCGCGCAGCCGACAAAACGCTTCTGCAGTGGGGACGGTCTCAACAACGGTATAGTTATCAGGCATAAAAAAGCTCCAGTCAGTGTCCATCAGGGGATCCCAGTCTGGCAGTAAAACTGACTAAACACGATTTTTAGGATCGATCCGCCTCACACTTTTAAGACTCTGCTATTTCCCTGTAAAAAACAGGCGTTATCATTCATCCCGTAAATATATTGCTATCTCTTACCGAGGCTTTGATGCTGGAGAATGTTTTCATCAGATAATCAGTTTCCCGCCCTTTTCAGGACGGACTGGTTATCGCTGCGCTTAAACCTTACGCGCGCACCTGCGGGTGTGGGCTCGTTTTTACGCATGATGATTACACAGGTTTTCCAGTATGAATTTATCCCGTCAGGAACAACGCACCTTACACGTTCTCGCCAAAGGTGGACGTATTGTGCACGTCCGCGACAGCTCTGGCCGCGTCACTTCCGTAGAGTGCTACACCCGTGAAGGGCTGGTGCTGAGCGACTGCACGCTTAGCGTCTTTAAAAAACTCCGCACCAAAAAGCTGATCCGTTCCGTGAACGGGCAGCCTTACCGCATCAACACTACCGGGCTGAACAACGTTCGCGCCCAGCTGGATAATCGCTAAGCGGAATAAACAACGCCACCCGCGGGTGGCGTTCATGCATTGAACTGGCAATTTAGCGATATCGTTGCGGATGCAGGAGTGTAGGCCGGGTAAGCGCAGCGCCACCCGGCAATAAAGGCGACGTTTAAGAGCGGATAAAGGCCAGAATGTCCGCGTTGATGGTATCCGCGTGCGTGGTATGCATCCCGTGCGGGAAGCCCGGATAAATTTTCAGTACGCTGTTCGCCAGCAGCTTGTCCTGCAGCAGGGCTGCATTCTTATACGGCACGACCTGATCGTCGTCGCCCTGCAACACCAGAACGGGAACCGTGATGGTTTTGAGATCCTCCGTCTGGTCGGTTTCTGAAAACGCCTTAATCCCCTCGTAGTGGGCCTTTGCGCTGCCGATCATTCCCTGACGCCACCAGTTCTGGATCGTGCCCTGTGAAACGTCCGCGCCATCCCGATTAAAGCCGTAGAAAGGCCCGCTGGCGACGTCGAGGTAAAACTGGGCGCGATTAGCCGCCAGCGCTTTGCGGAAGCCGTCGAAAACCTCGATGGGCGTTCCGCCGGGGTTACTGTCCGTTTTGACCATCAGCGGCGGGACGGCGCTGACGAGCACCGCTTTGGCGACGCGCCCCTGCGGTTGCCCGTACTGCGCAACATAGCGGGCGACCTGTCCGCCGCCGGTGGAGTGACCGACGTGCACGGCATTGCGCAGGTCCAGGCTTTCAACCACGGCCGACGCGTCGGCCGCGTAATGATCCATATCGTGGCCTTCACTCACCTGGTCCGAACGCCCGTGTCCACGACGATCGATAGCGATAACGCGATAGCCTTCAGCGAGGAAGAAGAGCATCTGGTTATCCCAGTCATCGGCACTTAGCGGCCAGCCGTGGTGGAATACGATGGGTTGAGCCTCTTTTGGGCCCCAGTCTTTGTAGTAAATATTGACGCCGTCTTTCGTTGTTACGAATGCCATACCGCAGACTCCTCTGTTAAAGGCAAAACGTTCCCCGGCTGAGCGCACAGCGAATCATTAATGCCTTAATTAAGTTGGCTTTTTTCTCTTTCCCGTACCGACAGTACTCCTAAAGTGTAGGAGAAATAGTAAAAGCAGTCGGTTTCATTCCTGTGAAAGGGTGCAGAACAGCGTTCAGGGGGAGGGGGAGCGAATGAAGGCTCTGGAGAGATCCTCCAGAGCCTTCAGGGCAGCATTAACAGCAGGGGCGTTTAGCGGTTTTCTTCAATATAGCGGGCCAGGTCCGCCGGGGTTTTTAGCACCGTCGCCACGTCAGTTGGCGGGATCATGCAGCCGTAAACGTCCTGCACTTCCAGCACCATATCGACCGCCAGGATGGAGTCGAGAATGTCGGATTCAATCAGTTCATCGTGAAAGCCCACCTTGCGGGATAACACTTTTTCGAACAGGGCGAGAATTTCTTGTTCCATAATTTTTCCTGGAGTCATTAATTTGTGCGGGCGTAAGCGTCCAGCAGCTTGCGGTCAATTTTGCCGTTAGGATTCAGCGGCAAAGCGTCTTTTACGATAATTTGTGAAGGCACCATATAGTGCGGAACGACCTTCGAAAGCGATGTTTTGATGGTGTCCGGTGCCATATCCGTCACGCAGAACGCGGCAATGCGCAGTACGCTGCCGCAGGATTTCATCAGCGGCAGGACCACCGCTTCGTTGATGCCGGACATGGCCAGCAGGCGGTTCTCGATCTCGTTGATTTCAATACGGTAGCCGTTCAGTTTGACCTGGCTGTCGTTGCGGCCCTGACAGTAGATCAGCCCCGCTTCATAGCCCAGATCGCCGGTACGGTAGCCGCGAAACGCTTCATCTTCCCGACGGAGTAATTTCGCCGCGTTCTCCTGCGGCAGGCCGAGATAGCCGCGCATGACGTTTTTACCCCAGATAATCAGCTCGCCGTCGGCGGAAATTTCCATTTTGCTCTCAGGCATCATGACCCCCACCGGCAGCACGGCGCTGTCGCTGTTCAGGATCGCATCCGTGATTTCAACCACGGTCGTCGCAATCGTCGCTTCCGTAGGGCCATACGAGTTAATGATTTTGGCCTGCGGGAAGCGGCGGCGAAGCTGTTTAACCAGCGCTTTATTGAGCACTTCACCAATGAAGATAAAGACGCTCAGCGTAGGCAAATACTCGCTGTTGAACTGCGGGGAAAGCAGCTGCTGGTATGCAAAAGAGGGGGTTGAAACCCAGGCGGAGACCGCGTTGCTTTTCAGTCGCTCCAGCCAGTTCTCTTTCTGAATGTCCTCTTTGGCGTTCAGCACGATGTGTCCGCCCATCGCCAGATTCGCCAGCAAAGGGATCAGGGAGAGGTCAAAGCTGAATACCGCGTGGTTCATCAGGACCGGTTTTTCCGGCAGTGAAAAGTCCTGGCTGACCCATTTCATGAAGTGCCATACGCTTTCACGCCCAATCTGCACGCCTTTAGGTTTACCGGTGCTGCCTGAAGTAAACATGATGTAGGCCAGATCCTGCTCCTCCAGTACCTTGCCCGGTTCCCCGGTGGCGATGAACTGCCGGGTCGCGACGTCGTAATAGTAAGGGGCGCTGGCCAGATGGCAGATCTCCCGGAGGCGCTCCTGCGGGTAAATGCAGTCCACCGGGATGTACGGAATGTTGTGCAGCAGGCAGCTATAAATCGCCACGGCGAACTCAGCCTGCTGGTGACCGTACAATACGACCGGCGTACCGGCAGCAGGCTGGCAGCGCTGATAGCGCTGCGCCCAGTCCGTCACGGAAGCAGAAAGCTGTAGCCAGCTTAAGGCTTCGTCGCTGCCGCTGATGGCCAGCTGCTGCGGGGAGGCGGGATCGCATAATGCCGCACGTAAGAAATCCTGCAGTTCCTGAAGATCGGAGTGATTTTTCATAGAGGTGACATTCCACTAAAGATGTAAAGGGATCCTGCGGCGCTTCCCAGCGTCAGAATTCGCCCTAAAAACGCAACGGCCGGATACTGCAGGCCGCGGTGCAATGCCGGGCTGCGTTTGGCTGACCACAGCAGCATATTGTGAGCGACGGAAATCGCGCCAAACAGCGCGCCGCTGATGACGTAATGGCGTTCCAGGCCATTCCATGCCCCCATACAGAATAAGGTGCAAAAAATACCGATATTTTGCGCCAGCGTTTTGTTCTGACGGAAAAAGTTGAATTTCATCAGGTTCATATAAACGGGCATAAAGACCACATCGCGCAGCCATTCAGACAGGCTGATGTGGAAGCGGCGCCAGAAATCCTGCGGGTTCTTTGCCAGAAGCGGCATGTTAAAGTTTGCCGGAATGCTGAGCCCAAACAGGCGGCCCGCGCCGATGGCCATATTGCTGTAGCCCGCAAAATCAAAGTACAGGTAGGTGCTGTAGGCAATCGACATCACCACGCCCACGGTCAGCGTAAACGGCTTATGGCTCCAGGGCTGCACGACAAGGGAATCAATCAGCATGGCAAACAGGAACTTCTGGACAATGCCGGTAATGATTTGCTCTAACGCGACTAAAAACTGTTCGCGGTTAAGGGCAAATACGGGCTTGCTGACGTCACTCATCCACGTCCGCCAGCGGTACATTGGGCCTGCCAGGATAATAAAGGGCATAAACAGATAACAGAAATAGTGCAGGAAATTCTGACCTTCTTTTTTACTGCGATAGAGCAGCACGTCCAGCGCGCGGAACGTCATAAACGAGAGGCCGATCATGCCCCAGTGGTTATTTAAATGTAATTTCACCAGCAGCAGCGGCAATAATGTCAGAACGACCGCCTGCCACGTTTTTAACCATCCCTTCTCTTTTAGCGTGGCAAAAACATAAAAGCTGAAAAAAACGGCGACGGGGACAATATAATCCCCCTGAAATATATATCCCCATCCCAGCGCCGTCAGCACCGAGAGTGCAGATAACCAGGTCAGACGATGGCGTAATACGCGATTAACCAGCGCAAACGCCAGCGCGGATGAAAACAAATAAACAAAAAACATTCCTGAGCTGTACATCATTCGGCCTCAGAACTTTTGATATTCAAAATGCAGCTGCATACTCATGCTGTCATCGACAGAGGTCCACGCGACGATGGTGATCGCCAGCAGGAGATAAAGTAAAAAAAGACGGATCGCGATTTTCATCATTTAAAACTCTGTGCAATAAAGCGAATCATAGGAACCCAGGCCAGTTCGGAAGGGTGCAAACGATCCCAGTTCCAGCCATTCTGATAAGGCATGGCGTACATATCTAAATAAGGGATCTGGTTCTTTTCCAGAATGGTTTTTATTTGTTTATCAACCGGGCGGAAGGTATCGGTATTGTAAAGCGCCCAGGGGTTAACCGGGTCGACGATAGCAATCACCTGCACGTGACGTTCTTTCAACAGCTGGACGGTTTTACTGAAGGCGGCGATTTGCGCAGGCACGACCGGCGTGTCATCCCACTGCTGCCGCGTACTGTCCTCCTCGTAAATCGTTTTGTCCATCCACAGGGTGGCCGCGCTCTGCTGGCGTTTTTTATTTAACTCGCGCGCATTCGCCAGCTCTTTATCCCAGTCGGGGGCAATGTGGGCGGCTGGCTGCTGCGGCCAGGGCTGTACCGTCTGGGGCGTGATGTTGAGCAGCGCCAGCCAGTCGTTTTTTATCAGGGTGCAGACGTTGGCAAACTGGAAGCTCAGCTCGTCCCACATCAGATCGGGGTGCCAGCCAAAGACCCGCATTTGGCCGAAGGTTAAATGGCTTATTTCTTTACTATCAATATGCTTTAAATAATTAACCAGCAGCGGGCGCGCCTGCGGATCCTTCATCAGCGGATTAAAAATAGAGCCGGGGAAATTATCGGCATAGATAGCCGGTGGCAGCCCTTTTGAATAAAAGCTGTCAGGAGCCAGAAGCAAAACAACTTTACTGTTTGCGTTAAGGCTATTTTTAAAACGTGAGAACAGTAAAAATTGCGTTTCATCATCGACGAACGCATCGCCATACGCCACGACGGGTTTGTGTAATTGCTTATTAAAGTAATTATATACAGCGTAATGTTCATCTTCTGAGGTGGCCACCTCAGACGCGCCAATGAAGAAAATAGCATTCCCTTCTAAGGCATGGGAAATAGTCGCAATTTTTTCCGCTTGTTCTTTCGGCGTGCCCGCCATTGATTTAATCAGCGGCTGGAAGGTGAGGGGCGGATTGAAGCTCGTCACCAGCGGGTGAACACAGAGGAACAAAATGGCCAGGGTTGCCATCAGGATATGTAAGCAAAGCGTATTTTTGATTTTCATCATCAACCAGTAACACTGCATGGCAGTAATTTCTAAATCTGCGGGTACTCAGATTTATAACAATTACACAACAAATGACCGTTTATTTTTGTGGCATTCTATACCAGAGCGATTTAAAAGGATGAGCGTTGCTGTGTAACGGTATGTACAAGGTGGCTGTGACCGGTGCGCGGCAAGCGCCTGGGTGATTTTTGCGCAGTCAAACGCCGGCGGGTGAAAATAGAAAAATTCCTGCTTTACAAGGGGCTAATAGATGTTTATAGTGCGCCTCACTTTGGAAGCGTGGCCGAGCGGTTGAAGGCACCGGTCTTGAAAACCGGCGACCCGAAAGGGTTCTAGAGTTCGAATCTCTACGCTTCCGCCAAATTTGAAAACCCTGCGATAGCAATATCGCAGGGTTTTTTCGTTTTACAGGGCAATCACCAGCTCCCCGGAATGGCTCCGCGAACAGCACAGCGCCACCTGCTGGTCCGTCCCGCCTTTTTCTGCCTCCGACTGCACGCTATCCCGGTGATCCACCACGCCGTCAATCACCGGCGTCAGGCACGCCCCGCAGATCCCCATTTCGCATGACAGCGGCACGTCCACGCCGTTTTCCTGTAGTACCTGAGCGATGGTCTTATCCGCAGGCACCGGCCAGCGCTCCCCGGTGGAGGCGAGTTTGACCGTAAAGATCTCGCCCGCGTCACCGCGTGCGGCAGGGGCCGCGGGCTGAAACGCCTCGCTGTGAAGATGGCCATCATCCCATTCCCTGGCCGTCGCCACGTCTCGCACTTTTTCCATAAACCCTGCCGGGCCGCAGATCCAGGCGTGAAGCCCCGGCTCAGGTGCCGGGAGATGCTCTGCCAGCGCCGTGCGCGGGCTGGCGGTATGAATCTGGCACTCACCGAACCGGGAGAGTTCGCGCGCAAAGGCCGCGCTTTCGCGGCGTTTGACGTAATAGTGCAGCGTAAACGGCGTTCCGGCCGCCTTCAGCTGCAGGGCCATTGCATACAGCGGCGTAATGCCAATGCCCGCCGCCAGCAGCAACACCCGCTCAGCCTGATGCAGCGGAAACAGATTGCGCGGGGCAGAGATTGCTAATTTCTGCCCGGGTCGCAGCGTCTCGTGAACGTAACGCGATCCGCCGCGCGAGGCGGTTTCCCGCCCCACGCAGATAAGATAGCTCTCGTCTCCACACGCACCGGTCAGGGAATACTGGCGCACCGCGCCGCAGGGCAAGTGGACATCAATGTGCGCGCCGGGCTGCCACGCCGGCAGCGCGTTACCGTCTTCAGCCACCAGCCTGACGGCGAGGCTTTTGTCGCCCTCGCGCCACAGCCCGTCAACAATTACGCTCAGCATATCGGCCTCCGTCATACGAGGAAAAATTCGCCAAAGCCCATCTTCTTCAGTCCCCGACGGTAGGCAATTGAGCTCTTATCGGCGGGAATATGCGCTTCCAGCGTCAGATCCAGCGGCAGACTTTCCGGGCGCTGGGTTTCCACCATCAGGCGATCCTCTTCAAAAATGCGCAGATTGAAGGCATGCACATCCTCCACCGGAATATGCAGGTCAAAGTTACGCGCGATAGGGGCGAACATGCGGGTGACTCGCGATGACACGGGCGACGCGGCGTTCATGATGACCAGTCGGGATTCTCCCGGAAAATGAATCGTCAGGGTGGCGGTAAACGGCAGATGCATTTCAAAATGGCGCAGCCACCGGAACCCTTCCGGCGCCTGCACGGGTGAACTGGCGGGATAGTTGCTCACGGAGCTCCAGTAATCGGCAACAAAACCGAACGGCGTCTCCTGCGGCTGATAGGTGGGGACCCGCTGATTATTGGGGTCGGCAAAGGTATCGGTGTGGATCCAGGCAAAGTGCGCCACGTCCAGAAACCCCTCTACCTGACGACCGGCAAAGCCGTTCACCTCAAACGCCGGGCAGTTGATCTGCTGAAATCCGTCGTCATCCCAGTGCGGCATGGTGGGCAGCGGCACAGGATTGTCCGGGTCAAACGCCAGGCAGGTCCAGATCAGGCCGAAGCGCTCCTCCACGGCGTAGTTAATCAGGTTCAGCTTCGCCGGAACGGGCTGGTCGGGGCTGGACGGAATACGGTTGCAGCGCCCGTCTTCTCCAAAGCGTAAGCCGTGGTAAGGACAGATAATCCCGTGCTCGTCGTGAAAGCCGAGCGTCAGCGGCACGCCGCGGTGCGGGCAGACGTCACGGGCGACCACGACCTGGTCGTTAATCCGGTAAATCACCAGCTGCTCGTCCAGCAGGGTCGCTTTGACCGGCGCCGGGCCGACGTCGCAGGCGCGCGCGACCGGATGCCAGCATTTCGCCAGGCGCAGCCAGTCCTCGGGCTCAAACGTGCAGTGGGCGGGTGGAGTCGGTTCTCTTTTCATCATTGTCCCTCTTGCGTTCAGCCTAACGGGCCGCCCTGAATGGTCTCGCACAGACCGTTGATGATGCGCTCACCGGTCTCCTCTTTGAGCTCCTGATACCAGGCCTGCGTCAGAGCCATGTCTTTCCCGTGGGTGACGTCGCAGCGTTTACGCGCCTTCAGCACCAGGTCGCGCACCCGGTCGCAGCGCAGCGCTTCGTACTGGCGCAGCGCCAGCGTAATGCTGTGGTTTTCACGCAGGCACTCACCCAGCACCACGGCGTCTTCCATCGCCGCACAGCCGCCCTGGCCGATATCCGGCGTGGTGCTGTGGGCGGCATCGCCGAGCAGCGCGACGTTGCCGCGCACCAGGCTGTCGAACGGCTCAATGTCGTGGATTTCAATGCGGTTGGTCGTTTCAGGATCCAGCGCCGCGATAAGCTTCTGCACCGGCGGCGCCCAGCCGCGGAAGTAGCCCGTGAGATCGGCGCGCAGGGTGGTGCGATCCTCCGCCAGGCCCGCGGGTAGCGGCACGTCAAAAAAGAAGTAGAAGCGTCCGCCGGAAACGGGCATCAGCGACACGCGTTTGCCTTCGCCAACGAAGGTGGTCCACTGGTGCGCCGGGGCGATCTCTTCGTCAATCTTCACCAGCCCGTTCCAGTTCACGTACCCGGCGTAGCGGCGCTCCGGGGTATACCCCAGCACGTACGGGCGCACGGCGGAGTGGCTGCCGTCGGCGGCAATCAGAAAATCGCCGGCTGCCGTGGTGCCGTCGGTGAAGGTCACGCTCACGCCCGCGTCGTCTTCGCTTACGCGTTCGACGCGCTTGCCGAACTGCACCCTGTCGCGCCCCCAGAAATCCAGCATTTCGCGCTGAAGTTCAGCGCGCGAGACGGGGCAGGGGCGCCCGCCGGTACGCTCAACCAGCGGGGCAAGGCTGAAGCGGGTCAGGGTCTCGCCGCGCCGGTAATCCTTATAGGCCATAAAACGCATCGGCCCGCCGTAGGTCTCGATGATGTCGCCCATGCCGAGGTGCTGCATGCATTTCACGCCGTTAGGCCAGATGGAGATGGCCGCCCCGACGGGCCTGATCTCTTTGACGGCTTCAAACACGGTACAGTCGATGCCCGCTTTCTTCAGCGCGACGGCGGCGCTCAGGCCGCCAATACCCGCACCAATGACGATTGCTCTCATGCTTCTCTCCTTTTGCAGGGTGTAAAGACATTCAGCAATTTGCGTACCAGGCTGCAGAGTGGCGAAAACGGCGTTGTGAGAGGTGAGTTTGCACTGCTAAGGTGCGCAAACGCGGTGAGCGTGCCTTTTTTTGAATCAAAAATTTCCAGTTGAGCTATACGGAATCGACTGTTTCACGCCCGCGCTCAGAGTGGCGTGGTTTGTGCAACAGCCCGGAGGAAGACAATAAAGGAGACGCTATGATCGCACTGCACGACTTCAATCATCTTCCCCACGAAAAGGCGTTAGCGCTGATTCACCCCTGCGTGGCGCTCCCCGGCTGGGCCGATGCGCTGGTTCGCGGGCGACCCTACGCCAGCCGGGACGAATTGTTCAGTACGGCAAATGCGTTGACGCAAAACTGGGACGAAGCGGCGCTGGTGCAGGCCCTGAGCGCCCATCCACGCATCGGGGAAAAGCCCGCAGGTTCACAGGCGGAGGCGGCGCTGTCGCGCCAGGAGCAGGGCGCGGTGAATGAAGGCGATGCTGCCCTTGCCCGGGCGCTGCGCGAGGGCAATGCCCGCTACGAGGCCCGCTTCGGACGCGTGTTTCTGATCCGCGCGAAGGGCCGCCGCGGCGAGGAGATTTTACAGGCGCTGCACGCGCGGCTGGAGAACAGCGACGCGCAGGAAGTCCGTGCCGCGCTGGAACAGCTGCAGGAAATTACGCTGCTACGGCTGGAAGGAGTCATTAGCGAATGAGCACACTCAGCACCCATATTCTGGATATCTCGACGGGCAAACCCGCAGAGGGCGTGACGGTTCATCTACAACAGGACGGGAACACGCTGGCCTCGGGCGTGACCAACGTCCAGGGACGTATCGCCGCGTTCGTTCCCTCTCTGCCCGCAGGCCGCTATCGGCTGGTGGCGGAGATCGGCGCGTGGTTTAGCGAAACCGGTCGCGACACGCTATACCCCTGCGCGCAAATTGATTTTGTGACGGGAGAAGCGGCAGACGAGCATTTCCATCTGCCGTTTGTGATTGCGCCCGGCGGATGGTCAACCTACCGGGGAAGTTGACCACACCCGCTCGCCGTTGACCCAGGTCTCGCTGATGTTGCGCTCGTCGCCGAGGGTCATTAGCACAAAAAGCTGCTCGTAGATATCCTGACAGCGGCGATTGCGCAGGCGCTGCAGCGGCGTCACGTCAGGGTCGATCACCACGAAATCCGCCTCTTTGCCGGGCGCGAAGTTGCCAATCTTATCGTCGAGCCTGAGGGCGTGCGCACCGCCCAGCGTGGCGTGATAAAACGCCTCGCTGGCGCGCAGGCGGTAGCTCTGAAGCTGGCCGACCTTGTAGGCTTCCCCCAGGGTGCGCAGCATGCTGAAGGTGGTGCCCGCACCGACGTCGGTGCCGATGCCCATCCGCACCCTGTGCTGCCAGCAGGCGGGCAGGCGAAACAGCCCGCTGCCGAGAAACAGGTTAGAGGTGGGGCAAAACGCCACCGCCGAACCGGTGTCATGCAGGCACTGCCATTCGCTGTGGTGAAGGTGAATCGCGTGGGCAAACACGCTGCGCTCGCCGGTCAGCCCGTAGTGATGATACACGTCCAGATAGCGCTCGTGCTCCGGCCAGAGGTCGCTCACCCAGGCCACTTCGTTGGGGTTTTCGCTCAGATGGGTCTGCATCCAGGTATCCGAGAACTCCTCTCTGAGCAGGCTGACCGCGGCGAGCAGCTCGGGGGATGAGGTCGGGGCAAAGCGCGGGGTAATGGCGTAGCCCAGCCGTCCCCGGTGGTGCCAGCGCTGGATCAGCGCCCGCGTCTGCCGGTAGCTCTGCTTCGCGTCTTCGCTCAGGTAGTCCGGCGCGTGTCTGTCCATCATCACTTTTCCGGCGATTAGGCGCATGTTGAGGCGCAGGGCTTCGGTAAACAGCGCCTCGACCGATTCCGGATGCAGCGTGCAAAACACCAGCGCGGTGGTGGTGCCGTTGCTTACCAGCTGGTGAATGAAAAATTCGGCGATCTCTTTCGCGTAGGCTTCATCAGCAAACTGGCTCTCCACCGGGAAGGTGTAGGTGGTCAGCCACTCCAGCAGCTGCTCGCCAAAGGCGCCGATCATCTCCGTTTGCGGATAATGGACGTGGGTGTCGACAAAACCGGGCAGCAGTAGCTTACCGCGCAGGTCGGTGTAGCCCTTGTGGGGGTCAAGATACTGCTCGCCTTCCTGCCACGGCATCTGCGCCAGAATTTTTCCGTTCTGTATAAACAGCACCCCGTCCTCAAGGTAGCGCGCGTGCCGAGCAATCGCGTCTGCGCTGTCGCAGACCTGGGCAATATCAAAAAATGCGCCGCGGATCGCTGTCTGGTAATCCATCATGGTTCCTGCCTTATTGTGTACATAACGGGGTGATAAGGCTCAGCAAGAACGGTGCCAGAATGAACGGGCCGCAGATAGGCTGCGGCCGGAAGGAGGAATTTACTCTTTTTGCGTGGCCACGCGTGAGCCGAACGACGTCGCGCCCGCCGTCTCGCGATCTTCCCGCGCCAGCCAGCGGTAGGTCACGCCGCCGAGGAAGACGCCGATAAACCAGCTGAAGTTCGCCACCTCATGCAGGGCCGGAATAAAGCTGATCACCAGGCCCACGGCAACGGACGGGATCAGCGCGCCAATGGCTTTCGGGTTGAAACCGTTGCGGTACCAGTATTTGCCCTTTGGCGTGTCGTCGAACAGATCGTCAACCGACACCTTGCCGCGCTTAATCAGGTAGAAGTCGGCAATCAGAATGCCGAACAGCGGGCCGATGAACGCCCCGAGCACGTCCAGGGTGTAGTGGATAAGCTCCGGCGAGTTGAACAGGTTCCACGGGGTGAGCAGGATCGAGCCGACGGCGGCAATCATTCCCCCGGTGCGGAAGCTGATTTTCTGCGGCGAGCAGTTAGAGAAATCAAACGCCGGGGAGACGAAGTTCGCGACGATGTTGATCCCGATGGTGGCGGTGATCATCGTCAGCAGGCCAATCGCTACGGCCAGATCGTTGCCCACGCGGCTGACGGTTTCGATCGGGTCGGTGATCATGCGGCCAAACAGCGACTGGGTGCCGGAGACAATCACCACGGTGACGATGGAGAACAGCAGGAAGTTAAACGGCAGCCCCCAGCGGTTGCCGCGGCGGATCTCGCCCATGCTTTTGCCGTAGCGGGAGAAGTCGCCAAAGTTGAGCAGCGGGCCGGAGAAGTAAGACACCACCAGCGCGGTCGCGGTGATCATCTGCCAGGTCTGCTCCCCCGCGCTCAGGGATTTGCTGGCGAGAGTGAAGGAAATGCCGTCAAAACCGGTCTTGTATACAATCCAGCCTGCGAGGGCCAGCATCACCACGTAGACCGCCGGACCGGCGATATCAATAAAGCGCTTGATAGCGCTCATGCCGTGCCAGAAGACCATCGCCTGCAGCACCCACATGATGGCAAAGCAGATCCAGCCGAGATGCGACAGGCCCAGAAATGCGCCGGTAGTGAGCGAAGAGAGCGACGGCCAGAACTTGAGCGCCACCAGCATCAGGGCGTTGGCGGCCAGGTAGGTCTGAATGCCGTACCACGCGAAGGCGATCAGCCCGCGGATCACCGCCGGAATATTGGCCCCGAACACGCCAAACGCCTGACGGCTGATCACCGCGTAGGGCACGCCCGCCATCTGGCTCGGTTTGGCTACCAGGTTGGCGCACAGCTGCACGATGCAAATCCCCACCAGCAGGCAGAGCAGCACCTGCCAGCTTGCCAGACCGAGCGTAAAGAAGCTCGCGGCGACAACATAACCCCCCATGCTGTGAACGTCCGACATCCAGAACGAAAAGATGTTGTACCAGCTCCAGTTCTGGTCACGCGTCGGTGCCAGATCCTCATTGCAAAGACGTGGGCTGTAAACCGCACCGGAATCAGCGGCCGTACCCTGCTGCGCGTTTTGACTGTTTGGCATGAAACCTGCTCCTGTGAATGAAAACCCGTTAAGCGGGAGTGCAGACGGTGTTGCAGGATTCAGGCCAAAATAATAAATCTTGTATGCAATATTTTATTTTTATGTATACGATTCGATAACGAAGAGTAAAAGACGGAGTGGTGAATGAACAACATAAACGCCCTGCAGACCGCGCCAGACCTGCATGAAAAAGACGAATCGATCTTTCAGGCGCTGATGACCGCGATTGTCGAACATCAGCTGCTGCCGGGGAGCAAACTGCCGGAGGAGGCGCTGGCCGAGGTCTTTGGCGTAAGCCGCACGGGCATCCGCAAGGTGCTTCAACGACTCGCGGCTGTGCAAATGGTCACCTTAACGCCCAAGCGTGGTGCACACGTTGCCAGCCCGACGGTGGAAGAGGCGCAGCATATCTTCCGCACCCGCGCGCTGCTGGAGGTCGCCAACCTGCCGGACGTGCTGGCCCGCTGCCAGCCGCCGCACCTTGCCGCGCTGGAGGCCATTATTCGTCAGGAGCAGCAGGCGCACGAGGCGTACGACGGCCCAGCGGCAATCCGCCACTCCGCCAATTTCCACATTCAGCTGCAGGCCATCTCCGGCAACCAGGTGCTGACGGAGATGGTGACCGGCCTGAGCCAGCGCTCCTCGCTGGTGATTGCCACCTGGGGCGCGCCGTGGCGTCAGGGGTGCCGCTGCAACGATCACGAACAGCTTGTGGATCTGCTGCGCCAGAAGGCGCTCCAGCCGCTCAGCGATGCCTTAATGCACCATTTTGAACACATCGTTGCCAGCCTCTGCTTCGAGCGGGCGGGCGAGTGCCTGCCTGATTTTGCCCGGCTGTTTGCCGGCCACAAGGAGTCGTAATGTCATCTGTCTGTATACAAGTGATCAACCCCAACACCAGCCTCGCGATGACGGAAACCATCGGCGCGGCGGCCCGCGCGGTGGCGGCGCCGGGAACGGAGATCCTCGCGGTCTGCCCCAGCGCGGGCGTGCCGTCTATAGAAGGCCACTTTGATGAGGCCATCGCCGCCGTGGGGGTTCTCGAACAGGTTAAGCTCGGCAGAGAGCAGGGCGTCGATGGTCACGTCATCGCCTGCTTTGGCGATCCGGGCCTGCTGGCGGCGCGCGAGCTGGCGCAGGGGCCGGTGGTCGGTATCGCCGAAGCCGCCATGCATATGGCGACGCTGGTGGCGACGCGCTTTTCGGTGGTCACCACGCTGCCGCGCACGCTGATTATTGCCCGCCATCTGCTGCACCAGTATGGCTTTCAGGACAGGTGCGCGGCGCTGCACGCTATCGATCTCCCGGTGCTGGCGCTGGAAGACGGCAGCGGTGTGGCGCAGGAGAAGGTGCGCGCGCGCTGTATACAGGCGCTGAAAGAGGATGGCTGCGGCGCCATCGTGCTGGGCTGCGGCGGCATGGCGACGCTGGCGCAGGAGCTGACGCGCGAGCTGCGCGTGCCGGTCATCGACGGCGTCAGCGCGGCGGTGAAGATGGTGGAATCGCTGGTGGCGCTGGGGCTGTCGACCAGCAAGCACGGGGATCTGGCGTTCCCGGAGAAAAAAGCGTTAAGCGGACATTTTCAGGCACTGAATCCATTTTAATTTTTGGGGGTGGCAATGGGGCTTTTTGAACAGGATTACCCGCGGGATCTGCGCGGCTACGCGGGCAACCCGCCGCACGCGCGGTGGCCGAATCAGGCGCGTATCGCCGTGCAGTTTGTGCTCAATTATGAGGAAGGGGCGGAAAACCACGTTCTGCACGGCGATGCTGGATCCGAGCAGTTCCTGTCGGACATTATCGGCGCGGCCAGCTACCCGGATAAACACATGTCGATGGACTCCCTCTACGAATACGGCAGCCGCGCCGGGTTCTGGCGGATCCACAATGAATTTCAAAAGCGCGGCCTGCCGCTGACGGTTTTCGGCGTGGCGATGGCGCTGGCGCGTCATCCTGAGATCGTCGAGGCAATCAAGGGAGCGGACTACGACGTGGTCAGCCACGGCTGGCGCTGGATCCACTACCAGAGCATGGATATCAGCCAGGAGCGCGAACACCTGCACAAGGCGGTGCACGTGTTGACCGACCTGTTCGGCAAGCCGCCGACGGGCTGGTACACCGGGCGCGACAGCCCCAACACCCGCCAGCTGGTGGTGGAGCACGGCGGCTTCGACTATGACAGCGACTACTACGGCGACGATCTGCCCTTCTGGACGGAAGTGGCCTGCGGCGACGGCACCCGTAAACCGCACCTGATCGTGCCGTATACGCTGGATGCGAACGACATGCGCTTCGCCACCGCGCAGGGGTTTAACACCGCCGAGCAGTTTTATACGTATCTGAAGGACAGTTTTGACGTGCTGTACGAAGAGGGGGAAAGCGCGCCGAAGATGATGTCCATCGGCATGCACTGTCGCCTGCTGGGGCGGCCGGGGCGTTTTCGCGCGCTGCAGCGGTTCCTCGATTACGTGCAGCAGCACGAGCGGGTGTGGGTCTGTACCCGCCAGCAGATTGCCGACCACTGGCGGGATGTGCATCCATTTGAGAAGTAAGTGTGCCGTGTTTTGCCGGGTGGCGGCTGCGCCTTACCCGGCCTACGACTACGACATCAAACTCACCTGTGCCGCCACGATCCGCCATCCGTAGGCAAACCGCACCCACGTCTGCTGCTGGCGGCCAATGCGTTCCGTCCCCTCGCGGGTAAACTCGGTGCTGCACACGGCATAATCCTCGCCGAAGGTGGTGATGACGGTGTGGCGCAACGTCCGCTGCAGCCCGGCGGCGGGGCGCGCCGCCCGAAAGGCGCGGATTTCATCAATCCCGTACAGGTTTTCACCCGCCCCCAGACGCACCGTGTTTTTGTCGTGCCAGAACAGCTCGTCCAGCACCGCAACGTTGTTGCTGACCAGCGCGTCTTCATAGCGGTAAAACGCGGCGGTCACCTCGGCAACCACCCACGGCAGGTTAATGTCATCGTGATTCATCATGCGGCCACCTCCGCCGGGCTTGCATCGGCGATGCCGCTCTCTTCCAGCACGCGCGCGACGCGGAGGCAGGCCTGCTCGTTAAACGGCGCGGCAATCAGCTGCAGGCCAATCGGCGCACCCTGCGCGGTACGCAGCGGAACGGTGGTCACGGGCAGGCCCAGAAATGAAATCGGCTGGGTCAGCATCCCCATGCTGGCGCGAATGGGGAGCGGCTGACCGTTAATCTCCATGGTCTGCTCACCCGCGAGCGTGGCGCTGCGCGGCGTTGCCGGAGCGATCAGCACGTCGGCCTGCGCGAACAGGGTTTTAAACGCCTGTCGGGCGTGCGCGCGAAACCGCTGGGCCTGAATGTACCAGGCGGAGGGGATCATCGCGCCTGCCAGCAGGCGTTCCCGGGAGTGCGGCTCAAAACGCTCGGGCTCGCGGCGAAGCGCGGGCAGGTACTGGTTTCCCCCTTCGGAGGCGCTGATGATAAACGCCGCGGAGCGCGCCAGTTCGGCGTCCGGGAACTGCAGCTCATCCCGCACGTCGAGCGCCTTCGCCGCCCGCGCCACGGCGTCTCTGGCATCCGCGTCGCACCAGGTGGTGAAGTAGCCGCCGAGCACCGCGCAGCGCAGGCCGTCAAGCCCGCGATCGAGCAGCGGGCGCGTCTGCTCGCGCGAGCTCTCTGCCTGAAAAGCGTCGCTGCCGTCCCGGCCCTGCAGCGCATCGTATACGGACGCCAGATCGCACACGCGGCGGGCAAAGGGGCCGATATGATCCAGGCTCGCGACAAACGGATGGCTGCCGGATCGCGACAGGCGGCCAAAGGTGGGCTTCAGGCCGTAGATGCCGCACAGGGAGGCCGGAACGCGAATCGAGCCGTTGGTGTCGGTGCCGAGCGAAAAGTGCACCAGCCCGGCGGCCACGGCGGCGGCCGAGCCGCCGGACGACCCGCCCGCAATGCGCGCCAGATCGTGCGGGTTACGCGTCGTGCCGTAATGGCTGTTTTCGGTTGTGAAGCCGTAGGCGTAGGCGTCCATATTCACCATCCCGGTCAGCAGCCCGCCCGCGCTCAGCGCATGCTGGATCGCGCTGATACTCATCTCGTGTAGCCTCATGCTTTGTACACTCCTGCGATCTCCAGACGGTCGTCGAGCGGCAGCGCCATCAGCGGGGCGGCCATGCTTGCTATGCGGCTGAACTGCACCTGCAGCTCGGCGCGGCGGGCATCGTCCAGCGTTACGCCGAGCACGGACTCCATTTGTGCCAGATACGCCTGCCAGTCGGGTTGTTGTGTCGTCATAGTTTTCTCCTCAGAATCCGGCGGCCGCGCCGTTGCTGCGCGGGTCAAATGCCCCTTCGAACAGCCCGTTGGGGTGGCGGACAATCGCGCCCGCGTGGCCCATCGCTTCGCTGAAGTCAGGGAACATTTCCACCTCGTGCCCGAGTGCCTGAAGCCGTGAGACCGTCTCAGCGGTAAAGCGTCCTTCCAGCTTTAACGTGTCCGAGGTTTGTCCCCAGGTGCGCCCCAGCAGCCAGCGCGGGCGGGAAATGCTCTCCTGTAAAGGCACGCCCTGAATCGCGTAGCGGGTAAAAAGCGCGGCCTGGGTTTGCGGCTGTCCGTCACCGCCCATCGATCCGTAGACCATCACGCGCCCGTCCTTAAGACGCGCCGCCGCCGGGTTCAGTGTATGGAAGGGCTGCTTGCCCGGCGCGAGGGCCAGAAGATGATTGGGATCGAGGCTGAACGATGCGCCCCGGTTCTGCCAGACGATGCCGGTGTCGGGCAGCACCACGCCGCTGCCGAACTCGTGATAGATACTCTGGATAAACGACACGGCAAGCCCGCTGTTATCCATCACTCCCATCCACACCGTATCGCCGGGGCCTTTTCCGGTCCCCCACGGCGCGGCGCGGCCGTCGTCAACCCTGTCGGCAAGCGCCTGCAGGGCGGCGGGATCCAGCAGACCCTGAATATCGGTTTTCAGCTCGCGCGGGTCGGTAATGTGGGCATCGCGCAGGCCAAAGGCCAGCTTGGTGGCTTCAACGATGCGGTGAATGGTATCGGCGTCGTCGGCCTCGGCCATGTTCAGGCGGTCGGTGATGCCGAGTATCGCCAGCGAGACCAGCCCCTGCGTCGGCGGGGCGTGGTTAAAGATCTCCCCCTGCTGATGCTGCAGCCTCAGCGGTGCGGTGCGCCGTGCAGCGTGCGCGTTAAGATCGGCCAGCGTCACGGGCAGGCCCAGCGTCTCCATGCCGTGCGCCAGCACGTCCGCCAGCGGGCCGCGGTAAAAGCTGTCCAGACCGTCTTCCACCAGGCGCGTCAACGTCGTGGCCATGGCGGGCTGGTAAAAGCGGCTCCCGACCTGCGGCGGCTTACCGTCCACCAGCCAGGTTTCCGCGAAGCCGGGGATGTCCTTCAGCTCGTCGAATTTGCTGGCCGTGGCGTGGGCCTGAGAGGCCGTGACCGGCGTGCCGTTCTGCGCATAGTCAATGGCGTCGGCCAGCAGTCGGGACAGCGGCAGCGCCTTGCCGGTCATCTCGCGCGAGACCTTCAGCGCCTCGTCCCAGCCGCTCACCGTACCGGCGACGGTCAGCGCCGCGCGGGGGCCGCGATGGGGGATGTGCGCCAGCCCGTCGTAGGCGGCGAGCGTTGCGCGCGATCCCGCCGCGCCGCTGGCGTCAATGGCGACAGGTTCGCCGTCCGGCGGCACGATAAGCCAGAAGCCATCGCCACCCAGCCCGTTCATGTGCGGGTAAACGACGGCAACGGTGGCCGCCGCGGCGACCATCGCCTCTATCGCGCTGCCGCCTTCGCGCAGTACCGCCAGCGCGCTCTGGCTGGCAAGATGGTGGGGCGCAACGGCCATGCCGTGCGTGGAGACATTACTTTGCATATAGAGTCCTCGTAACCCTGAAAGTCACAAGGCGCTGCAAAAGCTGTTCCAGTTCTGAAAGAAAAGTTTCAGTAAACTGGCACGTATAATGAATACGCATAATAAAAGGTACAATGTGATGAAACAAAAGTTACAGAGGCGCTATGGAACAACTGGATGAACGTCTGAAAGCACAGTACCCGTCGCTGTCGCCGCAGGAGCAGCGGGTGGCGGACTTTATTTTCGATCATTTTGACGATCTCATTAGCTACAACAGCGCCGAGCTGGCGCAGCTGAGCGGGGTGTCGAAAGCCACGGTTAGCCGCCTGTTTAAGCGTCTGGGCTATGAGAAATATAAGGACATGCGCGACGAGCTGCGCACCCTGCGCCAGAGCGGGATGCCGCTCACCGATAACCGCGACGCGGTGCAGGGCAATACGCTGCTGGCGCGCCACTATAAGCAGGAGATGGCGAACCTGACCCAGTGGGTCAATGCCCTCGACGCGCAGCAGTTTGCCGACGCGATGGCCTGCATGGTGAAGGCGCGGCGCATCGTCATTATCGGCATGCGTAACGCCTATCCGGCGGCGCTGCACCTGCGCCAGCAGCTGCTGCAGGCGCGCGGTCAGGTGCTGGTCCTGCCGCAGCCGGGGCAGAGCCTGAGCGAGGAGCTGGTGGATTTAACGCCGGACGATCTGGTGGTCATGATGGCCTTTCGCCGCCGCCCGCGCATCATCCGCCCGCTGATGCAGCAGCTTCAGAGCGGCGGTACTCCGGTGCTGCTGATGTGCGAGCCGCAGGCGCACAGCCTGTTTCCGCTGGCGAGCTGGCAGCTCTGCGCCCCGCTGGACAGCGTCTCGGCCTATGACAGCTACTCCTCGGTCAACAGCCTGATTAACCTGCTGGCAAACGCCTTCCTGCATGACAGTCTCGATAAAGGCCGTCCGCGCATTCACGAGATTGCCTCCCTTTACCAGCAGCTGGACGAACTCGAACAGCGATAATGGGGCATCAGGCTGGTGCTTTGCATTAAAATGGTGCATCTGACGGGTCGGGAAAACATACGTTTTTTCGACCCGTCCGCGTTTTATCAGGCTTCGCAAGAATATTTTCCGCTTCGCCCTATCTGGCACATTAGTTGCAAAATCACTCTCAAAGAATCTTTTGTTTCATGTTAACGTTACGGGGAAGCACCATGAAAAAATTGTTGATTGCACTGGCCGGGGCCGCATGTCTCTTCACACAGCTGCCGGCAAAGGCTGACCAGCTTCAGGATATCGAGAAGCGCGGCACCATTCGCATTGCCGTTCCGCAGGACTTCCCGCCGTTTGGCTCGGTGGGGACCGACCTGCAGCCGCAGGGCTATGACATCGACATGGCGCGCTATCTTGCCAAACAGATGAAGCTCAAGCTGCAGCTGGTGCCGGTGACCAGCGCCAACCGCGTGCCGTACCTGCAAACCGATAAGGTGGATCTGGTCATTTCAAGCCTCGGTAAAAACCCCGAGCGCGAGAAGGTGATCGACTTTAGCCGCGCCTACGCGCCGTTCTTCCTCGGCGTGTTTGGTCCGAAAGGGGCCGAGCTGAAGGACGCCGCCGCGCTGAGCGGAAAAACCATCGGCGTGACGCGCGGGGCGGTGGAGGACATGGTGCTGACCGGCCTGGCGCCGAAAGACGCGGACGTGAAGCGCTACGAAGATAACAACACCACGCTCTCCGCCTACCTCTCCGGACAGGTGCAGTACGTGGCAACCGGCAACCTGGTGGTGGCGGCCATTTCGCGCCAGAACGCGGATAAAGCTCCGGTGCCGAGCTTTATGCTGAAAGATTCGCCGTGCTTTATTGGCCTGAAGAAAAACGAACCGGCCCTGAAGGCAAAAGTGGACGCGCTGATTGAGCAGGGCATCAAGGACGGCACGCTGAACGGCCTGTCCGAGCAATGGCTGAAGGCCCCGCTGCCGGCCAACCTTGGCGCCTGAGCCGATGACGGAGCAACTTGATTTTTCCGCGCTCTGGCCGCACTGGCCGGAGCTGCTGGCGGGGCTGTGGGTCACTATTCAGCTGACGGTGATGGCGACCGTCGGCGGCCTGGCGATTGGGATTTTCGGGGCGGCGATCCGCAGCGCGCGCCCAACGTGGTACAGCCGGATCTGGGGCGCGTACGTGGAGATCATCCGCAACACGCCGTTTGTGGTGCAGCTGTTTTTCATCGTCTTCGGCCTGCCGAACCTGGGGCTGAAGATGACGGCGGGGGAAGCGGCGCTGCTGGCCATGGTGGTGAACCTGGGCGCCTACAGCACCGAGATTATCCGCGCGGGCATTCAGGTCACGCCGAAAGGGCAGTGGGAAGCCGGACGCGTGCTGGGGCTGACCCGCCTGCAGACCTTTATCCGCGTGGTGCTGCCGCCCGCGCTGCAGCGCATTTACCCGGCGCTGGTGAGCCAGTGCATCATCGTGATGCTCGGCTCGTCGGTGGTGTCGCAGGTCTCGTATGAAGAGCTGACCTTCGCCGCCAACCTGATCCAGTCCAGAACGTTTCTGAGCTTTGAGGTTTATCTGGTGACAACCGGGATTTACTTAGCGCTGTCGATTACCCTGCGCCAGCTGATGATGGCGGCGGGACGCAAATGGCTGGGGGGGCAGGCATGATGACCACCTTTACCGACTGGGACATTATTCGTAACCTGCTGCTGGCCGGACGCTGGACGGTGCTGCTGTCGCTGGTGGCGTTTGTCGGCGGGGCGGCGGTGACGCTGCCGCTCCTGCTGCTGCGCCTGACGGGCGGGCGCACGGTCAGGCGCATCATCCGCGGCTATATTGAGCTGTTTCAGGGCACGCCGCTGCTGATGCAGCTGTTCCTGGCCTTCTTCGGCGTGGCGCTGTTCGGCATCGACGTCTCGCCGTGGACCGCCGCCTCGCTGGCGCTCACCTTCTACACCAGCGCGTTTCTGCTCGATATCTGGTTCGGCAGCATTCGCGCTCTGCCCAAGGGGCAGTGGGAAGCCTCGCGCTGTCTGGGGCTGACCTTTGGCCAGACCCTGTTTCGCGTGGTCGCCCCGCAGGCGCTGCGCATCGGCATCGCCCCGACGGTCGGCTTTGCCGTGCAGGTGATCAAGGGCACCGCGCTGGCGTCGATTATCGGCTTTATCGAGCTGACCAAGGCCGGGACCATGCTGACCAACGTGACGTATCAGCCGTTTAAGGTCTTTGCGCTGGTGGCGCTCGGCTACTTCATTCTGTGTTATCCGCTGTCGCGCTACAGCCGCTATCTGGAGACGAAATTCAATGCCTCTCATCACCATTAATCAGGTGCAGAAGTACTACGGCGATAACCACGTGCTCAAGGGCGTCGATCTGGATATCGACATGGGCCAGGTGATCTCCATTATCGGGCGCAGCGGATCGGGCAAAAGCACGCTGCTGCGCTGCATCAACGGACTGGAAGGCTATCAGGACGGCAGCATCAAGCTGGGCGGCATGACCATTACCGACCGGGATTCTCAGGCGCGCGAAATCAGCCGCTCGGTCGGGATGGTGTTCCAGAGCTTCAACCTGTTTCCGCACATGACGGCGCTGGAAAACGTGATGCTCGCCCCGCGTCGGGTGCTGAAGAAAAGCGCCGCCGAATGCCGCGAGCTGGCGCAGCAGATGCTGGAGAAAGTGGGCTTAGGCGATCGTCTGGATTACTACCCGTCGAGTCTCTCCGGCGGCCAGCAGCAGCGCGTGGCGATTGCCCGCGCGCTGGCGATGTCGCCGAAAGTTTTACTCTGCGACGAGATCACCTCCGCGCTCGACCCGGAGCTGGTGGGCGAAGTGCTCAAGGTGCTGGAGCAGCTGGCGGCCGAGGGGATGACGCTCATACTTGTTACCCATGAAATGAATTTTGCCCGCGAAGTGGGCGACCGCGTGGTGTTTATGCACCAGGGGAAAGTCTGGGAGCAGGGCGACAGCAAAACGCTGTTCGCCAACCCGCAGACCACGGAACTGAAGCAGTTCATCTCCTCCGTGCGCGGCCTCAACTGATAAGGACTTAACAATGGATATCGCACGCTTTCCGCAAATCAACCCGCCCCAGCGCCTGCTGATGGGGCCGGGCCCGATCAACGCCGACCCGCGCGTGCTGCGCGCCATGTCGAGCCAGCTGATCGGCCAGTACGATCCGGCCATGACCCACTACATGAACGAGGTGATGGCGCTCTATCGCGGGGTGTTCCGCACCGAGAACCGCTGGACGATGCTGGTGGACGGCACCTCCCGCGCGGGAATTGAAGCCATTCTGGTCTCCGCCATTCGCCCGGGAGATAAGGTGCTGGTGCCGGTCTTTGGCCGCTTTGGTCATCTGCTGTGCGAAATTGCCCGCCGCTGCCGCGCGGAGGTGCATACCATCGAGGTGCCGTGGGGCGAGGTGTTTACCCCGGATCAGGTGGAGGATGCGATTAAGCGTGTTCGTCCGCGCCTGCTGCTGACCGTGCAGGGCGATACCTCCACCACCATGCTCCAGCCGCTCGCCGAGCTTGGCGCGATCTGCCGCCGCTACGACGTGCTGTTTTATACCGACGCCACCGCGTCGCTCGGCGGCAACGCGCTGGAGACCGACGCCTGGGGACTGGATGCGGTATCGGCAGGGATGCAGAAGTGCCTCGGCGGCCCGTCGGGCACCTCGCCGATCACCCTGAGCGCGCGCATGGAGGAGGCGATCCGCCGCCGTAAATGCGTTGAGGAGGGCATCCGCACCGACGCCCACCGCGACGGCGACGAGGAGATGATCTACTCCAACTATTTCGATCTCGGCATGGTGATGGACTACTGGGGGCCGGAGCGCCTTAACCACCATACCGAAGCCACCACCGCGCTGTTTGGCGCCCGCGAGTGTGCGCGTCTGATCCTGCAGGAAGGGCTGGATAACGGCATCGCGCGCCATAAGCTGCACGGCGATGCGCTGCTGAAGGGCATTCAGGCGATGGGGTTGGAGACCTTCGGCGACCTGAAGCACAAGATGAACAACGTGCTGGGCGTGGTTATCCCGCAGGGCGTCAACGGCGACCAGGTGCGTAAGCTGATGCTGGAGGATTTCGGGATTGAAATCGGCACCTCGTTTGGCCCGCTGCACGGCAAAGTGTGGCGCATTGGCACCATGGGCTACAACGCGCGCAAGGATTGCGTGATGACCACCCTGAGCGCGCTGGAGTCGGTGCTGAACTACCTGAAATTCACCACCACGCAGGGGGCCGCCATGCAGGCCGCGTGGGACCACTATCGTCGCGAGACGCCGCAATGAGCCCGGCGGCAGAACGGGTGATGGCCCGCGCCGACGCGCTGGCCGCTATCAGCGAAACCCCGGATGCGCTGACGAGGGTTTATCTCTCCACCCAGCATCTGCAGGCCAACCAGCTGGTGGGGCAGTGGATGAGCCAGGCGGGAATGACCGTCTGGCAGGACAGCGTGGGCAACATCTGTGGACGCTATGAGGGCGCGCAGGAAGGGGCGCAGGCGGTTCTGCTCGGCTCGCATCTCGATACCGTGCGTAACGCCGGGCGCTACGACGGCATGCTTGGCGTGCTTGCCGCCATTGAGGTGGTGGACAGCCTGCACCAGCTGGGTGTGCATCTGGCGCAGGCCATCGAGATTGTCGGCTTTTGCGACGAAGAGGGGACCCGCTTCGGCATTACGCTGTTAGGCAGCCGGGGGCTGACGGGCACCTGGCCGCAGGGCTGGCTGGAAAAAGCCGACGCCAGCGGGATCAGCGTGGCGCAGGCGATGACCCTGATGGGGCTCGAGCCTGCCCGCGTGCTCCATGCCGCGCGACGTCAGGAGGATTTCAGCGCCTATCTGGAGCTGCATATTGAGCAGGGGCCGTGCCTTGAGCAGGAGGCGCTCGCCCTTGGCGTGGTGGAAGCCATTAACGGCGCGCGCCGTCTGAACTGCCGCTTTACCGGCGAGGCCGGGCATGCGGGAACCGTGCCGATGCTCCACCGCAGGGACGCGCTGGCCGCCGCCGCCGAGTGGATGGTTATCATTGAAAACGCTACCCGACAGCAGGGCGGGAACCTGGTGGCGACGGTTGGCGAGCTGCGCTGCCTGCCGGGGGCGGTGAACGTGATCCCCGGCGAGGTTCAGCTCTCGCTGGATATTCGCGGGCCGCAGGATGCGCCGCTGGATCGGTTGCTTAACGACCTGCTGGAACATGCGCAGGCGATCGCATCGCGCCGCAGTCTGGACTTCAGCGCCGAGGAGTTTTACCGCATTGCCGCCACGCCGTGCGATATCCACCTGCAAAACGTGCTGGGGGAGGCCGTCACTTCGGTACAGGGTCGCTCGCTATCGCTGCCCAGCGGTGCGGGCCACGATGCGATTGCCATCGCGGAACGCTGGCCGGTCGGCATGCTGTTTGTGCGCTGCAAAGGGGGCGTCAGCCACCATCCGGCGGAATCGGTGATGGCTGAAGATGTCGCCCTGGCGATTGAGGCGTTTTCGCGAGCGGTGATCCAGCTGGCGGACCGCGTTACTCCAGCCCCAGCGTATATTGCGCAATCTTAAAGTAGATAATCAGCCCGGTGCCGTCGATAAGCGTCGCGATAAACGGCGCGGAGACGACCGCCGGGTCAATGCCGCAGCGCTTGAGCACCATCGGGATCACGGACGACACAATCGCACTCCAGAGCGTAATGCACACCAGCGTCAGGCTGACGATAAGCGTAATTTCCAGCCCAATCCCCATCATCCAGGCGCGAATGCACCCGGCGATACCGAGCGTGGCGGCAATCATCAGCGAGGTGGTCATCTCTTTACGCAGCACGCGGCCAACGTCGCGCAGGCGGACTTCCCCCAGCGCCATGGCGCGCACAAGCGTGGAGGTGATCTGCGTCCCGCTGTTGCCGCCCGTGCCGATCAGCAGCGGAATAAAGAACGCCAGCGCGATGGCGGACTCCAGCGCCTCTTCAAAATGCTGGATCACCGAGCTGGTGTAGGCCTCCGCGACAAACAGCAGCAGCAGCCAGACGGAACGTTTCTTCCACAGGCTATACGGGCTGGTGTCCAGATAGGGCTTCTCCAGCGGCAGCGTCGCCCCCTGAAGCTGGGCGTCTTCGGTGACGTCATCTTCCAGCAGATGGGCGATTTCGCGCTCGGTCAGGCAGCCGACGAGCTTGCCGTGGGTGACCACGGGCACCACATCCGCGCCGCCGTGCGCCAGCAGTCCGGCAACGTCGGCACGTTCATCCTCCGGTTTGACCTGCAAAAACTGCGAAATCATCAGCGATTTCACCGGCTGTACCGTGTCGGCGGTCTGCAGCAATTTACGCACGGCAATCATGCCCGCCAGGCGGCCATTGTCTTCAATAAAAATATGAGACGGAATATCGTCGTCTTTTAATTTTTCGAAGAATTGCTCGCGCGCCAGCGCCACGCATAATGAAATATCGAGGACAATAAAATCGGTATTCATATATTGCGCGATCGCGCTGTCATTGAATGCCAGGTTCTGGTTGTGAATAGCGTAAGACATAGTGAATTCCCTTTGAATAATAACATCTCTCAGGGGCGAGCAAGACAGGGCATGTCGAAGAGGAGATCCCCACGTCCTGGGTTCAGCACTGTACACCGTATCCCGCGAGGGAAGTTATACTGACAAAGCCTTGATTCGACAGTGCCTGTTTTACCCTGTGTCGGTTCTCTCGAACCTACCAGAGCGATAACGTGTATTTGTACAGGAGCCTCGCCATAACGAGATCGTTGTAAAACGTGAGGAATAATACGCTTATTTAAATTTACCGCTCAGAAAATTAAATAATGTTTAAGAACGGTTTAGACGATTTTTATTAATAAAATGTTGAGGGTTTATTTAGGTTAATTCATTTCTAATGGAGGATTAAATAATCAACGGAGGAGAGGATAATGGCGTGGTTTGATAATCTGCTGAATCATTTTGCGCTGTATCCGGCACATCTTTTCGCGCTGTTATTTGTGATGGCGCTGAGTAAATCGACGGTGCTAGTCTCCTCCGTGCTGCCGCCCGCCTCGGTGATGCTGCTGGCGGGCATTACCGTCAGCCAGGCGAGCATGCATCCTGCGCTGGCGTGGCTGGCCGTGGTGCTAGGGGCAACGGCGGGTTCGGTGCTGAACTACCATATCGGCCAGCTGATGGGGCACACGCGATGGATGACCCGCTTCTCGGCAAAGCACGCCGGTAAAATGCTGCGGGTGCAGCATCAGCTGCAGAAAAACGGGGTGCTGGTCCTGTTCACCGCGCGTTTTCTGGCGGTGCTGCGCTACATCGTGCCGCTGGCGGCGGGAATGCTCAGGCTGAATGCAGTCAAGGTCTACGCCGTCAGCCTGCTTTCCGCCTGCGCATGGGCGGCGCTGTATGTCGGCATCGTCACCGGCATCAGCGCCTTTTGAGTTACAAACTCCCCATTCCGCCGTCGACCAGCAGCTCCGTTCCCACCGTGTAGCTCGACTCGTCGGAGGCCAGATAGAGCGCGGCTTTTGCCAGCTCCGTCGTCGAGCCCATTCTGCCGAGCGGCACCAGCTTGATGATCTCCGCCATCATCGCGTTAAGCGCCTCGTCGCTTAAGCCCGTTTTGGTAAACGCCGGGGTCTCCACCGGACCGGGGCTCAGGCCGTTGACGCGGATCCCGCGCGGCAGCAGCTCCGCCGACAGCGTGCGCGCCAGCGACAGCAGGGCGGCCTTGCTCGCGGCATACACGCTGCTGGTCGGCAGGCCGATACGCGCGCTCACCGAGCCGCAGAGGATCACCGACGACGGGTTATTCAGCAGCGGCAGCAGCGCCTGAATTAAAAAGAACGGCCCCTTCAGGTTGATGCCCATCAGGCGGTCCCACGCCTCCTCCTGCCAGGCTTCCAGCGGCGCGTGCGTCACGTCACCGGCGTTGAGAAACACCGCGTCCAGGCGTGGCCAGCGGGCGGCGAGGGTTTCCGCCAGCGCTTTTTGCGAGGCGATATCTCCCGCATCGGTCGGGATCACCCAGGCCTTATCGCCAAGAATACGTTCTGCTTCGGCGAGGGTGTCCGGGTTGCGTCCGGTCACGGCGACGCGCGCGCCTTCGGCGATAAACGCCTGCGCGGTGGCAAGACCGATGCCGCTGGTGCCGCCGGTAATCAGCGTATATTTATCTGTTAAACGACCCATGTTCTTCTCCTGAAATGTCTCTGGAGAAAGCACTATAGAAACGTTAGTATCGAAAGGAAACCAGGTACCAAATGGATACTAAAGAGGCAAGAGGTGTGCTATGGCAGAAATGCTGGAGGTGTGCTGTGAAAAAAAATCTGAGGCGTATACCTGCCCGATGACGCAGTTTGTGAACCTGATTTCCGGTAAATGGGCGATCCCCATTTTGTACCGTCTGATTGTGTTCAACACGCCCGTACGCTTTGGCGATCTGCTGCGGGCCGCCACACCCATCACGCAGAAAGAATTGACCAAGCAGCTGCGCCTGTTTGAGCAGCGCGGGCTGGTGACGCGGACGGTCTACCCGGAGATCCCGCCGCGCGTGGAGTATCAGATCACCGCGCTGGGGTTAACCCTGCAGGACGCACTCTCCCCGCTGGCCGCCTGGATGAGCGAGTACGGCGACCAGCTTGAGCGTTAGGCTACTGTTTTGCGTAGCGCGGTGCCGGAATGCCGGTGCGCGCGCTGTTGAACAGCTCAAGACGCGCCGCTTCGTAGCGATCCCACAGGCCGGCGTCATGCATCGGCGGGATGGTGATCGGTTCACCCTGATCCAGACCCGCCAGCGATGCATCCACCATATCGTCGGTGGTCATCACCGATCCTTCCGGCAGATCGTTCACCGTGACGCCCGAATGGCTCCAGATTTCTGTCGCCGTGGCGGCGGGCAGCACGGCCTGAATGCGCACGTTGCTGTCGGCAAATTCTTCCTGTAACCCACGGGTAAAGCTCAACACCCACGCCTTGGTGGCGCTGTAGAGCGCGCTGCCCGCCCGGACGTGCAGAGCCAGCACGGACGCGATATTGATCAGCGTGCCGCGATTGTTCTGCGCCAGGCGCGGCAGGATGGCGTAGGTCAGACGCATCAGCGCCGTGGTGTTCAGGGTGTTAATGGCCTGATGCTGCGCCACATCGCCCGCGAGGAACGGCGCCATCTGCGCGGTGCCCGCGTTGTTAATGAGCGTATCAATGGCGGTATTGCTGCGCAGCGCCTCTTCCACGGCGCGGATCCCGGCTTCATCGGTAAGATCGGCCACCAGAATATCGACGGCCACGCCGTAGCGCGCGCGAAGGTCGGCGGCAAGGGTGTTCAGGCGATCTTCGCGACGGGCGACCAGCACCAGGTTAGCGCCGCGCGCGGCAAGGCGATCGGCATAAACAGCACCAATTCCGGAAGAGGCGCCCGTAATCAGGGCGGTGGTGATTTGCGTAGTCATCGTGTGTTACCTCAGGGCAAAGTGGCTTATTTGGTTTCAAGATGAAACTGAATGAACTTTCTGCTATTTGGTTTTATAATGCAACCGTATTTGCGAGCATTTTGTGCTGTTGCCGTCGGGAACGATCAGGATGGGAGTTTTGCCACGATCTCTTCAGGCGTCAGTTCGCGGCCATCGTCGGCGATAAGCGCCAGTTTGCGCAGGGGTTTGCGCTGTTCGGTATCGACCAGCACGGTGCCGCATTCGTTATCCGCAAACAAAAATTCATTGCCCCACTGGGAGAGGGCAACCAGCACCGTTTGCAGGGCACGCCCCTTGTCGGTCAGGACGTATTCCTGCCAGGCGCTGCCGTCGGACGCGGGCTGAAGCCGGAGGATGCCTTCGTCGACCAGCAGTTTCAGCCGCGTGGTCAGCATGTTTTTCGCGATGCCGAGGCTTTTCTGGAACTCGCCGAAGCGTTTAATCCCGCGCAGCGCGTCGCGCACAATCAGCAGCGACCACCAGTCGCCGATGATATCCAGCGAACGGGCGACGGGGCAGGTGCTCTCTTCGAGGCGGGTACGTTTCACGGTCAATTCTCCGGTGGGGTGTGGTTTTATTATAAAACTTATTGGTGCACACCGTAAGCACGTTAATCATCAGTTTGAGAAATGCTTCCCGGAAAATTGTCACGAATCTGTCACACTGAACGCGACATTTTAAAACGAGTGAGGAATTAGGGATGAGAAAAGCACTACTCGCGCTGGCAGTCGCCGGTTCCATTTCAGCAACGTTTGGCGTGCAGGCGCAAGAGACGCCGGAAGGGTATCAGCTGGAGCAAGTTTTAATCATGAGCCGTCATAACCTGCGCGCGCCGCTCGCCAATAACGGCAGCGTGCTGGAGCAGTCCACGCCCAAGCAGTGGCCGGAGTGGGAGGTGCCGGGCGGTCAGCTCACCACCAAGGGCGGCGTGCTGGAAGTCTATATGGGCCATTACATGCGCGAGTGGCTGGCGCAGCAGGGGATGGTGAAGACGGGAGAGTGCCCAGCGGCGGATAGCGTTTATGCTTACGCCAACAGCCTGCAGCGTACCGTCGCCACCGCGCAGTTCTTCATCACCGGCGCGTTCCCGGGCTGCGACGTTCCCGTGCACCATCAGGAAAAAATGGGCACCATGGATCCGACCTTTAATCCGGTGATTACCGATAACTCGCCGGAATTTCGCGAAAAAGCGCTCAAGGCGATGGAGTCCGAGCGGCAGAAAATGCAGCTGGGCGAAAGCTATAAGCTGCTGGAGCAGATGACGAACTACGCGGATTCCCCGTCCTGCAAAGAGAAAAAGGTCTGCTCGCTGGCGGACGCGAAAGATACCTTTAGCGCCGACTATGAAAAAGAGCCTGGCGTATCCGGGCCGCTGAAGGTGGGTAACTCGCTGGTGGACGCGTTCACGCTGCAGTATTACGAAGGCTTCCCGGCCGACCAGGTGGCCTGGGGCGAAATCAAAACCGACCAGCAGTGGCGCGTGCTGTCGAAGCTGAAGAACGGCTATCAGGACTCGCTGTTTACCTCCACCGAAGTGGCGCAAAACGTGGCGAAGCCGCTGGTGAAGTACATTGATAAAACGCTGGTTACCGAGCAGGCAAAAGCGCCGAAAATCACCCTGCTGGTGGGGCATGACTCGAACATTGCTTCCCTGCTGACGGCCCTGGATTTCAAACCGTATCAGCTGCACGACCAGCAGGAGCGAACCCCGATTGGCGGCAAGATTGTCTTCCAGCGCTGGCATGACAAAAATGCCAACCAGGAGCTGATGAAAATTGAGTATGTCTACCAGAGCTCAGAGCAGCTGCGTAACGCCAGCGTCCTGTCGCTGCAGTCGCCCGCGCAGCGCGTGACGCTGGAGCTGAAAGGCTGCCCGGTGGATGCGAACGGCTTCTGTCCTGTCGATAAATTCAATGCGGTGATGAATAACGCGGCGAAGTAAAAGAGAACCCCCCGCTGCGGCGGGGGGAAACGCTTAGACGTTTTTACGTTCGATGGTTTGCTCGCCCCAGAAGAGCGAGTCTTTATCCGTTTTTTCGAAGGCGCGCACCAGCACCTCATCGTTACCTTCCTCCCAAATCTGCTCGGCCAGCTTTTCATCGTACTTCGCGACTTCAAAGATAGCTTCGGCAATCTCCGGAGAGGTGTTGCGTAAACTTGCCCATTCGCCCACGTGGTGAGCTTTGGATTCTTGAGTTGGCATGCTTGTCCTCCTGTTGGGTGTTAGCCGTTCAGTTTTTTGGCCAGACCCGCGACGTATTCACCCTGATAGCGGGCGATAGACAGTTCTTCATTGCTTGGCTGACGTGAGCCATCCCCACCGGCAATGGTGGTTGCGCCGTACGGCGTACCGCCACGCACCTGGGAAATGTCAAACAGCTCCTGGGCGCCGTAGCCAATCGGCACAATCACCATCCCGTGATGAGCAAGGGTAGTCCAGGTTGAGGTAATCGTCTGCTCCTGACCGCCGCCGGTGCCGGTAGAGCTGAATACGCTGGCGAGTTTGCCGTAGAGCGCCCCGGATGCCCAAAGTCCGCCGGTTTGATCGAGGAAGGTGCGCATCTGGCCCGACATATTGCCGAAGCGGGTCGGTGTGCCGAAGATAATGGCATCATAGTCCGCCAGCTCCTGCGGGGTGGCGACCGGGGCGTTTTGCGTTTTCCCCCCGGCTTTCAGGAAGGCTTCCGCCTGCATGGTTTCCGGTACGCGTTTCACCACAACCTCAACGCCATCAACCCTGTTCGCACCTTCTGCAACCGCGTGAGCCATGGTTTCAATGTGTCCATACATGGAATAATAGAGCACCAGAACTTTTGCCATTTTGCATCACTCCTCGTTGGTTTTTCTGACAGCGGATCGCTGCGTTCTTTTAAAGATATGCCATCACAGCCAGACTGCAAAAATGAACGGCATTTCTTTGATTTATAACAATATGGTTACAAAAAGGCTTTGTAGCAAAATGAAACAACTTTTTGGCAGCAGATTTTTGAAATGATAAGAAAGGTTTATGAATCGCCGCCGCGTCATCTCACCCGAAAGGCTGAGTTCATGTTGCAGAATATTACCTGCGGCTTGCCGGATAGCGGCATTCCACTAAGCTTAGTTTCACGCGGCACAGATAAAGGCACTGTCCTTGTGTTGCGAGGTGAAAGAATCCTCTTTTACTGAATGCAATATGATGTCTAATGTTTCACATTCTGGAGGTTAGAGATGGCAAACCATCGTGGTGGTTCAGGTAATTTCGCAGAAGACCGTGAAAGAGCATCAGAAGCAGGCCGTAAAGGTGGCCAGCATAGCGGGGGCAACTTCAAGAATGACCCGCAACGCGCATCTGAAGCTGGCAAGAAAGGGGGGAAAAACAGCCACGGCAGCAGTAAGTAACACGCCGGGTTGAACCCCTGCCGCCGGGATCTCCCGGCGGTTTTTTTATTTCTGCAACATTGAACTGTAACCAAAGGCAACGCACACTAGGGAATTGATCTTAACTGCGAGTGCCGCATGTCTGTTTCACGCTTCAAATTCTCCGTTAAACCGCAGGAAGCCATCCTGATTCTCATCACCATGTTCTGGGGCGGGACGTTTCTGGCCGTTCAGTACGCGGTGACCCTCAGCGATCCGTTCTTTTTTGTTGGCCTGCGCTTTGCGACGGCGGCGCTTGCCGTGGGGCTGATTTCGCTTAAAACGCTGCGGGGGCTGACGCTGAAAGAACTTAAGGCCGGCGTGGCGATTGGGGTGGCGATAGCGATGGGCTACAGCCTGCAGACATGGGGATTGCAGACCATCTCCAGCAGTAAATCCGCGTTTATCACCGCCATGTATGTGCCGCTGGTGCCGCTGCTGCAGTGGCTGTGCCTGGGGCGGCTGCCGGGGCTGATGTCCTGTATTGGCATCGTGCTGGCGTTTATCGGCCTGATCTTACTGGCCGGGCCGGAAAACAACCTGCTTGCGCTGGGGCCGGGCGAAATCATCACCCTGATAGGGGCGATTGCCATTGCGGCGGAAATTATTCTGATTAGCGCCTGGGCGGGCAAGGTCGACGTCAAGCGGGTAACGGTGGTGCAGCTCGCCACGGCGTCGCTGGTGGCGTTTGCGACGATGGTGCCGGCAGGTGAGTCCGTGCCGCCGATGTCCACCGGCCTGGTGGTGGTCGCACTGGGGCTGGGTATTTTCAGCGCCATTATTCAGGTCACCATGAACTGGGCGCAGCGCAGCGTATCGCCAACCCGCGCGACGGTGATTTATACCGGCGAACCGGTCTGGGCGGGGATTTTCGGACGCATTGCAGGTGAGCGTTTGCCGCTTCTGGCGCTGGTGGGCGCGGCATTTATTGTCGCCGGGGTGCTGGTGAGCGAGTTAAAGCTCAGAAAACGTCGGAGTGAGGTCAGGGATTTGACGGCAAAAGAAGGTTTAGATTGAAAAAATGGACAGGCTTATTTACGATGTGTACGGATAAATACCGTACACGGTGATGTAAACCATGCCAGCACTTAAAAAACAGCGTATCGATCTTCGCTTAACGGACGAAGACAAAACAATGATTGAAGAAGCGGCGGCGATGACGAACCAAACGATCACCCAGTTTATGGTGAACAGTGCGTCAGAGCGTGCTGCAGAGGTCATTGAGCAGCACCGTCGTCTCGTATTAAACGAAGCATCATGGAATGCGGTGATGGATGCCATCGACAATCCGCCTGAGCCAAATGAACGCCTGAAACGAGCAGCAAAACGGCTTCGAAACATGGAGTGAAGCGCCGTGGAGAATCTCACGATCGAAATGTTATCAGAGGGAACCGATTATGACTTCGAGGATTTTGATTGTGGCGAACCCTCGCTAAATGCCTTCCTTGCTGAACATCTGGTGCGTCAGCACAATGGGCGTATTTTACGAGCCTACCTGCTTAAAGAGCGCGATCGTCCGCGTGTCCTGGGTTATTACACGTTATCGGGAAGCTGTTTTGAAAGAGCGATGCTTCCTTCTAAGACTCTGCAGCGCCGAATCCCTTATATCAACGTACCCAGCGTGACGCTGGGACGTCTGGCTGTAGATAAAACACTACAGGGAAACGAGTGGGGAACAACGCTCGTCGCGCATGCTATGCGCGTTGTCTACCTGGCTTCACAGGCTGTGGGGGTACACGGAATATTTGTTGATGCCCTTAACGAGCGGGCAAAACGATTTTATCTGAAGCAGGGCTTTATCCCGCTGACAGCTGAAAACAGCCATTCTTTGTTCTTCCCTACAAAATCTATCGAACGGCTGTTTGAGCAAGAGTGATTGCTTTATTACCTGTTGTTCTGAAGGAATGTACACGTCGGGTAAGGCCTGGCCGTCACCCGACATGGTGATTTCACGAATCCTGATGCACTACGGCGCCCTGCGGCGCGGCGGCCATCCGGCGGCTCAGCAGGGCGTTAAGCAGAATTGCCCCAAAGGTCGCCGTGCCAATCCCGCCAATCGTAAACCCGCCCAGCGTCAGGGCAAAATCGCCTGCGCCCAGCACCAGCGTGACCGCCACCATAATCAGGTTGCCGTTCTGGCTGAGATCGACGCGATGCTGTACCCAGATGCGCGCGCCGGCCACGGCGATCAGCCCAAACACCACAATCGATGCCCCGCCGATAACCGGGGACGGAATGGTGTGGATCAGCGCGCCGAACTTCGGTGAGAAGCCGAGCAGCATCGCCATCACCGCCGCCGCCACGAAGACCAGCGTCGAGTAGACCTTGGTCACCGCCATCACGCCGATATTTTCGGCATAGGTGGTGACGCCGCTGCCGCCTACGGAACCGGAGAGCATGGTCGCCAGCCCGTCACCGACGAACGCGCGGCCCATGTACGGATCCATGCTGCGCCCGGTCATCCCCGCAACCGCCTTCAGGTGGCCTAAGTTCTCCGCCACCAGGATCACCGCCACCGGTGCGATAAGCATCATCGCCTGGGTGTTAAAGGTGGGCGAGGTCACCTTCGGCAGGCCGAACCAGGCGGCCTGATGGAGCAGCGTAAAGTCAACCGGCTTGCCCAGACCGAAAACATTAGCCAGCAGGGCGTAGACCAGACAGGCGACAATCAGCCCAACCAGGATCAGCAGACGCTGGATCATGCCCCGCGTGAACACCGCCACCAGGCCGATGCACAGCACCGTGATCACCGCCATCCAGCTTTCAAACGGCGAGGCGGAGACGCTCCTGACCGCAATTGGCGCGAGGTTGAGGCCAATTGCCATCACCACGGCGCCCGTCACGACGGGAGGCATCATTCGCTCTATCCAGCGCGTGCCGATTTTCATCACCACCAGACCAATCAGGGTGTACACCAGGCCGCAGGCAATGATGCCGCCGAGGGCCACGCTCAGGTTGGGGTTGATCCCCTGGCCGTTAAACCCGGTGGTGGCGATGACAACGCCGACAAAGGCGGCGCTGGAGCCGAGATAGCTGGGCACGCGCCCGCCGGTGACGAAAAAGAACAGCAGCGTGCCGATACCCGACATCAGAATAGACAGGTTGGGATCGAGTCCCATCAGCATCGGCATCAACACCGTGGCGCCAAACATGGCGACCGCGTGCTGAACGCCCATCACCATCGTCTGCCCGAGCGGGAGACGTTCATCCGGCGCGACCACGCCTGCTTCTGTGGAGGTCGATTTCAACTGCCAGTGGGGAAATCCGAACATGGTCTGTCTCCTTAAGGCGGGTTAACAGGCGGGTCGCATAAGCGCGTGGTAGCCGCGGTCAAACCACACCAGCCCTTGCGGCGCGGGGTGGCGAATAATCGAAATAATGTCGCAAAACAGAATGTCGTGGGTGCCGACGCTCACCACCTGGCTGATGCGGCAGTCAAACGAGGCCAGCGCATCTTCCAGACGCGGACAGCCCGTGTCGCCCGTCTGCCAGCGGGCGGCGGCAAAGCGTTCCGCCATCGGCGTTTTACCGCCAAACAGGTTAGATAAAGGCTCCTGTCCGGCGCTCAGGGTATTCACGCAAAGGGTGCGGTTTTCGCTAAACGTTGGCCAGACGGACGCACCGCGGTTCAGGCACACCAGCAGGGTGGGCGGTGAATCCGTGACGCTGCACACCGCGCTGGCGGTGAAGCCTGCCATCCCCGCCGGGCCGTCGGTGGTGATGATGTTGACCGCCGCGCCAACGCAGGCCATGGCGTCGCGAAAGGTTTGTTTATCCGGTGTTGTCATCATCGCTCCTTACGCCAGCCCGCAGGCATCGTCAAAGTCCAGACGCGGCAGGCGCCCGTAAAGTTTGCGGGTATCGCCGTAGCCAATGTTGATCAGCAGATTGCTTTTAAGCGTCGTGCCGGTGAAAAAGGCTTCGTCGACCTTTTGGCGGTCAAATCCCGACATCGGGCCGGTGTCCAGCCCCAGGGCGCGACAGGCGAAAATCAGGTAAGCGGCCTGCATTGAACTGTTGCGAAAGGCGGTCTCTTCCGCATGCGCGGGGCTGGTGGTGAACCAGCTCTTTGCATCGCCGTGCGGGAACAGTTCAGGCAGGCGCTCGTAGAATTCACCGTCCCAGGCGACAATCGCCGTGACCGGGGCGGTGAGCGTTTTCTCGAGGTTGCCGCTGGAGAGCGCCGGGCGCAGCTTCTCTTTTCCCTCCGCGCTTCGCACAAACACAATTCGCGCCGGGGAGCAGTTGGCGGACGTGGGCCCCCATTTCATCAGGTTGTAGATTTCGCGCAGCGTTTCGTCGCTGACGGGCATATCCTGCCAGCCGTTGTGGGTGCGCGCGCCGGTGAACAGCGTTTCCAGCGCGGCGGGGGTAATGGCTTCGCTCATTAAAGCTCCTTATAAAGCGGGTTCCGGGCTGTGCAGCAGGCTGGCAAGCCCGTTCAGCAGCAGGGTGTTAAAGGTATCCGGCTCGGTGATGTTGCAGGCGTGCCCGCCCTGGCGCATTACCACGCTGTGGCTGTGCGGGATCGCCGCCTGCAGCTCGGATGAGCAGACTGAGGGCACCAGCATGTCGTCGGCAGAACAGATAATCTGTACCGGGCAGCGAATGCGCGCGGCATGGCGGCTGAAGTCGGCCTTTTTCAGGGCGCTGAGCCTGTGCAGCAGGTTGGTTTTGCCCTGGAAATGGGCCAACGCCAGCGCTTCTTCGGCCTCCAGACGGGGGGCGCGGGCGGCCATCCAGTCCGCAGGGTAGAGAAACAGCGGCTGCGCCTCGACCCACGCCTGTGCGCCGCCGTAATGCAGCAGGCGCTCGCGGATCTGAAAGCAGCGGCGGGTGTGGGCGTTGAGGGTCAACCAGCCGTTAACGCACACCAGCGCGGTGAGGGCGTCGGGCCTGTCGAGGGCCAGTTGCAGGCCGACCAGCGCCCCCAGCGCGTGACCCACGACGCTGTAGCGGACAATCCCGGCTTCAGCCAGCGCCTGGGCCAGCTCGTCCGCCATCTGCGCAAGGCTGTACCCTTCCGGCAGGGTGGCGGGGTTATTGCCAGTTCCCCGCTGGTCATAGCACACCACCTGATACTCCGGCTCCAGCGCGGCCAGCTGGGGCAGCCAGTAGCTGCCGCTGCCGCCGAGACCGGAAATAAAGACCACCACGGGCGCGCCCTCGTACGGGGGCGGCGAGACGGAAAGTTTCATACCTGCCTCACTTCGCGATGTGCGCAACGGTGGCGATCTCAACCAGCGCCTCTGGCTTCACCAGCCCGCACTGAATGCAGAACCGCGCCGGTTTATCGCCGGGGAAGAACTCGGCGTAAATCTCGTTAATCGCGGCGTAGTTTTTCCAGTCGGTGATAAAGATGCTGTTGAAGGTCACATCCTCCATCGTGCCACCCGCCGTTTCGATCACGGTTTTGATCGTCTCCAGCACGTGGCGGGTTTGCGCCTTTGGGTCGTTGATAAACACCACGTTGTTGTCTTTATCAAACGGCAGCGTGCCGGAGACATACACCACGCCGTCGGCGAGGGTGCCGGGAACAAACGGGGCAATCGGCGTGCTGGTGCCCGGCGGAATAATCACGGATTTTGGCATCAGGCGTCTCCTCAGGCGATACGGGCGAGCGGGGGAGTCAGGGCGTCGCAGAAATCATTGACGTTACTGACCCAGCCAAAAAAGGTTTCGATGTTGAACAGGGCCGCTTTCTGGGCGAATTCCGGCCCGGCCTGGTGGGTCGCGTCTTCCAGCACCACGCCAAAATACTCGAGGAAAAAGCCGTCGCGCAGGGTCGACTCCACGCAGACGTTGGTGGCGATGCCGGTGAACACCAGATGACGAATGCCCCGGCTGCGCAGCAGGCTGTCGAGCGGGGTGTTGAAAAAGCCGCTGTAGCGCGGTTTGGGCAGAACAATATCGCCCGCCTGCGGTACCAGCTCATCCACCAGCTGATAGTCCCAGCCGCCTTTCGCCAGCAGCTTGCCCTGCAGTTCGGGCCGTTTACGCATGGTTTTCAGGGCGTTCGACTTGTGGAAGTTGGGCGAGCCGGGGCCGCCTGCCTCGACGTACTGGTCATCCCAGCCGTTCTGGAACCAGATGATGAGCATGCCCGCGGCGCGCGCGGCGGCGACGGCAGTTTTAATGTTCTCGATCACCGGCCGGGTGGCGGAGACGTCGAACCCAGCCAGATCCAGATAACCGCCCTGGCTGGCGTAGGCGTTTTGCATGTCCACCACGATCAGCGCGCTCTGCTGCGGCGCGAAGGTGATGGCTTCCGGGCGTGCGTTAAGGGTCGTCATTACGCCACCTCCTTCGTGACGGCAGGGATGTGGGCGCGGCACTGCATCAGCGGCTGGATGCGCTCGCCGAAGGTCTCCACGCCGGTGAGGAAATCGTCGAAGGTCAGTAGAACGCCTTCCGCACCGGGCACGGCCGCCACTTCGTCCAGCATTCTGGCGACGCTGGCGTACGAGCCGACCAGCGTGCCCATGTTGATATTGACGGCGGAGGTCGGGTCGGCCATCTGGCGAACGTTGGTATCCGCCCCGGAGCGGGTATCCTTCTGGCTCTGTTCGGTGAGCCAGCTCAGGGCCTCCTCGTCGGCGCCGTCCTTATAGCGCTCCCATTTGGCGCGCGCGGCGTCGTCGGTCTCGTCGGCGATCACCATAAACAGCACGTAGGAGCCCACGTCGCGCCCGGTTTTGTCGGCGGCCTCTTTCATGCGCGCGGCGGTCGGGGCGAAGGCGGCAGGCGTGTTCACGCCTTTACCGAAGCAGAAGTTGAAGTCGGCGTATTTCGCGGAAAACTCCATCCCCGCGTCGCTTTGTCCGGCGCAAATCACCTTCATCGGCACCGACGGCTGCGGGCTGACGCGGCAGTCGTTCATGGTGAAGAAATCGCCCTTGAAATCGCTTTTGCCGGTCCCCCACAGGTCGCGCAGCACCTGCACGTATTCGGTCAGGTAGTCGTAGCGACGCGAGAAGTACTCGTCACCCGGCCAGAGCCCCATCTGCTCGTACTCCGGTTTTTGCCAGCCGGTGACCAGGTTGACGCCAAAACGCCCGCCGGAGATGGAGTCGATGGTGGAGGCCATGCGCGCGACGATCGCCGGGGGCAGGGTGAGCGTGGCGGCGGTGGCGTAGATTTGGATCCGCGAGGTGACCGCGGCCAGCCCGGCCATCAGGGTAAAGGACTCCAGGTTGTGATCCCAGAATTCAGTTTTGCCGCCAAAGCCGCGCAGCTTGATCATCGAAAGCGCAAAGTCGAAATGGTAGTGCTCTGCTTTCTGCACGATGGCTTTATTGAGCTCAAAGGTCGGCATGTATTGCGGTGCAGTGGTCGAGATAAGCCAGCCGTTGTTGCCGATGGGTACAAATACGCCAATTTTCATCACGAACCTCTCTTCATTACGTCGCAGGTGTATCGGTGTTTTTGCAAAGGCGGTGCCAGTTTTGAAAATGGCTGTGTTATTAATGTGTTAATCAGAAGTTGGTGGATTGATGCGGCCAAATGTGGACTAACTGGTCAAAAACATTGCACAGAAAACAGGCATTCATGCGCGATCGGAGTGCAGGGTGTCGTGGCGAGTCGGGGGTTTTGCTATGCTGAGGGCAACGCAGAATAAGGAGAGCGGGAATGGCACAAGGCGCAGTGAAAACACCAGGTAAACGTTCGCAGGCGGTGAGCGCCAAGAAGCAGGCGATCCTCAGCGCGGCGCTGGAGACTTTTTCGCAGTTTGGTATTCACGGCACGCGCCTGGAGCAGGTGGCGGAGCAGTCCGGCGTATCCAAAACCAATCTGCTTTACTATTACCCGTCGAAAGAGGCGCTCTATGTGGCGGTTATGCAGCAGATCCTCGATATCTGGCTGGCGCCCCTCAAAGCGTTCCGCGCAGAGCTGGCCCCGCTGGTGGCGATCAAAGAGTACATTCGCCTGAAGCTGGAGGTGTCGCGCGATTACCCGCAGGCGTCGCGACTGTTTTGTCTTGAGATGTTGCAGGGCGCGCCGCTGCTGCAGGCGGAATTAACCGGAGATTTAAAGCAGCTGGTGGACGATAAGTCGGCCATTATTGCCGGATGGGTCGCCAGCGGAAAACTGGCCCCGGTCGACCCGCATCATCTGATCTTTATGATCTGGGCCTCCACCCAGCATTACGCTGACTTTGCGGCCCAGGTTGAGGCGGTGACCGGTAAAACGCTCCAGGACGAGGCGTTTTTCCACAGCACCCTGGAAAACGTGCAGCGGATGATTATCGAAGGGATCCGCCTGCGCTAGTTTCCCCTCACCCCAGCCCTCTCCCTCAAGGGAGAGGGGGCCGTCCGCGCAGGTATTATTTTGTGGGGATCCCTCAGCCCGGCGGGAGAGGGCAGCTTAAGTCGCCCTCTTCACACTGCATCAGCGAGGCCAGAAACGCTTCGCGCTCCACGGTTTTTTCCGCCAGGCACTGGTTAACAATCATTGGCTGGACGCTCCCGCCTTCCGTCCCCGAACCGATAAACGCGCAGTCCGCATCGCGCAGGGTAATCCACGCCTGCTGCGCTTTTTTCAGCAGGTCGCGCTGAGGAGCTGCCGCGCGTTTGATGGCGGCCTGATACGTCTGGTTGAGTTTTTTATCGGCAGCCTGGTACTGCTGCGCGCTACAGGTATTCAGTTCAAGCTGGGTGGTCGCGTTGTCGCACTCGTCGGCCAGCGCGCTGGCGCTCATTAGCAGTGCCGCACTGGCGATAAGAAATCGTTTCATATACTCCCCAATAAAATAAGGCTCCGTCTCCGGAGCCTTATTAACACAGCGTTAGCCTATTGTCATCAGGCTGGCGTTACCGCCTGCCGCCGCGGTGTTGACGCTGAGCGAGCGCTCCACGTACAGACGCTCCAGCAGCAGGTTGGTTTCCCCGCGCGCAAAGCCCTGCACGGAAACGATGGCGCCGCTGCGGGCCGCAACCTGCTCGCACAGTTCGCGCAGCTGATCGGAATCACCGTGGTAGATCACCGCATCAAACGGCTGGGTCAGCAGGCTATCGGCTTTCGCGAAGCGAATGCGGGCCGAGACCGCTTTCGGCAGCTGTTTGGCGAGATCGCGATGCAGGGCATCTTCCGGCCACAGCACTTCACAGCCGGTTGCCATCGCGGCGGCCAGCTGCACCAGCGCGTCCTGCTCGTTATCGGCCACGCACAGCACGCGCTCGCGAGGCATCAGCGTCCAGGTGTTGCGCTCGCCGGTTGGCCCCGGCAGCAGACGCTGCGTGCCCGCCTGCGCCAGCTCGCCGTACTGCTTCGCGACGGCACGCAGTTCAGGACGTTTTTCTGCCCATGTAATGAGCGCCTCCAGCGGCTGGGTCAGCACGGTTTTCAGCTGCGCATCCACCGGATAGTCCGCATCCTGGCGTGCCAGGATGACGCCCAGGGCGTTCTCCGGACGGTTCGCCAGCAGGCGGTACAGGTAGAGCGGACCGCCCGCTTTCGGACCGGTGCCGGAAAGGCCTTCGCCGCCGAACGGCTGCACGCCCACGACCGCGCCAACCATGTTGCGGTTAACGTACAGGTTGCCCACTTTGGCGCTGCCGGTGACCTGCGCGATAGTCTCGTCGATACGGGTATGCACGCCGAGCGTCAGGCCATAGCCGGAGGCGTTGATCTGCTCAACCAGCTCGTTCAGGTTGTTACGGTTGTAGCGCACCACGTGCAGCACCGGGCCGAAGACCTCTTTTTTCAGCTCGTCGAAGCTTGCCAGCTCAATCAGCGTTGGCGGCACAAAGGTGCCGGTCCGCCATTCGCGCGCATCTTCGCTGTTCTCGCGCACCGCCTGGAACACCGGGCGGCCTTTCGCGCGCATGGTCTGAATGTGGTTTTCGATGTTGGCTTTGGCTTCCGCGTCGATCACCGGCCCGATATCGGTGGTGAGACGGCCCGGGTTGCCCATGCGGCATTCGGCCATCGCGCCGCGCAGCATCTTCAGCGTGTGGTCCGCCACGTCGTCCTGCAGGCACAGCACGCGCAGGGCGGAGCAGCGCTGACCGGCGCTGTCGAACGCGGAGGCCAGCACGTCGACCACCACCTGCTCGGTAAGGGCAGAGGAGTCAACGATCATGGCGTTCATCCCGCCGGTTTCCGCGATGAGCGGAGTAGGGCGGCCCTGCGCATCCAGACGGGTGGCAATATTGCGCTGCAGCAGAGACGCCACTTCGGTCGAACCGGTGAACATCACGCCGCGCACGCGGTTATCGGAGGTCAGTTTGGCACCGACCGTTTCACCGCGGCCCGGCAGCAGCTGAACCACGCCCGCCGGCACGCCGGCTTCGAGAAGAATGTTGATGCCCTGCGCGGCAATCAGCGGGGTCTGCTCTGCCGGTTTTGCCAGCACGCTGTTGCCTGCGGCCAGCGCGGCGGCAATCTGGCCGGTGAAGATCGCCAGCGGGAAGTTCCACGGACTGATACAGACGACTGGACCCAGCGGACGGTGGGTTTCGTTATCGAAATCATCGCGCACCTGACCGGCGTAGTAGTGCAGGAAGTCGACGGCCTCGCGCACTTCGGCAATCGCGTTGCTGAAGGTTTTACCCGCCTCGCGCACCAGAATGCCGATGAGCGACTGCATCTGATCTTCCATCAGCACCGCCGCGCGCTCCAGAATCGCGGCGCGCTCCTGCGGCGGCGTGGCAAACCAGATAGGGGCGTTGTTCACCGCGCTGTCCAGCGCCTGATCCACTTCCGCTTCGGTCGCTTCTCGCGCGTAGCCGACGATATCCTTCGGCTCGGCCGGGTTGATCACCGGCTGCATTTCGCCGTCTGCAACGGGCTGCTCCAGCATCGGTTTGGCCTGCCACTTCTGCAGCGCGCTGTTGAGCAGGGCAGAGGAGAGGGACGCCAGACGGTGTTCGTTGGCGAGATCCAGACCCGCCGAGTTGACGCGGCCTTTGCCGTACAGCTCGCGCGGCAGGGCAATCTTCGGATGCGGCAGGCCAACCTGGCCTTCCTGTGCCGCCATCTTCTCAACGGCCTGCACCGGATCGGCCACCAGCTCGTCCAGCGGCAGCGTGGTGTCGGCGATGCGGTTGACGAAGGAGGTGTTCGCGCCGTTTTCCAGCAGACGACGCACCAGGTACGCCAGCAGGGTTTCGTGCGTTCCCACCGGAGCATAGATACGGCACGGGCGGTTCAGCTTGCCGTCCGCCACTTTACCGGTGACCTGCTCGTACAGCGGTTCACCCATGCCGTGCAGGCACTGGAACTCGTACTGTCCCGGATAGTAGTTTTGCCCGGCCAGGCTGTAGATTGCCGCCAGGGTATGGGCGTTGTGGGTAGCGAACTGCGGATAGATCAGGTTCGGCACGCCGAGCAGCTTTTTCGCACAGGCGAGGTAAGAGACGTCGGTGTATACCTTGCGGGTATAGACCGGATAGCCTTCCAGCCCTTCCATCTGGGCGCGTTTGATTTCGCTGTCCCAGTAGGCGCCTTTCACCAGACGGATCATCAGGCGACGGCGGCTGCGGCTTGCCAGGTCAATCAGGTAATCAATGACGAACGGGCAGCGCTTCTGGTAGGCCTGGATAACGAAGCCAATGCCGTTCCAGCCTGCCAGCTCCGGCTCGAAGCACAGTTTTTCCAGCAGATCGAGGGAGATCTCCAGACGGTCGGCCTCTTCGGCGTCGATGTTAATGCCGATGTCATACTGGCGCGCCAGCAGGGTCAGGGACTTCAGGCGCGGGTAGAGTTCTTCCATCACCCGGTCGAACTGCGCGCGACTGTAGCGCGGGTGCAGGGCGGAGAGCTTAATGGAGATGCCCGGGCCTTCATAAATACCGCGACCGTTGGACGCTTTACCAATGGCGTGGATCGCCTGCTGGTAAGAAACCATGTAGGCCTGCGCGTCGGCGGCGGTCAGGGCCGCTTCGCCCAGCATGTCGTACGAGTAGCGGAAACCTTTATCTTCCAGCTTGCGGGCGTTCGCCAGCGCTTCGGCAATGGTTTCCCCGGTGACAAACTGCTCGCCCATCAGGCGCATCGCCATATCCACGCCTTTGCGGATCAGCGGCTCGCCGCTCTTGCCGATGATGCGGTTCAGGGAGCGGGAGAGGTTGGCTTCGTTATGAGTGGAGACCAGTTTGCCGGTAAACAGCAGGCCCCAGGTTGCCGCGTTGACGAACAGCGACGGGCTGCGGCCAATGTGGGAATGCCAGTTACCGTTGCTGATCTTGTCGCGGATCAGCGCGTCGCGGGTGGCTTTATCCGGAATACGCAGCAGCGCTTCCGCGAGGCACATCAGCGCCACGCCTTCCTGAGACGAGAGGGAAAACTCCTGCAGCAGACCCTGAACCATCCCGGCGCGGCCGGTGGCGGTTTTCTGGTTGCGCAGCTTGTCGGCTAACTGATACGCCAGGCTGTGCGCCTGTGCGGCAATGGCTTCCGGCAGGCGAGCCTGCTCCAGCAGCATCGGCACGGCGTCGGTTTCGGCACGGCGGTAGGCGCCGGTAATGGCGGCACGGCTGACGGACTGCGGCAGGATCTGCTCGGCGAATTCGAGGAACGGCTGATGGTTCTCGTCGCCAGCGGCCGGGGCTTCTTCACTTTCGTTCGCCGCGCCGGCCAGCAGGGCAGGCAGCTCCGGCAGGCCCTCATCGCTCTCGAGTCTTTCGAGATAGTTAAAAATCGCCTGCTTAATTAACCAGTGCGGCGTGCGGTCAATGCGGGTTGCTGCGGTCTTAATCCGTTCGCGGGTTGCGTCATCCAGCTTAACCCCCATGGTGGTCATACCCATGCCAAAGCTCCTGTTGTTCTGTAATAGCGTTCTGTTGATAGCGTGAAATATCCACCATGTTGCAACTTTGTGCAACCGTGTTAAATGTGACCTGGTTTGCAACCCGGAAAATGAATGGATTGTTAACGAATGGTTAGCTGGTAAAACGCGCTGGCTTTTGTGCAGGAGACCTGGTTTTATGCGGTAGTTAACACTTTTCAAAGGTGCAACCCGTAAAAGCGTGAGCGAGTGCAACCTATAGGAAACTCGTATCAAACCGGGGATGAAATTGATGTAAATGCAGTGTTAAATCGTTTGTCAGCGGAAGGCGCATACGGCAGGATAGCGCGCCCAACCGAAACACAAGATACATTCACCTCGTTCCGGTGATCATATAACAAGGCAGCCCGGATGGTTGTCGCTCGACATTTTGGAGAATTTGAATGGCTATTAGCACACCGATGCTGGTGACATTTCTCGTTTATATTTTTGGCATGATCCTGATAGGGTTTTTGGCGTGGCGTTCTACAAAGAACTTTGACGACTACATTCTGGGCGGACGCAGTTTAGGCCCGATGGTGACCGCACTCTCTGCGGGCGCCTCCGACATGAGCGGCTGGCTGCTGATGGGGCTGCCCGGCGCGATTTTTATCTCCGGTATCTCGGAAAGCTGGATCGCCATCGGCCTGACCGTCGGCGCATGGATCAACTGGAAGCTGGTGGCAGGCCGTCTGCGCGTGCATACCGAGGCCAACAACAACGCCCTGACGCTGCCGGATTACTTCACCGGACGTTTTGAAGATAACAGCCGCATCCTGCGCATTATCTCTGCGGTAGTTATCCTGCTGTTCTTCACCATCTACTGTGCCTCCGGCATCGTGGCCGGCGCGCGTCTGTTCGAAAGCACCTTCGGCATGAGCTACGAAACCGCCCTGTGGGCCGGTGCGGCGGCGACCATCCTCTATACCTTCGTGGGCGGGTTCCTGGCGGTAAGCTGGACCGATACCGTGCAGGCGAGCCTGATGATCTTCGCCCTGATCCTGACTCCGGTGATTGTGATTTTCACCGTTGGCGGCTTTGGCGAATCGCTGGAAGTGATCAAGCAGAAGAGCATCGAAAACGTCGACATGCTGAAAGGGCTGAACTTCGTGGCCATCGTCTCCCTGATGGGCTGGGGCCTGGGCTACTTCGGTCAGCCGCATATCCTGGCGCGCTTTATGGCGGCGGATTCCCACCACACCATCGTTCATGCCCGTCGCATCAGCATGACGTGGATGATCCTGTGTCTGGCAGGGGCGTGCGCGGTCGGCTTCTTCGGCATCGCGTACTTCAACAACAACCCGGCGCAGGCGGGCGCGGTGAACCAGAACGCCGAGCGCGTGTTCATCGAGCTGGCGCAAATTCTGTTTAACCCGTGGATTGCCGGTATTCTGCTCTCCGCAATCCTGGCGGCGGTGATGTCCACCCTGAGCTGTCAGCTGCTGGTTTGCTCCAGTGCGATCACCGAAGACCTTTACAAAGCCTTCCTGCGTAAAAATGCGAGCCAGAAAGAGCTGGTGTGGGTAGGGCGCTTTATGGTGCTGCTGGTGGCGCTGATTGCCATCGCGCTGGCGGCCAACCCGGAAAACCGCGTGCTGGGCCTGGTGAGCTACGCGTGGGCGGGCTTCGGTGCGGCGTTTGGTCCGGTAGTACTGTTCTCCGTCATGTGGTCACGTATGACCCGTAACGGCGCGCTGGCGGGGATGATTATCGGTGCGCTGACCGTTATCGTCTGGAAACAATTCGCGTGGCTGGGCCTGTACGAAATCATTCCGGGCTTCATCTTCGGCAGCATCGGCATCGTGGTGTTCAGCCTGCTGGGTAAAGCCCCGTCTGCCTCCATGCAGAAACGCTTTGCTGAAGCCGACGCGCATTACCACACTGCGCCGCCGTCTAAGCTCCAGGCAGAATAATTATTCTCGCTGTACAATGCAGGCCGGGTGAGCGCATGCGCACCCGGCTTTTTTCTTGCCAAAATCCGTAATTTCCTGTGATATCCCTGTGCTTATAACAATGAGGATAGCGAAGCATGACAATCAAAACAGGGGTAATGGCAGCGGCATTATTGATGCTCGCTGGCTGCACGGCGCCATCGCAACACGCGGCTGTAGAGACCTGCAAGGCGGATAACCAGATGCAGCAAACCACGCTCTATTTCGGCTTAAATCGTCCTGCCGGGGCGCAAATCACCAGCAACGAGTGGCAGCAGTTTGTCGATCAGGACGTGACGCCGCGTTTCCGCGATGGCTTAACGGTGTTTGACGCGCGCGGGCAGTGGCTGGGGAACGACGGGAAAGTGGCGCGTGAACCCAGCAAAGCGCTGATGCTGATCCACGGTAAGGATGCGCAGAGCGAGAAGAACATCGAAGCGTTACGCGGGATTTATAAATCCCGCTTCGCGCAGGAGTCGGTGATGCGCGTCGACCAGCCGGTGTGCGTGCAGTTCTAATAAAAACGGCGGGAATTCCCGCCGTTGTTGTTTTGTAGGCCGGGTAAGCGAAGCGCCACCCGGTATTGCATCAGAGCACCAGCCCCGCAAAGCTCGCCGACAGCAGGCTCACCAGCGTCGCGCCGTACACCAGACGCAGACCAAACCGCGACACCACGTTCCCCTGCTGCTCGTTCAGGCCCTTAATCGCCCCGGCCACAATGCCGATGGACGCGAAGTTCGCGAAGGACACCAGGAAGACGGATAAAATGCCCAGCCCGCGCGGGGACATCTGATGAGCGATTTTTTGCAGCTCAATCATCGCCACAAATTCATTCGCCACCAGCTTGGTTGCCATAATACTGCCCGCGTTTAAGGCATCGCTCAGCGGAATACCAATAAGCCATGCCAGGGGATAAAATACATAGCCCAGGATCTGCTGGAAGCTCATGCCAAATACGCTGGAGAAGAGGGCGTTAACGGCGCTAATAAGTGCGATAAAGCCGATCAGCATAGCCAGAATAATCATCGCCACCTTAAAACCGGCCAGAATATACTCGCCGAGCATTTCGAAGAAGCTCTGCGATTCATGCAGTTTTTCCAGCTTGATATCCGGCTCCGCTTCCGGGCGCGCCGGGTTGATGACGGAGAGAATAATAAAGGTGCTGAACATGTTCAGAATCAGCGCCGCGACGACAAATTTGGCGTCGAGCATGGTCATATAGGCGCCGACAATCGACAGGGAGACCGTCGACATGGCCGTGGCCGCCATGGTGAAGAGACGACGAGAGGAGAGATCGCCCAGCACGCCCTTGTAGGCAATGAAGTTTTCCGACTGGCCGAGGATCAGCGAGCTCACCGCGTTAAAGGATTCCAGCTTGCCCATACCGTTCAGTTTTGACAGCAGCGTGCCGATGACCCGAATAAAAATCGGCAGGATCCGCCAGTGCTGAAGAATACCAATCAGCGCGGAAATAAAAATAATCGGGCAAAGCACGCCGAGGAAAATGAACGCCAGCCCTTTTTCCCCCATTCCGCCAAAGACGAAATTGGTCCCTTCCGAAGCAAATTTCAGCAGTGACTCAAAGAAGCCGGAAACATATTGAATCAGGAATAACCCGCTTTCGGCGTGCAGGAAAAAGAACGCCAGCGCAATTTCAATAACAATCAGCTGTAAAACATAACGAATGCGAATTTTTCGGCGGTCGAAACTTACCAGCCAGGCAAGCGCGAGAATAATGACCAGCGCCAGCAGGAAATGGACAATTTTAAACATAATTAATTTTCACCAGGTGTTTGAGGCGGATATTTAGCCACAGCCCCGTACCAGCGTAAATGGGCATTTTCGTTATAACTTATAAACCTGAACGTAACGTATGTAACTATTACCAGGCTCGGCGTTTACAACTCGTCATCAAAACACCACACATTTCGCTTGTGTTTCTTTTCGCCGTAATGATAATCACTATCACAAGAATTTACCTTTCTTTGCATCAGTTGACCGCGATAAACATTTAAGGTGTCGGCATGTTTGTTCCATTTCTCATTATGTTTCGTGAAGGGCTTGAAGCTGCCCTTATCGTGAGCCTCATCGCCAGCTATCTGAAGCGAACCCAGCGCGGACGCTGGATTGGCGTCATGTGGGTCGGGGTATTCCTTGCCGCGGCACTTTGTCTGGGCCTCGGTATCCTCATCAACGAAACCACCGGGGAGTTCCCGCAGAAAGAGCAGGAGCTGTTTGAGGGGATCGTCGCCGTAATTGCGGTGGTGATCCTGACCTGGATGGTGTTCTGGATGCGTAAAGTCTCCCGTAACGTGAAGGTGCAGCTGGAGCAGGCGGTGGATAACGCGCTGCAAAAGGGCAATAACCACGGCTGGGCGCTGATCATGATGGTCTTTTTTGCCGTCGCGCGTGAAGGCCTGGAGTCCGTTTTCTTCCTGCTGGCGGCGTTTCAGCAGGATGTCGGTATCTGGCCGCCGGTTGGCGCGATGCTCGGGCTGGCAACCGCCGTTGTGCTGGGCTTTCTGCTCTACTGGGGCGGCATTCGTCTCAATCTGGGCGCCTTCTTCAAGTGGACCAGCCTGTTTATTCTGCTGGTGGCGGCAGGGCTGGCGGCAGGGGCGATTCGCGCCTTCCACGAGGCGGGCCTGTGGAACCATTTCCAGGACGTCGCGTTCGACCTCAGCAACGTGCTCTCCACGCACTCTCTGACCGGTACCCTGCTCGAAGGTATCTTCGGCTATCAGGAAACGCCGAGCGTCAGCGAAGTGGCGATGTACTTTATCTATCTGGTTCCGGCGCTGGTGCTGTTCGCTATGCCGCCGCGTACCGGCACGCAGGCGTCGCGCGTTACGCCATAATTTTTGTTTTAGTTACAACATACTTTTAAAGGGAAGAGTCATGGCAATTCAGTTCCGTCGTAGTGCGTTATGCGCAGGCATTGCCGCGCTGTTCGCTTCTGCATTCTCCGCCTGGGGCGCGGATGTTCCTCAGGTTAAAGTCACCGTTAATGATAAGCAGTGTGAGCCGATGACCCTCACGGTGAACAGCGGCAAAACCCAGTTCATTATTCAGAACCACAGCCAGAAAGCGCTGGAGTGGGAGATCCTGAAAGGGGTTCTGGTGGTGGAGGAACGCGAAAACATCGCCCCTGGCTTCAGCCAGAAGATGACCGCCAACCTGCAGCCGGGCGAGTATGAGATGACCTGCGGTCTGCTGACCAACCCTAAAGGGAAGCTGATCGTCAAAGGTGAAGCGACGGCCGATGCGGCGAAAGGCGCTGCGGTGCTGGGCCTGGGCGACGCGATTACGGCATATAAAGCCTATGTCACGAAAGAGACGGCGGACCTGGCGGCGGCAACCAAAGCCTTTACCGATGCGGTGAAGGCCGGTGACATCGAAAAAGCGAAATCCCTGTATGCACCAACCCGTCAGCACTACGAGCGCATCGAGCCGATTGCCGAACTGTTCTCTGACCTTGATGGCAGCATTGATGCCCGCGAAGACGATTACGAGCAGAAAGCCGCCGATCCGAAATTCACCGGTTTCCACCGTCTGGAAAAAGCGCTGTTTGGCGACAACTCTACCAAAGGGATGGAGAAATACGCCGAGCAGCTGAATGGCGACGTGCTGGAGCTGCAAAAGCGCATCAGCGAGCTGGCCTTCCCGCCGTCAAAAGTGGTGGGCGGCGCGGCTGGTCTGATTGAAGAAGTGGCCGCGAGCAAAATCAGCGGCGAAGAAGATCGCTACAGCCATACCGATCTGTGGGACTTCCAGGCCAACGTCGACGGCGCGCAGAAAATTGTTAACCTGCTGCGTCCTCAGCTGCAGAAAGAGAACGGCGAACTGCTGGCCAAAGTGGATGCCAACTTCAAAAAAGTCGACACCATTCTGGCGAAGTATCGTACCAAAGACGGGTTTGAAACCTACGACAAGCTGACCGATGCCGACCGTAACGCGCTGAAAGGCCCGATTACCGCCCTGGCGGAAGATCTCTCTCTGCTGCGCGGCGTACTGGGTCTGGACTAAGCACGATGAATAAGCATAACGAGAACGATGTGGTTGAGCCTTCACGTCGTCGATTGTTAAAAGGAGTAGGGGCGCTGGGGGGCGCTCTTGCTCTGGCCGGTGGCTGTCCGGTAGCGCATGCGGCGAAACCGCAGAGCGCGCCCGGCACGCTGTCACCCAATGCCCGCATGGAGACGCAGCCGTTTTATGGCGAACATCAGTCGGGCATCCTGACGCCGCAGCAGGCGTCCATGATGCTGGTGGCCTTTGATTCGCTGGCCAGCGATAAAGCCGATCTGGAGCGCCTGTTCCGCCTGCTGACGACGCGTATCGCGTTTCTCACTGCCGGCGGACCGGCGCCCGATACGCCGAACCCGCGTCTTCCGCCAATGGACTCCGGCATTCTGGGGCCGTTTATCGCCCCGGATAACCTGACCATTACCGTTTCGCTCGGTGAGTCGCTCTTTGACGCGCGCTATGGGCTGGCAAAACAGAAGCCGAAAGCGCTGCAGAAAATGACGCGTTTCCCGAATGACTCCCTGGACGCGGCGCTGTGCCATGGCGACCTGCTCCTGCAGATTTGCGCCAATACTCAGGACACGGTGATCCACGCCCTGCGCGATATCATCAAGCACACGCCGGATCTGCTGAGCGTGCGCTGGAAGCGGGAAGGTTTTATCTCGGACCACGCCGCCCGCAGTAAAGGGAAAGAGACCCCGGTGAACCTGCTGGGCTTTAAGGACGGTACGGCCAACCCGGACAGCAGCGATGCGGCGTTGATGAAAGACGTGGTATGGGTGACGGCGGATCAGGGCGAACCGGCATGGGCGGTGGGCGGCAGCTATCAGGCGGTGCGGATTATCCAGTTCCACGTGGAGTTCTGGGACCGCACGCCGCTCAAAGAACAGCAGACGATCTTTGGTCGCGATAAGCAAAGCGGCGCGCCGCTCGGCATGAAGAACGAGCATGACGTGCCCGACTACGCCAGCGATCCCAATGGCGATACCATCGCGCTGGACAGCCACATTCGTCTGGCTAATCCGCGCACCAAAGAGACGCAGTCCAGCCTGATGATGCGTCGTGGCTACAGCTATTCGCTCGGCGTGACCAACGCCGGTCAGCTTGATATGGGCCTGCTGTTCGTCTGCTATCAGCACGATCTGGAAAAAGGCTTCTTGACCGTGCAGAAGCGGCTCAACGGCGAAGCGCTGGAAGAGTACATTAAGCCCATCGGCGGCGGCTATTTCTTTGCCCTGCCGGGCGTGCGCGATCGGAACGCGTACCTCGCTCAAGGTCTTATTGAAGCCTGATAATTGTCCCCGCAACCGTTCGCGGGGACATTATTTTTTCATATGACTATCCTCCTGTTATATTTCTGTAATATTTCTATATGAGACTGATTTCACCTGTAGGGACAGTCTTAAAAGTTGCATTCAGGTAAAATAAATGTTGCATTTATGATAACTCCTGATGTACTTAAGATAAGACAGCGGTAGTTCCCGGCAGTGATGCTGAATCACTATGGAGATCGCGAATGGTTGCGTCCTGTACTGGACAAGGTAAACATAACAACCGCAGCACCCGGCGCGGAGGCTCAGACTCCGGCAGCGATTTCCTCACCACTAAATTCTCCCCCCTTCCTCAAGAATCTGATTCGACCGACGTGCAGAACGGTGCGCGTAGCTGTTCCGTATCGTTATCCGATAAAGCAAGCAATGGCTTACAAGGAAGCCAACCCTCTGATGTTCGTGCGCATAATCGTGCCGAAGCTGGCGCGTGTGATGAATACCAACAACTCAAGGTGCTATCCATGGGAAGACAAAAAGCAGTGATCAAAGCTCGTCGCGAAGCAAAACGTGTGCTGAGACGGGATTCACGTAGCCATAAACAGCGTGAAGAAGAATCGGTCACCTCGCTTGTGCAGATGAGTGGCGTAGAAGCAATTGGCATGGCCCGAGACAGCCGTGATAATTCTCCAATTGTGGCGCGCAATGAGGCTCAGGCGCACTACCTGAATGCTATCGAGAGTAAACAGCTCATCTTTGCAACCGGTGAAGCCGGATGCGGGAAAACCTGGATCAGTGCAGCCAAAGCGGCGGAAGCGCTGATTCATAAGGATGTGGAGCGCATTATTGTTACCCGTCCTGTACTGCAGGCTGATGAAGATCTCGGCTTCCTGCCCGGAGATATTTCGGAGAAGTTTGCTCCGTACTTCAGGCCCGTCTATGACGTGCTGGTGAAGCGACTGGGTGCATCCTTTATGCAGTACTGCCTGCGACCAGAGATTGGCAAGGTGGAAATCGCGCCGTTCGCCTATATGCGCGGACGTACATTTGAAAATGCGGTCGTCATTCTTGACGAGGCTCAGAACGTGACCGCTGCGCAAATGAAGATGTTTTTAACGCGCCTCGGGGAGAACGTGACGGTTATCGTTAACGGCGATATTACCCAGTGTGACCTGCCATCCGGCGTGAAATCCGGGCTGAGCGACGCCATGTCACGTTTTGAGGAAGATGAGATGATTGGGGTGGTACGCTTCACTAAAGAGGACTGCGTGCGTTCAGCGCTCTGTCAGCGCACGCTGCAAGCGTATTATTGAGTTTGCTGTTGTGTTCAAGGCCCGGGAAACCGGGCTTTGTTTTTTGTGCTTTTTATCCCCTCTCCCCTGGGGAGAGGGGCAGGGTGAGGGGCTCAGGCCGCACCGGGCTGCATATAGCACCGGGGGATTCTCATCCCCCCAGAGGTGTGCAACATGCGAAAAAAAAAGCCCGCATTTTCATGCGAGCTCTTCTTTAAATATGGCGGTGAGGGGGGGATTGACTCGCTTCGCTCGCCCTGCGGGCAGACTGTTCGCTACGCTCTCAGTCTGTCCAACTGGCTGTCGCCAGTTGTCGAACCCCGGTCGGGGATTCTCATCCCCCCGCAGGCGTGCAATATGCGAAAAAAAAGCCCGCATTTTCATGCGAGCTCTTCTTTAAATATGGCGGTGAGGGGGGGATTCGAACCCCCGATACGTTGCCGTATACACACTTTCCAGGCGTGCTCCTTCAGCCACTCGGACACCTCACCATATTTTTTTGCTGCCTGACCGCTTGGGGGGCAACGGGGCGCTACTATAGGGAGTTGCGCTAACACGGTCAAGCAGATTTTCTGTATTCGTGCTCGTTCGGTTAAGCCTTAATCAGCTCTTGTCGCAGCACGGGTTATTAACGCTGTGAATCGAGCACTTCGCTGTTTTTAACTACTTCCTGTGCTTTGCCGTAGCTTTCGATCAGCAGCTGGTAAGCCGGGAAGATGTGGGTATATACCTCAGCCCACTCGGCTGCGTCCTCACGGTTCCAGGTTCTCTGGATCTCAGAGGCCAGCGCCGCCGTATCCATCGGAACCACACCGGCCTGCACCACGCGCGCCAGGGTGATCTCTTGCGCCATTTTGCTGTAGGTGCCGGAGGCATCAATCACCGCAAACACCTTATAGCCGTCCGCCACCGCGCTGATTGACGGGAAGGCCATGCAGACGCTGGTGATAGTGCCCGCGATAATCAGCGTCTTGCGCCCGGTCGCTTTCACCGCCGCAACAAACTCCGGGTTATCCCAGGCGTTGATCTCGCCTTTACGGGCAACATACTGTGCATGCGGCGCGTTGGCGTGGATCTCCGGGATAAGCGGTCCGTTCGGTCCCTGTGGGACGGACGCGGTGGTGATCACCGGGATCTTCGCCAGAGTCGCGATTTTTGCCAGCGCAGCCGCACGGGCACGCAGTTCCGGCATTGGCATATCCCCAACGGTCTGGAACAGACCGCTCTGGTGATCGATAAGCAACATCACCGCATCGTTCACATCAATAACCGGACGTGCGCCATTAAAATTCGCAGGTGTAGACATTATCTTCTCCTTTTATTAATTTCAGATCTGGCCGAAGCGGCCGGAGTTAAAATCACGAATGGCTTCGTTGATTTCGCTTTTACTGTTCATCACAAACGGGCCATAGCCCACGATGGGTTCATTCAGCGGCTCGCCGGCCATCAGCAGCACTTTGGCATCGCTGTTCGCCTCCAGGTGCAGTTTGTCGCCTTCCTGACTCAAAACGACCAGCTGGGCTTCACCCGCCTGCGTTGTACCGTTCACCGTGATGTTGCCTTCAAGCACGACCAGCGCGGTGCTCCAGCCTTCGGGCTGATTGAGCGTCAGATGGCTTCCCTGGTTCAGCGCGATGTCCCAGACGTTGAGCGGTGAGAAGGTGTGCGCCGGGCCGGTAACTGTCTCGTAGCGACCGGCAATAACCCGCAGCGAACCGCTGTTATCCGGTAGCGTCACGACCGGGATCGCATCCTTGGTAATGCTCTGGTAGCCCGGTGCCGCCATCTTGTCTTTGGCCGGCAGGTTGACCCAAAGCTGCATCATTTTCAGTTCTCCGCCTTTCTGCGAGAACGCGCTGGAGTGGAACTCCTCGTGCAAAATGCCTGCACCTGCCGTCATCCACTGCACGTCGCCGGGGCCAATGACGCCGCCTTTGCCCGTGGAGTCGCGATGCTCCACTTCACCGGAATAGACGATGGTGACCGTTTCAAAACCCCGGTGAGGGTGTTGGCCTACGCCGCGTTTCGCCCCATCTGCCGGAAAGGTGTACGGGCCCGCGTAGTCCAGCAGCAGGAACGGGCTCAGCGGCTCGCCGTGGGTTTGGTAAGAAAACATCGAACGTACCGGGAAACCATCGCCAACCCAGTGCTGGCGGGGAGCGGTATAAACGCCTGTTACGTTTTTCATGATTAACTCCTGATGTTCTGTTGATGTAATTAGCTTATATTCAGAGTTAATACTCCGGTAGATAGTGAAAATGGCATTCACTGTTCTGAAAATGGAACGATGAGGATTTATGCAGGATCTCAATGACTTCGTCTGGTTTGTGAAGGTGGTGGACTACGGCGGCTTTGCGGCGGCGGGAAGGGCGCTTGATCTGCCAAAGTCCAGGCTAAGCCGCCGGATAGCGCAGCTCGAGGAACGCCTTGGCGTGCGGCTTATCCACCGAACAACCCGACAGTTTACGGTGACCGAGGTCGGGCAGACCTTCTACCAGCACTGTAAAGCGATGATGGTGGAGGCCGAGGCCGCGGAGGAAGCCGTGGCTGCACTGCAGGCTGAACCGCGCGGTGTTGTCAGGATTACGTGCCCGATAACTCTGTTGCATGTCCACGTGGGTCCGATGCTGGCCAGATTTATGGCGCGCTACCCCGGGATTAATCTTCAGCTTGAGGCGACCAACCGGCGGGTAGACCTGGTGGGAGAGGGGGTTGATATCGCGATCCGCGTACGCCCGCGTCCCTTTGATGACAGCGACCTGGTATTAAGGGTGCTGGCTGACAGGGGACATTGTCTGGTCGCGGGTCCGGCGTTGATTCAACGCATGGGAGAACCCGTCGTGCCGTCTGAACTCAGTGCCTGGCCCGGGTTAAGCATGAACGAGGGGAAACATATTCATAAATGGGAGCTGTCCGGTCCCGGAGGTGCCAAAGCGGAGATCCATTACCATCCTCGATTGATCACCACCGACATGCTGGCGCTACGTGAAGCTGCCATGGCAGGCATCGGCGTGGTGCAGCTGCCGATTTTGATGGTTAAGGACCAGCTGGCGACGGGGGAACTGGTACGGGTGCTGGATGCGTGGGAACCCCGACGCGAAGTGATTCACGCGGTTTATCCTTCGCGGCGCGGCCTGCTGCCGTCCGTCAGGACGCTGGTGGATTTTCTGACCGAAGAGTATGCGCGGATGGTGGAAGAGTAACACTTCCCTCTCCCCTGGGGAGAGGGGCAGGGTGAGGGGCTCAGACCGCACCGAGCTGCATATAGCACCGGGGGGGGATTGACTCGCTTCGCTCGCGGTTACTCGGCCCATCCATGGGCCTCGCCCCTTTGGGCCAACGCAGGCGTTGTTCAAAAATGCTCCCGGCGTTTTTGTGCGGGCAGCCTGTTCGCTGCGCTCTCAGTCTGTCCAACTGGCTGTCGCCAGTTGTCGAACCCCAGTCGGGGGTTCTCATCCCCCCCCTTTACGGAGAATATAAAAGAAAAAAGCCCGTACTTTCGTACGAGCTCTCATCTTAAATATGGCGGTGAGGGGGGGATTCGAACCCCCGATACGTTGCCGTATACACACTTTCCAGGCGTGCTCCTTCAGCCACTCGGACACCTCACCATATTGTCATCCCGTTGTTGCCGGGACGGGCGCTAATGTAAGGAAAAGCCGAACTGCCGTCAACTCACTTTTTCAGTAATTTAGCGCGTTTAGACAAACTTCAGGCAACATGATTCTTAAATGTGCTGAAAGCGTCTTTTTTATCAGCAACACAGTCGCGCTATAAATTTGTTATGCTGACCATCCAGTGAAAAAGCAAAATAAATCAGCGCAATAAAAGGCAGGAATGACTATGGATATACTTTTCTATCACCCCACTTTTAATACGGCATACTGGATCAAGGCGCTTTCGGCGGCGTTACCCGGCGCACGCGTTCGCGAGTGGAAGCGTGGCGATAATGAACATGCTGACTATGCGCTGGTCTGGCATCCTCCGGTTGAGATGCTCCAGGGCCGCAAGCTGAAGGCCGTTTTTGCCCTGGGAGCCGGCGTGGATTCCATTCTGAGCAAACTGAAGGCACACCCTGAAATGCTGCCGGAAGATATCCCCCTTTTCCGCCTGGAAGATACCGGAATGGGCCAGCAAATGCAGGAATATGCCGTGAGCCAGGTGCTGCACTGGTTCCGCCGCTTCGATGACTATCAGGCCTTTAAACAGCGAGCCCACTGGGAGCCGCTGCCGGAGTACCATCGCGAAGACTTTACGATCGGCATACTCGGTGCGGGCGTGCTGGGCTCAAAAGTGGCCGAAGCGCTTGCCCCGTGGGGATTCCCGTTGCGCTGCTGGAGCCGCAGCCGCAAGGATTATCCGGGCGTTGAGAGTTTTGCCGGAACGGATGAGCTTCCTGCATTCCTGAAAGGCACTCGCGTGCTTATTAACCTGCTGCCAAACACGGCGGAAACGGTAGGGATCATCAATGAAGCCCTGCTCAATCAGCTCGTCGACCAGAGCTACCTGATGAACCTGGCGCGCGGGGTACATGTCGTGGAAGGCGATCTGCTGAAGGCGCTGGACAGCGGAAAGCTAAAAGGCGCCATGCTGGATGTCTATAGCCGTGAGCCGCTGCCCGCGGAAAGCCCGCTGTGGGCGCACCCGCGCGTGGCGATGACCCCGCACGTGGCTGCCGTGACGCGTCCGGCAGAAGCGGTGGCGTATATATCCCATACCATCAGCGAAATGGAAAAGGGTAACGCGGTCACCGGACAGGTCGACAGACAGCGCGGCTACTGAGAGAAACCCGGCGTTCGCCGGGTTTTTGCTAATATTCGCCGCTGATAACTGCTATCCTTTGGAAAAACCGCAGAGGAGAGAGAGATGTATCCCGTTGACCTGCATATGCACACCGTCGCCAGCACCCACGCGTATAGCAACCTCCATGATTATATCGCCCAGGCGAAGCTTAAAGGCATCAAGCTGTTCGCGATCACCGATCATGGCCCGGACATGGCGGATGCGCCGCACTACTGGCATTTTGTGAATATGCGGATCTGGCCACGTCTGGTGGACGGCATTGGGATACTGCGCGGCATTGAGGCGAACATCAAAAATACCGACGGTGAGATCGACTGCACCGGCCCGATGCTGACATCTCTTGACCTTATCCTCGCCGGTTTTCATGAGCCGGTTTTCCCGCCTCAGGATAAAGACACCAACACCGCGGCGATGATTGCCACCATTGCCAGCGGCAATGTGCACATTATCAGCCACCCCGGTAACCCGAGGTATCCGATTGATATTCAGGCTGTCGCGCAGGCGGCAGCGAAGCACCGCGTGGCGCTGGAGATTAACAACTCCTCTTTTGTGCACTCGCGTAAGGGCAGTGAAGCCAACTGTCGCGAAGTGGCTGCCGCCGTGCGTGACGCAGGTGGCATGGTGGCGCTGGGCTCAGACTCTCATACCGCGTTTACGCTGGGCGATTTCAGCGAGTGCCTGAAAGTGCTGAATGATGTTAACTTCCCGGAAGCGCAAATCCTGAACGTGACCCCACGCCGCATGCTCGATTTCCTCGAGTCGCGCGGAATGGAACCGATAGCCGAATTTGCCGATCTTTAATTGTGTAATGGAATCATAAAAATGAACGAGTTTTCCATCCTCTGCCGCGTGCTGGGTACGCTCTATTATCGCCAGCCGCAAGACCCGCTGTTGGTTCCGCTCTTTACGTTAATTCGTGAAGGCAAACTGGCGCAGAACTGGCCGCTGGAACAGGATGATTTACTGGAACGTCTGCAAAAAAGCTGCGACATGCAGCAGATCGCGACGGACTACAATGCGCTGTTCGTCGGCGATGAGTGCCGCGTTTCGCCATACCGTTCAGCCTGGCAGGAAGGGGCAACGGAAGCGGAAGTCCGCGCGTTCCTCTCCACGCGCGGTATGCCGCTGAGCGATACGCCAGCCGATCATATCGGTACGCTGCTGCTGGCGGCGTCCTGGATCGAAGACAACGCCGGTGATGATGAGAATGAAGCCATCGAAACCCTGTTCGAAACGTACCTGCTGCCGTGGGTCGGGACATTCCTGGGTAAAGTCGAAGCGCATGCCACCTCGCCGTTCTGGAGAACGCTGGCCCCGCTGACCCGCGACGCTATTGCGGCAATGTGGGATGAGCTGGAAGAAGAGAACGAAGAGTGATTTATATCACATAAATTCTGCAACTCAACATTTCAACTTGCAAGTAATGTGCTTCTGATCTCATTTCTATGGTGCGCATCTGCTAAGATGCGCGCCATGAATATATTACTTTGTATCGCAATAACGACAGGTATTCTCTCCGGGCTCTGGGGATGGGTAGCCGTGTCTCTCGGATTGCTCAGCTGGGCCGGGTTCCTCGGCTGCACCGCCTATTTCGCCTGTCCGCAGGGGGGCGTCAAAGGGCTCTTTATCTCTGGCTGCACGCTGATGAGCGGTGTTATCTGGGCGCTGGTGATCATGAAGGGCAGCGCGCTGGCGCCACATCTGGAGATGCTGGGGTACGTCATGACGGGTGTCGTTGCCTTTTTAATGTGCATCCAGGCTAAGCATCTGCTGCTTTCATTTGTGCCGGGGACCTTTATGGGGGCGTGCGCGACCTTTGCAGGGCAGGGTGACTGGAAGCTGGTGGTTCCCTCCTTGGCGCTGGGGTTGCTGTTTGGCTATGCCATGAAAAACAGCGGTCTTTGGCTGGCGTCGCGACGGGGAAAAGCGCAAAACATCACTGCGGTGAGCGAATAAAAAAAGGCGAGATAATCATCTCGCCTTTTTTATGCGGTTCCTGTCAGGATTCCGGAGGGACTGACATATCGCGGTATTTCACCAGTATCGGGTTCTGCACGTCTGCTTTGTTTTGCAGATCCCACAGCCCGCGGTCAATACCGTCGTTGATTAAGAAGATCACGCCGGTTTCAATGGCTGACATCAGGCACATCATGACCGGCTCGTTAGAGGTGTAGCCAATTTCACCTTCCAGCAAACGCTGGTAATCGATGAAGCGGAATACCCCAGCCTGCACTTCATAAGACAGAATGGTTTTGCTGGTGTTCACCGAAGAGAGCACTTCGCCTGTACTGACGTTAACCACACGCAGGTTGACGGCGATTTGGTCAAGCTGGTACTGGGTATCCGCACCGATACCGAAGTAACGAGCTCCTGCACCACCCGACTTAACGTTACTTTCGTAGCCAATAATCGATCCTTCGATCATCACGTTCGCTGCCGCCAGAGATTGCAGAGGCATGCGGTTATTGTCCGCGACGGTGCCATTTTCCTGAGCGGCACGAATGATTTTGCGTTCATTCAACAGGTTCTGGAGCCCCTGACGTTCCAGCGGAATAAACCAGTGCGAATCCTTGAGCGCGGTAACCAGCATGGCGGTGGCGCTTTGCGGCACAGCCGTGGAGAAGTTACTTGCCGGGTAAGGTTTGAATTGCCCGGTTTCATCCTGAATGTTGTATACGGAGACAAATATTTTCCCCGTAGGTGAAGGTAAATGCGTTAAATCACGATAACTCTGGGCCCGAGGCATTAATGTCGGTTTTGCAGCTTCTTTAGGTGGAGCAGTTAAACAACCGCTCAATAAGCACACTGCAACAAATATCAGGAAGCGCTGCATGATCGTTGTCCTTATTTAGCTATTGTTTAAAAGTCAGTTGAATTACTTTGTAGACCGGAAACCTGAATGGTGGAGATTCTTCCGGTTTTACGATCGGTCACGTTCAACTGAAGCTGTCCGTCAGTATTGGCGATATCAACGATAAAGTCGTTGGTCACCATGCGGCCGGGTTTACCGGTATTAATGTTGGTCAGTAACCCCCCTAAAATCTGCGACTGAATAGCTTGAGTGAAGTTGTCCAGTGCGGACGGGGTATCAACGCTAAAATCCTTTAAGCTGGGATCCTTATAGGAGTTTTGCGCCTGGGCTTCGTTCAGCAGGAACGCGCCGTTATTAGGGTTACCGCCAAAGTTAGGGTTACGGAACTGAAACGTCATGTTTCCGGCCCAGCTTATGGGTGTTATCAGCATTATCGAAACAACTGCATATGCAATACGCATGACAGCCTCCGCATATCGGTTCGCTAGAACTCGTCTTTTGCTAAATCGCTGGTGCTTAATAGGGCTTTATCTATTTGCAGGCGATTAATAGCGTCTTCTGATTGTGCCAGTGCTAAGGCTACGTTTTTATCGAAGTCTATTTTGGTCGGGAATAAAAACGTTTGATAAATAACGTACTGATTAGCCGTTATTGTTATCCAACTTCCCCATCGTGCACTGGGCCGCTCGTTGATTGTTATATTTCCGGTGTAGGTACTGTCCCATTTGTCACTGAAGGCGCGGTAAAAACTGTGCCCGACCGATGAGACAGTGTGGTCTGTTAACAATCCGGGAACTTCGACCTCGACGGCCTTCAGATTCCCGGCAGCGAGCAGGAAACTCGCTGCGGCGATCCAACTCAACGTGCGCTTCATGTGATTAACGCCTGAGGTTATCGTTTGCCCACGAAACAGCCTGAGTTCGGTTTTTAACAGCTATCTTCTTGAAAAGATTATAAAGGTGCGTCTTTACCGTATTTTCGCTGATAAATAACGAACGGGCGATTTCAATATTTGAAGCACCAATGCGTAACTTGTTCAGGATCTCTTTCTCACGGTGCGTGAGCAGCGCGGACTCTGAACTGTTATAGCGATAATTTCCGGAGTGCGTGATGAGATAGCTGGCAAGCTTTTGCGAAAAATAACACTCTCCGCGCAATATACCTTGCAGCCCCTCTACCACCCGGTCTTCTTCTTCCGTGACGTAGAACACGCCATTGATATGCGGCCAGCTTTCAATATCTCTGAAAGGATATTCATCAGGCGTATTCAATAATAGCACGCGGATATTATTGTTTTTCCTGCTTAAAATATCTTGCCAGTAATGGATAAGCTTTTTATCAGCTTCCATCATATCGAAAAGAATGATGCTGCCAGGTGCAATATCATCAAAAGAACGTTGAATATTATGCAATTTCCCGTTCAGTGATAAAGATTGCTTTAAATGTTGTAATAACGCTGTCGCTTGCAAAGAAGGTTTTGTGATCAACAGTAATGTATGACCATGTAAACTATGGACTTCATTATACATGATGAAACCCCACTTTTTTTGGCACCTGGCAGCTGTCCTCCTGTTTATTAGAGGACACCAGAAGTACTGACAGATGTTGCACTGCTGTGTGTAGAATCAGACCATAACCTCCACAGGGAGGTAAATATAAAACCAATTTCGTACATCTAATTTCAATCTAGCTTTTACGAAGTTTAAAGCAAGTGTTAAACGTGTAACAGAATGTAAAAATCAATATTAATTTGTGAAAACTGCTTGTTGTTAATGGTAATAATTGATGAAAAAGTTGTACATATAAATAGATGTGCACAGATTTTAAAAATCATACAAATATTTTTATGTGATTGATTTTTGAGATTATTTGTTATTTTTACGCAGCAGTAATTAAGTATGAGTTTCAGATTATTTCTAAGCCCATGAATGGGCTGCTGCCTGGCTTAAGAAAACAGGCGTCGTGTCACGCACTGAGAAAAATGATCTCCAGCCGTTACGGTTAAACAACGCGGGATGACGCCTGGACAGCCTTCATCCCGTTGTACAACCCGATCGCAAGACCTGCTTAATAAAAAATATAAGCTGACCTGATTAAAGTGATTTTTGATGTAAATTACGACTTTGTGGTGAGCCGATAAATAAAAATAAGCCGCGCGGGTGAGATATTTAAAATGTTTCAGCGGACATACTCTTCACCGTAACGACGCGTTAACACAATACGAGTCGTTTTAACAAGTAGCATTGTTATAGGGTTATGGCGTGATTAAATAGCCAGGTCCAGGGTGACAACATGAAAAACACATCGTTAATTATGATGTTTACATTACTGGGTGCGCCTGGATTTGTAACCGCAGCGAATTCAGATTTGGCAAATGCTGAATATAACTTTGCGGTTAACGAATTAAGTCTTTCATCACTCAATCAGGCAGCCATTATTGGTCAACGGGGCGTTTTCAATAACGCTGAGGTTAGCCAGGACGGTTCAAGACTCTTATCCATTGTATCTCAGGATGGGGCGGGTAACAGAGCGAGAGTTGATCAATCAGGGAGTTACAATTTAGCCTGGATCGATCAGAGCGGTAACGGGAATGATGCAGGTATTACGCAAGATGGATACGGTAATAGCGCGAAAATTATCCAGAAAGGGTCGGGTAATAGAGCAAATATTACGCAGTACGGTACGCAGAAAACCGCAGTTGTAGTGCAGAAACAGTCGCAAATGGCGATTAACGTTATTCAACATTAGCGCGTTCGCGACGACTTTAATCAATCCGATGGGGGTTTACCATGAAATTTATCAAAGTGGCAGCACTTGCAGCAATCGTAGTTTCTGGTAGTGCTATGGCGGGTTCTATTAATCAGGGCGGATGGGGTCATGGACATGGTCATGGTGGAAACAGTGGCCCAAATTCAACCCTGAATATTTATCAGAACGGTGGCGGTAACTCCGCGGTTGCCCTGCAGACAGACGCCAGAAATTCCGTCCTGAATATTAGCCAGACCGGCGGCTTTAACGGTGCTGACGTTGGTCAGGGCTCTGATGACAGTAAAATCAACCTGACCCAGAAAGGTTTTGGTAACAGTGCGACACTTGATCAGTGGAACAGTAAAAAATCCGTTATGAACGTTAGCCAGTCCGGCGGCTTTAACGGTGCACTCGTAGACCAGACTGCGTCCAACTCGACTGTTAACGTTACCCAGATCGGTTTTGGTAACCACGCGTCAGCTCATCAGTACTGATACTGAAATCTGTGCTACAAAAAAACAGGGCATCAGCCCTGTTTTTTTTCGGGAGTTCATCATGAATACCTTAATTCTACTCGCCGCGCTTTCCAGCCAGATAACCTTCAAAACGTCACAGCAGGAAAATATGACCACCATTGTTCCTCAGGTCACTCTGGCGCAGTCGTGTGATTGTCAGGTTCAGATTGTTTCTGTGCGAGAAGGGCAGGGGGGACAAAGTTCTTCCCGGCAGCAAAACACACTTTTTATACCCGCTAATCAGACGATTGATTTAATGCGCCTGAGTTTAAATATTAATGCGGGAGACACGGTAAAAATCGTTGTCACCGTTTCAGACGGTAAATCGCTGCATTTATCACAACAGTGGTCGCCAGCGGAGCGCTCGCTCTAAACGTTCATAAATCAATAGGTTGAGAATGTGGCGGGTCTGTGCCGTTGAGCTATGCTGATATCAGGGACCAGGTCGTTATGTTCCGTAACGTGAAACTTCGTTTGCAATAATAAATGAAGCGCGTTTACCCCTCATGGACGATTTTCATTGAGGAGTACCTATAATGAACAACTATTTTGCTCGACTCATGGCAGGTCTGGGTCTGGTCGTTTCTGCTTTGAGTATCCCGGCTTATTCGGCCAGGGTTGTTGACGGCGGTGTCATTCATTTTCGCGGTGCCATTGTCGCCGACCCCTGTGAAGTCACTCCCCAGAAGCAACAGTTTGCCATGTCATGTCCAGATAATAACCGTATGCAAACGCGTATGGTCAGCTATGAAGAGGCGCTTAACGGGAAAGTGAGCGACTCAAACGTGGCAACGCTCAATATGAAATACCTTAATCCTGAAAAAACGCTCGCGGTTGTCGAAATCCAGTATCGCTAATGCGCGCTCTCCCGCCCTGCGGTGGATGAGGATTTTTTCTGATAGTTTTTTCTCCCGGTCTCCTCTGCGATACACTTAAGAAAATGGCGGGTTGCAGAGGGGCTTTATGAAACCGCAAATTGAAATTATTCATGGCGATATTACGACAGTGCACGTCGACGTTATCGTCAATGCGGCCAATCCCTCCCTGATGGGGGGAGGCGGCGTGGACGGGGCTATCCACCGGGCTGCCGGACCGCAGCTGCTGGAAGCCTGTAAAACCGTGCGGCAACAGCAGGGCGAATGTCCTCCCGGTCACGCGGTGATTACGCTGGCGGGCAATCTGCCTGCGAGAGCGGTAATTCACGCGGTAGGGCCGGTCTGGCATGGCGGTGATCAGCACGAAGCGAGTATTCTGGAAGAAGCTTACCGGAACTGTCTGCGACTGGCCGCCGACAACGGTTATAAAACGATGGCGTTTCCGGCGATCAGCACCGGCGTGTATGGTTACCCTAAGGCCGCTGCCGCAACGATCGCCGTTGAAACGGTTTACCGCTATTTGTCGCTAAAACCGCTGCCAGAGAAGGTGATTTTTGTCTGTTTCGACGACGACACCACGCATCTTTATCAGCGGCTTCTGACTCAGCGCAGACAAGAACTGGAGAGCTGATGCAAACGCGGCGCATCTGATGCGCCGCGTGATTTATGAGGCTTTTGCCTGTGGTTTTCCTGAAAAGAGGAAGCGCAGGAGCGGGATCCGCAGATGGATTTCGTAGAGTACGATTGCCACCCCTACAACAAACACCAGCCCGGTAAAGAAGCCCAGCGTGTTGGAGGCGATGCGCGGTGTGATGTAAGCCCCGAAGAAGAGCGTCAACGGGTGATGCACCAGATAGATAAACAGTGACGCATTAACGAAGTAGGTCACGCGGCTGGACTTAAAGTTCAGCAAGCGGTGGCCCAGCGCGAATACGACGTTCACCATCCACAGCCCCAGCAGCATAGTGATCACGCTTTCCGTTTCATACATCCAGGCGTCGCCGCTGCCGTAGCGCTGATTCAGCAGATAGGCCGCGAACGCGAGGCTTGCCCCCAGCGCGCACCACGGTGACGGGGTGACAAACAGCGATTTAAGCTTCGGATGAATAAAAGCCAGCGCGCCGATTAAAAAGAACGGAATGTAGAACAAGGACTGCATCACCACAAAATTAAATAACCCGTCGCTCAAAATCGGCGGATAGACGATAAGCAGCGTCCGTCGCACGGCGGCATAGGCAATCCCCAACAGCAAGAAGAGCACAGACAGTTTGCCCATCGTAACGTTGGCGAAGAAGGTGTCGGCTTTTGTACTCAGACGGTGGCGCAGGCGGCTGAAAATCAACAGGCTCACCGTTGTGAGCACCACCAGCACCAGCAGGAACCACAGGTGAGACACCAGCTCCCAGACCAGCGTATTGTACTTTTCATACAGCGTAAGGTTCGGCCAGTTCTCCGCTTTGCCTTTGACGTATTGCAACATAATGAACTGAGGCAGCGTCAGCAGTGGAATTGCGGTCAGCATGGGGATCCCCACGCGCTCTACGCGCACTTTCCACCAGCGCTTGAGCGGGTATCGCAGAAACAGCATGTAAGAGAAATAGCCGGATATGACGAAGAACACCTGCATACGGAAGGCGTGAATAAAGTCATTAAACAGCGTCAGCCACCAGGAGGGCATCTGGCTATTCACATGCCAGGTGTGGCTGGAGTAAATCAGTGAAATGTGAAAGGGGATCCCCAATAGCATCAGCCAGGCCCTGATCGAGTCGAGGAAATATTCACGTTCTGTTGGTGTTGTGCTCATATAACGTTGTGCATTCTCAGACTTTTCGTCTTATCCCTAAGACTCATAATGGTTACATTCGAAGCCAACCCTACACCAAGACCGACACCCTGTCTCCAGGATAAGCACGCAAAGTGAATAGCGGGTTCTTTCATTTGCTTATTCCATGAGCCAGCAGCTGAACAAAGCAGTGATAATGTTGTCGGATTGCCTGAGTTTCCATTAAAATGGATCGGATCGATATAAGCACACAAAGGGGGAAGTGCTTACTTATTATGAAACATAAACCACAGATGATGAAAATGCGTTGGTTGGGTGCTGCAGTGGTGTTATCACTGTATACCTCATCGGCACTGGCCTTTAACATCGACGATGTCGCAAAACAGGCAAAATCGATGGCAGGCAAGAGCTACGAAGCGCCGAAAAGTAACTTGCCCTCCGTTTTCCGCGACATGAAGTATGCGGACTATCAGCAGATCCAGTTCAATCACGACAAAGCGTACTGGAGCAATATTAAAACCCCGTTCAAGCTTGAATTTTATCATCAGGGTATGTACTTCGACACGCCTGTTGCCATCAATGAAGTGACGGCAACCGCGGTACGTAAGATCAAGTACAGCCCGGATTACTTCAATTTTGGCAATGTGCAACACGACAAAGATACGGTGAAAGACCTGGGCTTCGCAGGCTTTAAGGTGCTTTACCCGATCAACAGCAAAGATAAAAACGACGAAATCGTCAGCATGCTTGGAGCCAGCTATTTCCGCGTTATCGGCGCGGGGCAGGTTTACGGGCTTTCTGCGCGTGGTCTGGCTATTGATACCGCGCTGCCATCAGGTGAAGAGTTCCCGCGTTTCCGTGAGTTCTGGATTGAACGTCCAAAGCCAACGGATAAGCGTCTGACCATTTATGCGCTGCTGGATTCCCCGCGTGCAACCGGTGCCTATCGCTTTGTAATTATGCCGGGTCGTGACACGGTAGTTGACGTGCAGTCCAAGGTTTACCTGCGTGATAAAGTGGGCAAACTGGGCGTTGCGCCACTGACCAGTATGTTCCTGTTTGGGCCGAACCAGCCGTCACCGGCTACCAACTTCCGTCCGGAACTGCACGACTCCAACGGTCTGTCTATTCATGCCGGCAACGGCGAGTGGATCTGGCGTCCGCTGAATAACCCGAAACATCTCGCGGTTAGCAGCTTCGCAATGGAAAACCCGCAAGGTTTTGGCCTGCTGCAGCGTGGTCGTCAGTTCTCCCGCTTTGAAGATTTGGACGATCGCTATGACCAGCGTCCAAGCGCCTGGGTCACGCCAAACGGTGACTGGGGTAAAGGCAAGGTCGAGCTGGTAGAAATTCCAACCAACGACGAAACCAACGATAACATCGTCGCTTACTGGACGCCGGATCAACTGCCGGAAGCCGGTAAAGAGATGAACTTCAAGTACACCATTACCTTCAGCCGCGACGAAGATAAGCTGCATGCGCCGGATAACGCGTATGTAATGCAGACTCGCCGCTCAACGGGTGATGTGAAGCAGTCTAATCTTATCCGTCAGCCTGACGGTACCGTGGCGTTTGTCGTGGACTTCACAGGCCAGGATATGAAGAAACTGTCGCCGGACACCGCCGTTGCCGCTCAGGCCAGCATCGGTGATAACGGTGAGATCGTTGAGAATACCGTGCGTTACAACCCGGTAACCAAAGGCTGGCGTCTGACCCTGCGCGTGAAAGTGAAAGATCCGAAACAGACCACTGAAATGCGTGCTGCGCTGGTCAGTAACGATCAGCCGCTGAGTGAAACCTGGAGCTATCAGCTACCTGCCAATGAATAATACATCTGAATATATTGATGCCATGCCGCTGACGGATATCGAAAAAGCGGCACTGCCAAAGAGCGACATCCGCGCGGTTCACACCGCGCTGGATGGTGAACATCATACGTTTTCCCGTGATGATGATACGCCGCTCGGGTCAGTCAAGGCGCGTCTGGAGCAGGCCTGGCCGGACTCGCTGGCGGAAGGGCAGTTGATTAAAGACGACGAAGGACGCGATCAGCTTCAGGCGATGCCGAAGGCTACGCGTTCCTCTATGTTCCCCGATCCATGGCGCACCAACCCGGTGGGTCGCTTCTGGGATCGCCTGCGCGGGCGTGATGTGACGCCGCGCTATCTGTCGCGCCTGACGAAAGAAGAGCAGGCGTCCGAACAGAAATGGCGTACCGTCGGGACAATCCGTCGCTATATCCTGCTGCTTCTGACGCTGGCGCAGACGGTCGTCGCGACCTGGTACATGAAAACTATCCTGCCTTACCAGGGCTGGGCGTTTATCAACCCAACGGACATGATGGGCCAGGATCTCTGGGTCTCCTTCATGCAGCTGCTGCCGTATATCCTGCAGAGCGGCATTCTCCTGCTGTTCGCGGTCCTCTTCTGCTGGGTCTCGGCCGGTTTCTGGACCGCGCTGATGGGCTTCCTGCAATTGCTGATGGGGCGTGACAAATACAGCATTTCGGCGTCAACGGTCGGGGATGAACCCCTTAATCCCGAACACCGTACCGCGCTGATTATGCCTATCTGTAACGAGGACGTTGACCGCGTATTTGCGGGCCTGCGTGCGACCTGGGAGTCCGTGAAGGCGACCGGCAACGCGGAGCATTTCGACGTTTACATCCTGAGCGACAGCTACAACCCGGATATCTGCGTGGCGGAACAAAAAGCGTGGATGGAGCTGATTGCAGAAGTGCAGGGCGAAGGCCAGATCTTCTACCGTCGCCGCCGTCGTCGCGTGAAGCGTAAAAGCGGCAACATCGATGACTTCTGCCGTCGCTGGGGTAACCAGTACAGCTACATGGTGGTGCTGGATGCTGACTCCGTCATGAGCGGAGACTGCCTGAGCGGTCTGGTGCGTCTGATGGAGGCCAACCCTAACGCCGGTATCATTCAGTCCTCGCCAAAAGCGTCCGGAATGGACACCCTTTATGCGCGCTGCCAGCAGTTCGCCACCCGTGTTTACGGGCCGCTGTTTACGGCCGGTCTGCACTTCTGGCAGCTGGGTGAGTCGCACTACTGGGGTCACAACGCCATTATCCGCGTGAAGCCGTTCATTGAACACTGTGCGCTGGCGCCGCTGCCGGGTGAGGGTTCGTTTGCCGGTTCTATTCTGTCGCATGACTTCGTAGAAGCGGCGCTGATGCGTCGTGCTGGCTGGGGCGTCTGGATTGCCTACGACCTGCCGGGATCGTACGAAGAGCTGCCGCCGAACCTGCTGGACGAGCTCAAGCGTGACCGCCGCTGGTGTCACGGTAACCTGATGAACTTCCGCCTGTTCCTGGTAAAAGGGATGCACCCGGTTCACCGCGCGGTGTTCCTGACGGGCGTGATGTCCTATCTCTCTGCACCGCTGTGGTTTATGTTCCTCGCGCTCTCCACTGCGCTGCAGGTTGTCCATGCCCTGACGGAGCCGCAATACTTCCTGCAACCGCGGCAGCTGTTCCCGGTGTGGCCGCAGTGGCGTCCGGAGCTGGCGATTGCGCTGTTTGCCTCCACCATGGTGCTGCTGTTCCTGCCTAAGCTGCTCAGCATCATCCTGATCTGGTGCAAAGGCTCGAAAGAGTACGGCGGTTTCTTCCGCGTGACCCTTTCGCTGCTGCTGGAAGTGCTGTTCTCCGTCCTGTTGGCGCCGGTACGTATGCTGTTCCACACCGTGTTTGTGGTCAGTGCGTTCCTGGGCTGGGAAGTGGTCTGGAACTCACCGCAGCGTGACGACGACTCCACGCCGTGGGGTGAAGCCTTTATGCGCCACGGTTCTCAGCTTCTGCTGGGTCTGGTGTGGGCTGCCGGGATGGCGTGGCTGGATCTGCGCTTCCTGTTCTGGCTGGCGCCGATTGTATTCTCGCTGATCCTGTCGCCGTTTGTGTCCGTGATTTCCAGCCGTTCAACGGTGGGGTTGCGAACCAAACGCTGGAAGCTGTTCCTGATCCCGGAAGAGTATTCCCCGCCGCAGGTGCTGGTGGATACCGATCGTTACCTGGAACAGAACCGCAGTCGCTCGCTGGATGACGGCTTCATGCACGCCGTGTTTAACCCGTCATTCAACGCCCTGGCGACGGCAATGGCGACCGCGCGTCACCGCGCCAGCCAGGTGCTGGAGATTGCCCGCGATCGTCACGTTGAGCAGGCGCTTAACGAGACCCCGGAAAAACTCAACCGCGACCGTCGTCTGGTGCTGTTGAGCGACCCGGTGACAATGGCGCGTCTTCACTACCGCGTGTGGTCCGCTCCGGAGAAATACTCTTCGTGGGTGAACTACTATAAGGACGTGAAGCTGAATCCGCTCGCTCTTAAGGCGAAGTAAGCAGTTAAGTAAGGCGGGTTAGCGAAGCGCCACCCGCCAGATAAAATACCGGCTAAATCGCCGGTATTTTTTTAGAGGTTAAAGATGAGAATAATCATCGTCGTTATGGTGGCATGCCTGCTCAGCGGCTGCGGCAGTATCATCAGTCGCACCATTCCAGGGCAGGGCCACGGAAATCAGTATTACCCGGGCGTGAAATGGGATCTTCGTGATTCCGCGTGGCGCTACCTGACCGTGCTCGATCTGCCGTTCTCGCTGATTTTCGACACGCTGTTGCTGCCGATCGATGCCAGCCACGGCCCTTACGAATAGCGTAAATTAACGCTCGTCCCACTCGTCGGCTGCGGTTTGACCTTCTTCCGTATCCAGCGGCGGCTCGAGCTGAAACTCACCCTCATCCCACTCGTGCAGGGTATTCTCTTCCAGCCATTCCTGCCGAAGTTCGATTTCGTCGTAGTCGCCATCAAAGACGGCCTGCGCACCTTCACCACTTAATATCGGCAAACATTCCCCTTCTTCACCTTCATCGGCAAAGAATTCGGCCTGCCACATAATATCCCCATCCTGCAGAACGTATTTTTGGATATTAAGCTGTTGCACGTCAGCATCTTCTTCTTCAACGCCGGGGTTGTCGGCGAGGAACTCTTCACGAGCGGCATCAATAGCTTCTTCCAGCGTGGCGTACATGGTCATTGGTGTCTCCCTGTTTTCCAGAAGGTTTCAGGGAAAGAATAGCTGAATATAAGATTCTGCAAGTATGAATACGAAAATAAGCCGTCAGGCGTTCGTCTTATTCCGTCACGGGCCGCAGCGCGCGGGATAAACTGAACCATGAATAAATGGCATTGAACAATACGACGCCCGCCGTCACGATAAAGACGGCGCGAAAACCGAAGCTGGCGGAGATCCCGGCTCCGAGCAGCGGTCCGGTGACGTTACCGATATCGCGGAATGACTGGTTATAGCTGAAAATACGCCCGGCGATCTGGTTCGTGGAGTTGTAGATCAGCAGGGTCTGTACGGCGGGCAGCAACGCGCCATCAGCGGCACCCAGTAAAAAGCGCAGGACGCCCAGCTGCCATGGCGTTTGCACCATCGACATCGGGATAAGCAGGAGGACGGAAATGACCAGCGCGCAGATCAGGATTTTCTCGGGACCAACGCGGTCTCCCAGTTTACCCAGCCTCGGGGCGCTCAGCAGCGCCGCCACGCCGGGCACGGAGGCAATCAGCCCGCTGATGAACGCAATATTGCTGACGTTACCCGCCAGATCGCGAACGTACAGCGTCAGAATAGGGGCAATCGACCCGGTAGCTACCTGGATAATCATTGTCGTCACGAACAGGCTCAGCACCAGTCTGGGATTTTTGAGCGAGGTCAGCACCTCTCTGGCGTGGAGCATCTCTTTTTTGGCGACAGGCGTGAAGTTTTCCCGGATACAGAGCAGGGTGACGATAAAGCACAGGAACAACACGCTGGCGGTGATAAAGAAGACCGGCCGCAGGCCGTAGTTATCCGCCAGTAATCCGCCGGCCAGCGGTCCCAGCAGAGCACCGCTCACGCCGCCGGTGGAGAGTGTTCCTAGCGCCCAGCCGCTCTTATGGCGGGGGATTTGCGTGGCTATCAGGGCATTCGCGTTGGGAATAAATCCTCCCAGCAGGCCCAGCAGCGCGCGCAGGATCAGAAACTGCCAGACGTTCTGCGCCACGCCCATCAGCGCCATGATAATGGCCATCCCCAGCGCCGAACGCAGCAGCATGATTTTACGTCCCTTGCGGTCGGCAAGGCCGCCCCAGAAGGGCGAGGCCATCGCGGAAAAGAGAAACGTGATGCTGAATACCAGACCGGACCACATATTGAGCGCGCTGTGGCCCGTTACGCCAAGCTGTTCGACGTAGAGCGGCAGGAAGGGCATGACCAGGCTAAAGGCCGCGCCGGTAAGAAAACAGCCAAGCCACGCAACCGCGAGGTTACGCTTCCAGTTTATGGGGGCATCTGAGGGTGACATAACTATCCGCATAATGAGGTGCAGAGCACCTGAAGCATAAAGTAATAAGCCTGCTAATTATGCGCCTGGGTTATGATTGCCGCAATGACGAGGAGCTTTTAAAGCTAAAACGGCATGCGGCCCTGAAGACCGCATGGGGATTAATAGCGGGACGGCGTGCCTTGTGGACGCGTTTTAAAACGGCGGTGCAGCCACATATACTGCTCGGGCGCCAGCATGATGCACTTCTCCACAACGCTGTTCATCCAGCGCGCGGTGGTTTCCGCATCGTCAAGCGGTGGCGCAAGCTCCGGCTCCAGCATCATCAGCTCGTAGCCTGAACCATCCGGCTTACGGCGAGGGACGAAAGGCACGATGGCAGCTTTAGACATCCGCGCCAGCATCCAGGTACCGGTCGTTGTGGCGGCCTCTTCAACGGCGAAGAAGGGAACAAATACGCTGGCCTGTGGGCCATAGTCGTGGTCGGGGGCATACCAGACCACTTCACCGGATTTCAGCGCGCGGATCATCCCCTTCAGATCCTTACGGTCGATCATGCTTTTGTTGGAGCGCATGCGGCCGTTGGTCTGGATTAAATCGATGACCGGGTTATCGTTAGGACGATAAACGCCAATGCCCGGCGCCTGCATGCCGAACATGCGCGCCCCGATTTCCAGCGTCAGGAAATGAACGCCGATCAGCAAAACGCCCGTCTGGTTGGCCTGAAGCGTATGCACAGGCTCCATGCCGGTTCCCGTCACCTCGCTCCAGCGGGCCATGCGTTTGTCCGGCCAGAACCACGCCATACCGGTCTCCATGAGCCCCATCCCGACGGATTCGAAATTCTTCGCGACCATATCGTGACGCTCTGGCTCGCTCATCTGGGGAAAACACAGCTCAAGATTGCGGTACGCGATTCTGGCGCGACGCTTCATAAACAGTTGCGCGAAGCGGCCCAGAAATTTACCCAACCGAAAAATAACAGGGTAGGGAAGCTGTACCAGAAGCCATAAAAAGCCGATGCCAAGCCAGGTCAACCAATAGCGGGGATGCAAAAGGGCGGCAGTAAATTTTGGTAACTGGGTCATGTCTTTCCTGTGTTCAAACGTCCTGTTTTGCTAGTGTCTCATTTTTTGAGACATAGCCAAAATATCTGCTTTCGAAGCGTGCACGAATACAGCAATTGTTAAGCCTGATTAATCAGGGTGTGTGAAATGTAGCGTAAATTGTGGGGATGTAAATTGGTTTTGTTTGCTATATGATGCCGACCGATTTTTCATTCTCTCTAACGATTCCAGGACTGTACACCATGCCAGTGTTACACAACCGCGTGTCGAATGAGATGTTAAGAGCGCGTATGTTGGCTGAAACCGAACCGCGCACAACCATCTCTTTCTATAAATACTTCACGATCGACGATCCGCAGGCGACCCGCGATGCGCTTTATCAGGCGTTCACGGCCCTGAACGTCTTCGGCCGCGTCTACCTTGCCCGTGAAGGCATCAACGCGCAAATTAGCGTACCGGAAAGCAAAGTCAGCGATTTCCGCGAGTGTCTTTATCAGTTCGATCCGGCCCTCGACGGCTTGCGCCTGAACATTGCCCTGGACGATGACGGGAAATCCTTCTGGGTGCTGCGCATGAAGGTGCGTGAACGCATCGTGGCGGACGGTATCGACGATCCCGAGTTTAACGCGGCGGATGTCGGTGAATATCTCAAGGCTGCGGAAGTGAATGCGATGCTGGACGATCCGGATGCCGTGTTCATTGATATGCGTAACCACTATGAATACGAAGTGGGGCATTTCGAGAACGCGATGGAAATCCCGGCCGATACCTTCCGCGAGCAGCTGCCCAAAGCGGTTGAGATGATGCAGGAACATAAAGATAAAAAGATCGTTATGTACTGCACCGGCGGTATCCGCTGTGAGAAAGCCAGCGCGTGGATGAAGCACAACGGCTTTAATAAGGTCTGGCATATTGAAGGCGGCATTATTGAGTATGCCCGCCGCGCCCGCGAGCAGGGTTTACCGGTACGCTTTATCGGGAAAAACTTTGTCTTTGACGAGCGTATGGGTGAGCGTATTTCTGAAGACGTTATTGCCCAGTGCCACCAGTGCGGCGCACCGTGCGATACCCACACCAACTGCAAAAACGACGGGTGTCATCTGCTGTTCATTCAGTGCCCGGCCTGTGCCGAGAAGTTTAACGGCTGCTGTAGCGAACTGTGCAGCGAAGAGAGCATCCTGCCGGAAGAAGAGCAGCGTCGCCGTCGCGCAGGACGTGAAAACGGCAACAAGATTTTTAATAAATCACGCGGCCGTCTGAATACCAAACTGGGTATCCCTGACCCGGAATGATAATAACGCCCGGCACGGCGAAAGCCTGCCGGGCGAATCTATTATGATTTCTGCTGTACGCCTTCAACGGAAATAATCAGCTCAACGTCCTGAGACGCGGGGCCTAAATCCGTTGTGATATTAAAATCTTTCAGGTGAATTTTACCCGCCGCTTCAAAACCTGCGCGTTTACCGCCCCACGGATCGTCACCCTGACCCAGTAATTTAGCATCCAGCGTGACCGGTTTTGTTACGCCGTTAAGCGTCAGGTTGCCGGTAATATTCAGCTTATCACCCTCTTTTTTCGCTTCCGTGGAGGTGAAGGTCGCCTGTGGGTATTTCCCGACATTGAGGAATTCCCCACTGCGCAGATGTTTATCACGTTCAGCATGATTGGTATCCACGCTGTTGGTATTAATGGTTACGTTGACCTTATCGGCGGCAGGATTCTTCTCGTCAAAGGTGAATGTGCCGTCAAAATCTTTAAAGGTACCGTACAGCCAGCTGTATCCCAGGTGCTGAATACGGAAATTGACGAAAGCGTGCTGGCCCTCCTTATCAATTTTATAATCAGCCGCCACGGCGGAACCGGCGGTGAATAACAGAGAACCCAGGGCGATACCCAGCAGGTGTTTTTTCATTTTATGCTCCAGAGTCAACTGACGAGCGGCCAAGCATGCGCTTTAGCGTATCGTCTTTATCAATAAAATGGTGTTTGAGGGCGGCAAGCCCGTGCAGCACGGACAGGATCACGACGCTCCACGCAAGCCAGAGGTGAACGACCCCGGCGGTGTCAGCCTGAGCGCCCGCATCGCTGAGCGTTGCCGGGACGTCAAAAAGGCCAAAGACGCTAATCGGCTTACCGTCCGCCGTTGAGATAAGGTAGCCGCTGATCAGAATGGCGAAGAGCAGCGCATAGAGCGCGATATGCGCGGCGACTGCACTGACGCGGGTAAATTTGCCGTGGGTCTTCGGCGCCGCGGGCGGCGGGGAAATATGTCGCCAGATCACACGAAAAACCAGACCCAGCATCAGGAGAACGCCAATGCTTTTATGTAACTCCGGTGCCTGGTGATACCAGCCGTCGTAATAGCTGAGCGTGACCATCCAGAGTCCAAGGCCAAACATACCGTAGACGGCAATAGCAAATATCCAGTGCAAACCTATGGATATTATTCCGTAGCGCCGGGAGGTGTTACGCAGTTGCATCAGAATGTCCATTTTCATATTAACCGAAGGGTAAAAATGAACGGGAAGATAAGACATTGCAACTGAAATAATTATCTATTGATTTTTATTTTATTTATTTCAGCAATTTTGAAAGGAAAGGGCGAAGGTAATTCAATGTCTTCGTGCAAGAGGAATTGAGAGTTTCAATAAAGCTAAATTAATGTCAATTATTGTCAGTCAGGGTTTTCAATAAAATACAATGTAAACAAAATCAATAATAGCCAGCAGCGCCCACAATAAGATATAGAGCATGAAATGCTCGCGAATATTATTTATCAGAAAGCTAACGATCCTGCGCATAATGCCCCGTAATGCAGTGTGAATAAAACGGGCCCCGGTACCTCCAGAGCCCGTGCGGATTATCCGTTAAAACGCGAGAGCGAGAAGGGCGTCAGATCAAACTGCGGTTTGATACCCTGGGCGAACTGCGCGGCGATCTCGCCCAGCACGGAAGCGAATTTAAAGCCGTGGCCGCTCAGCCCGGTAATCAGCAGGACGTTGTCATGCCCTGGCAGGGTATCAATGATGAAGTCTTCATCCGGCGTGTTGTCGTAGGTACAGGCCGCGCCATACAGCAAGCCACCGACGCCCGGAAGAATAGTGCGCAGGAACGAGAAGGCTTCTGAACCATCCTGTGGACAGGCGCCAAAAGGCTTGCGTTCGTCAGGAGAGGCGATAGCCTGGCCACCGTTGTGTTTACCGATTTTCAGCGCGTCTTTCTCGGAAGGGAAACCGTAGAACTGATCGCCATTCGGCAATTCGCCGGTGAAGGCCGGGAATTTATTCTGCGCGCTGTAGCGACCATCCGACTGGAACCAGGAGAAGACCTTGCGCACCGGCTGGATTGGCAGTTCCGGCAGCAGGCGAGTGACCCAGGTTCCTGCGCTGACGAGCAGGTGGGACGCTGAATAGTCGCCGTCAAGAGTTGTTACCGTGACGCCATTCACGTCATGGGTGATGGCCTCCACCGGACAGTTAAACAGCTGCGCACAGCCGGCCTTAGCGGCAAGATCGATCCAGGTTTTGATTGCCGTTTCACAATGCAGCACGCCGGAGTGGGCTTCAAAGAGGCCGATGTAATCGTCCGGGACGGTAATTTCAGGCCAGCGCGCGGTAATGCCCGTTGCGTCCAGCTTCTCAACATCCAGATTAAAGGCTTTTGCGCTGCGCTCAACGCCGGCGAGAAAATCAGAATGAGCAGGGCCAAGGTTGACGACGCCGGTACGCTCGAAAATACGCTCTTCGGTCTGTGTCGCCAGTTCATCCCACAGCGTCTGGGCGCGAAGCACCAGCGGCACATAGCGCTCGCCTTCTCCATACGCATGGCGCATGAGACGGGTATCGCCATGATGGCTGCCCTCCGAATGAGGAGGAAGGTGGGCATCGATCATCAGGACCTTCAGACCTGCCTGTGTTGCGTAATAACCGGCGGCGGAACCCACGGAGCCGCTACCAATAATGATTAAGTCGTATCTCATATGCATCTCATAAACTGATGTTTTGTTAGCAGAGTAATTAACAACGCGGGGTTAGACAAGGGAGAAATAAATAAGGCACCGCGTGGGTGCCTGTAGAGAGAAAAGTGGGCATAAGCTTAGTGCCGTTTATACTCATTTTCCTGATAGTCGCCAGATTCTATTTTTGCAATACCTGCCTCTAAAATAGAAATAAACTGACGGGCGACGTCTGTTGTTAGCCACAGCGTCTGTCCAACTTCCGCTTCTTCACGGTTGAGTTGATTCGGGGTCTGGTAGTGCAAACGCAGCATCAGCGCATCGTAGCTATCTACGGTACTGATATCCCAGCCAACCAGTGGATGGGTCTGGATCACTTCACTATTCTTTTCCATTATAACCCCCTTAATGCGTGTTAGAAGACAACGGCTCTGAGGTTCAATGCATGTTTTTCTGAAAGCATCTTCAGTATACCAAGTAATAAGGGTTCCAACGGGAAAAATAAACAGGTGGCAACACATTTTTCTGCTTTTTAGGATTGTTCGAACAATAAAACACCATCTCGTTCACGATTTTTAAAGAAGATGCCGAATTAATTTGAACTTGCAGGATTTTTAGACAAAAAAAAAGCCGGGGCGACCCGGCAAAAAAACACAATGAGGGAGCAGTGTTAATCTGTGATAAACCAGTCGTCTGCGCTTTCCCACGTTTCCTGCAGGATTTCGCTGATGCGATCTTTATCTTCTTTCGCAGCACCAATGACGGAGAGGTTGTTCGCCGCGGCGTAACGCACCGTTACGGCACCCGCGTTGTCGGGAAAGGTGTTGTTAATACGGCGGGATAATTCGCCTGCCAGTGCATCAAGCGCGCCGGCAGGCAGAACGGTTGTTTTGGCTATGGTGACTTCAATACGCATAAATGCCCCCTGTGTAATATACTGTTTATTTATACAGGCATATTATCGATTTGACAACAAGGGGCATTGATTTTTTAACGTTTTACCGTCCAGTTAACGGTTTCGCCCGCCAGGAATGGGATCAGCGTGTCATCCGTCAGCGCAATGGACTCCTCAACGTGGCTCGCTTTACGCTCCAGTTCGATAAAGGTGTCGTTGACCGGCAGGCCGTAGAAGCGCGGGCCGTTAAGGGAGCAGAACGCTTCAAAATGTTCGAGCGCGTTCATCTCTTCAAAGACGGTCGCGTAGCTGGCCAGTGCCGTTGGGGCGTTGAAGCAGCCTGCACAGCCGCAGCTCGCCTCTTTGCGGTGGCGGGCGTGAGGTGCGGAATCGGTGCCGAGGAACGCGCGGGAGAACCCGCTGGCAACCAGCTCGCGCAGCGCCTGCTGGTGGATGTTGCGCTTGAGAATAGGCAGACAGTACAGGTGAGGACGCACCCCGCCCACCAGCATGTGGTTACGGTTAAACATCAGGTGCTGTGGCGTAATGGTCGCGGCGATAAGATCGTTGCCGTCGCGTACATACTCTGCCGCGTCTTTGGTGGTGATATGCTCAAAGACCACTTTAAGCGCGGGCAGGCGCTGGCGCAGAGGCTCCATCACGGTCTCGATAAAGCGGGCTTCACGGTCGAAGATGTCAATCTCGGCATGCGTGACTTCACCATGGACCAGCAGCGGCATGCCCAGTTTCTGCATGCGTTCCAGAACCGGCATGATGGCATCAATGCTGGTGACGCCGTGGCTGGAGTTGGTGGTGGCATTTGCCGGGTAGAGTTTCGCCGCCGTAAATACGCCTTCGTTAAACCCGCGCTCCACTTCGTTCGGATCCAGCGAGTCGGTAAGATAGCAGGTCATCAACGGGGTAAAATCGTGTCCCGCAGGAACGGCATCCAGGATGCGCTGGCGATAGGCCATCGCGGCATCGACGGTGGTGACTGGTGGAACCAGGTTAGGCATGACAATCGCGCGGCCATAAATTTCGCTGGTATAAGGCACGACGGTTTTCAGCATATCGCCATCACGCAGATGGATATGCCAGTCGTCAGGGCGGCGGATTTTAAGAACCTGGGGTTGTGCAGTCATGGAAGCTCCGGCTTGTCAGGAATCAGTCATAAGGATGGCTGTTTTTGCCGGACACAAATCATAAGCGGAAACGTTTTCGTTTGCACACTTTTCCGTAAAAAAAAGGGCGCCGCAGCGCCCTTCAGGTTAATCGGTGAAAGGAATGATAATTTCTCCCGGTTTCACCTCTATACCTTTTGCATATTTTTTCGCCAGAGCTTCACCCTTGCTTTTGTCTTCGCTTAAGACGTACGCGGGCTGCTGGTTAAAGTAATTACGCAGCGACTGGTTCAGATAGGGCATCAGGGTTTGCAGAACCGGTGCCATCTTGTCCGGCGACACCTGCGCATCGACAACTTCCATCTCCTGCAGGAAAATCGCCCCTTTCTCTTTGTTGAAAACGGGCAGGGCCTTCAGCTTGAGCTTGATGTTGGCCTTCTGATTGCCAAAGAGGGATGACATATCGAGATCCGCATCACCGGCCAGGGTGACTTTGTTTGGCTCTTCACGTCCGATCTGGCTGGTCAGGTTCGTCAGGACGATATGCGCGTCCGCCAGTCCCGGCACGCCAATGTCTTTAGAGAAATTGTTATGTTTTTCCAGCGCCTGATTAATTTCCTGTTCACTGACGGTATATTGCGTGAGCTGGTTACAGCCAACCAGCAGGCCGCTGACTACTAATGCCGCGGCAAAGACAATTTTCTTCATAGTGTTCCTCAACGAAAAATCGGCGCTTCTGTCCTGTTGCGCCAGTATGTCAGTGTGAATTGGCAGAAACCAGCAGAAAAAACTGAGAAGTGGGGCGGGAGGGGCTCCCGCCCGAGGGAAAGGCTACGCGCCAGGCTCGAGCATCCCGCTCGCGCTGCGTTTCGGGCTGAACTGCCACCACAGAGCAAGGAGCGTCATAAAGCCCACCACGCCGAGCATCATCCACGGGAGTTCGGGCTGGTTTAACGCTTTGCCGGCATCAAACAACCAGCCGCCACCCGCGTAACCTAATGCGCCGCCAAGCGCCAGCCCCAGCCGGCTGAAACCCATATAGCTGCCGCGCGCACGCGCATCCGCAAGCGAGGCGCTCAGCGTTTCACGGGCAGGCTCGGCGATGATCGACCCTATATAGAACGTGCAAATCAGCGTAAACAGCTGCTGGAGAGAGTTCACCAGGCCGATCGGCATCATGCTCAGCGTCATCAGGAACAGCCCGGCCATCAGGCGATGCTCCAGACGAAAACGCCGTTCGCTCCAGCGGGCAATCGGATAGAGCAGCGTTAACGACAGGCAGGCTTCGATGGCGTACATCCATTTAACGGCTGCAGGGGTCCCCGCGATGTCGTTAACCATGATCGGCAGCATCAGCATGACCTGTACAGCCAGCATGTAGTATCCCGTCAGGGTCAACACATAGGTGACAAAACGCCTGTCGCGCAGGACGCGGCCAAGCCCTTCCCGGACCGGCGCTTTGACCGTCGACAGTTTCCAGGCGGGCAGGAACAGGCCATTGAACAGCGCGCACAGAATAAAGAGCACCGCCCCAGCGGCGCAGACCAGACGGAAGTCATACTGCAGCAGCCAGCTTCCCAGCAGGGCGCCGATAACCGCCCCGGCACTGTCCTGCATCATCAGAATCGAGAAGAAACGGCCGCGGTGCTGGGGGCGAATAAGCTTTACCACAAGCGCGGTGCGTGGCGGATCGAACAGCGTGCCGCCGATACCGGAGAGGAAACAGGAGAACCAGAGCAGCCATGGCTCCTGGGCGACCGCCATCGTGGCAAAGCCTGCCGCGCGCAGCAGCATACCGGTAACGATCATCGGCTTAGCGCCGAAGCGGTCAGCGATGGCCCCGCCAAAGACGCCCAGGCCCTGCTGGACAAACTGGCGTAGCCCCAGGGCAATGCCAACCATTAATGCCGCCCAGCCCATCTGATCGACAAAGCGGATCGATATCAGCGGAAAAACGACAAAAAAGCCGAGCACGACCAGCATGTTATCGACGAGCAGGAAATATTTACCCAGGCTCCTGGCCTGTGATACGCGGGACATTTTCCCTCCAGGGAAAATAAGAAGGTGAGCACGCTAACATTCTGCGGTGTCGCCGCGTTTTTTCCCACCCCCGTGGGTGACAATATTTTTTTATCAAAAGGGTGCTTTGATAGAGAGTTCTCATCGAAAAATGTGAAAAGAGGTGAAAATGGTATGTCACTGTTTTCACAGACGGCACAGGCGCAGGTATAGTAAAGCTAATGGGTCAGCAGAAGTGACGGGAAGGAGTGGTATCGATGTTTGGCTATCGCAGCAATGTGCCAAAAGTGCGTCTGACAACGGACCGGCTGGTCGTTCGTCTGGTGCATGAGCGTGATGCCTGGCGTCTGGCGGATTATTACGCCGAGAATCGCCAGTTTTTAAAACCCTGGGAACCCGTTCGGGATGAGAGCCATTGTTACCCTTCCGGCTGGCAGGCGCGCCTCAGCATGATTACGGAATTTCACAAGCAGGGCAGCGCGTTTTATTTCGCTCTGCTGGATCCCGAAGAGAAAGAGATTATCGGGATCGCTAATTTTTCAAACGTGGTGCGCGGGTCGTTTCACGCCTGCTACCTTGGCTACTCCATCGGCCAGAAATGGCAGGGGCAGGGGCTGATGTACGAGGCGTTAACGGTGGCGATCCGCTATATGCAACGCACGCAGCATATCCATCGCATTATGGCGAACTATATGCCGCATAATCAGCGCAGCGGCAATTTGCTGGCCCGCTTAGGGTTCGAGAAAGAGGGTTACGCCAAAGACTATCTGCTGATAGACGGAGAGTGGCGCGACCACGTTCTGACGGCGTTAACCACCCGGGACTGGACCGCAGGTCGTTAAGGAGAAAAGATGAAGTATCAGCTAAACGGTACAGAAGCGCGCGTGATTGGGTGCTTACTCGAAAAACAGGTCACCACGCCGGAGCAGTATCCGCTCTCCGTCAACGCTGTGACCATGGCCTGCAACCAGAAGACCAACCGCGAGCCGGTGATGAACCTCAGCGAGCATGAGGTTCAGGACGTGCTGGATGCGCTGGTAAAACGCCACTATCTGCGCACCGTCAGCGGCTTCGGCAACCGCGTGACCAAATACGAACAGCGCTTCTGTAACTCCGAATTCGGCGACCTGAAGCTGAGCAGTGCGGAAGTGGCGGTCATCACCACGCTGTTGCTGCGCGGGGCGCAGACGCCGGGAGAGCTGCGCACGCGCGCTTCCCGTATGCATGAGTTCAGCGATATGCAGGAAGTTGAGCAGACCCTGGAAGGGCTGGCTTCTCGCGAAGACGGCCCATACGTGGTGCGTCTGGCGCGCGAGCCGGGCAAACGTGAAAGCCGCTATATGCATCTGTTCAGCGGCGACGTCGATGTCGCTACCGTGGAGAGCGACGCGGGATCCTCAGCAAGCAATGACACTCTTGCCACGCGCGTAGAAGCGCTGGAAGACGAGGTCGCCGGGCTGAAACAGCGCCTGGATGCGTTGCTGGCACATCTGGGAGACTGACGGTGAAAAAATTACGCGTAGGCGTGGTGGGGCTCGGCGGCATCGCGCAAAAAGCCTGGCTGCCTGTTTTAGGTGCAGCAACGGACTGGACCCTGCAAGGGGCATGGTCACCCACTCGAGAAAAGGCAGAACGTATCTGCGAAACCTGGCGCATTCCGTATGCTGCCTCCCTGCAGGATCTGGCCCGCGAGTGTGATGCGGTCTTTGTACATACCTCAACGGCAACCCACTATCAGGTGGTGAGCGAGCTGCTCAATTTGGGGGTTCACGTCTGCGTGGATAAACCGCTGGCGGAAAATGTTCAGGATGCCGAACGGCTGATTGAGCTGGCCGCGCGCAAAAAACTGACGCTGATGGTAGGCTTCAACCGCCGCTTCGCGCCGCTTTACCAGCAGCTGAAGGCGCAGTCGGGCACGCTCGCCTCGCTGCGGATGGATAAGCACCGCACCGACAGCATTGGGCCAAACGATCTGCGCTTCACCCTTCTGGATGATTATCTGCACGTTGTGGATACGGCGCTGTGGCTGAGCAACGGTAATGCGCAGCTGAAGAGCGGTACCCTGTTAACGAATGACCAGGGGCAGATGGTCTACGCGGAGCACCACTTTGCCGTTGAGCATCTTCAGATTACCACCAGCATGCACCGTCGGGCGGGAAGCCAGCGTGAATCCGTGCAGGCGGTGACCGAGGGCGCGCTGTACGACATTACGGACATGCGCGAATGGCGGGAAGAGAAAGGCAATGGCGTGGTGACGCTCCCGGCGCCAGGCTGGCAGAGCACCCTCGAGCAGCGCGGTTTCGCAGGATGCGCCCGTCACTTTATCACCTGCGTGCAAAATCAGACGGTTCCTGAAACGTCCGGCGAGCAGGCCATTCTGGCGCAGCGCATTGTGGAAAGGCTCTGGCGCGATGCCATGAGCGAATAACTCGCTGTAACATCTGCGGATAGTAATTCGTTGAAATCCGGTTAGACTAAGCGCCGCTTGTTGGCTTTGCCGGGTGGCGCTTACGCTAACCCGGTCTACAAATCCGTATGGTTCTGGAAATTCACGTTAATGAACTTATTAAAATCGCTGGCGGCCGTCAGCTCGATGACCATGTTTTCCCGCGTGCTGGGTTTTGCGCGCGACGCCATTGTGGCAAGGGTATTTGGTGCAGGGATGGCCACGGACGCCTTTTTCGTCGCGTTCAAATTGCCGAACCTGCTGCGTCGTATTTTTGCTGAAGGGGCGTTTTCCCAGGCATTCGTGCCCATTCTGGCGGAATATAAAAGCAAGCAGGGTGAAGACGCGACGCGCGTCTTTGTTTCTTATGTCTCCGGGCTGCTGACGCTGGCTTTGGCGGTGGTGACCGTTCTCGGGATGCTGGCCGCGCCCTGGGTGATTATGGTGACCGCGCCCGGTTTTGCCGATACGGCTGACAAATTTGCGCTGACCTCGCAGCTGCTGCGCATTACTTTCCCCTATATTCTGCTCATCTCGCTGGCCTCGCTGGTGGGGGCGATCCTGAACACCTGGAACCGCTTCTCTGTTCCGGCGTTTGCGCCGACGTTTCTCAACGTCAGCATGATCGGTTTTGCCCTGTTCGCCGCGCCGCACTTCAACCCGCCGGTGCTGGCGCTGGCCTGGGCGGTTACCGTCGGCGGCGTGCTGCAGCTGGCGTACCAGCTGCCGCATCTGAAAAAAATCGGCATGCTGGTGCTGCCGCGCATCAATCTCAAAGATGCCGGGGCGATGCGCGTGATCAAGCAGATGGGGCCCGCCATTCTCGGCGTCTCCGTCAGCCAGATCTCGCTTATCATCAACACCATCTTTGCCTCTTTCCTCGTGTCCGGCTCGGTTTCCTGGATGTACTACGCCGACCGTCTGATGGAGTTCCCGTCCGGGGTGCTGGGCGTGGCGCTGGGGACCATCCTGCTGCCGTCGCTGTCGAAAAGTTTCGCCAGCGGCAACCATGATGAATATTGCCGCCTGATGGACTGGGGGTTACGTCTCTGCTTCCTGCTGGCCCTGCCGAGCGCGGTGGCGCTGGGCATTCTGGCCAAACCGCTGACGGTGTCGCTCTTCCAGTACGGGAAATTCACCGCCTTTGATGCCGCTATGACCCAGCGCGCGCTGATTGCCTACTCGGTCGGCTTGATGGGGCTGATCGTCGTCAAGGTTCTGGCGCCCGGGTTCTACTCGCGTCAGGACATCAAAACGCCGGTGAAAATTGCCATCGTGACGCTGATTATGACCCAGCTGATGAACCTGGCGTTTATTGGTCCGCTGAAGCATGCCGGCCTGTCGCTGTCTATTGGTCTGGCGGCCTGTCTGAATGCCGGGCTGTTGTACTGGCAGCTGCGCAAGCAGGATATTTTCACGCCGCAGCCGGGCTGGGGAAGTTTCCTGGCACGTCTGATCGTTGCGGTACTGGTCATGTCAGCCGCGCTGCTCGGCATGATGTACGTGATGCCGGAGTGGTCCCTCGGCACCATGCCTTATCGTCTGATGCGGCTGATGGCCGTGGTAGGCGTTGGGGTGGTGGCTTACTTTGCCACGCTCGCGGTGCTGGGATTCAAAGTGAAAGAGTTTGCCCGCCGTACGGCATAAACGCCAAAAGGGGAGTTCACCTTATGGTGCTCCCCGCTGCATGATTTGTCGCACAGGCGTCAAATCGAAATCTTTTTAACTCCCGCAATACGTGCAGTCGCTGTTTGACCATCCGCACTGTACAGTCCGGTTTCTTTATGCGGTTTCAATACCTCAAGCGCCTGCTGATTACGCTCAATCTGACCTTCCAGTAGCCAGCCGTTGTGCTGGTTAAGGTCGCGCAGGTGCTGGGTTTTTTCGGTTATGGTTTGCCAGCGTTCAATAATATCGTCATTGGCGCTACGCTTAGGATCCTGCTCAGCGCGGCGCTGCTGCTCCAGATAATCCAGCGTCGCCAGTAGCGAACTCTTATCTTCAGTGATACGCTGCAGCGCGCTGCCGTTGATGTGACCGGAAGAGAGATGCTGCTGTTCAGCGTCCATTACCGTTTTCAGGTCGTTAAGAACAACCGTCATTTGATCCAGTATTTCTGACAGTCGACTCATACGGTTAGTTACTCTGTAAGAAACTCTGTGCTTCCTGAATCAGGGCGTCAGCGATTTTGCTGGTGTCCATTTTCAGCTCACCGTTACGAATAGCCGTTTTCAGCGCTTCAACACGTTCCATATTGATATCGTTGCTGCCTGGCTGCATCAGTTTTGCCTGTGCGTCGCTCAGGGTCACGCTGGTGCTGTTGGACGTTGACGGTTTTTCCAGACGCGTTTTCTGCGCAGGAGCGTCATTCGTTTCGCGAGGTTGTACAGCGCTTACCGGCTTCAGGGCTGATGTACGATCAATGCTCATAGTGTTGTCCTCATCGAGGGTTCGCGGCGTTTGCGCCTGACATCATCATTAGTGGAATATTTATCGGCACGCGCCGCGAAATCTTTAAAAAGATTATAGGTTAATCAGAATATTCCCATCAGAATCGACGGTTCCGCTCACCACCTGGCCTGAGGACATTCTGACGCGGGCGTTTTGCGCCACCGCGGCATTGTTTAACGCTTTCCCTTCACTGTTGATGCTAAAGCCATCTCCGTTGGCCACCACCATCACCTGTTGACCCGCTTTTACCCGCCATGACTGACGCAGCATTGAGAGCTGTATCGGCTGGCCGGGTGCGACATCGCGCAGGCTGACGGCGTCCTGTGCCTGGTTCATTTCCAGCATGGTGCGTGGAGGCAGCTGATCCAGACGGCCGCGTTTTAACGTCACGCTGTTCGTCTGCAGCACGCTGCCGCGCGCAATGGGCACGGCGGCGACAACATAATTGCCCGTCGCCTGAACTGCAACCTGTAAATAGCGTTTTTCGTTCGCGCAGCGTGCCAGCACGTTCACATTTCCCCACAGCCGGGTGGTTCCCGTCACGCTGAATGACGGTTGGTCACAGGTCGGGTACAGATTCGGTGGGGTGCGCACGGTAACGTTAACCTCATCGCTAAAGCCCGCCAGCTTTTCAGCAAAAAAAGCCGTCAGCCGATCCTGTAAGCCTTCAGCCTGCACCAGAGGGCTAAACAGCAAGAAAGTTGCCACCAGGCCACGTTTTAACGTTTGCATCGCAAGTTCCACCGTTTCCAGAGTTGAATGAATTCTACCTGCAGTGGTTTTGCATCAACGCAATAAATAGCGACGCATTTTGCGCTTATTCCGTCGATAGGGGAGACCGGGTGAGATTTAAGCTGTGAACTGAAATTTTGCCATCAGCGGAGGAGACATGCTCGATAAACTCGACGCCGCGTTACGTTTTCAGCAGGAAGCGCTCAATTTACGCGCCCAGCGGCAGGAGATTTTAGCCGCCAACATCGCTAACGCCGATACCCCAGGGTTTCAGGCGCGCGATATTGATTTTTCCAGTGAACTCAAAAAGGTGATGGAGCGTGGACGTGCCGAAGGAACGGGTGTTGCACTTGCCATGACATCCTCTCGCCATATTCCTGCTCAGGCGATGACCGCGCCAGCGACCGATTTACTTTACCGCATTCCCGATCAGCCCTCACTCGACGGTAACACCGTGGATATGGACCGGGAGCGTACCCAGTTTGCCGATAACAGTCTGAAATACCAGACGGGCCTGACCGTACTCGGCGGACAAATCAAAGGCATGATGAACGTCCTGCAGGGGGGGAACTGATAGATGGCCTTGTTGAATATTTTTGATATTGCCGGTTCGGCGTTAACCGCGCAGTCCAAACGCCTGAACGTGGCTGCCAGCAACCTGGCGAACGCCGACAGCGTAACCGGACCAGACGGCCAGCCTTATCGTGCCAAACAGGTTGTCTTTCAGGTCGATGCTGCGCCGGGCGCGGCGACGGGCGGCGTGAAGGTGTCTGATGTGGTAGAGAGCCAGGCGCCGGACAGACTGGTGTATGAGCCGGGTAACCCGCTCGCGGATGCCAGCGGATACGTGAAAATGCCAAACGTGGATGTGGTGGGTGAGATGGTGAACTCCATGTCGGCTTCCCGCAGCTACCAGGCCAACGTTGAAGTGCTGAATACCGTGAAGAGCATGATGCTCAAAACGCTCACTCTCGGCCAGTAAAGGAGACATGCATGTCCATCGCCGTAAATGTGAATGATCCTACGAACTCGGGTGTTAATAACACGAAGAGTACGACGGGTTCTAACTCCCTCACCGGGAGCAATGCCTCCGATCTTCAGGGCAGCTTTCTGACGCTGCTGGTGGCGCAGCTTAAGAACCAGGATCCCACCAACCCAATGCAGAACAACGAACTGACCACGCAGCTTGCGCAGATCAGCACCGTGAGCGGCATTGAGAAACTCAACACCACCCTCGGCTCCGTCTCCGGGCAGATCAACAGCGCCCAGTCTCTGCAGGCGGCAAGCCTGATTGGCCACGGGGTGATGATCCCGGGAACCACGATTCTGGCGGGCACCAGCACCACTGAAGGCAACACCACAACGACCACCACGCCGTTTGGCGTTGAGCTCCAGCAGGCGGCTGAGAAGGTCACTGCAACGATCATGGATGCCAATAACGTGGTAGTTCGCACCATTGATATCGGTGAGCTGAAGGCGGGCGTTCACACCTTTACGTGGGATGGCAGCCTGACCGACGGCACTAAAGCACCAAACGGTTCTTACAAAGTAGCGATCAGCGCCAGCAACGGGACGACCCAGCTGGTGGCGCAGCCGCTGCAGTTCGCGCTGGTCCAGGGCGTGATTAAAGGAAGCGACGGCAACAAACTGGATTTGGGAACCTCTGGTTCCACCACACTCGACGAAGTTCGGCAGATTATCTAAGCCTTAACACTTATCAGGAGTAAGTCATGGCCTTTTCTCAAGCGGTCAGCGGCCTGAATGCTGCGGCCACCAACCTGGACGTCATTGGCAACAACATCGCCAACTCCGCGACCTATGGTTTTAAATCCGGTTCTGCTTCATTTGCGGACATGTTTGCCGGTTCCAAAGTCGGCCTGGGCGTGAAAGTTGCGGGCATCACTCAGGACTTTACCGACGGTACCACCACCAACACTGGTCGTGGTCTGGACGTTGCTATCAGCCAGAACGGTTTCTTCCGTATGGTCGATTCCAACGGTTCTGTGTTCTACAGCCGTAACGGCCAGTTCAAGCTGGACGAAAACCGTACGCTGGTTAACATGCAGGGCATGCAGCTGACGGGCTACCCGGTAGCTGGAACGCCTCCAACCGTTCAGACCGGTGCGAACCCTCAGGCGATTACTATCCCGAATACCCTGATGGCGGCGAAATCAACCACCACCGCGACGCAGCAGATCAACCTGAACTCAACCGATCCTGTTCAAACTGCCCCGTTCGATGCGACCAACCCGGATACCTATAACAAAAAAGGGACCGTGACCGTATTCGACAGCCAGGGTAACGCCCACAACATGTACGTCTACTACGTGAAGACGGCCAACAATAAATGGGATCTTTACACTCAGGACGGCAGCGTTGCGGGTTCTACAGCAGCAAAAGCGGCGCAGATGAACTTTGATGCGAACGGTAACCTGGCGGGTGTCTACAACTACGACGCTGCGGGTGTACTGAGCGCAACGCCAAACGCCACGCCGGCCATTAACATCACCACGGGTTCTGTCAGCGGTGCGACGGCGGCGACCTTCTCCCTGAGCTTCCAGAACTCCATGCAGCAGAACACCGGTGCAAACAGCGTTGTGGCAACCAATCAGAACGGCTACAAGCCTGGCGACCTGGTGAGCTACCAGATCAACGACGATGGCACCGTGGTGGGAAGCTACTCTAACGAACAGTCTCAGGTTCTGGGCCAGATCGTGCTGGCAAACTTCGCCAACAACGAAGGCCTGAAATCGGAAGGTGACAACGTCTGGTCTGCCACTCAGTCCTCCGGCGTGGCGCTGCTGGGTACTGCAGGCACCGGTAACTTCGGCAAGCTGACCAACGGCGCGCTGGAAGCCTCCAACGTGGATATGAGTAAAGAACTGGTGAACATGATCGTCGCGCAGCGTAACTATCAGTCGAACGCGCAGACCATCAAAACCCAGGACCAGATCCTCAACACGCTGGTTAACCTGCGTTAAGCGGCTAACAGGAAAGCGCAATGGATCACGCAATATATACCGCGATGGGCGCGGCAAGTCAGACGCTCAATCAGCAGGCCGTTACCGCCAGCAACCTGGCAAACGCCTCTACGCCGGGCTTTCGTGCGCAGCTTAATGCGCTGCGCGCGGTGCCGGTTGAAGGGCTGTCCCTGCCGACCCGTACGCTGGTGACGGCATCAACCCCTGGCGCAGATATGACGCCAGGGCAGATGGACTACACCTCGCGCCCGCTGGACGTTGCCCTGCAGCAGGACGGCTGGCTGGCGGTGCAAACTGCCGACGGCAGCGAAGGCTATACCCGTAACGGCAATATCCAGGTGAGCGCGACGGGCCAGCTGACGATTCAGGGTCATCCGGTAATGGGGGAAGCGGGTCCGCTGACCGTGCCGGAAGGCTCTGAGCTGACTATCGCCGCGGACGGTACCATTTCGGCGCTGAACCCGGGCGACCCGGCCAATACCGTTGCGCCCGTCGGACGTCTGAAGCTGGTGAAAGCGGAAGCCAAAGACGTGCAGCGCGGCGACGACGGCATGTTCCGTCTGACCCAGGCGGCGCAGGCGACGCGTGGCGCCACGTTACAGGCCGATCCGAGCATCCGCGTGATGTCCGGCGTTCTGGAAGGCAGCAACGTCAAGCCGGTCGAAGCCATGACCGACATGATTGCCAGCGCCCGTCGTTTTGAAATGCAGATGAAGATCATCAGCAGCGTGGATGAAAACGCGGGCAAGGCTAACCAACTTCTGGCTATGAGTTAACAGGACTCCTTATGATCAGTTCTTTATGGATCGCGAAAACTGGCCTGGACGCCCAGCAAACCAATATGGACGTGATTGCCAACAACCTGGCAAACGTGAGCACCAATGGTTTCAAGCGTCAGCGTGCCGTTTTCGAAGATTTGCTTTATCAAACTATCCGTCAGCCGGGCGCGCAGTCTTCTGAACAGACGACGCTGCCGTCGGGTCTGCAGATCGGTACCGGTGTTCGTCCGGTGGCCACCGAGCGTCTGCACAGCCAGGGCAACCTGTCTCAGACCAACAACAGTAAAGACGTGGCAATCAAAGGCCAGGGCTTCTTCCAGGTGCAGCTGCCTGACGGGACCTCTGCCTATACCCGCGACGGTTCGTTCCAGGTCGATCAGAACGGCCAGCTGGTGACGGCGGGCGGTTTCCAGGTTCAGCCTGCGATTACTATCCCGGCGAATGCCCTGAGCATCACCATCGGACGTGACGGTGTGGTCAGCGTGACCCAGCAGGGACAGGCCGCGCCGGTTCAGGTCGGGCAGCTCAACCTGACCACCTTCATGAACGATACCGGTCTGGAAAGCATTGGTGAGAACCTCTACACCGAAACGCAATCCTCCGGTACGCCGAATGAGAGCACCCCGGGCCTGAACGGCGCGGGTCTGCTGTACCAGGGTTATGTTGAAACGTCCAACGTGAACGTGGCGGAAGAGCTGGTGAATATGATCCAGGTCCAGCGCGCGTATGAAATTAACAGTAAAGCAGTGTCGACGACCGACCAGATGCTGCAGAAACTGACGCAACTCTAAGGTGTAGCCCGGTGCGGTAAACGCCGCACCGGCTCCCTGTTTTCGAAGATGAAGGCAATGCAAAAAAACGCGGCGTTTCGTTATCCGATACTGACTGTTCTGGCTGTCACCCTCAGCGGGTGTGCTTTGATCCCGTCTAAACCATTGGTCCAGGGTGCGACGACTGCCCAACCCGTTCCTGGCCCCGCGCCAGTGGTAAACGGCTCCATTTTCCAGACCGCGCAGCCGATTAATTACGGCTATCAGCCGCTGTTTGAAGATCGCCGCCCGCGTAACGTCGGCGATACATTGACCATTGTGCTGCAGGAAAACGTCAGCGCGAGCAAGAGCTCGTCGGCGAACGCCAGCCGCGATGGCAAAACCAATTTTGGCTTCGATACCGTGCCACGCTATCTCGAAGGGCTGTTCGGCAACGCGCGTGCTGATGTGAACGCGTCCGGCGGCAATACCTTTAACGGCAAAGGCGGCGCGAACGCCAGCAACACCTTCAGCGGTACGCTGACGGTCACGGTTGACCAGGTACTGGTTAACGGCAACTTGCACGTTGTGGGTGAAAAACAGATCGCCATCAACCAGGGCACTGAATTCATTCGCTTCTCGGGCGTGGTTAACCCTCGCACCATTAGCGGCACCAACACCGTTCCGTCCACCCAGGTGGCGGATGCGCGCATTGAGTACGTCGGTAACGGCTATATCAATGAAGCGCAAAATATGGGTTGGCTGCAGCGCTTCTTCCTTAATTTATCGCCGATGTAAGCGAGGTGACCCATGTTTAAATCGATCTTCGCCGTGGCGCTCGCGCTGGTGGCAACGTTTGCCCAGGCTGACCGTATTCGCGACCTCACCAGCGTTCAGGGCGTTCGTGAAAACTCCCTGATTGGCTATGGCCTGGTGGTCGGTCTGGATGGTACCGGTGACCAGACGACCCAGACGCCGTTCACCACCCAAAGCCTGAACAACATGCTTTCCCAGCTCGGCATTACCGTGCCGGCGGGAACCAACATGCAGCTGAAAAACGTGGCCGCGGTAATGGTCACCGCGTCCTACCCGGCGTTTGCGCGTCAGGGGCAGACCATTGATGTGGTGGTGTCCTCAATGGGTAACGCCAAAAGCCTGCGCGGCGGTACGCTGCTGATGACTCCGCTGAAAGGCGTTGACAGCCAGGTCTATGCGCTGGCGCAGGGGAACATTCTGGTTGGCGGTGCGGGGGCATCCGCAGGCGGAAGCAGCGTGCAGGTGAACCAGCTGAACGGTGGACGTATCACCAACGGTGCGATCATTGAGCGTGAACTGCCGACCCAGTTTGGCGCGGGCAACACCATCAACCTGCAGCTTAATAATGAAGACTTCACCATGGCGCAGCAAATTGCCGATACCATCAACCGCAGCCGCGGCTACGGTAATGCAACGGCACTCGACGCGCGCACCGTGCAGATCCGCACCTCCACCGGCAGCAGCAACCAGGTGCGCATGCTGGCGGATATCCAGAATATGGAAGTGAACGTTCCGGTTCAGGATGCGAAAGTGATCATCAACTCCCGTACCGGCTCGGTGGTGATGAACCGGGAAGTGTCGCTGGACAGCTGTGCCGTGGCGCAGGGTAACCTCTCCGTGACGGTAAACCGTTCCGCGAACGTGAGCCAGCCGAATACGCCATTTGGTGGCGGTCAGACGGTGGTGACGCCGCAAACGCAGATTGATATGCGTCAGAGCGGCGGGTCGCTGCAGAGCGTTCGCTCCAGCGCCAACCTGAACAGCGTGGTGCGTGCCCTGAACGCCCTGGGCGCAACGCCGATGGATCTGATGTCCATCCTGCAATCCATGCAAAGCGCGGGCTGCCTGCGCGCCAAACTGGAAATCATCTAATGCTGACCGATAGCAAACTGTTGACCAGTGCAGCCTGGGACGCCCAGTCGCTCAACGAACTGAAAACCAAAGCAGGCAAAGACCCGGCGGCGAACATCCGCCCGGTCGCCCGCCAGGTGGAAGGGATGTTTGTACAGATGATGCTGAAAAGCATGCGTGAAACCCTGCCGAAAGACGGGATGTTCAGCAGTGATTCAACGCGTCTCTACACCAGCATGTATGACCAGCAGATTGCGCAGCAGATGACCGCCGGTAAAGGCCTCGGTCTGGCTGACATGATTGTGAAACAGACCGAAGCCGCGCAGGGCATTCAGCCTCAGGAACAGACGCAGCAGGTGCCGATGAAATTCGACCTGGAAACGGTGACCAGTTATCAGAACCAGGCTCTGACGCAAATGGTGCGTAAAGCGATGCCAAAAGCCACGGGCAGCGGCGATGAGCCGCTCTCCGCTGACAGCAAAGACTTCCTGGCGCAGCTTTCTCTGCCCGCGCGCCTTGCCAGCGAACAGAGCGGCGTGCCGCATCACCTGATTCTGGCGCAGGCCGCGCTGGAGTCGGGCTGGGGCCAGCGTCAGATCCGCAAGGAAAACGGCGATCCGAGCTTCAACATCTTCGGCGTGAAGGCCACCTCCAGCTGGAAGGGGCCAACAACGGAGATCACGACCACCGAATACGAGAACGGTGCGGCGGTGAAGGTCAAAGCAAAATTCCGCGTCTACAGCTCCTATCTGGAAGCATTGTCCGACTACGTTGGCCTGCTGAGCCGCAATCCGCGTTATACCGCCGTTACGCAGGCGGCGACGGCGGAGCAGGGCGCTCAGGCCTTACAAAACGCGGGCTACGCGACTGACCCGAACTATGCGCGCAAGCTCACCAGCATGATCCAGCAGCTGAAATCCATGGGCGAGAAGGTCAGCAAAGCCTATAGCACAGATATTGAAAATCTGTTCTGAAAGTTCTCAAGTCCCGGTGGAGGTTGCCGATAACCTTCATCAGGACTCGTGTCTGAACGTATAAAAGGAACCCCCATGTCCAGTTTGATTAACAGCGCCATGAGTGGCCTCAGTGCCGCGCAGTCGGCACTCAATACCGTCAGTAATAATATTTCAAGCTATAACGTGGCAGGTTACACCCGCCAGACCACGGTGCTGGGTGCATCTAACAGCACGCTGACCGGCGGTGGCTGGGTAGGTAACGGGGTTTATGTCTCCGGTGTCCAGCGTGAGTATGACGCCTTCATCACCAACCAGCTGCGCGCCGCGCAGACGCAGAGCAGCGGTCTGACGACGCGCTATCAGCAGATGTCAAAGATTGACGATGTGCTCTCCGATACCACCAACTCGCTCTCCACCACCCTGCAGGACTTCTTCAAAAGCCTGCAAACCCTGGTGAGTAACGCGGAAGACCCGGCAGCACGTCAGACGGTGCTGGGTAAAGCGGGCGGTCTGGTCAATCAGTTCAAAACCAACGATCAGTATCTGCGTGACCAGGATACGCAGGTCAATACCGCGATTGGGACCAGCGTGTCTCAGATCAACAACTATGCCAAACAGATTGCGAACCTGAACGATCAGATCTCCCGTCTGACCGGCGTCGGTGCGGGCGCATCGCCTAACGATCTGCTCGACCAGCGCGATCAGCTCGTCAATGAGCTGAACAAAATCGTGGGCGTGGAAGTGTCTGTTCAGGATAGCGGTACGTTTAACATCTCTTTCGGCAACGGTTACAGCCTGGTTCAGGGAAGTAAAGCTAACCAGCTGGCTGCCGTGAAGTCGAGTGCCGATCCGGCTCGTACCACCGTGGCCTACGTCGATGACGTGGCGGGTAATGTCGAGATCCCGGAAAAGATGATCACCACCGGTTCTTTGGGCGGTTTACTGACCTTCCGCACGGAAGATCTGGATAAAGCCCGTAACACCCTGAACCAGATGGCGCTGGCCTTTGCCGATTCAATGAACGCGCAGCATGAAGCCGGTTTTGATGCGAACGGTGATGCGGGCGGTAAGCTGTTCAACTTCGGTTCTCCGGCGGTCCTGTCCAACAGCAAGAACGGCGGCTCTGCCGTTGTTACGGCTTCTGTGGCGGACAGCAAACAGGTCCAGGCGACAGACTATAAGCTGCAGTTTAACGGCACTGACTGGACGGTCACCCGCACGTCAGACAAAACCAGCTTTACGATGAGCCCTGATGCCAGCGGCAATCTGTCGTTTGATGGCCTTAACGTCAACGTGAGCGGCACGGCAAATACCAAAGACAGCTTTACCGTGAAGCCTGTTTCCAACGTCATCATGAACATGGATCTCGCGATCAGCGACGAGTCCAAACTGGCGATGGCATCGGTGCAGAACGGCGGCGAAAGTGACAACCGTAACGGCCAGAAACTGCTCGATCTGCAAAACGGCAAAGTGGTGGGTGGAAATAAAACCTTCAACGATGCGTATGCCTCTCTCGTCAGTACCGTCGGTAGCTCAACGGCGTCACTGAAGGTGAGCAGCCAGACGAAAGCCAACGTGGAAACGCAGTTAATCAAGCAGCAGCAGACCATCTCTGGGGTAAACCTCGACGAAGAGTATGGCAATTTGCAGCGTTATCAGCAGTATTACCTGGCCAATGCCCAGGTTCTACAAACTGCCAGTACGCTCTTCGATGCAATTATCAACATTCGTTAAGGTTGAGGTGAACAATGCGTATTAGCACCCAGATGATGTACGAGCAGAACATGCGTGGGATCACCGATTCCCAGAGCAGATGGCTGAGCTACGGTGAGCAGATGTCCACCGGCAAGCGCGTCAATCGTCCTTCGGACGATCCTATCGCCGCGTCGCAGGCCATCGTTCTGTCACAGTCTCAGTCGCAAAACAGCCAGTTTGCGCTCGCGCGTACCTTTGCAACGCAGAAGGTCTCGCTGGAAGATAACGTGTTAACCCAGGTCAACACTGCGATCTCAAGCGTGCGCGAGAAGCTCGTTTATGCGTCGAACGGCACATTAAGCGATGACGACCGTCTTTCTCTGGCGACCGATATTCAGGGGATCCGCGATCAGCTGATGAACCTGGCCAACACGACGGATGGTAATGGTCGCTTTATCTTTGCGGGATACAAAACCGAGAGCGCACCGTTTGATGCCGCGACCGGGGATTATAACGGCGGCGCTGAGGCCATCACGCAGCAGGTTGATACGGCGCGAAATATGACCATCAGCCATACCGGACAGCAAATTTTCGAAAGCATTACCAGTAATGCGGAACAGCTGCCGGGCGGTGGATATGGCCAGACCAACATGTTCAAAATCCTGGATTCTGCTATTGCCTCGTTGAAGACACCGATTGAGAACGATCCGGCTGCCGCAACGGCGCAAAGCCAGGTGATTGCCAATGCGCAAATCGGCATCAAAAACTCCCAGAACAATATCCTGACGGTCGTTGCGGATGTGGGAACCAAGATGAACGAGCTGGAAAAACTCGATACGCTGGGCGATGACCGCGCGCTGGGTCAGACCAAGCAGATGAGTGACCTGGTGGATGTTGACTGGAACGAAGCGATTTCCTCTTACACCATGCAGCAGGCGGCCTTGCAGGCGTCTTATAAAGCGTTTAGCGATATGCAGGGCATGTCTCTGTTCCAGCTGAACAAATAACATCTTGACCTCTTGGAACATGTCTTGAAACTGGGCATGTTTTACTGCCCAATCCGTCTGGATTGGGCATTTTTTTTATGCAACTTCTGCTGATGCGGAGGTGACTCGTGCGCTTTCTATCAGACGGATTGCCAGCGCAATGACGCCACAGACCGTCGCCAGCGCGACCACGCCCGTCCAGCCGGCCAGCGAGTAGATATTGCTGCCTAACGCGGAACCCAGCGCCATCCCGATAAAGACCACCGTAAAGAGCAGGGCGTTGAGGCGACCGCGCGCCTGCGGTTCAAGGCTGTATACCAGGTTCTGGTGAGCGACCAGGCTGGACTGCAGACCCAGGTCGAACCCGACGGCGGAGATGGCGATAAGAATCAGCTGTCCATGAACGCCCAGCGCGGGCATCAGGAACATCAGGGCGAATGAGACGGTCACAAGAACGGCACCAATCTGCGTGACTTTTCCTGCGCCCAGTTTGTCTGCCAGACCCCCTGCCAGCGGGGCAGCTAACGCACCGGCGGCACCTGCAATACCAAATCCTCCCGCTACAGCGCTACCCAGGTGATAGCGTTCCAGCAGCATGACCGCAAGCGTAGACCAGAAGGCGCTAAAGGCAATCGACAGGAAGCCCTGAGCCAGCGCCGCACGGCGCAGCGCCGGATAGCGACGCCACAGATGCTCCATTGAGCGCATCAGTGCGGGGTAGCTCAGCGTGGAGTGAATGGCAAAACGGGGAAGCACAAACCACATCATCACCCCGACGAACGCAATGCTCGCCGCCGCCAGCTGGTACATGACGCGCCAGCCAAACGCTTCGCCCACCACGCCGCTCACGGTTCTTGATAATAAGATACCCATCAGCAGCCCGGTCATTACCGTACCCACGGTTTTCCCCTGTTTACCTTCCGGCGCAAGGATGGCCGCGGCAGGGACGATATCCTGTGCCATGGTGGCGGCCATGCCGATGAGCAGGCTGGCCAGCAGCAGAGAGTGGATCTGCCCGGTCAGGCTACAGCCGAGAAGAAACAGCGCCAGCGCCGCACTTTTTATCAGGATTAACGTCCTGCGGTCGTGGCGATCGCCGAGCGGGAGCAGGAACAGGATCCCCAGGGCATATCCCGCCTGGGTGAGCGTCGGAACCATGCCCATTCCTTCGATACTCAGATGAAGGTCTGCGCCCATCAGCGGCAGCAGAGGCTGGGCATAATAGATAGATGCCACGCTGAAACCTGCACCGATCGTCAGCATTAAGATTACCCAGCGGCTCACGGCATGGGCGGCGGTTGTTGTGTTCATAAGATGTTCCTCATTCGTCGTGTGAGGCTATTTTTTATCAGTACGCCTTGCGACGGTAGCGGGCCCGGTGGTAAAACGCTTATACGTTGAACGTATAAGTGCAAATGCGATGAAAAGAGCTGAGCGTATAGACAGGGTGGAGCTAATGCGGACGTTTGTTCGTATTGTGGAGGCGGGATCCCTCTCTGCGGCGGCACGGCAGCTGGCTACTACCCAGGCCACGGTAAGCAGACGGTTACAGTCGCTTGAGACCATGCTGGGCGTGCGCCTGATATTGCGCACCACCCACACGACGCGGCTGACGGATGACGGCGAGCGCTGCTATCAGCACGCCCGTCGGGTGATTGACAGCTGGCTGGCGCTGGAAGATGAGGTGGGGCAGACGGAAGATGAGCCGGTAGGCGTGCTGCGGGTGCGCGCTCCGCACGCGTTTGGTCAGGATCAGCTTCTGAAACCCGTAACCGAGTTTTTGCAACGCTATCCCCAGCTTTCGATTGAGTGGATGCTCAACGATCGGTCAGCGGACTTCCTCGGCGACAACCTTGACTGTGCGATTCGGGTGGGCGTGGAAGTCGATCCGGCGACCGTGTCCGTGCTGCTGGCCGAAGTGCCGCGCTCGGTAGTGGCTTCACTGGCACTGCTGGCCCGTTTTCCGTCGGTTACCACGCCGGAGGATTTGCAGCAGTTTCCCTGGATAGCGATCAGCTCATTCTACCAGCGCCATGTGGATCTGTTCCACGATGCATCACCCGCCACCGCGCGGATTGCTATTACGCCACGGCTGAGCACCGATAGCCTGTATGTCGCACGCAATACGGCGCTCACCGGGCTTGGCGTGGCGGTGGTATCCAGCTGGACGGTACAGGATGATATTCGGGAAGGGCGGCTGGTGCATTTGCTGCCAGACTGGCAGCCAGCGGCGTTACCGGTGCATCTTGTTTACCCCTGGTCCCGCTATTATCCGGCACGCTTGCGGCGTTTTCTGGAGTTGATGCGCCAGGTCATGCCTGAGGTGACCGGAATGAGAAAGCCCGTGCAGCAGCCATAAAAAAAGCCGACCCGAAGGTCGGCTTTTTACTTTCAGCGTCGTTATTCGACAGACTGCGGACGCGTCGCCGGTGCAGTCGCCTGATGCGTTGCACTGTGGCCGCCTGCAGCGCCTTTACCGTCGAAGCTGAAGGTCGGGCGTACCCAGTCACTGTGACGCGGGGCTTCAGGCACGTAATCCGGTGCCGGGGCGCGCGTCATTGGTGCTGTCGCCACGTGGGCTGCGGCTGGTGCAGAAACAACCGGCTCAGGTTTCACCTCAGTCGCTTTCGCTTCTTCGACAACCGGTTCAACCTGAATCTCAACGTCCTGAACGACTTCTTCAGTGGTGGTTTCAACGAGGGTTTCTGCGGTGTCTTCCACTGCGGCTACAGGTTCAGCCTCTTCAGCGACTTCCTCAGCCACCACGGCATCTTCTTCGGCGATAAGCTGCGGTGCGGCATCAACCGGCGCGGCAATCACTTCTGGATGGGTGGTTTCAACGTCCACTGCGTGAGGTGCTTCAGCTTCAACAACCTCAGGTTCAACAACCTCAGGTTCAACCACGGTTGCCGCTTCAGTCACGACAGCTTCTACCGCGGCTGCTGGTGCAATCACCTCTTCGGTTACAGGCTGTTCTTCAACAACCTGCTCCGGGCGAGCAACCGGGTAGCGGATCCAGACTTTGCCGGAGGCCATTTCTGGTGAAGCACAGGCAATGGTCAGCGGCATTGGCGACTGAGTCGGGTAACGCTCGTCACGATAGCGACGACGGCGCTGGCCGCTGACGCGCAGATGACGTGGAGAACGACGTGAACGGCGCGGCATACCGGCGTTATCACGGTTTTCACCGTTATCATCCTGCTCAACGTTGTTTTCAACGACCGCTGGCAGGTCAACTTTCGCCAGCTGTGTGCCGGTTGTGCTCTCGCTGGTTTCAACCGCGATAGCGCCTGACTCTTCGGTTGCTTCAGAGGCGAAGCGAACTTTCTGAGAAAGCTGGCGCTGCTTACGACGCGGCATAACCTGAGTACGTTCTTCCTGCTCGCCGTCCTGCTGTTCAACAGGCTCTTCGCGGTTCAGGTTTTTGACTTCCTGCTGTGCCTGACGCTTCTCGTCGTTACGGCGACGGCTGCGTTCACGGCGCGGCTGCTGGTCGTCACGCTGTTTGCTCTTCTCAGACTCATCGCCCGCCTGCTGGCGAATTTCACGATCTTCAACATTCGGCTGTTGTTTCTCGCGACGGTTGCGACGGTTGTCTTCGCGTTGCTCACGGCCTTCGCCATTCTCAGAACGGTTGTCACGGTTGTCACGACGCTCGCTGCGGTCATTGCGATCGCTGCGGTCGTTACGATCGCGGCGGTTGTTCTGACGCTTACGGCGATCCTGCTGACGCTCTGGCTTGGCCGCTTTTGGCTCTTCTTTCGGCTGCTCTGGCTGAACTTCTTCTTCAGCAAACATCTTCTTCAGCGCGCCAAAGAAGCGGCTCAGCAGACCCGGTTGCGCCGGCTGAGCTTTCGCTACCGCGGCTTCTGGTTTCTGCGCTGCAGGTTTGGCCGCAGGTTTTTCCAGGGCTGCTTCCGGTGGTGCTTCAGGCATGATGAAGGTCGCTAATGCAGGCTGCTCTGGCAGTTTGCGCTCGGCTGGCTCTTCATCGGAAGGCAGGGACATCTCTTCTTCATGCAGCTTCGGCAGCAGGTAGCTGAGGGTGGTCGTCTCTTCGCCCTTACGCACGCGCAGCACGTGATAGTGTGGGGTCTGCATCTGGTCGTTTGGCACGATGATGCAGCGAACGCCACCCTGACGCGCTTCAATCGCACTTACCGCTGCACGTTTTTCGTTAAGCAGGTAAGAGGCAACGGGCACCGGCACAATAGCGTGAACCTCTTTGGTGTTCTCTTTCAGCGCTTCTTCTTCAATCAGACGCAGAATGGAGAGGGACAGAGATTCGTTATCACGCACGGTACCGGTGCCGGAGCAGCGCGGACAAACGTGATGGCTGGACTCGCCGAGAGACGGGCTCAGACGCTGACGGGACATCTCCAGCAGGCCAAAGCGTGAGATATGGCTAATCTGGATACGCGCCCTGTCCTGACGCACCGCTTCGCGCAGACGGTTTTCAACCGCACGCTGGTGGCGTACCGGGGTCATGTCGATGAAGTCAATAACAATCAGACCACCCAGGTCGCGCAGGCGGAGCTGGCGGGCGATTTCATCAGCGGCTTCGAGGTTAGTGTTGTAGGCAGTCTCTTCGATATCGCCACCGCGCGTTGCACGTGCGGAGTTGATGTCGATAGCGGTCAGCGCTTCAGTGGTATCGATAACGATAGAACCGCCGGATGGCAGACGCACTTCACGCTGGAAGGCGGACTCAATCTGGGATTCGATCTGATAGTGGCTGAACAGCGGGATTTCACCGGTGTACAGTTTAATTTTGCTGGTGAAATCCGGACGACCCAGCGCGGCGATGTGCTGGCGCGCCAGCTCAAGCACTTTCGGGTTATCGATCAGAATCTCACCGATGTCCTGACGCAGATAATCACGGAAGGCACGCACAATAACGTTGCTTTCCTGGTGGATCAGGAACGGAGCAGGGCGGCTTTCGGCTGCTTTCTGAATGGCTTCCCAGTGCTTCAGACGGAAGCTCAGGTCCCACTGCAGCGCTTCGGCTGATTTGCCAACGCCTGCGGTACGCACGATAAGCCCCATGCCATCAGGCAGTTCGAGGCTTGCCAGCGCTTCTTTCAGCTCGGTACGGTCATCACCTTCGATACGGCGAGAGATGCCACCCGCACGCGGGTTGTTAGGCATCAGAACCAGATAGCTCCCTGCCAGGCTGATAAAGGTGGTCAGTGCGGCACCTTTGTTGCCACGCTCTTCTTTATCAATCTGAACGATAACTTCCTGACCTTCACGCAGAACATCTTTGATGTTTGGGCGGCCATGGGCGTTGTAGTTTGCGGGGAAATATTCGCGGGCGATTTCTTTCAGAGGGAGGAAACCATGACGCTCAGCACCGTAATCGACAAATGCAGCTTCAAGGCTTGGTTCAATGCGGGTGATTTTACCTTTGTAAATGTTCGCTTTTTTCTGTTCGTGTCCAGGACTTTCGATATCCAGATCGTACAGGCGCTGCCCATCCACAAGGGCGACACGCAACTCTTCTTGCTGAGTTGCGTTGATTAACATTCTTTTCATCGTAACTTACTCGTTATTCTTACATTGACGACAAAGCTGCGGGCAAGGTGACGCTTTCCGGGGTATGAACCGATGGCCTCGTGTCTGTTCACGTCGCCAACCTCACGGTTGTCGCTCGCTTAAGAGGCGCAGAGTGTCGGTTGCCTGTATTTCATACGGAAACACAGCGCAATTATCAGGGGAATTGCCTGGGTAGAACTCTCCAGAGAACAATCCTTATACCGGGAAGTACTGCAACCCGCAGCCCGCTAACTGCCTGAAAGATCAATACGTCTTACGCCATTGCTGCGTGGATGATCGGTCAGACAAAATTGGTCATTCCGTCAACATCCTTACTTAACCAGGATTTAACACGGAAAACAGCCTCATTATTCCACTGCTCGCCGGGTTATAGCAAGATGACTTTTACCAATTATCACCCGGTTACTCACAGTTTCTTCACTTCAGAATGGCGATTGGTTTAATAACCACCAAATCGGTTGCGCGAAACCGGGAGCTGGCCGGATAAAAGTAAATATAAGCATAGAAAAATGAGTGGCGCTAATGGCTGACGATATTTAGAATCGCCAACCATGAAAACAGAGACTCCAGCCGTAAAAATGGTTGCCATCGCCGAAGATGACGCGGGGCAACGTATCGATAACTTTTTGCGCACCCAGTTGAAAGGTGTGCCAAAGAGCATGATTTACCGCATCCTGCGCAAGGGCGAGGTGCGGGTGAACAAAAAACGCGTGAAGCCCGAGTACAAACTCGAGGCGGGCGATGAAGTGCGTATTCCGCCGGTGCGCGTTGCGGAACGTGAAGAAGAGACCGTTTCACCGAAGCTACAGAAAGTGGCGGCCCTGAGCGATGTGATCCTGTACGAAGATGACCACATTCTGGTGCTCAATAAACCGTCAGGAACGGCTGTTCATGGCGGCAGCGGTCTGAGCTTCGGCGTGATTGAAGGGCTGCGTGCCCTGCGCCCGGAAGCGCGCTTCCTTGAACTGGTGCACCGTCTTGACCGTGATACCTCTGGCGTACTGCTGGTGGCGAAAAAGCGTTCTGCGCTGCGTTCGCTGCATGAACAGCTGCGTGAAAAAGGGATGCAGAAAGACTACCTGGCGCTGGTGCGCGGTCAGTGGCAGTCCCATGTAAAAGTGGTGCAGGCGCCGCTGCTGAAGAACATTCTGCAAAGCGGCGAACGTATTGTCCGCGTGAGCCAGGAAGGGAAACCGTCTGAGACGCGCTTTAAGGTTGAAGAGCGCTATGAGTTTGCCACGCTGGTGCGCTGCAGTCCGGTGACCGGTCGTACTCACCAGATCCGCGTGCATACGCAGTTCGCAGGGCACCCTATCGCCTTTGATGACCGCTATGGCGACCGCGAGTTTGATAAGCAGCTGGCGGGGACGGGACTGTCGCGTTTGTTCCTGCATGCGGCAGCGCTGAAGTTTACCCATCCTAATACGGGAGAAGTCATCCGTATTGAAGCGCCGCTGGATGAGCAGTTGAAACGCTGTCTTAAGGTTCTGCGCGGCTAAGGTAAACGTAAAACGGCAACGAATGTTGTCGTTTTTAATGTTTGCTTCCTCTCCCTGTGGGAGAAGGCCGGGGTGAGGGCATCAGGCCGCAGTTTAGTAGGCCCATGCAAGCGAAGCGCCGCTGGGCAAAAGTCACATGGTCAGCGGATTACACTCTTCTCGTCTTAACATTTGACACAGGGCAATCAGCGGTAACCCCACCAGCGTGTTGGGATCGCGACCGTCCAGCTTGTCGAACAGCGCAATCCCCAGTCCTTCGCTTTTAAAGCTCCCCGCACAGTTCAGCGGACGTTCCCGGCGCACATAATCCACGATCTCTTGCTCGCTGAGATGGCGAAAGTGTACGTCGAACGGCTCGCATTCGGTTTGCAGATGACCGGTGGCAGAGTTATAAAGCGCCAGGCCGGTATAAAAGGTCACGATAGTGCCTCGCGCGCGCAGAAGCTGCTGGCAGGCGTTCTCCTCCGTATGGGGCTTGCCGGTGATTTCGCCGTCCAGCACGCAAACCTGGTCTGAGCCTATAATCAAATGTGTGGGGTAACGTGCGGCCAGCGACTGCGCTTTCTCTTTAGCAAGACGCATCACCAGATGACGCGGTGATTCGCCCGGCTGTGGCGTCTCATCAACCTCTGGCGCGGCGCATTCAAACGGGATCCCGAGCTTTTCCAGCAGCATTCGGCGGTAGGGAGACGTGGAAGCAAGGACGAGATTTGGCATATTTTTATCACCAGATATAGCGTATCGATGCCAGCCATTTTAAACTACAGGCCGCAATGTGTGCGAATAATTGGCAAAAGGCAGCTCTGGTTGCCTTTTTCTTTGACTCTATGACGTTACAAAGTTAATATGCGCGCCCTATGCAAAAGGTAAAATTACCCCTGACTCTTGATCCGGTTCGTACGGCTCAAAAACGCCTCGATTACGAAGGTATCTATACTTCCGATCAGGCTGAGCGTATTGCCGAATCCGTAGTCAGTGTGGACAGTGATGTAGAATGCTCCATGTCGTTCGCTATCGACAACCAGCGTCTCGCCGTTTTAACCGGTGATGCAAAGGTGACGGTAACGCTCGAGTGTCAGCGTTGCGGGAAACCGTTTGTACAGCATGTTCACACAACGTATTGTTTCAGTCCCGTTCGTTCTGACGAACAGGCTGAAGCACTCCCGGAAGCGTATGAGCCGATTGAGGTTAACGAATTCGGTGAAATCGATCTTCTGGCTCTGGTTGAAGATGAAATCATCCTCACCTTGCCAGTAGTTCCGGTGCATGATTCTGAACACTGTGAAGTGTCCGAGGCGGACATGGTCTTTGGGGAACTGCCTGATGAAGCGCAAAAACCAAACCCATTTGCCGTATTAGCCAGCTTAAAGCGTAAGTAATTGAGGAGTAAGGTCCATGGCCGTACAACAGAATAAACCAACCCGTTCCAAACGTGGCATGCGTCGTTCCCATGACGCGCTGACTGCAGTTACCAGCCTGTCTGTAGACAAGACTTCTGGTGAGAAACACCTGCGTCACCACATCACCGCTGACGGTTTCTACCGCGGCCGCAAGGTTATCACTAAGTAATCACGCGCAAGCGTGATTAGGCTTAGTGAGGATTTCCCCGTGCAAACGGGGAATTTACCGAACCAGGCTGCGACGATACCTTGACACGTCTAACCCTGGCGTTAGATGTCATGGGGGGAGATTTTGGCCCTTCCGTGACAGTGCCTGCAGCATTGCAGGCACTGAATTCTAATTCGCAACTCACACTTCTTTTAGTCGGCAATCCCGACGCAATCACGCCATTACTCGCAAAAGCTGACTTTGAACAACGTTCGCGTCTGCAGATTATTCCTGCGCAGTCAGTTATTGCCAGTGATGCCCGACCCTCGCAGGCGATTCGCAATAGTCGTGGCAGCTCTATGCGGATAGCGCTGGAGCTGGTGAAAGAAGGGCGAGCTCAGGCTTGCGTCAGCGCGGGAAATACCGGCGCGCTGATGGGGCTGTCGAAATTGCTGCTCAAACCTATTGAAGGTATTGAGCGCCCTGCGCTGGTAACGGTGTTACCGCATCAGCAGAAGGGCAAGACGGTGGTGCTCGATTTGGGCGCTAACGTCGACTGTGATAGTACTATGCTGGCTCAGTTTGCCGTGATGGGATCGGTGCTGGCAGAAGAAGTTGTCGGGATCAACACTCCCCGTGTTGCGTTACTGAACATTGGTGAAGAAGAGACCAAAGGCCTGGACAGCATTCGCGAAGCGGCTGAATTGCTCAAACAGGTTCCCTCCATCAACTATATTGGTTATCTCGAAGCCAATGAGTTGTTGACGGGTAAAACGGATGTTCTGGTGTGCGATGGCTTCACCGGAAACGTCACGTTGAAGACCATGGAAGGGGTCGTACGCATGTTTCTTTCTCTGCTGAAATCTCAGGGAGAAGGCAAAAAAAGCGCCTGGTGGCTGATTTTATTGAAGCGTTGGTTACAAAAGAGCCTGACGCGGCGATTCAGTCACCTCAACCCCGACCAGTATAATGGCGCCTGTCTGTTAGGATTGCGCGGCATCGTGATTAAGAGTCATGGCGCCGCCAATCAGCGAGCATTTGCTGTCGCGATTGAACAGGCAGTGCAGGCGGTGCAGCGACAAGTCCCTCAGCGGATTGCCGCTCGCCTGGAATCTGTATTAGCTAAAAGTGACTGAGCGTACATGTATACGAAGATTTTAGGTACCGGCAGCTACCTGCCAAAACAAGTGCGTACCAACGCCGATCTGGAAAAAATGGTAGATACGTCTGACGAGTGGATTGTCACGCGCACAGGTATCCGTGAACGTCGTATTGCCGCGCCAGACGAAACCGTGTCGACCATGGGTTACGAAGCCGCACAGCGTGCTATCGAAATGGCGGGCATTGATAAAGAACAGATTGGTTTGATCGTGGTCGCCACGACGTCTGCCACGCATGCTTTCCCAAGCGCGGCGTGCCAGGTGCAAAATATGCTCGGCATCAAAGGCTGCCCGGCGTTTGACGTCGCTGCCGCGTGCGCAGGCTTCACCTATGCGCTGAGCGTTGCCGATCAGTACGTGAAATCCGGTGCCGTTAAATATGCGCTGGTGATCGGTGCTGACGTGCTGGCGCGTACCTGCGATCCAACCGATCGTGGAACGATCATTATTTTTGGTGATGGTGCGGGTGCGGTGCTGCTGGGGCAGTCCGAAGAGCCAGGTATCATCTCCACGCATCTGCATGCTGATGGCAGCTATGGCGAACTGTTGACCCTGCCTAACGCCGATCGCGTTAATCCGGACAACTCGATTTACCTGACCATGGCAGGGAACGAGGTGTTCAAGGTGGCGGTAACCGAGCTTGCACACATCGTTGATGAAACGCTGGAAGCGAATAACCTTGAGCGTACCGCGCTCGACTGGCTGGTGCCGCATCAGGCGAACCTGCGTATCATCAGCGCGACCGCGAAAAAGCTGGGCATGTCGATGGATAACGTTGTAGTGACGCTGGATCGTCATGGCAACACCTCTGCGGCGTCGGTACCGTGCGCATTTGATGAAGCGGTACGCGATGGACGAATCAAACGGGGCCAGCTGGTCTTGCTTGAAGCCTTCGGTGGCGGGTTCACCTGGGGTTCCGCGCTGGTTCGTTTCTAGTATAAGGAATAAAAAATGACGCAATTTGCTTTTGTGTTCCCGGGACAGGGCTCTCAAACCGTTGGGATGTTGTCTGAAATGGCAGCACGCTATCCGGTAATTGAAGAGACTTTCCGTGAAGCTTCTGATGCACTGGGTTATGATTTATGGGCGCTGACCCAGCAGGGTCCGGCCGAAGAACTGAACAAAACCTGGCAGACCCAGCCAGCGCTGCTGACCGCGTCCGTTGCGCTGTGGCGTGTCTGGCAGCAGCAGGGCGGTAAAGCGCCAGCGCTGCTCGCGGGTCACAGCCTGGGTGAATACTCTGCGCTGGTGTGTGCCGGCGTGATCGCGTTTGCTGACGCGGTACGTCTGGTTGAACTGCGCGGTAAATTCATGCAGGAAGCGGTGCCGGAAGGCACGGGCGGCATGTCTGCTATCATCGGTCTGGATGATGCTGCAATTGCAAAAGCGTGTGAAGAATCTGCTGAAGGCCAGGTTGTCTCTCCGGTAAACTTCAACTCGCCGGGCCAGGTGGTTATTGCCGGTCATAAAGAAGCGGTTGAACGTGCGGGTGCGGCCTGTAAAGCAGCGGGTGCTAAGCGTGCGCTGCCGCTGCCGGTCAGCGTGCCGTCTCACTGTGCGCTGATGAAGCCTGCTGCCGAAAAACTGGCGGTTGAGCTGGAAAAAATTACGTTTAACGCACCGACGATTTCCGTTGTGAACAACGTCGATGTGAAATGCGAAACCACGCCGGAAGCGATCCGTGACGCGCTGGTTCGCCAGCTCTACAGCCCGGTACAGTGGACTAAAACCGTTGAGTTTATGGCCGCTCAGGGCGTTGAGCACCTGTATGAAGTCGGCCCAGGTAAAGTCCTCACCGGTCTGACAAAACGTATTGTTGACACCCTGACAGCCTCGGCAATTAACGAGCCGGAAGCGATGTCAGCGGCACTCTCGCAATAAAAGAGGAATACCATGAGTTTTGAAGGAAAAATCGCCCTGGTCACTGGCGCAAGCCGCGGTATCGGGCGTGCAATTGCTGAAACACTGGTTGCGCGCGGCGCGAAGGTGATTGGTACAGCAACCAGCGAGAATGGCGCTCAGGCCATCAGCGAGTATCTGGGTGCGAATGGTAAAGGTCTGGTACTGAATGTGACCGAACCTGCATCTATCGAATCTGTTCTGGAAAATATTCGCGCAGAGTTTGGTGAAGTGGATATTCTGGTAAACAATGCCGGGATCACTCGCGATAACCTGTTAATGCGAATGAAAGACGACGAGTGGAACGATATCATCGAAACCAACCTGTCATCTGTATTCCGTCTGTCAAAAGCGGTAATGCGCGCTATGATGAAAAAGCGTCATGGACGTATTATCACTGTCGGTTCTGTGGTTGGTACCATGGGAAATGCTGGTCAGGCTAACTACGCTGCGGCGAAAGCAGGTCTGATTGGTTTCAGTAAGTCGCTGGCGCGTGAAGTCGCGTCCCGCGGTATTACGGTAAACGTTGTTGCTCCGGGCTTTATTGAAACGGACATGACGCGTGCGCTGACTGATGAGCAGCGTGCGGGTACGCTGGCGGCAGTTCCGGCGGGTCGTCTTGGCGACCCTAAAGAAATCGCCAGTGCGGTTGCATTTTTAGCCTCTGACGAAGCGGGTTACATCACTGGTGAGACCCTCCACGTCAACGGCGGGATGTATATGGTTTAACCACGAGATACACTAAATCATTCTGGTTGGATCAAGGCGGCAAGACCGAGAAGCCTGGGAGCATAGATTACTATGTGACCGGGATTAGAGGGCGCAGCCAACGCAGAGGCAGCCTGGATGATGACGTGTAGAAAAATATTTGCGTTATTAGGGCGAATGGCCTCAAAATAACGTAAAATCGTGGTACGAACTGCCGGGATTTAGTTGCAAATTTTTCAACATTTTATACACTACGAAAACCATCGCGAAAGCGAGTTTTGATAGGAAATTTAAGAGTATGAGCACTATCGAAGAACGCGTTAAGAAAATTATCGGCGAACAGCTGGGCGTTAAGCAGGAAGAAGTTGTGAACTCCGCTTCCTTCGTTGAAGACCTGGGCGCAGATTCTCTTGACACCGTTGAGCTGGTAATGGCTCTGGAAGAAGAGTTTGATACTGAGATTCCGGACGAAGAAGCTGAGAAGATCACCACCGTTCAGGCTGCCATTGATTACATCAACGGTCACCAGGCGTAAGTGAACATCTCCAGGCGGTCATTCGACCGCCTGAGTTTTATCTTTTTTAGTCCCACGAATCTCTTTTTTTATCCCTCCCTGGAGGACAAACGTGTCTAAGCGTCGTGTAGTTGTGACCGGACTTGGCATGTTGTCTCCTGTCGGCAATACCGTAGAGTCCACCTGGAAAGCTCTCCTTGCCGGTCAGAGCGGCATCAGCCTAATCGACCATTTCGATACTAGCGCCTATGCAACGAAATTTGCTGGCTTAGTAAAGGATTTTAACTGTGAAGAGATCATCTCGCGCAAAGAACAGCGCAAGATGGATGCCTTCATTCAATATGGAATTGTCGCTGGCGTTCAGGCCATGCAGGATTCTGGCCTTGTGATTACGGAAGAGAACGCAACCCGTATTGGCGCCGCTATCGGCTCCGGGATTGGCGGTCTTGGCCTGATCGAGGAAAACCATACATCTCTGATGAATGGCGGCCCGCGTAAGATCAGCCCGTTCTTCGTTCCGTCCACGATTGTTAACATGGTGGCGGGTCACCTGACCATCATGTTCGGCCTGCGTGGGCCAAGCATTTCTATCGCGACTGCCTGTACGTCTGGCGTACATAACATCGGCCAGGCCGCGCGCATTATTGCGTACGGCGATGCAGATGCTATGGTTGCGGGCGGTGCTGAAAAAGCCAGTACCCCACTGGGTGTCGGCGGTTTTGGTGCGGCGCGTGCTCTGTCTACCCGCAATGATAACCCGCAGGCGGCGAGCCGTCCGTGGGATAAAGACCGTGACGGCTTCGTGCTGGGCGACGGGGCGGGCATGATCGTACTGGAAGAGTACGAACACGCGAAAAAACGCGGCGCGAAAATTTATGCTGAAATCGTTGGTTTCGGCATGAGCAGCGATGCTTACCACATGACGTCTCCTCCTGAGAACGGCGCGGGTGCTGCGCTGGCGATGGAAAACGCGATTCGTGATGCGGGTATTACCCCAGCACAAATTGGCTACGTGAACGCGCACGGTACTTCTACACCTGCAGGCGATAAAGCTGAAGCTCAGGCGGTTAAGTCTATCTTCGGCGAATCTGCCAGCCGCGTAATGGTGAGCTCCACCAAGTCCATGACCGGTCACCTGTTGGGTGCGGCGGGTGCAGTAGAGTCAATCTACTCCATCCTTGCGCTGCGCGATCAGGCTGTTCCGCCAACCATCAACCTGGATAACCCGGATGAAGGTTGCGATCTGGACTTCGTTCCTCACGAAGCGCGTCAGGTTAGCGGTATGGAGTACACCCTGTGTAACTCCTTCGGCTTCGGCGGCACCAACGGCTCTCTGATCTTCAAAAAGATCTGATCCTGACGTCCCGATAGCATTTATAAAGGTCCGCTTGCCGGGCCTTTTTTATTAAGCCTAATCTTCTTGTCGGCTGCATGACATCCTGCCAGACTAATTGCCCACGCATAAGGAGCCACCATGTTTTTAATCAATGGCCTTGAGCAGGACACGCTGCCTGCCAGCGACAGGGCGATACAGTTCGGTGATGGTTGCTTTACGACGGCGCGCATTCTGGAAGGTGATGTCTGCCTGCTGGAGGCGCACATTCGACGCCTGCAGCATGGCTGTGAAAAGCTCATGATCCCCTTTACGCACTGGGACACGTTGCGACAGGAAATGTGCCAGCTGGCAACCGGGAAGGACAGCGGCGTACTCAAAGTCATCATCAGCCGCGGCAGTGGTGGCCGGGGTTACAGCGCCGCATCGTGTATCAACCCTACGCGTATTCTCTCCGTTTCTGCTTATCCCGCGCATTACACTCGCTGGCGAGAAGACGGCATCACGCTGACGCTGAGCCCAGTACGACTGGGACGAAACCCGATGTTGGCCGGGCTTAAGCATCTCAACCGCCTCGAGCAGGTGCTCATTCGTACTCATCTTGAACAGACTGACGCCGATGAGGCGCTGGTTCTTGACAGCGAAGGGTTCATTACGGAATGCTGTGCGGCTAATTTACTCTGGCGGCAGGGGGAAGAGGTGTTCACTCCGTCGCTGGAACACGCTGGCGTAAATGGGTTAATGCGTCAGTTTTGTCTGCAACAGCTGGCACGCTCTGGCTTTCGCGTTGTCGAAGTTAGCGCAGGAGAAGCCGCGCTACAGACTGCCGATGAAGTCATCATCTGCAATGCGCTGATGCCTGTTGTACCCGTCCGTGCGTATGGCCAACAACGCTGGTCTTCGCGCGAACTGTTTCAGTTTTTAGCCCCGATATGTGAGCAAACCAGATAGTCATGAAAAAAATGTTGCGCGTTGTCCTTATCCTCATCGTTGCGCTGGGCGTCGCCGGCGGAGCGGGCGTATGGAAAGTTCGCCAGCTGGCGAACAGCAAGATCCTGGTTAAAGAGGAAACGATCTTTACCCTGAAAGCGGGAACCGGCCGTCAGGCGCTTGGGGAACAGCTTTATGGCGACAAGATTATCAATCGTCCACGCGTATTCCAGTGGCTATTGCGCGTGGAACCTGAGCTGTCACATTTCAAAGCCGGTACCTATCGCTTTACGCCGGGAATGACCGTCAGAGAGATGCTGCAGCTGCTGGAAAGCGGTAAAGAAGCCCAGTTCCCACTGCGGTTTGTGGAAGGGATGCGCCTGAGCGATTACCTCAAACAGCTGCGTGACGCGCCGTATATCAAACATACGTTAAAAGACGATAGCTATCAGACGGTGGCTGAAGCGCTGAAGTTTGAACATCCGGAATGGGTGGAAGGCTGGTTCTGGCCAGACACCTGGATGTACACGGCAGGCACGACCGATGTGGCTATCCTGAAGCGGGCGCACAAAAAAATGGTTGCCGCCGTAGATGCCGCCTGGGAAGGGCGGATGGAAGGATTGCCTTACAGCGATCCGAACCAGTTCGTGACTATGGCCTCGATCATCGAGAAAGAAACGGCCGTCGCTGCTGAGCGCGATCGGGTGGCGTCAGTATTTATCAACCGTCTGCGCATCGGGATGCGTCTGCAAACCGACCCTACCGTTATCTACGGCATGGGCGAGAGCTACACGGGCAAAATCTCAAGAAAAGATCTGGAGACGCCAACGGCGTATAATACCTACGTGATTAGCGGTTTACCGCCGGGCCCGATCGCCACGCCGAGCGAGGCGTCGCTCAAAGCCGCCGCGCATCCGGCTAAAACACCGTATCTCTATTTTGTGGCTGATGGAAAAGGGGGGCATACCTTTAACACCAACCTTGCCAGCCACAATCGCTCTGTTCAGGACTATCTGAAGGCACTTAAGGAAAAAAATGCGCAGTAAATACATTGTCATTGAGGGACTCGAAGGGGCGGGTAAAACCACTGCCCGCAACGTGGTGGTGGATACGCTCAAAGCGCTTGGCGTGGCGGACATGGTATTTACCCGCGAGCCGGGCGGCACGCAGCTGGCTGAAAAGCTGCGCAGCCTGGTACTGGATATCAAATCCGTCGGCGACGAAGTTATCACTGACAAAGCCGAAGTGCTGATGTTCTACGCGGCGCGCGTTCAGCTGGTTGAGACGGTGATCAAACCCGCCCTGGCCGAGGGCAAGTGGGTTATCGGCGACCGTCACGATCTGTCGACTCAGGCGTATCAGGGCGGAGGACGCGGCATCGACCAGACAATGCTGGCAACGCTACGTAATGCCGTACTGGGTGATTTTCGCCCCGACCTGACGCTCTATCTGGATGTGACCCCGGAAGTGGGTCTCAAACGTGCCCGCGCGCGCGGCGAGCTGGACCGCATTGAACAAGAGTCGTTTGATTTCTTTAACCGCACCCGTGCGCGCTATCTTGAGCTGGCCGCACAGGACAGCTCAATTTGTACCATCGATGCGACGCAGTCTCTGGACGACGTTACGCGCGACATTCAGCACACCATTACGCAGTGGGTGCAGGAGCAGCAGGCATGAAATGGTATCCATGGTTGCGCCCACACTTTGAACAGCTGATCGGCAGCTATCAGGCGGGTCGGGGGCATCATGCGTTACTGATTCAGGCGTTGCCAGGAATGGGTGATGATGCGTTGATTTATGCCATCACCCGTTTTCTGATGTGTCAGCAGCCGGAAGGGCACAAGAGCTGTGGTAAATGCCGTGGCTGCCAGCTGATGCAGGCAGGCACGCATCCTGACTACTACACCCTTGAGCCTGAGAAGGGTAAAAGCGCGCTCGGTATCGATGCCGTGCGTGAAGTCAGTGAAAAATTGTATGAACACGCGCGACTGGGCGGCGCAAAAGTGGTCTGGCTTAAAGACGCCACGCTGCTTACCGAGGCGGCGGCTAACGCCCTGCTTAAAACCCTGGAAGAGCCGCCGGTTAAAACGTGGTTTTTCCTCTCATGCCGTGACCCGGGACGATTGCTGGCGACGTTGCGTAGCCGTTGTCGTCTTCATCACCTTGCAGTACCTCAGGAATCGTGGGCGCTGAGCTGGCTTGAACGAGAGGTGACAACGTCACCTGAGAGTGCGCTGTCCGCCTTGCGCCTGAGCAGCGGCGCGCCCGCGGCGGCGCTGGCACTACTGCAGCCTGACGTCTGGTCAGAGCGAGAAACGCTCTGCCGGGCCGTAGATGCGTCGCTGAACAGTCACGACTGGCTAAGTTTACTGCCTGCGCTTAACAGCGATCGGGCCGTTGATCGTCTGCACTGGCTGGCCTCCCTACTGCTGGATGCGCTCAAAATCCAGCAGGGGGCTACGCTTCTGACCAACCCGGACGCGTTGCCGCTGGTGAATACGCTGGCGAACCGCCTCTCAGGGAAGATTCTTCACGCGATGCTCCATGACATCTGCCAGAGCCGTGAACAGCTTTTAACCGTGACGGGTCTTAATCGCGAGCTTTTACTGACCGACCAGTTACTGCGTATCGAACATTACCTGCAACCCGGCGTCACACCGCCAGTTTCCCATCTCTGAGAGAGACATTATGTTTTTAGTCGACTCACACTGCCATCTTGATGGCCTGGATTATCAATCCCTGCATAAAAACGTGGATGACGTGCTGGCAAAAGCCGCTGCCCGCGATGTGAAATTCTGTCTTGCGGTGGCGACGACGCTGCCGGGCTACCGCTCCATGCGTGAGCTGGTGGGCGTTCGCGATAACGTGGTGTTCTCCTGCGGCGTGCACCCGCTGAATCAGGACGAGGCCTACGACGTTGAGGATCTGCGCCGACTGGCAGCAGAAGAGGGCGTGGTAGCGATGGGCGAGACCGGTCTGGACTATTTTTACACGCCGGAAACCAAACCGCGCCAGCAGGAGTCCTTTCGCAACCATATTCGCATTGGCCGGGAACTGAATAAGCCGGTTATCGTCCACACCCGCGATGCGCGCGCGGATACCCTGGCTATCCTCCGGGAAGAAAACGTGACGGATTGCGGTGGCGTACTACACTGTTTCACAGAAGACAGAGAAACGGCGGGGAAGCTGCTTGATTTGGGGTTTTATATCTCGTTTTCGGGGATCGTGACGTTCCGTAACGCTGAGCAGCTGCGTGATGCTGCGCGTTATGTTCCGCTCGATCGTATTCTGGTGGAGACGGATTCTCCTTACCTGGCACCGGTACCGCATCGCGGTAAAGAGAACCAGCCCGCTATGACGAGAGACGTGGCTGAGTACATGGCCGTACTGAAGGGCATCAGCATCGATGAGCTGGCCCGCGTGACGACGGAAAACTTCTCCACGCTGTTCCATATCGACCCCGCCCGCCTGCAATCTGTTTGATACACCTGTTTTTTTTAGGCTCGTAATTAATAAGTAAAGCGAGTAAAGTTCACCGCCTCATTTGGGGCGGTGAGTGTGTATTTAGACACATCCGGACATGCTTTTTGTAAATAACTGAAAGTTTTTCGACCGCCTTAAGCTGAAACGTGATAGCCGTCAAACAAACTCAGAGGGAATTATTTTACTCTGTGTAATAAATAAAGGGCGCTTAGATGTCCTGTCCACGGCACGGTACTCCCCCCGGGCCAATGCGTGAAAGCGTAAAAAAAGCACAAATACTCAGGAGCACTCTCAATTATGTTTAAGAATGCATTTGCTAACCTGCAAAAGGTCGGTAAATCGCTGATGCTGCCAGTATCCGTACTGCCTATCGCAGGTATCCTGCTGGGTGTCGGTTCTGCTAACTTCAGCTGGCTGCCAGCCGTAGTGTCCCACGTGATGGCCGAAGCAGGCGGTTCTGTCTTTGCTAACATGCCACTGATCTTCGCGATCGGTGTGGCTCTGGGCTTCACCAATAACGACGGCGTTTCTGCGCTGGCTGCAGTGGTTGCCTACGGCATCATGGTGAAAACCATGGCTGTGGTTGCGCCGCTGGTTCTGCATTTACCGGCAGAAGAGATCGCCGCGAAACACCTGGCGGACACCGGTGTTCTGGGCGGTATCATCTCCGGTGCGATTGCAGCGTATATGTTTAACCGCTTCTATCGCATCAAGCTGCCTGAGTATCTGGGCTTCTTCGCGGGCAAGCGTTTCGTTCCGATCATCTCTGGTCTGGCAGCGATTTTCACTGGCGTGATCCTGTCCTTCATCTGGCCACCAATCGGCTCTGCTATCCAGACCTTCTCTCAGTGGGCTGCTTACCAGAACCCGGTTGTGGCGTTTGGTATCTACGGCTTCATCGAGCGTTGCCTGGTTCCATTCGGTCTGCACCACATCTGGAACGTTCCATTCCAGATGCAGATTGGTGAATTCACCAACGCAGCAGGTCAGGTATTCCACGGCGATATCCCACGTTACATGGCGGGCGACCCAACTGCAGGTAAACTGTCAGGTGGCTTCCTGTTCAAAATGTACGGTCTGCCAGCAGCTGCGATTGCTATCTGGCACTCTGCTAAGCCAGAGAACCGTGCAAAAGTGGGCGGTATCATGATCTCCGCAGCGCTGACCTCGTTCCTGACCGGTATCACCGAGCCGATCGAGTTCTCCTTCATGTTCGTTGCGCCGATCCTGTACGTTATCCACGCGATTCTGGCGGGCCTGGCGTTCCCAATCTGTATCCTGCTGGGTATGCGTGACGGTACGTCCTTCTCTCACGGTCTGATCGACTTCATCGTTCTGTCCGGTAACAGCAGCAAACTGTGGCTGTTCCCAATCGTGGGTGCGTGCTATGCAGTTGTTTACTACACCATCTTCCGCGTGCTGATTAAAGCACTGGACCTGAAAACTCCGGGTCGTGAAGATGCGACAGAAGACAGCAAAGCTGGCGCTACCAGCGAAATGGCTCCGGCACTGGTCGCAGCGTTCGGCGGTAAAGAGAACATCACTAACCTGGACGCGTGCATCACTCGTCTGCGTGTGAGCGTTGCCGACGTAGCGAAAGTAGACCAGCCGGGTCTGAAAAAACTGGGCGCAGCGGGCGTAGTTGTTGCAGGTTCTGGTGTACAGGCAATCTTCGGTACCAAATCCGATAACCTGAAAACCGAAATGGATGAGTACATCCGCAGCAACTAAGTTGTGACCTGGGGAGACTAAGGCAGCCGAATGGCTGCCTTTTTTATTTGTGTCTTAAAAAACGCCACTGAGACGCGAGAGCGGTCACTCTTCAGTCAGCTGATGAACATTCAGGAAAGAAATCGAGGGAGGAGGTTGAAAGGACAGGAGAAACTCGCTCATACTCTTGGATTGTGTCACACACCGATCCCGGGAGTGTGTTTACAGCGGACGCATTGCGCCAGATTAAACAAAAAAGGAAAAGGTCATGGCTGAAGAAACGATTTTCAGTAAAATTATCCGCCGCGAAATCCCGTCGGATATCGTCTATCAGGATGAACTGGTGACGGCTTTCCGGGACATTTCCCCTCAGGCCCCGACGCACATCCTTATCATTCCCAATATTCTGATTCCGACTGTAAACGACGTAAAAACCGAGCATGAAGTGGCGTTAGGTCGTATGCTGACGGTGGCTGCCAGAATCGCTGAACAGGAAGGGATTGCAGAAGATGGTTACCGTCTGATCATGAACTGCAACCGCCATGGTGGCCAGGAAGTTTATCATATTCACATGCATCTGCTGGGTGGACGTCCTCTGGGGCCGATGCTGGCACATAAAGGTCTTTGACATGCTGAAAGGGCGTATTGCAGCGCTGGTAATGGCGATGATGATTGTGGGGTGCAGCTCGCGTCCGGCGATCCCCGTGAATGATGAACAGACGCTGGTCATGGAGTCCTCCGTGCTTGCCGCGGGCATCACGGCGCAACAGCCCGCGTTGACCATCAGTGAAATCAACTCATCTGCCTCCTCTACGCTCTTTAATGAAAGACATGAACCGGTGACGGTCCACTACCGTTTTTTCTGGTATGACGTAAGAGGTCTTGAAATGCATCCGCTGGAGGCGCCGCGCAGCGTCACCATTCCGGCCAGGTCGTCGGTAACGCTCTATGGCAGCGCCAACTATCTGGGTGCGCATAAGGTGAGACTTTATCTTTATCTCTGAGGGGTGAACCTTGATTAAAAATTTGAGCCGCTATGCGCTCGTGACAGCTTTCGCTCTGTTTCTTGCAGGGTGTGTGACCCGAACTGAACAGCCTGCGCCTGTGGAAGAGGCTAAGCCGGGTACTGAACAGCCGACACCGCCAACGCAGCAGCAGCCAACCGTGCCGTCTGTACCGTCTATACCGGCGCAGCCAGGGCCGATTGAACATCCGGACCAGACGTCACAGCCCACGCCGCGCGTGCGCCATTACGACTGGAACGGGGCGATGCAGCCGATGGTAGGCAAAATGCTGCAGGCGCAGGGCGTGACGGCGGGCAGCGTATTGCTGGTCGACAGCGTGAACAACCGCACCAACGGTTCGCTGAACGCGGGTGAAGCCACGGAAACCCTGCGCAATGCTCTGGCTAACAACGGCAAGTTTACGCTGGTCTCGGCTCAGCAGCTCGCCGTCGCCAAACAGCAGCTGGGCCTGTCGCCGCAGGATAGCCTCGGTACCCGCAGCAAGGCGATCGGCATTGCCCGTAACGTTGGCGCACAGTATGTGCTGTACTCTAACGCCACCGGTAACGTGAATACCCCAGCCCTGCAGATGCAGCTGATGCTGGTTCAGACAGGCGAAATTATCTGGTCAGGTAAAGGTGCGGTTACGCAACAATGACGGCACGCGTGAAGAGATTCTGACGCGCTATTTTCCTCAGTACCGCCTTATCGCGCCGCAGGCCCACTCCGGGCTTGGCGGCGCGAGTTGCATTATAGAGCAGGGCGAACGACGTCTGGTCTTGCGGCAAAATCACGACCCCGACGCGCCTGCCTCCCATTTCCGTCGTCAGTTTCGTGCCCTGAGACGTCTTCCGTCAGATCTCGTGCCTGCCCCTCGTTTTTTCAGACAGGGCTGGATGGCCGTCGACTATCTGGAAGGTGAAGTTAAAAGCGCGCTGTCGGACACGCCGGAGCTTGCGGCGGTGCTGTATCATCTGCACCGGCAGCCACGTCTGGGATGGCGAATTACGTTATTCCCACTGCTGGAACATTACTGGCAGCAAGCCCTGCCTGACAGGCGTACTCCAGTGTGGCTGGCACTTCTCAGGCGGTTGCGTAAAACGGGCGAGCCGCAGCCGATTCGGCTCGCGCCGTTGCATATGGATGTTCATGCCGGGAATATTGTTCATACGCCAGCGGGCATCAGGCTTATCGACTGGGAGTATGCCGGAGATGGCGATGTGGCGCTGGAGCTGGCGGCCGTCTGGACGGAGAGTGAAGCCGCGCGGCAGATGCTCATCAGGGGCTACGCCCGGGTGGCGCATATTGACCCCGACGCGCTGAGGCGTCAGGTCAGACGCTGGCGACCCTGGGTCATTATGTTAATGGCTGGCTGGTTTGAAATGCGCTATCGGCAGTCCAGAGACAAACAATTTATTGCGCTGGCAGACGATGCCTGGCGTCAGTTACAAACTAAAGGATAAGAGAGGTGGATGTGGGTCCAGTCATGTTGGATGTTGAAGGGTTTGAGCTGGATGCGGAGGAGCGTGAAATTCTGGCGCATCCGCTGGTGGGTGGCCTGATCCTGTTTACTCGCAACTATCACGATCCGGCGCAGCTGCGCGAGCTGGTGCGTCAGATCCGCGCCGCGTCGCGCAATCATCTGGTGGTGGCCGTCGATCAGGAAGGCGGGCGCGTGCAGCGTTTTCGCGACGGTTTTACCCGCCTCCCGGCAGCCCAGTCATTCGCTGCGCTGCTCGGCACGGAAGAGGGTGGAAAACTGGCGCAGGAGGCCGGCTGGCTGATGGCCAGCGAAATGATTGCTATGGATATCGACATCAGCTTTGCACCGGTGCTGGATGTAGGGCATATCAGCGCTGCCATTGGCGAGCGCTCATACCATGAAGACCCGCGTATTGCGCTGGCAATGGCGACCCGGTTCATCGACGGCATGCACGACGCAGGCATGAAAACCACCGGGAAACACTTCCCGGGTCACGGGGCGGTGACGGCGGATTCTCACAAAGAGACCCCGCGCGATCCGCGCCCGGAAGCGGAAATTCGCGCCAAAGATATGTCGGTTTTCCAGTCGCTTATCACCGATAACAAGCTGGATGCCATTATGCCCGCGCACGTGATTTACAGCGACGTCGACCCGCGTCCTGCCAGCGGCTCTCCGCACTGGCTGAAAACCGTTCTGCGTCAGGATCTGGGCTTCAACGGCGTGATTTTCTCTGACGATTTGTCGATGGAAGGGGCCGCGATCATGGGCAGCTACGCTGAACGCGGTCAGGCATCGCTGGATGCGGGTTGCGATATGATCCTGGTCTGCAATAATCGTAAAGGTGCCGTTAGCGTGCTGGATAACCTGTCGCCGATCAATGCAGAGCGTGTTACACAATTGTATCATAAAGGTTCATTTAGCCGTCAGGAGCTGATGGATTCGGCGCGCTGGAAGACGGTCAACGCCCGGCTTGAAGACCTGAATGAGCGCTGGCAGGCACATAAAGCCAGCCTGTAAACCCTCCCGGAAGGCGTAGCGTGGTGAGAAGACGATGATCATCTATTTACACGGTTTTGACTCAAACAGTCCTGGCAATCATGAGAAGGTGCTGCAGCTGCAGTTTATCGATCCGGATGTACGGTTGATCAGCTACAGCACGCGTCATCCGAAGCATGATATGCAGCATCTGCTCAAAGAGGTGGACAAGATGTTGCAGCTCAACGTCGACGATCGCCCGTTGATTTGCGGCGTAGGGCTGGGCGGCTACTGGGCGGAGCGGATTGGCTTCCTGTGCGACATTCGCCAGGTGGTGTTCAATCCTAACCTGTTCCCGAACGAGAACATGGAAGGCAAAATTGACCGTCCGGAAGAGTATGTCGATATTGCGACCAAGTGCGTGAGCAACTTCCGTGAGAAAAACCGCGACCGCTGCCTGGTGATCCTTTCCCGTAATGATGAAGCGCTCAACAGCCATCGGGCAGCAGAGCTCCTGCATCATTACTATGAGATCGTCTGGGACGAAGAACAGACCCACAAGTTCAAAAACATCTCTCCGCATCTGCAGCGTATCAAAGCGTTTAAAACGCTGGGTTAATCAATTACCCGCATGCATCAAAGCCCGGCCGCGAAAGCGTACCGGGCTTTCTTTTTGACCAGAATTGTCTACTTTTAAGCCATCAAAACTTGATGCATATCAATTTTGGTATGACCAATGCGCCTGACGTGGTATTCTCAATGCACCTGAATGGTTTCAGTGCTGTAACCTGTTGTTAATTAAGGGTTATTTTTATAACTTTTAATTAACAATTGGTTAATAATTTGAGGGGGTCACGTTGACTACGCCATTGAAAAAGATAGTGATTGTAGGCGGTGGTGCTGGCGGGCTGGAGCTGGCTACACAGCTGGGCAAGAAGCTGGGTCGCGGTAAAAAAGCCAAAATTACGCTGGTGGATCGTAACCACAGCCACCTGTGGAAACCGCTGCTGCACGAAGTGGCGACCGGTTCTCTGGATGAGGGCGTGGACGCGCTCAGCTATCTGGCGCACGCGCGCAACCATCATTTCCAGTTCCAGCTGGGCTCGGTGGTGGACATCAACCGTGAAAGCAAAACCATCACCCTGGCAGAGCTGCGCGATGAAAAAGGGGAGCTACTGGTTCCCGAGCGTAAACTGGCGTACGACACGCTGGTCATGGCGCTGGGCAGTACCTCCAACGACTTCAACACGCCGGGCGTGAAAGAGCACTGTATCTTCCTCGATAACCCGCACCAGGCGCGTCGTTTCCATCAGGAAATGCTGAACCTGTTCCTGAAGTACACCAGCAATATGGGTGCGAACGGTAAGGTGAATATCGCCATTGTCGGCGGCGGCGCGACGGGCGTTGAGCTGTCAGCGGAGCTGCACAATGCGGTGAAGCAGCTGCACAGCTACGGTTACAAAGGGTTAACTAACGAAGCGCTGAACGTCACGCTGGTTGAAGCCGGTGAACGTATCCTGCCTGCGCTGCCTCCGCGTATTTCCGGTGCGGCGCACAATGAGCTCACCAAGCTGGGCGTGCGGGTGCTGACGCAGACCATGGTGACCAGCGCCGATGAAGGCGGCCTGCACACCAAAGACGGCGAGTATATCAAAGCGGATCTGATGGTCTGGGCGGCTGGTATCAAAGCGCCTGACTTTATGAAAGAGATCGGCGGTCTGGAAACCAACCGCATTAACCAGCTGGTTACGGAGCCAACGCTACAAACCACGCGCGATCCTGAAATCTTTGCCATCGGTGACTGTGCCTCCTGCGCGCGTCCTGAAGGTGGATTCGTGCCGCCGCGCGCGCAGGCCGCTCACCAGATGGCAAGCCTGGTGCTGCACAACATTCTGGCGCAGTACAAAGGCAAGCCAATGAAAGCCTATGTCTACAAAGACCACGGTTCACTGGTGTCGCTGTCAAACTTCTCTACTGTCGGCAGCCTGATGGGCAACCTGATGCGCGGCTCAATGATGGTAGAAGGGCGCATTGCCCGCTTCGTGTATATCTCCCTGTACCGCATGCACCAGATTGCGCTGCACGGCTACTTCAAAACCGGGCTGATGATGCTGGTGGGCAGAATCAACCGCGTGATCCGTCCGCGTCTGAAGCTGCACTAATCTTTCACTCCCTCCGGGCCCTCCGGAGGGAGTTTTTAGCATTTCATGCTGTAGATCACAGTTTGACTGCTTAAGAGTTCTCCTAAATACAATATATCTCCTCTCAACGCCCCTTTTTTGATCCTTTATCTTATTGGCGAAGCCGTGCCTCCATTGCAAAATTGTTACCAATAGCAACAAAGGAGGAAGTCCCGTGAATAAATCAATGTTGGCGGGTATAGGGATTGGCGTCGCGGCTGCGTTAGGTGTGGCTGCCGTTGCCAGTCTCAACGTATTAGATCGCGGCCCGCAGTATGCACAGGTGGTTTCTGCTACACCGATTAAAGAAACCGTAAAAACGCCTCGTCAGGAGTGCCGTAACGTCTCCGTGACGCACCGTCGTCCGGTGCAGGATGAAAACCGCATTGCCGGTTCTGTTCTGGGGGCAGTAGCGGGTGGCGTTATTGGTCACCAGTTTGGCGGCGGCCGGGGTAAAGACGTGGCGACCGTGGTCGGCGCGCTGGGTGGCGGCTATGCCGGTAACCAGGTGCAGGGCGCGATGCAGGATAATGATACCTACACCACGACTCAGCAACGCTGCAAAACCGTCTATGACAAGTCGGAAAAAATGCTGGGCTATGACGTGACGTACAAAATTGGCGATCAGCAGGGCAAAATCCGCATGGATAAAGACCCGGGCACGCAAATTCCACTGGATGGAAACGGCCAGCTGGTTCTGAATAACAAAGTGTAAAAAAGATGTTCTCTGAATTTAGCTCCTCATGCGCTCAGGCTGAGGAGCTTTTTTTTTGCTTCAGATTTTCAGTAGCTCAGGCCACAGCCGCAGCGTGGTTTCGCTAATATGCTGCAGTTTTTCCAGCGTGGCCCCTTCACGGGCGCTGATCGACATCCCCTGCAAAATACAGCTCAGGTATTGCGCCAGCAGCTGAGGGTTGCATTGCGCGGGGATTTCACCGCGCTGCTGGCGCTGAGCCAGAAATGCGCTGAGGGTCTCCTCCTGCATGGCATGCCGTGATTTCACCGTATTGGCAATCTCTTTAGAGGACGCCGCCAGGGTGGCAGAGGTGTTAATCATAAAGCAGCCCGCAGGCGTCTCTTTACTGGTGAAACAGGTCGCGACGGCGGTGAAATAGTCCCGAAGCGCCTGTTCAACGCTTTTCTCTTCGCAGAACAGCTGGGCTTCGTGTTTCGCCGCAAAGCGCGAAATGTATCTGTCCAGCACCGCCCTGAACAGCCCCTCTTTATTGGTAAATTCGGCATACAGCGTCGGCGCTTTGGCTCCGGTGGCTTCTACCAGATCGGAAAGCGAGGTTGCTTCATACCCATGTTGCCAGAAGAGAGTCATGGCCTTATCAAGCGCTGCATCCCTGTCAAACACTTTTGGTCGGCCACGGCTTTTCTTCGCACAACTCGTGACATCGGTTGTCATTTGCCGTTGGTCCTCTGTTGGTTTGGTGAATGACCATTATAAAAATAAACGCAACCCGCCACCAGTGCTGAATGCTTAAAAATAAATTAATCATATATGTATGAAAAATAACAATTTTAAAATTAAGTTAGCGATCGTTATAAAATTATGTTGACGCGTGACCTGGATCACACTTATGATTTACCTATCGATCGTTAACTAAATGATTAACGACCTCCAAATTCATCTGCTAAAGGTAAACATCATGAAAAACGTAAAAACCCTCATCGCTGCCGCTGTCCTGAGTTCACTCTCTTTCGCAAGCTTTGCTGCTGTACAGGTGCAATCCACCCCTGCCGACCAGCATAAAGTCGGGACAATCTCTGCGTCTGCAGGTTCTAACCTGGGTTCCCTGGAAGATCAGCTGGCGCAAAAAGCGCAAGAGATGGGTGCAAAATCTTACCGCATCACCTCAGTGACCGGTCCTAACACCCTGCACGGCACGGCGGTCATCTACAAATAAGCCGGGCATAAACCCTCATTTATGCCGCTGCAATAAAAAACGCCCTGCTGAGCAGGGCGTTTTTTTATTTCTGATTTACATCGACTGCGGGACGACATCGTGATGCCGGGTGACATCGGTCGGCATGCCTGACCGGGCTTCCATCGCACGCTCCATCACCACGCTGTTGGTATTCGCATTCGTTTTGAAGCTTACCATCGCGGCATTCAGATTAATGGGCAGCGTCTGCGGATCGTCACCAATGTTTTTCGATAACGGCTGATGTATCTCAACCAGCCGCACGCCGCCGGGCTCCTCTGAAACTTTAATCGGCGTATTGATAATATTCACTTTGGTTCCCGGCGTAACGACGTTAAACAGCGTTTTGATATCGTCATCGCGCAGACGAATACAGCCGGAGCTGACGCGCATGCCGATGCCAAAGTCCGCATTCGTTCCGTGCAGCAGGTAGACGCCGCCGTATGCCGCGAGGCGTATCGCGTGGTGCCCCATCGGGTTATCCGGGCCTGCCGGAACCACAGCAGGAAGATCGATCCCCTGGGCCTTATAGCGGGCACGAATGTTGGCCGTCGGGGTCCAGGTTGGATTCGCGCGTTTATCCGAGACGGTGGTGACCATCGTCGGCGTCAGCGTGTCGCCGCCCAGCTGACCAATACCGATAGGGTAGACCGTCACTTCGTTTTTACCCGGCGGGTAATAGTACAGGCGCAGCTCGGCGAGGTTTATCACCATCCCCTCGCGCGGGGCGTCTGGCAGGATGGTCTGTAACGGGATGGTCAGTACGCTGCCCGCGCGCGGGACATACGGGTCGACGCCGGGGTTCGCCTGCAGCAGGGCCAGAAAACCGACGTTATATTTTTTGGCAATCGCTTCCAGCGAACCGCCATTATTTTCAACCACATGAAAGCGGTTTTCACCCACGACCTTGCTGCCGGGAGGGGGAAGGGGCCAGGTGTTTGCCCGGGCGGGAAGCGCCACCGCGACGGTGGCTGCCAGCGCAAACAGAGTCATCCAGCGAGTAAAACGCGAAGAGGTCATCATCACCATAATCCATGTAAATGATAAGGTTATTATTTTATAAGGCGTTAAACATAATTATGGCGAATGGGTATGTCGGGAAGATCGGGTGAAGTGCAAAGAGTTTGTAAATTGTCCCCCCGTAGCGCTGGGCTAACAGGGGGAAGGGAGGTTATGCGATCGCGTTCTCTTCCAGCTGGCGCATAAAGTTACGCACCCAGTCCATACGGGTTTTGCGCTCCGTCAGCTCCTGGGTAAATTTCAAACGGGTTGGACCATCCAGACGGAAATGCTGCGGCTGTTTTTGCAGCAGGCCGATCAGCCACATCGGGTTGACGTGATTCTTCTCGGCGAATTCAATCACGCCGCCTTTTTCATTGCCTTCAAGCTTGCGGATCCCCAACTTTTGCGCCTGCTGGCGCAGCCTCGCGATATCCAGCAAATTTCTCGCCGGATCGGGCAGCAGACCAAAGCGGTCAATCAGCTCCACCTTGATCTCTTCCAGCTCGTTCTCCTTCTTCGCGCTGGCGATGCGCTTGTAGAACGACAGTCGGGTATTCACGTCCGGAATAAAATCGTCCGGCAGCAGGGAAGGCATACGCAGCTCGACCTCGGTCTGCTGGCTGGTAAGATCTTCCAGCGACGGCTCGCGTCCGGCCTTCAGGGCATCAACCGCGTTCTCCAGCAGCTCCATATAGAGCGAGAAGCCGATGGTCTCCATGGAGCCGCTCTGGTCTTCACCCAGCAGCTCGCCGGCACCGCGGATCTCGAGATCGTGCGTCGCCAGCGCAAAGCCAGCGCCCAGGTCTTCCAGCGAGGCGATGGCTTCCAGACGCTTTTGCGCGTCGGTGGTCATCGCTTTCGGATGCGGCGTCAGTAGCCAGGCGTAGGCCTGATGGTGCGAACGCCCGACGCGGCCGCGCAGCTGGTGAAGCTGCGCCAGACCAAAGTGATCCGCACGCTCAATGATGATGGTGTTTGCCGTCGGAATGTCGATCCCGGTCTCAATGATGGTGGTACACACCAGCACGTTAAAGCGCTGGTGATGGAAGTCGTTCATTACCCGCTCCAGCTCGCGCTCGCGCATCTGCCCGTGACCGATAGCGATGCGCGCTTCCGGCACCAGCTCCGCCAGCCTGTCCGCCGCTTTCTGGATGTTTTCCACGTCATTGTAGAGGTAGTAGACCTGACCTCCGCGCAGCACTTCACGCAGAATGGCCTCACGCACCACCAGATTATCGTACTCGCGGACAAAGGTTTTCACCGCCAGACGGCGCGCAGGCGGCGTGGCGATAATTGACAGATCGCGCATGCCGCTCATCGCCATGTTGAGGGTTCGCGGGATCGGCGTCGCGGTCAGGGTTAGGATATCGACGTCGGCGCGCATCGCTTTGATTCGCTCTTTATGACGCACCCCGAAGCGGTGCTCTTCGTCGACGATCAGCAGCCCCAGATCTTTCCACTTCACGTCGCTTTGCAGCAGCTTGTGGGTGCCGATCAGAATATCGATTTTGCCTTCGCTGGCCTGTTCGAGGATCTGCGTCTGCTCTTTAGTGCTGCGAAAACGCGAGAGCATCTCGATACGTACCGGCCAGTTGGCGAAACGGTCGCGGAAGTTATCGAAGTGCTGCTGAGCGAGCAGGGTGGTCGGCACCAGCACCGCCACCTGCTTGTTGTTTTCCACCGCAAGGAAGGCGGCGCGCATCGCCACTTCGGTTTTGCCGAAGCCGACGTCGCCGCAGACTAAGCGGTCCATGGCCAGCGGCTGGCACATGTCGCTCAGCACGGCGTTGATGGCTTGGGCCTGATCCGGCGTGGTTTCAAACGGGAAGCTGTCGCAGAACAGCTGGTACTGTTCTTTATCGTGCTTAAAGGCGAAGCCCTGTTTGGCCGCGCGCTGGGCGTAGATATCCAGCAGCTCGGCTGCCACGTCGCGCACTTTTTCCGCCGCCTTCTGGCGCGCGCGCGCCCAGGCGTCGCCGCCCAGCTTGTGCAGCGGCGCATTCTCTTCGGCGCCGCCCGCGTAGCGGCTGATCAGATGCAGAGAGGAGACCGGGACATACAGTTTGGCGTCGTTGGCGTAGGTGAGCATCAGATATTCACCTTTGATGCCGCCCGCTTCCAGCGTGGTCATCCCCTGATAGCGCCCAACGCCGTGTTCCAGGTGAACAATCGGTTGGCCCGGATGCAGCTCGGCCAGGTTACGGATCAGAGTGTCCGGGTTGATGGTCCGACGGCTGTCCTGACGGCGGCGCGCGACGCGCTCGCCCAGCAGGTCGCTTTCGCAAATCAGCGCCAGGTTGTTGAGCGTGTCGATGAACCCGTGCTCGGCGGCGCCAATCATCAGGTAACGACCGTTTCCGGTCGCTTCGCTCAGACGCAGGATGCGCTTCGGCGCCACCTTAATGCGTCCCAGCAGCTCACCTAACGCTTCGCGGCGGCCTTCACTCTCAACGGAGAACACCACCGGGCCGGTGAAGGACTCCAGGAACTTGCGCAGATTATCCAGCGGGGATTTCTGCTGCGCCTGAACGGCCAGGTCCGGCAGCGTCCGGAAGGCGAGGTTGGTATTGGCGGCCTTTTCGGCAAGCGAATCGGTTTTCAGCTGCATGCGCGGCCAGCGCTTCAGCTCGGCGTTGAGCTCGTCGGTGCGCAGCCACAGCGCTTCCGGCGGCAGCAGCGGACGCATCGGATCAACGCCACGGTTTTCAAAGCGGGCGCGGGTTTCGCTTTCAAAGCGGCTGGCGCTGGCGTCGATATCCCCGGTGTTGACAATCAGCGTGTTCGCCGGGAAGTAGCTGAACAGGGCAGGCAGCGGCTCGTTGAAGAACAGCGGCTGCCAGTATTCGATCCCGGCTGGAAGCGTGCCTTTACTGACCTGCTGATAAATATGTTCCGCGTCGCGCTTCACCTCGAACTTATCGCGCCACTGGCTGCGGAACAGCTCGATAGCGGTTTTGTCCGTGGGGAACTCATGCGCGGGCAGTAAATTGATCGACTCGACTTCCTCCAGCGTGCGCTGCGTGTCGGCGTCGAATACGCGCAGGCTGTCGATTTCATCATCAAAGAAATCCAGACGATACGGCTGGTCGCTGCCCATCGGGTAAAGGTCAAGCAGCGCGCCGCGGGTCGCGTATTCCCCGTGCTCCATCACCTGGTCGACGTGGCGATAGCCGGCACCGTCAAGCTGCGCGCGCAGGGCATCACGGGACAGACGCTGGCCCTTTTTCATCACCAGCGCGTGACCGTGCAGATAGCTGTGCGGACAGACGCGCTGCATCAGGGTGTTCACCGGCACAATCAGCACGCCGCGCTGCATGGTCGGCAGCTGATAGAGCGTCGACAGGCGCGAGGAGATAATCTCCTGATGCGGAGAGAAGCTGTCATACGGCAGCGTCTCCCAGTCGGCCAGGCTGAATACCAGGCTATCGGTGAACTGGCGAATTTCGTCGTGCAGGCGCAGGGCGTTTTGCATATCCGGGGCAACCAGAATCACCGGGCCTGGGTGACGCTCGGCGATTTCCGCCACCAGCGTGGCGCACGCCGCGCCCGTGAGTTCACCCAGCTGGCGCTGGTCGCCCGCTTTGACAGGCAAGGAATAACGATAGTGTTCAGGCATGGCTATGTCAGAGTCTCTTATGGATATACCAACAGTATTGGGGCATATCACTGATACGCAATGTCTTTATTATCCTCGATCGTTTTACATAAGCAAATCGTAACCGCACGGCAGGGCTAAACGCCCCCGAAACGGGGGCGGAGAGGGCATTAACGCGTTGAAGGTGACAGGGTTAGCGTAGACGGAGGAGAGAAGAACACGTCCCCAAACAGCGCGGTGGAGATTTTACGCACTCCGAGCCCGGCAAGGGTACAGATAAGCAGGCTGGCAAACGGGTAGACCAGCACCAGGGTGAGCTCTGCCCAGACCGGCCACGAGGCGGCATTCATTTCGCCAATCAGGAACAGGCTAAAGGCCTCAATCAGGATGCGGTGGGTGGTATAAATCGCAATGGTATTGGAGCCAATCACGTTCAGCAGATTGTTCGGGTTAACGGCGTAGCGCTGCTCAAGGCTGTAGAACAGCTTCATGATCAACACAATCGACAGCAATGAGAGGAGCAGCGGAACGTTAGCAAACCACAGCACCACGGAGACGGCGGCGAAAGCGCCGGTTGCCAGCCAGATACGGCGCAGGTTGACGCTTTTCATCCACGCCATCAGCGCTGCGCCATACCACGCCCCGAGGCTGTAGTAGATCATGTTGCGGACCACGCTGTTCATCCCCCACCACGGCAGCGGCATGAAGTTAATCGCGATGCTCGCCAGCGCCAGCAGTCCCAGAACCGGCAGCTTCCAGCGGCTCAGCAGTTTACACAGCGTGAAGTAGACCACCAGGGCATACAGATACCACAGGCTGGTGCTGGCGGTGAGCATACCCCGTACAAATCCTGAGAGCGAGTCGGCGTAGGCCGCGTTCGACGCGGTGGCAAGCTCACGATCGGGCGCCAGCCAGGCGTTCAGGTGGGTCAACGCCTGCCATTGCAGAACGCCCCACAGCGCCAGGACCCAGACAATGCTCCAGATCCGTTTATCGAGACTGGTTCGCCAGTCCACTTCGTCAATATAACGACGGATCAGATAGCCGGAGATAAAGAAGAAGACCGGCATACGAAACGGTGCGAGATAGAGGTTAAAATAGACCCAGCATTTGGCGAGAAGGCCGGAGAGCGGGTGTTGTAGCCCGATCAGATGCGGATAAAACGTGATAACCGAATGATAGATAACCACCAGGCAGATACACAGCCCTTTTATCTGGTTAATCCATAATGCTTTTTGCTTCATTATTCGCCACTACCTTATTGCCATAAACGAACGAGCAATTGTTGTAAAACGAAGCCGGGATGTAATGGGTAACAGTCTGTATCCGGTGGTTTTTCGGAAAAGGTGGAGGTTGCGAGGTGAGTATTCAGACAATAGCACCCTGATTTATCTGAATTTTTCGGAAGAATGATTACCAAAGCTTACTGTTTCAGTCATTTACGCTTAACGGATTCGCTTATATACTCGTGGGTCTGCTATCAGCAAACAGACGGATTTCATGTATCAACCTGTCGCACTCTTCATAGGCTTACGTTACATGCGTGGGCGCGCCGCGGACCGCTTCGGTCGCTTTGTCTCCTGGCTTTCGACTATTGGCATTACGCTTGGCGTGATGGCACTGGTGACGGTGCTTTCCGTCATGAATGGCTTCGAACGCGAGCTGCAAAACAACATCCTGGGGCTGATGCCGCAGGCCGTTCTCTCATCATCCAACGGTTCGGTTAACCCGCAACAGCTGCCGGAAAGCGCGGCGAAGTTACAGGGCGTCACGCGCGTCGCGCCGTTGACGACCGGCGACGTGGTGCTGCAAAGCGCCCGCAGCGTGGCGGTCGGCGTGATGCTGGGTATCGACCCGGCGCAAAACGATCCGCTGACGCCGTATCTGGTTAACGTGAAGCAGACCGATCTGGAAGCCGGAAAATACAACGTGATTCTGGGTGAACAGCTTGCCGGACAGCTTGGCGTCAACCGCGGTGACCAGCTGCGCGTGATGGTACCTTCTGCCAGCCAGTTTACGCCGATGGGGCGCCTGCCAAGCCAGCGCCTGTTCAACGTGATTGGTACCTTTGCCGCCAACAGCGAAGTCGATGGTTACCAGATGCTGGTAAATATCCAGGACGCTTCACGCCTGATGCGCTACCCGGCAGGGAACATCACCGGCTGGCGCCTGTGGCTCGATGCGCCGCTGAAGGTCGATACCCTCAGCCAGCAAAAACTGCCGGACGGCACCAAATGGCAGGACTGGCGCGAGCGTAAAGGCGAACTGTTCCAGGCCGTGCGGATGGAAAAAAATATGATGGGGCTGCTGCTGAGCCTGATCGTGGCCGTGGCCGCATTTAACATCATTACCTCGCTGGGCCTGATGGTGATGGAGAAGCAGGGCGAAGTCGCCATTCTGCAAACCCAGGGGCTCACGCCGCGCCAGATTATGGCGGTGTTTATGGTGCAGGGAGCCAGCGCAGGCATCATCGGCGCGCTGCTCGGCGCCGTGCTGGGGGCCTTGCTTGCCAGCCAGCTTAATAACTTAATGCCGATCATCGGCGCTCTTCTCGACGGCGCGGCGCTGCCGGTGGCTATCGAGCCGCTGCAGGTGGTCGGTATTGCGCTGGCCGCGATGGCCATTGCGCTGCTTTCTACGCTTTATCCTTCCTGGCGCGCTGCCGCCACTCAACCCGCTGAGGCTTTACGTTATGAATAAGATCCTGTTGCAATGCGACAACCTGTCCAAACGCTATCAGGAAGGCACTGTGCAAACCGACGTGCTGCACAATGTGAGCTTCAGCGTGGGCGAAGGCGAGATGATGGCGATTGTCGGCAGCTCCGGCTCGGGTAAAAGCACGCTGCTGCATCTGCTGGGCGGGCTGGATACGCCAACTAACGGCGACGTGATTTTCTCCGGCCAGCCGATGAGCAAAATGTCCTCTGCGGCGAAGGCAGAGCTGCGTAACCGCGAGCTGGGCTTTATCTACCAGTTCCACCACCTGCTGCCGGATTTCACGGCGCTGGAAAACGTGGCGATGCCGCTGCTGATTGGCAAAAAGAAACCGGCAGAAATTAACGCCCGCGCCAGCGACATGCTGAAAGCGGTAGGGCTGGGCCATCGCGGTAACCATCGTCCCTCTGAGCTTTCCGGCGGCGAGCGCCAGCGCGTGGCGATTGCCCGTGCGCTGGTCAACAACCCGCGTCTGGTGCTGGCGGATGAGCCTACCGGTAACCTGGATGCCCGCAATGCGGACAGTATTTTCCAGCTTCTGGGCGAGCTGAACGCCTCGCAGGGCACCGCGTTTCTGGTCGTAACCCACGATCTGCAGCTGGCAAAACGCATGGGGCGTCAGCTTGAGATGCGCGACGGCCATCTGAACGCGGAACTGACCCTGATGGGAGCAGAGTAATGGCGTCACCGTTATCGTTACTCATCGGTTTACGTTTTAGCCGCGGCCGTCGTCGCGGCGGCATGGTGTCGCTGATCTCCGTCATCTCGACCATCGGTATTGCGCTCGGTGTGGCGGTGCTGATTGTCGGCTTGAGCGCCATGAACGGTTTTGAGCGCGAGCTGAATAACCGCATTCTGGCGGTAGTGCCGCACGGGGAGATCGAGCCGGTTAACCAGCCGTGGACGAACTGGAGCGATGCGCTCGCCAAAGTCGAAAAGGTGCCGGGCATTGCCGCGGCCGCGCCCTACATTAACTTTACCGGGCTGGTGGAGAGCGGGGTAAACCTGCGCGCCATTCAGGTAAAGGGGGTTAACCCCGCCCAGGAAGCGCGTCTCAGCGCGCTGCCAAACTATGTGCAGAACGGCGCATGGGCCAACTTTAAGGCCGGCGAGCAGCAGATCATCATGGGTAAAGGCGTGGCCGATGCCCTGAAGGTGAAGCAGGGCGACTGGGTGTCGATCATGATCCCGAACGCCAGCGCCGACCACAAGCTGCAGCAGCCTAAGCGCGTGCGCCTGCACGTCACCGGTATTCTTCAGCTGAGCGGTCAGCTTGACCATAGCTTTGCGATGGTGCCGATGGAGGATGCGCGCCAGTATCTCGACATGGCTGACAGCGTGACGGGCATTGCCATTAAGGTGAACGACGTCTTTAACGCCAACAAACTGGTCCGCGACGCGGGCAGCGTGACCAATAACTATGTCTACATCAAGAGCTGGATCGGCACTTACGGCTATATGTACCGTGATATCCAGATGATCCGCGCCATTATGTATCTGGCGATGGTGCTGGTGATTGGTGTGGCGTGCTTTAATATCGTCTCGACGCTGGTGATGGCGGTCAAGGACAAGAGCGGCGACATCGCCGTGCTGCGTACGCTGGGGGCGAAAGACGGTCTTATTCGCGCCATCTTCGTCTGGTACGGTTTGCTGGCGGGGCTGTTCGGTAGCCTTTGCGGCGTGGTGATTGGCGTGGTGGTTTCCCTGCAGCTGACGCCGATCATCAACGGGATCGAAAAGCTTATTGGTCACCAGTTCCTGTCGGGTGATATCTACTTTATTGACTTCCTGCCGTCTGAACTGCACTGGCTGGACGTTTTTTATGTGCTGGTTACAGCACTTTTACTGAGTCTGCTGGCAAGCTGGTATCCGGCGCGTCGCGCAAGCCGAATTGATCCGGCGAGGGTATTAAGTGGCCAGTAATTACGTCATGATCTAGCGGCTTTCGGGCCGCCAGGTTAAAAGAGGAATGCGTTATGTATTACGGATTTGATATTGGCGGCACCAAGATTGCGCTAGGCGTGTTTGATAAAGATCTCAAACTACAGTGGGAAACCCGCGTTCCCACGCCGCGCGAAAGCTACGACGAATTTTTAACCGCGATTGCCGCGCTGGTGGCGCAGGCCGATGAACGCTTTGGCGTGAAAGGCAGCGTCGGCATTGGCATTCCGGGTATGCCCGAAACCGACGACGGCACGCTGTATGCCGCCAACGTGCCTGCCGCCAGCGGTAAACCGCTCCGCGCCGATCTCTCTGCCCTCCTTGAACGCGACGTGCGTTTAGACAATGATGCTAACTGCTTTGCGCTCTCCGAAGCCTGGGACGATGAGTTCCGTCAGTATCCGCTGGTGATGGGTCTGATCCTCGGCACCGGCGTCGGCGGGGGAATTGTGATCAACGGGAAGCCAATCACCGGGCGCAGCTACATCACCGGCGAGTTTGGTCATATCCGTCTCCCGGTGGATGCCCTGGAGGTAGTGGGGCGCGATTTCCCGCTGACCCGCTGCGGCTGCGGCCAGCACGGCTGTATTGAGAACTACCTCTCCGGTCGCGGGTTTGCATGGCTTTACGAACACTTCTATCATCAGAAACTTGAGGCCCCTCAAATCATTACCCTGTGGGAGCAAGGGGATGCGCAGGCGCGTGAGCACGTCGAGCGTTATCTGGATCTGCTGGCGGTGTGTCTGGGAAATATTCTCACCATCGTCGACCCAGATCTGCTGGTGATCGGGGGAGGGCTTTCAAACTTTACCGCGATTACGGAACGGTTGTCCGGGCGTTTGCCCCGACATTTATTGCCGGTTGCCCGCGTGCCGCGTATTGAACGCGCGCGACACGGGGACGCAGGAGGCATGCGCGGAGCCGCATTCCTTCATCTCACCGATTAGTTTACGAGGTTTCTATGCTGTCGCGTCGACAGGGTCGACTCAGCCGTTTTCGCAAAAACAAACGCCGCTTGCGTGAGCGCTTGCGCCAGCGGATTTTTTTCAGAGACAGAATAATGCCAGAAGCGATGGATAAACCCAGAGTGGTGGTGCTGACCGGGGCGGGGATCTCCGCCGAGTCAGGAATTCGAACCTTCCGCGCGGCGGACGGGCTGTGGGAAGAGCACCGCGTGGAGGATGTAGCCACGCCGGAAGGCTTTGCGCGCGATCCGGATCTCGTCCAGGCGTTTTACAACGCCCGCCGTCGTCAGCTTCAACAGCCTGACGTCGCGCCGAATGCGGCGCATCTGGCGCTGGCGAAGCTCGAAGAGGCGCTCGGCGATCGTTTTCTGCTGGTGACGCAGAATATCGATAACCTGCACGAGCGGGCCGGTAACAAGAACATCATCCACATGCACGGCGAGCTGCTCAAGGTTCGCTGCGCCTGGAGCGGTCAGGTGCTGGACTGGCAAGAGGACGTGCTGCCAGAGGATAAGTGCCACTGCTGCCAATTCCCGTCGCGCCTGCGTCCGCACGTGGTCTGGTTCGGCGAAATGCCGCTGGGAATGGATGATATCTACAGCGCGCTGGCGATGGCCGACGTGTTTATCGCCATCGGCACATCCGGTCATGTTTATCCGGCGGCGGGGTTTGTCCACGAAGCGCGCCTGCACGGTGCGCATACGGTAGAACTCAATCTTGAGCCAAGCCAGGTGGGCAGCGAGTTTGAAGAGAAACACTACGGTCTGGCAAGCACGGTCGTCCCGGAGTTTGTCGACAAGCTGCTGAAAGGGCTGTAACGGCAATCGCGTGAAAAGGCACCCGCTGGACGGGTGCCTTTTTATTTATGAGTGGAAGAACGCCAGCGTCTTCTCGAGCGATTTAGCCTGCTCATCCAGCGAGAGCGCCGCCGCAGAGATCTGCTGAACCAGCGAGGCGTTCTGCTGGGTCGTGCTGTCCATCTGGTTAACGGCGGTGCTGACCTGGCTAATCCCGCGATTTTGCTCGTCCAGCGCCTGAACGATATCGTTGATGACCAGATGCACATGCGATACCGCTTCAATCACCTGTTTCATCATCACGCCGGTTTCATTGACCAGCTCAACGCCTTTGCTGACGCGCCCTGAGGACTCGGCAATGAGCTGAGAGATCTCTTTTGCCGCGTTAGCGCTTCGCTGGGCAAGATTGCGCACTTCCCCTGCGACTACCGCGAAGCCGCGCCCCTGTTCGCCAGCCCGTGCCGCTTCAACGGCAGCATTCAGCGCCAGGATATTGGTCTGGAAGGCGATGCCGTCGACAATGCTGTTAATCTCGCCGATCTTACGCGCGCTCTCATCAATCTCCCCAATCACCACGACCACGTCGTTCACCAGCGTTTCGCCATGCCCGGCGAGGTTCGCGGCGCGATCGGTCAGCGTGGTCGCCTTGTGGGCGTTGTCGGCGTTATTCTTCACCGTGACCGAAATCTCTTCCATGCTGGCTGCCGTTTCAACAATCGCAGCCGCCTGTTCCTCGGTTCGCGAGGCGAGGTCCAGGTTGCCCGCCGAAATTTCGCTGGTGCCGCCGTGTACGGAGTGGCTGGCTTCGCTGATGTTGTCGACGATGCGCTTGAGCTGCATCTGCATGGTGTGCAGGGCGTAAAAAATGCTGTGGGTATCTCCGGAACGCACCGGGATGGTGTTGTTCAGGTCTCCCCGGGCAACGGCCAGAGCGATCCCGGCGGCCTCAGAAGGTTCTCCCCCAACCGGACGGTCAACTTTGCGGGTGAAGATCTGTGCCATGACCAGGCTAACCGCCACGATGCTTAGCACCATCATGATGATGGCTTTCAGTAAAAATGCGCGCGCTTCGGCCATCACTTCGCTGACCGGCGTGATAATGGCAAGTTTCCACGGCGTCTGGCTGTTACCGACGGCGATGTCCTGCCAGGTGATAAACACGTCCTCCTTCAGCAGCGGATCGTTAATGCGGGTGACGTCATGACCGGCAATCTGACCGGCGTAAGGCTTGCCCGCAGCGCGCTTGTCCGGGCTGGACACCACGTTATGGCCTGCGGAGAGGAGCAGGGCATAGCCCGTGCCGTTCCACGGTTTAATCGCGCCGATCGTCGACTGCAGCGTGGCGAGGGAGAAGTCAGAGGTGACCGAGCCCAGAAACTGACCGTCACGCATGATGGGGGCGGCAATCGAGGTGAGCATCACGTCCACGCCGTTGTAGGGATAGATATAGGGTTCGATGATCACATCTTTATGGCGTTGTTTCGGCAGCAGATAATAATCGCCGCTGCCGGGCGTTTCGATGTCCGTCAGCAGGTGTAATGCCGGTTTGCCGGTGGCGTCCCGGTCGACATAGCGGGCGTAGCGCCCGGCAGGATCTTCACCGCTTTGACCGGCCCAGACGGCATCTTTATCGTCGAACGCGTTAGGCTCAAAGGCCATCGACATGGAGAGAAACTGCGGGTGAGCCGAAAGGTAGTGGATGAGCAGCTGGTTCAGGCTCTGGCGATCGGTCACGCCCGCCTCGCGCAGCGCCAGGGCGCTGTTGCCCATATCCCGGGCGGCAGTCAGGGCAGAATCCAGCTGTTTGCTGACCTGCAACGCTTGCACTTCAGCAATCTGGCGGATATGTTTTTTGGCCAGAACCTCCTGCTGTGCCATCCACTGCCACATCATAAACCCGATCGTTGCCGTAAAGCCCACCGTTACGGTGAGGAAAATGGACAATAGCATCAACGTCTTGACTCTTATTTTTTTTCTTTGGACCACGGCGTCTTTCATTCTCATCTCCCGTAATATCGTGCATGTCGGGCAGGCACATATTCCTTATCGGATATTTTCTCCTCTTTCTGTAGAGCGCCAGGGATATTTAATTTAAATTTTGATTTGTAAATCCGGTTAATTAGTGTGGATGCTTTTATTTTGTGCATTCAATCAAAATAGTGCTCGATAAAACTCGTTATCGTCGTGTAGAAAGAGGATGCTAATAAATATAAAGTTGTAGAGGAGGATGGGATATGTACGGATTTATTGCGCGACAACCCATTTTTAACCCTGAGATGAAGACGGTGGCCTACGAGCTGCTCTTCAGAGATGGGATGACAAACCGTTTTCCGGATGTGTCGGCGGAATATGCCACCTCCAGGATGATATCAGATCAGTTTTTATGCGTGCCGTCCCAGCGCATCGCCGGGGCACATACGTCGTTTATTAATTTCCCTTCGCGGATGGTCATAGACCGCAGTGGAGAAGCGCTGGATAAAGAGAGCGTGGTCATTGAGATCCTGGAAGATGCTGTGCCGGGAGCGGAGCTGTTGCAGGCCGTCAGGGAGATGAGTGCGGATGGTTATCAGTTTGCGCTTGATGATTTCACCCTTGCTCCAGAATGGGATGCTTTTTTACCCTATATTTCAATACTGAAATTTGACGTCAGGAATTATACCTTAGCGCAAATTAAACAGTATCTTAAAGAGCGTAAACATTTAACCGGGCATATTAAATATCTCGCTGAAAAAATTGAGACTAAAGAGGAATTCAGCCAATACAGGGAAGAGGGATTCTCGCTGTTTCAGGGCTATTTTTTCTGCCGTCCGGAGGTCATTAAATATAAACGGCTATCGCAAAATCAGCTGGCAATTTTTCGGCTGCAAATGGAGGTTGGGCGCAATAAGCCTGATTTTCGGATCGTCGAGTCGTTGATTAAAACCGATCTCACGCTGTCCTGGAAAATCATGCGCTACATGAAGCACACCGCCTTTAAACATATCGGTGCCTGTAATTTCAGCAAGTTAACCCTGAGTGAAGTCCTCAGATATCTCGGGGAAAACCAGCTGAGACGGTTTGTTGCCGTCGTGGTCCTGGCGAGCGCGGGCAATGACACCGTCAGCGAGCTTTATCCGCTGAGCATGATGCGCGGCAAGTTCTGCGAGCTGATAGCCGGGACGATGAACGAACCGGCGCTGGCTGAAAATGCCTTCATGTGCGGCCTGTTTTCTCTGCTCGATACCCTCCTCGAACAGCCGATGGCCGAGTTGATGAAGCAAATTGCGGTCCCGCAGAGCGTGAGCAATGCCCTGTGCCATCAGGAGGGACGGTTAGCCGATATGGTGAGCCTGTGCCGATACTATGAACAGCAGCAGTGGGACGAGGCGACCCGGGTTCGTCAGGCGCTGGGTCTGTCGGATGAGGATGTGGTTGAGGCGATGAGAAAGGCGACGATCTGGGCTGGGGAGAATGCGGTCGGTTAATCCTCCTCACGCCGCACGTACGGCGTGAGGAAGAACGCGATACCGTTTATCGGCCCGCTTTTAATTTCTGGTAATACTCTTCGTAGAGGCGGCTGGCGTCACCGACATCGTTTTGCCATTCACCTTTGCTGATGGTTTCGGCATTCGGGTAGAGCGATTTATCGTTAGCCACTTCAGGTTTTAGCAGCTTGCGTGCGGCGAGGTTTGGCGTCGGGTAGCCAATCGTCTCGGCAACCTGTTTCGCCACGTCCGGGCGCAGCAGGAAGTTAATCAGCTTGTGCGCCCCTTCAGCGTTTTTCGCGTTGGCGGGGATCGCAAGGCTGTCCATCCAGAAGATCCCGCCTTCTTTCGGCCAGACCACCTCAAGCGGCGTACCGGCCTGGCGGGCAACATACGCGGAGCCGTTCCACACCATCCCCAGATTTACTTCGCCTTCCATATACGGGTTTGCCGGGTTATCAGAGTTAAACGCCGCCACGTTAGGCATCAGCTTTTTCAGCTCGTTATACGCCGCTTCAATCTCTTTCGGATCCGTCGTGTTGCCCGAGTAGCCCAGCTTGCGCAGCGCGACCTGGAACACTTCACGCGCGTCGTCGGTTAACAGCAGGCTACCCTTGTATTCTGGTTTCCACAGGTCGGCCCAGCTTGTCACCGTTTTCGGATCGACGGCCTCGCTGTTCACGCCAATCGCGGTTGCTCCCCAGATGTACGGAATGGAGTAGTCGTTATTCGGGTCGAACGGCTTGTTGAGCATCTCTGGATCGAGGTTTGAAAAATGGGTTAGCTTCGTTTTATCGATCTTCTGAATCATGCCCTCTTTGCGCATTTTGTCGACAAAGTAGGTGGAAGGCACGACCAGATCGTACGCGCCGTCTCTGTAGGTTTTCAGCTTGGCGTACATGGTTTCATTCGACTCGTAGGTCGAGTAGATAACCTTGATGCCCGTCTCCTTTGTGAACTGTTCCAGCAGGCCCGGCGGCACGTATTCGGTCCAGTTGTAGAAGTAGAGCGTTTTGCTGTCATCAGCGTGCGCGGCACCCATGCCAAGCACCAGCGCCGCAGCGGCGAGCATTTTTTTCATTTCATTGTCCCCTGAGATTTTGTTTTATCACGAGCAATAACCTGGCTGGCAATCACCAGAACCAGCGAAAACACCAGCAGAATGGTCGCCAGCGCGTTCACCTCTGGTGAGACGCCGACTTTCACCATTGAATAGATCTTCAACGGCAGAATTTCATAGCTCGGACCGGTGACGAAGGAGGACACGACCACGTCATCCATCGACAGGGTGAAGCTAAGTAGCCATCCGGCCGCCACGGCGGGCATCGCCAGCGGCAGGATGATTTTGCGCAGGATGGTCATCTCGCTGGCACCCAGATCTTTCGCCGCCTCCAGCATGCGCACGTCGAACCCTTTCAGGCGCGCGAAAACGGTCACCACCACAAACGGCAGGCAGAAGGTGATGTGCGAGAACAGCAGCGACCAGAAGCCAAGCTGTACGCCCAGCAGCATAAACAGCACCAGCAGCGAAATGGCCATCACGATGTCCGGCGACATCATCACCACAAACAGCATGCCGCTGACGAACGGTTTGCCGCGAAAGCGATAGCGGTACAGCGCCACGGCGGTGAGCGAGCCAATCAGCGTCGCGAAGGTGGCGGAGAAGATCGCCATCGTCAGCGAGTGCTGCGCGGCCTGAAGGAGGCTATCGTTGTTCATCAGCAGGCTGTACCAGCTGGTGGTAAAGCCCTGCCAGTTGATCCCGAAGCGTGAGCTGTTAAACGAGTTCACGATCAAAATAACGATCGGGATATAGAGATAGGCATAAATGGCGGTCATAAAACCGCCGCGAAGCAGTCGACCGATCATTCGAGTTCCACCTTTTTATTCAGCAAGCGTGAGGCGCGCCAGTAGACCAGCAGCATCAGGCCCATGATCACCGTCAGCGTAATGCTGGTCGCGGACCCGAACGGCCAGTCGCGGATGTTCAGGAACTGGCTCTTGATCACGTTACCGATCAGCAGGTTTTTCGCGCCGCCCATCAGATCCGACACGTAGAACAAACCCATCGCCGGGAGCATCACCAGCAGACAGCCCGCGATAATGCCCGGCATGGTCAGCGGGATAATAATGCGGATGAAGGTCTGCAGCTTGTTAGCGCCCAGATCTTTTGCCGCCTCCAGCAGCGGTTTATCCAGCTTCTCGATGCTGGAGTAGAGCGGCATCACCATAAACGGCAGCAGGATATAGACCAGGCCCACAATCACCGCGCTCGGGGTAAACATGATGCGGATCGGCGTATCAATCACCCCCAGCCACAGCAGAAACTCGTTGAGATAGCCTTTAGTGCTAAGGAAGATTTTCAGCCCGTAGATGCGGATTAACGAGTTGGTCCAGAAGGGAACAATCAGTAAAAACAGCAGCAGGGGCCGCACCTTTTGCGGCAGGCCCGCGAGGAACCATGCGAAAGGATACCCCAGCACCAGACAGGCAAGGGTGGCAATCAGCGCCATATTGAGCGAGTGCAGCAGCACGTCAAAATAGAGCGGATCGAGCAGGCGCGCGTAGTTGTCCAGCGTAAAGACCAGCGAAACGAAGCTAGCGTCATCGCGGGTCAGAAAGCTGGTGGCAACGATCATCAGGTTGGGCAAAAAGACAAACAGCACAAGCCAACCGACGATCGTGGCAATCACCACATTCTGGAATTTACTTGTGTTCTTCATCAGCCAGCACAACCTCCCAGCTTTCTACCCAGTTGATAACCATTTTCTGGTCGAGAGAGTGGTCGAAGTCAGGATCGTCTTCGTTAAAGAACTCGCTGACCATCACCATCTTGCCGTTCTCCAGCTCGACGACGGACTCCAGCGTCATCCCTTTGTAGTTGCGCTCGCGGATATAGCCGATTAACCCTTCGGCCTCGGTATTGCCGTGAATTTCATCGACGCGCAGATCTTCCGGGCGCAGCAGAACGTTGAGTTTTTGTCCCTTTTCGACGGGGAAATTCACCGTGATATTACACTCGCGTCCTTCGACGCTGGCGCGCACGCGCTGGTCGTCCAGACGCTCAATCACCGTAGCGTCGAAGATATTGATCTCGCCAATGAAGCTGGCGACAAACAGATTCTTCGGCTCTTCGTAGATTTCGCGCGGCGTGCCGTCCTGCTCGATTTTGCCGTCGCGCATTACCACGATGCGGTCGGACATGGTCAGGGCCTCTTCCTGATCGTGGGTGACGAAGACAAAGGTAATGCCGAGCTTGCGCTGCAGGGCTTTAAGCTCGTTCTGCATCTGCTTGCGCAGCTTGTAATCCAGCGCGGAGAGGGATTCATCCAGCAGGAGCAGGCGCGGCTTGTTGACCACGGCGCGTGCGATGGCTACACGCTGCTGCTGGCCGCCGGAAAGCTGATGGGGTTTACGCTGGGCAAACGTCTCAAGCTGCACCATGCGCAGGGCGTCGATGACGCGCGGTTCGATCTCATTCGCCGGCGTTTTTTGCATCCGCAGGCCAAACGCCACGTTTTCAAACACGGTCATGTGCGGGAACAGGGCGTAGCTCTGAAAGACGGTGTTGACGTGGCGATCTTCGGCAGGAACTTGGGTGATGTCCTGGTTTTCAAGATGGATATGGCCGTTATCGACGCTTTCCAGCCCGGCGATAAGGCGCAGTACGGTTGTTTTGCCGCAGCCCGAGGGGCCAAGCAGCGTCAGAAACTCACCGTCATTGATGGTCAGAGTGAGGTCGGAAATAACGTCTTTACCATCAAAACTTTTACGAATTCGTTCCAGTTGCACCAGCGGTGAACGTGAACGGGATTGTGTATTCAATTTTTGCGCTGTCCCATATAGACGCCTCAGGCAGCAGACTGAAGCGGGGTTTGTGTGTAACCACCTTGGTGACTCGTAATGAGGGCGGACATTCTACGGCAATCCCCTGCGAACGCCAAACCTTGTCACTGATTCATAAGCTACATTTACTAACGCATAACCATATAAACGGAAAATATTCTCGTTTGCGGGATAAAAGTGACCTGACGCAATATTTGCGTTTTGATGCTTACTGATAATGTTGTCACGAAAAGTGAGGGTGACTGCATGGATAAATTACTTGAGCGTTTTTTACAGTACGTTTCGCTGGATACCCAATCTAAACCGGGTGTTCGCCAGGTGCCGAGCACCGAAGGCCAGTGGAAGTTATTAAACCTGCTTAAAGAGCAGCTTGACGCCATGGGGCTGGTCAACGTCACGTTAAGCGAAAAAGGCACTGTGATGGCAACGCTGCCGGCGAATGTCCAGGGTGATATTCCGGCGATTGGCTTTATCTCCCATGTCGACACCTCTCCGGATTTTAGCGGTAAACATGTGAACCCGCAGATTGTGGAAAATTACCGCGGCGGCGATATTGCGCTGGGCATTGGCGACGAGGTGCTCTCGCCGGTGATGTTCCCCGTGCTGCACCAGCTGCTGGGCCAGACGCTGATCACCACCGACGGTAAAACGCTGCTGGGGGCGGATGACAAGGCGGGCATTGCGGAAATTATGACCGCGCTGGCAGTGCTGAAGGGCAAAAATATCCCGCACGGCGATATCCGCGTGGCCTTTACGCCGGATGAAGAGGTCGGCAAGGGCGCGAAGCACTTCGACGTGGAAGCTTTTAACGCGCAGTGGGCTTATACCGTCGACGGCGGTGGCGTCGGCGAACTGGAGTATGAAAACTTCAATGCCGCGTCCGTCACGATCAAAATTGTCGGCAACAACGTTCACCCCGGCTCGGCGAAAGGCGTCATGGTGAACGCGCTGTCGCTGGCATCCAGAATTCATGCAGAAGTCCCGGCGGAAGAGAGCCCTGAACAGACCGAAGGGTATGAAGGTTTCTATCACCTGACCAGCATTAAAGGCACCGTGGACAGCGCGCAGATGCACTACATTATCCGCGATTTCGACCGCAAAGCCTTTGAGGCGCGCAAGCGCAAGATGATGGAGATCGCCAAGAAGGTCGGTAAAGGGTTACACCCTGATTGCTATATTGAGCTGATCATTGAAGACAGCTATTACAACATGCGCGAGAAGGTGATGGCGCATCCGCATATTCTCGATATCGCCCAGCAGGCGATGCGCGACTGCGATATTGAACCGCAGCTGAAGCCGATTCGCGGCGGCACCGACGGTTCTCAGCTGTCGTTTATGGGGCTGCCGTGCCCGAACCTGTTTACCGGTGGCTACAACTACCATGGCAAGCATGAGTTTGTGACGCTGGAAGGGATGGAAAAAGCGGTGAAGGTGATAGTGCGGATAGCGGAGTTGACCGCGAAGCGGTAAGAAAAGCCCGGTGGCGAAGCGCCACCGGGAATTAAGGCGACTCAGTCCTCAAAGAACCAGTACCCGCTGTTGACCAGCGCGGCGAGCATCGCGAGGAAGGAAGGATCTTCCAGCGCATCGCCAAAGGTGTCGGCAGTCAGCACCAGATGGCTGGCAATGGCTTCCAGCGCCGGACGGTGCGGAGAGTCCAGCTTCTCGCCGTTAACGAACACCTCTTCACCAATGCGCAGCACGCGCAACCCGCCCAGACGCGTCAGCTTGTCGCCCTGCTGAAGCGCATCATAAATCTCGTCAGCCTGATAAGGTGGCTCCGGCGGCGCAACGTCCAGCTCATGACGAGACTGGCTGATAAACTCACCAAACCACTGTTTGAAGTGCTCCGGCTCGTTGATCAGATCCAGCATCATGCCGCGCAGCTTATCGAGTTCTTCTGGCAGAATATCCGCCGGATGCTCGCGCGCAGGCACATCAGGATCGCTGTAACGATAGCTGCCCAGCTCGCGTTGCAGAACATAGTCGGCAAATCCGCTGATCATCTCGCGGCCGCTTGGCGCGCGGAACCCCACGGAGTAGTTGAGTGAGTTTTCCAGGGAGTAGCCTTCGTGAGGGAATCCCGGCGGAATGTAGAGAATATCACCCGGCTCCAGCTCTTCATCGATAATCCCTTCAAACGGGTCAACCTGAAGCAGGTCAGGATGCGGGCAGTGCTGCTTCATCGGGACTTTTTCGCCCACGCGCCAGCGGCGGCGGCCCGTACCCTGAATGATGAACACGTCGTACTGGTCAAGATGTGGACCTACGCCGCCGCCCGGCACGGAGAAGGAGATCATCAGATCGTCCATGCGCCAGTCGGGCAGGGCGCGGAACGGGCGCATTAAGGCGGCAGTCGGCTCGTGCCAGTGGTTGACCGCCTGCACCAGCAGCGACCAGTTGTTTTCACCGAGGTGATCGTAGCTTTCGAAAGGACCGTGGCTAACCTGCCATTTCCCGTCCTGGTGGCTGACCAGACGGCTGTCGACTTCGTTTTCCATGGCCAGACCTGCCAGCTCGTCAGGCGAGATAGGGTCGACAAAATTGCTGAATCCGCGTTTCAGAACCACCGGGCGTTTTTGCCAGTAACGTTCAATAAACTCGGGCCAGTTAAGCGTTAAGTGATAATCCATAATTTTTTTATTCCGCAGGCTCTTACTGACTCGGATTATAACGGAAGCTCAGCCCCCCGGCTGCGAGATCCTCGCATTTTTCACATAACGGGTTAACTATCGCTCAATGTGGGCTGCTGGCGACCAAAAATAACCTCCATTCTGGCGCCGCCCAGCAGACTTTCGCCGGTTTCGATTTTCCCGTCGTACTGGTCGACAATCTCACGGGCGACGGCCAATCCTACGCCCTGGCCAGGACGTAGCGTATCGGCGCGCTGACCGCGATCGAACACCACGTCGCGTTTATTTCGCGGGATCCCCGGGCCATCATCCTCAACGATAATATGCAGTTCGGTTTCCGTCTGACGCGCAGACACTTCCACGAACTCCAGACAGTATTTGCAGGCGTTATCCAGCAGGTTACCCATCACTTCCATGAAGTCATTTTTTTCACCCACAAAGCTTATCTCTGGCGAGATATCGAGGCTGATGTTAACCCCTTTACGCTGATACACCTTGTTGAGGGCGGACGTGAGGTTATCCAGAAGCGGGGCTACCGGGTGCAGCTCGCGGCTCAGGAGCACGCTGCCGGAACGCATGCTGGCGCGGTGCAGGTAATAGCCAATTTGCTGTGAAATACGGCTGATCTGTTCCAGCATCACCGGCTCGGCATCATCGACGCTCAGCTTCGAACTGCGCATTGAACGCAGGGTACTTTGCATGACGGCCAGCGGAGTTTTCAGGCTGTGGGTCAGGTCGGTAAGGGTGGTACGGTATTTATCGTAGCGTTCGCGTTCACTTTTCAGCAGGCGGTTGAGGTTACGCACCAGGCTGGTGAGCTCACGGGTGGTTTCCGGGTTCAGCTTCTCGCGATGATGTTCTTCCAGCTCACGAACCTCTTTCGCCAGTGACTCAATGGGGCGCAAGCTCCACCACGCCGCCACCCACAGCAGCGGGATCACCAGCAGGAGATTCGCAGCCAGAACGTAGATGAACCAGCTCCAGACCATATAAGAACGCTTCAGCTCGACCGGAATGGTGTCGATCACCACAATGGTCAGCTGCGGCATGTTCAGCGTCGCCGGATAGAGGTTAATCGCGACGGAGTGCGTCATCTCCGTTTCGGCGTTGTCGGCGCGGATCTCGTTCAGCTTTTGCTGCAGGGAGCGATCTTCACGGATCAGCGAGCTGGTGGTGTTGAGATCGGCTTCAATTTCATGAAACCCGTTGGTTTTGAGCCAGTCCGGACGAATGCTTTTAACCAGCCAGGGGATATCACGCTGCGCCCACAGTAATTTCCCTTTTTCGTTATAAATTAGGGCCAGCGTTGGGCTCTGCTGGTTGAGGTTTTCCGGCATTTCGACGGTGATTCGGTTATTTTCCCATTTCGCCAGGGTATAAAACAGATTGCTTTCGCCGCGTAACAGTCGAAAGGTGGTTTTATCAAAGCTGACGCTGTAGCCCACCAGGGCGACCATGCCGTAGGAGAGCGACAGCACCAGCACGACGGCGGCTGTTGCCAGTAAGAAACGAACCCGCAGCGAGAGGGGCAGAATGTGGCGTAAAATCCCTCTCATTTAGCGTAATTCGAACAGGTAGCCCTGGCCACGGACGGTGGTAATCACATCCTGCGGATACTGCGCCTGAATTTTCTTACGCAAACGGCCCATCAGCACGTCAATGGTATGGCTCTCGCGCAGTTCAGCATCAGGATAAAGCTGGAGCATCAAGGAATCTTTGCTCACCACTTTGCCATTGTTACGGATCAGCGTTTCCATGATGGTGTATTCGAAGGCGGTGAGCTTAATCACTTCCTCATTGATCGCTAATTCCCGGCGGGAGAGATCGACCTGGAATGGTGGGATGGAAATAACCTGTGAAGCCAGCCCGCTGTTGCGGCGTAACAGCGCCTGCATGCGCGCCGCCACCTCTTCAATATGAAACGGCTTGGTGACGTAATCGTCTGCACCCGCGCTGAGCACTTCGACCTTATCCTGCCAGCCTTCACGGGCGGTCAGAACCAGAACCGGCAGGGAGACATCGTGGCTGCGCCAGCGGCGAATTAACGACAGACCGTCTTCGTCAGGCAACCCTAAATCGACAATGGCGATATCCGGCAGGTGTTCATTGAGATAATAATCGGCTTCTTTTGCATCTTCAGCATCGTCCACCTGATGTCCCATCTCCTGAAGCTGAACCTTCAGGTGATGGCGTAGCAATGCGTTATCCTCAACAACCAGTACGCGCATCATCTCTTCTCCCTAAATAATTGGTATGAATAGTTTAACGCTGATTATGTTGTTGTGGGGATAAACATTGAGTAAACCGGGGAAAAGCATCCCCCTTTTCGGGCGAAAAGGGGGAGAGGGGCGTTACTTCAGCTCGTCGACCATGGTGATAGCGCGACCAATGTAGTTCGCCGGGGTCATCGCCTTCAGGCGCGTTTTCTCTTCTTCCGGCAGCGCCAGACCGTCGATAAACTGCTTCATGCCTTCGGCGTCAACGCGTTTGCCGCGGGTCAGCTCTTTCAGCTTCTCGTACGGTTTTTCGATACCGTAACGGCGCATCACGGTCTGGATTGGCTCCGCCAGCACTTCCCAGTTGTGATCCAGCTCGTCCAGCAGACGGTCACGGTTCACTTCCAGTTTGCTCACGCCTTTCAGGGTGGACTGGTACGCGATCAGCGCGTAGCCAATGCCCACGCCCAGGTTACGCAGTACGGTGGAGTCGGTCAGGTCGCGCTGCCAGCGGGATACCGGCAGTTTGCTTGCCATATGCTGCAGCACGGCGTTCGCCAGGCCCAGGTTGCCTTCGGAGTTTTCGAAGTCGATTGGGTTCACTTTGTGCGGCATGGTGGAAGAGCCGATTTCACCGGCGATGGTTTTCTGCTTGAAGTGGTTCAGGGCGATGTAGCCCCACACGTCACGATCGAAGTCGATCAGGATGGTGTTGAAGCGCGCGATGCAGTCAAACAGTTCGGCGATATAGTCGTGCGGCTCAATCTGCGTGGTGTACGGGTTCCACTGAATGCCCAGAGAGGTCACGAACTCTTCGCTGAACTGGTGCCAGTCCACCTCCGGGTAAGCGGCGATGTGGGCGTTATAGTTACCGACCGCGCCGTTGATTTTGCCGAGGATCTCAACCTGCTCCAGCTGACGGTACTGGCGCTCCATACGGTACGCGACGTTCGCCATCTCTTTACCCATCGTGGATGGGGTGGCCGGCTGGCCGTGGGTACGGGAGAGCAGCGGAATGTCGCGGTATTCCACGGACAGCGCTTTTACCGCGTCGATGATTTTACGCCAGTAAGGCAGCACCACCTCTTTACGCGCGGTGGAGAGCATCAGCGCGTGAGACAGGTTGTTGATGTCTTCAGAGGTACAGGCGAAGTGAATGAACTCAGACACGGCATGCAGCGCAGGGACGCTTTCCACTTTCTCTTTCAGGAAGTACTCAACCGCTTTCACGTCGTGGTTGGTGGTGCGTTCGATGGTTTTAATGCGCGCGGCGTCTTGTTCGCTAAACCCGGCAACGATTTTATCAAGGTAATCGTTTGCCTTTTCGTCAAAAGCAGGAACTTCCTTGATTGCTGCCTGGGCGGCCAGCTTTTGCAGCCAGCGTACTTCAACCTGAACACGGAACTTCAGCAAACCATATTCGCTGAAGATCCCGCGCAGCGCGCTGACTTTATCGCCGTAGCGTCCATCGACAGGGGATACGGCGGTCAGTGAGGATAATTCCATAATTCGCAACTCCGGGAGGTTAACAATGAGCAAGAATTTGTTTTGCCTGAGTGGTCAGGCGATTACGAGAAAACATTAACTGCAGGCGGCCACCGCCCACCTGGTGCCACAACACGGCGGCGCGGATACCTGCCAGCAGGGACGCGCGCACTTTTGCCTGTACCTGCGGACTTTGCAGCACGGCAGGGGATCCGGTGACCTGAATACGCGGGCCCAGCGGGCTGATGACGTCAACATAAATACCGGCCATAGCGCTCAGCAGCGTTTCCGACTGCAGGTCAAAATGATCGAGCTGGCGCTGCAGCCCGGCAATACGATCGCCCAGGGTATTGAGCGCGCCTTTTGCGGCGCTCAGCTTACGCTCCAGCACCATCAGGCTCAGCGTGTAGCGGGTCAGCTCCGCGTTTAATCCCTGACGGCTGCTGGCGTTAAGCACGCCGAGCAGGGTTTCAAGACCGAGACGAAGATTGGTTTCACTGCCGCCGAACACGCCCAGGGTCGAGCCGGGGTTGAGATCGATAACGCTGTTCAGTGAAACGTGCAGGGCATCTGCGTCGCAATGACCCTGATGCGCCAGCTGTTGCACCAGACGGGCTGACTGGCAAATTCCCGCCAGCGCCAGGGTGATGTCATAGTAGTTCTTCGCCACACGGTCTCCTTTATGTGTGCAATCGTATTAAACAGCAGGCAGCGGCAGGCGCTGTTCAATGATCCCGCCGCCCAGACAGATTTCGCCGCTGTAGAAGACAGCAGACTGACCCGGGGTGACGGCCGCGACCGGCTCGTCGAAACGCACGTCAATGCGATCGTCATCGAGCGCGGTAATGGTGCAAGGAATATCGGTCTGACGGTAGCGTGTTTTCACCGTGCAGCGCAGGGTGCCTTTCAGCGGCTCACGATCGACCCAGTGAAGCTGCTGCGCGATAAGGCCAACGGACATCAGACGCGGATGATCGTGACCCTGGGCAACAACCAGAATATTGTTTTCGACGTCTTTGTCGACAACATACCACGGATCTTCGCTACCTTCTTTGGTCCCGCCAATACCCAGGCCTTTACGCTGGCCGAGCGTGTGGTACATCAGCCCCTGATGCTGGCCAATCTCTTCCCCGTCGACGGTGACAATTTTACCCGGCTGAGCAGGCAGGTAACGTCCCAGGAAATCGCGGAATTTGCGCTCGCCGATGAAGCAAATGCCGGTAGAGTCTTTTTTCTTCGCGGTGATGAGGTCCAGCTCTTCGGCGATTTTACGCACCTGCGGCTTTTCCAGCTCGCCGACCGGGAACAGGCTCTGGGCGATTTGCTCGTGGCTCAGCGTATAGAGGAAGTAGCTTTGATCTTTGTTGCCGTCCAGACCGCGCAGCAGCTGGCTTTTGCCATTGACGTCTGCACGGCGCACGTAGTGACCGGTCGCGATGTAGTCAGCGCCCAGATCTTCCGCGGCGAATTCCAGGAAGGCCTTAAATTTGATCTCTTTGTTGCACAGAATATCCGGGTTCGGCGTGCGGCCCGCTTTGTACTCTTCCAGGAACAGTTCAAAAACGTTGTCCCAGTATTCTGCGGCAAAGTTAACGGTGTGCAGTTCAATGCCGAGCTTATCGCATACGGCCTGCGCGTCGGCGAGATCCGCAGCGGCGGTGCAGTATTCCTCGCCATCATCTTCCTCCCAGTTCTTCATGAACAGGCCCTCCACCTTATAGCCCTGTTGCTGTAACAGGAAGGCGGAAACGGAGGAATCGACACCGCCGGACATGCCGACGATCACTTTTTTCTGGCTGTTATCTGACATGGAATACTCACGACATTGAACTTCAAGGCGGCGTATTCTATCACGCCCCCCCACCATTGACACCCTCTGTAAACGGCCAGTTAAATGCGCCGATGACGTCCAGCGGTAAGCGGCCAGCAGACTGCCAGCAGCGAATGCTTTCCGCAACCAGCGGCGAGCGCAGGTTTGGCGCGTTCAGGATCTCGTCGGCGGTGACCCAAAGACAGCGATCGATATCGTCATCCTGCGGCTCTGTGGCGCACGTTTCGCTAAGCTCAACGGCGAATAAAAAGCGCAGGAACGGGGTGTGATCCGGCGCGATCCACTGGTGCATACGGATGAAGTGCTGGGGCTCAGCGTGAATACCGGTCTCTTCCCACAGCTCGCGTTTTGCTGCCTGCAGCAGGGTTTCATTGGCTTCAAGGTGTCCGGCAGGCTGGTTCCACAGCGCTTTGCCGTTAATGCTCTCTTCAACAACAAGGAATTTACCCCTGGCGTGGACCACGCAGGCAACCGTGACATGAGGTTTAAACATAGTGACTCCTTAAGGGGTGACGTCGCGCCATTCGCCGTTTGCCAGCGTTTCCAGGGTGTAGCTGCCCATGGCGTAGCGAATGAGACGCAGGGTAGGGAAGCCGACGTGTGCGGTCATGCGGCGAACCTGGCGGTTGCGGCCTTCATAAAGGGTGATTTTGAGCCAGCTTGTCGGAATGGATTTACGTTCGCGAATCGGCGGGTTGCGCGGCCACAGCCACTCCGGCTCATTCACGCGTTCAATACCTGCGGGCAGGGTTGGGCCGTCGTTCAACGTCACGCCGCTGCGTAGTGCTTCTAGCGTCGCGTCATCCGGCTCGCCTTCCACCTGGACGAAGTAAATTTTGCCGGTGCGTTTGCCCGGCTGCGTGAGCTTTGCCTGCAACGCGCCGTCGTTGGTTAAGACCAGAAGGCCTTCGCTGTCGCGGTCCAGGCGCCCGGCCGCGTAGACGCCCTGAACAGGAATGTAGTCCTTCAGCGTGCTGCGCCCGGCTTCATCGGTAAACTGCGGCAAAACATCGTAGGGTTTATTGAACAAAATAACCCGCTTCGGCTGGGTTTCCTGCGGTCTTCTGGCGGCTTGTCGCGAGCTGAATCGCTCAACCCGGTGTTTTGTAAAAGAAGTTTTCTTCATGGTATTTTCAGGCGTTATCAATTGCCGCATTATAGCCTAATAACGAAGACCTTTCATGGCGCAGGACAATCAGGTACTATCGAAGGGCTCATTACAATTTATTAACATAAGATCAGTAACAACCAGAAGCGCTCGAAGGAGAGGTTAATGGAAAGCAAAGTAGTTGTTCCGGCGGAAGGTAAAAAGATCACCCTGCAAAACGGCAAGATTAACGTTCCTCACAATCCGATTATCCCGTTCATCGAAGGTGACGGTATCGGTGTAGACGTTACCCCGGCGATGCTGAAAGTGGTTGATGCCGCTGTTGAGAAAGCCTACAAAGGCGAGCGTAAAATTTCCTGGATGGAAATTTACACCGGTGAGAAATCTACTCAAGTTTATGGCCAGGACGTCTGGCTGCCAGCAGAAACGCTGGACCTGATCCGCGACTACCGCGTTGCTATTAAAGGCCCACTGACGACGCCAGTTGGCGGCGGTATCCGTTCCCTGAACGTGGCACTGCGTCAGGAGCTGGACCTGTACGTGTGTCTGCGTCCGGTTCGTTACTATCAGGGCACCCCAAGCCCGGTTAAGCACCCTGAACTGACCGATATGGTTATCTTCCGCGAAAACTCAGAAGACATCTACGCGGGTATCGAATGGAAAGCGGACTCAGCTGACGCAGAAAAAGTGATTAAATTCCTGCGCGAAGAGATGGGCGTGAAGAAAATTCGCTTCCCTGAGCATTGCGGTATCGGCATCAAGCCATGCTCTGAAGACGGTACTAAACGTCTGGTGCGTGCGGCCATCGAATACGCGATCACCAACGACCGTGACTCTGTGACCCTGGTTCACAAAGGCAACATCATGAAGTTCACCGAAGGCGCGTTCAAAGACTGGGGCTACCAGTTGGCGAAAGAAGAGTTCGGTGGTGAGCTGATCGACGGTGGCCCATGGCAGAAGATCAAGAACCCGAACACCGGCAAAGAGATCATCATTAAAGATGTGATCGCCGATGCGTTCCTGCAGCAGATCCTGCTGCGTCCTGCAGAATACGACGTAATTGCCTGTATGAACCTGAACGGTGACTACATCTCTGACGCCCTGGCTGCCCAGGTTGGCGGTATCGGTATCGCCCCTGGCGCGAACATCGGTGACGAGTGCGCCCTGTTCGAAGCGACCCACGGTACTGCACCTAAATACGCGGGCCAGGACAAAGTGAACCCAGGCTCTATCATCCTGTCCGCAGAGATGATGCTGCGTCATATGGAATGGTTCGAAGCCGCAGACCTGATCGTTAAGGGTATGGAAGGCGCGATCAACGCGAAAACCGTAACCTATGACTTCGAACGTCTGATGGAAGGCGCTAAGCTGCTGAAATGCTCAGAGTTTGGCGACGCGATTATCGCGAATATGTAATCCAGATTCTGGGTTAAACAAGAGCGGGGGCCTGAGGGTTCCCGTTTTTTTTGCCTCTGCCTGCGGGAGACAACACGATGTTAGCCACTGTCCTTATCGCTGTCGTTGCACTCATCCATCTTTACATTCTTGTGCTGGAAATGTTCCTGTGGAATACGAAAACAGGGCACAAGGCCTTTAATCTGCGTCCTGATTTTGCGCGCGAGACCCGCGTGCTGGCCGCGAATCAGGGGCTGTATAACGGTTTTCTGGCTGCCGGTCTGCTCTGGAGCCTCTGGCTCGGGGAAAAGGGGATTCAGGTGGCCATCTTCTTCCTGGCCTGCGTGCTGATCGCCGGACTCTTTGGCGCAGCCACCGCCAGCCGAAAAATTTTGTGTGTACAGGCCGCGCCCGCTCTCGCAGCGTTGCTTGCGTTACTCATCTGAAGCAATGCTTTGGTTGAGATAGGGCGTCCGATATACTGATGGCTTTACCCTTACAGGTTAGCGACGAGACTGTTATGAACAACGATATCCCACTGAAATATTATGACATTGCCGATGAGTACGCGACGGAAGCCGCTGAACAGGTCGCTGAGTCAGAGCGCGACGCTCTGGCACATTATTTCCAGCTGCTGCTCACCCGTTTATCGAATAATGAGGAGATTAGCGAGGAAGCCCAGCAGGAGATGGCCACTGAGGCCGGGATCCGTGCGGGTCGCGTTGATGATATTGCGAACTTCCTCAATCAGTGGGGAAATGAATAGTCTGCTTCAAAAACCGTTATGCTGATGCTTTGCGATACAGCTCAGCATCACGCTATCGGACCACATGCATTTTTTCCGCAGAATATGCGAAGCGGGGGCGTCGATAAACAGCGCGAAAATAACGGTCAGACAAAAGAGTACCACTGGGAATAGTAAGGATAATTTCACGTTTTTAACCAAAATATGAGTGTGCTTCAGGGTAATCTACCGTCTGAATGTGACGACTATATGTTTTTGCGTAAAAAATAGAAATGCCCGACTGGAAAAAAACGGACGCGCAAGGCTTCGGGTTACGGTGCGACCCCGGTGAGTCGCTTCGCCAGCTCGCTCCGGGTGAGTGCTTTTGAAAAATACCATCCCTGAATCAGCGCATCGGGATATCTGCTTGCAATAAAGCGATATTGAATTTCATTTTCCACACCCTCGAAAACAAGCGTTTTATTCAATCTTGCCAGGGCATCGCAGAAGATTGCAAAGATGTTTTGCTTATAATGCTCGCTGATGCCGTCCACCAGCGACTTATCAATTTTGATTTCATCATATTCAAGCAGCGAAAGGCGGGCGAGGTTCGAGTTCTGCACGCCAAAATCATCTATTGATATTTTAACGCCGAGCGATTTCAGCTCCTGACAGAATCCCTCGAGGATATCTGCCGTGGAAACGGCTTTCTCAGAAAGTTCGACCTTCATCAGGGAAAGGGGAAGGTGATTGGCAAAACACGCACGACGCAAAATGGTAATGAACTGTCCATCTTCAATTTCCTTGTGCCCAACGTTTATTGAGACTATCAGCTGGTGTTTTATCGCCAGAGGGACAATTTCGGAAAGGGATTTTTCGATAATATTACTGTAATATTTTTTATACAGACCGATCTTCTTAATTAATGGGATAAACAGCTCCGGAGAGACGTCCCCGTGTTTTTGGTCGCGCCATCTCGACAGAACTTCTACACCCACGATTTTTTGATCGTGAATGCGAATAATGGGCTGATAGTTAACGCTGATGGTATTCGTGAGGACGGCTTTTATCAGCGTACGTTCCAGAGAAAAACGGTCTTCATAGATACGGAAGATAAATAACGTTATCGCAATCCAGATAAAACAGAGAATGACCGCGAGAAGCGCAAAGATAAACGGAGGTAACGAGGCGAGCCCGGCGTCGTGATGCTTCACGATGACGCACAGGTCCCAGAAGGCGCTGCACTGTGTCAGGGTCAGGGTAAAAAATGTCGAATGCAGCCAGCTCTGCTGATTTAGCTCCGTGGCGGCCGAAAAAAAGACTCTGCCGAAGTCTTTGGTGGTAGCACTGAGCGAATAGCTTGCGGTAACCGGGGTGAATTTATCGTAAGCATAGCGGGAGGTAAAGATAATAATATTATTATAAATTGCCGCATTGCCCGTGAAAAAGTCTTTTCTCGAAAACTGGGCCAGGAGAAAGCCCCTCGGCGTTTTATGCAGTTCTGCAGGAAGTGCAACGGGCGTCGCGAGTTTCCCCCAAAAAGCGGTACAGACTATTTTTCCCTTCTCAATAAAGCCGATATCGGCAAAATAAAGATTATTAAGCTTAATTTGTCTGTAGCGATCGAGGCTGGTTTTATCGCATCCCTGCGTTGTGATGCTTTTGAGACCCAGCGCCACGCTTTGGGACACGTCTTCTGAATAATGTAAAAGGGTACGGGATATTTCACGCTGTTTGCTCTTCTGCTGACCAATGATTACAGCATTGACCGCATAAAGAGACAGGAAGACCAGAAGCGATGAAACAATAGCAACGGCAATGAGCTTTTTCATTTTCCAGTTATCCAGTCCGCTCCCTGATTTCACAAATCTTAACACAGCCAGGGCAAGGAACAAGCCTGATAGTCACGTCATGTGAGTAAATGCCGGCAGGTGAACTCATACGAAAGCATCAGTTTTTTAAGACAATTCTCAGCTAAGCTATTTTCATTGTTATAAGCAATACCGGGTTAGCACAGGCTCTTCTACCAGAACATCCATGCTTGTTTTTTCTATTAAGGAAAACATCGTGCGCAACGTGATGATCCCTATTCTTAGCGCTCTGTTTCTTTTTCTGAGCGGCATTTTGATTATTAACTGGCAGCTATGGCAGATGGCGAAGCTGAGTAATAGTCACACCGCCACGGCGAGCACCCAAAAAATAGAAAACATTCTGGCTGAAGCAGTCAGTGCGGCCAGCACGGCAAAGCGCGTTGCGGCTCAAGGGTGTACCAGTAGCGGACAGCTGGCGCTGGGGACAGAGGCAGCGCTAAAACCGCATCTGCGCGCCATCATGATCGAGTTGCAGGGTAAAATCATCTGTACTTCCCTTCCCGGGAATGGCGTGTTGATTATTCATCCTGAGACGTTACCTGCCGAAAAATTGATGCTGTTACCCGGCAATCGACTGGTGAACGGCATTCCGGTGCTTATCTTCCAGATGCCCATCGCGGGAGGGCGCGTCATTGTCAGCATCAGTGACGCGCATTTGCAGGACGTCATTGCAAGCGCATCGAACAGCGTGGACCTGGGGCTGGTTGTCGGCGAAAGCATGCTTGTTCGCAACGGCGATGTGAGGGGCTGGAAAGCGGCCTCCTGGACGGGGGCGCTTACGGCGTCAACGCTATTTCCTTTTAGCCTGACCTGGCAACCTCCTGCCTTTTTTAGCCTGACGCGGCTTTTGCAACAGGGATGGAGCCTGATACTGCTTATTCTCGCGCTATCGGTGGCGGTAGGCATTTTGATCCGTCGATACAAAGGGAAAAGCACCTCATTTGAAGACGATTTGCGTAAAGCGATTTTGCAGGGGGAGATCGAGCCTTATTACCAGCCGATCGTGAACGGCGATACCGGCGGGCTGTACGGCGTTGAGGTCCTGGCAAGATGGAAGCATCCAAAGTCAGGGTTTATCCCGCCGGATGTCTTTATTCCAATTGCCGAACGTAGCGGGTTGATTATACCGCTGACTAAAGGATTGATGGCGAAAGTGGTGACCCAGCTTAAGCCGCTTTTGCCTAAGCTACCGGACGGGTTTCATATTGGGGTGAACATCAGCGCCAGGCATATTAATGCGCCTTCATTTATCGGTGACTGTCGCGTTTTCGGGAAGGGGTTTCAGGGTAAAGAGGTCAAACTGGTTCTCGAGGTGACCGAGCGTGAACCGCTGGTCGATAATCCTCACCTCGTGGAGAACCTTAACATGCTGCATAACGCCGGCTTTGTTATTGCCCTGGATGATTTTGGTACGGGTTATTCCGGGCTGTCATGCCTTAATGCGCTTGCCATTGATTATATTAAAATTGATAAAAGCTTTGTGAACCGGGTTTCAGAGGAAAAGGACTCAACGATCCTGCTGGACTGCGTCATTGACCTGGCGAAAAAACTCTCTTTGCGCATTGTCGCTGAAGGCGTAGAAACAAAAGAGCAACTGGAGTATCTCAACCGTAATGAGATAACCCTGTTACAGGGATATTATTTTGGTAAGCCCGTCTCCTATATCGATTTTATTAAAGTCATTTTATCTAAACCCAGGGAGACCGTTAGTTTGTAAAACGAAATAAAGACGAGCTTCTGTTGTATGCTTAAGTGCAATTCATTTTCCTCTTATCCCGAGCTTTGTTACAGTGACAAGAGTTGTCAGCCAGGGATGTCAGGCGTGATAAGGTGGAAAAGCTCGTGCATGTGAAAAATACTTTTTACACAACAACCATTACCGTCATCATTGTCTCATTGATCATCTCGCTGTCGCTTGCCGTCCAAATTGCCACGTCCAGACAGCAGTCAATTCAGCAAATTAATACCAGCGTTGCTAACCTGAGCCATACCCTTGATGTCTACACCGAGGGGATCATGCGCCAAAGCGAAATGTTAATTACTACCGTTTCCGACATAATCGAAATTTATGGCATGACGCCGCAACAGGCGACCAATATTCAGCGGATGATAAATAATCAGGATAATCTTCTTACCCAGATTAATAATGTGGTTGTTTACGACGCTCAGGGCGATATCTTTACCGCGCTGCATGAAACTTTTACAGGCCCACGCAAAGGATCGGACAGGTCATTTTTTATCTATCACAAGGAAAATAAAAATCAGCAGATTTTTATTGGTGAGCCCGTGGTAAGCAGAACCAATGGCAAATGGGTCATTACCATTAGTCGTCGCCTTGAAACCCACACCGGGGCATTTAACGGTGTCGTGGTGGTGACGCTGGGTATTGAGAATTTTCTCGCGCTTTACGGGCAGATTAATATTGGTCATCTGGGCGTCATTGGCTTAACGACACAATCCGGCGTGCTGCTGGTCCGTCACCCCTTTAAAAATACCTACGTCGGCACGATTTTTTCTGATTCACCCCTCTTCAGGAAATACCTAAAGGTACAAAATACCGGGATAGCCAGTTCCGTTTCGCGGTTTGATAAAATCGAACGCATTTACGCCTATGAGAAAAACCGACGCTACGGGCTGGTGACCACCGTGGCCGTCAGCATTGATGAAGCCCTCGCACCGTGGCGCAAGCAGGCTATTCAGCTGGCGCTGCTCATTTTCGTTTTCACTGCGATACTTATCGTCGCGTCATACTTCCTGTATTCCGACTTATCCAGAAAAACCAGAGATAATAAGGCGCTGAAGATTATCGCTTCCGAGGATGCGTTGACCGGGCTGTATAACCGTCGCATTTTTGATGAAAGAATCCTCTCGGAAATCGCGACTTGTGCCGCGCATGACGCAGCAATTTCGATACTGATTGTGGACGTGGACTACTTCAAAAAATACAACGATAACTACGGCCATCCGGAAGGGGACCGGTGTCTGACGCTGTTGGGAAACAGTCTCAGGGAGAGCCTTACCCGTGATAATCAGATTGTAGCGCGCTACGGTGGAGAGGAGTTTGCGCTGATATTGCCTGATACGGATATCCAGGAGGCGCTTCGACTGGCGCAGACGATCATTCGCAACGTGTTCTCCCTGCAAATCGTGCATGATTTTAGCCCCTTCGGGCGGGTGACGGTAAGCGTCGGGATTTCCACCGCGCGTGCGGTCGACATCGCGGGCAGCCAGCAGAATATCATTATTGCCGCTGACCAGGCGCTCTACCAGGCAAAACGCGCAGGACGTAACCGGTACGCGTTTGTTGGGGTATGAACAGAAAAAAAAGCCCACTCAGGAGTGGGCAAGAAATACTGGAAGCAATGTGAGCAATGTCGTACTGAATACCTGAGTGTTACGCTCAACTATTCAGTATTGAGAAAGATAATCTTTCTCAACAAAAGATGCAACCCCACAGTTTATGCGGCTGGACCTTTTTGTTGATGAATAATTGCGCACTCTCTCATTGTGATGCCTATCACAAATTTCCTTTCTGAAATCCTGTGCTATTCTTTTTTGTGTCGTTGATTTAATGACAAAAACCATACAGAGAGGAAAGTTATGGGAATTTTATCCTGGATTATCTTTGGGCTTATTGCGGGTATTCTGGCGAAGTGGATCATGCCGGGCAAAGATGGCGGTGGGTTTATCGTCACCGTAATACTGGGTATTATCGGCGCGGTAGTCGGCGGCTGGATCAGTACGCTGTTCGGTTTTGGCAAAGTCGATGGCTTTAACTTCGGCAGTTTCGCCGTCGCGGTGATTGGTGCGCTGGTTGTTCTGTTTATCTACAGAAAAATCAAAAGCTAAGGCTTACAAGCGTGAAAAAAGGCTGCCAGATGGCGGCCTTTTTACGTAGTGGCGTTTACCACCAGCCAAGCTGCGTGCCGGCAAATGCCGCGATGGCAACGATCAGCATAACGAGGGTCGTTTTTCTCATTTATGCCCCAGGCGCCGCGTAACCACCGACAAAAAACCATGCTAAAAAAATCACCGCCGTTATAAAAATAACGACCGGGAAGAGGATCCCTATTCTCATATCATCACCTGTTTCGGTTTTTGTAACGCCGTAGAGTGTACGGGGTTAATCCATAGTGAGAAAGCGTGTTTTGCTTTTTCCTTTCTTATCCTGATACATCGCGACATCCGCGTCGCGTAATGCGCCGTCCGGATCGGTTACCCGAGGGTCCACTTCGATAACGCCGACGCTGGCTCCGGGGTAAATGAGGTTGACGCTACCCAGCCAGTATTCACCGGCAATACAGGCGCTGAGGCGCGTTTTGAGCAGCGTGACCTGCGCGTTATCTCCTTCGCTGTGGGATGTGCTCAACGACGCCACCAGAAACTCATCGCCGCCCAGCCTGCCAATGATATCGTCCTGCTGTTTTTCTTCCGTCAGACGCTTGCCCACTTCAATCAGGAACTGGTCGCCAGCCTCGTGGCCGTAGCGATCGTTAATCAGCTTGAAATCATCGAGATCGATGAACGCGATGACGGTGTTACGTTTAAGGTGACGCGCCAGGGAAAACAGCGTGGTCAGATCTTCAAAAATGGCGCGACGGTTGGGTAAACCGGTAAGGGCATCCGTGTAAGAGTGCGCGATGAGGGCCGCGTTGGCTTCGCGAAGCTGGGTTACCAGCGACTCTTTCTGAATGGACTGGGCAATCAGACCGGCGAATAACTTCAGAACCTGTTCACCGCGCTCGCTAAGCGGCTTTCTGGCCGTGCTGGTGGCACAAAGCGTTCCGTAGAGTGAACCATCCGCAAGATGGACAGGAATACTCATGTAGGTCGTAATGCCGAGCGCTTTCGCCGCCTCGCACTCCGGCCAGCGTTCGGGAACGTCGTTGCTGAATACGGTGTCGCTATCCAGCGCGCGCTTGCACAGTGTTTCATCCCATGGGACGCTCAGCCCCTCAGGAATTGTCATCTGCTTGCTGTTGCGGGCGTAGAGGATATGCTGCAGTCGGGCTTCGATATCTACCTTGGTGAGGTAAGTCGACTCCATGTCAGTCACAATCTCCAGCATCTCCAGCAGCTGGCGAACGAGACCTTCAAGGGATTGTTCAGTGGCGAGGGTTTCTGAAACACGGGCAAGGATAATATCCGACATGACGTAGAATGACTCCCAGGCAGAAGACGTCTGCATCTGCATGTTATGCTGAATTTTTAGACTTCAGGCATAGTAAAACATGAATATAAAAAATTTAATATATGCAGGGAGAGGGCAGCAGCAGAGAAAAAAAGGCCCCGTTGTTGAGACCGGGGCAAAGACATCTTGATTACGGAATGATGTTCTCTGGTCATATCGAGAACATGCCACACTATAGTGTTGAAAAGTGCAGTTAAAATGGAGAAATCATGGAGAAAGGGGCGATGACCCGTTAACCTTAGACTGTCATGATGTCACAAGGATCAATGAGATGAGATTTCTGCTTCTGGCGCTGGCGCTTCCCCTGGCTGCCTGCACCGCGAAAACAACCCCACCCGATGCCCCGAAACCACCGCACGCTATCGGTATGGCGAACCCGGCCTCCGTGTACTGCCTGGAGAAAGGCGGGGAACAGATCCCGGTTCAAAGCCCGCAGGGCGTACGCACGGAGTGCAAACTACCGGGGGGCGAAGTGATTGATGAATGGACGCTCTACCGTCGCGATCGTCCGCAACCCACCAGGTGACAGACGTATATTGCCTGCGATACACTTCTCTTTAGGATTATTCTTAGCCAGTTCCTGGCTACCGTTACCGTGAGAGAAGTATGTTTCAGCTTAAACCGGGCAGCATGGCGATGATCATCGGTGCCCGCACGGCGTCAGGCCGTCGCAATATTGGTAAATCTGTTGAGCTGTTTGGCCTGTGTCAGCCCGGCCTGCGTTTCGTTAACCCGGTCAACGGCGTGATGACGCAATTACCCTCTACCGCCGATCGCGCGCTTTGGCTGGTGACAGGTGATGTTTACGCCTTTGACAATCAGCACGGCTTTGCCTTTGTCCGCGCCGAACATCTGATGCCGCTCACCCCCGATGAAGCGCCGCAAATGCTTGACGAGCTGGCGATCGGCTGATCAGAGATGGCGCAGCCAGTCGGCTAATACCAGGGCGTGATTTTGCTTCGTGTCTTTGGCAGCAAAGAGCAGGGTGACGGTCTGCCTGTTCGCCAGCGTCGCCAGACGCATTCCCTCGTCAGCATGCTGCGCCAGCTCTTCCCGATAGGCTTTGCTGAAGGCAGCGAAATCAATGGTTTCGCTATGAAAGGCCTTGCGTAATTCATTCGAGGGCGTGAGCACTTTGCACCATTCATCATAGGCGAGGTCCGTTTTTTTAACCCCGCGCGGCCACAGCTTGTCCACCAGTACTCGATAGCCGTCGTCCGGACCAGCCTGCTCGTATACGCGTTTGCATTGAATCATAATTCCACCCTCCCAATTTAAGGTATTGTGATAATTGCAGAAGATCGGTAGTCTGAGGTTCCTTATGTTATCTGATAATACTCTGGCATAAGGAACCTTTCATGGAACACCTCCCGGTTAAAACGACGCTGCGCATTGCGCTGGTTGGCGATTACAATCCCAGTGTTATTGCGCATCAGGCGATCCCGCTGGCGATTGACGACGCCGCCGCAGTCCTTGACCTCACCGCCGATTACGACTGGCTTGCCACCACGGAGCTGACGAGCCCTGAAGATCTGGTGGGCTACGATGCCATCTGGCTGGTGCCTGCCAGCCCCTATAAAAACACCGAGGCGGCCTTTATCGCCGCGCGCTACGCCCGTGAAAACGGCGTACCGTTCCTGGGCACCTGCGGCGGATTCCAGCACGCGCTGATTGAGTATGCCCGCAATGTGTTGGGCTGGGCCGATGCGGCACATGCCGAGACGGATACCGAAGGCACCATGGTGATTGCGCCGCTGACCTGCTCGCTGGTGGAAAAAACCGATGCCATTGAGCTGCGCAAAAATACGCTGATCGCGAAAGCCTACGGCAAGCCGGAAATAGAAGAGGGTTATCACTGTAACTATGGTGTGTCGCCGGCGTTTTCCCAGGCGCTGGAAAGCGGTGATATGCATGTTACGGGCTGGGACGAACAGGGGGAAATTCGCGCCGCAGAACTGGTTACGCACCCGTTCTTCGTGATCACCTTGTTCCAGCATGAGCGTGCCGCGCTGGAAGGCCGTCCGGTCGTGCTGGTGCAGGCGATGCTGCGCGCGGCGCGCGGGTAGGAAAAGGCAGACCCGATGGTCTGCCACAACATTTAACGGGGCGCGATCTCGCGGTCTCGCCCGGCAAGCACGCCGCAGAGCGCCATTATCACGGCGGCCAGAGCGCAGCCCAGAAGCGGGATTTGCCAGTCTCCCGCGCTATCGTGAATTTTCCCCATCAGCGGAGGGCCGCAGGCGGCGAGCAGATAGCCAATCGACTGCGCCATGCCGGACAGAGCCGCAGCCTGGTGCGCGGAGCTGGCGCGCAGACCGATGAACGTCAGGCCGAGGATCATCGTTGCTCCGGAGCCAAAGCCAAACACCAGCGTCCACATCACCGCCATGTCAGGCATAAACCATAGCCCTGCCGCGCTTACCGCGCACATCAGCGCCACCGCGCCGGCGATACCCCGCTGGTCTTTCAGACGGTGGAGGATCAGCGGAACGGCAAGCCCCGGCACGGCCGTGGCCAGCTGCAACAGTCCGTGCACCGAGCCGGCCTGCGCTTCGCTGTAGCCGTGGCTGAGCAATATCGCCGGCAGCCAGCCGATGATGACGTAGTAAATCAGCGAGTTAATCCCCAAAAAGAGCGTTACCTGCCAGGCGAGGGCCGAGCGCCAGATGGCGCGGTTATGCAGCGCGCCAGCGCCCGTTACCGTCGCAACGTGTTTCTGACGCCACTGCGGCAGCCAGAGCAGCAGCGCGACCAGCGGAAATGCCATCAGCATCAGCAGCGCGCCATGCCAGCCTGCGCTACCCTGCGCCAGGGGAACAATCATCGCTGAGCCAAGCGCCGCCGAGACGCCCATCGTCAGGGAATAGGCCCCGGTGAGTCGGGCTACCTGGCCCGGGAAGTCACGCTTAATTAATCCGGGTAACAGCACGTTCCCGAGCGCAATCCCGCAGCCGATGACCGCGGTTCCGATGAAAAGCAGTGCGGCGTAAGGCAGCGAGCGAAGTGCAATTCCGGCGCAAATCAGCAGCAGGGCGACAAACAGGCTGCGCTCCATGCCGATACGTCGGGCAACGCCTGCGGCAAGCGGTGAGACAAGGGCGAAAGCCAGCAGGGGCAGGGTGGTCAGCAGACCGGTTTGCGCCGTGCTTAAGCCATAATCAAGACGAATAGTGTCGAGCAGCGGGGCTGCGCCGGTAAAGGTGACGCGAAGCGTAGTGGCAATCATCAGGATGCCTGCAATCAACAGCGCGCCGTGTTTTCCTGAGGTGCGAATAGCAGTAGTCATTATGTTCTCATACGTTCAAGCGAGCGCACACAATACCGATTTTCCTGGCGGTTTAAATCAGGCTAAAATGACAGTTTATCGCTAAAATCGGACAAACTGATGATTGGTCTGGGACTGGACGGCTATGATCCCGATAGCCAGCACGACGCGGCCGTCGCATTTCGCATCCGCGTGGTGGCGGAGGAACAGTATATTCCCCGGCATCATCACCGTAAGGGGCAGCTGATTCTGGCCCTCGGCGGCGCGATCACCTGCGAAGTGGAAAATGCCATGCTGATGGTTCCGCCCCAGTACGCCGTCTGGATCCCCGGCCAGATGCCGCACAGCAACAGGGCCACCCCGGGCGCGCAGCTCTGCTTTTTGTTCATTGAGCCGGGGGCGGCAAGCTTGCCCGACCGCTGCTGCACCCTGAAAATCTCCCCTCTGGTGCGGGAGCTGATTTTATCCCTGGCGGAAAAATCGCGTGAACAACTCTCTCTTGCGGCCACGTCGCGCCTGGTAGACGTTCTGTTTGACGAGCTGCCGCTCCAGCGTCAGGAGCATCTGCAGCTGCCCGTCTCGCCCCATCCTAAAATTCGGCTGATGAGCGAGAAAATGGCGGAAGAGCCCGCCGCCTGGCAGACGCTGACGCAGTGGGCGAGCCACTTTGCCATGAGCGAACGCAACCTGGCGCGGCTGGTGGTGAAAGAGACCGGTTTAAGCTTTCGCCGCTGGCGTCACCAGCTGCAGCTGATCGTGGCGTTACAGCATTTGATCGGTGGGAAATCGGTACAGCAGGTGGCACAGACACTCGGCTATGACTCTACCACCGCGTTTATCACCATGTTCAGAAAGGGACTGGGCCAGACGCCGGCGCGTTATATGGCCAGCCTGACTACGACTTCCCAATAAACAGAGAGACAAGGCCTGCCGCAATCAGCGGCCCCACCGGAACGCCGCGAAAGAGCGCCACGCCCAGCACGGTGCCCACCAGCAGACCCGCCACCAGCGAGGGCTGGCTGCTCATCAGCGTAACGCCGCGCCCGCCCAGCCACGAAACAAAAATCCCCACCGCGATCGCCACCAGCGATTTCCAGTTTACAAACGAGTGCAGCAGGGTTGAAGCGGGAAGCGTGCCGCTGGCGATGGGCGCCATTACTCCGATGGTTAAAATGATGATCCCGATGGTGAGGCCTTGTTTTTCTATCCACGGGAAGAAGGTATTTAACGGGGTCACGCGAACAATAATCAGCACCAGAATCGAGATGGCGACGGTGGTGTTATGGCTGACAAAGCCGAGCGCGGCGAGTGCCAGAAGAATGAGCAGAGTAGGGTCAAACATAGGGAATCCTTGCCAAAATAATCAACTTGCTTACTGTACGCGCAAACGCGTCGGAGGACAGTTTTAAAAAGATTATATTGCTGTCATAACCTTGTCATTTACGCGGATTAAAACGAAGGCAGATATCGCAAAAGGGGTCGCCATCATGAACGATCACATGTTTGTTGAAACGCTGATTATCTCCTCATCGTTTTTTGCTATTGCCATTATTCTCGTCGCCTCCGTGCTGTTTCTGGAAAGAAAAGGCTGACAGGGGCGTCAGCCATCACGGTTACGCTTTGTGGAAGGTCACCAGCTCAGGACGGGCGATGCGCAGGTAATCCTGGGTATCCATAATCACGGATTTCTCCAGTAAACCGGCGTTAAAGGCGATTTCGTCAAAGCGCTCGAACAGCAGCGGGTCGGCAACCAGCGCCAAATCAGGATGGAAGCTAAAGGGCGGGATCGCGCCGAAAACGCAGGCGGTCAGGGTATCGACCTCAGCCGGGCTGGCGAGGGAGGCCTTCAGCCCGCCAAAATGGCTGGCAAGCTGGCTCAGGTCGGCCTGCAGATCGGCGGCGAGGATCGCCAGAACGTGTTTTTTTACGCCGTTTCCCTTCACCTTGCAGACCAGGGCTTTGGCGCCTTGCCGCAGATCGGTCCCGCGAATTTCACTTACCGCTTCGCATTTCCCAACCGCCTCGTGCTCCATGACGCGAAAACGCGCGCCCTGCTCGGTGAGTAAGGTAATCAGCTGCTGGTGGGTTCCTGCCCCAATAACGTCGTCAGTCATAACGATTTCCCGGTGATAATCCATTTTGCAGGGTTCTACATTAGCACGGGATGAACGAGGTCGAAAGAAAACAGCCAGCGGGTTCGCTGGCTGTTGGATTATGCGTTGCTGGTAGCAGATTGCTTGTGGAACAGCTCCCTGAACACCGGATAAATATCATCCTGGTCACGGATATGCTGCATGGCAAAATTATCGAACATTGCTTGCAGATGTTCATACTCCCGCCACAGGGTCTGGTGCGCGCGACGGGTAATTTCGATATAGCTGTAGTAACGCACCACCGGCAGAATTTTCTTCGCCAGAATCTCGTGACACAGCGGTGAGTCGTCGGCCCAGTTGTCGCCATCGGACGCCTGCGCGGCATAAATGTTCCACTGCGCCGGGTCGTAACGCTCTTTGACCACTTCATCCATCAGCTTCAGAGCGCTTGACACGATGGTCCCGCCGGTCTCCTGCGAGTAGAAAAACTCATGTTCATCTACTTCTTTCGCCTGAGTATGGTGACGAATATAGACCACCTCCACGTTCTTATAGGTTCTGCTCAGGAACAGGTAGAGCAGAATATAAAAACGCTTCGCCATATCCTTCGTGGCCTGGTCCATCGAGCCGGAAACGTCCATCAGACAGAACATCACCGCCTGGCTGGAGGGCTCAGGGCGTTTTTCGTAATTCTTGTAGCGCAGGTCGAAGGTGTCGATAAACGGTACCCGTTCGATCTTCGCTCTTAGTTCCGCAATCTCTTTACGCAGACGCTCCTCTTCCAGCAGTTGCGCCGGTTCCGTGTTTTCCACGACCTTCAGGCTGCTCTCCAGCTCGCGCAGTTCGCGCCGTTTGCCCGCCGTCATGGCCGTTCGTCGCGCCAGCGAATTCTGCAACGAACGCACGACGCTGATATTGGCGGGCACGCCGTTGGCGGTATAGCCCGCGCGATGGGTTTTGTATTCATTAAGCTGACGATGCTGATTCTTTTTCAGATTCGGCAACGCCAGGTCTTCAAACAGCAGGTCGAGATATTCGTCTTTCGAAATCTGGAAGACAAATTCGTCCTGACCTTCACCGTCCTGGCTGGCCTGTCCCTGACCGCTTCCTGAACCACCGCCGCCGCCCTGAGGACGCTCAATTCTGTCGTTCTGAACGAAGTGGTCATTACCTGGATGTACGCGATGGCGCAGGCCGCCTCGCCCCTGATGAAACATCGGTTCGCTGATGTCATCGGTGGGGATGGAGACAGACTCGCCGCTGTCGACGTCGGTCACCGAGCGTTTGTTGATGGCCTCGGAGATAGACTGTTTAATTTGCGCTTTATAACGACGCAAGAAGCGCTGGCGGTTCACCGTGCTCTTGTTTTTGCCGTTAAGACGCCGGTCAATAAACCAGGTCATATACCCCCCGTACTGCATTTGCCAACTTGCATTTTGTAGGCCCGGTCAGCGCTAACCGCCACCGGGCACTTGTTTTTAAGACGATTTACGCACGCGCAGATACCATTCACAGAGCAGGCGGACCTGCTTGCGGGTGTAGCCTTTTTCCATCATACGGTCGACAAAGTCGTCGTGCTTTTTCTGCTCATCGGTTGAGGTTTTGGCGTTAAACGAGATCACCGGCAGCAGCTCTTCGGTATTGGAGAACATTTTCTTCTCAATGACCGTGCGCAGTTTCTCGTAGCTGGTCCAGTTCGGATTGCGCCCGTTGTTATGCGCTCTGGCGCGCAGGACGAAGTTCACAATCTCGTTACGGAAGTCTTTCGGGTTGCTGATCCCGGCAGGCTTCTCGATTTTTTCCAGCTCCGCGTTCAGGGATTCACGGTCAAACAGCTGGCCGGTATCCGGGTCGCGGTACTCCTGATCCTGGATCCAGAAGTCAGCATAGGTGACATAACGGTCGAAAATGTTCTGCCCGTATTCTGAATAGGATTCCAGGTAGGCCGTCTGGATCTCTTTGCCAATGAACTCGGCGTATTTCGGGATCAGGTAACCTTTGAGGAACTCAAGGTAGCGTTCAGCCTGCTCCTGCGGGAACTGCTCGCGTTCGATTTGCTGCTCCAGCACGTAGAACAGATGAACCGGGTTGGCCGCCACTTCCGCATGGTCGAAGTTAAAGACGCGGGAGAGGATCTTAAACGCGAAGCGCGTGGACAGACCGTTCATCCCCTCATCAACCCCGGCATAGTCGCGGTATTCCTGATACGACTTCGCTTTCGGGTCGGTATCTTTCAGGCTTTCACCGTCATAGACGCGCATTTTCGAATAGATGCTTGAGTTTTCCGGCTCTTTCAGACGCGAAAGGATGGAGAAGCGCGACAGCGTTTCCAGCGTTCCCGGTGCGCAAGGAGCGTGCACCAGCTCGCTGTGGTTAAGCAGTTTCTCGTAAATTTTGATCTCTTCGGAGATCCGCAGGCAATAAGGCACCTTGACGATGTACACGCGGTCAAGGAAGGCCTCATTGTTTTTGTTATTACGGAAGGTCACCCATTCAGATTCGTTCGAGTGGGCGAGAATAATCCCGTTAAACGGCAGGGCGGAGATACCTTCCGTCCCGTTGTAGTTGCCTTCCTGGGTAGCCGTCAGCAGAGGATGCAGCACTTTAATCGGTGCTTTAAACATCTCGACGAATTCCATAATCCCCTGGTTCGCACGGCACAGCGCGCCTGAGTAACCGTAGGCATCCGGATCGTTTTGCGCGAAGTTTTCCAGCTTACGGATATCGACTTTACCCACCAGCGCCGAGATATCCTGGTTGTTCTCATCACCCGGTTCTGTTTTGGCGATGGCGATTTGCTCAAGGATAGACGGCCAGACCTTCACCACGCGGAATTTGGTGATGTCGCCACCAAACTCGTGCAGGCGTTTTGCCGCCCACGGCGACATGATGGTGCCGAGGTAGCGACGCGGGATGCCATACTCTTTATCCAGAATCTGCGCGTCTTCCTGCGGATTGAACAGGCACAGCGGATGGTCGTTCACCGGGCTGCGTTCACCGTTGGCGCTCAGCACATAGATAGGAACGCGCTGCATCAGCGACTTCAGGCGTTCAGCCAGCGAGGATTTACCGCCCCCCACCGGGCCGAGTAAATAGAGGATCTGTTTCTTCTCTTCCAGACCCTGAGCGGCATGCTTCAGATAGGAGACAATCTGTTCGATGGCATCTTCCATACCATAGAACTCTTCAAACGCCGGGTATCGGGCGACCACCCGGTTCGAAAAGAGACGGGAAAGCCGAGGCTCCAGGGCAGTGTCAACCATGTTTGGCTCACCAATAGCCATCAATAGCCGTTCTGCCGCATTGGCATAGGCACTGCGATCTTGCCGACAGATGGTAAGAAACTCCTGCAGTGTGAACTCTTCGTCCTTGGCAGCTTCATAGCGCTGGCGATAGTGATCGAATATATTCATGGCATGCCGTCCTTTCGTTTTTTAGCACAGGATAAGAGCCGTTCGTATGAGTAGTGGAGGCTCCCGGAAGAGAATCTCTCGCACCTCACTGCCAGAGCAGCAACCTGTGTGCCAGGTCAGACGCTAAGAACCGCAGGGTGTTCAGGAAAACTCTTCTTAAATTAAAGCGTAGATGGCATTTGCAAAACTTGCATGCCCAGAAAATCTACTTTCAATGACATATCAATAACTCATCCAAAAATTTCCACTGTCGTTATAAGACAAATGCACGTTTTTCATTCAGTGGTCATATAAATGAAAGCGTGTTGTCATCTGAAAAGTTAAAAATAACGGGTTAATCAGACTGATTAGCAGGCAAAAAATTTTGGGATGTACGGGAATGGCGGTTACACTTCATCCGCTGATTATTTGACTACAGGAAAGAATGGATTGTGACCAAACTCAAACTTCTGGCATTAGGCATCCTTGCCGCAACCGCAGTGAACACCGCGCAGGCGGAAAGTCAGTGGACGGTTGGCGCGGGTGTTGGCGTCATTAACAGCCCGTATAAACAGTATGACCGTGATGTTTATCCTGTTCCCGTTATCACCTATGAAGGCGACAACGTCTGGTTCCGCGGGCTCGGCGGCGGCTACTATCTCTGGAACGATAAGGCCGATAAGCTCTCCATCATGGCCTACTACGACCCAACGCATTTCAAGCCGGGTGACAGCGACAGCCATGCGCTTCGCCAGCTCGACAAGCGTAAAAGCACCATGATGGCCGGGCTTTCTTATGTACATAACACCGAGTATGGCTTCCTGCGTACGGCCCTGGCGGGTGACACGCTGGATAACAGCAACGGCTTTATCTGGGATCTGGCGTGGTTGTACCGCTACACCAACGGTGGGCTCACCCTGACGCCGGGTATCGGTGTGCAGTACAACAGCGAGAACTACAACGACTACTACTACGGCGTCTCTAAAAACGAGTCCCGCCGCAGTGGTCTGAAAAGCTACAGTGCAGATGACGGCTGGGATCCTTACCTGGAGCTGACCGCGAGCTACAACTTCCTTGGCGACTGGAGCGTGTACGGTACCGGCCGCTATGAGCGTCTGAGCGACGAAGTGAAGGATAGCCCGATGGTCGATAAGTCCTGGGCAGGCATCTTCTCTGTGGGTGTGAGCTACAAGTTCTGATTGTGCATTAATTCAGTGCAATCTTTGCATCAAAACGGGGCGCTTGCGCCCCGTTTGCTTTAGCGTGGTGCAGTGAATTTATCGCTTAACAATGCGAATCGTCTGCCCTAAACGGGACGGTTTTTCTTCACTCGCTTTTTGCGGGTTGCTCACGCAAGCGGTTTCCACGCAGACAAACGTTTTGTAGCCTTCATCCGTCATATCGGCCATGCTGACGGACAGCGCAGGGCCCGGGTTCCAGCCCACCACGTCGCTGTGATGATGATGGACCACTTCAATGCCGCGGTTCAGGGCGCCGTCGTGGATCACGCTGCACGCTTCCGGGTGCAGGTAAACGCGGTCGGTACGGTCAGGGAATGCCTGAACGCCGTCGCTCAGTTTGCCTTCTTTCGCGTTATCCACTTTGTCGATATAGGTATTGCCCAGGCCGCTCACCTTCACGGCGCTGATATCACCCACGTTGAAATAGGTGTGCAGGGCAGAGGTGGTTTCGAACTCGCCGTGAGCTTCCAGTTCGATTTCACAGGTTTTACCCAGCTTGAAGCGGGCATACAGGGTGAAATCGTGCGGCCAGAGGGCGCGGGTTTCATCATTAGCCTGCAGCTCAAAGGTCAGCACTGCGCCGTTGTCATCTTCGTTATGCGCTTTCAGCGTCCACTGCTGGTTGCGGGCAAAACCGTGAGACGGCAAACCCGGCTGTGCGGACGGGCCGAACCACGGCCAGCAGATCGGTACGCCACCGCGGATTGCGGCCCCTTTTTTGAAGGAGGTCGCATCGCTCAGCCATAAGCCTTCTGCTTCGCCTTCCGGTTTCCAGGAGAGCAGGTGGGCGCCGTTGAGCGCTACGGAGGCTTTAACGCGTGGGTGGTCAACGACGATGACATCAGCACCGTCAATCTGACGGCGGGAGAGCACAGGGGTAAGTTGTTCGACTACCGGAAGTGCAAAAATTTTATTAGTCATTAAGCAATCCTCTGTCTTATAAATAAAAAAAGGCGACCGAAGTCGCCTTTTTGGATCAAACACTCATCTCAACTTATTTGGAGATGTGAGCGATCAGGTCCAGTACTTTGTTAGAGTAGCCAGTTTCGTTGTCGTACCAGGAAACCAGTTTCACGAAGTTGTCGTTCAGTGCGATACCTGCTTTAGCATCGAATACTGAAGTGCAGATTTCGCCGTTGAAATCGGTAGATACAACGTCGTCTTCGGTGTAGCCCAGAACGCCTTTCATTGCGCCTTCGGAAGCAGCTTTGATTGCTTTCTTAATTTCTTCATAAGAAGCAGCTTTTTCCAGACGAACGGTCAGGTCAACAACGGATACGTTAGGAGTTGGAACGCGGAACGCCATACCAGTCAGTTTGCCATTCAGTTCTGGCAGTACTTTACCTACAGCTTTAGCAGCACCGGTAGAGGATGGGATGATGTTCTGAGCCGCGCCACGACCGCCGCGCCAGTCTTTGTGAGACGGGCCATCAACGGTTTTCTGAGTAGCGGTAGTCGCGTGAACGGTAGTCATCAGACCTTCGATGATGCCGAAGTTGTCGTTGATAACTTTAGCCAGTGGTGCCAGGCAGTTGGTGGTGCAGGATGCGTTAGACACGATATCCTGGCCAGCGTAAGTTTCGAAGTTTGCACCACGAACGAACATTGGGGTGTTGTCTTTGGAAGGACCAGTCAGAACAACTTTCTTCGCACCTGCGGTGATGTGTTTACGCGCAGTTTCGTCGGTCAGGAAGATACCGGTTGCTTCAGCAACAACGTCAACACCGATTTCGTTCCATTTCAGGTTAGCTGGGTCTTTTTCAGCAGTAACGCGGATGGTTTTGCCATTAACAACCAGGTGGCCGTCTTTCACTTCAACGGTGCCGTCGAAACGACCGTGAGTTGAGTCGTACTTCAGCATGTACGCCATGTATTCAGCGTCCAGGAGATCGTTGATACCAACGATTTCGATGTCAGAACGTTTCTGAGCAGCACGGAAAACAATACGGCCGATACGGCCAAAACCGTTGATACCTACTTTGATAGTCATATATTCCACCAGCTATTTGTTAGTGAATAAAAGGTTGCCTGTAAAATTACAAAAACCTTACGCAGCGTCAAGCGGAATCGTGTCAATCATTGCGACAAATCAATCCTGTGACTAACGTTTGTGCGACTGACTCGCCTCACTTTCCCTTTGAGCTTGCACCCATATGGGGGCTGAGCCGGGATTTTAAAGTCCTCTCAGGATAAAAATGTGAACGTGATCACAATTGCCTGACCGCTTATTCGCGACACATAAGTTTAGATCAAAAGTGCACGCAAGGGTGTTAATGTTTTGTTAGAATCCGGGTTGAAAGATGTCTGTTTCTACAGCGAGATGTAAGCATATGTCGAACCAACGTAACCCTGACGATTTGAAAAAAAACCTCACAGAAATGCAGTTTTACGTGACGCAGAATCACGGAACGGAACCGCCGTTCACCGGGCGTTTACTGCACAACAAGCGAGACGGCGTCTACCACTGCCTGGTCTGCGATGCGCCTCTGTTCAATTCACAAACGAAATTTGATTCTGGCTGCGGCTGGCCGAGTTTCTACGAGCCGGTGAGCGATGAGGCCATCCGCTACCTGACCGACTCGTCGCACGGCATGGTGCGTACGGAAATTCGCTGCGGCAACTGCGATGCGCACCTTGGGCACGTCTTCCCGGATGGCCCCCAGCCTACGGGCGAGCGTTTCTGCGTAAATTCAGCCTCAATGAGCTTCACCGATGATGAAAACGGTGACCAGATTAAGGGTTGAAAAAACGATTCAGCAAATTATTCCTTTGAAAGGGCGCGAGAGTGAATATTGATGACATGGTTAGCGGCATGACGCCGGAGATTTATCAGCGTCTGGTGACCGCCGTAGAACTGGGAAAATGGCCCGACGGCGTTGCGCTGACGCCGGAGCAAAAAGAGAACAGTTTGCAGCTGGTGATGCTGTGGCAGGCGCGCAATAACACCGACGCGCAGCACATGACGATCGACACCACAGGCCAGATGGTCATGAAGAGCAAGCGCGAGCTGAAAGAAGACTTTGGCATCACGCCGAAGCCGATTGCGACGATGAAAATGCAATAACGGTGCAGGTTGATACCCTCTCCCACAGGGAGAGGGCGTAAAAGACTACGCCTGTGTTTCCAGCCAGTCTTCGAGCGTATACAGCGTTGCGCCTTCCGCAGCCATATCCATAAACGCCTGAGCGCTGTCCTGCGGGTGAATGTTTACCCCGCGGCAGCCGTCGGTGATGACGCTGACGGTATACCCCAACTGGAGCGCGTCCAGCACGGTAAACTTCACGCAGTAATCCGTCGCCAGGCCCAGCACGATCAGCTCCGTGATTTCATGGTGGCGTAACCACGCGTCCAGCGCCGTTTTCTGGCGATGCCCGTTATCAAAAAACGCGCTATAGCTGTCGATAGCCGGGTTTTCACCTTTATGGAACACCGCGTCGATGGCTTTCTGGTTCAGGAGCGGATGCAGCTCCGCGCCTTCCGTCTGCTGTACGCAGTGATCCGGCCAGAAGGTTTGCGCCAGCCCGTCGAGTTCCCCCTGAGTGAAAGGATCGACGTCGTGCTGGCTGGCAAAGCTGCCGTGGTTCGCCGGGTGCCAGTCCTGGCTTGCGACAACCGCTTCACCGCGGGCTTTGCACCAGTCAATCAGCGTGTTTGCCACGTCAACGGTACTGTCACCTTCGGCGACGGCCAGCGCACCGCCCGCGCAGAAATCATTTTGCAAATCGACCAGTAACAGGGCGCGTTGCTTCATGAGCACTCCTTATTCGTCCGGGGTCAGCTCGCCGCGCAGGTTTTGCATCATCGCGCTGCGAATAGACTGAATGTCCAGATCCTGACTCAGTAAATAGTGAAGTTTAGTCAGCGTTGCCTCAACGGTCATATCGAACCCGCTGATAACTCCGGCGTGCGCCAGCGCGTTGCCGGTGGCATAGCCGCCCATGTTGACCTTTCCGGACATACACTGGGTCAGGTTCACGACTACAATTCCGCGCTCGCTGGCTTCCTGAAGCTCTTTCAGGAATTCGCCGTTCTGCGGTGCGTTGCCGACGCCATAGGAGCGCAAAATCAGCGCTTTCACCGGCTGGCGCAGGAAGTTACGCACCACATCGGCAGAGATACCCGGGTAGATAGTGACCACGCCAATCGGCTGCGGAGTGATCGGATGCACGATCAGCTCGCCGGCGGTGTTCGGTGCAGGCGGCGTGCCCAGACGACGGATATGAATCCCGGCCTCCAGCAGCGGCTGCAGGTTAGGGGAGGCGAAGGCGTCAAAACCGTCAGCATGGGCTTTGGTGGTACGGTTGCCGCGATACAGACGGTTATTGAAGAACAGCGACACTTCGTTAATCGGGTAATTCGCCGCCACGTACAGGGAGTTCAGCAGGTTGATCTGCCCGTCCGAGCGCAGCTCCGCCAGCGGAATTTGCGACCCGGTGACGATAACCGGCTTGCTCAGGTTCTCCAGCATGAAGGAGAGCGCCGAGGCGGTAAACGCCATGGTGTCGGTGCCGTGCAGGATCACAAAGCCGTCGTACTGGTCGTAGTGGGCTTTAATGTCATCCGCGATGTGCTGCCAGTCTTCCGGCGTCATGTCGGAGGAGTCCATCAGCGGCTCGTATTCGTGGATGGTGAAGTCAGGCATTTCCGGACGGTGGAATTCTGGCATCAGCGCAAGCTGACGCTGAAGGTGGCCGGAGACAGGGATATAGCCGTTTTCAGAGCGCTGCATACCGATGGTACCGCCAGTGTAGGCTACATAAATCGATTTCTTCTGCATGGTAGTGAGTTCTTGTTCTTCAAAAGAAAAAAATCCCCTCTTCGCGGGAAGAGGGGACGGTTTTTAACGGACGTTAGCGCAGGTCAGGCAAAACGCGTAACGACTCTGTGGATCGTTAAAGGCCGCGAGCTTATCGCTTTCCGCCTTCATCGCTTTCGCCGCCGTGGCGACCGGCGCAGGCAGGTAAGCCTGCATCGCCTCCGGCAGCATGGCGCGTACAGAGCCGGACATGCTGTCCATGACCATATCGAAGAACGACGGCTCGTCCTGGTAATACTCGATATGCCACTGCTTGAGCTTCGCCAGCTCGGCGGCTTTCTTCACCGCGTCATCGAAGTCGCCCAGGCTGTCCACCAGACCGTTGCTCTTCGCATCCTGGCCGGTCCAGACGTGGCCCTGTGCGATCTGGTCGATCTGCTCAGGCGTCTTTTTACGCGAGTCCGCCACCAGGGTGATAAAGCGCTTATAGCCGTTCTCAATGCTGAGCTGCATCATCTCAGAAACCTCCGGCGGCAGGGATTTGGTCACCGACACATCCGCCAGCGGAGAGGTGGCCACGCCATCGGTATGCACGCCCAGAGAATCCAGGCTGTTTTCCACGGTGTTGATCACCCCGAAGATGCCAATCGAACCGGTCAGCGTGCTTGGGTTGGCCACGATGTAGTTGGCTGGGGTTGAGATCCAGTAACCCCCGGAGGCGGCCATTCCGCCCATGGATACGACGACCGGCTTGCCGGCGGCACGCGCCGCGGCCAGTTCAGCGCGGATCACCTCGGAGGCGCTGACGCTGCCGCCAGGGCTGTTCACCCGCAGGACAATTGCTTTCACTTTTGGATCCAGGCGAGCATCGCGGATTTGTGACGCGGTAGTATCGCCGCCCACGTTACCCGGGGTCTCCTGACCATCCATGATGGCGCCGTTGGCAAACACCACCGCGACGCTGTCACCGCTGTCATCCGGCTTTTTCGCCGAGTAATCATACATGCTGATGGCGCTGTAATTTTTGTCCTCTTTGCTCCAGCCAAACTGCTTGCTCAGGGATTTTTCAATCTCGGCGCTGGTGCCCAGGGCATCCACCAGTTTGTTATCCAGCGCATATTTCGCGGTATCACCGTCAACCTTACGCAGGCCATCCAGCACGCCCTGCGCGCCGGGGAACGCCTGCTCAGGCGTAATCTGGCGGTTGGCGGCAACGGTGCCGAGATAGTTCTGCCACAGCTCGCCAATCCAGCGGCTGTCCGCTTCACGGGCGGCAGGAGACATGTCGTCGCGGATAAACGGCTCGACGGCTGATTTATACGTGCCGACGCGGAAGACGTGGGTGGTAACCTTCAGCTTGTCGAGCAGGGATTTGTAGTACAGGCCGTTGGTGGCAAAACCGTGCAGATCCACCGTCCCCTGCGGGGAGAGCCAGATTTTATTGGCGAAGCTCGCCAGATAATATTGCCCCTGGCTGTAGCTGTCGCCCACGGCAATCACCGGCTTGCCGCTGTCGCGGAATTCGCGCAGCGCTTTACCGATGTACTGCATTGAAGGCTGATCGCCTCCGGCGAAATCTTTCAGATCCAGCACGATCCCGGTGATGTTACGGTCGTCTTTGGCCTGGCGGATGGTATCGACGATATCGAACAGGGAGTTTTCCTGCAGACGGTCTGATGTCGCGCCAAACAGCTGGCGGCTGATTGCCCCCAGACGGTTGCTGGCGGACGGTTTATCAACGATAACGCCGGTGATATCGAGTAACAGGGCCCCGCGAGTCGAATGCTGCGCCTGATTCGCGTTGCTGATATGCATCCAGATGCCCGCGCAAACCAGAACCAGCAGGATGAAGAAGATGTTCATCACCAGGTTGCGGACGAAGTTGAGCAGTCGCCACGTCCATTTAAAGAAACCGGCAATGATTCGCCAAAGGGTTCGCATGTATTCTCCCTAACCAGAAAATGACTGTTTCCGTCGCCACTGGACGGTAATGTGGGGTTATCGTAATGACCCAACCGCCACTTGTCAGCAGGAATCGCCTGCCAGGCTGTAACAAAATCTGCCGTCGTGTTAATTTTGTGAGTAAATTTCAAGAAAGGAGTTAACTAATGGACGCACTCGAACTGCTTGTTAACCGCCGTAGCGCTTCCCGTCTGGCCGAACCTGCCCCGGCAGGCGAGCAGCTGGAGAACATTCTGCGTGCCGGCATGCGTGCCCCCGATCACGGCACGCTGCAGCCGTGGCACTTCTTTGTGATTGAAGGCGAAGGCCGCGATCGTTTCAGTCAGCTCCTGGAGCAGGGCGCGGTTGCCGCCGGTCAGGATGAGAAAGGGATCGACAAGGCGCGCAATGCCCCGTTCCGCGCCCCGATGATTATCGCCGTCGTGGCGAAATGCCAGGCTGACCATAAGGTGCCGGTCTGGGAGCAGGAAATGTCCGCAGGCTGTGCGGTCATGGCGATGCAAATGGCCGCCGTCGCGCAGGGCTTTAACGGTATCTGGCGTACCGGTGCGCTGACCGAAAGCCCGGCGGTCCGTGACGGTTTTGGCTGCGGTGAGCATGACAAAATTGTCGGCTTCCTCTATCTCGGCACCCCGCAGCTTAAAGCCTCCAGCACCATCAGCATTCCGGACACCACGCCTTTCGTCAGCCATTTCTGATAACGCACCTAAACTGTCTGGATTCTGAGCATCTGCCGCAGAATTCAGACAGTCATACTTACCTCTTTATGGAATGAGCGCTACCATAGCGCGATTGAGATGACAGGAGACGTCCATGAGCGAGCAAACCATTCGTTTAACGCAGTACAGCCACGGAGCCGGTTGCGGTTGTAAAATTTCCCCGAAAGTGCTGGAGACCATCCTGCACAGTGAACAGGCGAAGTTTGTCGACCCGAACCTGCTTGTCGGCAATGAAACGCGTGACGATGCTGCAGTTTATGACTTAGGTAACGGCACCAGCATTATCAGTACTACCGACTTCTTTATGCCGATTGTCGACAACCCGTTCGACTTCGGGCGCATTGCGGCCACCAACGCCATCAGCGATATCTTCGCGATGGGCGGTAAGCCGATCATGGCGATTGCCATTCTGGGCTGGCCGATCAACACCATCCCGCCGGAAGTGGCCCGTGAAGTGATTGATGGCGGACGCTTTGCCTGCCAGCAGGCGGGGATTGCCCTGGCCGGCGGTCACTCTATTGATGCGCCGGAGCCTATCTTTGGCCTGGCCGTTACCGGCGTAGTGCCGACCGAACGCGTGAAGCGCAACAGTACCGCGCAGGCGGGCTGCAAATTGTTCCTCACCAAGCCGCTGGGCATTGGCGTGCTGACCACAGCCGAGAAAAAATCCCTGCTGAAACCGGAGCACAAAGGCCTGGCAACGGAAGTCATGTGCCAGATGAACCTCGCCGGTGCGGCGTTTGCCAATATCGACGGCGTGAAGGCGATGACCGACGTCACCGGTTTTGGTCTGCTGGGGCACCTCTCTGAAGTGTGTCAGGGCGCGGGCGTGCAGGCGCAGGTCTGGTATCAGGACGTGCCGAAGCTGCCGGGCGTGGAGGAGTATATTGCTCAGGGCGCGGTCCCGGGCGGTACCCAGCGCAACTTCGCCAGCTACGGTCACCTGATGGGCGAAATGCCTGAGGAGTGGCGCAACCTGCTGTGCGATCCGCAAACCTCCGGCGGCCTGCTGCTGGCGGTCACGCCGGAATCCGAAGCCGAGGTTCAGGCCACTGCCGCCGAGTTCGGCATCACCCTGACGGCGATCGGCGAGCTGGTGACCGCGCGCGGTGGCCGACCGATGATTGAGATCCGTTAATTCGATGCGGTTGTTTATTGCCGAAAAGCCGAGCCTGGCCCGTGCCATTGCCGATGTGCTGCCTAAACCGCATCGCAAAGGCGACGGCTTTATCGAATGCGGTAACGGGCAGGTGGTCACCTGGTGTATTGGTCACCTGCTTGAGCAGGCGCAGCCGGATGTCTACGACAGCCGCTACGCCCGCTGGAATTTAAACGATCTGCCCATCGTGCCGGAAAAATGGCGCCTGCAGCCCCGACCTTCGGTCACCAAACAGCTCAACGTGATTAAGCGCTTCCTGCATGACGCCGCTGAAATCGTGCACGCGGGTGACCCGGACAGGGAAGGACAGCTGCTGGTGGATGAGGTGCTGGACTACCTGGAGCTGGCGCCGGAAAAGCGCCAGCAGGTGCAGCGCTGCCTGATTAACGACCTCAACCCGCAGGCCGTCGAGCGGGCGATTTCGCGCCTGCGCGCCAACAGCGAGTTTATTCCGCTGTGCGTTTCCGCGCTGGCGCGTGCGCGTGCCGACTGGCTGTACGGCATCAACATGACCCGCGCCTACACCATTCTTGGGCGCAACGCGGGCTATCAGGGCGTGCTTTCCGTGGGGCGCGTGCAGACGCCGGTGCTGGGGCTGGTCGTGCGTCGTGACGAAGAGATTGAGAACTTCGTCGCCAAAGATTTCTTTGAGGTGAAAGCGCATATCGTCACGCCTAAAGACGAACGCTTTACCGCCGTCTGGCAGCCGAGCGATGCCTGTGAATCGTATCAGGATGAAGAGGGGCGACTGCTCCATCGTCCGCTGGCGGATCACGTGGTTAACCGCATTACCGGCCAGCCGGCTATCGTCACCAGCTATAACGATAAACGGGAATCAGAACCCGCGCCGCTGCCGTTCTCGCTTTCCGCACTTCAGATTGAGGCGGCCAAAAAGTTTGGCTTAAGCGCGCAGAACGTGCTGGACATCTGCCAGAAGCTCTACGAAACCCACAAGCTCATCACCTATCCGCGTTCGGACAGCCGCTATCTGCCGGAAGAACACTTTGCCGGACGCCACTCGGTGATGAACGCCATTAGCGTGCACGCGCCGGATCTGCTCCCGCAGCCGGCGGTGAATCCGGACACCCATAATCGCTGCTGGGACGACAAAAAAGTCGATGCTCACCACGCGATTATCCCGACGGCGCGCGCCAGCAACGTCAACCTGACCGAGAACGAAGCGAAGGTCTATAACCTGATCGCCCGTCAGTACCTGATGCAGTTCTGCCCGGACGCGGTATTCCGTAAGTGCGTGATCGAGCTTGAGATTGCCAAAGGCAAGTTTATCGCCAAAGCGCGTTTCCTCGCGGAAGCAGGCTGGCGCACGCTGCTGGGGAATAAAGAGCGCGACGAAGAGAACGACGGCACGCCGCTGCCGGTGGTCGCTAAAGATGACGAACTGCTGTGCGAGAAGGGCGAAGTGGTTGAACGTCAGACCCAGCCGCCGCGCCATTTCACCGATGCGACGCTGCTGTCGGCGATGACCGGGATCGCCCGGTTTGTGCAGGATAAAGATCTGAAGAAGATCCTGCGCGCCACCGACGGTCTGGGGACGGAAGCGACGCGAGCGGGGATCATCGAGCTGCTCTTTAAGCGTGGCTTCCTGGAGAAAAAGGGACGCTACATCCACTCAACGGAACCGGGCCGGGCGCTGATTCATTCTCTGCCGGAGCTGGCCGCGAGGCCGGACATGACCGCGCATTGGGAATCGGTGCTGACGCAGATCAGCGAGAAGCAGTGCCGCTATCAGGACTTTATGCAGCCGCTGGTCGGGACGCTTTATCAGCTGATCGATCAGGCGCGCAGCACGCCGGTGAAAACGTTCAGAGGGATGGTTGCGCCCGGTAGCGGCGCGAAGAAACCGTTCAAGAAGAAAAAGAGCGCGGCAGCCTCTTAAACCGTAGGTCGGGTAAGGCGCAGCCGCTACCCGGCGAAAAGCAGCTCTGCGGCCTGATACGCCCGGTTTTCTCCCTCTCCCTGTGGGAGAGGGCCGGGGTGAGGGCATCCGGCCGCACGCGATAAACCTTAAATCACACCCTGACCAATCATCGCATCCGCCACCTTCACGAATCCGGCGATATTCGCCCCGCGCACGTAGTTGGTTTGCGATGCCTCGCCGCCGTACTCCACGCAGGCATGGTGAATATCCAGCATGATGTGGTGCAGGCGCGCATCCACTTTCTCCGCCTTCCAGCCGAGACGCGCGGCGTTTTGCGCCATCTCGAGGCCGGAGGTCGCCACGCCGCGCGCGTTAGCGGCCTTGCCCGGCGCAAACAGCACGCCCGCTTCCAGGAACAGGTCCGTCGCGTCGATGGTGGTCGGCATATTCGCCCCTTCGGCCACCGCTTTTACGCCGTTGCTAATCAGGGTACGCGCGGCGTCCGCATCCAGCTCGTTCTGCGTTGCGCACGGCAGGGCGATATCCACCGGCACGCCCCACGGCTGTTTCCCTTCCAGGTAGGTCAGGCCAAGCTCCCGGGCATAATCCGCCACGCGACCGTCGCGGCTGGCTTTGATTTCACACAGGCGCGCCAGCTTCTCTGCCGTGAAGCCCGCTTCATCCACTACCGTGCCGCTGGAGTCAGAGGCGGTCACCACGCGAGCGCCAAGCTGCATCGCTTTCTCAATCGCGTACTGCGCCACGTTACCTGAGCCGGACACCGCGACGCGCATACCTTCAAAGCCTAAACCGTGACGCTTGAGCATCGCCTCGGTGAAGTAAACCAGGCCGTATCCCGTCGCTTCCGGGCGGATCAGGCTCCCGCCAAACGACAGCCCCTTGCCGGTAAAGACGCAGGCGCTGTTGTTGGAGAGCTTTTTCATCATCCCGGCCATAAAGCCCACTTCACGTCCGCCCACGCCGATATCACCGGCAGGAACGTCGGTATCCGGGCCGAGGTGACGGTAGAGTTCGGTCATCAGCGCCTGGCAGAAGCGCATGACTTCGCCTTCGCTTTTGCCTTTCGGGTCGAAATCGCTGCCGCCTTTCCCGCCGCCCATCGGTAGCGTGGTGAGGGCGTTTTTAAAGGTCTGCTCGAAGCCGAGGAATTTCAGAATCGACAGGTTCACGGACGGATGAAAACGCATGCCGCCCTTAAACGGGCCAATGGCCGAGTTAAACTGAACGCGCCACGCGCGGTTAACCTGTACCTGGTTGCGATCGTCAACCCACGTCACGCGGAACTGGATCACGCGCTCTGGCTCGACCAGGCGTTCAAGCAGAGACATCTGGCGATAACGCGGGTTTTGTTCAAGGAAGGGCCACAGGGTGGTCATAACTTCACGCACGGCCTGCGCGAACTCGCTTTGGTGCGGGTCGCGCTGCTGAACATGGGCAAGGAAACTTTCCAGAGAGCGTGTCTGATCCATAGATATAAGAACCTCTTATCGTATTTTATGTGTATTACTTATGCGATTTGTGTTGTTTTTTTGACTATACCACCCGTACCGCTTTGTGAGGCAAGCAGAAATTTATGACGAAAGGGAAATTAATGAGAGGGTGGGCGTCATAACGAAAAGCGATGAAGAGATAAATTAAAGGTTCGGCTCTGGTTTACCGTTATAGTCATTATCAAGGAACTACTGGAAGATGTGTCTATGAAACGTTATCTACTCACCGCGTTATGTCTGATCTTTACTGCAGGCGTGCAGGCCAACCCCATTCTCCCGGACGTGGAAGTGAATGTGCCGCCGGAAGTGTTTAGCTCCAGCGGCCAGAATCAAACGGTGCAGCCCTGTAATCAGTGCTGTATCTATCAGAATCAGAACTACTCGGAAGGGGCCGTTGTGAAAGCGGACGGCATTCTGCTGCAGTGCCAGCGCGACGAGCGCGCCATCAGCACGAACCCGCTGGTCTGGCGTCGCGTAAAACAATAAAGGCTTCCAGCAGCGGAATATCCGCGGGGGCTAAGGCGTAGCCAAACGCCTCTTCCGGCGTACACCACGCGAGCGCGCTGTGGTAGTGCGCCGTGAGCTCGCCGCGAAAAGCAGGAACGTGCCAGGCATGCAGGTTGATCAACCGTTGCGAGACTTCCCGCTGGTGGCTTGCCACGTATTGCCCCGGCAGGGCGTCAATGCCCAACTCTTCACGCAGCTCGCGGATAAGCGCTTCTGGCTGGGTTTCTCCGGCCTCGACTTTACCGCCTGCAAATTCCCACATTCCCGGCTGGTCGGCGTGGACAGGGCGCTGCGCCAGTAAAATGTTGCCGTCTTTTTCGATGATGGCGGCAACGACATCGAGTGTTTTCAGCATGGTCGTCAATAATTGATAGCGAAAAAAGACATATTATCGTGCCCTTTCTCAGAGTCCAGTAAACAGGAGAATCAGGTGAAAGAGTCCACCGCCTGGGTTGCCCCCCTCGAATCCCTTCCCGCCAGCCTAAAACCGATAGCCGCCATGCAGAAAAAACATTTTGGCGCGGTGCTGAATCCCACCCGCTGGTGGGGGCGCATGCCGCGTCTGTTCTGGCTGGTGGCGCTGTTTGTCGGCTTTCTGGAGCGTCGTCACGCGCGCCTGACGCCCGCGCTGCGTTCGCTGCTCATGACGCGGGTATCCCAGCTCTGTCACTGCGCTTTCTGTATTGATGCCAACAGCCTGCGGCTGGCCGAGCGCTGCGGCGCGCTGGATAAGGTTCAGGCCGTGAGCGACTGGCAGGATTCCGCCTTGTTTACCGAGCAAGAGCGCGCGGCCCTGGCCTACGCCGAGGCGATGACCGCCACGCCGCCCCGGGCGGATGAGTCAGTCAGAACGGCGCTGAAACGCCACTTCACGGATGATGCCATCACCGAGATGACGGCGCTGATTGCGTTTCAGAATCTCTCCGCCCGCTTTAATGCCGCGCTGGATATTCCGGCGCAGGGGCTGTGCGCCACGTTTAACGAGACTCCCCATGCTTGACCGTCATCTTCATCCGCAGGTAAAGCCCGTTCTGAATTGTCTGGTTTCCGTGCTGGATAAGCCGGGCATCACGCCCGACGGATTGACCCTGACCGGGTTTGCCATCGGCGTGCTGGCGCTGCCGTTTCTGACCCTCGGCTGGTATCCGGCGGCGCTGGCCGCCATCGTGCTTAACCGCCTGCTGGATGGTCTGGACGGCGCGCTGGCGCGCCGGAGAGGGCTGACCGACGCGGGCGGATTTCTCGACATCGCGCTCGATTTTCTGTTCTACGCCCTGGTACCGTTTGGCTTTGCGCTCGCGGCTCCGGCAGAGAATGCGCTCGCGGCCGCCTGGCTGCTGTTTGCGTTTATCGGTACCGGCAGCAGCTTTCTGGCGTTTGCGGCGCTGGCCTCAAAGCACGACATCGACAACCCCGGCTATGCGCACAAGTCGTTTTATTACATCGGTGGGTTAACGGAAGGGACGGAGACCATCGCGCTGTTCGTGCTGTGCTGCCTGTTCCCGGCGCACTTTGCGCTGTTCGCGTGGGTATTCGGCGCGCTGTGCTGGCTGACCACCACAACGCGCGTCTGGAGCGGTTATGTAACGCTGAAGTCACTCACACGTTAGAGAGTACTCTCGGGCCCGCGCTCTCCGGTGGTGACCGGGTTCTGCGGGTGACTGCTCCATTCGTACCAGCCGCCGTCATAGACGGCGACATTCTTCCAGCCCATCGCCCGGGCGTACATAAAGGTTTCTGACGCGCGCCACCCGGTGCCGCAGTAAAACGCGACGTGCTGTTCCGGCAGAATATTCCAGCGCTTCCACTGGGCGGCGATATCGTCCGCGCTGCGCATGGTGCCATCCGGGTTATGGAAATCTTCCATATGGGTCGCGTCGCTGCCCGCATGACCCCAGCGGGCACCGGCTATTTCACCTTTTGGCTTGATGTAGCTGTAGCCGCTGGTTTCGCCGATGAACTCCGGCCACGAACGAATGCTGACCAGGGAGGCATCCTGACGGTGCAGCATCCCCCGCGCCTGTTCCATATCAACCATCAGCTGCGGCTGGCCGGGGATCGGCGCGCCGAAATCGGGTGCTGGCGTCACTTTGCCGGGCGTGCCGCGTTCAACCGGGAGGCCTGCATCCGACCACGCCTTCCAGCCGCCGTCGAGAATGCGCACATCCTTCACGCCCGCATACAGCATGATCTGCGCCACGCGCGCGGCGGCGTAAACGTCACGGCCATACAAAATAACGGTGGTGTCGTGACGGATACCGTGCTTCGCCAGCATCGCTTTCAGCTTGTCGTCGGAGACTTTATTCCACAGCGGCTCGCTTTCCACCTCGTTGGTGTCGATGTAGCCCGCGCCGGGAATGTGGTTCAGCAGGTAAAACTTCGGTGCGCCCCAGGCGGCTTCAATCACTTTCCAGTCACCCGCCGGCGCGGCGGTCACGGGTTTACCCTGCTGGAGGCGGTGGATCCACTGCGGGTAAACCAGCTGTTCAAAGTGGGGCAGGCGCTGAAGGCGGTCGAGCGTCTGCAGCGCGTCGCTGAGCAGCGAGACCTGGCGGTATCCGGCTTTCTCCAGGCGGGACTTCACCGCCAGGTTATCGTTCTCGTCGCCGTAGAGGGCGATGGCCGTCGCGGGCGTAAGCTGATGCTGCTTTGCCCAAAGCGCAATCTGCTCGTCGCTCATTGCGCCCAGCCAGGCGGCAGCCAGGTTGAGTGCGGCGGGTTCATGCCCGGAAGGGCCGCTGAGGGTTTGCGGCCAGCCGTTGTAAAACGCGCTGGGGCGGGTGTCGACAGGCGTGCCGTGCTGCGCCTGAAGCTGGGAGAGCGTCATCGCGTTGGCCATGTCAGCCGCCAGAGAGGAAAAGGACGCGAGGCCGCAGAGCAGGGCCAGCGCGGTCAGTTGAGAAACACGTTTCATCGAATAACCTGACGTCAGTAAAAGAGGGGGGCATTGTCGTCTCTCCCGAAACGGAAAACATTGCGTTAGCACATTATTGCCAGCGAGAAATCTCAATCAGCTCGCCGCCGGGCGGAATATCATCCTCATCGTGCGTGACCAGCACCACCGGGATATTGCGCGTGCGGACGGCGTCAAAAACCCATTCCCGAAACGCTATGCGCAGCGTTTTATCGAGACGGCTGAACGGTTCATCCAGCAGCAGCGCCTGCGGCTCTGCGAGCAGGGCGCGCAGCAGGCTGACCCGGGCACGCTCCCCGCCGGAAAGGGTGGCCGGATCGCTGGCGTAATGACCGATCAGCCCGGCGGAATCCAGCGCCTGCTCGACCGCTTCCCGACGCGCGCGTCCGACGATGCGCTCAGGCAAGGCCAGCAGCAAATTTTGCCCGACGCTGAACTGTTCAAACAGCAGCGCGTCCTGAAAGAGAATGCCCAGCCCGCGGGATTCGACGGGGAGGCCGTCGCAGCGACGCGCGTCGAGCCACAGCTCGCCCCGCGCCTGGAAATCGTCTGACAGCGCGCCGACCATCCACGCAAAAAGGGTTGATTTGCCGCTGCCGGACGGCCCCATCAGGGTAACGATCTCCCCGCGGGGAACGCAAAAATTGACCTCGCGGAAAAGCGGTTCGATGGTGAGATCTTTTACCTTCAGCATTAACGTAATCCTTGACGGTAGCGGCCCACGAGCCGGGATATCAGGGCGGCAAGACCGAACACCGTTCCCGTGACCAGCAGTAATCCCAGCCCCCGGTTAGCGAGAACAGGGATGCTGCCCCCGCTGCTGAGCGCGACGGTTTCAGTGGTCAGCGTGGCGAAACGCCCCGCGCCAAGCCAGAGCGTCGGCATGTATTGCGCCATGCTGACGGAAAAACCAATGGCAAAGGCCAGCAGCGCCGGGCGCACCAGCAGGGGGCATTTCAGCAGTAAGAATATTTTTGCCGGTCGCCAGCCGAGCGTTCTGGCGGTAAGGATAAGCCGGGGATCGATCCGCCGCCAGGCGGGCTGCAGAACCAGCAGCATCCAGGGTACTACCCACAGCAGAAGGCTCCAGAGCACGGCGGCAAAGTGCCCGTCGAGCCCCAGACGCAATGCAATAAAGTATTGCCCGGTGACGAGCGGCAGCGCCGGAAGGGCGAGCGGTGACCACACCCACGCTGCGCCGCGCTGCGGTCCCCATTCCAGCCAGAGAAAAATGACGATGAGGGCGATCAGGCTCGACAGCAGGCCGAAGGAAAGGCTGGTCTCCACGGGGCCCGCGTCGCCCCCTTCCGCCAGCATCAGCAGTACCGCAGCGCACAGGACGCCGCACGCGGGTAGTAACCCGCTGAATGCCCGCTCAGGCAGGACGAGTGGAGAACGGGGGCGCGTCCCCGCGAGATTCGGGATCGTGCGACGCCATGCTTTCCAGAGGCCGTACCCGAGGGCGGCCAGCGCGGCCAGCAGTACAAGGAGAAGCAGGCACAGCAGCATTCCTTTTGCCTGCTGCTGCGCGTCGCCCTGGCTTAGCCACTGAAAGGCCAGCACGGCCAGGGTGGGCGGGTTGCCGGGCCCGAGAACGATCGCCACGTCCACGACCGAGAGCGACCATGCCAGCACCGCCAGCATCACCGCGCCGAGGACAGGCGCGATCGCCGGGAGGATCAGCCAGCTGAGCGTCTGATAACGCCCGTAGCCAAAGGTTTGCAGGACGATCTTCTGCTGCGCGAGCCGTTTTTCCGGCAGCACGGCGTAAATGGCCCACAGCACGAACGCGCTCTCTTTGACCGCGAGCGTCAGGCCCAGCCCGACGCCGTAGCGGTCAAACGGAGCCGTACAGATGGTACAGAGCTGATAAAACAGACCGCCCTCGGCAAACAGCAGTAACGCGCTGGTGGCGAACGCCACATGGGGGATCGCCAGTAGCCAGGGCAGCCGGGTCGTGAGGCGCCGCCAGCGTTGACCGGGCCACAAAAGGCAGACGAAGAAAAGGGCAATCAGCAACGCCCCCAGCGTGGCGATGAGCGTTGAGACCAGCGTGGCGACGGTCGCCTGAGGCAGCTGCGGATCGTTCAGCAGCCGCTGCCAGTTTGCCGCAGAAAGCGCCGGTGCGAACAGCATCACGCCGGCGGGCAGGATCGGCAGATAAATCACCGCCATCGCCAGCCAGACGAGGCCACTTAGCGGGTGCCGTAACGACGCAGCCATTCCTGCTCCAGCGCGTTCACCCAAGCGGACTGCGGCTCTGCAAGCACCTGCGGCAGCCCCTTAGGCGTATGGGCCAGCAGCTGTTTCGCTTCCTCTTCGGGCAGCGCTTTCGCATCCAGGACGCTCGGGTCTCCCCAGATGGCCGGGTCGGCCTTGCGGATTTGCGCCTGCGGTGACAGCAGGAAATTAGCGACCACCTTTGCACCCGCACTCGCGCTGGCATTGGCCGGGATATCCACAAAATGGACGTTGCCGAGCATCCCGCTCTGGAAACCAAAGCTGTAGCTGTCGGCAGGCAGTTCGCCGCTCGCCACTTTCTGCTGCGCATGAGCCGGGTTAAAGGTCAGCGACAGGTTCAGACTGCCGCTGGCAAGCAGGGTATCCATTCGGGCAGGTGAGAGAGGGAAATCTTTTCCTTCGCGCCACAGCAGCGGGTGCAGCTTATCAAGGTAGGCCCAGAGCGGTGCCGTAACCTCAGCAAACGTTGCATCGGGCGCTTTTTGTAAAGCTTCAGGGCGATCGGTCAGCGTCAGCAGCAGCTGCTCCAGAAAGGCCGTGCCGGTAAAATCGGGCGGGCGAGGATAGCTGACTTTGCCCGGATGCTGCTGCGCGTACGCCAGCAGCGCCTGCGGATCCACCGGCGGCGTCGGCATGCTGGCTTTGCGGGCGATAAAGGTTAGCTGCGCGCCGCCCCACGGGGATTCCGCCCCGTCGGTTGGAATCGCAAAATCTTCCGTGACGGGTTTGCGGGTATCGACATAGCGCCAGTCTGGCAACGTCTGCGCCCATCCGGTTTGCAGCAGGTTCGCCTCTTTTAACGTGCGGAAGTTTTCGCCGTTGACCCACAGCAGGTCAACCGAGCCGTTGGCCTTACGCCCCGCGGCGGCTTCCGTCTGGATCCGTTTTACCGCATCGGCGGCGTCCGCCAGCGGGACAATTTTTAGGGTAATGGCGTAGTGCGTTTGCATCTCACCGCTGACCCACTCAAGGTAGCGGTTGACCGCCGGATCGCCGCCCCAGGCGTTAAACCAGACGGTCTGGCCTTTGGCCTGCTGTTGAATATCATGCCAGCTTTCGGCGGCACAGAGGGGGGCTGCAAGCAGCAGACCGGTCAGGTACGCGCAAAAACGCACACGGCGCATAATGCCTCACTTTTTAACAGACGGGAGATAACGGGAAAACAGCCGGCGCGTCGCCAGCGGCAATAACCCCAGTAGTGTAAAGGCGATTAGCATGCCCGGCGACAAAATATCGCGCAGCGACGCCACTTTCCCCAGCTCGCGCCCGGCGTTCAGAAAGACCACCGTCGCGGGCAGCATGGCTGCCTGGCTGACCCACCAGTAGCGGCAGACTCCAATGCGGGTCAGCCCCATCAGCAAATTCACCAGGAAAAACGGGAACAGCGGCATCAGGCGCAGGGCAAAAAGATAGCCCGCGCCGTCATGCGCCATACCGGCGTTCACCGTTTTCATCTGCTGAGCAAACCGCCGCTGGACCCCGTCGCGCAGCAGATAACGGCTGGCGAGCATCGCAAGCGTCGCCCCGAGCGTGGAGGCAAACGAGACCAGCACGGTGCCTTCCCACAGGGGAAATAACGCTCCGCCCAGCAGGGTGAGGATCGCCGCGCCGGGGATCGACAGGGCGGAGACCGCCACATAGAGCGCAAAAAAGATCAGCGCGCTTCGCAGCGGCGCGTGGTCAACATGGGAGAGGAGTGCCTGCTGGTGGGTTTTAATCCCTTCCAGGGAGAGTGTGCCAGGAGGAAGCATGACAAACGTCAGAATAAATGCGCCCAGAAGGGCGCACAGGAAAAGTGTTTTTCGAATGTTCACGCGTCATTACAGCTTGAATTTAGCCCACACCGGCGCGTGGTCAGACGGTTTTTCCATGCTGCGGATCTCGTAGTCGATCCCGGTTTCGATGCAGCGCTCTGCCAGCGGCGAACTGGCGAGCAGCAGGTCGATACGCAGGCCGCGGTTGTCGTCAAAGCCTTTTGAGCGGTAGTCAAACCACGAGAAGCGATCCTGCGTGTCCGGGTTGGCGGTACGGAAGGTATCCACCAGCCCCCAGTCCAGCAGGCGCTGCATCCACTCGCGCTCTTCCGGCAGGAAGGAGCATTTGCCGGTACGCAGCCAGCGTTTGCGGCTGTCTTCACCGATGCCAATATCCAGATCGGTCGGGCTGATATTCACATCACCCATGATCAGCACCGGATTGTCTTTATTGAGTTCGGTTGTCAGGTAGTTCTGCAGATCCTGATAAAACTTGGCCTTAGCAGGGAATTTGGTCGGATGGTCGCGGCTCTCGCCCTGGGGAAAGTAACCATTAATCACGGTGATGTTCCCCAGCGGGGAAGGCAGTTCCGCCATGATGATGCGGCGCTGTGCTTCTTCGTCATCGCCGGGAAACCCGCGGCGGACGGAAACTGGCGTCTCTTTGGTCAACAGCGCAACGCCGTAATGGCCTTTCTGCCCATGATAGAAGACGTTGTAGCCGAGCTTCGCCACCTCTTCGAGGGGGAACATGTCGTCGTGAACCTTGGTCTCCTGCAGGCCGATCACATCTGGCTGATGTTGTTCAACAATGGCTTCAAGCTGATGGGGGCGGGCGCGCAGGCCGTTGATATTAAAAGAGACAAATTTCATAGTCGCTGCCAGTGCAAGGTGAATAGTGCATGGATGGTAGCAGAATTTGCGTCAACTGTTACCGGGATCGGCCAATAACTGCGACAGATAATGCCGGTGGTGCAATATTTGCACCATTCTGACGCGCATCGCCCTCAAACAGAGCGTAAATGACCGATAAATTTCGCGAGCGATCACAATTCCAGAATTATATTTGGCCTGTGCATACTCTTTCTGATTTTCATGCGGCAAAGCGCCGCTTATCGTAAAAATATTCACTTTTTATGCACTAACAGTGAATAACTCCATATTGTAACTTATTGATATTCTGTTACCTCAACCCGTTTATGCAATTTTATCGCTGGCTGGCACGAAGGCTGCAATCTACATTCACAGTGCAAACACTCAATTATTTAACATTCAAATAACTTTTTATTTACCGGATGAGGTCGCTATGTCTCTGTCAATTACGCGTGAAAATTTCGATGAATGGATGATGCCGGTTTACGCTCCGGCGGCTTTTATTCCGGTTCGTGGGGAAGGCTCGCGCCTGTGGGATCAGCAGGGTAAAGAGTATATCGACTTTGCAGGTGGGATTGCGGTCAACGCGCTGGGTCATGCGCACCCTGCGCTGCGTCAGGCGCTGAATGACCAGGCGGCGAAGTTCTGGCATACCGGCAACGGCTTTACTAACGAGCCCGCGCTGCGCCTGGCCAAAAAACTGATCGACGCGACGTTTGCCGAAAAGGTCTTTTTCTGTAACTCGGGGGCTGAAGCCAACGAAGCGGCGCTGAAGCTGGCGCGCAAATATGCGCACGATAAATTTGGTAGCCACAAGAGCGGCATCGTGGCGTTTAAAAATGCCTTCCACGGGCGCACGCTCTTTACCGTCAGCGCGGGCGGCCAGCCTTCCTACTCGCAGGATTTCGCACCGCTGCCGCCGGATATCCGTCACGGTGTTTATAACGATCTGCAGTCCGCCAGCGAGCTGATTAACGACACCACCTGCGCGGTGATCGTCGAGCCGATGCAGGGCGAGGGCGGCGTGCTTCCGGCGCAAAAAGCCTTCCTGCAGGGGCTGCGCGAGCTGTGCGATCGCCACAACGCGGTCCTGATTTTCGACGAAGTGCAGACCGGCGTGGGCCGCACCGGCGAGCTGTATGCCTATATGCACTATGGCGTAACGCCGGACGTGCTTTCGACCGCCAAAGCGCTGGGCGGCGGCTTCCCGATTGGCGCGACGCTGACCACCGATAAATTCGCCAGCGTAATGACCGTAGGTACCCATGGCACCACCTACGGCGGCAACCCGCTGGCCACCGCCGTCGCCGGGCAGGTTCTCGACATCATTAACACGCCTGAGGTGCTGAAAGGCGTTAAGCAGCGTCACGACTGGTTTGTTGAACGTCTGAATGCCATCAACGGCAAAACGGGGCTGTTTAAAGAAATTCGCGGTCTGGGGCTGTTAATCGGCTGCGAGCTCACCGCCGAGTTTGCCGGAAAAGCTAAACTTATTTCACAGGAAGCGGCAAAAGTGGGCGTGATGGTGCTGATTGCCGGTGCCAACGTGGTGCGTTTTGCGCCGGCGCTGATCGTCAGCGAGGAAGAGGTGCAAACCGGTCTGGACCGTTTTGCGCTGGCGTGTGAAAAAGTGAAATCCGGGGTGTCATCATGATGGTCATCCGTCCCGTTGAGCGCGGCGATCTCGCCGGGCTCATGCAGCTTGCCGGTAAGACGGGAGGCGGGCTGACCTCGCTTCCTGCCGATGAAAAAACGCTGTCGGCGCGCATTGAGCGCGCCCTGCAAACCTGGCAGGGGACGTTGCCAAAAAGCGAACAGGGGTATGTGTTCGTGCTGGAAGACACCGACACGGGGACCGTGGCCGGGATCTGCGCCATCGAAGTGGCCGTCGGGCTTAACGACCCGTGGTACAACTACCGCGTCGGCACCATGGTTCACGCCTCGAAAGAGCTGAACGTTTATAACGCGCTGCCCACGCTGTTCCTCTGTAATGACCACACGGGCGCCAGCGAGCTGTGCACGCTGTTCCTCGACCCGGCGTGGCGCAAAGAGGGCAACGGCTATCTGCTCTCCAAATCGCGCTTTATGTTTATGGCCGCCTTCCGCGATCGCTTTAACGAAAAAGTGGTCGCTGAGATGCGCGGCGTGATCGACGACACCGGCTACTCGCCGTTCTGGGAGAGCCTGGGCGAGCGCTTCTTCTCGATGGAGTTCAGCCGGGCGGACTATCTCTGCGGCACCGGCCAGAAAGCCTTTATCGCCGAACTGATGCCGAAGCATCCTATCTATACCCATTTCCTCAGCCCGGAAGCGCAGGCGGTGATTGGCGAAGTCCATCCGCAAACCGCGCCCGCCCGCGCGGTGCTGGAGAAAGAGGGGTTCCGCTACCGGAACTATGTCGACATCTTTGACGGCGGCCCAACGCTTGAGTGCGATATCGACCGCGTGCGCGCGATCCGTAAAAGCCGTCTGGTTGAGGTCTCTGAAGGTCAGCCCGCGCCGGGTGACTGGCCCGCCTGTCTGGTGTCGAACGAAAATTACGCCAACTTCCGCGCCATGCTGGTGCGTACCAACCCGAAATGTGAACGTCTGGTGCTGACGGCTGCAGAACTGGATGCCCTGAAATGTAACGCCGGCGATACGGTTCGCCTGGTGCGTCTCTGCCCTGAGGAGAAAACAGCATGACATTATGGATTAACGGTGACTGGGTCACGGGCGAAGGCGAAGAGCGCGTAAAGACCAATCCGGTTGGAAAAGAGGTGCTCTGGAAGGGGCATGACGCCAGCGCCGCGCAGGTGGAACAAGCCTGCCGTGCCGCGCGCCGCGCGTTTCCTGCGTGGGCAAAACAGCCTTTCGCCGTGCGTCAGGCGATTGTGGAAAAGTTTGCCGGGCTGCTGGAGGCAAACAAGGCCGAACTGACGCGCATCATCGCGTCAGAAACCAGCAAGCCGCGCTGGGAAGCGACAACCGAAGTGACGGCGATGATCAACAAAATCGCCATTTCGGTGAAGGCGTACCACACCCGCACCGGTGAACAGCACACCGACATGCCGGACGGCGCGGCCACGCTGCGCCACCGTCCCCACGGCGTCCTGGCGGTGTTTGGCCCGTATAACTTCCCGGGGCATCTGCCGAATGGCCATATTGTGCCTGCGCTGCTGGCGGGCAATACCGTCATTTTCAAACCGAGCGAGCTCACGCCATTCACCGGCGAGGCGGTGGTTAAGCTGTGGGAACAGGCCGGCCTGCCGCCGGGCGTGCTGAACCTGGTGCAGGGCGGGCGGGAAACCGGTCAGGCGCTGAGCGCGCTGAGCGATATCGACGGCCTGCTGTTTACCGGCAGCGCCGGTACGGGCTATCAGCTGCACCGCCAGCTGGCAGGGCAGCCGGAGAAAATCCTGGCGCTGGAGATGGGCGGCAACAACCCGCTGATTGTGGAAGACCCTGACGATATCGACGCCGCGGTGCACCTGACGATTCAGTCCGCCTTTATTACCGCCGGACAGCGCTGCACCTGTTCCCGCCGTCTGCTGGTGAAGCGGGGCGCACAGGGGGATGCCTTCATGAAACGTCTGGTAGAAATCAGCGCGCGTCTGGTGCCTGCCGCGTGGGATGCCGACCCGCAGCCGTTTATCGGCGGGCTGATTTCCGAACAGGCCGCGCTGAACGTGCTGAAGGCCTGGCAGGACCACGTCGCGCGCGGCGCGAAAACCCTGCTGGAGCCGAAGCAGGTTCAGCCGGGTAGCTCGCTGCTGACGCCGGGCATTGTAGAGATGAGCGGCGCGAGCAACGTGCCGGACGAAGAGGTCTTTGGACCGCTGCTCTGCGTCTGGCGTTACGACGATTTCAATGCGGCCATTGCGATGGCAAATAACACCCGCTATGGCCTGTCGAGCGGGCTGATTTCGCCGCATCGCGAGAAGTTTGACCAACTGCTGCTGGAAGCGCGCGCCGGGATTGTGAACTGGAATAAACCGCTGACCGGGGCCGCGAGCACCGCGCCGTTCGGCGGCGTGGGCGCGTCGGGCAACCATCGCGCCAGCGCGTGGTATGCCGCCGATTACTGCGCGTGGCCGATGGCGAGCCTGGAAACCCCGGCGCTGACGCTGCCGGAGACGCTTAATCCGGGGCTGGATTTTACCGGAGGGGATCGTCATGAAAGCGCGTGAGGTTAACTTTGACGGGCTGGTGGGGCTGACGCACCACTATGCCGGTCTCTCTTTTGGTAATGAAGCCTCGACGAAGCACCGTTTTCAGGTCTCCAACCCGAAGCTGGCGGCGAAGCAGGGGCTGCTAAAAATGAAGGCGCTGGCGGATGCCGGTTTCCCGCAGGCGGTGATCCCGCCGCAGGAACGCCCGAACGTGGCGGTCCTTCGTCAGCTCGGCTTTAGCGGTACCGATGAGCAGGTCGTCGAAAAAGCGGGTACGCAGACGCCGCACCTGCTCTCGGCGGCAAGCTCCGCCTCCTCTATGTGGGTGGCAAACGCCGCGACCGTCGCGCCGTCAGCCGATACGCTGGATGGCAAAGTTCATCTGACAGTGGCGAACCTGAACAATAAATTCCACCGCGCCACCGAAGCGGAAACCACCGAGCGCGTGCTGCGCGCCATTTTCAACCATGACGCCCATTTTGAGGTGCATCAGGCCCTGCCGCAGGTGGCGATGTTTGGCGACGAAGGCGCGGCCAACCATAACCGCCTGGGGGGCGACTATGGCGACCCGGGCCTGCAGCTGTTTATCTACGGGCGAGAAGAGGGGGGCCACGCCGCGCCAACCCGTTATCCTGCTCGTCAGACGCTGGCGGCCAGCCAGGCGGTTGCCCGCCTGAACCAGGTCAATCCTTCCCAGGTGGTTTTTGCCCAGCAAAACCCGCATGTGATTGACCAGGGCGTTTTCCATAACGACGTGATTGCCGTTTCTAACCGCCAGGTGCTGTTCTGCCACGAGCAGGCGTTTGCCCATCAGGAGAAGCTGCTCGCCACGCTGCATGAGCGCGTGCGCGGCTTCACGCCAGTCCAGGTGCCCACGGAGGCGGTGAGCGTGCAGGACGCGGTAGAAACCTATCTGTTCAATAGCCAGCTGCTGAGCCGTGACGATGGCAGCATGATGCTGGTCCTGCCGCAGGAGTCCCGGGATCATAAAGGCGTGTGGCGCTACCTGACGGAGCTGGTCAAGGCCGATAACCCGATTGACGAACTGCGCGTGTTTGACCTGCGCGAAAGCATGGCCAACGGCGGTGGTCCCGCCTGTTTACGTCTGCGCGTGGTCCTGACCCAGGACGAAATGCAGGCGGTGAACCCGGCGGTCATGATGAACGATACGCTCTTTACGCGGCTGAATGACTGGGTCGACCGCTACTATCGCGATCGTCTGACGCAGGCGGATCTGGTTGACCCGCAGCTTCTGCGTGAAGGGCGCGAGGCGCTGGACGCGTTATCGACAATCCTGCAGCTGGGATCGGTTTACCCGTTCCAGCGCTAAAGGAGTGGATATGGAAAATTTACTGGCGCTGACCCTGGCCGATGAGACGCCGGAACAGAAAGAGGGGGACGGCCCCTCATTTCGCTGGCGGTGGCTGGGGCGCGGGGTGCTTGAACTGACGCCGACCGTAAAAAGCGATCTCTCGCTGCTGCTTTCAACGGGTATCCACGGGAATGAAACCGCGCCCGTCGAGATTGTTGATCTGCTGCTGCGTGCGCTGTATCGCAATGAGATCGAACTAAAGTGCCGCGTGCTGGTGGTGCTCGGCAATCCTCCTGCGCTGGCGCAAAACAAACGGTATCTGGTGAGCGACATTAACCGCATGTTTGGCGGCCGCTGGTCGCAGTTTCCGCAGAGCGATGAAACGGCGCGGGCTGAGTGGCTGGAGAACGTCGTGACCGCGTTTTTTGCCGTCGCGGGGCCGGGGCGCTGGCATCTGGATCTGCATACGGCAATCCGCGCGTCTTACCACGTTCGCTTCGGCGTTCTGCCGCAGCGCAGTCAGCCGTGGGATGAAGCGTTCCTGAGCTGGCTGGGTGACGCCGGGCTGGAGGCGCTGGTATTTCATCAGTCGCCGGGCGGAACGTTTACCCATTTCACCTGTGAACGTTTCGCTGCGCTGTCCTGCACGCTGGAACTGGGAAAAGCGCTGCCGTTCGGCCAGAACGATCTGACCCGCTTTGCGCCTACGCATCTCGCCCTTCGGGCGCTGCTAGGAGGAACGGCTCCCGAGCACGCGCATCAGCCCGTTGAGCGGTATCGGGTCGTACAGCAGATCACGCGCCGCAGCGATGCCTTCCAGCTCCATATGGCCGCGCACACCCTGAACTTCACCCCGTTCCGCAAAGGGGCGCTGCTGGCTGAGGATGGCGAGGAACGTTACGAGGTGCAGAACACCACCGAGTATGTCTTATTCCCTAACCCCACCGTCGCGTTTGGCCTGCGGGCCGGGCTGATGCTGGAAAAAATATCCTGAACCTTTCCCCTCCCATCATCCGGGTGGGGGAAGTAAAAAACTTTTCTTAACGATTAAAGCGCTTGCGCTTGTTTTGCAGAATATTCCTGGTGAATTGCTTTATTATTGATCTTCACTTCGCTATACTTCTGCTTAATCTCTTTAAAATCATCCTGTTAAATATTTTTTTGTTGCAACTCTCCACGCTTTATCCTTATTTCCTCCACATTTGGCGAAAATTTGTTTTTTACACTTTCATTGTTTTACCGTTGCTCTGACTAATTGACGATAAACCCCGTAAAGTTAATCTCGTCAACACGGCATAGCGCCGAAGAATAACTGAAAGAAAGGAAATAAATTATGCGTAAGTTTACTGCACTGTTTGTTGCTTCTACCCTGGCTCTGGGCGCTACCAGCATGGCGTTCGCCGCAGATACTGCGACCACTACAACTGCCGCGCCTGCTGAAGGCAAAATGATGATGCATCATAAAGGTCCGGGTATGCACAACGAGATGATGATGTTTAAGGATCTCAACCTGACGGATGCCCAGAAGCAGCAGATCCGCGACATCAGAAAAGGCGAACGCGACCAGATGAAACGTCCTCCGCTTGAAGAGCGTCGTGCGATGCATGACATCATCGCCAGCGACAGCTTCGATAAGGCGAAAGCCGAAGCGCAGATCGACAAAATGGCCGAGCAGCACAAAGCCCGCATGCTGGCTCACATGGAAACCCAGAACAAGATCTACAACATTCTGACACCGGAACAGAAAAAGCAATTTAATGCGAATTTTGAGAAGCGTCTGACAGAACGTCCGGCGATGGAAGGTAAAATGCCAGCACCAACCGAATAATCGGTTCACACTCTTAAGACCGCCGGGATCCTGTCCACAAAAGCGCAACCGCTGTGGACAGGACCGGCGGTTTTTCTTTCCTGCCCTCTTGCCTGCCGCCGCCAGCGCGGTATCCTCCTGTAGTCGCGTCAGAGAATGTTTGCAGAGTCATGGCGTTAGAATTTTTATTAACGTTCCGCTAAGGCCTGCCCGCTCTGCTGCCGATACTGTTTCTGTGAATACCCAACGATAACAAACAAGACAGCAACGATAGCGATATCCTTGCCCTGGCACGGGTTGTGCCATTCAGGAGTGGTGATGGAGTTCTTTGATATCCGTAAGATGCCGGTCAGCCTCTGGCGCAATGGTGCTGGCGAAACGCGTGAGATTTGCTGCTTCCCTCCCGCGACGCGCGATTTTCACTGGCGCGCCAGTATCGCGACGATTGCCAGCAACGGCGAATTCTCCTCGTTTCCCGGTGTTGACCGGGTGATTACCTTGCTGGAAGGGGGAGAGGTGACGCTGGACGCGGGTCAGGCGTTCTCCCATACCCTCAAGCATCATCAGCCCTACAGTTTTGCCGGCGATCTGCCGGTGAAAGCGCTGCTTTCAGATGGGCGGATGGCGATGGACTTTAACATCATGACCCGGCGCGACTGCTGCCGGGCGAAGGTGCGCGTTGCTGACCGAACCTTCACCACCTTTGGCTCACGCGGGGGCGTGGTGTTCGTGCTAAGCGGGGCGTGGCAGCTGGGCGATAAATTGCTGACGGCCGATCAGGGTGCCAGCTGGGAGGAGGGTACCCATACGCTGCGTCTGCTGGAGGCTCAGGGCACCTTATTGTTCAGCGAAATCACGTGGCTGCCGGGTCATTGAGCACAATGATCTCAAACTTTCCTGCCAGGACCGGTTTGCAGAGAATTTTGTAGCCATCGTGGTCAAATCCGGCGGGCGTGCGCAGCAGGGTTGCCGCGTCGTTGATGTCGTCGACGGCGCCCAGCCAGAGCCAGTTGTTGACGATGTGATACTGGGTCATGGCCTCGCCCACTTCTTTTAGCGCAACGGCGCTTTCCCAGGGCCAGCAGTTCACGCTGATGGCCGCCAGACCGGTGAGAAGCCGGGCGTGATGCGCCTCAACGCTCTCTTTCCCGCAGCACGCACCGGCGCAGCGCTTCAGCGCGGATCGAAAACAGGCGCGTCCGCGGGTGGTTGCCTCCAGACCTAAAAGGCTGTAGCAAAGCTGTAAATCGTCCGCCAGCGTCTGCAGCGCCTGGAGCGCGGCGCGTTTATTGGCGAATAGCCCATAGAGATTCGGGGCATGAGAAAAATCGACGTCGCGCGCGTAGACGACCTGCGGCCTGCCATCGTTTATCTGCAGCGAGCAGAGCTGACGGTTGCGGCGCAGGCGCTTATTGAACAACGGCTGTTGTTCTTTTATCAACCGCGCCTCCAGCAACAGCGCGCCCATTTCTCCCGCCGTCTGGAACCAGGAAATGCGTCGCGACTGGCGCAGCATGGCGGCCTCGTCAGGCGTACGGAGATGGGATAACACCCGACTGCGAATGTTAACGCTCTTGCCGATATAGAGCGGCAGGGTGTCGCTTTCACCGTGAAAGATGTACACGCCCGGCTGTTTAGGCAGCGCCTCAAGCCAGGGGCGAAGGTGCTCGGGATATTCGTAGATAGCCGCCGCTTCAAATTCAAGACGCGGGGCGGATTGACGCCTGCTCACATACTGCTCCATATACTGTTCAGGCATACAGTGTAGCAGGAGTGTGATGGTTAAAAAAGAGCCGGGTGGCGGCTACGCCTTACCCGGCCAGGACGTGCGGCTTGATGCCCTCACCTCAACCCTCTCCCACGGGAGAGGGCGTAAACATTAAAAGCGGTAACCTGGTTACCGCTTTGCTTTATTTTTTCCAGAAGTCGTCAAACACCGTAATTGGCGTGTGGCGCTTGTGCTCGGTTTTCAGATACCAGCCTTCGATGATTTTCGCGGTCCGTTCATCCAGCTTTTTGCCTTCCAGATAATCATCGATGTTGTCATAGGTGACGCCAAGGGCCGCTTCATCCGGCAGGGAAGGGCGATCGTCTTCAAGGTCCGCTGTCGGCGCTTTCTTATACAGATGCTCAGGACAGCCCAGCGCGGCCAGCAGCTGCTTACCCTGACGCTTGTTGAGACGGAAGATCGGGTTAATGTCGGTGCCGCCGTCGCCGTATTTGGTGAAGAAACCGGTGATCGCTTCTGCCGCATGGTCGGTGCCGACCACAACTCCTTTGGTCATCCCGGCGATGCTGTACTGCGCTTTCATGCGCTCGCGGGCCTTCTCGTTGCCGCGAACAAAATCGCTCAGCTCAATGCCCGCTTCGCGAAGCGCCTGCTCGCTTGCCAGCACCGAGCCCTTAATATTCACGGTCAGCACGCGGTCAGGCTGAATGAAGGCAATGGCATCCTGGCAATCCTGCTCGTCCGCCTGTACGCCATAAGGAAGACGCACCGCGATAAACTGCAGTTTCTCATCACCCGTCTCTTCGCGAAGCTCTGAAATCGCCATCTGGCAGAGTTTACCGGTCAGGGTAGAGTCCTGGCCGCCGCTGATGCCCAGCACCAGGGATTTCAGGAAAGCGTTCTTTTTTAAGTACGATTTTAAAAAATCCACGCTGCGGCGGATCTCTTCATGTGCATCTACCGTAGGCTTCGCGCCCAGTGCCTGAATAATCTCTTGTTGCAGAGCCATCACGCCCTCCATATGCAGTACATAAACAGAATGTGTTAGCTGTTAAAACTAACCCTTTGGGCGAGAAACGACAAGGATCACAGTTTCGAGTGCGCTAATTTGCGCCGATTTAGCAGGTTATCGTTGTTTTATTAGAATTTTCCGAAATTCGTCTGGCGTAACTCACAAAGTTGAACAATAGTACTTTTTATCCCATGCTTAGATAACACGCTGATAAACAAGAGGACGGAATATGAACAAGAACGTAGCAGGAATTCTTAGCGCAGCGGCGGTACTGACTATGCTGGCAGGGTGTACGGCTTACGATCGCACTAAGGATCAGTTTACGCAGCCCGTAGTAAAAGACGTTAAAAAAGGGATGACCCGTTCGCAGGTGGCTGCGATTGCCGGTAAACCTTCTTCTGAAGTGACCATGATTCATGCGAAGGGTACCTGTCAGACCTATATCCTGGGTCAACGTGATGGTAAGGCAGAAACCTACTTCGTCGCCCTGGATGATACCGGTCATGTGATCAACTCCGGCTATCAGACCTGTGCTGAATACGATACCGATCCTCAGGCACCTAAGGCGCAGTAACCCTGCTTGCCTGAGGATGTTAACAAACCGGCCCATGGGCCGGTTTTTTTATGCATCAGAAAATCTTATTTCTTTGCGCGAATTATTTGCCCGAAATGTGAAGGGAGTCAACAAGTCAGGTCAATGAGAGACAATTTTAGCCTATCCAGAATTATCCCCTGTCTGTACCATTGCGTATACTCACTCCAACGATAAACAACAGTACGCAAGCTACCTGTCTGCCGGGACAGCGAGTCGAGTGATAGCGCGATGGCAGGTAGTCATACAAGAGGGAAATCACGATGGAAAAGAAACATATCTACCTGTTCTGCTCAGCGGGCATGTCAACGTCGCTTCTGGTGTCAAAGATGCGTGCGCAGGCTGAAAAGTATGAAGTCCCTGTGGTGATTGAAGCGTTTCCAGAGACGCTGGCGGGCGAAAAAGGCCAGACAGCCGATGTTGTTTTACTGGGGCCACAAATTGCCTATATGTTGCCCGAAATTCAACGACTGTTACCCAATAAACCGGTCGAAGTGATCGACTCGGGGCTGTACGGCAAAATTGATGGTTTAGGTGTTCTTAAAGCTGCTGTGGCAGCGATTAAAAAAGCTGCTAATTAATTTTTATTTTTCCCGTCAAAGAGTTATTTCACACACAATACGCCGTAACATGCGTTACGGCATTTAAGGGTATTTTCCTATGAGTAAAGTCATCGCTTCACTTGAAAAGGTACTCCTTCCTTTTGCTGTTAAAATAGGAAAGCAGCCTCACGTTAATGCCATCAAAAACGGCTTTATTAAATTAATGCCGTTGACGCTGGCCGGGGCCATGTTCGTTTTAATTAACAACGTTTTTCTGAGCTTTGGTGAAGGTTCCTTCTTTTATTCATTAGGAATTCGGTTAGACGCTTCCACTATTGAAACCCTTAATGGTTTTAAAGCCATTGGCGGCAACGTCTATAACGGTACGTTAGGGATTATGTCGCTGATGGCGCCTTTCTTTATTGGGATGGCACTGGCAGAAGAGCGTAAAGTGGATCCGCTGGCTGCCGGGTTATTATCCGTTGCCGCCTTTATGACCGTAACGCCTTACAGCGTGGGTGAAGCCTATGCCGTTGGCGCCAACTGGCTGGGCGGGGCCAACATCATCTCCGGTATTGTTATCGGCCTGGTGGTGGCAGAAATGTTCACCTTTATTATCCGCCGCAACTGGGTTATCCGCCTGCCGGATAGCGTACCGGCTTCCGTTTCTCGTTCATTTTCCGCGTTGATTCCAGGCTTCATTATTCTCTCCATCATGGGGATTATCGCCTGGGCGCTCTCCCACTGGGGCACTAACTTCCACCAGATCATCATGGACTCTATCTCTACGCCGCTGGCGTCGATGGGTGGCGTGGTCGGTTGGGCGTATGTGATTTTCACCTCTCTGCTGTGGTTCTTTGGCGTGCATGGTTCACTGGCACTGGCCGCGCTGGACAGCGGGATTATGACCCCCTGGGCACTGGAAAACGTTGCGCTTTACCAGCAGTACGGCTCCGTTGACGCGGCGCTGGCAGCGGGTAAAACCTTCCATGTGTGGGCGAAGCCGATGCTTGACTCCTATATCTTCCTGGGCGGTACCGGGGCGACCTTGGGTCTGATCATCGCGGTCTTTATTGTCTCTCGTCGTGCTGACTACCGTCAGGTCGCGAAGCTGGCGCTGCCATCAGGCATCTTCCAGATTAACGAACCGATTCTGTTCGGTCTGCCAATCATCATGAACCCGGTAATGTTCATTCCGTTCATCCTGATTCAGCCGCTGCTGGCCGCGATCACCCTGACGGCGTATTACATGGGCATCATTCCACCGGTCACCAACATTGCGCCGTGGACCATGCCGGCGGGCCTGGGCGCCTTCTTCAACACCAACGGTAGCGTCGCGGCCTTCCTGCTGGCGATATTCAACCTCGGGATTGCCACCCTGCTGTACATGCCGTTCGTGGCGATTGCCAACAAAGCCGCCACCATTATTGATGAAGAAGAGAGCGAAGAGGATATTGCCCTCTCACTGAAATTCTAAGATTGACCGGCGCGGGGAAGCCCGTGCCAGCCACAAGGAGCTTAAACATGTTAGATTTGGATAGTATTGTCGCAGACGAAGCCGTCGAGAACGATCTCGAAGAAGTGGTGATGGGGCTTATCATCAACTCCGGACAGGCCCGCAGCCTGGCCTATGCCGCACTGAAGCAGGCCAAGCAGGGAGATTTCGCCGCCGCGAAAACCATGATGGACCAGTCCCGCACGGCGCTGAACGAAGCGCACCTGGTGCAGACAAAGCTGATTGAAGGCGATCAGGGCGAAGGGAAGATGAAGGTCAGCCTGGTGCTGGTCCACGCGCAGGATCACCTGATGACCTCGATGCTGGCGCGTGAGCTGGTGGCGGAGCTTATCGAGCTTCACGAGAAAATGCACTGAGTCGGATTTCGCAGCAGGAGGTCAGCACGATGGAAATTAAAACCGCACTTGAACAGCAGCTGTTTAACGGCAAAAATTTTCACGTGGTTATCTACAACAAGACGGAGAGCGCCAGCGGTCTGCACCAGCATGACTACTACGAGTTCACGATTGTTCTGACCGGCCGCTACTACCAGGAGATCAACGGTAAGCGCGTCCTGCTTGAGCGAGGGGATTTTGTCTTCCTGCCGATGGGTTCTTATCACCAGAGCTTTTACGAATTTGGTGCCACCCGTATTCTGAATGTGGGCGTCAGCAGACGCTTCTTTGAGAAGCACTATCTGCCGCTGGTGCCGTTCTGCTTTGTGGCCTCCCAGGTCTATCGGGTCAAAAACGAGTTTATGACCTGGATTGAAACGGTTATCGCCTCGCTTAACTTCCGCGACAATGAATTTGATGAGTTTATTGAAACGGTGACCTTCTACGTGATGAACCGGCTGCGCCATCATCGTGAGGAGCAGCAGGTGACGGATGATATTCCACAGTGGCTGCGCAGCACCGTTGAGCTGATGCACGATAAAGGCCAGTTCAGCGAAAATGCGCTGGAAAATATGGTGTCACTGTCGGGAAAATCCCAGGAATATCTGACCCGCGCGACGCAGCGCTATTATCGTAAAACACCCGTGCAAATTATTAATGAAATCCGCATTAATTTTGCCAGGAAACAGCTGGAAATTACCAACTACTCTGTCACCGATATTGCGTACGAGTCAGGATACAGCAGTCCCAGCCTGTTTATTAAGACCTTTAAGAAATTGACTTCATTCACACCGAACAGTTACCGGAAGAATTTAACGGTAATTAATTAACTTTCGGCGGATTACCCGCCACAAATATTGCTTTAATGGCTTGCCCAAATGGCGGGAAGAGTACGCTATACCTTGCAGGCGATTAACCTGATACGCTAAGGGAGATATTATGCAGAAGAAATTAAAAGTCGTAACCATTGGTGGCGGCAGCAGCTATACCCCGGAATTACTTGAAGGTTTCCTGAAACGTTATCATGAATTACCGGTCAGCGAATTATGGCTGGTAGACGTTGAGGAAGGTCAGGAAAAGCTGAATATTATTTTCGACCTGTGCAAACGCATGGTGGAGAAAGCTGGCGTGCCTCTGACCGTGCATAAAACCCTGGACCGCCGTCTGGCGCTGAAAGATGCGGATTTCGTCACCACCCAGCTGCGCGTCGGCCAGCTGAAGGCGCGCGAGCTGGACGAACGTATCCCGCTGAGCCACGGCTATCTCGGGCAGGAGACCAACGGCGCGGGCGGCCTGTTCAAAGGCCTGCGTACCATCCCGGTGATTTTCGACATCGTCAAAGACGTACAGGAGATCTGCCCGAACGCGTGGGTGATTAACTTCACCAACCCGGCCGGGATGGTGACCGAGGCGGTCTATCGTCATACCGGTTTCAAACGCTTTATCGGCGTCTGCAATATTCCGATCGGTATGAAGATGTTTATCCGCGACGTGCTGGCGCTGAACGACAGCGACGATCTCTCCATCGACCTGTTCGGCCTGAACCACATGGTGTTCATTAAAGACGTGATCGTGAACGGTCAATCGCGCTTTGCCGAGCTGCTCGACGGCGTGGCTTCCGGTCGCCTGACGGCGGCATCGGTGAAAAACATCTTTGACCTGCCGTTCAGCGAAGGGCTGATCCGCTCGCTGAACCTGCTGCCGTGCTCGTACCTGCTTTACTACTTCAAGCAGAAAGAGATGCTGGCCATCGAAATGGGCGAGTACTATAAGGGCGGCGCGCGCGCGCAGATCGTTCAGAAAGTCGAGAAGCAGCTGTTCGATTTGTATAAAGATCCGAACCTGAACGTCAAACCGAAAGAGCTGGAGCAGCGCGGCGGGGCCTACTACTCCGATGCGGCGTGCGAAGTGATTAACGCCATCTACAACGACAAGCAGGCGGAACACTATGTCAACGTGCCGCACCACGGCCATATCGACAATATCCCGGCTGACTGGGCGGTCGAGATGACCTGCATCCTGGGACGCGAAGGCGCTAAACCGCATCCACGCATCACCCACTTCGATGATAAGGTCATGGGCCTGATCCACACCATCAAAGGCTTTGAAGTGGCGGCAAGCAACGCGGCGCTGAGCGGCGAGCTCAATGACGTGCTGCTGGCGCTGAACCTCAGCCCGCTGGTGCATTCCGATCGCGATGCGGAGCAGCTGGCCAGCGAGATGATCCTGGCGCATGAAAAATGGTTGCCGAACTTTGCCGCCACCATCGAGAAGCTGAAGTTCAAACACCACTGAGAGGACGCACAATGGAAAACCTGCTGATCGTTAATGCTGATGATTTTGGCCTCTCGAAAGGTCAGAACTACGGCATTATTGAAGCCTGTCGCCGGGGTGTTGTGACCTCTACCACGGCAATGGTTAATGGTGAGGCGGTTGAACACGCGGCGCAGCTGAGCCGCGAGGTGCCGGAGCTGGGCGTCGGCATGCATTTTGTGCTGACGCTCGGGATGCCGCTTTCGCCAATGCCGGGCCTGACGCGCGATGGCCAGCTGGGCAAATGGATTTGGGAACTGGCGGAGCAGGGCGCTCTGCCGCTCGAAGAGATTGCCCACGAGCTGGAGTGTCAGTTCAACCGCTTTGTTGACGCGTTTGGTAAGGCATCGACGCACATCGACAGCCATCACCACGTGCATATGATCCCGGCGATTTTCCCCATTGTCGCTGAGTTTGCAAAACGCAAAGGCGTGGCGATGCGCGTGGATCGGGAGGCGCGCGGCGTTCCCGACTGCGACGTGACCACCACAGAGGGGTTCAGCAGCGCATTTTACGGCGACGAGATCGACGAAGCGCTGTTCCTGAAGGTGCTGGATGATTCCAGCGCGCGGGGGGAACGGTCGCTGGAGGTCATGGCGCATCCTGCTTTTGTCGATAACACCGTGCGGAAAAGCGCCTACTGCTGGCCGCGCCTGGCGGAGCTGGACGTGTTGACGTCGCCGTCGCTGAAATACGCGATTGCCGAGCGCGGGTATCGGTTGGGAACGTTCGGGGATTTGTGAGAAATTCCCCCTCACCCTAACCCTCTCCCCAAAAGGGAGAGGGGACTGGGCTGTGCGGTCTGTAATGCGAACACAGGTCTGCATTTCACCCTCTCCCTTTCAGGGAGAGGGCCGGGGTGAGGGTATTTTTTACGCCGGGATCTGGTCAATCTTACTGCTGCGCGACCAGACGCGGTGCGCGGCGAGCAAATCAAACAGCTTCGTCATAAAGGCATCGTCAACCTTGTCTCCCTCGACAATGCCGTCCTCACCCTGATCGGCCACCTTCAGCCGTGCCTTAAACCGTCGCGCGTCGCCGGACAGCGCGATCGGTTTCAGGTGCTTGTAGGCTTCCAGCAGATAATACACCGCGTCACCGTTGCTCAGCAGGCTGTCAATGTCTCCGCACGGCACAATCACCGCATCGACGGTCAGCGATGGCGCCCCGGCAAAGGTCGCCGCCACCGGCAGCACGGAGCCGTCATCGGCGGTCACTTCCCCCATGCGGGAATAAAGCAGTTTCGCATGCACGCCCTGGGTCTTCAGCGCCTGCATGATCCCCAGCACGTCGCTGGCGCGGGTTTTGTCGTTCAGCAGGATGGCGACCACGCGGCCTTTAATCGAGCCACCCGGCACGGCATACAGGCTCAGCGACGGATCTTTCTTCACGCCGTTAACCTCTTTAGGCGGGGCAAGATTGCGCTGCTCGTCGGTCAGCGTAATGCCCAGGTTATCCGCAACGCTCTGGGCGAGCTGAATATCAATGCGCGCCAGCTGATCGACGACCCGCTCGCGGATGTAGGTACGCACCACTTTGCTCAGCTCAAAGCTGAAGCCGCCGATAATGTGCTGTTGCTCAATCGGCGTCTGGCTGTTCCAGAACAGGCGAGGATGGGCGTAATACTCGCCGAACGACGGGCTGCGCTCGCGAATTTTGTTGCCGTCGACACGCTCCTGGTACGATTCGAATCCACCGCGTTTCGGCGCCGGAGGCGTTTCGCGCGGCCAGTTATCGTTGATGGAGTTCGGCTCATAGTTCGCCGGATTGGTATCATTATCCTGACGGTGCATCCCGTCGCGCTGGAAATTGTGGTATGGGCAGGTTGGGCGGTTAATCGGAATTTCGTGGAAGTTCGGCCCGCCCAGACGGCTGATCTGCGTATCGGTATAGGAGAACAGGCGTCCCTGCAGGAGCGGATCGTTAGTGAAGTCCAGCCCCGGTACGATATGCCCCGGGTGGAAAGCGGCCTGTTCGTTTTCGGCAAAGAAGTTATCCGGGTTGCGGTTGAGCACCATTTTACCCACCAGCTGAACCGGCACCAGCTCTTCCGGGATCAGCTTCGTCGGGTCAAGCAGGTCGAAATCGAACCTAAATTCGTCCTCTTCCGGAATGAGCTGCAGGCCCAGCTCGTACTCCGGGAAGTCGCCCGCTTCGATGGACTCCCACAGCTCGCGGCGATGGAAGTCCGGATCGCGCCCGGTCAGCTTTTGCGCCTCGTCCCACACCAGCGAGGCTTTACCCGCCACCGGCTTCCAGTGGAAACGGACGAACGTGGCTTTACCCTCGGCGTTGATCAGACGGAAGGTATGGATGCCAAAGCCTTCCATGGTGCGATAGCTGCGCGGAATGCCGCGGTCTGACATCGCCCACATCACGTTGTGTAAGGTTTCAGGCTGCAGGGAGACATAGTCCCAGAAGGTGTCGTGCGCGCTTTGTCCCTGCGGTATGGCCCAGTGGGGCTCCGGTTTTACCGCATGGACAAAGTCAGGAAATTTATGCGCGTCCTGAATGAAGAACACCGGGGTGTTATTGCCCACCAGATCGAAAATACCCTCTTCGGTATAAAACTTGGTGGCAAAGCCGCGGATATCCCGGACGGTATCTGCCGAACCCGCGCCGCCCTGTACGGTGGAGAAGCGCACAAATACCGGAGTGATTTTATCCGGGTCGGAGAGGAAATCCGCTTTGGTGATCGCTTTCAGGCTCTTATAGGGCTGGAAGTAGCCGTGCGCAGCGGAACCGCGCGCGTGGACGATGCGTTCCGGTATCCGCTCGTGGTCGAAATGGGTGATTTTTTCTCGCAGGATAAAATCTTCCAGCAGGGTTGGCCCGCGCGCGCCTGCGCGAAGGGAGTTCTGATCGTCAGCAATGCGCACGCCCTGATTGGTGGTCAGCGCAAAACCTTCGCCGCCTTTGCGGTGCGGCTCAAGCGATTTCAGCTTCTCGTTTCCCGTCTCCGGCGATTTCATGCTTCCCGGTGCGGTAGGCTGTTCGCCCGGTGCAGAGGGGCCAGGGGAGGGGCGGTGAGAGCCGTCAGCAGGGGCGAGAGAGTCCATACCCGGTTGAGATTCCTCAGTGCCATGAATCGGTGATTGATGTGTTTTATCTTTGTTCGACATTGCACGCTTCTCCTTTATCCATTGCTAAAAACCCTATTAAGGATAGAACAATGTCGCGAGATGGCTCGCGAACTAAGAGTTTTCACATGCCGTCATTGACGAAAGGAGCCTTCTCGCCCACTCGGGGCGCGACGGAAGGCAGCAGGATCGGCTATCATAGAATTTTCCTGCTTCAAGAATTTGCTTTAGTGAACCAGTCGCTTATGAAACCTCTTCGTCAACAAAACCGCCAGGTTATTAGCTATGTGCCCCGCGTTGAGCCCGCGCCGCCTGACCATGCCCTGAAAGTGGAGGGTTTTCGCGATGTCTGGCAGCTGCGGGGAAAATACGTGGCCTTTGTGCTGATCGGCGAACATTTCCGCCGCTCGCCCACGTTTACCGTGCCGGAGTCAGCGCAACGGTGGGCGATGCAGATCCGCCAGGATGAAGAGGTTGAGGAATAACAGCCATAAAAAAACCGCCATCAGGCGGTTTTTTTATTTCGACCGTAATTAACGGTGCGCCAGCTCGGCGTCGTCTTCACTTTCCAGAATCGCTTTGTCGGTCTGCTTCAGCCACTGGCTGGTCAGCGTACCGGCGGTCATGGAGCCGCTCACGTTCAGCGCGGTACGGCCCATGTCGATCAGCGGTTCAACGGAGATCAGCAGCGCGACCAGCGTCACGGGCAGACCCAGCGCGGGCAGCACAATCAGCGCGGCGAAGGTTGCGCCACCGCCAACACCCGCAACGCCTGCGGAGCTTACGGTAACAATCCCGACCAGCGTGGCGATCCAGACCGGATCCAGCGGGTTAATCCCAACGGTAGGGGCAACCATCACCGCCAGCATCGCCGGGTACAGACCCGCACAGCCGTTCTGACCAATGGTGGCACCAAAGGAGGCAGAGAAGCTGGCGATGGATTCAGGCACGCCCAGACGGCGGGTTTGCGCTTCAACGTTCAGCGGAATAGACGCGGCGCTGGAACGGCTGGTGAAGGCAAAGGTCAGCACCGGCCAGACTTTACGGAAGTATTTCAGCGGGCTGACGCCGTTCACGCCCAGCAGGATGCCGTGCACCACGAACATAATGCCCAGGCCCAGATAAGAGGCGACAACGAAGCTGCCCAGCTTAATGATGTCCTGCAGGTTAGAGCCGGCAACCACTTTGGTCATCAGCGCCAGCACGCCGTAAGGCGTCAGCTGCATCACCAGACGCACCAGCTTCATCACCCAGCTTTGCAGGGTATCAATCGCGGTCAGCACGCGTTCGCCTTTAGGCGCGTCGTCTTTCAGCAGCTTCAGCGCCGCTACGCCCAGGAACGCGGCGAAAATAACCACGCTGATGATCGAGGTTGGGCTCGCACCGGTCAGGTCAGCAAACGGGTTCTTAGGAATGAAGGAGAGCACCATCTGCGGCACGGTCAGGTCAGCCACTTTACCAACGTAGTTGGTTTGAATCGCGGTAAGACGCGCCGTTTCAGCGGTACCCTGAACCAGACCTTCTGCGGTCAGGCCAAACAGGTTGGTAACCAGCACACCCACCAGCGCGGCAATCAGCGTGGTGAACAGCAGCGTACCAATGGTCAGGAAGCTGATTTTTCCCAGCTGAGTGGCGTTATGCAGGCGGGCAACGGCGCTCAGAATAGAGGCGAACACCAGCGGCATAACGATCATCTGCAGCAGCTGGACATAGCCGTTACCGACGATGTTGAACCACTGAATAGAATCTTTCAGAACTGGATTATCGGAGCCATAAATTGCCTGTAATGCCAGACCAAATACGACACCCATGGCCAGACCAACCAGCACTTTTTTCGCCAGGCTCCACTGTTTGTGGCGCGCCTGCGCGAGAAGCAATAGCAATACAACGAACACAACGACGTTCGCGATGAGTGGAAAATTCATCCCCGTTCTCCTGATTTATTATTGGGTCGGTTTTTACCGATCCTGTTGGCGGAAGGTTAGCAGAAGTGTGATGTAGCGCTTATATCCAAATGGAATGGGTTATGACAAATAGGATAATTTTGTTGGTTTACTGTTCAATCTGGTGATGAATAAAGCGATTGAACTGAAATTGCAGCGAATTAATCATCTGGGATGACCAGCGAACTGCACTGTTTTCGGGCAATGTTTGCGGCATCCAGACGGCGTAAGCAAATAGCGCCATGCACAATACGCGCTCAAGCTGGTTCCCTTTCTGCGGTGCGAGGATCGGAAAACGGAAACGCCAGCGGCAGGGCCAAAGCAGCGGCACGCCCGCAGGCGTCAGCATATCGGCGAGAATATGGCTTAAATAGCCCAGCACCATCCCCTGGATGGCATCGGCGGGGACTATCCAGCTTTCGGGCACCTTCAAATAGAAAAGCGTCAGCAGGCCAAACACGGCCAGCAGGCTGTGCGTGAATCCCCGGTGGCCGAACGCGCGGGCGATGGGTTTCGACACCCACTTAAGGCGTTGTCCGAGGAAAGATTTGGGGTGGTCAATGTCGGGCAGCAGACAGGTCAATACGGCGGAAGGGACAATATGCCACCAGTCCCCCTGTGCCAGCACGGGAGTGAGTTCAGCGTTTTTGGCAAATACTGCGCACGCAATAGAAAAAAGCAGGTGGCCTTCCGCCGTCATGATAAAACCCACAAAACTGTCAATTCATACAGTATAGGGTTTTTATACAGTAGGCGGAAGAGGTGACGGTGTAACTGTTTGTCACAAACCGGAGAAGGGCGTTAACCGCCCTGCAGGTGATGCGCCGTGAGTTCTGCCAGCGAGTTAAGCTTCACGTCGGCGAGGGCAAACCGGGGGTCGTGACGGCCTTCTTCAGCGGGCACCACAATGGAGCGCATCCGTGCAGCCTTCGACGCCACCATACCGTTAACGGAATCTTCCAGCGCAACGCAGTTGAGGGGATCCAGGCCCAGCTTTGCGGCGCAGTCCAGATAGACCTGCGGGTGCGGCTTGCTGTAAGGCAATTTTTCAGCGGACGCCAGCGCGTCGAAACTGTCGCGCAGTTCAAACATCGTGAGCACTTTTTCCAGCATATGCAGCGGTGAGGCCGAGGCCAGGCCAACCTTCAGCCCCTGGGCTTTACACAGCGCGACGGCCTCACGTACGCCGGGTAGCAGCGGCCTGTTCTCTTCCACCAGAGAAATGGCGCGGCTGATAATGCGTGCGGTCACCTCATCGCGATTGGGACCTACCCAAGGCTGTTGGGCAAACCACAGGTCAACCACCATATCGATGCGCAGGCCCAGCGTATCGGGAAGTTCATTACGGCGGCTGATATCCACGCCCAGGCTGGCCATAACGTCCAGTTCGGCGCGATCCCACAGCGGTTCGGAATCGATCAGTAATCCATCCATGTCAAAAATTGCGGCAAGAATTTGGCGCGGTGTCGACATCACAACGTCTCCTTATCCAGGGTGTTCGACAGACGATACGTGCTAAGCACACTCTGCAATTTAGCATATTGCTTTTAAAGAGCGGGCGAAATTGATGACCAGCAGGTAGACTTAGGCACAAATAACGCGTCTTTATGAAGAGGAACTGATGACGTATCAACAAGCTGGACGCATCGCGGTCTTAAAACGCATTGCTGGCTGGGTGATTTTTATTCCTGCCGTCATTTCTACGCTGATTTCTGTACTCAAATTTATGTACGACCACAGCGAAAAACAGCCGGGTATCAATGCGGTAATGCTTGATTTCGCTCATGTCATGATTGAGATGATGCGTTTTAATACGCCATTTTTGAATGTCTTCTGGTTTAACTCACCCACCCCGGATTTTCATCAACAGCTGAATATCGGCTTTTGGGTGATATATGCCCTGATCTTTGTCGCGCTGGCATTACAGGCCTCTGGCGCGAGAATGAGTCGCCAGACGCGCTTTTTACGCGAAGGCGTTGAGGATCAGTTGATTCTGGAGCAGGCCAAAGGCCCGGAAGGAATGAGTCGGGAGCAGATTGAATCCCGCATTGTTGTGCCGCGTCACACCATTTTCCTGCAAATTTTCCCGCTCTATATCCTTCCCGTGATTATCATTGTGGCGGGATACTTCTTCTTCTCACTGCTCGGTTTTCTGTAAGCGATAAGGGTGGCGGCAAGGCCACCCGTTATCTTCTCAGGCGGCAAGCATACGCTCGAGTGCCCGCTGCGCGTTAACAAGGTGTTCTCCGCCAAAAAGAATGGCCCGGTTCATCAGCGTATAAAGCTGATACACCGGCTGGCGGTCGAGGAAACCGGGCGGGAGAGGGGAAACAGACTGGTATCCGTCGTATATTTGCGGCGGCTGCTCAGGATGAAGCGGCAGCATGGCAAGATCGCACTCTCTGTCACCCCAGTAGCAGGCCGGGTCAAAGATGTACGGGCCGTTGGGACCCAGCGCGCAGTTATTGGACCACAAATCGCCGTGAAGCAGAGACGCCTGAGGCTGGTGGGATGCCAGACGCTGTTGAACGTGCTCGACGATGGCGTCAATATTGCCAAATTCCAGCCCTTTCTCGGCGGCCAGCTCAAGCTGCCAGCCAATGCGCTGCTCGGCAAAAAATGTCGACCAGCGACGCTGCCAGGCATTGGGCTGTGGCGTGGTGGAGAGATCGTTGTCAAAGTCGAGACCAAACTGCGGCTGGTCGCTCCATTGATGCAGGCGCGCTAGCTGTTGGCCAAGGATGAACGCATTATGGGCATCCAGCGGGCGGGCGGGGAGATATTCCATTACCAGGAAGCTGTAGTCGCGGTCGCTCCCCACGGCCAGAACCTGCGGGACCGTGACCGTTTTACTGCGGGACAACAGCTCCAGCTGGTCGGCTTCGGCGGTAAATATTGGAAGCAGCTCTCGCTCATCGCATTTAACGAAGAGATCGCGCCCTGCGTAGCGTAAATGCCACGCGGCGTGGATCTCACCGCCTGGCAGTTCGTTACGCAGTTCAATTTCACCTTCACCCAGCTGCTCACGTAAAAGATGACTGATAGCCTGCCACATGTTGTCTCTCCCATGTTGTCTGCCAGATCATAAAGTTAGCGCATAACTGCGGTAAAAAAATACGAACTAACGCACACCTGAGCGGTTTAAATTCATACAGCGCACTTATTGTTCTTTTTTCCGCCAGCTTTCCCAGGTATCCACGTCAATTTCGGCAGGCTTGTCGGTCACGCTCTCCACCAGACTGGCGGCCAGCGCATGAACCTCTTCCTGACTCAGGGCGCCGATCAGACCAAATGTCAGGGTGCCTAAATCATGAATGTTGCCCTCGTCATCCGTCAGCGTGAGGAGAAAATTAGCCCGGGTGAAAGCATTGTTGAGCTCATTCAGCTCGGTCAGCGATGCTTCATGAAGGTTGATGGTCACGACGTAGCGTGTGATGTCACCACTGCTCATAATTCACCTCATTGTTATCATGGAAGTTTTCTTAGCATAGTCGATAGTTTGCGTTTGGCGACTCAGAGACGACATTCCCCTCCGTAAAGACGAAGGGGAAGAGGGGTTAATTTCGGGACAGGTAATCGACGATTTTTTGCGTATCGGCAAGCGAACAGAGCCGCGTGCCCTGGTTGATGGTGGCGGCGCTACCCGCCGCCACGCCGTAGCGGGTCATTTCGAGCAGAGACGCGCCCTGCGCCAGTTTTAGCGTCATCGCACCCACCATGCTATCGCCAGCGCCAACCGTGCTCTGGCTCTTCATCGGCGGTGGGACAACCTGAACGGACGACGATTCATCGACTGCCAGCGCCCCCTGAGGGCCAAGGGAGACGACTACGCGCCGCGCTTTGCCGCTTCGCACCAGCTCCTGCGCTGCGGTGCGCACATCATCAGGCTGCGTCAGTTCGCGGTTGACCAGCGCACTTAACTCTTTCTGGTTGGGTTTGACCAGCTCCAGATTGCCCGGCACCAGAGCCGCCTGCAGGGCCTCGCCGCTGCTGTCGACTATGCAGCGGATACCGCGCTGCTGCGCGGCCTGAATCAGCGCCGTCAATTTTTCCGTGCTTACGCCGGGCGGCAGGCTGCCGCTTACCACCAGCAGCGCGCCGCTTTCTATCGTCAGCACTTTTTCTTCAAGCTGACGAAACTCGTCATCGCTGAGTTTCGCGCCCGGCATGACAAAACGGTACTGCTCGCCGCTGGATTCTACGTGGACATGCAGGTTTTGCCGCGTCCAGTCTTTGGCCTCAACGGTTTCAACGGCCACCTGTTCATCGGCCAGCAGAGAGACCAGGTGTTCACCGGTGGCACCGCCTGCGGGGAAAATTGCCGTGGCTTTGCCGCCGAGGTGTGTAATGGCGCGCGCCACGTTGATCCCGCCGCCGCCGGGCTCAAAGACCGGGGCGCTGCAGCGCAATTTACCTTCCGGGTAAATCTGCGGCGTCAGGGTGGCGGAATCCAGGGAAGGGGAGAGCGTCAGAGTATAAATAGAAACCATCATTACCTCCTTTTAGCATGGGTTCTTATTAGCCTGGCACCATTTGTCAGGAAGGCAATGTAAATAACAGTATGATTTTAAATATGAATACTGACGAAAAGTGAGGCGGGGGATATATAAAATAAAACGCTTTTTGAGATCGTTCTTATTCAAAAAATGAAATAAGAAAACATTGCTATGTTATTTGCGGCTTTTTATAATTTGTTACCTTTCTCTGGACGCCTTGTCATTGATCCTCAAGAAAGATTCCGGGACCGTGTGGTCTCTTTTTTTGTTGTACGGACTCCTTAATAAAATGAAGCTTTTAAAGACAGTGCCCGCTGCACTGATGCTGGCGGGTGGCGTGTTTGCGGCTATGAACGCGACCGCTGATGATACCGTTTTTACTGTCATGGACGATCCTTCCACCGCGAAAAAACCGTTTGAAGGTAACCTGAACGCCGGATACCTGGCACAATCCGGTAACACGAAAAGCTCTTCTCTGACGGCGGACAGTACGCTCACCTGGTACGGTAATACCACCGCCTGGTCTCTATGGGGTAATGCCAGCAACACTTCCGCTAACGACGAACGTTCTTCCGAGAAGTATGCGGTAGGCGGACGTAGCCGTTACAACATGACCGACTATGACTACCTGTTTGGTCAGGCAAGCTGGTTAACCGACCGTTACAACGGTTATCGCCAGCGCGATGTATTCACCGCCGGTTATGGTCGCCAGTTCCTGAACGGTCCGGTACACAGCTTCCGTTTTGAATTCGGTCCGGGTGTGCGTTACGACGAGTACACCAATGGCGATACCAAAACCCAACCGCTCGGTTACGCTTCCGGTACCTATGCCTGGCAGATGACTGACAACACCAAATTTACCCAGGGTGTTTCTGTATTTGGTGCCGACGATACGACGCTGAACTCTGAGACGGCGCTGAACGTGGCTATCAACGAACACTTTGGCCTGAAAGTCGCCTACAACGTGACCTGGAACTCTTCACCACCAGAATCTGCGCCGGATCATACCGACCGCAGAACCACGGTTTCACTGGGTTATAGAATGTAATAAAAGCGGGCCGATGATGATGTCGGCCCGTTTATTGTCTGCGGTCTTTTGACGTCCCTTCTGATGACTTGTCTTCGCCCCTAGCCCCAAATCATTGCCGCCCAACGGAGTAGCAGCATTGCGCCGCAGATGGCAATCAGCACCAGCACCATTTTCCAGTGTTTTACGGCAAATCGTTTAGTTGGCATAACCTAATCCTTGTTGGTTGATATCCCCAGTCTACCAAACAGGGCCGAAATATGCCCCTTCTCAGGAACGATTGGGTTATGCCAGCGTAGGGTTCGGCTCAGAACCAGTGGAATCGTTCGGCGAGAATCAACAATAAACCTGTGGCGGAAAGGATGTTCAATATCACAACCGTTCTACTGGATACGTTCATGGTATGCACCTTTGGGTTTATAGACCTGTTCAAGAGTAGCCCAGCATCTTTGAAATGCGAGCGCAGGGGAGAAGCAACCTGCAAATTCGTGCGAAAGCGCCAGCCCATCAATCTGGCCGCAGAGGGTGCAATCTCCTTGCCGTTAGTGTTAACATTACGTCGCTTGCCGTAAATCCACATTAATCTGAATTCGGCTGGTGAATGATGACGAACCAATTTGACGATTGTTGGTCAGATGGTGTCGTAATCTATTGTCAAATCACGATTATTTTCTTTGTATATGCTCTTATGTGTGGGGCATCACTGCAAATAAGGATATAAAATGCCTGTAATTACTCTTCCTGATGGCAGCCAACGCCATTTTGACCGTGCTGTTAGCCCAATGGATGTTGCCCTGGACATTGGTCCTGGTCTCGCGAAAGCGACTATCGCTGGCCGCGTTAACGGTGAGCTGGTGGATGCTTCCGATCTGATCGAAAACGATGCGACGCTTGCAATCATCACCGCGAAAGACGAAGAAGGTCTGGAGATCATTCGTCACTCCTGCGCGCACCTGTTAGGCCATGCCATCAAACAGCTGTGGCCAAACACCAAAATGGCGATCGGTCCGGTTATCGACAATGGTTTCTACTATGACGTTGACCTTGACCACACCCTGACTCAGGAAGATATCGACGCGCTCGAAAAACGCATGCACGAGCTCGCCGAAACGAACTATGACGTCATCAAGAAGAAAGTCAGCTGGCACGAAGCGCGTGAAACCTTCGTGAAGCGCGGCGAGAGCTACAAGGTCTCTATTCTTGACGAAAACATTTCGCATGATGACAAGCCTGGCTTGTACCATCACGAAGAATACGTCGACATGTGCCGTGGACCGCACGTGCCGAACATGCGCTTCTGTCATCACTTTAAGCTGATGAAGATCGCAGGCGCCTACTGGCGTGGCGACAGCAACAACAAGATGTTGCAGCGTATCTATGGTACCGCGTGGGCCGATAAAAAAGCCCTGAACGCGTACCTGCTGCGCCTGGAAGAGGCGGCGAAGCGTGACCACCGTAAAATCGGTAAGCAGCTTGACCTGTACCACATGCAGGAAGAAGCGCCGGGCATGGTGTTCTGGCATAACGACGGCTGGACCATCTTCCGTGAACTGGAAACTTTCGTACGCTCCAAGCTGAAAGAGTACCAGTATCAGGAAGTGAAAGGCCCGTTCATGATGGACCGTGTGCTGTGGGAAAAAACCGGCCACTGGGACAACTACAAAGATGCGATGTTCACCACCTCGTCTGAGAACCGTGAATACTGCATCAAGCCAATGAACTGCCCGGGCCACGTTCAGATCTTCAACCAGGGTCTGAAGTCCTACCGCGACCTGCCGCTGCGTATGGCGGAGTTCGGTAGCTGCCACCGTAACGAGCCATCAGGTGCGCTGCACGGTCTGATGCGTGTTCGTGGCTTTACTCAGGATGATGCGCATATCTTCTGTACTGAAGATCAGGTCCGTGACGAAGTTAACGCCTGTATTCGTATGGTCTACGATATGTACAGCACCTTTGGCTTCGAGAAGATCGTGGTCAAACTCTCAACGCGTCCGGAAAAACGTATCGGCAGCGATGAGACATGGGATCGCGCAGAAGCGGATCTCGCCGTGGCGCTGGAAGAGAACGGCATTCCGTTCGAATACCAGCTGGGCGAGGGCGCATTCTACGGTCCGAAAATTGAATTTACCCTGTATGACTGCCTCGATCGCGCATGGCAGTGCGGTACTGTACAGCTGGACTTCTCCCTGCCGCAGCGTTTAAGCGCCTCTTATGTTGGCGAAGACAACGAGCGTCAGGTACCGGTAATGATTCACCGTGCAATTCTCGGTTCTCTGGAGCGCTTCATCGGCATCCTGACCGAAGAGTTCGCTGGCTTCTTCCCAACCTGGCTTGCGCCAGTGCAGGTCGTGGTGATGAACATTACCGATTCTCAGGCGGATTACGTTAAAGAATTGACGCAGAAACTACAAAATGCGGGCATTCGCGTAAAAGCAGACTTGAGAAATGAGAAGATTGGCTTTAAAATCCGCGAGCACACTTTACGTCGTGTCCCGTATATGATGGTCTGTGGTGATAAAGAGGTGGAAGCAGGCAAAGTTGCCGTTCGCACCCGCCGTGGTAAAGACCTGGGCAGCCTGGACGTAAGTGAAGTGATTGAGAAGCTGCAACAAGAGATTCGCAGCCGCAGTCTTCAACAACTGGAGGAATAAGGTATTAAAGGCGGAAAACGAGTTCAAACGGCACGTCCGAATCGTATCAATGGCGAGATTCGCGCCCAGGAAGTTCGCTTAACAGATCTTGAAGGTGAACCACTGGGGATTGTGAGTCTGAGAGAAGCGATCGAAAAAGCTGAAGAAGCTGGAGTAGATTTAGTTGAAATCAGCCCTAACGCCGAACCGCCAGTTTGTCGTATCATGGACTACGGCAAGTTCCTTTATGAAAAGAGTAAGTCTTCTAAGGAACAGAAGAAGAAGCAAAAAGTTATCCAGGTTAAGGAAATCAAATTCCGTCCTGGTACCGACGATGGCGATTATCAGGTAAAACTCCGCAGCCTGATTCGCTTTCTGGAAGATGGCGATAAGGCCAAGATCACACTGCGTTTCCGCGGTCGTGAGATGGCCCACCAACAGATTGGTATGGAAGTGCTTAACCGCGTCCGTGACGATCTGAGTGAACTGGCAGTAGTCGAATCCTTCCCTACGAAGATCGAAGGCCGCCAGATGATCATGGTGCTCGCTCCTAAGAAGAAACAGTAAGGCCTTCAAGCAGCAAAATCTGTGGAGCCTTCGGGTTTCATAGGTTTTGTTCGCCTATGTTTCGTTTATTTAACAATGCGAAGTGGAAGTTATTAAGATGCCAAAAATTAAGACCGTACGCGGTGCTGCTAAGCGCTTCAAAAAAACCGGTGGTGGTGGATTTAAGCGTAAGCACGCAAACCTGCGTCATATTCTGACCAAAAAATCTACTAAGCGTAAACGTCACCTGCGTCCAAAAGGCCTCGTTTCTAAAGGCGATCTGGGTCTGGTTATCGCGTGCCTGCCGTACGCATAAGCCGTTAACGTTTAATTTTTTACTAAGAATATAGATACAGGAGAGCACATATGGCTCGCGTAAAACGTGGTGTAATTGCACGTGCACGTCACAAGAAAATTTTGAAACAAGCTAAAGGCTACTACGGTGCGCGTTCACGCGTATACCGCGTTGCCTTCCAGGCTGTTATCAAAGCAGGTCAGTACGCTTACCGTGACCGTCGTCAGCGTAAGCGTCAGTTCCGTCAACTGTGGATTGCGCGTATCAACGCAGCAGCACGTCAGAACGGTATTTCTTACAGCAAATTCATCAACGGCCTGAAAAAAGCCTCTGTTGAAATCGACCGTAAGATCCTGGCTGACATCGCAGTATTCGACAAAGTAGCGTTCACCGCTCTGGTCGAAAAAGCGAAAGCAGCACTGGCATAAGCCAGTTGAGAGAGGGGGCTTTGCTCCCTCTTTTCATTTAACACCATCAGAAGATTGACATTTATCCGTCCAGGCTTTTCAATAAGGTCTTAACGGTTTTTACCAGACAAGGTAACGCAAGCATGAATGCTGCTATTTTCCGCTTCTTCTTTTACTTTAGCACCTGATTTCAGGAGGCTAGCGCGTGAAAGATGAAACGAAAAACAGCGCCAGATAAGCCTCCCGATGGAGGCTTTTTTTGTGCCTGAATTTGAGAGAATAACTCCACCAAATCGGTGTTTGCACCGACATAATGAGGAAAATCATGTCACATCTCGCAGAGCTGGTTGCCAGTGCAACAGCCGCCATTAATCAGGCCTCAGATGTTGCCGCGTTAGACAATGTCCGCGTCGAATATCTTGGGAAGAAAGGGCACCTGACCCTTCAGATGACAACCCTGCGTGAGCTGCCGCCAGAAGAACGCCCGGCAGCGGGTGCGGTGATTAACGAAGCCAAAGAGCAGGTTCAGCAGGCGCTGAACGCGCGCAAAGCCGAGCTGGAAAGCGCGGTGCTGAATGCGCGTCTGGCCGCAGAGACGATCGACGTTTCTCTGCCGGGGCGCCGCATCGAAAACGGTGGTCTGCACCCGGTTACCCGCACCATCGATCGCATTGAAAGTTTCTTCGGTGAGCTCGGCTTTACCGTGGCGACTGGCCCGGAAATCGAAGATGATTACCACAACTTCGACGCCCTGAACATTCCTGGCCATCATCCGGCACGCGCTGACCACGACACTTTCTGGTTCGACGCTACGCGTCTGCTGCGTACTCAGACCTCCGGCGTTCAGATCCGTACCATGAAGGATCAGGCGCCGCCAATCCGCATTATCGCGCCGGGCCGCGTCTATCGTAACGACTACGATCAGACCCACACTCCAATGTTCCACCAGATGGAAGGTCTGATTGTTGATAAAAACATTAGCTTCACCAACCTGAAGGGCACGCTGCACGATTTCCTGAACAACTTCTTTGAGGAAGATCTGAAGGTTCGTTTCCGTCCGTCCTACTTCCCGTTCACCGAACCGTCTGCGGAAGTTGACGTGATGGGTAAAAACGGCAAATGGCTGGAAGTGCTGGGCTGCGGCATGGTGCATCCAAACGTGCTGCGCAACGTGGGTATCGATCCGGAAGTTTACTCCGGCTTTGCTTTCGGCATGGGCATGGAGCGTCTGACTATGCTGCGCTACGGCGTGACCGACTTACGTGCATTCTTCGAAAACGATCTGCGTTTCCTCAAACAGTTTAAATAAGGGCAGGACAGAACAATGAAATTCAGTGAACTGTGGTTACGCGAGTGGGTAAACACCACGCTGGACAGCGACGCGCTTTCTAACCAGATCACCATGGCGGGTCTGGAAGTCGACGGCGTTGAGCCGGTTTCCGGTGCCTTCAACGGCGTGGTTGTCGGCGAAGTGGTCGAGTGCGGCCAGCACCCCAACGCTGACAAACTGCGCGTAACAAAAGTAAACGTGGGCGGTGACCGTCTGCTGGATATCGTCTGCGGTGCGCCAAACTGCCGTCAGGGCCTGAAGGTGGCCGTGGCGACCGTCGGTGCGGTGCTGCCGGGTGATTTCAAAATTAAAGCGGCTAAGCTGCGCGGCGAGCCGTCTGAAGGCATGCTGTGCTCCTTCTCCGAGCTGGGCATTTCCGACGATCACAACGGTATCATTGAGCTGCCGCTGGATGCGCCAATCGGCACCGATATCCGTGAATACCTGAAGCTTGATGACAACACTATCGAAATCAGCGTCACGCCAAACCGTGCCGACTGCTTAGGTATCATCGGCGTGGCGCGCGACGTGGCCGTGCTGAACCAGACTGAGCTGAACGCGCCGGAAATCGCGCCGGTTGAAGCGACCATCAGTGACGTGCTGCCTATCCAGGTTGACGCTGCGGATGCTTGCCCGCGCTACCTCGGTCGCGTGGTGAAAGGCATCAACGTGAAAGCGCCAACTCCGCTGTGGATGAAAGAGAAGCTGCGCCGCTGCGGTATTCGCTCTATCGACGCAGTGGTTGACGTGACCAACTACGTTCTGCTGGAGCTGGGCCAGCCAATGCACGCGTTCGATAAAGATCGTATCGACGGCGGCATCGTTGTGCGCATGGCGAAAGAGGGCGAAACCCTGGTTCTGCTCGACGGCAGCGAAGCGAAACTGAACGCCGACACCCTGGTGATTGCTGACCACGGCAAAGCGCTGGCAATGGGCGGTATCTTCGGTGGCGAGCACTCAGGCGTCAACGACGAGACGCAAAACGTCCTGCTGGAATGCGCGTTCTTCAGCCCGCTCTCTATCACCGGTCGCGCACGCCGCCACGGCCTGCATACCGATGCCTCTCACCGCTACGAGCGCGGCGTTGACCCGGCGCTGCAGTACAAAGCGATGGAACGTGCGACCCGCCTGCTGATCGACATCTGCGGCGGTGAAGCGGGCCCGGTTATCGACGTCACCAACGAAGCGACCCTGCCGAAGCGTGCGACCATCACCCTGCGCCGCAGCAAGCTGGATCGCCTGATTGGTCACCACGTTGCCGATGCGCAGGTAACCGACATCCTGAAACGTCTGGGCTGTGAAGTAACCGAAGGCCAGGACGAATGGAAAGCCGTTGCGCCATCATGGCGTTTCGACATGGAAATTGAAGAAGATCTGGTGGAAGAAGTGGCCCGCGTTTACGGCTACAACAACATCCCTGACGAGCCTGTCCAGGCAGGTCTGGTGATGGGCACCCACCGCGAAGCCGACCTGTCCCTGAAGCGCGTGAAAACCATGCTGAACGACAAAGGCTACCAGGAAGTGATCACCTACAGCTTCGTTGATCCAAAGCTGCAGCAGCTGATCCACCCGGGTCAGGAGGCGCTGATCCTGCCAAGCCCAATTTCCAGCGAAATGTCCGCGATGCGTCTGTCTCTGTGGACGGGCCTGCTGGGCACTGTCGTTTATAACCAGAATCGCCAGCAAAACCGCGTGCGAATTTTCGAAAGCGGTTTGCGCTTTGTACCGGATAATCAGGCAAATTTAGGCATCCGTCAGGATCTCATGCTGGCTGGCGCCATCAGCGGCAACCGCTATGAAGAGCACTGGGACCTGGCAAAAGGCACGGTTGATTTCTACGATATGAAGGGCGATCTGGAAGCGATTCTGGATCTTACCGGTAAATTATCTGAAATTGAATTCCGCGCAGAAGCTATCCCGGCTCTGCATCCGGGCCAGAGCGCAGCGATCTATTTAGACGGCAAACGCGTTGGTTTTATTGGGGTTGTTCACCCTGAGCTGGAGCGTAAGCTGGACCTGAACGGCCGTACCATCGTGTTCGAGCTGGAATGGAACCCGGTGGCTGACCGTGTTATTCCTCAGGCTCAGGACGTCTCCCGCTTCCCGGCAAACCGCCGTGATATCGCGGTTGTGGTCGCGGAAAATGTGCCTGCAGCAGATATTTTGGCCGAATGTAAGAAAGTTGGCGTAAATCAGGTAGTTGGCGTAAACTTATTTGACGTGTACCGCGGCAAGGGCGTAGCAGAAGGTTTCAAGAGCCTCGCTATTAGCCTTATCCTTCAGGATACCAGCCGTACACTCGAAGAAGAGGAGATTGCCGCTACCGTCGCCAAATGTGTAGAGGCATTAAAAGAGCGATTCCAGGCATCATTGAGGGATTGAACCTATGGCGCTTACAAAAGCTGAAATGTCAGAATATCTGTTTGATAAGCTTGGGCTTAGCAAACGGGATGCCAAAGAGCTGGTAGAGCTGTTTTTCGAAGAGATCCGTCGTGCTCTGGAAAATGGTGAGCAGGTAAAACTCTCCGGTTTTGGCAATTTTGATTTGCGAGACAAAAACCAACGTCCGGGCCGCAACCCGAAGACGGGGGAAGATATTCCCATTACAGCCCGCCGCGTGGTGACCTTCAGACCCGGCCAGAAGTTGAAAAGCCGTGTCGAAAACGCAACGCCCAAAGCAGAGTAATATGAACTAACTAAAAAGGCCGCCCACGCGGCCTTTTTTCTTTGCGCTCTCCGGCAAACCCGCCGTAAAATCAATTACATCTCACGCTACTAAAACCATACACATGCTTGATTACGCCCATCGCCAGCACCGTTCCGATAAGCGTCGCCTGCTTTTGCTGGTGCTGATGCTCATTGTCGCCGCAGGCGTGAGCCTCTGCGCGGGCGACAGATGGATCGGGCCTGAAAGCTGGTGGGGGCCGGACGGACAGCTCTTCGTCTGGCAAATTCGCCTGCCGCGCACCGTCGCGGTGGTTCTGGTCGGCGCCGCGCTGGCGCTGTGCGGCACCATAATGCAGGCGTTGTTTGATAACCCTCTGGCGGAGCCCGGGCTGCTCGGCGTGTCAAACGGCGCAGGCGTAGGCCTGATTGCGGCGGTGATGCTGGGTGGGGGAGAACTCTCCGGATGGAGTATTAGCCTGAGCGCTATCCTCGGCGCGCTGCTAATCACCGCGATCCTTCTTCGTTTCGCCAGACGGCACTTATCGACCAGCCGCCTGCTGCTTGCCGGCGTGGCGCTGGGGATCATCTGTAGCGCGCTGATGACCTGGGCGGTCTACTTTTCAACATCCTTTGACTTGCGTCAGCTGATGTACTGGATGATGGGCGGCTTTGGAGGCGTTGACTGGCACCAGGGCTGGCTGATGGCGCTGCTGGTGCCGGTCATCGTTTGGGCTGCCCTGCAGGCGCAGCCGCTGAATATGCTCGCGCTGGGTGAAACCTCTGCCCGCCAGCTCGGCATGCCGATTGGGTTCTGGCGTAATGTGCTGGTAATAGCCATTGGCTGGCTGGTCGGCGTCAGCGTGGCTCTGGCGGGCGCGATCGGCTTTATCGGGCTGGTGATTCCGCACATGCTGCGCCTGTGTGGCCTCACGGACCATCGGACCCTGCTTCCGGCCTCGGCGGTTGCCGGGGCCGTCACGCTGCTGGTGGCCGATATCATCGCCCGGCTTGCCCTGACGGCAGCCGAGCTGCCGATTGGCGTGGTGACCGCCACGCTGGGCGCGCCGGTATTTATCTGGCTACTATTAAAAGCTGGACGTTAAATCAACAAGCCGTAAGACAACCTGAGGGAATGCTATGCAGTCAGATATCCTGAATACTGAAGTGACCACCATTGATGGCGATAACACCACTCTGGAAGGCTACAAAGGCAACGTGCTGCTTATCGTCAACGTGGCATCCAAATGTGGCCTGACGCCGCAGTACGAACAGCTGGAGAACATTCAGAAGGCCTGGGAGAAAGACGGTTTCACCGTGCTGGGCTTCCCGTGCAACCAGTTCCTGGGCCAGGAGCCGGGTAGCGAAGAGGAGATTAAAACCTTCTGCAGCACCACCTATGGCGTGACGTTCCCGATGTTCAGCAAAATCGATGTTAATGGTGAAGACCGCCATCCGCTGTATGCGAAGCTGATCGCGGCCGCGCCGAAGGCCGTTGCGCCGGAAGGAAGCGGTTTTTATGAACGCATGGCCAGCAAAGGCCGCGCGCCGCTTTACCCGGACGATATCCTGTGGAATTTTGAAAAATTCCTGATTGGCCGCGACGGCCAGGTCGTTCAGCGTTTTTCGCCGGATATGACCCCTGAGGATCCGATCGTCATGGAATCGATCAAGCTGGCGCTGGCGAAATAATGTCGTTGCTGATGCAGCTCACGGACGTTGCCGAGAGGGGACGTCTGGAGCCGATAACCGGTACCATCAATGCGGGAGAAATCCTGCATCTTGTCGGGCCAAACGGTGCAGGGAAGAGCACGCTGCTGGCACGGATGGCAGGCATGACCGACGGAGAAGGGCAGATAACGCTGCTGGAGCATACGCTCGCCGACTGGTCACCGGTCTCGCTGGCGCACCGGCGCAGTTACCTCGTGCAGCAGCAGGTGCCGCCCTTTGCGATGCCGGTCTGGCACTATCTGATGCTGCATTTGCACGACAAACAACAGACGGCACTGCTGACGGACGTGGCCGCAGCCCTGGGGCTGGAAGATAAACTGTCCCGGCATGCCAGCCAGCTTTCCGGCGGAGAGTGGCAGCGGGTGCGTCTGGCGGCGGTCATTCTTCAGATCCACCCGGCAGGTAATCCTCACGGGCGAATGCTGCTTCTCGATGAACCCATGAGCGGTCTGGACGTGGCGCAGCAGGCGGCACTGGATACGCTGTTAAGCACCCTGAGCCGAAAAGGTATCGCCGTGGTGATGAGCAGTCATGACCTCAACCACACCCTGCGTCATGCCCACCGGGTGTGGCTGCTGTCGCAGGGAAAGATGATCGCCAGCGGCGCGCGGGATCGGGTTCTTACGCCGCCCCATCTTGCCCGCGCGTACAACATGTCGTTCCGCAGGCTGGATATTGAGGGACATAAGATGCTGATTTCTACCGGGCAGACGTAACCGTTTCTTGCCTCTTAGCACAATTGCACGCTAAATTACGAAAAGAACAAAAAAAGCAGAGGATTCGTCTGAAAATGCGATTCTGGTTTCTCCTGATGGCCGCACTTTTTCTTGCGGGATGCAGTAGCCATCGTGCGCCGCCGCCTAACCCACGGCTTTCAGATTCGATCACCGTCATTGCCAGCCTTAACGATCAGCTGAGCAACTGGCGCGGTACGCCTTATCGCTACGGCGGAATGAGCCGCGGCGGCGTAGATTGTTCCGGCTTCGTTCTGATGACGTTCCGCGACAAGTTTGATTTACAGCTTCCGCGTGAAACGCGCAAGCAGGCCGAAATTGGCACTGAAATTGATAAAGACGATCTTCTGCCCGGGGACCTGGTTTTCTTCAAAACCGGCTCGGGTGAAAGCGGTCTGCACGTGGGGATATATGATACAGACAATCAGTTCATTCACGCCTCGACAAGCCGCGGGGTGATGCGCTCTTCTCTTGATAATGTTTACTGGCGTAAAAATTTCTGGCAGGCACGACGTATATAGTCTTTGTCAGACACTTCTCTTATGACGGCATGGTATCTAATAAATCATGCCGTTTTTTCTCAAATAAGATGCTTAAAGTTAAATTTATCTAAAATTAGCGAATCCTGCATGTGTCTGTTTTATCTAAAACTGGCTATTATTCGGCAACCAGGATAAAATTATTTTAGATTCAGGGATAAATCTGAAAATAAAAACGGAACTAATGAAATTAATCTTATTAAAATCAAGACAGTGGAATTGTGTCGGCAATTGCTCCAGGATGTCCTCTCTCATCTTTAATGCGGAGCGAGTGCAATGATTATTACGCTAGATAATGCTTACCAGTCTGAACTGCTGCTTCTGCCTGCTCGTAATAGCGCAGGGGAGCTTAAAGGTTTAGAGGTTCTGGTTAACTTTACTGGCGTCGGCAGCGATGTGCGGATCCCCACTGAGCTCGTTATCCCTCGGCTTTCAGCAGCTGAAGAGTTAGTGCTGTTTAACGAAAAATTGCAATTGCTTGATACCTGTAAACTGTTTTTTATTCAGCATCAGTTAATTGCATGGATCAATATTACACCTGCAATAGTTGAATTTTTATTAAGTAATGGAAACGCTGTTTCAATCCTTGAGCGTTACCCGTTTCTTGAGTTTACTGTTAATGAGAATTATCCAGGTTTAAATAACGGAAAGGACGATCTGCAGCTGGCGAGAATGGCAATCCATTTCCCGTTGGTCCTGGCAAACTTTGGCGCAGGTGCCGCATCGCTCAAAGCGGTCTATGATGGATTATTTAAACGGGTTATTCTCGACAAAGGCTTCATTCAGCAGCGTGCCCCGGAGCTCTCTTTTGAGCCCTTTATGCGCGCCATCCTCTGGCAAATCACACCGCACTGTCAGTCAGTGATCGTCTCGGGCATTGACGACCACGGCCTGTTGCAACGCGTTTTGTCCTTCAATTTTGGCGCCATGCAGGGCGCACTCTGGCCAGCCGTCTCTGCGGAGCACGTTACATCGCTGGTTCAGCAGCGATAACCCTTGCTTTCGCCCGTGTTTAAGTCCGGGTAAACCCTCTACACTAAAAGCAGGAGGACTTATGACCCTGTCTTTTACTGCTCACTGGCATGACGAGTTGCCTGGCTTTTACACCGCACTCAAACCAACACCGTTACAAAATTCACGCCTTATCTGGCACAACGATTCGCTGGCAGAAGAGCTGGCCATTCCGCCTGAGCTGTTTCAGCCTTCAGAAGGCGCAGGCGTCTGGGGCGGGGAAACGCTTATCGCCGGGATGCAACCTCTGGCTCAGGTCTATAGCGGACATCAGTTTGGCGTCTGGGCGGGACAGCTTGGCGACGGCAGGGGGATCCTGCTCGGCGAACAACGGCTTCCCAACGGGGAGACGGTTGACTGGCACCTGAAAGGGGCGGGTCTTACTCCCTATTCGCGAATGGGCGACGGGCGCGCGGTGCTGCGTTCAACGATTCGCGAGTGCCTGGCGTCCGAAGCGATGCACGCCCTGGGTATTCCCACTACGCGCGCGCTGTCGATTATCACCAGCGATACGCCGGTAGCGCGCGAAACGGTGGAAAAAGGGGCAATGCTGATGCGTATTGCGCAAAGCCATTTGCGCTTCGGCCATTTCGAGCACTTTTACTATCGCCGCGAGCCGGACAAGGTTCGCCAGCTGGCTGATTTTGCCATTCGTCACCACTGGGCGCATTTGCAGGACGAGGCGGATAAATACGTTCTCTGGTTCAGGGATGTGGTTGCCCGTACCGCAAGCCTGATTGCCCGCTGGCAAACGGTGGGCTTTGCGCATGGCGTCATGAATACGGACAACATGTCGATCCTCGGGCTGACCTTTGATTACGGTCCGTTTGGTTTCCTGGACGATTATCAGCCTGGCTATATCTGCAACCACTCCGACTATCAGGGACGTTACAGCTTTGACAATCAGCCAGCGGTTGGCCTGTGGAACCTGCAGCGGCTTGCGCAAACCCTGTCGCCGTTCATCGACGTAGATGCCCTCAATGATGCGCTCGACAGCTATCAGGACATATTGCTGCGAGAATACGGCACGCTGATGCGCAACAAGCTGGGGCTGATGACGCAGGAGAGGGGCGATAACGACATTCTCAACGGTCTGTTTGCCCTGATGGCGCGCGAGGGCAGCGATTATACCCGTACCTTCCGGATGCTGGGCCAGACGGAGCAGCACAGTGCGGCCTCACCGCTGCGCGACGAGTTTATTGACAGACAGGCGTTTGACGACTGGTTTGCCACTTACCGCGCGCGGCTGCAGCAGGAGCGGGTGGATGACGCTACCCGCCAGACGCAGATGAACGCGACAAATCCCGCGATGGTGTTGCGCAACTGGCTGGCGCAGCGGGCGATTGAGCAGGCAGAGCAGGGGGAGTATGACGAGCTACACCGCCTGCATCTGGCGTTGCGCACGCCGTTTGCCGAGCGGGATGATGACTACGTCAGCCGCCCGCCTGACTGGGGCAAGCGGCTGGAGGTCAGCTGCTCAAGTTAGAGATTTTGCCGGGTGGAGGCGTCGCCTTACCCGGCAAAAGTCACTGCGCAACCCAGCCGCCATCCATATTCCACGCGGCGCCGCGAACGTTCACAGCGCCATCGCTGCACAAAAACAGCGCCAGTTCACCCAGATGCTCCGGAGTGACAAACTCGCCCGAAGGCTGTTTCTCCGCGAGAAGCCGATCGCGAGCCTGCTCCGGCGGGACGCCTTCAGCGATGCGCTGGTCGATTTGCTGTTGCACCAGCGGCGTCAGTACCCAGCCCGGGCAGATGGTATTGGCGGTAATACCGGTGCGGGCGGTTTCCAGCGCCAGCGATTTCGTAAAGCCCACTACGCCATGCTTGGCGGCAACGTAGGCTGACTTCTCTTTTGAGGCCACCAGCCCGTGAACGGAGGCGATATTAATGATGCGCCCCCAGTTTTTCTCGCGCATGGCGGGCAGCGCCAGCCGGCTGGTGTGAAATACCGAGGAGAGATTAATGGCGATAATGTCGTTCCATTTCTCCACCGGAAACGCGTCAACCGGGGCGACATGCTGTATCCCGGCGTTGTTGACAAGAATGTCCACGCCGCCAAACTGCGATTCGGCGTAGCGCATCATGGCTTCAATTTGCAGCACGTCACGCAGGTCCGCATCGTGATAGCCCGGCTTTTTGCCCAGCTGCGCAATCTCTTCTCTTGCTGATTCGCTGTCGCCGAAACCGTTGAGGATCAGCTGCGCTCCGGCCTTCGCCAGTACGCGGGCGATCCCAAGTCCAATGCCGCTGGTCGAGCCCGTCACCAGCGCGGTCTTACCGTTCAGATTCATCTTTCTCTCCTTACACAATGCCGGTCAGATAGAACACGGCAATGACAAAAAGCACTGCCAGACTTTTAATGAGGGTGATAGCGAAAATGCCGCCGTAGGCCTGACGATGGCTCAGGCCGGTAATCGCCAGCAGGGTAATCACCGCGCCGTTATGGGGAAGGGTATCCATCCCCCCGCTCGCCATCGAGGCCACGCGGTGCAGCACCTCAAGCGGGATATTGGCTGCGTGGGCGGCGGCGACAAACGAGTCTGACATGGCGGCGAGGGCAATACTCATCCCGCCGGACGCCGAGCCGGTGATCCCCGCAAGCACCGTCACGCTGATGGCCTCATTCAGCAGCGGATTCGGGATGGCCGCCAGCGCTTTGGATAACACCAGGAACCCGGGCAGGGCGGCGATCACCGCGCCGAAACCGTATTCCGAGGCGGTATTCATCGCCGCCAGAATGGCACCGCTCACCGCGGTCCGGCTGCCTTCAGCCAGACGCCCCCGAATATTGCGAAAGCCAAAAATCAGCACCAGCACGATACCGGAGATCAGCGCCGCTTCCACGGCCCAGATGGCGGTGATCTTGCCCACCTCGGTCACAATCGGTTTCGCCAGGCCTGGCAGAGTAAGCTCGTGGGTCGTGCCGTACCAGCCGGGGATCCAGCGGGTAAACAGCAGGTTCAGTATGCCCACCACCAGCAGCGGGGAGATAGCAATCAGCGGGTGCGGGAGGTTAATGTTATCCGGCGTTTCGGGTTCATTTTTCAGATCCGTGCCGTAGCCTTCGTTGTTATTGAACGCCTTACGACGCTGGCGCTCCAGCCAGAGCAGGCCAAAGACGATAATAAACAGAGAGCCAATAAGCCCAAGCCACGGCGCGGCCCAGGCGTTCGTGCCAAAGAAGCTGGTGGGGATGATATTCTGGATCTGCGGCGTGCCGGGCAGGGCGTCCATGGTAAACGAAAATGCCCCCAGCGCCACGGTGGCCGGGATCAGCCGCTTAGGGATGCCGCTCTGGCGGAACAGTTCCGCGGCAAACGGATACACTGCAAACGCCACCACGAACAGCGACACGCCGCCGTAGGTTAACAGCGCACACACCAGGACAATCACCGGAATGGCGTGGCGACGGCCGAGGATCTGAATCGCGGCCGCGACGATGGATCGTGAGAAACCGGAAAGCTCAATCAGCTTGCCGAAAACGGCCCCCAGCAGGAACACCGGGAAGTAGAGCTTGACGAAGCCCACCATTTTTTCCATAAACAGGCCGGTAAACGTCGGGCCGACGGCACCCGGATCGGTCAGCAGCACGGCGCCGAGCGCCGCAATCGGCGCAAACAAAATAACGCTGTATCCGCGATAGGCCGCCAGCATCAGCAGCGCCAGCGCCGCCAGGGCAATTAACACGCTCATTACGACTCCTCACTTTAGTTATTATTCGGGTACCAACGAGATGCTTACCGCTCGACGGTCAGAGCAATGCCTTGCCCGCCGCCCACGCACAGGGTGACGAGCCCTTTTTTGACGTCACGGCGCTGCATTTCGTACAGCAGCGTCACGAGGATGCGGCAGCCGGAGGCGCCAATCGGATGACCCAGGGCGATAGCGCCGCCGTTAACGTTCACCCTGCGCTCATCCCAGCCGAGCTGCTTGCCCACCGCCAGCGCCTGGGCGGCAAAGGCTTCATTGGCTTCAATGAGGTCCACGTCATCGAGCGTCCAGCCCGCCCGCGCCAGCGCCGTCCGGCAGGCACTGACCGGTCCGATGCCCATTACCGACGGGTCAACGCCCGTCACGGCGTAGCTCACGATGCGACCGAGGATCGGCAAACCGCTCTCCCGCGCCTTTTCGCCGCTCATCAGCAGCACCGCGGCGGCACCGTCGTTGAGCGTTGACGCATTTCCGGCCGTCACCGAGCCTTCCGCCTGCAAAAAGGCGGGGCGCAGCTGCGCCAGCTGCTCAGCGGTAGTGCCAGGCCGGGGCTGTTCGTCACGGCTGACGATAAGCGGCGGTTTTTTGCCCTGTTTCACCGTCACCGGCGCTATCTCGGCGTCAAAGCGACCCGCTTCGATGGCGGAGGCCGCTTTGTGCTGCGACCGGGCGGCGAAGGCGTCCTGCTGCTCGCGGGAAATGGCATTCTCCCGGGCGACGTTTTCAGCGGTAATCCCCATGTGGTAATCGTTGAACGCGTCCCACAGGCCGTCGGTAATCATGCTGTCCTGCAGGCCCGTATGGCCAAAACGGAGCCCTGCACGCGCGCCGTCCAGCAGATAGGGAGCGTTGCTCATGCTCTCCTGACCGCCAGCGATAGCCACGTCCGCGTCGCCGCAGCGGATCGCCTGCGCGGCGAGCTGCACCGCTTTTAGGCCCGCGCCGCAGACCAGGTTGACCGTTGTCGCCGGCGTGCTGACGGGTAATCCGGCGGCGATGGCCGTCTGACGCGCGGGGTTTTGCCCGCATCCCGCCGTCAGCACCTGTCCGAAAATCAGTTCATCTACCTGTTCTTCGCGAAGATCGCTGTTCTCCAGCAGGTGCCGCACCGCTACGGCCCCCAGCTCAACCGCTGAAAGGGACGATAGCGAGCCGCGAAAACTGCCAATGGGGGTTCGCGTTGCCCCGACAATTATGACTTCTTTCATCGTGAGTCCTCAGTTGAAGCGCATCTCGCGAACGTTGTCCGCCACAATCATTTTCCCGGCTGTCTTAGCCGCAATTTCGTCGATGCTGACGCCGGGGGCGTATTCCCGCAGGATGAACGCGCCGTCCTCGATCTCCAGCAACGCGAGGTCGGTCAAGACCCGACGGATACAGCCCGCGCCCGTGAGCGGCAGCGTGCAGCGCGGCAGCAGCTTTGACTCACCGCTTTTCGAGGCGTGGGTCATCACCACAATGATGTTCTGCGCCCCGGCGACGAGATCCATCGCGCCGCCCATGCCCTTGACCATCTTTCCGGGGATCATCCACGAGGCGATATTGCCCTCGACGTCCACTTCAAACGCGCCCAGCACGGTCAGGTCGACATGACCGCCGCGGATCATGGCAAACGACTGGGCCGAGTCGAAAATGGCCGCGCCGGTGCGCGCGGTCACGGTCTGTTTACCGGCGTTGATCATGTCGGCGTCAAGGCTCTGCTCGTCAGGAAAAGCCCCCATCCCCAGCAGCCCGTTTTCCGACTGGAGCATCACGTCCATTCCGTCCGGAATGTAGTTCGCCACCAGGGTAGGAATACCGATCCCCAGGTTGACGTAATACCCGTCGCGCAGCTCGCGGGCGACGCGCATGGCCATCTGTTCACGGGTTAACATCGTCAGACTCCTTCCGCGCGCAGGGTGCGCTGTTCAATGCGTTTTTCAAACTGGCCGACAATCAGCCTGTCGACGTAAATTCCCGGGGTATGAATGGCCGACGGGGGCAGCTCGCCCGGGGGAACTATCTCTTCCACCTCGACGACCGTTATCCGGCCCGCCGTTGCCATCAGCGGATTAAAATTTTGCGCGGTATGCCGATAGACAACGTTGCCGTACCAGTCCGCTTTCCAGCCCTTAATGAGCGCGAAATCGCCGGTAATGGCCTCTTCAAGGATGTAGTGCTTCCCCGAAAACTGGCGCACGTCTTTGCCGGCAGCCACGGGCGTGCCGTAGCCGGTGGCCGTGTAAAATGCCGGAATGCCCGCGCCGCCCGCGCGCACCTTTTCCGCCAGCGTGCCCTGAGGCATGAGTTCAATCTCCAGTTCGCCGCTCAGCACCTGCCGCTCGAACAGGGCGTTCTCGCCGACGTAAGAGGCCACCACTTTGCGAACCTGCCGCGTTTCGAGCAGTATCCCGAGACCGAAACCGTCCACGCCGCAGTTGTTTGATACCACCGTCAGATCTTTCACCTGACGGCGTCTAACCTCTGCAATCAGGTTCTCCGGAATCCCGCACAGGCCGAAGCCGCCCGCCAGCAAGGTCATTCCGTCCGTCAGCCCATCCAGCGCCTGCGCATAGCTGCCGACGCGCTTATCCAGTCCCGCCATAGTCATCCCTCCCGTTATCCGTGCCGGTATCATTAGGGGCGGCGACTCATTTGTTAATTTTGAATTTGTGACCCACTCATTTGGTTTTTTTATTAATTTCCTGTTAACTAAATTTTTTCAATTAGTTAACAGGGTGAAAAATGAGAATGAGTGTCAAACAGTTACGCGCGTTTTTAGCGGTAGCTCACACTCTCAATTTCGCGCACGCCAGCGAACGGCTGAATCTTTCCCAGCCGGCCCTGAGCCTGACGATTAAATCGCTGGAGGATGCGCTCGGCGGACCGCTGCTACAGCGGAGCACGCGCAAGGTCGCGCTGACGCAGGAGGGAGAGACGTTTTTGCCGATGGCGCGCCAGCTGCTTGCCGACTGGGATAACGTCGAAGAGGCGATGCACCAGTGCTTTACCCTGCAGCGCGGTAAAATTTCGGTTGCGGCCATGCCGTCGTTTGCCGCGAATGTCCTGCCCGAGGTGCTAAAAGCGTTTCGCGATCGCCATGCCGGGATCAACGTCACCGTGCATGATGTCATTAACGAGCAGGTGATAGAGATGGTGCGGGAAGGGCGGGTCGAGATGGGCATCGCCTTTGAGCCCGCGCCAACGCACAACCTGCTGTTTACCCCGCTGGGCCTCGACAGGTTTGTGGCCATTGTGCCAAAAGATTCCTCGCTGGCAGGCAAGAAGCGCCTGTCATGGGAAGAGCTGCTGACGCTGGATTTCATCACCCTGCAGCGCCCTTCGGCGGTACGTCTGATGATGGAGGAGGAGCTGGCGCGAAGCGGCAGAAAGCTGGACGTGGCGCTGGAGAGTCATCAGTTGGTGACGGTCGGGCGAATGGTCGCGAGCGGGCTGGGCGGCAGCGCCGTCCCGGCGCTCTGCGAGGCGCAGATGACGGCGCTGGGCGCGGTCTGTATCCCGCTGGATAACCCGCCGATAGAAAAGTGCATAGGAGCGATCCATCCAGGACACACGCAGCTCTCTAAAGCGGCGCATGCCCTGCTGGAAACGCTGAAAGATTTTTACCAGCCGGGGCAGGCGGTGCGATCCGGCTGACCCGAAGGCTTCAGAAGCGGGTATCCACCGCAGCTGCCAGCTTTTCCAGCAGCAGTTCGCTGTCTTCCCAGCTCAGGCACGGGTCGGTGATCGACTGGCCGTAAACCATCTGCTGTCCGGCAACGATTTTCTGCGTGCCTTCTTTGATAAAGCTCTCAGCCATAATCCCTGCAACGGCGGTCGAGCCGCTGCGGATCTGCTGACAGATCTCATCGCAGACGTCCAGCTGGCGGCGATGCTGCTTCTGGCAGTTGCCGTGGCTGAAATCCACCACCAGATGTTCCGGCAGGTCGAACTCGGCCAGCGTTTCACAGGCCGCCGCAATATCCTGGGCATGGTAATTGGGTTTCTTCCCGCCGCGCATAATGATATGCCCGTAAGGGTTACCGCTGGTCTGGTAGATGGTCATATGACCGCTCTTGTCCGGCGACAGGAACATGTGGCTGGCACGGGCAGCGCGGATGGCATCAACCGCGATACGGGTGTTGCCATCGGTCCCGTTTTTGAAGCCGACCGGGCAGGAGAGGGCAGAGGCCATCTCACGGTGGATCTGGCTTTCGGTGGTGCGTGCGCCAATCGCGCCCCAGCTGATCAGATCGGCGATAAACTGCCCGGTCACCATATCGAGAAACTCGGTCGCCGTCGGAACGCCCAGTTCGTTGACCTGTAAAAGCAGCTTACGTGCCAGCTCGATACCGTGGTTAACGCGATAGCTGCCGTTGAGGTCAGGATCGGAAATCAGGCCTTTCCAGCCCACCACGGTGCGCGGTTTTTCAAAGTAGGTCCGCATCACGATCTCAAGGCGATGCTGGTACTTATCCCGCAGTCCCTGGAGTCGTTTTGCATAATCCATCGCGGCATCCAGATCGTGGATGGAGCAAGGCCCAATGACCACTAGAAGACGTTTGTCTTCACCGTTCAGGATTTTTTCAATGCGGCGGCGGGAGGCCGTCACATGTTCCGCGACGGCGGCGGAAACGGGATGCCGCTGTGCCAGTTCAGCCGGCGTGACCAGGCTGTCAATGCGCGCAGTGCGGAGTTCATCGGTTTTATTCATGGAATGTCTCAGAAAATTTTTGCTTCATCGGCAGACTACCGGGAAGTGATGGGCATCACCTTAAACCAATCCCTGCTGATTTCAAGTTCGGGGCGACACCGCCCCGTGGTTGCAGGTGATGATACCTGAATCTGAGCTAATGTACTAGCATATTAGTACATGCGGCGATTAAGCCCCATGATGTCGAGAATTTTGGTGGCAATTTCTTCAACCGAATAGTTGGTGCTGTTCAGCCACGGGATCTGGTTTTTGCGGTACAGCGCTTCCACTTCGGAGACCTCCATCCGGCACTGGCGCATGGAGGCGTAGCGGCTGTTCTCGCGACGCTCCTCGCGGATGGCCGCAAGGCGTTCAGGGTTGATCGTCAGGCCGAACAGCTTGTGCTGCAGCGGCTTAAGGGCGGCGGGCAGCACCAGGTTATCCATATCGTCGGCGATAAACGGGTAGTTTGCGGCGCGAATGCCAAACTGCATCGCCAGATAAAGGCTGGTCGGGGTTTTGCCGCAGCGCGACACGCCAAGCAGGATCACCTGCGCCTGGTCGAGATTTCGCAGCGAAATACCGTCGTCGTGGGCCAGGGTGTAGTCGATAGCGGCGATACGCGCGTCGTACTTGGTCAGGTTGCCGGGGTTCAGCCCGTGGGTACGGTGGGCAATGGGGGTCGGGTCGAGCTTCAGCTCGCTCTGCAGCGGAGCCACCAGCGCCTGCACGATATCCTGACAGAAGCCTTCACTTTGCAGAATGATGGAGCGAATCTCCGGGATCACGATAGAGTAGAACACCAGCGGGCGGACGCCGGTCTGCTGGTAGATGGCGTCAATCTGGTCCTTCACCGCTTTAGCGCGGCTCTCGTTTTCAACAAACGGCAGCGTGATGCTGTTAATCGAAACGGGAAACTGCGACATCACCGCGTGGCCCAGGACCTCGGCGGTGATCGCCGTACCATCAGAAATATAAAAAACGTGGCGATCGACAGCACTATCCATTTTACTCACCCTGAATATCAGACCTAATTGTCTGAAAGCATAAATTAAAAAAGTAAATTACACAGCAAAGAACTTATCCTAATTATGAATGAAACGCTGTTTTTGATTTTCCTGAAAAGTGGATTTCATTTTTCAAATAGCGACTTTATTTTTGGGGTTTCTGGCTGAATATAGAGGAATCATCGGGTTAATCGTTGATGGGAAAGTATCCGAAAAGTTGAAATTTTAAATTGCTTACACGATTCACCGTTTTTTTAGCGGAAATAAATATGCCAGTATAAATACGTAGTCAGGTGTTACTTACTCCGATCAAATATCACAAAAGGATTGTTTCGATGTCCAACAATGGCTCGTCACCGCTGGTGCTTTGGTATAACCAACTCGGCATGAATGATGTAGACAGAGTTGGGGGCAAAAATGCCTCCCTGGGTGAAATGATTACAAATCTGTCAGGTATGGGTGTCTCCGTACCGAACGGGTTTGCCACCACCGCCGATGCCTTTAACCTGTTTTTAGACCAGAGCGGTGTTAACCAGCGCATTTACGACCTGCTGGATAAAACGGATATTGATGACGTTACCGAGCTTGCCAAAGCCGGGGCGCAGATCCGCCAGTGGATCATCGACACACCTTTCCAGCCGGAACTGGAAAAAGCCATTCACGACGCGTACAACCAGCTCTCAGCTGACGATGCGCAGGCCTCCTTTGCCGTACGTTCCTCTGCGACCGCAGAAGATATGCCGGACGCCTCGTTTGCCGGGCAGCAGGAAACCTTCCTGAACGTCCAGGGTTACGATGCGGTGCTGGTGGCGGTGAAGCACGTGTTTGCTTCCCTGTTCAACGATCGCGCCATCTCCTATCGCGTGCACCAGGGCTACGACCATCGCGGCGTGGCGCTCTCCGCTGGCGTGCAGCGCATGGTGCGCTCGGACGTGGGCTCATCCGGCGTGATGTTCTCCATTGATACCGAATCCGGCTTCGACCAGGTGGTGTTTATCACCTCCGCGTGGGGGCTGGGTGAGATGGTGGTGCAGGGCGCGGTAAACCCTGACGAATTTTACGTCCACAAGCCAACGCTGGCCGCTGGCCGTCCGGCGGTGGTGCGCCGCACCATGGGCTCGAAAAAAATCCGCATGATCTATGCCCCGACCCAGGAGCATGGCAAGCAGGTTAAAATTGAAGATGTACCGCAGGAGCAGCGCGACCGCTTCTCCCTGACCGACGCCGAAGTGCAGGAACTGGCGAAGCAGGCGGTGCAGATCGAAAAACACTACGGCCGTCCGATGGACATCGAATGGGCAAAAGACGGTAACACCGGCAAGCTGTTTATCGTGCAGGCGCGTCCGGAAACCGTCCGCTCGCGCGGTCAGGTGATGGAGCGTTATACGCTGCACGCGCAGGGTAAAATTGTGGCAGAAGGCCGCGCCATCGGTCACCGCATCGGTGCCGGTCCGGTCAAAGTGATCCACGACATCAGCGAGATGAACCGTATTGAGCCAGGCGACGTGCTGGTGACCGACATGACCGACCCGGACTGGGAACCGATCATGAAGAAAGCGGCGGCTATCGTCACCAACCGCGGCGGTCGTACCTGCCACGCGGCGATCATTGCCCGCGAGCTGGGCATTCCCGCGGTTGTCGGCTGCGGTGACGCCACCGAACGCATGAAGGACGGGCAGAACGTGACCGTCTCCTGTGCCGAAGGCGATACCGGCTACGTCTACGCCGATATCCTCGACTTCAGCGTGAAGAGCTCCAGCGTGGATACCATGCCGGACCTGCCGCTGAAGATCATGATGAACGTCGGCAACCCGGACCGCGCGTTTGACTTCGCCTGCCTGCCGAACGAAGGCGTTGGCCTGGCGCGTCTGGAATTTATCATCAACCGTATGATCGGCGTTCACCCGCGCGCGCTGCTGGAGTTTGACGACCAGGATCCGAAGCTGCAGAACGAGATCCGCGAGATGATGAAAGGCTACGACTCACCAAAAGAGTTCTACGTCGGCCGTCTGACCGAAGGGATCGCGACGCTGGGCGCCGCCTTCTATCCGAAACGCGTGATCGTGCGTCTGTCTGACTTTAAGTCTAACGAATACGCCAACCTGGTAGGCGGCGAGCGCTACGAGCCGGAAGAAGAGAACCCGATGCTGGGCTTCCGCGGGGCCGGACGCTACGTGTCCGACAGCTTCCGCGACTGCTTCGCGCTGGAGTGTGAGGCGGTGAAACGCGTGCGCAACGACATGGGGCTGACCAACGTCGAAATCATGATCCCGTTCGTGCGTACCGTGGATCAGGCGAAAGCCGTTGTGGACGAGCTGGCGCGTCAGGGTCTGAAGCGCGGCGAGAACGGGCTGAAGATCATCATGATGTGCGAAATCCCGTCCAACGCCCTGCTGGCCGAGCAGTTCCTGGAGCACTTCGACGGCTTCTCTATCGGCTCGAACGACATGACGCAGCTGACGCTGGGTCTGGACCGCGACTCCGGCGTGGTCTCCGAGCTGTTCGACGAGCGCAACGAGGCGGTGAAAGCGCTGCTCTCCATGTCCATCCGCGCGGCGAAGAAGCAGGGTAAATACGTCGGGATCTGCGGTCAGGGCCCATCCGACCATGAAGACTTTGCCGCATGGCTGATGGAAGAGGGGATCGATAGCCTGTCCCTTAACCCGGACACCGTGGTGCAAACCTGGCTGAGCCTGGCGGAACTGAACAAGTAACGCCACGCTGACCCGAAAAGGCGAGGATATTATTCCTCGCCTTTTTTATTTCATTTCTTATTTGCTCCCCATCACAAATAAAGTAAAAAACCAAATATCATAATTTGTCTGTCAATTTAGACAATTGTTAGCGCGCAAACCGTTGCTAATACTTGAGCCTTACTGCGCATTTCCCTTAAGAAGATGCGCAACTGGTTGAAATACGTTTTAACCTGATAAAAAGGCAAATAACAATGACTCTCTCCTCTGTATTGCGTACCAAAGATAAAATAGGTTATGGCTTAGGCGATATGGCCAGCGCGCTGGTCTGGCAAACGGCTACCTTATTTCTCGCTTATTTTTATACAGACGTATTTGGGCTGCCCGCCGCGATTATGGGCACCATGTTTTTAGTGGTGCGCGTGGTCGATGCGTTTGTCGACCCGTGCATTGGCGCACTGGTTGACCGCACCCAGACGCGTCACGGACGTTTTCGTCCCTGGCTGCTGTGGTTTGCTATCCCGTTTGGCGTGAGCTGCCTCATTACCTTCTATGTGCCGGACGTTGGGCCGACGGCAAAAATCGTTTACGCCTGCGTGACCTACGCGATTTTAAGCCTGATTTACTCCGCAATTAACGTGCCTTACTGCGCTATGCCCGGCGCGCTGACGCTGGACCCGCGCGAGCGTCATTCTCTGCAGTCGTGGCGCTTTGGCCTGTCGTTTATCGGCGGGCTGATCGTGACGGTTATCGCCCTGCCGCTGGTCTCACTGTTAGGCCAGGGCAACGTGCAGAAAGGCTATTTCTATGCCATGAGCCTGATGGGTCTGCTGGGAATTGTGCTGTTCTTCTGCTGTTTCCTGATGACCCGCGAGCGTTATTCTCCGCGCAATGATACCTCCGGCTCCATGCTCACCGATTTAAAACTGCTGGCCGGGAACAGCCAGTGGCGGATTGTGTTTCTGTTTAATATTTTGCTGTTAACGGCGGTGGTGACGCGCGGTTCCGCCACCATGTATTACGTGAACTATGTGCTGCTGCGCCCGGATCTGGTTTTTGCCTTTATTGTTTCCGGCATGGTGGCCTCCTTAAGCGGCGCATTATTATCTGAACGGCTGCTGGGGAAATTTGACCGCGTGCGCGCCTACCAGTGGACGATTATCTCCTTCGTTATCTTCGGCGCGCTGATTTTCTTCCTGCCTCCTTCACAGGTGTGGCTAATCTTTGGCCTTAACATCGTCTTTAGCTTTATTCAAAACCTCACCACGCCGCTGCAGTGGACCATGTTCTCCGATGTGGTCGACTACGAAGAGCACCGCAGCGGCCGTCGTCTGGATGGGCTGGTCTTCTCCACCGCGCTGTTTGCCATCAAGTTTGGCCTGGCGCTGGGCGGGGCGGTCGTCGGCTGGGTGCTTGGCATGGTGGATTACGCCCCGGGCCAGGCAACCCAGGCGCCAGGCGTTCTCTCGACCATTAGCGCGCTGTTCACCCTTATCACTTGCGCGCTGTTCCTCTGCATGGTCGCGCTGCTTGCCATCTACAAGCTCAACAGCCGGCTGGTGGATTCCATCGCCCTGGAGCTGGCCAGCAAGCGTGAAGTCAGACCCGAAGCGGGGCAGCTCAGCCCGGCAACCCCTTCCGCACTACAGGAGTAAAACATGACGACTATCTATAAGGACGCGGGACGTCCCGTACACGAGCGCGTCGCCGATTTACTGGCGCGCATGACCCCGGAAGAGAAGTTCGCCCAGATGCACGCGTACTGGCTGATTCTCGATGAAAACGGTAACCACCGCGAGCGCAGCGATCTGAGTGACGAATTCGCCGGCGTGAGCGAGCAGGCTGCGCTCAGCGAGCGGCTGAAGCTCGGCGTCGGGCAGATCACGCGGCCGCTGGGCACCCACATCGTTGACGCGAAGACCGGCGTGCGCGCGGCGAACCGCCTGCAGCGCATGATGATGGAAGAGACGCGGCTCGGCATTCCGGCGCTATTCCACGAGGAGTGTCTGGTGGGGCTGCTGTGCAAAGACGCCACCCTTTTCCCGTCGTCATTAAACTACGGTTCGACCTGGGATCCGGAGCTGGTGCAGCGGGCGGCAGAGCAGATTGGCAAAGAGGCGCGCTCCGTCGGCTGCCAGCAGGGGCTGGCGCCGGTGCTGGACGTGTCACGCGACGTGCGCTGGGGGCGAACGGAAGAGACCTTCGGGGAAGATCCCTGGCTGGTGGGCGTAATGGCGACCGCCTACGTGAAGGGCTTACAGGGCGATAAGCGCGATCTGCTGGCGACGCTCAAGCATTACGTGGGGCATTCGTTCAGCGAAGGAGCGCGCAACCATGCGCCGGTCCACCTGGGGTTCAGCGAGCTGAACGACACCTTCCTGCTGCCGTTCGAAATGGCGGTCAAGCTGGCAAACGCCGGTTCGGTTATGCCCGCGTACCACGATATTGATAACCAGCCGGGACACAGCGACAGCTTCCTGCTGACCACCGTCCTGCGAGAGCAGTGGGGGTTCGACGGGATTATCGTTGCGGACTACGGCGGCGTCAGCCTGCTGCACCAGCACCACGGGATTTCCCACGACGCGGCCGAATCTGCTGCGCTGGCGTTCAACGCCGGGCTGGACGTTGAGCTGCCGAAAGACGACTGCGCGCGGCATCTGGCGGAAGCGGTAGAGCGCGGGCTGATCTCTATGGCGAAGGTCGATGAGATTGTGGCGCGTACGCTGACGGAAAAATTCCGCCTTGGCCTGTTTGAAAAGCCGTACGCGGATGAAAACGGTATCGACCTGCAAAATACTATCACTCGACAGGCCGCGCGGGAGGTGGCGACGAAATCGATCACGCTGCTGGAAAACAACGGTATTTTACCGCTCGGCGGCAAACCCCGCGTGGCGGTAGTGGGGCCGACGGCAGACGATCCGCTGGCGTTACTCAGCGGCTACAGCTTCCCGGTGCATTTGATCATCAGCGATATGGTGGAAGAGACTTCGCAGGTCACGACCCCGCGCGCGGCGCTGGAGCAGTATCTCGGTGCATCGAACGTCCGCTATGCCAAAGGGTGCCACATCATCGAAAAACGGATGGCGGGCGCGCCGGTCTTCCCTGGCGACAGCGGCGGCAAACCGATGCAGCAGTCGCCGGTATCGCAAAGTACCGCCCCGATCCCCGAGGCCGTGAACGCCGCGCAGGAGAGTGACGTGGTGGTGGCCTGCGTGGGCGATCTCGCCGGGCTGTTCCAGAGCGGTACCGTGGGGGAAGGTTCCGATACCGATTCCCTGAACCTGCCGGGCGTGCAGCAACAGCTGCTGGAAGCCCTGGTCGCCACCGGTAAACCGGTGATTGTCGTGATGACCGGGGGGCGTCCATACAACCTGCAGGGTCTGGAAGATAAGGTCGCGGCGCTGATGATGGCCTGGGCGCCGGGGCAGGAAGGGGGCTGGGCAATTGCGGACGTGTTAACCGGGCGTGCGGAGCCGCAGGGTCGTCTGGTGGTGAGCGTACCGAAAAGCGCCGGTGCGATGCCGTATTACTACAATCACAAGCTCAAAAGCGGCGGTACGCCGTTTGCGTTCCATTTCGGTTCACGTTATCCGTTTGGATTCGGCCTCGGCTGGACGACGTTTAGCTGGGGCGCTGTCCGCGTCGCCGAAAGCAGCGTGCCGGTTGACGGCGAGGTGACGCTGAGCGTGGATATCACCAATACCGGAGAGCGCAGCGGCAGCGAGGTGGTGCAGGTTTACGTCAGGGATAAGGTCGCCACGCAGGTGCGGCCGCTTCAGGAGCTGAAGGCTTTCCAGCGCGTCACGCTCTCGCCGGGGGAAACCGCCACGCTCACCTTTACGCTGCCGGTTGAGATGTTCAACTTCACCCGTCGCGACGGAAAACGCATCGTTGAGCCGGGCGAGTTTGAGCTGCAGGTTGGCGCATCGTCGGCGGATATCTGCGAGGCGGTGACGGTCAATGCGACAGGGGAAACGCGGGTGCTGCCGGCTGAGTGGCGGATGCTCAGTACCTGCGAGGTTAAGCGCGCGTAGTCTGGATAAAAAAAAGCCCATCGTGGGAGATGGGCAAAGACTACACACAGCAATTCGTTGTTTCACTCAGGGGATTTCCATGCTTATAAATCAAGGTGTTGATTTATAACCGTGTGCTAATAGTAGGCATTGTGTTATTTAGCGTCGATCGGATTCGTCTCAATAGTTAAAGAGACGTAAAGAATTCTTGAGGTTATTAGCAGACTTACTGCTGAAAAGGCGGGTCTGACCAGTGAGCAACGAATAAATACTTTAGCAGTGTTTAAGTATCATGCGAGAGAGTGTAGGCCGGGTGAGCGTTAACGCCACCCGGCAGCATACCTTAATGCGTGTTCTTCTCTTCCAGCTCTTCCAGTTCGCTCAAAATCACGTCCGGGTCAGTTCCCGGCGGCGGAATTTCATGCACCCAGGCAGAGAACAGACGCCAGGTGACGGCGAGCAGCACCGGGCCAATAAACAGGCCAATCATGCCAAAGGCAATCAATCCGCCAATGACCCCGGAGAGGATCAGGATCAGCGGCAGGTCTGCACCCATGCGAATGAGGATCGGACGAATCACGTTATCCATGGTGCCGACCACGCAGCTCCAGACCAGCAGCACCGTTCCCCACGTGGTATCGCCCGTCCAGTAGAGCCAGATAATGCTGGGAACCAGCACCAGCAGAGGTCCCAGTTGCGCAAGACAGGTCATCAGCATGACCACGGTGAACACGGTGGCGTACGGTACGCCGGAAATCGCCAGACCGATCCCGCCCAGCACCGCCTGCACCAGCGCGGTGACCACCACGCCCAGCGCAACCGCGCGCACGGCCTGCGCGGCCAGCAGCACCGCGGCGTCACCGCGTTTGCCCGCCAGGCGGGTGGCAAAGTGACGAACGCCTAAAGCCACCTGCTCGCCGCGCCAGTAGAGCAGGGCGCTGAAGAGCAGCATCAGGGTACAGTGCATCATAAAGCGGCCGATATGCGCCGCCTGCCCGACAAACCAGGTGGTGGTGGTGCCAATATACGGGCGGACTTTTGCCATCAGCGCGCTGCCGCCCATCTCCAGCAGGCTATGCCAGCCGCTGTAGAGTTTGGCGCCCACCAGCGGAATGCTGTTCAGCCAGGCGAGATCCGGCAGCGTCAGGTCGCCGCTGCTAATGGCGCGAATAACCGGGCCACTGGAATCCACCAGGCTATTTACCAGCAGGGCAATCGGAATGATAAACAGCAGGAACAGCAGGAGCGTCATGACCAGCACGGCGAGCCCGCGACGGCCGAACAGCAGCTTCTGCAAGCGCAGCAGCAAAGGCCACGTGGCCACGACAACGGTCGCAGCCCACGCAAAGCCGAGAATAAAGGGTTGAACAATCCACAGACACGCAATAATCATGAGGGCCAGAAACAGCACCGACAGCAAAATTTGCGCAACATCCCTGGGCTGGCGAAGATTGACCATAAATGAAACTTTCCTTAAAAGAACGCCAGTACAACTGGCGGGAACGGAAAACCGCGTCTCTTTAATCATTAATGATCTCAGCGGTTTTTAACAGGCGAATTCTGCCTGTAATTCAGCAGAGATTATAAGAAAAAAATGTGATAAAACTTTTAAGATACACGCAAACGATTTCATACAACTCTAATTAGGGTCGACAGTCATGATCCCACAGATTTCTCAGGCACCTGGCGTCGTTCAGCTGGTGCTTAATTTTTTGCAAGCACTGGAGCAACAGGGTTTTACAGGTGATACCGCCACGAACTATGCCGACAGGCTGACGATGGCGACCGATAACAGTATCTACCAGCTTCTTCCCGATGCCGTGGTTTTCCCTCGTTCAACGGCCGACGTCGCGCTTATCGCCCGGCTGGCCACGCAGGAGCGGTTTGCCTCGCTGGTCTTCACGCCGCGCGGCGGCGGCACCGGGACCAACGGTCAGGCGCTAAACCAGGGCATCATTGTTGATATGTCGCGCTATATGAACCGCATCATTGAGATCAACCCGGAAGAGGGGTGGGTGCGGGTCGAAGCGGGCGTCATCAAAGATCAGCTTAATCAGTATCTCAAGCCGTACGGTTACTTTTTTGCCCCCGAGCTTTCCACCAGCAACCGCGCGACCCTTGGCGGGATGATTAACACGGATGCCTCCGGGCAGGGCTCGCTGGTCTACGGTAAAACTTCCGATCACGTGCTGGGCGTGCGTGCGGTGCTGCTGGGCGGCGACATCCTCGATACCCAGCCGATGCCGGTTGAACTGGCGGAAACGCTGGGCAAAGACAACACCGCCAGCGGGCGCATCTATCGTACCGTGCTGGAACGCTGCCGCGACAACCGCCAGCTTATTCTCGATAAATTCCCCAAGCTGAACCGCTTCCTGACCGGTTACGATCTGCGTCACGTCTTCAACGATGACCTGACCCAGTTTGATTTAACCCGCGTGCTGACCGGCTCCGAAGGAACGCTGGCGTTTATTACCGAAGCGCGGCTGGATATCACCCGGTTGCCGAAGGTGCGCCGTCTGGTGAACGTCAAATATGACTCCTTCGACTCCGCGCTGCGCAATGCGCCGTTTATGGTGCAAGCGCAGGCGCTGTCGGTGGAGACCGTCGACTCTAAGGTGCTCAATCTGGCCCGGGAAGATATTGTCTGGCACTCCGTAAGCGACCTCATTACCGACGTGCCGGATAAAGAGATGCTCGGTCTTAATATCGTGGAATTTGCCGGCGATGATGCGGAGCTGATTGAGCGTCAGGTCACCACGCTCTGCCAGCGGCTGGACGAGCTGATAGCGCAGAGTGAAGGCGGCGTGATCGGCTGGCAGCTCTGTAACGATCTGGCCGGGATTGAGCGTATCTATGCGATGCGTAAAAAAGCCGTGGGCCTGCTCGGCAATGCGAAAGGGGCGGCGAAGCCCATTCCCTTTGCCGAAGATACCTGCGTGCCGCCCGAGCATCTGGCGGATTACATCGTGGAGTTTCGCGCCCTGCTGGACAGCCACGGCCTGAGCTATGGCATGTTCGGCCACGTCGACGCCGGGGTACTGCACGTGCGTCCGGCGCTGGACATGTGCGACCCGCAGCAGGAGATCCTGATGAAGCAGATCTCCGACGACGTGGTGGCCTTAACCGCCAAATACGGCGGTCTGCTGTGGGGGGAGCACGGGAAAGGGTTCCGCGCGGAATACAGCCCGGCATTCTTCGGCGAACAGCTCTACGCGGAATTGCGTAAGGTGAAAGCGGCGTTCGACCCGCATAACCGCCTCAACCCGGGTAAAATCTGCCCGCCTGAGGGTGTTGATGCCCCGATGCTGCAGGTGGATGCCGTCAAGCGCGGCACCTACGACAGGCAGATCCCGATTGCGGTGCGCTCGTCCTGGCGCGGCGCGATGGAGTGCAACGGCAATGGCCTGTGCTTTAACTTTGATGTGAAAAGCCCGATGTGCCCGTCGATGAAAATCACCAGCAACCGTATTCACTCGCCGAAAGGGCGGGCGACGCTGGTGCGCGAGTGGCTGCGTCTGCTGGCCGACCGCGGGGTGGATCCGCTCAAGCTGGAGCAGGAGCTGCCGGAAAAACGGGCCAGCCTGCGCTCGCTGATTGAGCGCACCCGCAACAGCTGGCATGCCAACAAGGGCGAGTATGATTTCTCCCACGAGGTGAAAGAGGCGATGTCCGGCTGTCTGGCCTGTAAAGCCTGCTCCACCCAGTGCCCGATTAAAATCGACGTGCCGGAATTCCGCTCGCGTTTCCTGCAGCTTTACCACACCCGATACCTCCGCCCGGTACGCGACCATCTGGTGGCGACGGTGGAAAGCTACGCGCCGCTGATGGCGCGTGCGCCAAAGACCTTCAACTTCTTTATCAACCAGCCGCTGGTGCGCAAGCTCTCCGAAAAACACATCGGTATGGTCGATCTGCCGCTGCTGTCGGTGCCGTCTCTGCAGCGCCAGCTCGTCGGTCACCGTTCGGCGAACATGACCCTGGAACAGCTGGAGGCGCTCGCTCCGGAGCAAAAAGCCAGTATGGTGCTGGTGGTGCAGGATCCGTTCACCAGCTACTACGATGCGCAGGTCGTGGCCGATTTCGTCCGTCTGGCGGAGAAGGTGGGTTACCAGCCGGTGGTGCTGCCGTTCTCTCCCAACGGCAAGGCGCAGCACATTAAAGGTTTCCTGAACCGATTTGCGAAGACCGCGCAGAAAACGTCTGACTTCTTAAACCGCGTGGCGCAACTCGGGATACCGATGGTTGGCGTCGATCCGGCGCTGGTGCTTTGCTATCGCGATGAATACAAGCAGACGCTGGGCGATAAGCGCGGTGATTTCAACGTCATGCTGGTGCACGAGTGGCTTCCGGTGGCGCTGGCAGATAAAGCCGTTCAGGACGTCAGCGGTGAACCGTGGTATCTGTTCGGCCACTGCACGGAAGTGACCGCGCTGCCGGGTGCCCCCGCGCAGTGGGCGTCCGTTTTTGCCCGCTTCGGGGCGAAGCTGGAGAGCGTCAACGTAGGCTGCTGCGGGATGGCCGGAACCTACGGACACGAAGTGAAAAACCACGCCAACTCGCTCGGCATCTATGAGCTGTCCTGGCATCAGGCGATGCAGCGTTTGCCGCGAAACCGCTGTCTGGCGACGGGCTACTCCTGTCGCAGCCAGGTAAAACGGGTAGAAGGTAACGGTGTGCGTCACCCATTGCAGGCTTTACTGGAGATAATTGGATGATCTGGAAACGTGCTGTGACGCTGCAGGCGCTGAACGCCATGGGCGAGGGGAATATGGTGGGGCTGCTGGATATCCAGTTCATCCGCATTGGCGACGATGAGATTGAGGCCACCATGCCCGTCGATAGTCGCACCCACCAGCCGTTTGGTTTATTGCACGGCGGGGCCTCCGTCGTGCTGGCCGAAACGCTGGGCTCGGTGGCGGGGTATCTCTGTACCGAAGGGGAGCAGAAGGTTGTCGGACTTGAGGTGAATGCTAACCACATTCGCTCGGTGCGCAGCGGGCGCGTGCGCGGTGTTTGCCGCGCGCTGCACGCCGGAAGCCGCCATCAGGTGTGGCAGATAGATATTCTCGATGAGCAGGATCGCCTGTGCTGCTCGTCGCGGCTGACCACGGCGGTTGTGTAAAGTTTTCAGATGTTTTGCCTTTGGTCAAAAACTAGCCAGTCCGTTGTGATATACTGGTCAGGTTTTGTACATAAGCGAGGACATCATGGATACTGAAATAACCCCAACACAGCTGGCAATTGAATATTTACGTCGCGATAAGAGCAACCTGTCTCCGGCGCAGTACCTGAAAAAGCTGAAACAGCTTGAGCTGGAATTTACAGATTTGCTGGCGCTCTCTTCGAATGAACTGAAAGAAGAGATCTACTTTGCCTGGCGGTTGGGCGTTCACGTCCATTGAGTACATGAGAATAAAAGGGCCGCGAGTGCGGCCTTTTTTGTGTCTGAAATTCAGTATCGGGTGGCGGTGACGCCACCCGATATTTTCCTCAGACATTGACGGCGTTGATCAGCCGCGACTTCATGGACTGATACGCCGACGCCGCAAAATCCTCCGCCCAGCGCTGGTCCTCAATCGCCTCCAGCTGCACCGCGCAGTACTTCGTTTCCGGCGTTTTGGAGATGGGATCGAGATTATCCTGGGTCAGCTCGTTGCAGGCGCCAATCCACCACTGATAGGTCATGTAGACCGCCCCGGCGTTGATACGCTCGCTAATGCTGGCGCGGGTAATCACTTTGCCGCGACGCGAGCGCACCCAGACCAGCTGGCCCTCCGCGATGCCCAGCCTTTGCGCATCGGCTGGGTTCATTTGCACCCGGCCCGGCTCATCGGCCAGGCTTTGCAGCGCGGCGCAGTTCCCGGTCATCGAGCGGCAGGAGTAGTGCCCCACTTCACGCACCGTGCACAGCACCAGCGGGAAATCCGCGTCCGGGGTTTCCGCCGGCGCGCGCCACGGGGCGGCAAAGAGCTGCCCTTTACCGGTTGGGGTGTCGAACTGATTGTCTTTGTACAGGTACGGCGTTCCCGGATGATCCAGCGTCGGGCACGGCCACTGCACGTGGCCCATCTCGCCCATTTTTTCATACGTCACGCCATAGAAGAGAGGGCACAGCTCGCGCATCTCGTCCCAGATCTGCTGGTTGGAGTCATAATGCATCGGGTAGCCCATCTCGGTGGCGAGCAGGCTGATAATCTCCCAGTCGCGCTTCACGTTGCCGCTGGCCTCAATGGCTTTGCCAAAACGCTGGAATCCGCGATCGGCACAGGTAAAGACGCCGCCGTGTTCACCCCAGGAGGTGGCAGGAAGCAGAACGTCCGCCACTTCTGCCGTTTTGGTCATAAAGATGTCCTGAACCACCACAAAGTCGAGCGCCTCAAAACCGCTGCGAACGAGACCGAGATCGGCTTCGGTCTGAAGCGGATCTTCCCCCATGATGTAGTAGGCCTTGACCGTGCCTTCCAGCGCCAGATGGGGCACCTCGGTAATGCGCGTCCCGACCCGATCGTCCATTTTAGTGGCGTCAATTCCCCAGGCATCGGCAAACTTCTGCCTGACCGCCGGATCGGTCACATCCTGATAGCCCGGGAACATATTCGGCAGAACGCCCATATCGCAGGCGCCCTGAACGTTGTTTTGCCCGCGCACGGGACCGACGCCGACGGCAGGGCGCCCGAGGTTGCCGGTCAGCAGCGCCAGGCTGGAAAGCCCTTTGACCACATCCACGGCCTGACCAAACTGGGTCACGCCCATCCCCCACATCACGGTGGCGGAAGGGGCCGCCGCGAAGGTGCGCATCGCCTGGCGAACGTCGCGGGCGGGAATACCGGTAAGATGCTCAACCTTCTCCGGCGCATAGTCTTTCACCGTCTGGCGATAGGCCTCAAGCCCCTCGGTAAAGCGCGCCACGTAGCTTTTGTCGTAGAGCTCCTCTTCCAGCAGCACGTAGCCAAAGGCGTTTACCAGCGCCATGTTGCTGCCGTTTTTCAGCTGCAGATGCTGGTCGGCGATGCGCGCCGTTTCAATGCGCCGCGGATCGCAGACGATGATTTTTGCGCCGTTTTCCCGCGCTTTCAGCACGCGTCGGGCGACGATAGGGTGGGAGTCCGCGCAGTTATAGCCAAACACCAGCAGGCATTTTGAGTTTTCAATATCGCTGATTGAGTTGCTCATCGCCCCGTTGCCGAGCGTTTCCTGTAAACCGGCCACGGAAGGGCCGTGACAGACGCGCGCGCAGCAGTCCACGTTGTTGGTGTTCAGCACCGCGCGGGCAAATTTTTGCATCACATAGTTTGTTTCATTGCCGGTTCCGCGAGAGGATCCGGTGGTCATGATCGACCGCGGCCCGTGCTGCGCTTTAATGCTGCTGAGTTTGTGCGCGGTGTAGCGGATAGCCTCTTCCCAGGTAACGGGAGTGAATGCCTCGCCTTTGCGGTAGCGGATCATCGGCTGGGTCAGGCGCGGGGTGAGCAGACGGGTATCGTTGAGGAAGTCCCAGCCGTAAAAGCCTTTCAGACACAGGGTGCCCTGGTTTGTGACGCCTTCTGCGGCTTCGGCACGGATGATGCGGTTATTTTCAACGACAAGGTTTAATTTACAGCCTGCACCGCAGTAGGGGCAGACGCTGGCGATCTTTTTCATCAATAACAGACCTGTTAAGAAATGAAGCAAAGTTGACTGGAAAATCCAGTCCCGTACACGGAGGTAAGCAGGAACCGTGCCAGATTGGCTTTGCTGGTTTTACAGGGTGTTAAGCGGGGAAGGCGCGTGTCATCGTCAGGCTGTTCGTCAGTTTTGACGATGACACGAAAGCAGGATGAGGAGCCGTGAAATTACAGGTCGTCCATGGTGTGGCCCACGACAATTTCCAGCGTCTTGCGAATCACATCCGCCTGGACAACGTCACGGGTCGCTTCCAGCGTCTGAATGAGCCAGAGGATGATCGCTTTGTTGGACAGATGGCCTTCGGAGGCCAGAACACAGCGTACTGCAGTAGAAAAAATAGCGGACTCTTCAGCAAAACGATCGCCTGCATAACGGAAATATTCCGCCAGCGCACTGTCTAAAAAAGCAGAGTGGTATTCGGGTTGAAGCTGAATATTTTGTCTCATTTGTTCTCACCGTAGCTGTTAAATTGCAGTCAATGTATTTTTTTGGGGTCGGACGGTTTTCCACTTCCAAATAACGGCACTACATTGTCTCTGTTATCGTTGAGAGGTCCCTCTCTGTTCGTTCGTCCTTGCGCGGTTCTGCGACGTGTAAAGGCGATGCTGTTTGAGCCGATCTCGGCAATCACCACCGCAAGTGTCTCCCGCCGCCGGGGATCCTTTTCATGTTCTTTCATAACCCGCAGACGCTGCAGCAATCCTTCGGTTGTCACTGGCCCCCGCTCTTTCAGAAGAGAGAGAACGGCTTCACCGATAAGCGTGTCGATCAGTCGGTCTGCGTCACTGCTATTCATCACGTTACCGTTCGAAGAGCAGACCAAGCAGCATGTGGTAGTGCTCTTCCTCTTCCGGACCATCGGCCCTTTCGAGGCGGCTGAGCAGTTTGGTACAGAGCGATTTGCGATTCAGGTTTCGCCCGTCGCTGAGGATTTCGACAACCACCTGGCCCAGCGTCTCCTGCTGAGTAGGAAGCGCCGCCTTTTCGAAGTACTGTGCGATCGCTGCTGCGGAATCTGTGGCGTAACCTTTCTGCTGCATGTTTCGCTCCTGTAAAATTTTGTAATCACTAACGTTACAATTAAGGTATACACAATTCTTAAATCTGTACACTTAAAATGTACAGATTTTTAATATTTTTATGATATATTTTATAAATTTCTTTATTTTCAGATGGTTAATTAGTTGGTATGAACCGGTAATGTTACAGGATATATTGTACAAAAAGGTCTGACACTGGTAAGTTGTACAGCGCAGAAAAATGTTTCATTAACTGCCGTAAATGATTGAGATGTAAATTATTTGTCAGGCAATGAATGTGCTATAAATGATACTTATCCACCTTTTTGTGGCCAAAACCCTAACCCCAGGAATCGCATGCTCACAACCATCATTTACCGCAGCCATATCTGCGAGGACGTTCCAGTGAAAGCGCTGGAAGCCATGGTCGCTGCAGCAAATAGTAAAAACCGGCAATCCAATGTCACGGGGATCCTGCTGTTTAACGGCACACATTTTTTTCAGCTGCTTGAAGGGCCAGTGGAACACGTCTCTGCTATCTATGAGCAGATCTGCAACGACCCGCGCCACCATAACGTGGTGAAGCTGATGCGCGATCACGGACCTGTCCGGCGTTTTGGCAACGTGGGCATGGAGCTTTTTGATTTGCGCCACTTCGACAGGGAAGAAGTGCTGCAGCAGGTGCTCAACAGAGGGACGACACGCTATCAGCTGACGTATAATGACCGCCCGCTGCAGTTTTTCCGCACCTTTGTCGAGGCCACGGAAAAAGCGAACTATTTTGAACTGCCGCCTGCGGATTCCTGGGAGTTCGTTCGCGAAGAAACGCGCCTGTCCGCGCAGCCCGAAGTGGTCGCGAAAGGGGCGGATTGCAGCTTTGCGTTCCAGCCGATAGTCGATCCGTTTATGCAGCAGGTCGTCTCCTGGGAGGCGCTTCTCCGCACGCCTGACGGCGGCGCACCGGGAGATTACTTTGCTAATCTGCCGCGTGACGAGGTGTACGCCTCTGATTTACACAGCAAGCAGGTGGCGCTCTCCATGGCCAGCGCGCTGGGGCTACAGGATCAGACGTTATCCCTCAACCTGCGGCCCATGACGCTGGTCAACATTCCCAACGCCGTGGATTTCCTGCTCACCGCGATTGAAGCCAATGGGTTTGTACCCGAGCAAATTGTGGTGGAGTTCACCGAGAGCGAAGCCATTTCCCGTTTTGATGAATTCACGGATTCGGTCAGGCAGTTAAAAAGCGCGGGTATCAGCGTGACGATCGATCACTTTGGCGCCGGTTTTGCCGGGCTGCAGCTGCTGGCGCAGTTCCAGCCGGACAGAATTAAGATTAATCGCGATCTGGTCGCGAACGTGCATAAAAGTGGCCCCCGACAGGCCATTATTCAGGCGATTATTAAATGCTGCTCCTCGCTTGAGATCCAGTTCTGCGCGGTAGGAGTAGAGAAGGCTGAAGAGTGGATGTGGCTGGAATCCGCCGGGATTTCCCAGTTCCAGGGACATCTTTTTGCCAGCCCGCGACACGGCGGTATTCCCGCGATTGCGTGGCCGGAGAAAAAGTTCGACTTCTGATAAAGCTGTACACATTACGGCAGAGTTAACTGTACGAATGGTAATTTTTATACAACAATGTATTAACAGGTGAAGGGAGGAGTAGCCCATTCACCTGAGCAAAATGCGGTCTTAGTTATACAAATGGTGTGTACAATCTGATAAGGTTGGTGCAGTTAGGTATGGAAGTTCTGAGCGTGAGGGAGTTAATGGCCTATTACAGTATCGGCGAAGTGGCCGAACGATGCGGTATCAACCCCGTTACGCTGCGTGCCTGGCAGCGCCGTTATGGATTGTTGAAGCCGCAGCGCAGTGAAGGGGGTCATCGTCAGTTTGACGATGAAGATATCCTCCGCATAGAAGAGATCAAGCGCCTGATGAAAAGCGGCGTCTCGGTCGGAAAAGTCAAAGCCTTGCTGGAAAACAAAGAAGTATTGACTCAGGGCAACTGGGTCTCGTTCCAGGAAGAGATGATGACCGTTCTGCGTTACGCCAGCCCGGCAAAGCTGCGCGCCAAAATGGGCGAATTCCGCCGCGATCACGCGATAGATGCGCTGATTGACAATATTATTTCTCCCGTTCGTCAGCGCATGAATCAGGATCAAAACACCGTGCGCCACATGGCGAGCCTGTTTGACGGCGTCCTGATCGAATTCGCGATTGCAAGCCTGGCGGAATCCCGCAAAAAAGCCGGTAAAGACGCGCTCCTGATTGGCTGGGAATGCGATGACCGCACCCATCTGTGGCTGGAAGCCGCGCGCCTATCGCAGAAGGGCTGGCACATTGACGTCCTGGCGGAACCTATTGATTCGCCGCGTCCTGAACTGTTCCCTGGGCAAAAAATTTTCGTCTGGACGGGGAAATCCCCAACGCCTCGCCAGCAGGAACAGCTCGACCACTGGCGTGAACAGGGGTTTGCTGTCTCATTTCATCACTGATTAACAGAGGCCTTGAGGGCCTTTTTTTGTTTTTGTCCTTTTCTGAACAAAAGCTATCTCAAAAATAGGCATTTCCGATGCATATTTTACTTTTCTCTTCCCTGTCATAAATGCCGCGACGAAATGCATTATTAATCAATGCATTGAACAAATACATCCATCCTGACTGCATCCTCTCACAGGGTCTATGCTTAATAAAAGTAGGCAAAAAGGGCGGTTTAGCCGAATGCCCCTGCTGACAGAGGGTTGAAGTGATAATCGTTATCACTAACATGGTGTTATGCCCTGATGGCTTATCAGATGAGGTGGACCTATGGAACTGCATTCAGAAACCTTTAATCCTGCCGATTTTGCCTGGCGCGGCTTAACGCTCACGCCAGCGGCGGCGGCACATATTCACGAGCTGGTGGCGAAAAAGCCCGAGATCCTTGGCGTGCGTTTAGGCGTCAAACAGACCGGCTGCGCGGGTTTCGGCTACGTGCTCGATACCGTCACCGAACCCGAGAAAGATGACCTGGTGTTCGAGACTGACGGCGCGAAGCTGTACGTCGCGCTGCAGGCCATGCCGTTTATTGACGGCACCGAAGTGGACTACGTCCGCGAAGGCTTAAACCAGTTATTCAAATTTCATAACCCGAAAGCCCAGAACGAATGCGGCTGCGGCGAAAGCTTTGGGGTATAGGCGGTACTATGTCTCGTAATACTGAAGCAACGAGTGAAGTAAATACCTGGGGCGGTGGGCACCTCAACTATAAAGAGGGGTTCTTCACCCAACTGCAGACCGATGAGCTGGCGAAAGGCATCAACGAAGATGTCGTCCGGGCGATCTCGGCGAAACGCAACGAGCCCGAGTGGATGCTGGAGTTCCGCCTGAGCGCCTTCCGCGCCTGGCTGGAGATGGAAGAACCGCACTGGCTGAAAGCGCACTACGACAAGCTGAACTATCAGGATTACAGCTACTATTCTGCGCCCTCCTGCGGCAGCTGTGACGATACCTGCGTCTCGCAGCCCGGCGCGGTGCAGCAAACCGGTGCGGAGAACAGTTTCCTCAGCAAAGAGGTGGAAGAAGCCTTTAACCAGCTTGGCGTGCCCGTGCGTGAGGGGAAAGAGGTGGCGGTGGACGCTATTTTCGACTCCGTCTCGGTGGCGACCACCTACCGCGAGAAGCTGGCAGAGCAGGGGATCATTTTCTGCTCCTTCGGCGAAGCGATTCACGATCATCCGGAACTGGTGAAAAAATACATTGGGACCGTGGTGCCTTCTAACGACAACTTCTTTGCGGCGCTCAACGCGGCGGTAGCCTCTGACGGCACCTTTATCTATGTGCCGAAAGGCGTGCGCTGCCCGATGGAGCTGTCCACCTATTTCCGCATCAATGCCGAAAAAACCGGCCAGTTCGAACGCACGATTCTGGTTGCGGATGAAGGCAGCTACGTCAGCTATATCGAAGGGTGCTCCGCCCCGGTCCGCGACAGCTACCAGCTGCACGCGGCGGTGGTGGAGGTCATCATCCACAAAGACGCCGAGGTGAAATACTCCACGGTGCAAAACTGGTTCCCGGGCGACGGCAATACCGGCGGTATCCTGAACTTCGTCACCAAGCGCGCGCTGTGCGAAGGCGAAAACAGCAAGATGTCGTGGACCCAGTCTGAAACCGGCTCTGCCATCACCTGGAAATACCCGAGCTGCATTCTGCGCGGGGATAACTCCATCGGTGAGTTTTACTCGGTGGCGCTGACCAGCGGCCATCAGCAGGCCGATACCGGCACCAAGATGATCCACATTGGTAAAAACACCAAATCAACCATCATCTCGAAAGGGATCTCTGCCGGGCATAGCCAGAACAGCTATCGCGGGCTGGTGAAAATCATGCCGACGGCCACCAATGCGAGAAACTTTACCCAGTGTGACTCGATGCTGATTGGCGCTGACTGCGGGGCGCATACCTTCCCGTACGTCGAGTGCCGTAACAACACGGCCCAGCTTGAGCACGAGGCGACGACGTCGCGGATTGGGGAAGATCAGCTCTTCTACTGCCTGCAGCGCGGGATCAGCGAAGAAGACGCCATCTCGATGATCGTTAACGGCTTCTGTAAGGACGTGTTCTCTGAACTGCCGCTGGAATTCGCCGTTGAAGCCCAGAAGCTCCTCGCCATTAGTCTTGAACACAGCGTCGGTTAAGGAAAGCACATGTTAAGCATTAAAGATTTACAGGTTAGCGTAGAAGACAAAGCCATCCTGCGTGGCCTCAATTTTGACGTCAGGCCGGGCGAAGTTCACGCCATCATGGGGCCGAACGGCTCCGGGAAAAGTACGCTTTCTGCGACGCTGGCGGGGCGCGAAGATTATGAGGTAACCCACGGCTCGGTGGAGTTTAACGGCAAAGATCTGCTTGAGATGTCGCCGGAAGACCGCGCGGGAGAAGGCATCTTCATGGCCTTCCAGTACCCGGTCGAAATTCCGGGCGTCAGCAACCAGTTCTTCCTGCAGACGGCGCTGAATGCGGTGCGCAAGTATCGCGGCCTGGAGGCGCTGGACCGCTTTGACTTCCAGGACCTGATGGAAGAGAAGATCAAGCTGCTGAAAATGCCGGAAGATCTGCTGACCCGTTCGGTGAACGTTGGCTTTTCCGGCGGCGAGAAAAAGCGTAACGACATTCTGCAGATGGCGGTGCTGGAGCCCGAGCTGTGCATTCTGGATGAGACCGACTCCGGTCTGGATATCGACGCCCTGAAGATTGTCGCTGACGGCGTGAATTCCCTGCGCGACGGCAAGCGTTCGTTCATTATCGTCACCCACTACCAGCGCATTCTGGACTACATCAAGCCGGATTACGTTCACGTGCTTTACCAGGGGCGTATTGTGAAATCCGGTGATTTCACGCTGGTTAAACAACTGGAGGAGCAGGGCTATGGCTGGCTTACCGAACAGCAGTAATGCGCTCCAGCAGTGGCACCGGCTGTTTGAAGCCCAGGGCGGCACGCGCTCTGAGCAGGCGCAGCAGCATCTGCAGCAGATGCTGCGTCTCGGCCTGCCGACGCGTAAGCATGAGAACTGGAAATACACCCCGCTTGATGGCCTGCTGAACGCCGAGTTTGTGACCCGCCTGGCGGATCTCACCCCGGCGCAGCGTGACGCGCTGGCCGTAAACGTGGATGCCGTGCGCCTGGTGTTTGTCGACGGTGAGTTCCGTCCGGAGCTGAGCGACGCCCTTCAGGGGAGCGGATTTGAGATTGAGATAAACGACGATCGCCAGCCCCTGAGCGCCCCGGTTCAGCCTGAGGTTTTCCTGCACCTGACCGAGAGCCTGGCCCGCAGCGTGACGCATATCCGCGTGAAGCGTAACCAGCGTCCGGCAAAACCGCTGCTGCTGATGCACATCACCCAGGGTCTGGACGGCGACGAAATCAACACCGCGCACTATCGCCACCATCTTGAGCTGGCGGAGGGGGCGGAGGCCACGGTAATCGAACATTACGTCAGCCTCAACGATGTCCGGCACTTTACCGGATCGCGTCTGACGATGAACGTTGCCGCCAATGCCCAGCTTCACCACGTCAAGCTGGCGTTTGAGAATGCGCAGAGCCACCACTTTGCCCATAACGACATTGTACTGGGTCAGGATGCCGCGGCGTACAGCCACAGCTTCCTGCTCGGCGGGTCGGTATTGCGCCACAATACCAGCACGCAGCTTAACGGTGAAAACACCACGCTGCGCATCAACAGCCTGGCGATGCCGGTTAAATCTGAAGTGTGCGACACGCGCACCTGGCTTGAGCACAACAAAGGCTACTGCAACAGCCGCCAGCTGCATAAAACTATCGTGAGTGATAAAGGGCGCGCGGTGTTTAACGGACTGATCAACGTGGCGCAGCACGCCATTAAAACGGACGGGCAGATGACCAACAACAATCTGCTGTTAGGTCGCCTGGCGGAAGTGGACACCAAACCGCAGCTGGAGATCTACGCCGACGACGTGAAGTGCAGCCACGGTGCGACGGTCGGGCGCATCGACGACGAGCAGATGTTCTACCTGCGTTCCCGCGGTATCGACCAGCAGGCGGCGCAGAAAATGATTATCTATGCGTTTGCCGCCGAACTGACGGAGGCGCTGAACGATGGTCAGTTGAAACAGCAGGTGCTGGCGCGTATCGGTCAGCGTCTGCCTGGAGGCGAAGCATGAGTTTTCCCGTCGAGAAAGTACGGGCAGATTTTCCGGTTCTGACCCGTGAAGTAAACGGTCTTCCTCTGGCCTATCTGGACAGCGCGGCCAGCGCGCAGAAGCCGAACCCGGTCGTGGATGCGGAAGCCGAGTTTTATCGCCACGGCTACGCCGCCGTGCATCGCGGTATTCATACCCTGAGCGCCGAGGCGACCCAGCGTATGGAAAACGTGCGCACGCAAATTGCCGCCTTCCTCAATGCAAAATCGCCTGAAGAGCTGGTCTTCGTGCGCGGAACCACCGAAGGGATCAACCTTGTCGCTAACAGCTGGGGCAACGCGCAGGTCCACGCGGGGGATAACATCATCATCACCCAGATGGAGCACCACTCCAATATCGTGCCGTGGCAGATGCTCTGCGAGCGCGTTGGCGCGCAATTGCGGGTCATTCCGCTTAACCTTGACGGGACGCTGCAGCTTGAGCAGCTCGACGCACTGCTGGATGACCGCACGCGGCTGGTGGCGGTCACCCAGGTCTCCAACGTGCTGGGGACGGAAAACCCGGTGGCAGAGATTATCGAAAAAGCCCACCAGGCCGGCGCGAAGGTGCTGATTGACGGCGCTCAGGCGGTGATGCACCACGCGGTTGACGTTCAGGCGCTGGACTGTGATTTCTACGTCTTTTCAGGCCACAAGCTCTATGGGCCGACCGGGATTGGCGTACTGTACGTGAAAGAAGATATCCTGCAGGCGATGCCGCCGTGGGAAGGGGGCGGATCGATGATCGCCACCGTTAGCCTGACGGAAGGCACCACCTACGCGCGCGCGCCGTGGCGTTTTGAGGCGGGCACGCCCAATACCGGCGGGATTATCGGGCTGGGGGCGGCGGTTTCCTACGTCTCCGCAATCGGCCTTGAAAGCATTCAGGAGTACGAACAGCTGCTGATGCACTATGCGCTTGCCGAGCTTGCCAGCGTGCCGGATCTGACCCTCTACGGGCCTGCCGACCGGCAAGGGGTGATCGCGTTCAATCTCGGGAAACATCACGCCTATGACGTGGGCAGTTTCCTCGATAACTACGGCGTGGCGGTCCGTACCGGGCACCACTGCGCCATGCCGCTGATGGCGTTTTACCAGGTGCCGGCAATGTGCCGCGCGTCGCTGGTGATGTACAACACAACGGAAGAGGTCGACAGGCTGGTGGCGGGACTTAAGCGCATTCACCAGCTGCTGGGCTAACGGAGAGGCGAAAGATGGCAGAACTGCCGGACAGAGACAAATTGCTGCGCAACTTTGGGCGTTGCGCAAACTGGGAAGAGAAGTACCTGTATATCATCGAGCTGGGGCAGCGTCTGCCGCCGCTCGGTGAAGAGGCGCATAACCCGGAAAATATTATTCAGGGCTGTCAGAGCCAGGTGTGGATTGTGATGGAACAGTCTGACGACGGCACGATAGCACTGCACGGCGACAGCGATGCGGCCATTGTAAAAGGGCTTATTGCGGTCGTCTTTATTCTTTACCACCGGATGTCGGCGCAGGATATTGTCGCGTTCGATGTCCGCCCGTGGTTTGAAAAAATGGCCCTGACCCAACACCTCACCCCGTCTCGTTCCCAGGGACTCGAAGCGATGATTCGCGCGATTCGCGCCAAAGCTGCAATCCTTAGCTAGACTTACAGAACAGCATTCATTCTGTTTCGCGAGGTGGTTCCCGCCTCGCTGGTTTTTCAGCTTTCTGGCGTCCTGCCAGTGAATAAGGAATCTCAGCATGAAGCGCGCGTCTCTCATAACTCTATTACTCCTCAGTTCGCTCGGCGCACTTAATTCGGCCCGCGCGATGGACTATCCGTTGCCGCCCGCAGGCAGTCGCCTGATTGGGCAAAATCAAACCTACACGATACAGGAAGGGGATAATAAGCTGCAGACCATCGCCCGCCGGTTTAATACCGCGGCGCAGGTGATTCTGGAAACGAACAATACCATTGCGCCAGTCAACCCGGCGCCGGGAACCGTCATTACCATCCCGTCGCAGATGCTGCTGCCGGACACGCCGCGCGAGGGGATTGTGGTGAACCTCGCTGAGCTGCGGCTCTACTACTTCCCGCCGGGAGAAAATATCGTTCAGGTCTTCCCGCTCGGCATCGGACAGCTGGGGCTGGAAACACCGGTCACGACCACGCGCGTAAGCCAGAAAATCCCGAATCCCACCTGGACGCCCACGCCGGGCATCAGAGCACGCTCTCTTGAGCAGGGAATCAAATTACCGCCGGTGGTACCTGCCGGGCCAAATAACCCGCTGGGACGCTTCGCACTGCGTTTAGGCGTGGGCAACGGGGAATATCTCATCCACGGCACCAGCGCGCCGGACAGCGTTGGTCTGCGCGTCAGCTCCGGCTGTATGCGGATGAACGCCCCGGACATTAAAGCCCTGTTTGAACAGGTGCGGGTTGGCACGCGGGTACAGATTATCAATGAACCCGTGAAGTTCTCCGTGGAGCCGGATGGTAAGCGCTATATTGAAGTCCACCGCCCGCTGGCGCAGGCTGAGGGAGAAAACCCGCAGGTCTCGCCCATTACCCACTCCGCCGACTTTGCGACCTTTGTTTCTCAGGCGGGAAGCGATAAGGCGCTGATCGAGAAAGCCCTGTCACGCCGCGCCGGGATCCCGGTTATCGTGTCGTCAGGGAGCGGCCCGTCGGCCAGCAATAGCGTGTTGTCGGTGTAGAACAGTCGGGTGTCCGCTGCGGTAGCGGAAGATGAAGGGGAGAAGGTGACGCAGTAGCCGTTTGACGCAGGCAAAAAAAATGGCGCACAATGTGCGCCATTTTATTAACAGGTACTATTACTTACGGTATTTAGTAGCCTGGTTGTCCAGACGCTGGTTAGCGCGAGCTGCGTCGTCTTTAGCAGCCTGAACGTCGGAACGGATTGCGTTCACGTCGTTGCTCAGCTGGTCAACTTTAGCGTTCAGAGTCTGAACGTCAGAAGACAGCTGATCGATTTTAGCGTTGCTGGAGCAACCAGCCAGCAGAGTAGAACCCAGGATTACCGCGCCCAGTACCAGTTTAGTACGATTCATTATTAATACCCTCTAGATTGAGTTAATCTCCATGTAGCGTTACAAGTATTACACAAAGTTTTTTGGGTTGAGAATATTTTTTTGATGGGAATACACCTATTTTTGATCGTTCGCTCAAAGAAGCATCGAATCGGCCCTTTTTGAGCAAAAATCTATGTAAAAAAAGGCATTTATCATCGGATTCATCTTAGATAATTCGCAATTAAATAGAAAAACCCGATTTGCAATTTGAATGACTTTAGCTAATGTCAGGAATAAAAAAAGCGCCCGGAGGGCGCTTTTTATCAAAATTAATTCGTTCGGGAATTATTACAGCACGTGAACAGATGCGGTATTGGTGGTTCCGCTTGGCACCAGCGCGCCAGAAACCATGACCACAACGTCACCTTTCTGTGCCAGACCACGATCAACCAGCTCCAGAGCCACTTCTTTACCCAGACGGTAGAAATCATCCGTAGACGCGATCTCTTTCACCAGGTGAGGGATCACGCCTTTGCTCAGCACCAGCTGACGAGCCGTGGTTTCGTTGGTGGTCAGCGCCAGGATAGTCGCATCCGGGAAGTATTTACGCACCGCGCGAGCAGATTTACCGCCCTGGGTGGCAACCACGATCAGCGGTGCTTCCAGTTTCTCAGCTGTTTCTACTGCACCACGGCATACCGCTTCGGTGATGCGCAGCTTGCGGCTGTCGTTGTTGTAGTCCAGACGGCTTTTCATTACGCGGTCGGTACGTTCGCAGATGGTGGCCATGATGGACACTGCTTCCAGCGGATATTTACCTTTTGCGGATTCGCCGGACAGCATAACGGCATCAGTACCGTCGAGGATGGCGTTAGCCACGTCGCCTGCTTCTGCGCGGGTTGGGCGTGGGTTTTTGATCATGGAGTCCAGCATCTGCGTTGCGGTGATAACCACTTTACGCGCGCGAACACATTTCTCGATCATCATCTTCTGCGCGAAGATCACTTCTTCAACCGGGATTTCTACGCCCAGGTCGCCACGTGCAACCATGATGCCGTCAGACGCTTCGAGGATTTCGTCGAAGTTGTTCAGGCCTTCCTGGTTTTCAATTTTGGAGATGATCTGGATCTTCTCGCCGCCGTGCGCTTTCAGGTGCTCACGAATTTCAACTACGTCAGAACGCTTACGGATGAAGGAGGCCGCAACAAAGTCAACGCCTTGTTCGCAACCGAAGATCAGGTCCTGTTTGTCTTTTTCGGCCAGTGCTGGCAGTGCGATAGAGACGCCCGGCAGGTTAACGCCTTTGTTTTCGCCCAGGTCGCCGTTGTTCAGCACTTTACAGATAACCTTGTTGCCTTCGATGGCGGTCACTTCCATACCGATCAGACCATCGTCTACGAGCACGGTGTTACCGACGGACAGGTCGTTGGTGAATCCTTCGTAGGTCACTGCAACGATTTCGCTGTTGCCGACAACGGATTTGTCGGTGGTGAAGGTGAAGGTCTGGCCCGCTTTCAGAGAGACGTCGTTACCGCCTTCCAGTTTGATGGTGCGGATTTCTGGACCTTTGGTATCCAGCAGGATCGCAGCTTTTTTACCGGTCTTGCTCATTACGTTGCGCAAGTTCTGGATACGCTGACCGTGTTCTGCGTAATCACCGTGGGAGAAGTTCAGACGCATCACGTTCATGCCGGCGTCCAGCATTTTGGTCAGCATCTCTTCAGATTCGGTTTTCGGGCCGATAGTACAAACAATTTTCGTCTTTTTCATGACAGTCTTAGTCTTTAAGTTGGGAAGGATATGGAAATCTCGCTCCGGGGGCGCACCGCCGCGGAGTCAAACCTGTGTTGCAAAAGAGTATATGACACGCACTAAGGATAGGAGACATCAAATGAGCGTGCAGAAGAAAGTGTGCCTGAGTGACAGCCCAACGAAGGAGAGGAGAAGTTGTACGTTGTTTTTTGTATTCCAAGCGCTGAAACCATTCACCAGGGATTAGGCGCGCATTATACGCTGATTTTAAGATAAAAGGAAAATGGAAACGGTGTTTCAGAAATAATCTGTGCAGTTTCACATAATATTGTTATCAAGGCGTTAAGCCATGATGACAACTTATGGCGGCAGGTGATTGACCTGCCGCGTTTTGCTTATTTTTGCAGCGCCTGGCTGAGGTCGGCAATCAGGTCTTTCGGATCTTCAATCCCGACTGAGAGACGGATCAGCTGCGGCACAATGCCGTTTGCCAGGCGTTGCTCCAGCGGAATCGAGGCGTGCGTCATGCTGTAAGGCTGGCTCACGAGACTTTCCACACCGCCGAGGCTTTCCGCGAGGGTGAACAGCTTCAGGTTGCGAATCACCTCGGTGGCGCGTTGCGCATCGCCTTTTACCACCACGGAAATCATCCCGCCGGGCAGGGCCATCTGCGTGCGGGCAAGCTGATATTGCGGATGCGATTCCAGGCCGGGATAGAACACCTTTTCGACCAGAGGATGCTGCTCCAGCCATTGCGCAATCGCCAGCGCGTTGGTGCTGTGCTTTTCTACCCTCAAAGCAAGCGTGCGAATACCGCGCAGCGTCAGGAAGCTGCTGAATGGATCCAATACGCCGCCTACCGCGTTTTGCAGATAGCCCAGCTTATCCGCCAGTTCCCTGTTGTCCCCGACAATCGCCAGCCCGGCCACCACGTCAGAGTGGCCGTTCAGGTATTTGGTGGCGGAGTGCACCACGATATCGAAACCTGACTCCAGCGGACGGTGGATCACCGGTGACGCGAAGGTGTTATCCGCCACGCTGATGACGTTATGACGGCGGGCGATCGCCGCAATGGCCGCCAGATCCGCCAGCTTCAGCAGCGGGTTGGTTGGCGTTTCGACCCACACCATGCGGGTATCCGGGCGAATGGCGGCCTCGAGACCGGCTAAGTCGTCCGGTTTAACCCAGCTGACCTGCAGGCCGGTGCTGCGCTTGCGCACGTTTTCAATCAGGCGGTATGTCCCGCCGTAAACGTCATCAATGGCGACAATATGGCTGTCTTTATCCAGCAGTTCGAGCACCGTGGAGATGGCCGCCAGACCGGAGGCGAAGGCGTAGCCGCGCGTGCCGCCTTCCAGTTCGGCGATGGCGGTTTCCAGCGCATGGCGTGTAGGATTGCCGCTGCGGGAATATTCATAGCCGGTATGCTCGCCGGGTGACGGTTGCGCAAACGTTGAGGTGGCGTAAATCGGCGGCATGACGGCGCCGTGCTGGTCGTTGAACTCGCCGCTGTGTACGCTGAGGGTGGCCAGATTTTTCATCATTGATTCCTTTATTGCTGTAGACGGTTGCGCCAGGCGGTCAGAACGTCGCTGCGCGTAATCAGACCGAGAAAACGGTCGTTGTCATTAATCACGGCCACCAGACCGCGGTCGAAGATGGCGTTCAGGGCGCTTTCCGGGGCGTGTTTATCAAGAAACTCCACCTGACGCGTCATGGCTGCCGTCACCGGAAGCGCGAAGCGGTCGCCGTCGCCGCCGATATGCCGCAGGAGATCCCACTCGTCGATAATGCCCACCACCTTGCCGTTCTCCAGCACCGGCAGCTGGGAGATGTCATACAGGCGCATGCGTGCCAGTACGGTGGAAAGCGTGTCATCCGGGGCGGCGGTTACGGTGGCGCCTTCATCGTGGCGCAGGGCGATATAGTCGGAGAGATCGCCGGCCTGAGGGCGCGTGATGAGCCCTTGCTGACGCATCCAGTCATCGTTGAACATCTTCGAGAGATACTTATTGCCGCTGTCGCAGGCGAAGGTCACCACGCGCTTCGGCGCGGTCTGCGCCTGGCAATACTTCAGCGCGGCCGCCAGCAGCGTGCCGCTGGAGGAGCCCGCCAGAATGCCTTCCGTTTTCAGCAGATCGCGCGCGGTGGTGAAGGCCTCTCGGTCGGTGATGCGCCAGGCGCGATTCACCCCTTCAATGTGGGCCAGCGGCGGAATAAAGTCTTCGCCAATACCTTCAACCAGCCAGGAGCCCGCGTCGTTATAGCGTCCGGTTTCCACCTGGTCGGCGAGAACCGATCCGGCCGGATCTGCCAGGACAAACTCCGTGTGCGGAGAGTGCTCGGCGAACCACGCCTGCAGGCCGCCCAGCGTACCCCCTGAGCCGACGCCCACCACGATGGCGTCGATCCGCCCGTCAAGCTGCTCGTACAGTTCCGGTGCCGTGGTGGTGCGGTGCGCCAGCGGGTTGGCCTCGTTATTGAACTGGTCGATGTAAAACGCGCCGGGCAGCTCGTTGGCCAGGCGCTGGGCGTAATCCTGGTAGTAGGCAGGGTGTCCCTTGTTAACGTCGGAGCGGGTCAGCACCACCTGGGCACCCAGCGCGCGCAGGTGGAAAATCTTCTCGCGGCTCATTTTGTCCGGCACCACCAGGATCAGCGAGTAGCCTTTCTGGGCGGCAATCAGGGCCAGGCCGAGACCGGTATTCCCCGCCGTCGCCTCAATAATCGTGCCGCCCGGCTGCAGCTGGCCGGTACGCTCCGCTTCGTTAATCATCGACAGCGCAACGCGATCCTTAATAGAGCCGCCCGGATTCTGGTTTTCCAGCTTCAGGAACAGCGAGCAGGGGCCAGTATCAAGCTTGTGCAGCTGGATAAGCGGGGTACGGCCAATCAGTTCAGTGACGGAGTGGTAAATCGTCATGATGTTTTCCTTTCTGGATGTCATGACGGGATGATAGAGCGGCGAAATTTTCGCAATAAAGAACCATTCACTGCTCTTTAGAACAGAAAAGAATATAAATGCCATTTTTGGATGTCAGGACAGCAAGACGTAAAGTTGTCTGGATGTGAGGATGGCTATATCGGCATGAAATGCTGAAAAAATGACCGTTTTTAGCGGGCATCTACCAGCAGATATGCATCCGGCAGATAATCATTGCTGAAATTGATCTAAATGCTTCCCACCCTGTAAATCCGCTGTTTATTTCCAAAAGTTATAACAAATTCTTTTTTGTTCATTTGAAAGCTGATAACGCCTGTTTACTATCATTTGGACATCCATACTGCTAAACAGCCATGCGCGAAACGGATAAAGAATAAGAATGATCGTACTCAGGAATATTTCGAAGGTTTTTGACAACGGAAAGGTCGCGCTGACTGCCGTTGATAACGTCAATTTGACGATAGAGCAGGGACAGATTTACGGAATTATTGGCTACAGCGGAGCCGGGAAAAGCACGCTGATTCGTCTGCTGAACGGTCTGGAAAAACCCAGCGCCGGAAGCGTGACCATTAACGGACAGGATATCTCTGCGGCAAAGGGTGAAGCGTTGCGCCAGGCGCGCCTGAAAATCAGCATGGTATTCCAGCACTTCAACCTGCTGTGGTCGCGCACGGTGAGCGAGAATATCGCTTTCTCGATGCAAATCGCCGGTGTGCCAAAAGCCAGCATCAAGGCGCGCGTCGCCGAGCTGGTGGATCTGGTCGGCCTGAAGGGGCGCGAGAATGCGTACCCGTCCCAGCTGAGCGGCGGGCAAAAGCAGCGCGTGGGTATTGCGCGCGCTTTGGCTAACAGCCCTGACGTGCTGCTCTGCGATGAAGCCACCTCGGCGCTCGACCCGCAGACCACCGATCAGATCCTCGATCTGCTGCTGGATATTAACCGCCGCTTCAGGCTGACCATCGTGCTGATCACCCACGAGATGCACGTAGTGCGCAAAATCTGCGACCGCGTGGCGGTGATGGAGAACGGTAAAGTGGTGGAAGAGGGCGACGTGCTGAGCGTCTTTACCCATCCGCAGCAGCCGATTACGCAGCAGTTTGTCCGACAGGTGAGCCAGTACGCCGAAGAAGAAACTTTCAATACCGAACTGGCAAAGGATCTGGAAGGCACGGTCATCAGGCTGACCTTTACCGGGCACAGCACCCATAAGCCGATCGTGGGTGAACTGACCCTGCGCTACGGCCTGCCGTTTAACATCCTGCACGGGAAAATGACGCAAACCGCCCACGGGGTGTTTGGTCAGCTCTGGGTACATGTCGTGGCATCCGATGAACAACTGAACAATATCCTCGCCGACCTGCAGCACAGCGATATTGAAGGCGAGGTGATTAAACATGGCTGAGAATCTCTTTCCGCATCTCAAATGGGATCAGCTCTGGGCGGCGACGCTGGAGACGCTGTACATGACCGCGCTGTCCGGCGTGGCGACGTTTGTGCTGGGCATCGTGCTGGGGCTGGCGCTGTTTTTAACCGCGCGCGGCGGGCTGTTCCACAACCGCACGGTCTACAGCGTGATTTCGATTGTGGTGAACGTGTTCCGCTCTATTCCGTTCATCATTTTGATTGTCCTGCTGATCCCGTTCACCAAGACCGTCGTCGGCACCATTCTTGGCGCCAACGCGGCGCTGCCGGCGCTGATTGTGGGCGCCGCACCGTTCTACGCACGCCTGGTGGAGATCGCCCTGCGTGAAGTGGATAAAGGCGTCATCGAAGCAACGCGCTCGATGGGCGCACGACTGAGCACGTTAGTGTTTCGGGTTTTACTGCCGGAATCATCACCCGCACTGGTATCGGGTATTACGGTGACGCTCATTGCGCTGGTGAGCTACAGCGCAATGGCGGGGGTGATTGGCGCCGGCGGTTTGGGAAATCTGGCTTATCTGGAAGGATTCCAGCGCAACCATGGTGACGTCACGCTGGTGGCAACGGTGACCATTCTGATCATCGTTTTCATTATCCAGTTCTGCGGCGATGTCATTACTTCACTGTTAGATAAACGCTAATAAATACACACAGGAACCACATCATGAAAAAAACACTGACACTGATCGCCGCCGCAACCCTGAGCGCCCTGAGCTTCGCCTCCTGGGCCGACACCCTGACCGTGGGCGCATCCAACACGCCGCACGCCGAAATTCTGGAGCAGGCTAAGCCGATTCTGGCGAAGCAGGGTATCGACCTGGAGATTAAACCGTTCCAGGACTACATTCTGCCGAACACCGCGCTGGCGGGTCATGACATCGACGCGAACTATTTCCAGCACATTCCTTACCTGAACAGCGTGCTTAAGGATCATGCGGGCGATAAAGACTACGATTTCGTCAGTGCGGGCGCGATCCACATTGAGCCAATCGGCATCTACTCCAAAAAATACAAGTCGCTGAAAGACCTGCCGGAAGGTGGCAAGATCATCATGCGTGACGCGGTTTCTGAAGAGGGGCGTATTCTCTCCATCTTCGAGAAAGAGGGCGTGATCAAGCTGAAGCCGGGCATCGACAAAGTGACCGCGCGCATCAGCGACATCGTTGAGAACCCGAAAAAACTGAAGTTCACGCCGAACGTGGAAGCCTCTCTGCTGCCGCAGATGTACAACAACAACGAAGGCGATGCGGTGGTGATTAACGCCAACTACGCGATTGACGCCGGTCTGGATCCGGTTCACGACCCGATTGCGGTAGAGAGCGGTGAAAATAACCCGTACGCCAACATCATTACCGTGCATCGCGGTGACGAGAAGAAGAAAGATATCGTTGCGCTGGTGAACGTGCTGCACTCGAAAGAGATTCAGGACTGGATCCGCACCAAGTACAAAGGCGCGGTCATCCCAGTAAACAACTAATTTACTGATTTTACAGATGAAGCCCGGCGAGTCTCTCGCCGGGCTTCTTTTTTGTATCCGGCAGGAGAATCATTTAAGCTCAACGTTTAACAGGCAATGGAGTGATGACGATGGGTAACGTGACCAAAGATGAAGCGCTGTATCAGGAGATGTGCCGGGTGGTCGGGAAGGTGGTGCTTGAGATGCGTGATTTAGGGCAGGAGCCAAAGCATATTGTCATTGCCGGAGTCCTGCGTACCGCGCTGGCGAACCAGCGCGTTAAGCGCAGTGAACTGACAACTGAAGCGATGGAAACGGTGGTTAAAGCGCTGGCCGGGTAATGCGCCAGCGTTTCGCAAGCTGTTCGAGCGAGCAGCAGAGCAGGTAGTAGACCACGCCCGTAAAGATAAAAATGGCCGCCGGGTAGATTTGCACCCGGTTGTTGACCTGTCCCGCCACCGTGGTCAGCTCCGGTACGTTCACGATAAACGCCAGCGACGTATCCTTCAGCAGGCTGATAAAAATCCCCACCAGCGACGGCAGAATATTCCTCAGCGCCTGCGGCAGCAGCACGCGCAGGAGGGTTTGCTGCGTGCTGAAGCCCTGAGACAGTGCGGCCTCGTACTGCCCGGACGGTAGCGCGTTAAGCCCTGCCAGCACCGAGTGCATCACGGTTGCCGCGGTAAACCAGGCCAGAGCCAGCGTGACGGTCAGCGCTCCCGGCAGATCGCCTCCGGTCATAAGCGGCAGGAGATACCACATCCAGAAAATTACGAAGATGAGCGGGATACCGCGAATCAGCTCTGCCCATAAAAAGAGGACCTTTCGCACGAGCCCGGTAAAGCGCCAGGCCAGACAGGCGAGCACTATCCCTCCGGGCAGAGCGATAACGGCGGCCCCGGCAGCCATCATCAACGACAGCAATACGCCTCCCGGTTCACCCGTTGCCGCGCGTCCCCACAGCAGATAGTCGAGGTTATCGGTGATGACGTTAAGTCCGGCAATCATGTTTTTCACTCCGAGTGGCGGCGGCGCCTGGGCGTTTACGTTTCGCGTCAGGCCCGATGCGAACCAGCACCATCCCCATGACCAGGCCGGTCAGCAGATAGAGCGCGGTACCGAGGGTAAACGCCTCCAGCGCGTGCGCGTTATAGCTCTCGATCTGCCTGACCTGATAGGTCAGCTCGGCAAAGCCAATCCCGCTCGCGAGCGAGGAGAGCTTCATCAGATTAAGGTACTGGCCCACAACCGGCTGCCAGGCGTTGGCCAGCCCCTGCGGCAGAAGGATGTAACGAAACAGACGCCACGCGGAGAATCCCTGCGCGAGCGCCGCCTCCCGCTGTCCGGCAGGTACGGAACGTAAGCCCGACTCCACCTCTTCGATTAAAAACGCCGAGGTAAAGACGCCCAACCCCCAGGCAGAACATAAAAATTCGGGCGTAAACCACCAGACGTCGCCGGGCAGAATTGACCAGCTGTGATCCGCGTTCACCGCGTCGCGGAACGCCTGCGGTAGCCCGTTCCAGGCGGCAAAATACCAGAACAGCAGCTGCACCAGCAGCGGCGTATTGCGAAACAGCGACACCCAGCTGCTGACGATCGCGTTCCCGGGGCGTCCGCCGGAAAGGCGCAGGAGCATAAAGAGCAGTGCGAGCAGGCTGGCCAGCAGCATCCCGGCAAGCGTGACCCACAGGGTGGTGAGGAATCCGGAGAGTATCCACTGCAGAGGCTGTCCGGTCAGTACCCCCTGCCAGTCGAGCGCGGGCATTACAGATGCTCCTGATGCAGCGGGTTGAGCACCTTCTGCAGGAACCGCTGCGCGCGCGGATGCGACGGCTGGCTGAAAAATTGTGCCGGCGGCGCCGTTTCCAGAATTTGCCCGCCGTCGATAAAGACAATCCGGTCGGCAATTTCCCGGGCAAACTGCATCTCGTGGGTCACCACGATCATCGTGATCCCGCTGTGGGCGAGGGCTTTCATCACGTACAGCACTTCACCAATCATCTCCGGATCCAGCGCTGAGGTGGGTTCATCGAACAGAATGATTTGCGGTGAAGAGGCGAGGGCGCGGGCAATCGCGACGCGCTGCTGCTGTCCACCGGAAAGCTCTGCCGGGAAATGGTGGGCTTTTTCCAGCATCCCGACCTTCTCCAGCAAGGCCAGCGCGCGCTCCTGGGCAGGCTGCGGCTTCCAGCCGTGAACGTGCTCCAGCGCCAGGGTAATGTTCTGGCTGGCGGTGAGGTGGGCGTAAAGATTGAACTGCTGGAACACAAACCCCACGCGGCTGCGCAGCTGGCGCAGCCCGGTACCGGAGAGCTTTGCGGTAGGCTTGTTGTCGACCAGAATCTCCCCGCCGCTCAGGGTTTCAAGCTGGTTGATGAGACGAATCAGGGTGGATTTACCGGAACCCGAAGGGCCGAGGATGGCGACCACTTCACCGGGCGTGATGGTGAGGTTAATGTCGTTTAAAACCTGATGGTCACCGTAGCGTTTGTCCACATGACGAAACTCGACGCTGGCCTGTTCCAGATGTGAAAAATCCGCGGCACCGGCCGCGGAGTGTGAAAATAAACCTGAGAGCATAATTATCTGGCTTCTATTTTAAAGGCGCGAGGCTGTGGGGAAGGCGTGTTTGGGCCAAACCAGACATCGTAGATTTTTGCTGCCTGACCGTTCTTCTCGAGATTAACCAGCTCGTCGTTAACGGCCTTCAGCAGCGCCGTTTCACCTTTCTTCACCCCAACGCCAATCTCTTCTTTGCTGAGCAGATCGGGCAGGATTTTAAAGTTCGCTTTATCCGGCGCCTGCGCCAGCAGACCGGCCAGAATGGTGCTGTCCTGGGTGATGGCCTGTACGTTACCGTTGCGCAGCGCCGTCAGCGCCAGCGGAATATCGTCATACGAGAGCACGCGTGACTGCGGGAAACGCTGGTGCAGCGCCTGCTCGCCCGTCGTTCCTTTGACCGCGCCAATACGCGCCCGGCTGTAGTCATCAAGCTTGTCCGGTGATTTAGCCGGCACCAGGAACTGCTGACCGGTGACAAAGTAAGGCGTTGAGAAATCAATCACCTGCGCGCGTTCCGGAGTGATAGTAATATCCGCCACGATCAGATCGGCTTTTCCGGACTGCAGCAGCGGAATACGGTTAGCCGGATTGGTGGCAACCAGTTCAAGCTTCACGCCGAGCGATTTTGCCAGCGCTTTGGCGAAGTCCACGTCATAACCCACGATCTCGTGCGTTTTGGCATCAATAGAGCCAAACGGCGGGTTGGCGTCAAAGGTGGCCACTTTTACCACCCCTGCGGCCTTAATATCCGCCAGCTGATCGGCCTGTGCCTGCGCTGAAAGCAGGCTGCCCGCCGCCAGTAATCCCAGAACCAGTGTCCGTTTTGTAAACCCTTTCATGTTTGCTGCCATAGTCATTCGCCATCCCGTTGTTTTTGTTTTACCCCGCTACGCTCCCATAAGCGAAAGCTATCGCCAAATAAGAAATCGTTCTTTGCTATGAGCAAAAAAGCATTAGTGAACAAGGTGTTAATGAAGAGTGAAAAGAACGGGAGGCTATTTGCAGATCCTGCACATCGACAGTGGATTTTGGTATTTCCCCCGCGCGGCATTTGAGTGCTTAACTGAGATCAGACACGGCGAGAGAGGGTAAGACGATGAAAAAATGGATCAGCACGTTACGGCGGTTTTTTGCGACCCGACCAGTGAATGCGGAGAACAGCGCGCAACGTGTTCTTGAGTCAATCCTGCCTGTCGCCAGCCTGTATGGCGTCGACGTCGCCAACATTGACCCGGAGTGGTTCCATGATAAAACGTCACGCTGAACTGCGCCGCACGCGCGAAACGTACTGGAACGAGGTGTGCGTGACGTGTAACGAGTGAAATAAAAAAGCACCGGCTTCCCGGTGCTTTTTTATTAGATTTTGCAGGCGTCGCCGCAGTCGTCGTCGGCGACAATCGCCTGCGCTTTTTTGTCTGCATCGTCCAGACGTTCGGCATTACGCTCTTCGGCTTCATCCAGACCGTTAAAGACTAAATTATCGAGATCAATTTCCATGTGGCACCTGCTCTGTTCAGTTTTCGATACTGGCACAGTATAGGGCAAAAAAAGCCAGCAATGTAGCTCGCAGCACATAAGGATAATCCCTGCCATACTCAGTGCTTTATCGCTGAGGAGAGCACATGATTACACTCTGTAAAACCTGCGGAACCGCCTACGATGCCCGCCCGGACAGATGCCCAATTTGCGAAGATGAACGCCAGTACGTGCCCGCCACGGGCCAGGCGTGGACCGATTTCGACACCGTCACCGCCACCCATACCAACAAATGGCAGCAGCTGGAGCCGCGGCTGTTTGGGATCAAAACGGTGCCTGCCTTTGCGATCAACCAGCGGGCGCTGCTCCTGCAAACGCCCCACGGGAATATCCTCTGGGACTGCATCGCCAACCTCGACTCCGCAACCAGAGCGCTCATTACCGCCCTCGGCGGCATCAGCGCGATTGCTATTTCACATCCGCACTATTACACCACGATGCAGGAGTGGGCTGCGGCGTTTGATGCGCCGGTTTACCTGCACGCCAGCGACAGAGAGTGGGTCATGCGCGACAGCCCGGCCATTCATTTCTGGGAGGGGGACGCGCTGGAGATTTTCCCGTCGGTCACCTTGCTGCGTCTGGGCGGGCATTTTGCCGGTGGAACGGTGCTGCACTGGCAGGAGGGGGATGGGGTATTGCTGGTGGGCGATATTCTGCAGGTCACGCCGGGTAAAGACGCCGTCTCGTTTATGTGGAGCTACCCGAATTATCTTCCGCTGCCGGCCCGCGCCGTGGCGTCGGTGGTGAGTCATCTCGAAAGGAAAACCTTCGAACGTCTTTACGGCGCGTTTGAAGGGCAGAACATCCCGGCCAGTGCGGACGAGATTGTGCAGCGGTCGGGCCAGAAATATATTGCTTGTCTGAAGTAAACCACGATGGGTAAACTTTACGAGTGTGATCTCGATCATGCCTAAACTAAAACAGATAAAAGAGACATTGCTATGCAACATATCATTGAAGGTTTTCTCAGCTTTCAAAAAGAGATTTTCCCGCAACGTAAAGAACTCTTCCGCAGTTTAGCGTCCAGCCAGAATCCCAAAGCGCTGTTCATCTCATGCTCCGACAGCCGTCTGGTCCCGGAACTGGTCACTCAGCAAGAGCCAGGACAACTCTTTGTCATTCGTAATGCTGGCAACATCGTGCCGCCATTCGGGCCGGAGCCTGGCGGCGTGTCTGCAACCATCGAATACGCCGTGGTGGCGCTGGGCGTCACGGATATCGTGATTTGCGGTCACTCCAACTGTGGCGCGATGAAGGCGATTGCCGATAACGCGAACCTGGAGCCGATGCCTGCTGTGTCACACTGGCTGCGCTATTCTGACGCGGCGAAAGCCGTGGTAGAGAAGAAAACCTGGGATAAGCCGATCGATAAAGTCAATGCGATGGTGCAGGAGAACGTGTTTGCGCAGCTGAGCAACATTAAGACCCACCCGTCCGTCGCGGTGGGCCTGCGTAATAACTCCATCCGACTGCACGGCTGGGTGTACGACATTGAAAGCGGCAAAATTCTTGCCCTGGATAAAGCGACGAAAACCTTCGTTTCGCTGTCTGAAAACCCGGAAGTCTTCTTCGAGTAATCCGCGACAGCAGGGCATGGAAGCCCTGTCAGTTCTCGATATACGGTAGTCTGCGCCGCGATCCCGACGCGGGTTTTTCCGCCGCCTTCGCCATTGCTTGTGCAATCTCTGCACACTCCGCCAGCCCCTGAACGAAGGGACGATCGTGCATCAGCCACGGTATCGCGCCGAAGGCAATGCGCCCGCGAACGGCGTCAGGCGCATTTAAGGTGTAATCCTCACCGACGTCCGGTATCTCTTCACCCGTGGCTTCCAGCTGTTTGCGCAGCGTCGGAAAGGGCAGATCTTTCGTTTTGAGCGGCTTTTGCCCGCGCGCATCAATAAACACGTCGAAACGGTAAACGGTCTCTTGTGTGGTGATTACCGTTCGATCGCTGCCAACGTCCAGCGTGTAATCGTCACCGAGCGCTGCCACGCTTATGATGCCGGCTTCGCGAAGCGCGAGCAGCCTGCGGATAGACTGCGGAGGAATGGCCGCATAGTTGTCGATGAATACGCGGGCGAGGCCTTGCTTAAAGCGCTCTCTGTCCCGTTCGCTGAGGTGGGGAACAATCTCCTGAACCACTTCATGCAGCCGAAGCACGGTATAGCGCCAGGCTACGGTGCGCCGCTCGCGTTTGTTCCGCTCCACCTCGTTGAGATTCTCTTCCGCCCAGGTAAACGGGCCATGCCGTTTACGATCCTCAAACCAGGCCTCACGAATGCTGTCCGCATTCTGCTTATGCAGGGATATTTTCTCACACCACGTCGGGTCAGCGAGCTGAAGCTCTTTCACCATCAGGGTAAATATACAGTCGAGCAGGCCATTCGATCCTTTGGCGATCTCGTTTTCAACCACAAATTCGGTTAAGACCGACAGCGGTTCATAAGGAATAGGGCAGTAAAAATCGGCTTCCGGCAGAATACCCGTTCGGGACATCAGGACAATCTTCAACGCGTCGCTGCCTTTATCCAGCACGAATTTATCATCACGAAATTCACCGTGCTGCATCACCACCGCCATGGCCGCGTCGAGACCGCTTAACGATGTCCCCATAATACCGACGCGGCAGGGAGGGATACTGGCGTCCATCAGACCGGACCAGGGGCTTGGGAAGAACGTGCGCGTGGCTTCGTCCTCGTCTGGCCAGACGTGACCGGTTGCGATAACCGCAAGGTCGAAGCGTTCAGGAAAGGCGCTGTCGTTGACGGAAAGCGTGACCCCTTCTTTCGTGGACACGATATCGGTGACCCGGGCGGATTCATGGACATCAACCTGAAACCCCAGCTTTCTGGCCTCTTTCACGATTGAACGAAATCTGTCGCGAAAATACTCGCCCAGCAGAAGCCGGGGCAGGAACTGCCGGTCATGCAGGCGGGTTGTATCGACCTTAAAGCGCGCCAGATGAGCTTCGCTCTGATCCTTCAGCCAGTCGAGGTAGGTCATAAAAATGGGCGGGATTTCAATGCTCGCAATGTTCGCCAGCATCAGCCGGGAGTTATCGTCGTCGTTATAGGGCATACCCACGCCAGCTTCATCGGCCTGTTCGAAAACGGAAACGGAGAGCGGCTTACTGTTTTTAAGGAGATGATAAAAAGTATAAATCCCTGTGGGGCCGGAGCCGATAATCGCGATTTTCTTCATCGACGGTCTTCCTGTTTTTTTTCCATAAGAAAAGCGTAGCAGGAGAACAATGATGAAAATAAGGGATTAGGAAAATTCAGGATATCAGAAGAGGATTTGCACCATCTCAGGACTGAAATGGTGCGTCCGAGTGGACTCGAACCACCGACCCCCACCATGTCAAGGTGGTGCTCTAACCAACTGAGCTACGGACGCAGAATGGTGCGTTCAATTGGACTCGAACCAACGACCCCCACCATGTCAAGGTGGTGCTCTAACCAACTGAGCTATGAACGCAACGTGTTGTCGCTGACAACGGGGACGAATATTAGCGGCACAGCATCGAGGTGGCAAGAGGGAAAATGCATTTTTCTCTCTGATTTCACGCGATTGCTTCATTACCGCGCAAAGTGAAGAGAAAGTAGCCGCCGGGCGGCGGCTACCGCGTCGTTAACGTGCCGCGCGCTGCAAAATGATCGTTGATGGCTGGCGCTGCAGGAAGCGCATTCGCATCATCATCATAATCGCAGCCGACGTCAGGCCGATGATAAAGCCCATCCAGAACCCTGCCGGACCCATGCGATCCACCACCAGATCGGTAAGCGCCAGGATATAGCCACACGGCAGACCCAGCACCCAGTAGGCGATGAAGGTGATAAAGAAGATGGAGCGCGTGTCTTTATATCCGCGCAGCACGCCGCTGCCAATCACCTGGATGGAGTCAGAGATCTGGTAAATTGCGGCCAGCAGCATCAGGTGCGATGCCAGCGTGACCACTTCCGGGTTGTCGTTATAGAGCAGGGCAATCTGCTCGCGTAATGCAACGGTAAAGAGCGCCGTACAGACAGCCATGCAGACGCCGACGCCCAGCCCGGTCCGGGCGGCCGTTTGCGCATCAAGCGTTGAGCCCTGGCCCAGGCGGAAGCCTACGCGGATCGTGACCGCCGCCGCCAGCGACATCGGCAGGACGAACATCAGGGAGCTGAAGTTCAGCGCAATCTGGTGCCCGGCCACGTTCACGATGCCCAGCGGGGAGACCAGCAGGGCGACCACGGCAAACAGGGTCACCTCAAAGAACAGCGCGAGGGCGATCGGTAACCCTAACTGCACCAGACGCGTCATGATGTTCCAGTCCGGCGTGCTAAATTTTTTCTCGTTGCGAATATCGCGCATGGAACGGGCGCGTTTTACAAAGGCGATCATGGAGAAGAACATCACCCAGTAAACGGCTGCTGTCGCCACGCCGCAGCCGACGCCGCCGAGCTCCGGCATCCCGAAATGACCATAAATAAAGACATAGTTCACCGGAATGTTGACCAGCAAACCGATAAAGCCCATCACCATCCCGGGCTTGGTTTTCGCCAGGCCTTCACACTGGTTACGTGCCACCTGGAAAAAGAGGTAGCCGGGCGCACCCCAGAGCAGGGCGCGCAGATAGCCCACGGCTTTATCAGCCAGTGCCGGGTCAATGTTATGCATAGCGCGAATGATGTGGCCCGCGTTCCAGAGCACGACCATGATCAGCACGGAAACAAACCCTGCCAGCCAGAAACCCTGACGAACCTGATGGGCAATGCGCTCGCGACGACCCGAGCCATTGAGCTGAGCGATAACCGGCGTGAGCGCGAGCAGCAGACCGTGGCCGAACAGGATGGCCGGAAGCCAGATTGACGTGCCGATAGCAACGGCCGCCATATCGGTGGCGCTATAGCCACCTGCCATTACCGTATCCACAAATCCCATTGCGGTCTGGGCCACTTGCGCGACGATCACTGGTATAGCCAGTGCCAATAGCTGGCGCGCTTCATTCATGTACTTCTGCACGTGAACACCTTTATTTTGTTGTTATTTGAGAGACTAAAAAAGCCGCCGAAACGGGCAACAAGAAGAAAATGCAGGGGGGTGCCAGCTATTGTAGCGGGCTTTAGCTATTTATCTAGTGAAAAAATCGCCAGAAAATGCGCTCCGCTGGCAACCTCTTTTTCCAACTGTTATTGTGGTGGGATTAAACGGTGTCACCACCGTCCGGAAAAAACAGGAGTTGTAAGCATGTTTACTGGTATTGTGCAGGGCACCGCCAAAGTGGTGTCCATTGATGAAAAACCTAATTTCCGTACTCATGTTGTTGAGCTGCCGGAATATATGCTTGAGGGCATTGAAACAGGCGCGTCGATTGCTCATAACGGCTGCTGCCTGACCGTTACCGAAATTAACGGCAACCAGATTAGCTTTGATTTGATGAAAGAGACGCTGCGCATCACCAACCTTGGCGAGCTGGCGGTGGGAGATACCGTCAACGTTGAGCGGGCGGCAAAGTTCAGCGATGAGATTGGCGGCCACCTGATGTCCGGTCACATCATGACCACCGCTGAAGTGGCAAAAATCGTGACCTCGGAAAATAACCGTCAAATCTGGTTTAAAATGCAGGATCCTTCATTAATGAAATACATCCTCTATAAAGGATTTATTGGCATTGACGGGATTAGCCTGACGGTGGGTGAAGTAACGCCAACGCGTTTTTGCGTGCATTTAATTCCTGAAACGCTGCAGCGCACCACGCTGGGCGCCAAAAAACTGGGGCATCGCGTGAATATTGAAATCGATCCGCAAACCCAGGCGGTGGTGGATACGGTTGAGCGCGTGCTGGCAGCAAAAGAAGCGGCAATAATAAAGACCACCGCAGAAGAAGAATAAAAAATAACCCCGGGCATCCGGGGTTATTTTTTTAGCGTGCGACACGTAATCCGTGTTCAATCCCACGGCTGAATACCACCTGCCAGAGCTGAATATCCCGTGCGCGAAACGCCCCCGCGCAGGCATTCAGATAATAGCTAAACATCCGCCTGAATCGTTCAGAATAGTTTTCCGCAATCTCAGGCCAGGTTTCCTGAAAACGCGCATGCCAGGCCATCAACGTGGTGTCGTAATCCGCGCCAAAGTTGTGCCAGTCTTCCATTACAAAATGGGGTTCACTGGCGTTGGCAATCTGGCGGACTGACGGTAAACAGCCATTCGGAAAGATGTATTTGTTGATCCACGGGTCGACGTTATTGTCGGTTCGCTTAGAGCCGATGGTGTGCAGCAGGAAGATGCCGTCCGGTTTCAGATTCCGATCCACCACCTCAAAATAGGTAGCGTAGTTTTTCGGCCCGACGTGCTCGAACATGCCGACGGAAACGATCCGGTCAAACTGTTCGTTCAGGTCACGGTAATCCTGCAGTCGGATATCCACATCGAGGCCCTGGCAGCGTTCCCGCGCCATTTTTTGCTGTTCCGCTGAAATCGTGACGCCGACGACGCTGACGCCATAGTGTTTCGCCATAAAATACGCCAGCCCGCCCCAGCCGCAGCCGATATCCAGCACGCGCATACCCGGCTGGAGCTGCAGCTTCTCGCTAATCAGACGCAGCTTGGCCTGCTGGGCCTCTTCAAGCGTCGACGCCTCTTTCCAGTAGGCGCAGGAGTACTGCATGAAAGGGTCCAGCATACGGCTGAACAGGTCGTTGCCAAGATCGTAGTGCTCTTTGCCTACGATCCATGCGCGTTTTTTACTTTGCAGATTGAACAGTCGGGCAGAGGCGACGCGCAGGGTGTCTTTCAGATTGCGAGGGAGTTGATTTTCAAGACCGGCACGCAGCACGCTGGCGAAAAAGGTATCCAGACGTTCGCACTCCCACCAGCCGTCCATGTAGCTTTCTCCCAGGCCTAACGATCCCTCTCGCAGCACGCGTTTAAAAAAGTCGGGATGTTTAACCTGAGGATCGGATGGCGATGATCCATTGATAGTGATGCCTGCTCGACCTAACAGTTCACTGACGATCCGGGACCAGTTATCGTCCGGAACGCTGACTTCTTCTATACACGATGAACTCATAGCTTCTCCATCACCCTACTGTGATCAGAACCTTAAAACAGCGTAGACGCTTTTTTTGGTTTGTGAGAAATCTCACGGTAAATACCGCGAGGCTAGTATCCGACGTAGAACAGAGGAAGGGAGATAACCCTTGCCGAAATGCCTTCCATGGTAAAACGGGAGCACTCCGGCTCCCGTTAACAATTAATATTTATCGTATTTAATCGAACCAAATTTAGTATAGGCCTCAAAATTTGGTGATTCAATAGAAAATTCTTAGCAACCTAATCACTGAAAATTAACATGATTTCTGGCGCAATCAGGCATGTGACGTTTCAACCTGAGCACTCTTTTCCTGCTCACGCTGCGCGGAGGCCTGCATGCGATAGCCCAACACCGCCAGCGCAACGGTCACCAGCATCACGCTGGTGGTGGTCAGGAGCGGCGTGGCAATCAGCGCCGATACAACCAGGCTTGCCAGGAAGCACAGCCCCAGCTGCAGGGTATTCTGCAGCGCGGCGGCGCGGCCTGTTGCCTGCGGGAAGGGACGCAGCGCCTGGGCTACAACGATAGGGTAAATCGCCCCGTTCGCAACGGCCATCACGCAGAATGGGATCAAAATTTCGGCCAGACCGGCGCCAGGAATAAAGCCAACGGCCCAGGTCCCGATAACGCTCAGCGCATATAGCACCAGCAGCCACGGCAGCATCTGCTGACCTTCCCACTTTTGCAGCGCCGCGCGACAGCCGTACCCGCCTACCAGGAACGCGATGGTCTGCGGAACATAGCTCAGGCCGATGGCTGCCGGGCTGTAGCCCATATCGTGCAGAATGAACGGCGAGCCGGTGAGCCACGCGAAGAAGCTTGCCGAGCAGGCGGCATAGATCAGGACATTCCCGCGATACGCTTTGGCGCTGAGCAGGGAAGTGAAGGTAATCGGCTTCGCGTCTGCATGCGCTTCTTTTTTATGCGCTGGCTTAAGGGCGAACGCCGGCAGCATCAGGACCAGGGTAATGGCAAACAGCGTGGCGAAAATGGCCTGCCAGTCGAAATGCGCGAGGATCCAGCTGCCCAGCAGGGGAGCGAGGGCAGGTGAGAGGCCCACCAGCGGCATAATGGTGGCGAAGATACGGTTTGTGCGGTTAGCAGGGTAATAGTCGGTGACCAGCGCCTGCCAGGTCACGGCCGCGGCACAGACGCCCACGGCCTGAATAAAACGCAGCACCAGCAGCCAGGTGGCATCGCGAACCCATAACATTCCCAGGCAGCCCACGGCAAAAATGGCCAGGCCCAGCAACAGCACCGGTTTACGACCAAAGCGATCCGAGAGCGGTCCCCAGAGCAGCTGTGCGAAGGCAAAGCCGGCGAGGAATAAACTCAGGCTGGCGCTGATGGCGGCAGCCGGCGTTTGTAAATCTTCCTGCATGGCGGCAAACGCCGGCAGGTACATATCGGTGGCCAAAAAGCCCAGCACGCTTAAGCCGCCGAGCCAGACTAAAAAACCGTTCCTGGGTTGCATTATTTTATTCTCCTGAGGAGGCAGGTATACATTGGCGCTGAGTGTAGGGAGTGCAAAGCTGCTTGTGAAACGCTAATATTTGGCTGGTGCATTCAAAAATTTTGCAGGCAGAAAATGTGGTCAGATTATTCTCTTGAAGTGGTCGATGCTGTTGCGCGTAACGGCAGCTTTAGCGGTGCGGCGCAGGAGCTGCACCGCGTCCCTTCGGCAATCAGCTACACGGTGCGCCAGCTGGAGGAGTGGCTGGCGGTTCCGCTGTTTGAACGGCGGCATCGTGATGTGGAATTAACGCCCGCAGGCGCGTGGTTTTTGAAGGAAGGGCGTTCTGTTATCAAAAAAATGCAGATCACCCGCGAACAGTGTCAGCAGATCGCTAACGGCTGGCGGGGACACCTTTCCATCGCGGTGGATAATATCGTTAAGCCGGAACGCACCCGGCAGATGATCGTCGATTTCTACCGTCATTTTTCTGACGTCGAGCTGCGGGTCTCGCAGGAGGTGTTTAACGGCGTCTGGGATGCGCTGGCGGACGGCAGGGCAGAGATGGCGATTGGGGCCACGCAGGCGATCCCGGTCGGGGGACGTTACGCTTTTCGCGATATGGGGATGCTGAGCTGGAAATGCGTGGTGGCAAGCGATCATCCGCTGGCGGCGATGGAAGGGCCGCTCAGCGATGACACGCTGCGCAACTGGCCGTCGCTGGTGCTGGAGGATACGTCCCGTTCATTGCCCAAGCGTATCACCTGGCTTCTGGACAACCAGCGGCGGGTGGTGGCCCCTGACTGGGAATCGTCGGCGACGTGCCTCAGCGCCGGGCTGTGCGTCGCGATGGTGCCCGTTCATTTCGCGCGTCCGCGCATCGATACCGGAGAGTGGGTTGAGCTGACGCTGGAGAATCCGTTCCCGGATGCGGCCTGCTGCCTCACCTGGCAGCAAAATGACGTCTCGCCTGCGATGGCCTGGCTGCTGGATTATCTGGGAGACAGCGAAACGCTGAACCGGGAATGGTTACGGGAGCCAGCATAGCTGGCCCCGTAAAGCGATTAACGACGGTAGTCGCGGAACGGACCATCCGCAACGGAACGGCGTTCGATAAGACGCGGGTGAACTTCAATAGACTGCGACTCTTCGCGCTTGTTGACGATCCTGTCCATCAGCATATTGAAGGCCGTTTCGCCCAGCGAATCTTTCGGCTGGTGAATGGTGGTCAGCGCCGGGGTGAAGAAACGCGCGTTACGCACGTTGTCATAGCCGATCACGGAAATATCCTGCGGTACGCGCAGGCCCAGCTCGTCGGCAGCGCAGAGCGCGCCCATGGCCATGATGTCGCCCCCGCAGAACACGGCGGTCGGACGGTGCGGCTGGGAGACGATCTGCTGCATCGCGCGGTAGCCCGATTCCGGCTCAAAGTCGCCCTGCACAATCCAGTTTTCCGGCACGTTGATCAACGCTTCTTCCATCGCTTTCATAAAACCGGCCAGACGGCCCGCGCCGGTGTTGCGCTCCAGCGGACCGGGGATCACGCCAATCTCGCGGTGACCGCGTTCGATCAGATAACGACCGGCCATATAGCCGCCTTCAAAGGCGTTATCGATAACGGAATCGGTAAAGTCTGCGCGCGCTTCGCCCCAATCCATCACCACCATCGGAATATGGCGATACTCTTCCAGCATCGACAACACGGATTCCGGGTACTCGGAACACATCACCAGCAGGCCATCAACGCGCTTTTGCGCCATCATCGACAGGTAGGCGCGCTGTTTTTCAATGCTGTTCCACGCGTTGCCCAGAATCAGGGTATAGCCTTTCTGGAAGCAGTTCTTTTCGACCGCTTCAATGATCTCGGCAAAATAGGCCGCTTCACTGCTGGTCGCCAGCAATCCAATGGACTTGGTGTGATTAACCTTGAGGCTACGCGCAACCGCACTTGGCGAATAGTGCAGCTCTTTGATCGCTGCCCAGACGGCGTTGCGCGTCTCTTCCGCCACAAAGCGGGTTTTGTTAATTACATGTGATACGGTTGTAGTGGAAACGTTTGCGCGTTTTGCTACGTCTTTAATTGTTGCCATTAAATGTCACTCCAGACCATATCCTAAGCTCCTGAAAAACTTGAAGGTAAACGTTTGCCTTCTCTCACCCTTATCTCGCAATCTTGAATTGCGGCACGCCGGGAAAACGACACGGGACGTCAGGAGGGGGTCAATGGCCGGTACGCTAATAAATTTAGCGTGGAATTTTGTCCTATCTTGATGAAAAGGGGAAGAGGTAAAGTGGTTATCAGTATAAATCCAGGAAGATTTTTGACGTAATCTGTGCAAAAATGAGCAAGCTCACTTTTCGTGTGGGGATTAAAAGGAGAAAAATTGATGAGTTCCGATCTTAAGTTTTCGCTGTTCACCACCATTGTTGTGCTGGCTCTGATTGTTGCGGCCGGTCTGACGGCTGCGCTGCACTGATTTACGCGGAGGGAGAGCCTTCTCCCTCCCGACTCCCCGGATTGTTACTTCTCTGGCAAAAATCTTTTGCCATTTTGTTAACTTCTCATTTTTTGTGATTGATGTTATGCTTTCTGCTTCTTTGTTCTGTGTCACCACATGACACGGCATCCGGAGTTGACGCATGAAAATCAATTTTCCCCTGCTGGCCCTGGCGATTGGCGCTTTTGGGATTGGCACCACTGAATTCTCCCCAATGGGGTTACTTCCTGTTATTGCCCGGGGCGTAGATGTCTCTATCCCTGCGGCAGGGATGTTAATCAGCGCCTACGCTATCGGCGTGATGGTAGGGGCGCCGCTGATGACCCTTCTTCTTTCGCACCGCGCGCGCCGCAATGCGCTGATTTTCCTGATGGCGATTTTCACCCTGGGCAACGTGCTTTCGGCCATTTCGCCGGACTACACCACATTGATGCTGTCGCGCATTCTGACCAGCCTTAACCACGGCGCGTTCTTTGGGCTGGGGTCGGTCGTGGCTGCCAGCGTGGTGCCAAAACACAAGCAGGCGAGCGCCGTGGCAACCATGTTTATGGGGCTGACGATTGCCAATATCGGCGGGGTGCCTGCGGCAACCTGGCTGGGAGAAGCGATCGGCTGGCGTATGTCTTTCCTGGCGACGGCCGGGCTGGGCGTGGTTGCAATGGTGGCGCTGTTCTTCTCCCTGCCGAAAGGCAATGCCGGAGAACGTCCGGAAGTGCGTAAAGAGCTGGCGGTGCTGATGCGCCCGCAGGTGCTCTCCGCGCTGCTCACCACCGTGCTGGGGGCAGGGGCGATGTTTACCCTCTACACCTATATTTCACCGGTACTGCACGATATCACCCACGCAACGCCTCTCTTCGTTACCGCGATGCTGGTGCTGATTGGCGTGGGCTTCTCGATTGGCAACTATCTCGGCGGGAAATTTGCCGACCGTTCCGTGAGCGGGACGCTGAAGGGCTTCTTAACCCTGCTGATTGTCATCATGGTTGCCATTCCATGGCTGGCGCGTAATGAGTTTGGGGCCGCGGTTGCGATGGTCGTCTGGGGAGCCGCCACTTTCGCCGTGGTGCCGCCGCTGCAGATGCGCGTGATGCGTGTGGCGCACGAGGCGCCGGGACTTTCATCTTCCGTGAATATCGGTGCGTTTAACCTGGGTAATGCCCTGGGCGCCGCTGCCGGTGGGGCCGTGATTTCAGGTGGTCTGGGGTACAGCTTTGTGCCGGTGATGGGGGCGATTATTGCCGCGCTCGGCCTGCTGCTGGTGATGATGTCGGGTCGTAAACAGCCTGAAGCAGCCTGCGCTGCGGAGTAAACCAAAAACGCAGAAGGGCGAACCCTTCTGCGTGTCTCTTACGCGGCGAAGTTCTTCGCGACAAAGTCCCAGTTAACCAGTGCCCAGAAGTGCTCCAGGTAATTCGGACGCGCGTTGCGGTAGTCAATGTAGTAAGCGTGTTCCCACACGTCCACGGTCATCAGCGGCTTCGCGCTGGTGGTCAGCGGGGTACCCGCATTAGAGGTGGACACGATAGCCAGTTTGCCATCCGCCTCTTTAACCAGCCACGTCCAGCCAGAGCCGAAGTTCTTGATGGCTGCATCGGTAAATTTCGCTTTGAAATCCGCGAAGCTGCCAAATGCGGCATTGATAGCGGTAGCCAGTTCACCGACAGGTTCACCGCCGGCATTCGGTGCCAGGCAGTGCCAGTAGAAGGTGTGGTTCCACACCTGAGCGGCGTTGTTAAATACGCCACCCTCTGAGCTGCGGACGATCTCTTCCAGCGTTTTGCCTTCAAAATCGGTGCCTTTGATCAGATTGTTCAGGTTGGTGACGTACGTCTGGTGATGCTTGCCGTAGTGATATTCCAGGGTTTCCGCAGAAATGTGCGGTGCCAGGGCGTCTTTTGCATACGGTAGTGCAGGTAATTCGAACGACATTGCTTCTCTCCTTATTGTATTTTGTGTTGCCAATAACCACACAGACAACATGGACAGGATAGCAAATTGAAAGGGTATGCAAAAGAGGAACTTACCCTGCCACGGATGCGGCAGGGCAGGAGTTAGCGAATGGTTTTTGGCGTCATCACGCGACGCGCGCCGACGTAGTGACGTACCCAGTAGTCTTCACTGAGAGAAGTGATCTGAATATCCTGGCCGCTACGGGGAGACTGGATGAATTTCCCGTTGCCGACATACACGCCGACGTGGTCAGCCGTGCCGCGACCCTGGGTGCGGAAGAACACCAGATCGCCGTTTTCCAGCTCACCGCGGTCAACCGGTGAGGCATCGCGCAGGTGGTACATCTCATTGGCGGTACGAGGAATGCGGAATTTGACCAGATCTTTATAGGCGTAATAGACGAGGCCGCTGCAGTCAAAGCCGGTACGCGGCGAGCTGCCACCCCAGTGATAAGGTTTGCCAATCTGCCCCATCAGTTTGTTCATCGCGGTTTTCTGCGCTTTTTGTACGCGCACTTTATGCACTTCCGCTATTTTCGTGACCTTCGTGCATTTCGCCTTGTGGCCTTTACGCGTGATGCATTTTTCAGTAACGAGGTTAGCGGCGGTTTGCGAAGCTTTACTTTTGGCGGAGTGGGCAGTGCGGGAAGGTTTTGTTTTCGTCTTGCTGGAAGCGGTCTGTTTCGTCTGAGCCGGTGTTTTTTTCTTGTCGTTCTTAGCGGTGGTTTTTTTCTTACGTTCTGTGGCTTTCACAAGATGGTTTTTTTGTACAGCAGAATGCCGCGCCTGCTGAGAGGCGTTTGCCACTGGCGTGAAAGTGAGTGAAGTAAACAGTAAAGCACAGAGCGTGATCGAGATTTTATTTATCCGCGCCACTGGGCAGTCCCCTGATAAATGCAGGTCATCAATAATACCCGCGTGTGATTTACAAAGCCCGTCGATTCTAATCTATAAAAACCCAGAAAGTTAATAGCATTTTTCAATCTACAATCGTGTTTCGTTAGCAAGTGCAAAAAAATTCATCGTTCTGTCGCACATTTGCCCACTCCCTAAGCAAAACCCTGACCGCCGCAGGGGTAAACACCATTTGCAATGCAACTTTTCGTGACTCGGGGTAGAATGTATAAACGTGACAAAAATGTTATTTTCCGATGCCAGTCTGAACCGCTACAATGTCAGACGAATGCCGTAACAGAAGTTAAAGGAAGCAAGACATGAGCACCACTATTGAAAAAATCCAGCGCCAGATCGCTGAAAACCCAATTCTGCTGTATATGAAAGGTTCTCCGAAGCTGCCAAGCTGCGGCTTCTCCGCACAAGCGGTTCAGGCGCTGTCAGCCTGTGGTGAGCGTTTTGCTTACGTTGATATCCTGCAGAACCCGGACATCCGCGCTGAGCTGCCTAAGTACGCTAACTGGCCGACTTTCCCACAGCTGTGGGTAGACGGTGAGCTGGTTGGCGGCTGCGATATCCTGATTGAAATGTATCAGCGCGGCGAACTGCAGCAGCTGATCAAAGAGACGGCGGCGAAGTACAAAACTGAAGAGCCGGACGCAGAGTAATTTTCTGCGCAAATAAAAAAGCGACCTGATAAGGTCGCTTTTTTTTATTCTTCGCTGTCGCCCATCGGCAGCGGCCAGCCGCCAAGACGCTTCCAGCGGTTAACGATCTCACAGAACAGCTCTGCGGTGCGCTCCGTGTCGTATAAAGCGGAGTGCGCCTGCGTGCCGTCGAACGGGATGCCGGCCGTAATACAGGCCTTTGATAACACCGTTTGTCCCAGAGCCAGGCCGCTCAGCGCGGCGGTGTCGAAGGTCACAAAAGGATGGAAGGGGTTGCGTTTGAGCGCGGCGCGCTCCGCGGCGGCCATGGTAAAGCTGTGATCGAAGGTGGCGTTATGGGCCACCATGATGGCGCGGCTGCAGTTACTCTCTTTCATGCCTTTACGCACCATTTTAAAAATGGCGTGCAGCGCATCATATTCACTGACTGCGCCACGCAGCGGGTTGTGCGGGTCGATACCGTTAAATGCCAGCGCTTCCGGCTGTAAGTTTGCCCCTTCGAAAGGTTCAACATGGAAATGCAGCGTGGTGTCCGGTGTAAGCCAGCCCTGTTCATCCATCTTCAGCGTGATGGCGGCAATTTCGAGCAGCGCATCGGTTTTAGCGTTAAATCCGGCTGTTTCTACATCAATGACAACGGGATAAAAACCACGAAAACGGTCGCACAGACCGCTAAATTGAGCGTTATCGGACATCAGGGTCTCTTACAAGGGGAAAAAGCAGAGCGCATTATGGCAAATTTTGCAGGGTGATGCAGTAAAACTACGGGCGCATGTTGCGCCCTGAGGGATCAGTTGCCCAGACCGCGACCCGCGTCTTTGGCTTCAATCAGTTCGATTTTGTAACCGTCGGGATCTTCCACGAACGCAATCACGGTGGTGCCACCTTTTACCGGACCCGCTTCGCGCGTAACGTTACCGCCGTTGCTGCGAATGCGTTCACACGCTTCGGCCGCGTTGTCCACTTCCAGCGCGATGTGGCCGTAGGCGGTACCCAGCTCATAGCTGTCTACGCCCCAGTTGTAGGTCAGCTCGATCACCGCTTCATCCGTTTCCGGGCCGTAACCCACGAACGCCAGCGAGTATTTGTATTCCGGGTTTTCGCTGGTGCGCAGCAGCTTCATGCCCAGGACGTTAGTGTAGAAATCAATGGAACGTTGCAGATCGCCAACGCGCAGCATGGTGTGAAGTAGGCGCATAATTTCCTCATTAACCAATGGAATAGACTGTCTTTTTGAACAGAAACGATGTTTTAGTATAGCGGCGAAGTATCGCCGCTATCAATGAACAATGGCGAGATTACAGAGAAGGGTAGTCGGTGTAGCCTTCCGCGCCGCCGCCGTAGAAGCTTTCCGGGCGCTGCGGGTTCAGGGCCGCTTTTTTCTGCAGGCGGGCTACCAGATCCGGGTTGGCGATGTAGTCGCGGCCAAACGCGACGGCATCGATCAGCCCTTTGCCGATCAGGTCTTCGGCTTTCTCCGGGGTATAAGCCCCCGCACCGATGATCACCCCGTGGAAACGCTCGCGCACTTTCTGACGGAAAGCGTCCGTGTAAGGCTTACCGCCAGCCCAGTCCGGCTCTGACATGTGCAGATAGGCGATGCCGCGCTTAGCCAGTTCTTCGATCAGGTACAGGGCATCGGCTTCTTCGTTCGGACCGTTGTCGACGTTCTGGAAAGAACCGATTGGGGAGACGCGGATCCCTATACGATCCGAGCTCCACTCCTGGCATACGGCGTCAACCACTTCCAGCACCAGGCGAGCTCGGTTTTCGACGCTGCCGCCGTACTGGTCGGTGCGGTGGTTAGAAGACGGTGACAGGAACTGGTGCAGCAGGTAGCCGTGCGCGGAGTGCAGCTCAATCAGGTCAAAACCGGCTTCACGAGCGTTGGCCACGGCCTGGCGGAAGTCGTTCACGATACCCGGAATTTCATCCAGCTCAAGCGCGCGCGGCATAGAGGTATCCACGCGGATCGCATTGCCGTTTTCATCACGCAGGGACGTACGGGTATTTGCACTCAGGGCCGAAGCGGAGACCGGAGCCTGGCCGCCAGGCTGAATGCTGCTGTGAGAGATACGACCGGTATGCCACAGCTGGACCGCAATGCGACCCTCTTCAGCGTGAACGCCCGCGGTGATTTTCTGCCATGCGGCGATCTGCTCCGGGCTGTGAAGACCCGGCGCACCCGCATACCCTTTAGCCTGAGCGGAAATCTGCGTGGCTTCCGTGATGATCAGGCCAGAGCTTGCGCGCTGACGATAGTATTCACCCATCAGTGGGGTTGGGATGTCGCCCGGCTCAATGCTGCGCAGGCGGGTAAGCGGAGCCATAAACACGCGGTTTGGCGCAGTGACGGCACCCACTTTTAAGGGGGTAAATAATTTTTCAGCTGACATAAAGACTCCTGAGTAGACCAGTCGACTAGTAGTTGGGTAAATAAAAACGCCTGCTATACGCCAGGCGCAGTAATGCTGTTTTTCACATGTGCCAGCGCGCTTTCCAGCGGCACGGCACTGCGCGAAATTTTTGCCTGCAGGTTAGCGCCTAGCCAGAGAGCATATAACACCTGCGCCTGGGTTAACGGCTCGCCGGAAAAGGCCAGCGTTTTTTCATCGCGGCCTTTCTCCAGCGCCTGGGCCAGCAGGGCGATAACGCCGCGGGCACCTTTATCCATCGCCGTGCGCATATCTTCAGAAAGATCGCACACTTCTGCAGACAGCTTAACGGTCAGGCATCCGCTGATAATGCCCTGCTGACAGAACTGGTTCAGCGTTTCCTGATAGTAGTTCAGAACACGATCCCGGTAGTTACCTTCACCCGACGCAAAGTGGGTCGCCAGACGCTGGTGGTAGCCAGCATAATGACGCTCCAGCATCGCTACGCCAAAAGCCTCTTTGGACCGGAAGTAGTGATAAAACGACCCCTTCGGTACCTCAGCGGTTTTTAATAGCTCGCTCAACCCCATACCGGTAAACCCGCGATGCATGCAAAGTCGCTCGCCGGTTGCCAGTAAATGTTCGCGGGTATCGTGTTCAGTATTTCTGCTCATGGCCGCACTCTAATAGACCGTTCGGTCTAATGCAAGCGAGTTTACTGACGACATGCGCTCAGTATATCCAGCTGCGGTTGATAAACCGTTGATTTCACGTCCATCATACCCAATACGGTTGAGAATAAATTGTCCTGGGAAACCGCATTTTTTGCTGCATTGTCGCGCAAACACTGTTCGTTGACGCCAAAGTTTTTCGCGTAATCCGGTGACAGCCAGAACATAAACGGAATATGCGTTTGCTGCTCCGGCGCCAGCATGTACGGCGTTCCGTGCAGATAAATACCGCTTTCGCCCAGCGATTCACCGTGATCTGAGAGATAAATCAGCGCGGTGTTCATGCTCGACTGGCGCGCTTTCAGCGCATCAATGGTTTTACTGACCATGCTGTCGGTATAGAGGATAGTGTTGTCATAGGTATTGATCAGCGCCTGATGGTCGCAATCCTGAATTTCATTAGTGTCGCAGGTTGGGGTGAATTTACGGAAGTTGTCCGGGTAACGGCGATAGTATGCCGGACCGTGGCTCCCCATCAGGTGGATAACCAGCACCGTATCTTGCTTCACGCCATCCAGCACGTTGTCCAGACGATAAAAGTTCACATCGTCAATACAGGATTTGTCTTTGCAGAACTGATCCAGCTGCCACTGCGTCATGTCGGTATGGGGCACGCGATCGCAGGCACCTTTACAGCCGCCGTCGTTGTCGCGCCACAGCAGGTTGATACCCGCATGCTTAAGCACGTCGAGCAGTCCCTCGCGATGGTGAGCCAGGTCGGCATCGTATTTGCTGCGCGTCATGCCGGAGAACATGCACGGAACGGAAACCGCGGTTTCGGTACCACATGAGGAGGCCTGCGGGAAGTTAATCACGTCCTGCTTTTTCAGCTCCGGGTTGGTTTCGCGTTCGTAACCGTTCAGGGAGTAGTTTGCCGCGCGAGAGGCTTCGCCGACGACAAGCACCAGAACGGTTTTCTTTTGTTGACCGGTAATCAGTGACCCTTTGTGGGCATCTTCACCAATGCGCACCAGCGTTTGATCGCCGGCAAACCAGCGCATCTTGCTGTACTTCACCACGGCGCTGACATAGTTCGCCGGGGTGACCATTTTGACGATGCTTTTGTTATTGCGGAACAGCGACGCGTAATCTTTATAAAACAGCGCGGCAATCAGGATAATCACCAGCAGGGCGCCGAGCATCGCGGCAACGCGCGTCAGCAGCGCATACCACCATTTTCCGGTACGAATCCGGGTCAACGCCAGCACCACGGAAGGCACGAGGCCGGCTATGACAATCCACAGAATCATCTGTGGGGTCACCAGGGCGGTCGCTTCCTGAGAGTTGGTTTCGAACACGTTCACAATCATGTTCTGATCGATCACCGCGCCGTAGATATACATGAAATAGGTCGCCGCGGCGCATCCGATCGTCAGTACAATCAGCAGCGGTTTGCGGAGATACGGGATATTAAGCAGGCTAAAGACAATCACCCAGCCGCAAAACAGCACCAGCGGGACGGAGGCGGCAAAGAGGAAGTCGTGCAGATGCACTGGGCCGATAATGGCCCAGCTGCGCTGGATAAACAGCCCGTTCAGCAGAGTAAAAAAGAGTGCACAGCCCAGAGTAAATTTAATGTCGTTACATTGTAACTTTCTGATTAACCACATCGATCGGTAAACCCGTTATTGTCATGATGGGCCGAGTATAGAGAGGGAAGATTAGTGAAACCTTAATGCCACAAATCTGTGATACGGCCTTGCACGCGGCGCGATTAACGTCTTCACTGTAGGTGAGAGTAGCTATCGGGAGGTGAGTGTGGCAGAGCAGCTGGAGTTTTTCCCCATCCAGAGCCCGTGCCGGGGTATTTGTCAGGTCGATGAACGCGGATATTGCCGCGGGTGCATGCGTACCCGCGATGAGCGTTTTAACTGGCAAAACTTTAGCGACACGCAAAAGCAGGAGGTGTTACGCCTTTGCCGACAGCGTCTTCTGCGCAAAATACGCGCAAACAAAGCGGGTGAGACCGAAGAACCCCAGCAACCTTCACTTTTTTAACACAGTAATTGCGTATACTTATGACATTACGTCCTTGAGGAAAATGTTATGGTTCAGCGAATTACCCTTGCCCCGCAGGGGCCAGAATTCTCCCGTTTTGTGATGGGCTACTGGCGTCTGATGGACTGGAATATGTCCCCGCTCCAGCTGGCGAGCTTTATTGAAGAGCACCTCGATTTAGGCATCACCACGGTTGATCATGCGGATATTTACGGTGGCTACCAGTGCGAGGCCGCGTTCGGCGAGGCGCTTAAGCTGGTTCCGGCCCTGCGCGACCGCATGGAGATCGTCACGAAGTGTGGGATTGCCACCACGGCAAAACCTGAACATGCCCTCGGTCATTACATCACCGACAGCGCGCATATCATCAAGAGCGCCGAGCAGTCGCTGGTCAATCTGGCGACCGATCGTATCGACCTGCTGTTAATCCACCGCCCCGACCCGCTGATGGATACCGATGAGGTAGCGGAAGCCTTCCTGAACCTGCATCAGAGTGGAAAAGTGCGTCACTTCGGCGTGTCTAACTTTACCCCGGCACAGTTTGCGCTGCTTCAGTCTCGTCTGCCGTTCACCCTCGCCACCAACCAGGTTGAGATCTCCCCGGTACACCAGCCGCTGCTGCTGGATGGTACCCTCGACCAGCTGCAGCAGCTGCGCATTCGCCCGATGGCGTGGTCCTGCCTGGGGGGCGGACGTCTGTTTAATGATGAGGAATTCCAGCCGCTGCGCAACGAGCTTGAAACCATCGCCCGCGAACTGAACGCGGAGAGCATCGAACAGGTGGTTTACGCATGGATCCTGCGCCTGCCGTCAAAACCGCTGCCCATTATCGGCTCCGGCAAAATAGAACGCGTGCGTTCTGCACTGGCCGCTGAAGAGCTGCAGATGACCCGTCAGCAGTGGTTCCGCATCCGTAAGGCCGCGCTGGGTTACGACGTACCATAAACCGCCTGAAGGTGGCTTTCCGGTGAAATCTTTGCCCCTGGTATACACTTAAGGGGCAAAAAATAACCCGCGGAGGTCACTATGAAGCGTTTTGCTCTGGCACTGGTCACGCTGGTTGTTTGCGCAGGGGCGCAGGCAGCCAGTGACGAAGTGGAAATGAATCTCGTCACCCCACAGGGTGTGGGTCAGTCCATCGGAACGGTGAAAATCACTGAAACCGATAAAGGGCTGGAGTTCGCCCCCAACCTCAAAGCCCTCCCTCCTGGTGAACATGGTTTCCATGTTCATGCCAAAGGCAGCTGTCAGCCCGCTTTAAAAGAAGGTAAACCGTCTGCGGCGGAAGCGGCAGGAGGGCACCTCGATCCGCAGCATTCCGGCAAGCATGAAGGCCCGGATGGAATGGGGCATTTAGGCGATCTGCCTGTGCTGGTGGTGAATAACGACGGTAAAGCCACCGATCCTGTTGTCGCGCCGCGACTGAAAAAGCTGGATGAGGTGAAAGGCAAGGCGCTGATGATCCATGTCGGCGGCGACAATATGTCCGATCGGCCTAAACCGCTTGGCGGCGGCGGAGCACGCTATGCGTGCGGCGTGATCTGATCCCCAATCGTTCCCGGTGGCGGTGCCTGTTCCAGCTGCGAGAGCGAGCAGTGCAGGCGCCAGATTATCGAGGCCAAATCACGGGCTGCGGGCAGATGATGCTGTGCAAGCGTATCGCAGATCCGCTGCAGTTCATTCAGCGTGGCTTCCAGCGGCCGCTGCTGGACACCGCGCTCGCTCATTACATCGCGCAGCAGGGAGATGCAAACATCACGAACCTGCGACAGCGGATCGGAACGCGTTTCCCACGCGCGAAGCTGCCAGACCACGTGCGAGCAGTTCAACAGCACCACGCCCCAGCGCAGCAGCCAGCGCCGGGACAGCGCGTCCTGGCTGTTATTCAGCTGGCTGACGTGATGATAGACCAGCGATTCATATTCGTTTTCGCTCAGATGCGGTTTACGGCTGAGCTGGTCGACAAACCCTCTGCGTAGCTCCCGGATATGCCTGCGGCTCTTGCGTGCATCGGAGCCGGGACGTAACACCGCGAAAGCCAGCCACGCCAGCCCCACGCCCAGGATCTTCGCCAGGTTGTCATTGAGAAAATCGGCGTAATCATAAACAGGTGGATTCGTCACGGAGATAAACGAGCCCATAAAAACAATCAGCTGTCCCCAGAGGCCCGCCAGCTTAGGCATTTGCAGCTTCAGAAGCTGCATGGTGGTTAACAGGGGAAACAGGAAAAGCAGGAACTGCCACAGATCGCTTATCTGCACCATCAGGCCAAACTTCACCACGAAGCTGAACAGCGACAGCAGCACCAGCGTGCGCAGCAGCAGCGTAAGCGAGTTGAACGGCGAGGCCGCGACGGAATAAAGCACGCAGCTGATGGCGGCAAGCGTAAGGGCCGCCGTACCGGACTCCCACTGCGTGGTAATGCTCCACGCCCCCACCAGCATCAGCGCACAGAAGGTGCGAAAACCGCTCCACAGCGCTTCCAGATAGTCGGTATGGCGCGCAAGTGCCGGGCTGCCGGGGACGTTGAACTCCGTCAATGGGGTCGCGTTTTCGACGGCCGTAATCCAGCGGCTGCTGCGCAGGTACAGCCGACAAAAGTAATTCAGGCGCTGCCAGAAGGCGCGATGGCGGTAGTCGTACTCATCAACCGGGGCGAGCGGGGCGATAATCCGCGCTACGGTGTAAATGTCCGCATCCGGGCGCGCAAGGGCCGCGAGCAGCGTTTCAATCACGGCCCGGGTATTTTCAGGCGGCGTCGGCCAGTTGAGCAGCATCCGGCGCAGGCTGGAGATGGCGCTGGTCATGCGCAGCTGCTGGTGCAGCAGATAGTTAAGAAGTGTGTTCTGGCGGCGAAAGCGGTAGTGGCTCCAGAACGCCTGAATGCGCAACAGATTCATCGTCAGGATCTGTCCGATAACCTTTTCATGCGCGAGGCGGATATCGTCGCTGGAATCCGGTTGCCACAGCAGGCTCGCGTGTTCCAGTAATCGGGTATGCATGGTTTTTAGCGCGGTGATGAGCGCGGTGCCGTCGGATGTGCTGGGGAGGATCATCATCATAAAGCCGCCGCTGAGGATCCCGACAATCACTTCACAGACGCGCGCCTGGGCAATATCCCACAGCTCGGTGGTGTCGAGCACGTTAACCACCGGAAAGGCGATGATGGCGGCGGTATAGCCCGCCAGCTGAAACGCGTAGGCGACGTTATTGGTAAAATGGGCGCAGGCCCAGGTACAGCACCCCAGCCATGCCGCCATGCTCAGCATGAACAGCCACGGATCGTTCAGCGTATGGCCCGCGATAATTAACGCCGCGGTGGCGCCCAGCAGGCTGCCCGCGATGCGGCCAAGGCTTTTACTGATCACTCCGCCTACCGTCGGAAAACTGACCACCGCCGCAGACGTCATCGCCCAGTAGGGCTCATCCAGGTTAAGGTAATAAGCCACAGTCAACGCAAGACACATGGCAATGCCGTTACGCAGCGCGTAGCGCCACTGGGGACGCGTTGCTTTCATCCACGGCGTGTTTTGCCAGGAGAGACCCTGCAGCTTCATCACCGGTTTCCGATGGAGACAGTGCAGGTGGTGCCGGATACCAGGGTAATGTCCTCCGGCAAGCGGTCAAACTCCACGCGAACCGGAACGCGCTGGGCCAGACGCACCCAGGGAACGTTCGGCTTTATGTCCGGCACCAGGCCTGAATCCGTTTCAACACTCTGATCGTAAATGGCGCGGCCAATGCTGGAAACGTGACCCTGTAACTTTTTAGAGCCGCTGTAAAGCGTTATTGCGGCTGGCGAACCCTCGCGAATATGCCGAAGCTTGGTCTCTTCGAAATAGCCCACGACGTAGAAGGAGTGGCTGTCGACGAGGGCGAATATCGGTTGTCCCGTGGTGGCATAATTCCCCACGCGGGCCGAGAGGTTGGTCACCCATCCATCAACAGGTGCCGTAATCACGGTTTGGGTCAGTTGCCACTGCGCTTGCTTCAGCGTCGCCTCCGCCACGTTGACGCTAGCCTGCATCGCCTTAACGTTGATATTGGCGGTGTCTAAATCTTCCGCTGAGATGTAGTTTTGCGACAGGTGGCGGCGGCGGTTGGCCTCGTTGTTGGCCTTTGCCAGATCCGACTGGGCTTTAGCCAGCTGCGCCTGGGCGTTCAGGATCGCAATGTGGTACGGGGTGTCGTCGATGCGGAATAAAATGTCTCCCTTTTTGACGAACTGGTTATCCTTAACCAACAGCGTCGTAATACTTCCCGACACCTGAGGGGTAATGCTGACCTGCTCGGCGCGGACTTTGCCGTCACGCGTCCAGGGCGACTGCATATAAAAATTCCACATCCACCAGCCCGCAACCAGCGCGAGGGCAAGGACTAACAGGGTGGAAAAGTACTTTAGCGTTTTAAGGGACATATTCACCACACAGTCAAAACGGCAAGGCCCAGGCATACGGAAAGGGCAAACAGGGAAAGATCCATCAGCATGGGATGCCAGATTTCGCCGGAGTACATCCAGTCGCGAAGCAGACGATGCGCGATGAGCCAGAGGATAAAGCCCACCAGAACGGCCTTAAACAGGGGAGGAAAGTAGACTGACGCACCGAAGATCAGGTCCTGAAGGGGTAAACCCTCTGAGCGATGAAAAAACGTCACGGGCAGAAATCCTTTGCAGTGAACAGAATGCCGCGTTGGCTTGTCTTAGTATGATGAAGCATCACAATTCAGTGTAAGTCATACTTTTAAGTTCGATGAATGCAGTATTGCATTTGTTTTGGCAATACAAATGCTGCACACTATTCTAAAATCAGTATAATAACTTAGCAAGCTAATTATAAGGAGATGAAATTGGAATCGCCATTAGGTTCTGATCTGGCAAGGTTGGTACGCGTCTGGCGTGCTCTGATTGACCATCGCCTGAAACCTCTGGAACTCACACAGACGCATTGGGTCACGCTGCACAACATTCATCAGCTGCCGCCCGAACAGTCGCAAATTCAACTGGCAAAAGCGATAGGGATTGAGCAACCGTCGCTGGTGCGCACGCTTGACCAGCTGGAAGAGAAGGGGTTGATCTCGCGGCAAACCTGCGCCAGCGATCGTCGCGCCAAGCGGATTAAACTCACCGAGAAAGCGGCGCCTATCATCACGGAAATGGAAGCCGTGATCACCAAGACGCGTGGTGAAATCCTGTCAGGCGTTTCACCGGCGGAGCTGGAAATGCTCATCAGCCTCATTGGGCGCCTTGAGCAAAACATCCATGAGCTACAGTCGCGCGACTGACAAACAACAAGGCCTTGCAGCAGCAAGGCCTTTTTTTACTTAAAGACGACAACGCGGTTACGGCCCGTCTCCTTCGCTTCATACATCGCTTTGTCGGCATTTTCCACGCACGTTTCTGCGGCTATTGCGGGTGACGTTGCCGTATATACCCCCATGCTAATCGTGATTGGCTCCGGTAGTTGACCGCCGCTGCTGGCGTTATCGAAGCTGCTCAGATTTAACCGTATGCGTTCCGCCACCTGATACGCCGCGTCTGATGAGGTGTTGGCCAGCATCAGAACAAACTCCTCACCACCGATACGGGCCGCGATGTCCTGGGGGCGCACGGAATCCATCAGTAGATTAGCAACAAACTGCAGGACCTTGTCGCCCTGAAGATGCCCGTAGGTGTCGTTGATGCGCTTGAAGCGATCGAGATCGCTGACGATGACGGAAACCGGACGGCTGGGTTTGGCGATATCCAGCGCCTGCTTTAATGTTTCATAAAAATAACTGCGGTTATACAGGCGCGTCAGCGGGTCGCGAATGGAGTTCTGGTAAGACTGCTGATACTTAACGTGCGAGTCGCGATACAGCCTGAAAACATCGTAGAGCAGAACAAAAATGATCATCAGCGTGGCGACGGTTTCAAATAAGCGAGCGCGATACCAGGAGACATCTTCAACATGTCCACCCACTAACAGCATTGAGAGCGTGACGATATAGCAGACGCACAGAAAATTACCGCCCACCCAGAATAAGTTGCGTATACGCGTAATAAACATCAGCGTGGCTAATGTGACCAAACAGAGTGCAATCAATGCAATATTAATAAAGTGGCTCCAGAGAACCATAAACTCGCGGGTTTCATTATCAACAAGATCAATGGATAAAAAGGAAGAATGACTGGAATACATCCAGGCCAACCCTACAGTAAAAGCGGTAAAGAGAAACTCGCCGCTCACAATAGCAATATGCGCCAGCCGCGAAAGGGGACAATTGCGCGTGGTATAAAGTATTGCCGAAACGATTATTAGCACCGCCATTAAGAGATGGCGGAACATATAGAAGATCATCGCATCGTTGTAGTTCACCGCGTTGAACTGATAGAGGTCCAGCCAGGCGGGAAAGCTGCACAGCGTTCCGACCATCAGCGATGCCGACCCGGCAAAGGCAAAAGCAAGCGATACCAGATACAACCGTTTTCGGTCACACCAGTATTTCATTGCCATAAAGCAGGCAATAAACAGGTCAAACACCAGTAAAAAAATGGTGAGCGTAGGGAACAAGTGAGACGAAAAGGTAGGAACCCATTCGGCAATTTTTGAAAACAGGGCGTGTAATATGCCGATAACAGCAATACAACCTAGACAGAACGAGATATAACGGCCCTTTACAGAACGGCGATTCGCAAACATATATGGTTTTAATAACTTTATAATGAATTAAGGTGAGGGTATTGCGAAGAGTGTAATCAATTAGCACGCTAAATACTTTGCGCAGAAACAATATATGGCGTGGTTAATTATGGGTAGGGTGAATGTATTTTGTAAATATATTTGTGGGAGTGATAAATAATGTAAATGGATGTGGCCTGATGACCACATCCATTTTTAATTAACGTGGAGAAACGGTCACCTGACTTCCGTTGCTTGCCAGAACAACGCGCTGGCCTGCAGAGAAGCGAGTGCTGCCTTGTTTCTGTACAACCATGATCGTGCTGCCGTCGTCTTTACGAATTTCAAGCTCTACGCCCTGGGTTTTGTTCATCGCACCCTGAACGCCCTGGCCGGCTACGCCACCCGCAACGGCGCCTGCGGCTGTTGCCAGCGAGCGACCTGTACCGCCACCGACGGTATTACCGAGGAAACCACCCAGAACGGCACCGCCGATTGCGCCCATCACGTTGCTTTCATCACCACCCTGGATCTGTACAGGGCGTGCGTTAACAACGGTACCGTAAGTCACGTTCTGAACCTGTTTCGCTTCAGAAGCGCTGTAAACGTCGCCAGAAAGTGAACTGTCATTCACACAGCCAGCCAGAGTTAAACCAATCAGCGAAACGCCCAGTACACGTAAAATCATTTGAATCTCCTGTTCACCAAAAACGCCCGATTGGGGGCATCCGTTATGGCTAAATTATATGGCATAAGGGGCCATAGTTCATATCTTTGCACTAACAATAAGAAAATTGTACTTGAATTTGACTTAACGAGACATAAACAGGATCCGCCCGTGTTACCCGTCTGACATTGTTAAAAAATATTATCGCCGGATGGCAAAGCTGCGCCGTTTATGGTTGAGTGGATAACCTTAGCCCACGCAACGTAAGGAAAGCGCATGAAATCGGGTCGCTACATTGGTGTGATGTCAGGCACCAGTCTGGATGGGGTAGATGTCGTTCTGGCCGCCATTGACGAAAACATGGTGGCGCAGCAGGCGAGCCTGACCTGGCCAATCCCCATTTCACTGAAAGAGGATATTCTGAGTATCTGTCAGGGGCAGCAGCTGACCCTCTCCCAGCTTGGACAGCTTGATGTTCGCCTGGGGGCGCTGTTTGCGGATGCGGTGCAGGCTTTGATGCAAAAAGAACATCTTCGCCCGCAGGATGTGGTGGCCATCGGGTGTCACGGACAAACGGTCTGGCATGAGCCCGGCGGAGATGCTCCGCATACCCTGCAAATCGGTGATAACAACCAGATTGTGGCGAAAACGGGCGTGACGGTGGTAGGCGATTTCCGTCGTCGCGATATCGCCCTTGGCGGGCAGGGAGCGCCGCTGGTACCCGCGTTCCATCAGGCGTTACTGGCGCACCCTACAGAACGCCGCATGGTGCTCAACATTGGTGGGATTGCCAATCTGTCGATGCTCATCCCGGGGCAGCCCGTACGCGGCTATGATACCGGTCCGGGCAATATGTTAATGGATGCCTGGATCTGGCGTCAGTGTGGACAACCGTATGATAAAAACGCCGAGTGGGCGAGCGGGGGGAAAGTGATTATTCCGCTGCTGCAGTCGATGCTGAGCGATCCATATTTTGCCCTGCCGGCCCCTAAGAGCACGGGGCGTGAATACTTCAACCTGGGCTGGCTTGAGCGTCAGCTGGCGCCATTCCCGGCGCTCGCGCCGCAGGATGTCCAGGCGACGCTTGCCGAGCTGACGGCCGTGTCGATCTCCGAACAGGTTCTGCTCAGCGGCGGATGTGAACGCCTGCTGGTGTGCGGTGGAGGAAGCCGCAACCCGCTGGTGATGGCGCGTCTTGCGGGGCTACTGCCGGGTACCGAAGTGACCACGACCGATGAGGCCGGCATCAGCGGTGATGATATGGAGGCGCTGGCCTTCGCCTGGCTCGCCTGGCGCACCATTGCCGGGCTGCCGGGCAACTTGCCGTCGGTAACCGGCGCGCGTGAGGCGAGCGTCCTCGGGGCGATTTTCCCGGCAAATCCTCGTCATAATCAGAGTTAACTGAAATTCAGCGCGGCGCGTCATCGTTAGAATGGAACGAAACAGGAGGGCAGCCATGCCCTCCAGGACCAGGAAAGTCTTCGGAATACGCCCATGAAAAAACTTCTTCTTATTGCCGCGCCTTTATTGCTGTCAGGATGCAGCGTCTATAACCAGCTCATTGAACGCATGCAGACCGATACGCTGGAGTATCGCTGCGACGAAAAACCGCTGACCGTGAAGCTGAATAACCCACGCCAGGAAGCCAGCTTTGTTTACGACAATAAACTGCTGACGCTGAAGCAGGGCATGTCGGCCTCCGGCGCGCGTTATACCGACGGTATCTACGTCTTCTGGTCAAAAGGCTACAGCGCCACGGTCTACAAACGCGACCGCATTGTGCTGAACAATTGCCAGCTCGAAAATCCGAAGCGTTGAGATTTTTACAGGGGCGGCGCACAATAGCGCCACCCACTCTCAATGTCAGCTAACGCCATGTCAGATAACGACGAACTGCAGCAAATTGCGCATCTGCGCCGTGAATACACTAAAGGCGGCCTGCGTCGCCAGGATCTTCCCGCTGAACCCCTCGTGCTTTTTGAACGCTGGCTGAAACAGGCCTGCGAAGCGAAACTCGCCGACCCAACCGCCATGGTTGTCGCGACGGTGGATGAAAACGGCCAACCGTATCAGCGCATCGTATTGCTCAAGCATTATGACGAGAAAGGGCTGGTGTTCTATACCAACCTCGGCAGCCGCAAGGCGCACCATTTAGAAAACAATCCGCGTATCAGCCTGCTGTTTCCCTGGCACATGCTGGAACGTCAGGTAATGGTCACCGGCAAGGCGGAACGTCTCTCGACGCTGGAAGTGGTGAAGTATTTCCACAGCCGCCCGCGCGACAGCCAGATTGGCGCTTGGGTATCAAAACAGTCCAGCCGAATTTCCGCCCGCGGCGTGCTGGAAAGTAAATTCCTGGAGCTGAAACAGAAGTTCCAGCAGGGTGAAATTCCTTTGCCAAGCTTCTGGGGCGGTTTCCGCATCCCGATTGAGCAGATGGAGTTCTGGCAGGGGGGCGAACATCGCCTGCACGACCGCTTTTTATACCAGCGCGAGAATGGCGGCTGGAAAATCGACAGACTGGCACCGTAATCCCCGAAATTTGTTGATTTAAGCGCTAGCGCACACCGCGCTTGCGCTTTATTCTATTGTCCTTTCGCATCAGGCGAAAAGTCGTGTACCGGCAAAGGTGCAGTCGTTTATACATGGAGAATTTGATGGCAAGCAGTAACTTGATTAAACAATTGCAAGAGCGGGGCCTCGTGGCCCAGGTGACGGACGAGGAAGCGTTAGCAGAGCGACTGGCGCAAGGCCCGATCGCGCTCTATTGCGGCTTCGATCCCACCGCTGACAGCTTGCATTTGGGGCATCTTGTTCCATTGTTATGCCTGAAACGCTTCCAGATGGCGGGCCATAAGCCTGTTGCGCTGGTGGGCGGCGCGACCGGCCTGATTGGTGACCCAAGCTTTAAAGCCGCTGAGCGTAAACTGAACACCGAAGATACCGTGCAGGAGTGGGTGGATAAGATCCGCAAACAGGTTGCACCATTCCTCGACTTCAACTGTGGTGATAACTCTGCCATTGCCGCGAACAACTACGACTGGTTTGGCAGCATGAACGTGCTGACCTTCCTGCGCGACATCGGAAAGCACTTCTCTGTTAACCAGATGATTAACAAAGAGGCCGTGAAGCAGCGTCTGAACCGTGACGACCAGGGTATCTCCTTTACCGAGTTCTCCTACAACCTGCTGCAGGGTTATGACTTTGCCTGCCTGAACAAGCTGCACGGCGTTTCCCTGCAGATTGGCGGTTCCGATCAGTGGGGTAACATCACCTCCGGTATCGACCTGACCCGTCGTCTGCACCAGAACCAGGTCTTCGGTCTGACCGTTCCGCTGATCACCAAGGCAGACGGCACCAAATTTGGGAAGACCGAAGGCGGCGCGGTATGGCTCGATCCGAAGAAAACCAGCCCGTACAAATTCTACCAGTTCTGGATCAACACGGCGGATGCCGATGTTTACCGCTTCCTGAAGTTCTTCACCTTTATGGACATCGAAGACATCAACGCGCTGGAAGAAGAAGACAAAAACAGCGGTAAAGCACCGCGCGCCCAGTATGTGCTGGCGGACGAAGTGACCAAACTGGTTCACGGTGAAGAAGGTCTGGCCGCGGCAAAACGTATTACCGCAAGCCTGTTCAACGGTACCCTGAGCGATCTGAGCGAGGCGGACTTCGAACAGCTGGCGCAGGACGGCGTGCCGATGGTTGAGATGGAAAAAGGGGCTGACCTGATGCAGGCGCTGGTGGACTCTGAGCTCCAGCCTTCGCGCGGTCAGGCGCGTAAAACTATCGCCTCTAACGCTATCACCATCAACGGTGAGAAACAGGCCGACCCGGAATACACCTTCGTTGACGGTGACCGTCTGTATGGTCGCTACACGCTGCTGCGTCGCGGTAAGAAAAACTACTGCCTTGTCTGCTGGAAATAATTAACAGTCTCCAGGGGCGTGGGAAACCACGCCCCTTTTGTTTTTTCAGGGTTTGGTAAGAAAAAAATGAAGAACATCCTCGCCATTCAGTCCCACGTTGTTTTTGGACACGCTGGCAATAGCGCCGCGGAATTCCCGATGCGTCGCCTCGGCGTCAACGTCTGGCCCCTTAATACCGTGCAGTTCTCTAACCACACGCAATACGGCAAATGGACCGGCTGCGTAATGCCGCCTTCGCACCTCACCGAGGTTGTGCAGGGGATTGCCGATATCGACCAGCTCAGACGCTGTGACGCCGTGCTGAGCGGCTACCTCGGCTCAGCGGAGCAGGGGGAGCATATCCTCGGCATCGTACGTCAGGTGAAAGCCGCAAACCCGGCGGCAAAATACTTCTGCGACCCCGTCATGGGCCATCCGGAGAAAGGCTGTATCGTGGCGCCAGGCGTCGCAGAGTTTCACGTCCGCCACGCGCTGCCCGCCAGCGATATCATTGCGCCAAACCTGGTCGAGCTCGAAATTCTCTGCGAGCGTCCGGTTAACAGCGTAGAAGAGGCGGTAAGCGCGTCTCGCGAACTGATCGCTCAGGGGCCTGAGGTGGTGCTGGTAAAACATCTCGCCCGCGCAGGGCTGAGTCAGGACCGTTTTGAGATGCTTCTGGTGACGAAAGATGACGCCTGGCATATTAGCCGTCCGCTGGTGGATTTCGGCCTGCGCCAGCCGGTTGGGGTCGGAGATGTTACGAGTGGTCTGCTGCTGGTGAAATTACTGCAGGGGGCGACGATGCGCGACGCGCTGGAACACGTTACCGCGGCGGTGTACGAAATCATGATTGCGACGAAAGAGATGCAGGAATATGAACTGCAGGTGGTTGCGGCACAGGATCGTATCGCGAAGCCGGAGCACTATTTCAGCGCAACCCGGTTATAACCGGCCAAAACGTGTAGGCCGGGTAAGCGTTAGCGCCACCCGGCAACACAGGCCGCTCGGTTAGTTCAACCCTTCCGCTTTCAGCGCCGCAGCCACTGCAGGACGCTCCGCCACGCGTTTCATATACGATGCGATATGGTCTAACCCTTCCAGGTTCAGCTTAACCGCGCGCGCCCAGCGCAGCACGGTAAACAGATACGCATCGGCAATCGTGAAGCGCGAACCACAAATCCACTGTTCGTCTCTCAGCGATTCGTTAACGTACTGCAGCTTTTTCTCAAGAAGCGCACGCAGGGTTGGTTTGAACTCCTCTGGCGTATCCGGGCGGAACAACGGCGTAAATCCTTTGTGCAGCTCGGTTGCAATGTAGTTCAGCCATTCCAGCGTCTTATAGCGAGAAATGGTACTCACCGGTGCCAGCAGCTGGCGATCGGGTACGCTATCGGCCAGGAACTGCATAATCGCGACGCCTTCGGTCAGCAGAGTACCGTCATCCAGCAAGAGCGCCGGAACTTGTCCCTTGGGGTTAATGGCAAGAAAATCATCGCCATTTTCCAGACGCTTTTTCATCAGATCAACGCCGTCCAGCGTGAAATCTTTGCCGCTCTCGCGCAGGGTGATGTGGGAAGCAAGAGAGCACGCGCCCGGTTTGTAGAACAGTTTCATCGGTAACTCCTTTTTGCTGAGGTTTCAGCTATGTTAGTGCGCCAACGGACAAAAAAAAAGCCGCTAATACATTAGCGGCTTCTGTTCTGTCGTTTCTCAATAATCTTACGCGGTAGCGGTTTTGGTCGCTTCAGCCGTCTTGTCGTCGTCCTGAGTCATACGATTCAGTTTCGGCGCGGTCAGCAGCATCAGAACTGCAATAACCGCAGTCGCGATACCAATCTGCATGAACACGGTACCGTAGACGTTCAGGGAGACCAGTGGGTCAGTGACGTTTTCCGGCACAGCCATCAGGTTCGCAATTTTACCCGCAATGATTGCCGCACCGGCAGTGGTCAGGAACCAGCTACCCATAATGAAGCCCATCAGACGCTGTGGCACCAGCTGTGCAACCATCGCCAGACCCAGACCGGAGATCATCAGTTCACCGATAGACTGCAGCGCGTAGCTCAGGATCAGCCAGTTAACGGACACGATACCCGCGTCGGTGGCAAATTTAGTACCCAGCGGCAGCACCAGGAACGCGCCGGAGCACAGCACCATACCGATAGCAAACTTGTGCGGCATTGGCAGACGGTCGCCCATCTTGTTATAGATAGCGGCCAGAATCGGGCTACCAATCATGATCCAGAACGGGTTCAGCGCCTGATACTGTTCCGGCTCGAACGCGATGCCCAGAATTGAGTGCTCAACGTTACGAATGGCGAAGAAGTTCAGTGAGGTTGGCATCTGGCTGTACAGCACGAAGAAGATAATCGCTTCCAGCATCAGAATGAACGCCACAATCATCTTGCGACGGGCAGCACCCTGCATGGCGAACGCTTCTTTCGCAAAGATAACCACGATGCCCAGCGCAACCACGCCCAGAACGGCACGGGCGATACCCTGGTTGTGCAGCAGCCAGGTGGCGATTGCCGCGAGGACAACTACGCCCACGATGGTGGCCAGCAGTTTGCCCATATGCACAGGCTCGAAGTCAGGTTTTGAACCGTAGTCTTTAACCCAGCTGCGGCAGAACAGGAAGTTGACCACGGTGATCAGCATGCCCACGAAGCTCAGCGCAAACGCCACGCTCCAGCCGAACTTCGCCGCAAGCCATGGGGTAGCCAGCATCGAGAAGAACGAACCGATGTTGATGGACATGTAGTACATGGTAAATGCACCGTCCAGGCGCGGATCGTCTTTGTTATAGCAGGTAGAAAGCAGGGAGGACGGGTTCGCTTTGAACAGACCGTTACCGACGGCAATCGTCGCCATACCCATATACACGACAGCGGCATCATGCCCTGACCATGCAACCAGACCATAGCCGATCGCCAGGACAATGGCGCCCAGCATGATGACACGTTTAGTCCCGAGGACTTTATCACCCAGCCAGCCGCCAATAGCGACCAGACCGTACACCAGAGCACTAAAGGAAGAGAACAGCGTGATGGAATCGGCTTCGGACATACCCAGCTGTTTTACCAGGTAAACCGCCATGATCCCTTGCAGGCCGTAATAACCAAAACGCTCCCATAACTCGATAGAGAAGATGAGATAGAACGCTTTAGGCTGTTTAAAAGCGTTAAGACTCACGCTTTCATCTGTTGGTTTATTGTTTGCAGTAGACACATATACCTCTTTTTTTACATCCCATATTAACGGGGGTGTTCATAGCGCGATGGCCGTAGTCCATACGCCTTATAGTTATATTGGGAGGAGAAACGGCGGGTAATGTTCACTATCCTGCCCCATCTGGCAATACGTTTGTAATAATCTGTTACATATATCTGAAGTGGTATAATCGTCGGTTCATATAAATGTTATTCAGCGTTAAATTTCATACGATGAGTAAAGGTAGTTTTTTCGACTGGCGATAACCCACCCTGACCGGCTTTTGGCGATATGTTCTGCTATTTGCCGCTTAATGCAGTGATATGGGCCATATTCTGAAAAATAGCTGGTCTTATCTTCGGTGATGAAAGGAGAGTATCTTGTCAGACAAAGGGTTTAGGCGGATTTTGACAACAAAAATTCAACATGAAGTTATCAGGGTGATCGCGATCACAGATGTATAGAAATTTTTGGCTATGAAAAAAGTATTAACCTGTTTGAGCGTTAAACAACCGAACAAGTGACAGGTCAGGGGGAATGAAAGACGGACAAATAACGGCCAAAAGAAGGGTGTCTGGTAGCCCTTCTTTTGGTAAGGGTTTGTGACGATCAGGGATACACTTTTTCTTTGTATTCGCAGAGATCTTCAATAATGCACGAGCCGCATCGAGGCTTACGGGCAATACAGGTATAGCGGCCGTGCAGAATCAGCCAGTGATGGCAGTCAACCTTAAATTCGGCCGGAACCACCTTTAACAGCTTCTCTTCGACCTGCTCAACATTTTTCCCCGGCGCGAAGTTAGTCCTGTTAGAGACGCGGAAAATATGCGTATCCACGGCGATGGTCGGCCAGCCAAACGCGGTGTTGAGCACCACGTTTGCGGTCTTACGCCCCACGCCCGGTAAGGCTTCCAGCGCGGCGCGATCTTCCGGTACTTCGCCTCCGTGCTGTTCCAGCAGGATCCGGCAGGTCTTAATGACGTTCTCGGCTTTGCTGTTAAACAGGCCGATGGTTTTGATATAGGACTTCACGCCTTCCACGCCCAGCTCCAGCATGGCTTTTGGCGTATTGGCGACCGGATAGAGCAGGGCAGTGGCTTTATTGACGCTCACATCGGTCGCCTGTGCAGAGAGCAACACCGCGATCAGCAGCTCAAACGGGGAGGTAAAATTCAGCTCCGTCGTCGGGTGCGGGTTCTCGTCCCGCAGACGGGTCAGGATCGCAATGCGCTTTTCTTTATTCATGAAGCCTTCTCGGGTGTCCCTTCCAGAACGCTACGCTCAGCCGCGCGGCGCTTACGTTTCTCATCAATCAGGTATTTTATCGCCAGCATCATGCCAAGGCCAATAAACGCGCCAGGGGGCAGCATTGCCAGCAGGAATGGCGTATCGGTGTGGAACACTTCAACGCGCAGCGCTTTGGCCCAGCCGCCCAGCAGCGCATCTGCGCCGTCAAACAGCGTACCGTTACCGAGGATCTCGCGCAGCGAGCCCAGCACGAACATGGCGCAGGTGGCGCCCATTCCAATGGAAAAACCATCCAACGCCGACATGGCGGGGCTGTTTTTCACCGCGAACGCTTCCGCACGGCCAACGACGATACAGTTGGTGACGATAAGGGGAATAAAGATCCCGAGCGACTGGTACAGGCCAAACGCGTAGGCGTTAATCAGCATCTGGACGATACTGACCACCGACGCAATGATCATGACATAAATCGGAATACGAATTTCCGAAGGCGTCCAGCGTCGCAGGGCGGAGATGGAGAGGTTGGTCAGGGTCAGAACCAGCGTGGTTGCCAGACCCAGACCGAGCGCGTTGGTGGCGGTGGACGTTACCGCCAGCAGGGGACACATCCCCAGAAGCTGGACCAGCGCGGAGTTGTTCTTCCACAACCCCTGGACAATAACCTCTTTAACCTGGCTCATGATTACTCCTCACAGGCCGGAAGATTGTTGATTTGCGCGGGCAGCGTTTCAGCATACAGCCCGGCTCGTTTTACGGCGTTCACCACGGCGCGCGGCGTGATGGTCGCGCCGGTGAACTGGTCGAACTCGCCGCCATCTTTCTTCACCGCAAACGTGGTATCACCTTCGCCATGGATAACTTTACCGGCGAAGTGCAAAATCCAGTCGCTCAGACGGGTTTCAATTTTATCGCCCAGGCCCGGCGTTTCATGATGTTCCGTCACGCGAGTACCCAGAATAGTGCCGGAGAAATCGCTGCCGACAAGCAGCTGAATGGCGCCGGAATAGCCGTCGGGCGCCGTCGCTTCCATCACCGCGCCTACCGGTCTATTCCCTTTACGGGCGATAAAGAGGCGGTGCGCGCCTTTCCCAAGCTGCGGTGCGTCTACCACAAAGCAGCTTTTTTGCAGATCATTATCGTAGAAATCTGACGGGATCACCTGATCGAACAGCGCCTTTTGCTGCTTTGAAGCCTGCTCTTCGATGGTCGTTTTGGTTAACGTGTTAACCAGGGCCGTCAGCCCGGTCAGGACCGCGGCGAAGACAGCCAGCGTGACGCCGTGCTTTTGCATCGTTTTTAACATGGCGAAACCCTTAGCGATGGCCGTACACGCGCGGACGCGTGTAATAGTCGATGAGCGGAACGGTAATGTTGGCAAGCAGGACGGCAAACGCGACGCCGTCCGGGTAACCGCCAAAGCTGCGGATGAGCCATACCAGCAGGCCCGCCAGCGCGCCGAAGATCAGGCGGCCGCGGTTAGTCGTTGACGCCGTGACCGGATCCGTCAGGATAAAGAAGGCACCTAGCATGGTCGCACCGGAGAGCAAATGCATCTGCGGGCTGGCAAGTGATTCAGGAGAGAAGACCCATCCCAGCGTCGCGCAAACCGTCAGCGTCACGAGGAAGCTGACCGGAATATGCCAGCGAATGGCTTTTTGCTGCAGCAGGAACAGGCCGCCCAGCAGATACGCCAGGTTGACCCACTGCCAGCCTGCACCCGCCAGCATGCCGCTGTAAATCGCGGATTTCATGATCTGCTCAACGCTGTGCCCGGCATGCAGGGACGTTTTAAAGGTATCAAGAGGCGTCGCCTGGCTGATACCGTCCACGCCCATGCGCAGCGCGTTCATATCAGCGCCGAGCGCCGTATGGCCGGTAAAGATAACGTGCAGGGCATCCATAAAGTCCGGGACCGTGGCCGCAATCTCGTGCGGTGGCAGCCAGCTGGTCATCTGCACCGGGAAGGAGATTAGCAGCACCACGTAGCCAATCATCGCCGGGTTAAACGGGTTATGGCCGAGCCCGCCGTACAGCTGTTTGGCAATGATCACGGCAAACACGGTACCGAGCATGACCATCCACCACGGGGCAAACGGCGGAATACTGATGGCGAGCAGCAGGCCGGTCAGCAGCGCGGAGTTGTCAGCCAGAATGCGTGACACCGCCATCTTACGCAGCTTCAGGACGAGCGCTTCCGCCGCGACGGCGCTGGCGCAGCCCAGGGCTATCTGGAACAGGGTTCCCCAGCCGAAAAACCAGCACTGAACGGCAATGCCCGGCAGCGCGGCCAGGCAGACTAGCATCATAATGCGCGATGTCTGACGCTGGTTGTGGGTGTAAGGGGAACTTGCGATTCTGAAAACCATTTAATCCTCGTTTACGGCTTGCTGTGCGGCTTTCTTCGCCTGAACGCGCGCAATGGCGGCGGCGACGGCGGCCTTGCGCGGGTCATCGTTGGCGGCCTGCGGCTGCTCTTCCTGCTGCGCAGCCTTACGGGCTTTGGCGCGGGCAATCGCTGCTTCGACGGCGGCTTTACGCGGGTCGACCGGTGGTGCTTCTGATACTGCCTCTGGCGCCTGCTGCGCAGCCTTGCGGGCTTTGGCGCGAGCAATCGCTGCTTCGACGGCGGCTTTACGCGGGTCGACCGCTTCTTGCTCGACGACTACCTGCTGCTCTCCAGCTTTGCGGGCCTTGGCCCGGGCTATCGCCGCTTCAACGGCCGCTTTACGCGGGTCGATCTCAGTATCTGCCTGAACCGTTTGCGCTTTTTCCGCCTGACGCGCGCGAGCCGCAGCCTTTCGCGCTTCGCGGGCGGCAATCGCTTCGCTGTTATCCGGTTTTTCCCCGGCCTGGATCACCACCGTCTGGGCGGCATCGGCTTTTTTCTCGCGAACGCGCGCCAGTGCGGCGTTGATCGCATCCTGATCTTTCCCGGCAGGCTGAACGGCGGCCTGCTTATGGCGTTCCTGACGGGCGATTTTTTCGCGCTCCAGTCGCGCCTGACGCGCTTCGAAACGTGCCTTGGCTTCTGCGGCGCGTTTTTCTTCCATGGAGATGGCATAAATCTCGGCCTTCTCCTGACGGAAGTATTGCACCAGCGGAATGTTGCTTGGGCAGACCCAGGCGCAGGCGCCGCATTCAATGCAGTCGGCCAGATTATGTGATTTTGCTTTGTCGTGCAGTTGGCCTTTGCTGTACCAGTACAGCTGCTGCGGGAGCAGATCCGCCGGGCAGGCATCGGCACAGGCGCTGCAGCGGATGCAACCTTTCTCTTCCTGCTCTTCACCCATTTCGGTTGGGGAAGGAGCGAGCAGACAGTTCGTGATTTTCACTACCGGAACGTCCAGCCACGGCAGCGTAAAGCCCATCAGCGGGCCGCCCATGATCACCATCTGGTCGCTGGCCGGGCAAAATTCAGCCTGTTCCAGCAGATGGCGCACCGGCGTACCCAGACGCGCCCAGACGTTGCCAGGACGGGAAACCGACTCGCCGGTCAGCGTCACCACGCGCTCGGTCAACGGCTCGCCGTCAATCACCGCGCGTTTCACCGCATAGGCGGTGCCGACGTTTTGCATCAGCACGCCGATATCCGAAGAGCGTCCGCCGTGCGGCACCTGCTTGCCGGTGAGAATTTGCGTCAGCTGTTTTGCACCGCCAGAAGGGTACTTGGTCGGGATAACGCGCAGGCTAATATCGTGACTGCCCGCCAGCACGGCGCGCAGCATCGAGATGGCCTGCGGTTTATTGTCTTCGATACCAATCAGCACTTCCCGCGGCTTCAGAATGTGCGCCAGGATGCGGATGCCTTCCACCACCTGAGCGGCACAGTCCTGCATCAGACGATCGTCGGCGGTGATATACGGCTCGCACTCGGCGGCGTTGATAATCAACGTCTGAATGTTATCGCCACCGCCGCGCAGCTTAACGCCGGTCGGGAAGCCCGCGCCGCCCAGCCCGGCGACGCCGAACTGATGAATTCGCTCGATAAGCGCTTCGCGGCTCTGGCTGCGGTAGTCGCTCCAGCCGTCACGATCGATCCAGCGGTCTTCGCCGTCTGCTTCAATGATCACGCTCAGCTCCGACAGCGCGGACGGATGAGCCACCGTATGCGGGGCAATCGCCACCACTTTACCGGAGGTAGGGGCGTGCACCGGCAGCATACGTCCACGGCCAAAGGTCAGCGGCTGACCGCGAAGAACCGTATCGCCTTCTTTCACGCACAGCTCGCCCTCAGCGCCAATATGCTGTTTGAGCGGCATGACGTAACGCGTCGCCAGCGGAATTTGACGCAGCGGCGTGCCGTTGGACTGGGTTTTCATCTCTGGCGGATGGATACCGCCGTCAAAGTCCCAAATCTTCTCTTTTCTGAAAGCAGAAAATAACTTAAGCATGTTGTTCCACAGGAATGATGCGAACCGGAATGGTTTGAAGATCCCACTTCCAGCTTTCGGTAGTCGTTTCAACCGGTCGCAGCTCAATACATTGCGTCGGGCAGGGGGCCACGCAGAGGTTACAGCCGGTGCACAGATCCGCCACGACGGTGTGCATGGCGCGGGTGGCACCGACAATGGCGTCAACCGGGCAGGCCTGAATACATTTGGTGCAGCCGATGCAGTTTGCCTCGTCGATCACGGCGAGGGCGCGAACCGGCTCCTGCACCTCCGCATCGCCATCAACGGGCTGCGGATCGACGTTAAGCAGGGCCGCGATTTTCAGCATAACCGCTTCGCCGCCGGGGGCGCAGCGGTTAATTTTTTCACCCTGAATGCCTACCGCTTCGGCATAGGGGCGGCAGCCCGGGTAGCCGCACTGCCCGCACTGGCTTTGCGGCAAAAGCTCATCAATTTTTTCAACAACGGGATCGTCCTCTACCGCGAAACGGCGGGAGGCGTAACCCAGGATAAGGCCAAACACCAACCCCAGGACGCTGATAGAGGCGATGGCAATCCAGATAGCATTCATTACAACTTCACCAGACCACTAAAGCCCATAAAGGCCAGAGACATTAAACCCGCGGTCACCAGCGCAATCGCGTTACCGCGGAAGGGCGCAGGGATATCCGCTGCCGCCAGACGCTCGCGAATCGACGCGAACAGGACCATAACAAATGAGAAACCGACGGCGGCGGAAAAACCGTACAGCGCCGACTGCATAAAGTTATGGCCAAGGTTGATGTTCAGCAGCGCAACGCCGAGAACGGCGCAGTTGGTGGTGATCAGCGGCAGGAAGATACCCAGCAGGCGATAGAGGGCCGGGCTGGTTTTACGCACCACCATTTCAGTAAATTGCACAACAACCGCAATGACCAGAATAAAAGCCAGCGTGCGAAGATAGATTAACCCCAGCGGGATGAGGATCCAGGTATCAATCAACCACGCGCAGATGGACGCCATCGTCATGACGAAGGTTGTCGCCAGCCCCATGCCCATCGCCGTTTCCAGCTTTTTGGACACGCCCATAAACGGGCACAGGCCAAGGAACTTCACCAGAACGAAGTTGTTAACCAGCACGGTGCCGACAAAGAGCAGTAAGTAATCGGTCATTATTTAGCCTGAAATAAAAAAGCCGCCTATTATCGGACAAACTCACGCAGGCGACAACAGGTTATCTGTAAGGTTATTACGGGTTCACGAAGGTGTTTTTTACCCGCGTCGAACGCTTGAAATAGGGGACCAGCAGCGCGGCCGCCAGTAACGGGAAAAGCAGCTGACGAACGGCCAGAGCGTCTGATACGGGCGAAAAAGCAAACGCTTTAACCGCCAGCAGAACCGAAATCAGCAGCCAGATAATGTAGTGTTTAGGTACACTTTTGCGGCGCTTAAAGAAGGCAATGGTCAACCACAGGGTGTAGTACCACATACCAATCGCGAAAACGAACGACACAAACCACATCGCAATATTCAGCACGCTTTGCGACATCAGGGTCTGGATAGCGTGAGGAGTAATCAGTGCGGTGGTATACAGCAGCAGCGCAAGTGATGCGCTTAGTAAGGCAACCAGCAGCCATGCCAGTGGGGCGATTAACCAGCCTCCAATGCGTTCTCCAGGCGTTGCGGTCATGAACTCTCCCATAATCTGCGCGAAATGTTGTACAGCCAGTTTGCAGGGCGGAGAGTATATAACATTTCGCGCGGATGGCTACTTTCTTATAAAACGTAACGCCATACGGACTTAGGCACTTCACCCACGTTGAACAAACGACCTCCGGAAACCAGCTCCGCACGGCGATGGTCAGCGGCGCGATACATATTAATGATGTCCTGATTATCCGACAGGGTGTAGTTCAGATGGTCAAACAGTTTTTCCAGGCTCTCAAGCGAATTGATCTTGCGAAATTTTAATAAATAGTCCTGAACTGTCATATTAATAAGTTTCCATATAAAAGTGAGTAATACCAGTTAAGGTAATTCGTTCGAATAATAAACGGATTAATAAAGACGTAAACAGCCCACTCAGGTAACGCGACGAAATTAGGAGTTTTCTTTGCTGAAATTCAGGCATCAGACGATGCCTGGAAGAGAAGGTTAACCGTGTTCACCAGGGCTGGCAATAAGTAACTGACATATTATGTCACTCTTTATTGCAGTAACCGGTTACTTAGGTTGGGCGACTGTGACAGGCTCCGGCGGCTGGTAGTTATCGATATGGCTGGCAACGCCCAGCAAAATGACCGAAACCCCAAGGACAATCCATCCCGCTAATTCAATGATTCGATTAATAATTGACGTCATGATTCGTAGTTGTACTTTATCCATAAATACAGGTCGCAAATGTTACAGCGACGTTTCCCCGACGGCAAGCGCTTTGGGAACGGTTCCCTTAAACAAAATCAGTGGGTTAATACTATGTAACAAAAACAACCCGTACAACCTGCTATTTTAAGTCATATGGCACATTATTAATCTGTGGAAATGCCAGGCTAGCCAGTGTGAAATAAGAACGTCATAAAAGAGGACGGCACTATGAGTGATAATATCCGCGTTGGGCTTATCGGCTACGGGTATGCAAGCAAAACGTTTCATGCGCCTCTGATAGCCGGGACGCCGGGGATGACCCTGGCTGCGGTATCCAGCAGCGATGCCGCTAAAGTCCATGCCGACTGGCCTTCCGTGCCGGTTGTCTCTGAGCCAAAACACCTTTTCAACGATCCGAATATTGATTTAATCGTTATCCCCACCCCGAACGACACCCACTTCCCGCTGGCAAAGGCCGCGCTTGAAGCCGGTAAGCACGTGGTGGTCGATAAGCCCTTTACCGTCACGTTGTCTCAGGCTCGCGAGCTGGATGCGCTGGCAAAAAGTCTGGGCAGGCTGCTGTCGGTATTCCATAACCGCCGCTGGGACAGCGACTTTCTGACGGTAAAAAGGCTTCTCAGTGAAGGCACGCTAGGGGAGATCCTCTTTTTTGAATCGCACTTTGACCGCTTCCGTCCGCAGGTACGAAACCGCTGGCGCGAGCAGGCCGGTCCGGGCAGCGGCATCTGGTACGATTTAGCCCCGCATCTGCTGGATCAGGCCGTCAATCTTTTTGGTCTGCCGGTGAGCATGACGGTCGATCTGGCCCAGCTCCGGCCCGGAGCGCAGACGACCGATTACTTCCACGCGGTGCTCAGCTACCCGCAGCGGCGGATTGTGCTGCACGGCACGATGGTCGCGGCCGCGGAATCGGCCCGCTACATCATTCACGGCACGCGCGGGAGCTACGTGAAGTTTGGCCTCGATCCGCAGGAGGACCGGCTGAAAAGCGGTGAACGTTTGCCGCAGGAAGACTGGGGCTATGATATGCGCGACGGCGTGGTCACGCGGGTGGAAGGTGAGGAACTGGTAGAGGAGACCTTGCTGACGATCCCGGGCAACTATCCGGCCTATTATGCGGGCATTCGCGATGCGCTGAACGGCACGGGTGAAAATCCGGTTCCGGCCAGCCAGGCGATTCAGATTATGGAACTGATTGAGCTGGGTATTGAATCTGCCAAACATCGCGCCACGCTCTGTCTGGCATAAGCTATAAGGGCTGTTGTAGGCCGGGTAAGGCGTAGCCGCTACCCGGCAAATGCTCAACCGCGAGCCACTTTATCTTTAAGCGCCTGCTTCTCTTCGGGCGTCAGGAAGGCAATCTCCAGCCCGTTGATCTGCGCCTGACGGATCTGCTCGCGGCTCAGACCCGCCTGCGGTGCGGCGATGTTGTATTCGTGGATGATATCCACGCCCTGAACCGCAGGGTCGTCAGTGTTCAGCGAGGCCAGCACGCCGTGCTCAAGGAACGTTTTCAGCGGATGATGCGCCAGCGTTGCCACGGTGCTGGTCTGAATGTTAGACGTCAGGCACGACTCAATCCCGATACGCTGCTCCGCCAGGAAATCCATCAGGGCGCGATCTTCTACCGCCTTCACGCCGTGACCGATACGCTCGGCGCCCAGCTCGCGGATGGCCTGCCAGATGCTTTCCGGGCCAGCCGCTTCACCCGCATGCACGGTAATGTGCCAGCCGGCATCGCGCGCGCGGTTGAAGTGGGAGAGGAACAGACTGCCCGGGAAGCCCAGCTCGTCACCGGCCAGATCGACGGCGGTGATGGCATCGCGATGGGCCAGCAATGCTTCAAGCTCCTGCAGGCAGGCGGCTTCGCCGAAGGTACGGCTCATAATGCCAATCAGACGGGCCTGAACGTCGAAGGTTTTACACCCTTCGCGCACGCCTTCAATCACGGCTTCCACCACGCCTGCAACGGGCAGGCTGTGGGTCATCGCCATATAGCCCGGCGAGAAGCGCAGCTCGACGTAATGCAGGCCATTACGGGCCGCATCTTCAATGTTCTCAAACGCCACGCGGCGGCAGGCATCCAGCGAGGCCAGCATCTTCACGCCCCAGTCGAGTTTGCTCAGGAAGCTGACCAGGTCCGGTTCATTGGAGGTTACCTGTACGTGAGGGATCAGCGACTCAAGCGTCTGCGCAGGAAGCGTTAAATTGAACTGGCGGCCAAGATCGAGGATGGTTTGGGCACGAATGTTACCGTCAAGGTGACGATGAATATCAGTTAAAGGCAGGCGTGTATCAATCATGGTCGCACTCTTTTCTGGTTAAAGTGCGCCATATTATAAAAACAAAACGGGGTAAAAAGCTATTTGCGCAAGGGAATATTCCGTTGCGCAAATTGATTACAGGAGCGTGTTAATCCCGGCAATGAGGCGTTGCACCCCTTGTTCAAGCTTGCTGCGCGGACAGCCAGCGTTCAGGCGAACAAAGCCATTTCCCTCTTTGCCGTAGGTATATCCCGGCATGATGGCGACTTTTTGCTGCTCGATCAGTACTTTTTGCAGCGCCCGATCGTCAATATTCAGCGGACGCAGGTCAATCCAGGCCAGATAGGTTGCTTCGGGCGGCTGCCAGTTCAGTTTTGGAAAGGCGCGGTTTACTTCCTGCGCGATATACAACAGATTCTCTTCCAGATACCCCCGCAGGGCATCCAGCCACGGCGCTCCATGCTGATAGGCGGCAATATGCGCCGTCAGCGCCAGCACGGAAGGGGAAGAGAGTCCGTCCCGGCCTTTTAGCGCGCTGAGATAACCGTTACGGCTCTGTTCATCGCCAATCAGTCCGTAAGCGCCCGTCAGCGCCGGAATATTAAAGCTTTTCGAGCCGGAGGTGAGTAGCGCCCATTTGCCGCGCGCCACCGCGCTCCACGGCGTGTGACGATGCTCTCCCCACACCATATCCATATGAATTTCATCGCTGATAACCGCCACGTCATAGCGTGCGCACAGTCCAGCCATGTGCGTCAGCTCGTCCCGCGTCCAGACCTTGCCGGTTGGGTTTTGCGGGCTGCAAAGCAGTAAAATTTTGTTTTCAGGTTTCGCCAGGGCCGCTTCCAGCGCCGCCATATTTCCCTGCCAGCCTGCTGCGTGCTTTTCCATCTCCACGGGCACCACATGACGCGCATTCCCTTCAATGGCTTTGTAAAACGCGTCGTATGCCGGGGTGTGTACCACCACGCCGTCGCCGGGGTGTGACCAGAGACGAATCAGCTCTGACACCATGTAGATAACGGAAGGACCATAAACGACGGTTTCCGTATCAATCTGGCTGTTAAAGCGCTGCTGGAACCAGTGCGCGACGGCGGCGAGAAACTCATCGTTCTTCCAGCGGCTGTAGCCCAGCACGCCGTGATTGATGCGCTGATGCAGCGCGTCGGTAATGCAGGGCGCGGTGGCCAAATCCATATCCGAGATGGTGAAAGGCAGCAAATCGGCCGCGCCAAAGCGGTCGGCGACGTAGTCCCACTGCGTACACCAGGTGCCGTGTCGATCCACGACGGTAGAAAAATCAAACATGACGTGAGTCCTTAAAGTAAAACCCCCTCATGAGAGGGGGCTGAGGCATCAGGCTTCAACTGTTCGCATCAGGGTTGCCAGCTCATCCTTCACCGACTGGACCTGCGGGCCGATAACCACCTGCAAATTGTGCTGATTTAACTGTACCACGCCGATGGCCCGGTTGGCTTTCAGGGCGTTGGTATCCACTTTTGACATATCCGCCACCGACAGACGCAGGCGGGTGATGCAGTTATCCAGCGAGGTGATGTTATCCGCGCCGCCCAGCGCCGCCAGAATGGCCGGTGTGTTATAGCCGGATTTGCCCACGGTCCCGGCAACCGCCTGTTCAACGCTGCTCGCCGTATCGGTATCGCGTCCAGGCGTTTTCAGGTTAAAGCGGGTGATGGCGAAGCGGAAGATGCCGTAGTAAACCGCAAACCAGATAGCCGCCACGACCGGCACTAGGTACCACTTGGTGGACAGGCCGTGCAGGATCCCGAACACCACGAAGTCGATCACGTTGCCGTCGGTGTTGCCGATGGTCACGCCCAGCACCGCCATCACGGTAAAGCCCAGACCGGTCAGCACCGCGTGGATGAGGTACAGCACCGGTGCGACGAACAGGAACAGGAATTCGATTGGTTCGGTGGTACCGCCCACGACGCAGGCGATCACGCCGGAAATCAGCAGACCTTTAATTTTATGACGGTTTTCCGGGCGCGCGCAGTGGTACATCGCCAGCGCGGCACCCGGCAGGCCGCCGAGGAAGGCAGGCATTTTACCCTGAGACAGGAAGCGGGTGGCGCTTTCGGAGAAGCCGTGTGTGGTCGGGCAGCTCAGCTGCGCCTGGAAGATGGTCAGCGCGCCGCTCACGTCGTGACCGCACACCTCCATCGTACCGCCCGCTTCGGTGAAGCGAATCAGGGCCACCAGGATATGCTGCAGGCCAAACGGCAGGAGCAGACGCTCGCCGGTGCCGAAGATCATCGGACCGAAATCTCCCGCGCCGTTGATGATGCGGCCAATACCGTTGATGCCCATCGCAAAGACCGGCCAGATCAGCGGAATGATTAAACCGAACAGACCCATCACTACCAGGGTAACAATCGGTACAAAGCGGGTACCGCCGAAGAAGGCCAGGGCATCCGGCAGCCGGATATTGTGGAAGCGCTCGTGCAGCATCCAGATAATCACACCCGCGATCACCGCCCCGAGGATCCCGGTATCAATAGACTGGATACCGATCACGCTCTGAATGTTGTTGGCTTTAAGTACGGCAGCGTCGGTGGTCGGCAAAATGCCTTTCGCGGTCAGCCAGAAGTTAACCGCCAGGTTCATCACGGCGTAGCCCACAAACCCGGCAAACGCCGCGACGCCTTTGTTCTCGCGCGCCAGGCCCAGCGGGATAGCGATACAGAACATGACGGGCAGGAAGCTAAACGCAAAGGAGCCGACTTTACTCATCCAGATGAAGATCGCCTGCAGCACCGGGGTACCGAGGAACGGGATCAGCGTGATGACGTCTTTACTGCTCAGCGAGCTGCCGATCCCGAGCATGATCCCGCAGAACGAGAGGAGTGCCACGGGCAGCATAAAGGTTTTACCCAGTTGCTGGAAAAACTCCCACAGCGATATTTTTTGTGCTGCTTTCGCCGTCATAAAACGACTCCTTTGTTGTTAAAATCAGTTTGCCTGCTTCAATGCTGCGAGAAGATAAAACGTTTTATCAAAGTTTAGTGCGCGCTAAATCACATTCTCAGGCTTTGACTGGTAGTATAAAGATAACGTATTGATAAAACGTTTTACCGATCTCATTTCAGGGAGTCACGCCAACACATGGCTGTAGCGAAAAAAATCACCATCAACGATGTCGCGCTGGCGGCGGGCGTTTCCGTCAGCACCGTTTCACTGGTGCTGAGCGGAAAAGGGCGCATCTCTCCTGCGACCGGTCAGCGGGTTAACGAGGCGGTTGAGCAGCTGGGTTTTGTGCGTAACCGTCAGGCGTCGGCGCTGCGCGGCGGGCAAAGCGGGGTGATTGGCCTGATTGTCCGCGACCTGACGTCACCTTTCTATGCGGAGCTGACCGCAGGGTTAACCGAAGCGCTTGAAGCGCAGGGGCGGATGGTCTTTCTTCTGCACGGCGGTCGCGAGGCCGATCAGCTTCTCTCCCGGCTCGATATGCTGCTGAATCAGGGTGTTGACGGAGTGATCGTCGCCGGGGCGTCGGGCGTGGGCAGCGAGCTGTGCGAGCGCGCCGCCGAAAAAGGCGTGCCGCTGGTGTTTGCTTCGCGCGCCAGCTATCTGGAAGAGGCCGATACGCTGCGACCGGATAACATGCAGGCCGCGCAAATGCTGACCGAACATCTGATTCGTCGCGGGCATCAGCGCATCGCCTGGCTGGGTGGGAAAAGCTCGTCCCTGACCCGCGCCGAGCGGGTCGGCGGCTACTGCGCGACGCTGATTAAGTACGGCCTGCCCTTCCACAGCGAATGGGTCGTGGAGTGTGAATCCAGCCAGAAGAAAGCGGCGGAAGCGATAGGCGCGCTGCTGCGCAGCAGTCCGACGATCAGCGCCGTGATTTGTTACAACGACGTGATTGCTATGGGCGCCTGGTTTGGCCTGATCCGCGCCGGGCGTCAGAGCGGCGAGGGCGGGGTGGAAACCTTCTTCGGCCATCAGGTGGCGCTGGGAGCGTTCGCCGATGTCGGTGAAAACGCGCTGGACGATCTGCCAATTGTCTGGGCCACCACCCCTGCTCGGGAGATGGGTTACACGCTGGCGGACAGGATCATGCAGCGCATCGACAATATGGATGTCCAGGCCGGTCACCAGATTGTGGCGGCGCGGCTGGTGACGGTGAAATAATCTCCGCTGCACATCGCCCGGCGGCGCTGCGCTTGCACGGGCCTACAACGGCTCGGGATCGTAGGCCGGGTAAGGCGTAGCCGCCACCCGGCTAAAAAGATTGCGCACTCTCAAACACTCATTGGTTTAATCACTAATATGATAAATTTTAGGACGTTCATCTATGGTGAAATTATTATTTTTCTATGTTCGCCAAATGTGCTCTTTCGTATACGTGCTAAAGGATACTTTTGAACAAGTTTTGTAAAATCCTCATCATTATCATCAAAATGAGGGCCCAGAATTATCGACTTAACTTCTAACGGGTGAAAACCATAGTCACTATAGTATCCAGAATTAGTTGTTTTCGCATAGGTTGATATTCTCCATTCTTTTTCGTAGGCCCAATCTTCTGTTTTGATAAATGTGATTTCGTTGTTGATATAGTCAATTGCTTTACTGTCTGGTAAGAAAAGTAAATCTGCCATACCCTCAGCAGTATAAGTTAAAGGCATTTCATTTGTATAATTTATTGGCTTTGCTATTAACCATGCACTATCAAGTTCATCAATGCATTCAAATTCAATAACAACACCTTTGTATCCGTCAGCATAATGATTCCACATTGGTGGGATTGTCGCACTTTCTGATAAGCATAGAATTCTTCTATCATTGAGCATGCCTCGCCACATATTTTTCATATCTTCTATAGCAATAGGTGCTCCTGGCCCAACCGGAGGATCGATTTCAATTTCTTGAAATTTTTCCGCTAAACCTGGAGGGATGCCGTATGGGAAAATTTTTTTATAAATTTCTAAAAGCGTCCTTATTCTTGGATTCACATTTAGTAGATCCTGCCGTGGGTTAAGCAATTCCTGCTTCAGTTTTCGCGCTAATGCTTTACCTAGAGTAATTTCATTGACATTTTTCATTACCTCTCGAGGTACATCAAAAGGGTCATTAAATATTGTTGGGGAACTCCATCTTAGACTACAATTTTCGAGAACAATTTGGGCAGTATTTGCTGACATGTATTTATAAAAAACATGTCTCTCATGTGTTCTGTATGATTTTCGCATAAATAGCCTCGCAAAATAAGCTCATTATAATTGCCAATAATTATGGTGGCCGAACAAGTTGCTTAAATTTAGGTGTTGAAAATATTATACCATTTCATATTTAGGATTCGAATGATTCCAGGTGTGTTTTTGGAATGCCTCTCGCATTTTTGATTAAAAAATAAATGGAAAAAGAAGTGCCAGTTTCTTTTTTTTATCATATCCATTACAGTTTTCCCACTGCGGCAAATTCCGCAGTCAGGCGTGGAAACCTGAACCATCACACGACGACACAGTTTTAGTGTCGGGGCAGCGCATATCCTTGTAAAATCAACGGTGGCGCTGATAGGGCAGCCGAAAGGCTGGCTGAAGACCGTGTGATTCAGTTTCCACCCCTGTCAGCGCCGCCACCCTCTGAGCGTGGAAACTTAGACGGTGGCCTTAAAACATCACACGGAGGCTGCCATATGGCTACGATCCCAACCCTTGCTAACCCTCATTTCACTGACAGTATTGCCTGCCAACTTCTCGATCTGCCGATATCCTCAACGCTGGATCTCTTCGAACTGACGGATTGCTGCTGCGCTTTTGTTAACGTGCTGCTGGAAACCCAAGACAAAGCGGAGCGCTTAGCGCTGTGTGGACGTCTGGCTTTTACTCTCGATGAGCTAAAAAACCGATGCGATGAAGATTTACCGCCTCATCTGGTAGAGCGACTGAGTACCGCGTTTCCTGCACAATCCTGTGTTCCGGATTGCTGGCAAGATACTGCGATGCTGGTGGGATATGCTCAGGCACTTAATCAGGCCTTATTGAGTCAGACTCTGGCAAGTGCTGTCTCGAAAGAACTTGCTGGCTTATTGCATGACCTGGTTTATCTCCTGGCTGACTTTGTCAGAGAACCTTACCTGCCGCACTGAGGTCACGCCCGGCGGCGCTTCGCTTGCACGGGCCAACAACAGCTCGGGATCGTAGGCCGGGTAAGCGTCAGCACCACCCGGCAATAAAAAACCCCTCATGCGAGGGGTTTTGCCGTTTACTGCTGCGGTGCCGCCGGTTCGGCTGGCGCTGCCGGTTCAGCCGGTTCCGGCATCCCCAGCGTCGGCATACCAAACATGCCGACGAAGTCTTCCAGCGGCATCTTGTCGCCGTTGAGCGTTACCTGGCCGTTGGCATACTGCAGGCTGGTGGAAATCGTGTTGTTTTCCACTTTGGTGATGCGGAACATCTGGCCCATGGCCGCCAGACCTTTCACCTGCTGGTTCGCCAGCTTGCCAGCGTCTTCATCGCCGTAGCCTTCCAGCTTCGCAATCTGGGTCATAAACTCGGTCGCCATATCCATCGGGATGGTCAGCTTGCTGTCGAGCGACTTCACGCTGCGATCCACTTCCTGGGCCAGCGTCTGCGGCTCGCCCGTTGCGGTTGCCGGATCTTTCAGGAACAGAGACAGGTTAAAGCTGGTTTCGCCTTTGCTGTTTTTCCAGCTCAGTGGCGCAACGGTGATCACCGGCTCGCCTTTCAGCAGGACAGGCAGGTTGTTGAACAGCACCGCCATCGCCTGCTGCTGGTACACTTCAGGGTTCTGCTGGAGTGCGGCATCGGTCAGCAGCGCCTGGCTCTCTTTGCTGTATTTCTGGCTAAACTCGTGCCACGCCTGGCCGTCGATATTGCCGATCTTCAGCGACAGCTTGCCGGTGCCCAGATCCTGATTCTGCACTTTCAGGCTCTTCAGCGTGTAATCCAGCTGCGTGTTGATGCTTTTACCGTCTTTGGAAACGTCGGATTTGCCGTTGACGTCCATACCTTCCAGCACGGCCATCTCTTTTCCTTCAACCGCAATGGCAACCTTGTCGAGAGACAGTTTTTGATCGCCGATACGCTCCTGGAAATCGGTCATTCGGCTGTTGCCGTCGGCTTTCAGGTTGCTGAAGGTGAGCTGAACCTTTTGGTTATATTCGTTCACGGCATTGACCAGGCCGCTTTCCGCTTCACCCGTCAGGGAGAACACGTTTCCGTCGCGGTCAGCGTCAAGTTTGAAGTGACCGCCGCTGAAGGCGACTTTCTCATTCTCTTTCTCGTAGTTCAGCGCTTTCAGAGCAATATCGGAGCTCGTGTCACCGGCATAGCTGATGCGGGTATTAATGTCGAATGGCGATTCATTCTTTGCCAGGTCAAACAGCGGTTTGGTGACGTCGTTATTCACCAGCACGGTATGAACGGACGCCATCGACGGGATCAGGTTAAAGGACTTCAGCTGCGCCAGCGGCAGCGGACCGTGGCTCACCACCTCGTCCAGCACCACGCTCTGACCCGGTTTCAGCCAGCCGTTTTCAGCACCGGCCACTGGCTTTACCACCAGCTGCATACGGCTGGTAAACACGCCGCGATGATAATTCTGGTAGCTCAGCTCCAGGCCCGCCTCCGGCGCGCTGCGCTTAATCTCTCCGTTAGCCTGCGCCACCATCTCAGCCAGACGGCCTTCCAGCTGTTTCCCGGTAAACCAGGAGGCCCCCGTCCAGACCACGCCTAACGCTACAATCACTCCAACCGCTACGACCGATTTTTTCATTGCGACTATCCCTAAAATGAAACCAGGCGGTAAAAACCGCCCGGAGATATTAAGCCTGCAACTAGCTTAGCAAGAGTTGTTAAAAAATTCAGTAAGTGCTTAAAGCTTATTGAAAACGCGCGCCAGGCGACCGGCGCCGCTTACGCTGACCGGAGATTCATTGGCTGCAACGAATGCTGACTCACCGGGCTTAAGCACCAGACGCTGTTCGCCTTTGCGCAGCGTCGCTTCGCCCTCGGCGCAGAACAGAATCGCCGCGCTTTCCTGCGCGATGGCGGTTTCGGCCTGGCTCAGGTCGTGCAGGGAAAAAGCAAAATCCTCAACCGGAATTGGGAAGTCCAGCTCTGCGCCGTTTTTCACCGGCTGAGTCAGCAGCTCCGCGGCAGGTTTCGCCACAAACTTCACGTTGGCAACCAGTTCAGGAATATCGATGTATTTCGGCGTCAGGCCTGCGCGCAGCACGTTATCGGAGTTAGCCATTACCTCCAGCGCAACGCCCTGAAGGTAGGCGTGCGGGGTTTCAGCGAACAGGAACATCGCTTCGCCCGGGTTGAGCTTCACCACGTTCAGCAGCAGAGGGGAGAACAGGCCGCTGTCGTCCGGGTAGAATTCGGAGATCAGGCGGATAGTCTCCCAGGGTTCACCCTGCTGGCTGCCCAGAGCCGCTTTCAGCACCGCCAGCGCGTGAGATTTCTCTTCACCCTGCATATTCAGCAGGCTGGCAAACAGCTGGCTCAGCGCGTCCGCGTTCGGGTTTTCAAGGAAGTGGGCGATAGCCTTGTGGGCACCCGCGACCGGTTGCAGCAGGGAAACGATCTCTGAAAACTCGCGGAACGCGTTCATCGCCAGGAACGGGGTCAGCGCAAAGACCAGCTCCGGCTTGTGGTTAGGATCTTTGTAGTTACGCTCGGCGGCGTCTAAAGGAATTCCCGCCGCGTTCTCTTTGGCAAAGCCGATTTCAGAGGCTTTCTTGTTCGGGTGAACCTGGATGGAGAGCGGCTGGTCGGCGCACAGCACCTTGAACAGGAACGGCAGTTCGCCGAAGCGCTGAGCCACCTTGTCGCCCAGCAGCGCGGCTTTATCGGCGTCAATCACGTCACGCAGGCTGCGAACCTGGCCGCTGGCGTCTTCAATTTTTGAGCTGCTCTTCGGGTGCGCCCCCATCCACAGTTCTGCCATCGGCAGGTTGTTCGGGTTCGCGATACCGTAGAGATCCGTTAACGCAGTTTTACTTCCCCAGGCGTAGTTTTGCACTGAGTTAATGAGTTTTTGCATTATCAAGCCCTGATTCAATTGTGGAATTAACTCCAGGTATTAAAGCAATAAACCTCATGGAAGTAACCTGTGGATGTAAAAAGTCGTACTAGTCTCAGTTTTTGTTAAAAAATTGTGTAGGATAAGCTGACTCGCTTTTAAGCCGGGCAGCGGAACATCTGCCCTGAATAAACAGACCGAAGCAGTAAGTGAGAGACCAATGTCGAATAAACCCTTCCATTATCAGGATCCTTTCCCCCTCAGTAAGGATCGGACCGAGTATTACCTGTTAACCCGCGATCACGTCTCCGTCTCTGAGTTTGAAGGACAAGAGATCCTCAAGGTGGATCCGCAGGCGCTGACGCTGCTGGCGCAGCACGCTTTCCACGACGCCTCGTTTATGCTCCGCCCAGCGCACCAGCAGCAGGTTGCCGATATTCTCAGCGACCCGCAGGCCAGCGAAAACGATAAATACGTTGCCCTGCAGTTCCTGCGTAACTCAGACATCGCGGCGAAAGGTGTTCTGCCTACCTGTCAGGACACCGGCACGGCGATCATCGTCGGTAAAAAAGGCCAGCGCGTCTGGACCGGCGGCGGTGACGAAGCGGCCCTGGCGCACGGCGTCTACAACACCTACACCGAAGATAACCTGCGCTACTCGCAAAACGCGGCGCTGGATATGTACAAAGAGGTCAACACCGGCACCAACCTGCCGGCACAGATCGATCTGTACAGCGTCGACGGTGATGAGTACAAATTCCTCTGTATCGCCAAGGGTGGCGGTTCAGCCAACAAAACCTATCTTTACCAGGAAACCAAGGCGCTGCTCACCCCGGGCAAGCTGAAAAATTACCTGGTTGAGAAGATGCGCACCCTCGGCACCGCGGCGTGCCCGCCGTACCATATCGCGTTTGTGATTGGCGGTACGTCGGCGGAAAGTACGCTGAAAACCGTTAAGCTGGCCTCAACCAAATACTACGACGGCCTGCCTACCGAAGGTAACGAGCACGGCCAGGCGTTCCGCGACGTGCAGCTTGAGCAGGAACTGCTGGAAGAAGCGCGTAACCTGGGCCTCGGCGCGCAGTTTGGCGGCAAATACTTTGCCCACGACGTGCGCGTGATCCGTCTGCCGCGTCACGGTGCCTCCTGTCCGGTCGGGATGGGCGTGTCCTGCTCCGCGGATCGCAACATCAAGGCGAAGATCAACCGCGAAGGCGTGTGGATCGAAAAACTGGAAAACAATCCGGGCAAATACATCCCGGAAGAGCTGCGCAAAGCGGGTGAGGGTGAAGCGGTTCGCGTCGACCTGAACCGTCCGATGAAAGAGATTCTGGCGCAGCTTTCGCAGTATCCGGTCTCGACCCGTCTCTCGCTGAACGGCACGATCATCGTGGGCCGCGACATCGCGCACGCGAAGCTGAAAGAGCGTCTGGACAACGGCGAAGGGCTGCCGCAGTACATTAAAGATCATCCGATCTACTACGCAGGCCCGGCAAAAACGCCTGAAGGCTACGCGTCCGGCTCGTTAGGCCCAACCACGGCAGGGCGTATGGACTCGTACGTTGACCAGCTGCAGGCCAACGGCGGCAGCATGATCATGCTGGCGAAAGGCAACCGCAGCCAGCAGGTGACGGACGCCTGCCACAAGCACGGCGGCTTCTACCTCGGCAGCATCGGCGGCCCGGCTGCGGTTCTGGCGCAGGGCAGCATCAAGAGCCTGGAGTGCGTGGAATACCCGGAACTGGGTATGGAAGCGATCTGGAAAATTGAAGTGGAAGATTTCCCGGCGTTTATCCTCGTGGATGACAAAGGCAACGACTTCTTCAAGCAGATCCAGTCGTCCCAGTGTTCGGCGTGCGTGAAGTAATTCTGTAAATTGCCGGGTGGCGCTGACGCTTGCCCGGCCTATATTCTCGTAGCTCGGGTAAGGCGCAGCCGAAACCCGACACCAAAAAGAGCGCACAAAGCGCCATATCGTTTCCCAGAAGTCATCAATACTTATCCCTTAGGCATGTGAGCAATCCCTCTTTTGTTATCAAGGAGAAAGTAATGACCACGGTACGCCATGAGAAAGACTCGATGGGCGCCATCGACGTCCCGGCCGACAAGCTTTGGGGCGCACAAACCCAGCGTTCGCTGGAGCACTTCCGTATTTCGACCGAAAAAATGCCCGTCTCGCTGATTCAGGCGCTGGCGCTCACCAAACGCGCCGCCGCGAAAGTGAACCAGGATTTAGGCCTGCTGACGGCAGACAAAGCGACCGCCATCATCAACGCCGCCGACGAAGTGCTGGCGGGCAAGCATCCCGACGAATTCCCCCTCGCCATCTGGCAGACCGGTTCCGGCACCCAGAGCAACATGAACATGAATGAAGTGCTGGCGAACCGGGCCAGCGAACTGCTTGGCGGCGTGCGCGGCATGGAGCGTAAGGTCCATCCGAACGATGACGTCAACAAAAGCCAGAGTTCCAACGACGTCTTTCCGACGGCGATGCACGTGGCGGCGGTGATTGCTATCCGCGAGCAGCTAATCCCGCAGCTCAACGTCCTGAAATCCACGCTCAACGAGAAAGCGCAGGCCTTCCGCGACATCGTCAAAATTGGCCGTACGCACCTGCAGGACGCCACGCCGCTGACGCTCGGCCAGGAGATTTCCGGCTGGGTGGCGATGCTGGAACATAACCTGAAGCATATTGAGTACAGCCTGCCGCACCTGGCGGAGCTGGCGCTCGGCGGGACGGCGGTCGGGACCGGGTTAAACACCCATCCAGAATACGCGGTGCGCGTGGCGGAGGAGCTGGCAAACGTCACCGGACAGTCGTTCGTCACGGCGCCCAATAAGTTCGAAGCGCTGGCGACCTGCGACGCGCTGGTCCACACCCACGGCGCGCTGAAAGGGCTGGCGGCCTCGCTGATGAAAATCGCCAACGACGTGCGCTGGCTGGCCTCGGGTCCGCGCTGCGGCATCGGTGAAATCAGCATTCCGGAAAACGAGCCGGGCAGCTCCATCATGCCGGGTAAAGTCAACCCGACCCAGTGCGAAGCCATGACCATGCTCTGCTGTCAGGTGTTGGGCAACGACGTGGCCGTCAACCTGGGCGGTGCGTCCGGCAACTTCGAGCTGAACGTCTATCGCCCGATGGTGATCCACAACGTTCTGCAATCGATTCGTCTGCTGGCGGACGGAATGGAGAGCTTTAACGAGCACTGCGCGGTAGGGATTGAGCCGAATCGCGAACGTATCAGCCAGTTGCTCAATGAATCCCTGATGCTGGTGACGGCGCTGAATACCCATATCGGCTACGACAAGGCCGCCGAGATCGCTAAAAAAGCGCACAAAGAGGGGCTGACGCTGAAAGCCTCCGCCCTGGCGCTGGGCTATCTGACGGAGGCGGAGTTCGACGCCTGGGTTCGCCCGGAAGCGATGGTCGGCAGCCTGAAATAGTCATCCCGCCACGTACAGGTGCAGCCGCGGAATAATCAGCTGCAGCGGCTGCGCCTGAGGTCTGTAACGGTGCTGGACATTGTCCGCATCGTAATTCAAAAGCTCACCAATATCCGGCACGATGGCCCCCCGATCGGCATCATAGAGCGCAATCAGCGGCGTAGGGCAGGCATACTGAACCTGTTTTTGCTGGCCGGAATACCAGACGCGGGCGATAGGCTGTACCTTCACCGGACGCTTTATCTTGAGGCGCGCGTCCGCCGGGAGTGAGGCGATGCTGTGGTACTCCTGCTCCAGGCGCTCAATCCACTGCTCGCGCGACCACGGCGCGACGGTGCGCGGCGTCTTCAGGCTTTTTTCCACCTGCGCCAGAATCTCATCCCGGGTGAAGTTTTTAATGATGTGCTTATTCGCCCAGCCGAAGCGCAGCGTGGCGGGATGACGCAGTACCGTCAGCGTGCGATAGGCGTTCAGGGTAATCAGCCCCGGAAGCTGACGGTGCACCCATTCAAACCGGGCGGCAGGGGCGAGGCCGGACTCTTCGGTAACGATCTTTTCAAAGGCCGCTTTCAGGGTGTTGATGTGGGTAATCTGGCTTTCCAGCGCGTCGCGCGTTGTCGCATCGGTTTGCAGGCAGATCACGCCAGGCAGACGCACGGCGGCCTTACTGCTGCGGTTTTCTGACTGCTGCTGGATAAACAGGCGGCGATAGTGCTTCAGCGTCAGCTCAAGGGCGGCGCTGCCGATGTGCTGTTCAACCGCGATGGTGTCCAGCGGGTCGTGCTCGGCCCCTTTGGCAACCTCGGGCAGGGTAAAGACGCGCGCGGCCAGCAGACGGCAGCTCTGCAAACGTTCTGTCAGGGTCAGGAGCTCGTGTTCTATTTCCCGAAACGTGCTGTTCAGCCGTTCGAGGAGATCGTAGGTCGCCATAAGCACTCTCGTTAGTTACAACATACTTATCATATAACACAGCACGCCGGGTCAGGCCAGCGTGCGGTTGAAGTCAGGCAGGGACGGGAAGGGCGATGTTATGGTATACCGGCCAGCTAAAGCAGAAGCGCGCGCCGCCGAGCTCGCTCTCTTCGCAATGCACCGTGCCGCCCATCGCCTGCGCGATAGAATAAACAATCGCCAGCCCCAGGCCGCATCCGCCGGTGGCGCGATCGCGACTGGGGTCGAGGCGGACAAACGGTTCAAACACGGTTTCTCGCGCTTCCGGGGCAATCCCCGGACCGTCATCCTCCACCGTCAGGCTGGCCTGATTGCCCTCCAAATCCAGCCCAATCTGTAGCGTGCTTTCGCTGTAGCGCATGGCGTTGTTCATCAGATTGTCCAGCACGCGCTCCATCAGGCGCATATCGAGCGCGCCGTAATCACCCGGCGTGACGCGCGTTAACAGCGTGCGCTGCGGGTTCACGCTCTGAACGTCATCGATGTGGGTTTGCAGCCAGACAGGCAGGTCCGGCGTGCTGAGGTTCAGTTCGTTTTGCGGACGATCGAGGCGCGCGTAGGTCAGCAGCTCCTCGATCAGCGCCTCAAGCTGGCCGATATCGCGGTTAAGCGCCTGAGACTCCGCTTCCGTCAGATTCTCGCTCATCTCCAGACGATAGCGCAGGCGAACCAGCGGCGTGCGCAGCTCGTGCGCAATCCCGTCGATCAGCTGCTTTTTACTGGCGATCAGGGCATTGATGTTATCGGCCATCTGGTTAAAGGCCACGCCCAGACGTTCAAAACTGGAACCGCTGTCGAAGTGAATGCGTTCGGTAAAATGCCCTTCGCCAAAACGCTGCGCGGCGGATTCCAGCTTTAGCATGTCCTGCCAGTGCGGGCGCATCCAGATAAAGACCGGAAACGCGAGCGAAATGGCGATAAAGGCCATCAGCGCCATGTCCAGCAGGCGCATCTGGTGCAGATAATAGAGATAGGGTACCGGCCCGACGGCCAGCACGTAATGGCTGCGCGGAATGCGCTGGATAAAGGTGTATTTCTCATCCAGCGCGACGATGTCCCCGTCGCGCAGACGCTGCATGGCGGGTGGGTCCAGCTCAAAATCTTTTAACGGCTCGATGCGTAAATCGAATGACAGGTTCAGATCCAGCTCTTTGAGGGTTTTCGCCCAGTCGTGCGGCGGGATCTCTCTCAGCTCGCTGCGCATCAGATAGAGCGAGCTTTTCATCAAATCGTCCAGCGACTGCCTGCCCGCACGTTCGGCGGTGAATTTATAGACCAGCCCGACCAGCATGGTCATGACCAGGAAGCAGACAAACAGCAAAAGATAAAACTGCACAAACAGCTTTTTCATTAAATATCACCGGGAAATCAAGTAATTAACTACTTTGTTTTTACCTTCAGGGGCACCATAGGGGCATTTGCATATCCGCCAAAGCGCTGATTCAAAAATGATACCTGATCGCTATCAAGAGCATTTATCCACGCAGAGTATACATGGAAGTCCATCTCTGCATTCTCATGACCCATCTGATTCGCTATAAAAGCAGGATTAGCACCTGCCGACAACATCCGATGGGTACCTTAGGGGCACTGCCCGTAAGTTCCTTTTGAGATCGCAAAGCCTCCAGAGCCGGCTCCAGTAACTTTATCGTCCGGTATCCAGCTTCGGTTTTGGGTGGTCCAAACTATCCTTCCTGAGTTCGATTGCGTGCAATGGTAGCTTCGCCGGAATTAAGATCGATATCTTCCCAGGCAAGAGCACAAAGCTCACCGGACCGAACGCCAGTGGCCGAGGATTTGTCGCAGGATGGCCAGATAATAATCTACTGTTCTAACGGCGCGGCCAGTTTTATTTCTCCTCTTTTCGGGCGCATAGTTAGTCTTGCCAGTCAGTAATTCCTTTCTCCAGCCCAGAATGTCGCTGTTGGTGATGGATGCAATCTATAGCTAAATATGATCGACAGTAGTCTGGCTAATGATTATGAAAAAGAAAGATGAATGTATATTTTTTGTTTATTTATATATTTTATTTTGTTAAAAATTCATTTCCGCATTGTTCTTTATTTCTAGTAGTGATTTGCATGGGCTTAATAAACTCTAACAAAAAGTCTTTTCAAAAAAAGACAGATAATCCAAAGTTGGATTGTCAGTGTTTTTATGGTTTAAAAATGTATTGAGGGCAAGTGGGGGTTATGGATAATAGGCCTCGGGAAATGGCAGTGATGTTTATTTTTATGTGTGAACTGTTGTTTCCCTCGAGAAGTAACTGATTAATACGACTTTTAATTGAAATTAATGGAAGTTAATAGCACCGTATTGAATCTTAATGTGAATCTGGATTTCAATTCCACTTATTCTTTTACAGGAACAGAAATCTATTTGAATATTGTAATTTTATAGACTGGGAAAACCATGTTAAACAAAAAGATTAAGTCAACGCTGGCTGTTGCGATTATTGCAGCAGGAATTAATATTGCTTTCGCTGAGAGCGTCGATGTGAAAGTAATTGGTACTATCATTCCCGCAGCCTGTACTCCAGCTCTGTCCGGTGGTGGTGTTGTTGATTACGGCAACATCAAAGCTAGTACTTTGTCTGCCGATGATTATACAACCCTACCAGGAAAAGAAATTGATTTTTCTATTACTTGTGATGCTCTCGCAAAAGTTGCAATTAACGCTGTTAATGATCGTCCCGGTACAATGGCAGGCGTAACTGAGGGCTACAACGGTGCCGCCGGTACACCGGTACCACTATTTGGTGGCGGCGTAATGGGCGTTGGTCTCGGACTTGATGGAACTGCCAAAATTGGAGGGTACGCCATTCAATTTGATCCTGAAAAAATGACTGTGGACGGTGGTTCTGTTGATGGTATTAAAAACGGCGGAGCAGGTTCAGACTCTTGGACTGCCTCATCAGGCTTTCCATTTAGTAATGCTCCTCGCTATCTTTCATGGGCTAAGACTGGCGAGCTTGCGCCTGTTGCTTTTAAAGTTCTGGCTGGAAAACTGGCGGTGGAAGCTTATATTAATAAAGCATCAGAATTAGATCTTACCCATGCAGTTCATCTTGATGGCCAGACTACATTAGAAGTTATATACCTGTAATACCATCCGGTGTTATATAGGCGATAATCCCCCGTAGTTTCGCGGGGGATTTAACTTTCGACACTGGATGTCCCATTTAAATTAAAAGGTTCTTAAACAATGAAACTCACCTCAATTAATAAATTTGGGGCGACTGCTCTCGCGTTGATATCAACTTTTGCCCATGCTACTGGCGTGGTTCCTGAGACGTCTGTTGTAGTTGTGGAACAAAACGACGGTGAGGGAAGTATTAATGTCACCAATACCGAAGGTTATCCAGTCTTATTGCTCAGTACATTACACAATATTCAGGAGGACAAATCTTCACTATTGACGATAACGCCTCCGGCAGCACGCATTGAGGCGGGAAAAAGCCAGCGCGTGCGCTTTCTGTTGACGGATAACAAGCCGCTAACGACTGAGCATCTGATGCGAGTCACGTTTGAAGGGATTCCTCCGCAGAAGAAAGATCAAAAATTGTTCGCATGAGCGTGCGTCAGAATCTTCCCGTTCTCATTCGTCCTGCCGACCTGCCAAGAGATGAAGCTCCGTGGAAACGTCTTGTCTGGAAACAGTCAGGTAACACATTGACGGTAACAAATCCTTCACCCTACGTGGTGCGAATGGGCCAAGGGGTTACGACATTGCCAAATAAAACCAACTGGACGATGAATGGTACATACGTTCTCCCAGGCCAAACCCGTACGCTTCAGGTCGATGGCGGCAAAAGCACAGGTATCGCTACCCAGGTCCGTATTTCGCCTGCCACCACTTGGGGTTACACCGTAGAAAGTTACGACGCAGCTTTGACACGCTAACAGGAATTCCAATTGATTATTTCAGTACGTCGCATTCGTAAAGGTATGCCTGTGCGATCTGCTCTTTCATTAGCAGTCTTCGCTGCAATTACTCTCCCGACAATGGTGAAAGCGGCTGACACCGCATCAGATGACGATAGCATTCAGTTCGATGTGCAAGCGATGAAAGCACGAGGTGTTGATCCTAAGCTAGCCGATATGTTTGCTCATGCGCCACGTTTCATGCCGGGTGTAACCCCTGTTAAATTGACGATTAATGGAGCAGAACGCGGCAAAGTTACGGCTCGTTTTGATGATAATGGTCAACTATGCGCTGATCCTGATTTTCTTAAAAAAGCGGGTATAGGCATACCTGAAAATTACGACAAAGGATCTGACTGTTTCGATCTGAAAACGATCTGGCCTTCGGCTGTTGTCACTCTTGATCCGGGTGAGGCGGCGGTCGTGCTTGTTGTTCCGCAACAGGCAATTGTTTCTTCCACTGATCCATCTGTTGGTAACTGGACGCATGATGGTACTGCCGGTGTGCTTAATTACGATGCGCAATATATGTCTTCTTCCAACACGGATTATGCGCAAATCGACAGCGAAGCGGGCTTTAATGTGCGTGACTGGATTTTTCGTAGTCGCCAGAATTTTTCACGCTTCAATGGTGAAAATGTCTCGCAGCATTCAGCAGCGTATGCGCAGAAAACCTTGGCGGAACGAAAACAAGTTTTGCAGACAGGCCAAATTTCCTTATCAAACTCTATGTTTGGTACGGGACAGGTTTGGGGGGCCCAGATTTTCCCAGAAACTGCGTTACAAAACTCAAAACGCGGTGCTGGGCTTGTTCAAGGTATTGCCGATTCTCAGTCGGTAGTCGAAGTTCGTCAGTCCGGCGCGCTTGTCTACAGCACAACCGTCCCGGCGGGTCCGTTCAAGCTTGATGGTTTTTCGTTGTTGAATACGCGTACTGACCTGGATGTCACCCTCACAGGACAAAATGGGGATAAACGGCAGTTTACCGTGCCGGCTACAACTTTTTTGCGTAATGGCCCGGCAATTACCCCTGGGTTTTCATTTGGCGCAGGCAAGCTAGATCAGCAAGGCAGTGATACTTCTCCCGTTGTTGGCACCGCAGCCACTGGATGGCTGCTCAACGAACGTACCACTGTGAATGCTGGGATCCTGGGTTCTAATCTTTATAAAGCTATAGCGTCAAGTCTTGACATGCAGCCATCTGCGGGAACGCAATTGTCGACACAGCTTACAGGTGCCCAAGATACGCATCACAGTGAAACAGGTATTTCTCTGGCCACGTCACTATCCCAACAACTAACGGAAAGAGTGGGAGTAAGCCTTAATCTGACCCAACAGACCAAAGGTTATCGTGAACTGAGCGATGCAGTGCAAAATGATCCGCTGGATATGCAGGACAATATTCGGAATCAGTATGGATTGGGAGTTAATTGGTCTCAAGAAACGCTAGGCAGTCTATCTGCCTCATGGTCGCGCTCAACCAGCTTCAATAGTGAAAACTCAAACTATCTAAGTGGTAGCTGGAGTCGTCAGATTATGAAGGCATATCTTAGCGTAAGCGTGGAAAGTAACACCGGCAATGACAATGGTGATAATCGCCTCTACGCCAACATAATCATCCCATTTGGAAGTCGAAGCGTCAGCTCATATTACAACAATTCTAATTCAGGTGCGCGAGCTGGTGTTCGCTATAGCGATCGTTCGTCCCAAGATCGTGGTTGGAGTATCTCAAGCGATAAAGACTTCCGTAATAACAGTACCACTTATGGCGCTTCGATGGATGGCGTTACGCCATACAGCCAATTGAGCGGCAGCGTAAGTCAGGAAAGCGGCGTAGACACCACATGGTCAGGCCGTGCAAGCGGGAGCATTGTTGCACATAACCACGGCGTAACAGTTTCTCCATACCGCGTTGGGGACACCTTTGGTATTGCCAAAGTTGGAGATCAAGGTGGAGTGCGGATTGAAACGCCAGCCGGCCCAACATGGACTGATGGTCGCGGTTACGCAGTCATACCCTCCATTAGTGGATATCGCAAATCTACCATTGAAGTGGATACCAGAAGCCTTGATAAAAATATCGATATAGCTAACTCCTGGCAAGAAACAGAAGCCGCCCGTGGTTCGGTTAGCTATGTCAATTTTGATGTGGTACGTACCCGACGCGTACTTGTATCTCTGAAAGATGCTTCAGGAAAACCAATTCAGCATGGTTCGAGTGTATTTGATAACAAAGGCAATTTCGTAACCATCGCTGGGGATAACGGAGCAGTATTCATTCCTGATATTCAGGAAAACATGCAATACGACGTTCAGTCATCTGGCGTAACGCAATGCCGCTTTTCTCCAAAGTTGCCTTCGAAAGCAGCCCCTAACGAACTTTATGAAACTGCCAACGCAATATGCAATTGAGGAAATATTAATGAAAGTCACATTTTTAACCGTGCTTTTATCTCTGGCTACGTTTACGAGCTTGGCGGGGCAACATGCCTTAACTCCAGAAACTATGCCGCAGCCGTTGGTTCCGGATGCTCGCTGCCAGATAACCAGCAGCACCACTGACCTTGACTATGGCGCCAAATCCCGCTGGGAAATGCAGGACATTAGCGATCGCAGCCAGTCAGTAACACTGGGCAAGCGCCGGGTATCGCTGTCGGTAGTTTGTCCGTATACCCATAACATGAGCATCAAGGTCATGGGCGATCGTAACGTACACGGCGGTTTCCGTTACGGGGAGTCGGGTGAAGTGCAGGTACGAATCGTACAGGCGCAACTTGATGGCCTTGATGTGCAAGTTGGGCTCAGCATGCCGTCGGGAAGTCTAGTGGGGTCTCCTAAGGATTCGCTGGCGCTGTTACCAGAACAGACATTTTCTGCTGTAAGGGGTAATCAGGCCGTGCAGGGGAAGGCTTTCATTGTACTGCTGGAAATTCAGCCCGTGTTAACTGACACAGGAGCCAGAGTATCGAGTCGACAAACCAACACATCCAATATTTCGTTCGAGTTAGTTGATTAGTGCCTTAACGTCCGGGTTTTACCCCCCTCATACATCAAGGAAATGATATGAATACTTTCAGGCGATCACTCCTGTCGAGGAGTACTCTCCTTGCTATCTCAACCGGGGCGATATCTGCTTCGTCACTTGCTGCAACTCCATGGAGCGAAACGGCAGGGGCAGTTTTAGATGTTACTAGTTCCTACAGCAGTAACGTCGCAAAGGATTATCCTTTATATGCAGAAGGAGCGAATAGTGTCCTGCAGACTACAAGTCCGTTCCTGAACTTTGTCTCGACAGGTAATAACTTGTTTACCGCCTACGCAAAGAATGGCGGCTCTATCAATGTGAACCAAGGGATTTTGAGCAGTAACGGAAACCTAGCCCATACTGTGAATCTGGTTGGCGGCAACCTGAACATGACTGGCGGCGTTATTAACGCTGCCGGGACTAACAGCTATGGTGTTAATGGTTCAAATGAAGCACAAGCATCAATTAAAGATCTGACAATTAATGCGAGTGGCGGAGGGGGAGGGGGCGTAACACTCTCAGCAGGCAAGCTTGTTGCAAGCAATGTAAATATTGTCGCTTCTGGTGCGGGGAGTCAGGGAATATCATTAGCCTATTCTACATTTGGAACTGCAAATGCTGAACTCGATAACGTTGATATTAAGCTTCTTGGCGCGGGTACTAAAGCAGGGATTATGCTGGGCAATGGTACAGTAACAGGGCAGAAAGTTACGATTACCTCATCAGATGATAACCGAGGGATCGACGTTTACAATGCTGGGGGGGCAAATATAGGAACCCTGATGCTCACCGACAGCAAAATAACCAGTGAACATGGTGATGCTGTTTATATCCTTGGTGGTAATGTCACTCTTAAAAACACTGAAATCGAAACAAACGACGGTCAGGGTGTTAATGTCAATCGCTACAGTACCTTCAATATGGATGGGGGGAGTATTTCTTCCACGGGTGATTACGCCGACGGGATCTGGGTTGGCGGGGAAGATGCGGTTGTTAACGTAGATAAAGCCACTATAACAACTAAAGGCGTAAATGCTCACGCCGTAGACGCACAATTCGGCACCACAAACCTCAAGGATTTGTTATTAACGTCTACCGGCAAATTCAGTTCAGGGATCTACAGTTCCTCTCAGGTAAATGGTGAAAACCTGATTATCAACACCGAAGGGGTGAATGCCCATGGAATCAACGCCTCATTAGGTGGCGTGGTCGATATCAAAAACGTCGAACTCAGTACCAAAGGTGCCAACGCGGTGGGGCTGCTATCTAACGCAGGTTCAACGATTAAGGCAGATAACCTCCAGTTGATGACCTCATCTAATGATGCGCACGCGCTGTGGGTCCGCAGCGGTACAGCCAACATCAGTAATTCAACCTTAACCACTACCGGTACAAACAGCTGGGGCATCGTGGCTACGGCGGCATCTGCTGGCGCTGGCAGCTCCATTAGCATGGATAACGTTAGACTGGATGCGCAAAAAAGCACTGCAATTGAGACTTTAGGTGCGCCATTGGATCTAAATCTTCAAAACGGCACGCAAGTGACGGGGGGCAATGGAATCCTGCTTGATAGTCTTGCAGGTAATACCACTGATCCGCTGTACAGCGGCAATGTAAGCCTAAAGGCTACGGGCGATGTCGTTTTAACAGGAGATATTCGGACCAGCACGGCTAATTTGGTGGATGTTGCTTTAGCAAAAAATTCTAGTCTTACAGGTAAAATTTCTGCCATTCGCTCATTGTCGTTAGATAGTAGCAGCCTTTGGAACATGACAGGAGATTCGTCATTTGGCAATTTAAGTCAAGACGGTATTGTTAATTTTACCCATACCGGAAGCGCTTTTAGCACCCTGACTTTAGACAATCTCAGCGGTAAGGGCGGATTCAATATGAATACCGACCTGGCCAGTATGGTAGGCGACCTTATCGTAGTAAAAGGCGATACTAGCGGTAGTCATGCTTTGGATATTGTTAACAGCGGCCGCGAACCGGTACAGGACAATCGCGCTCTTACGGTGGTGGCAACTCAAGGCGGTGACGCTCAATTTACGCTGAATGGAGGTGCGGTTGATGCTGGCACGTATGAATACGGGCTTGAACATCGCGGTAATGACTGGGTGCTAGCGCAGAAGCAGAGTATCCCGCCAAGTCCGGATCCAAATCCAGCGCCTAAGCCAGATCCAACTCCGAAACCGGAACCAAAACCTGTTTCAAACCCTATTTTGACACCAACTGCAAAATCGGCTCTAAACATGTTCAACGCTCTTCCAGCAGCATGGTATGGCGAGTTATCAACGCTGCGCCAGCGTATGGGCGAAGTTCGAGAAGGTTATGGTAGCGGTGGTGCTTGGATTCGCCTTATTGGTAATGAAAGCCACGTTCAGCCACGTGATGATTCAACCTATAAACAAACCCAGTCAGGTTTTACTGTTGGTATTGACAGTCCACACGAGTTGGAAAATGGACAAAATTTGACAGGTCTTTTGATGGGCTACAGTCAGAGCAAAATGGATCTGGATAATAATAGCAATGGAACAATTAACAGCTTCTTTGTAGGTGGATATAGCACATGGCTGCTTCAAGATGGCTGGTACATTGACACTGTTGCCAAAGCAAACAACTTTAGCAGTCATGCAGAAGTTCGTATGAGTAATGGAGTGAGAACTAAAGGTGGTTTTAATACTCCAGGGTTTGGTCTGTCGTTAGAAGGTGGTCGCCAAATCAAGTTGGATGATGGCTGGTTCGTTGAACCATCGCTTCAGTTGTCAGCACTATGGATTGATGCTGCTGCATACGATTACAGCAACGGTCTACATACTGAAAGCAAAAGTTCTTCTGCTCAGCAGGCGGGGATGAATGGTGTATTGGGACGCACTCTTGAATTGGATAATGGTATGAAACTACAGCCGTGGATTCGTGCTGCAGTCATTCAGGAGTTCTCTGACCATAATACAGTCCGCATAAATGGTAATCACTTCAATAATGATATGTCTGGAACTCGGACTGAATACGGTGCAGGTTTATCTGCACAAATTACCCCGTTTGTACAAATATACGCAGATGCGAGTTATTCTTACAGCGATAAATCCGAGTCACCTCTGAGGGGGAGCTTGGGTTCCCGCTGGACTTTTTAAAATAAGCGCAGGACTAATAGTCCTGCGCAACTCATTGTACTGTTTGTAATAATGATGTTGAAAAGTAGGGGTGTTTTAAAAAAATAATCGTTACTTATATAGATAGGCATTTGCAAGTGTTAATTAAAGTCATCATAAAGACATACAATTAAAATTAAAAGAAACTATAAGATGAGTAAGTCACTTTCAACTTTGTTTAGATGGTAAATACTTTCATGAACGATGTCTTTTTATTCCGCAATATAAAGCTGCACTAAGATTATAGAATTAGGTTGATGATAATTTCTCAATCAGAATGATTATTAGATACTATCGACTCCGATAGCTCATGGCGTAGACGAGTGTAATGTATTTATATTCGTGGATATATATTGGTTAATAGAGGGATTAATATGTATGATATCAACAAGGTGGCAGTTAACGCTCAATGCATGGATCGCATTCAAGAGCTTTTTTCATCTTTAAAATTATTTACCGGAATAAAAAATGGCAAAGAGTCACAAAGATTCTGCCTTGATAAGGATGGGCGTAGGATATGTTTTTTATTATACAGCGGAACCTGTCTAGTGAAAAGAAACCAAGACTCGTTGGTATTATCAACAATTACGGCACCCGGGATTATTGGCCTGCATGATATCTTTCATGCGAAATCAGATGTGATTATTTCAACAGTTGGTGATATTCAATATGGTATGGCTTTAGTTGATGAATTATTCAGCTATATTGGCAAGAATCTATTATGGGAAAACATGGCATATATGCTAATGATTTCATCAACACGTTTTATCGAATATCAATATGAAAATGTTGGCATCAGTAATTATGAGTTAATATGCAATTTCCTAACATCTCTTAATAATGAGAGTTTCGAGATAAGAGCAACTACTACTGCTTTAGAATATATTCAGGACAGGACTTCACTTTCTCGAAGTGGAATAATGAAAACATTATCTTCACTTAGGAAGGGAGGTTATATTGTTATTAAAAAAGGGCTCTTAATTAAGATAAATATGCTTCCAAAGAAATTCTAAAAATATCTCCAGAATAATATCAAATGCAAGCATCAATTTTTCTTATAATTTAATTGATAATGAAATTTCTAATGCGGATATTATAGTTAGGTCTGTTGCAAATGGGGAACTGCATCTATGCCAAAACATTCTTTACAATCGTCCAGAGAATTGTTTGATTATAATGTTTTGTGAAGATGAAGTTTTACATGATGCTGCTAAACGTTCTCTATGTTTAACGAACACGATATTATTGAGCATGCATGTGCCCCCCAAAATTAGAGCTACTTATTGATACTCAGATTAAATCTGCGTTTTTAGCGAAACGAAGTCCAGGAAAATATGAATACAACAAATGCAAATGTAACTGGCTTACTGAAAGTGAACGTGCATTATTAAGCGAATTTTATGAAGAGCATTCAATTGCAAGTATTTCTGAGGCAATGAACATTAATATTAAGACAGTGTATACCCACAGAAGAAATCTGATGCAAAAATATGGGTTGAAAGGCATCCTCGATCTATGCATATTCACGGGTATTTATCAAAGTAGATATGGTTTTTCACCTATAAAAAATCCTCGTTCAGTAAGGTCTAGGTGTTCTTGAATTCTAAAACATTAAAATTAATGCTTATAGCATTTCTCTTGACTACGTGGATGCTTTTCGAGGCCATCTTTGATGGAGATAACATGCCTCTATATATCTACATGAAATAATCTTAATATTTTTTATGCATATATTCTACTGGGTGACTATACTATTAAGTAGGATACTTATAAGGGATATTATGATGAAAACTCCAATACCTGTTTCGAATCTTAAACCTACTGAATACATTCAGGATATTTTGAATATTTTAGAAATCAATTACCCCGTTAAAAATGCACCAGCTAAAACACGATTTAAAGCAATTAAAAACGGTAAGCCAATGTGTTTCTTTTTATTTAGCGGCTCATGCGTAGTTTCCCGCGCGGAAGATACATTAGTCATCTCAACTTTAAATGCGCCAAATATTATTGGCATAAATGAAATTATTCCCTTTAAACTTGACTTTATCATCGAGGCAAGTACAGATATTAAATACCTCCAGGTTCCATTAGATGAATTTCTAACTTTTACTGAAGCGAATCTTCTTTGGAAAAGTGTTTCTTTTGTTTTAATGTACGTATCCTCAAGATTGTATGAAAATCTTAGAAATTATACCGGATTATCTACCTACAAAATTATCTGTAATCAGTTGTATGCACTGAATAATGAAAGCTTCGATGTCAGAGCTACTACACCTGCAGTGGTGTATATCCAAAGAAGAACTTTTTTATCCCGTAGCGGTATTATGAAAATTTTGTCAGATCTAAACGCAGGGGGTTATATTTCCATCAATAAGGGGTTGTTGATTAAAATCAATATGTTGCCGGAGAAGTATTGAAGCGATTAATTATGGATGTCTCTATTTTCCCAAGAATTTTCATTCATAACCGGAATGAAATTTCTGCGTGTATTGAACTGAAGAACGATTCGGCCACCGCATTATCCTGGCAGTTGCCACGCCGGCTCATACTGGATGCGAGGTTATTGGCCCGACAGAAGCGCTGCCAGACGTCGCTGCCGTACTGGCTGCCCTCGGCTGAGTGCACAACAACCTCGCCGTGCCAGTTCGCATGAGAGGGTCGGCTTCATCGACCAGCCCACCAAGTTACGGGCGAAGAGGTCGATAACCACCGCCAGATACAGCCAGCCCTGCCAGGCCCGGATATACGTGATGTCGGTGACCCAGACCTGATTGATCTGGACAACGGTAAACTGCCGTTGCACGCTATTAGGGGCAACCACTGAAGGTCGGCCGGCGATACGCCGTGGCGCTTTATAGCCATGAACGGCTTTAATCCGGTTCAGTTGCATAACACGGCCCACCCGCTTTTTGCCGAAGGTTCCCCCGATTTCGTTCAGATTGCCATGAACCCGCCGGTAACGGTATACGCCTCGACTCAGTGAATATGAATCACGGATAAGCGTCAGCAGACGCTGGTTATATTTATCACGCGCCGAGACCGGGTTGTGCAGCCACGCGTAGAACCCGGCCTGGGCGACATTCAGTACCCGACACATCGACATCACACCCCATACAGTGCGGTGCTCATTGATAAAGCAGTACTTGGTCAGTCCAGAGGTGTCCAACGATTTTATGATTTTGGAACAAGTGCATGATGATGGCAGTGAGTAAGGTGGTAAAGAGGGGGCCGCTAAATCGGATGGTGCTACACAAAATAGGGAAATTTTGAGGGCATTTTGAAAGAAGGGACATCGATAGGGGCACCAAAAAGGCCTTAAACTTCCGTAGATGTCCGTTAAATGTTTCGATATAACTCATTGAAATTAATATGAATATTCATTTTTCAATGAATTGCAAATTTCTGCACACTAAAACTGCACAAACAGCTTTTCATTGAATCTCACCAAAAAAACGCTATATGCAGAATATACATAAAAACCCGTCGATATTTTCATGTCTGTGAAACGTGTTACATGGCAATCGCGCTGTTTTTTAACTTGGCGATGAGTGTTTCCGTTACGGCCAGTCCTTCCGCAATGTGCATATCAATCACATCGGTACCGAATTCGTTAATTAAATCCAGAAGTATTTCGTAAGTCTGGATGAGCTCAAGGATATCAAAGAGCGCTTTTTGATCGGGGCGCGAGGGAGAAGGATGGTTAAGCGCGGCCTGATTAGCAATCCATTCCAGATTGGTTTTGATGGCTTCTACCTGACTGTAGCTATACATATTTCATGGGCTTAAATCCTCATTTCAAGATTTTATGGGAGAGGTATCGTGAGAGCTTCACGGTGAAAAAAGAGTCTGCATGTCGCCGGGGCAGTGCTGGCTGTAGAAAGGATGGATGAAGATTTAAGTATGGGATAGTTCGCGTGCTTAGCAAGTTAATTGTTGCGCAAACGTAAAAATAAACGCGCGAAAGAGAGGGCATTGCTGCGTAATACCTTCATTTCGCGCACGTTATACTAGCCAGGTAACGGAATCAGGTTTCCCAGGCGTGCGGAGCAAACAGATAACCCTTGTTACGCACGGTTTTAATGCGGTAGGGCTCGGTAGCGTTATCCTGCAGCTTTTTGCGCAGGCGCGAAATCGCCACGTCAACGCTGCGGTCCATTCCGTCATAGCTCACGCCACGCAGGTTTTTCAGCAGCGCGTCGCGGTCCATGATTTGCCCGGCGTGCGTTGCCAGCTCCCACAGCAGGTCAAAGTCTGCGGTGGAGAGGGCAATAAGCTCGCCGGAGAGCAGCACCTGGCGGTTAATGGGGTCAATAGACAGCGTACCGAAGCGCATCGCTTTGTGCGGCGTCAGAGACGGCGCGGGCGCTTCGCGTTCGATGCTGGCGTGCTGGCGCAAATGCAGGCGCAGGCGGGCAAGCAGGACGGCAGGCGGTGTGGTTTTCAGAATGTAGTCATTGGCGCCCATCTCCAGCGACAAAATGTGGTTCATATCGCTGTCCAGTGAGGTGAGCAGGACGATAGGACCCTCCCACCGGGCGCGCAGGTCACGGCAGAGCGTCATGCCGTCTTTGCCTGGCAACATAATATCCAGCAGTACCAGATCCGGGTTTTCACGGACGACCACCTCTTCGGCACGATCGCCGCGAGGTTCAACAATGACGTCCATATCATGTTTACCCAGATAGGCGGCGATCAGTTGCCCGACCTCGGGTTCGTCTTCAACATAAACAATCTTATTCATACAGCGTCTGTTTTCGTGAAAAAAGCCAACATACACCGCGGAACCTTAACCTTCCATTAATCTTTCAAAATTAACGCCGGTTCCGTTATTCTGGCTCATATTGTTACTTGATTGTTATAGGGAAAAGTATGGGGCTGGTAATCAAAGCCGCACTGGGCGCGCTGGTGGTGTTACTGATTGGCATTCTGGCAAAAACGAAAAACTACTACATTGCCGGGCTAATCCCGCTGTTTCCGACCTTTGCGCTAATTGCCCACTATATCGTGGCTTCTGAGCGGGGTACGGAAGCGTTACGCACGACCATCGTGTTTGGCATGTGGTCTATCATTCCGTATTTTCTCTACCTGCTTTCGCTGTGGTATTTCACCGGTTTTCTGCGTCTTCCCCTGGCGCTGAGCGGGGCGGTGGTCTGCTGGGGACTCAGCGCCTGGGTGCTAATTTTCTTCTGGAGCCGTTTTCACTAGCGCAGCGGGCGGCCGCCGTCCACGGCAAAGGTTCTGCCCGTGACGTAGCAGCTGGTGAGCAGGTAATCCACAAGGTCGATCACCTCTTTCTCGCCCGGCGCGATTTTCATGAGCGACTTATTCAGCGCCTGCTGGCGATACTCCGCATCATCGTTTTCGTTAAACAAAATCATCGCCGGGGCGATGGCGTTTACCTTCACCTCGGGCGCGAGCTTGCGGGCGAACGAGCGCGTCATATTATCCAGTGCGGCTTTACTGGCCGCGTAGGCGATGTGCTTGTCGCTGCCGCGCTCAACTACATAATCGGTGAAGTGAATAATATCGCCGGCCGCGTGCCCATGGCCGCGCAGCAGATCCTGCAGAGCGTGGTTAAGCAGATAAGGGGCATTGACGTGGATCTGCAGCATGGCGGAGAGCGTTTCGCTGAGTGACGTACCGGGTTTTTCGGCACGCCATGCGCTGGCGTTATGGATCACGGCGCGCAGTCCCGTCGTGGTGGCTTTTACCTTTTCCGCGAAAGCCAGAATGCCTTCATCGGTCGAAAAATCAGCCTGAATGCAGACCGCCCCGGCTTTGCGTAACCCTTCAATCGACGGGTATTCCGTACGGTAGCTGACAATGACCGGATGGCGAAGGTTGAGAAAGTGATGGGCGAGGGCGAGGCCGATACGGCGGCCTCCACCGGTAATCAGTATTGGGCGAAGCGGTGCATTTCCCATCGTATTCTCCTTTACAGTTCAACAATGGGAAAGGCGATGCTATCCCATTAACATCCAGGTTGCCGGTAGGGCAGCAACCAGTAACAGTCCAATTAAGGCCATCTCACGGCGCTTCAGCGCGTTCTCCAGCTGATGCGTGCGGCGAGCGTAGATAAAGACCAGCAGACCCGGTGCGTACAGCACTACCGACAGCAGCAGATGCATAGGCCCGGAAGCATACAACAACCACAGGCCGTAAATACAGGCTCCAACACCCACGACATAATGCGCCGGGCGTGTGGCAATTTTTAACAGATACGCACCCACTAGGAAATAGGGTACCAGAATCATCTCCGAGGCGATGGTCAGCAGGGTGTTATAGTCTGAACCTGTGAGCCAGATCAGCACCAGACAGACCTGAACGCTGATGTTGGTCAGCCAGAGCGATGCCGACGGCGCGCTGTTTTGGTTTTGACGGGCGAACAGACGTGGAAACGCCTTGTGCGTCGCGGCCAGGAACGGCACTTCAGCCGCCATGATGGTCCAGCTAAGGTAAGCGCCGCAGACGGAGACGATCAGCCCTGCGGCAATCACCACGTCGCCCCAGGGGCCAAGCATTTTCACCATCAGGCCCGCCATTGACGGGTTACGCATTTCAGCCAGCTCAGGACGCGCCACCACGCCCAGCGACAGCAGCGTGACCAGCAGATAGACCCCCAGCGCGGCCAGAACTGCCAGCAGCGTGGCGCGGCCCACATCGCGTTTATTCCTGGCCCGGGCAGAAACCACGACCGCGCCTTCAACACCGATGAACACCCACAGGGTAATCAGCATCGTGTTTTTCACCTGCTCCCAGACGGGCACGCCCAGCGCAACGCCGCTGAAATCAAGCTTGAAAACGTCCATACGGAACGCAATGAAGGCCAGAACGATAAACAGGCCGAGCGGAACCAGTTTCGCCATCGTCGCCACCAGGTTGATGCTGGCGGCCGTTTGTACGCCACGTAACACCAGCCAGTGGACGAACCACAATAACACCGAGGCGCCCACAATAGACTGCCAGGTATTTCCGTCGCCAAAGAGGCGCAGCTCAGGCGTATCGGTAAAGAAACTGAGCGCTGAGAAGACGATCACAAGATAAGAGACGTTGGCGATAACGGCACACAGCCAGTATCCCCACGCGGAACAGAAGCCAATCAGCTCGCCGAAACCTTCACGCGCATAGGTGAAAATGCCGCCGTCAAGATCCGGACGAATGCGGGTGAGCAGCAGCATGGCGAAGGCCAGCAGCAGTATGCCGACACCCGTAATGCCCCAGCCAATGATGAGCGCGGAAGGGCTGGCAACGGCCGCCATATTTTGCGGCAAACTGAATACACCCGCACCCAGCATTGAGCTTAAAACGAGTGCAGTCAGAGCACTCAGGCCAAGTTTCTTTTCCATTGGCTTCCTGTTATGAAAGGTCAAAATCCAGAATAATTATTTCGCTCAGGCGCATAAAAATGGTGGATCACACTAAGGCGCGGGATTTTACGGAGTGTAACGAATGCATGCAATGACGTGAGGCAGAAATTCAAAAAAAGTAACAAAAAAAGGCGGCATTGCGCCGCCTTTCGTCAACGATTTTGTTACTTGTACAGATCGGCGCTGATGGTCACGTTGTTACCACGTTCCTGCCACTGGCGGGTGATGTGGTAGTACTTCGCCCCTTTCTTCGCCGCACGCTTCGCGACCTGGTAAGAGACTTCCGTCATGTTGCCGTAGTTGCCGGTAAACTTGATGCTGTCGAACGGCACCATCTGCGCTGCAGTGGCGTTGTTCAGCTCTTCAATTTTGGTACCGTCAGGCAGCGTAACGGAGTAACGGCCACCTTTCGTGGACTGCGTTTCGAAGAAACGTCCCACTTCAGCGCTTGGGGCAGCCGTCGTTGCTACGCCTGGAATTTCAACTTTCTTCGCTGCTTCGCCGCCTTTCGCTATCGCCGCGCGACCTGCTTCTGAATTTGCCGGGATGGCATCCGGGCTCTGCAGAACACGTTTTTTCGCATCTTTTTTATAGATGAACGCGGTAATACGCTGGTTGCCACCCTGGTTAGCATCGACCTGACGCACGATGAAGAAAGAGTAGGCCCCTTTCTCTTTCGCGGCTTTGGTGATGGCATCGTTCACTTCAGGCTGGCTGCGATAGAAGCCCTGAACGGTGACGGTGTCGTAAGGTTCCAGCTCAATCGCCTGATCTTTCGGCAGTTCAACAACACCGTTGATCACGCGGTTTTTCGGTGCGTCAGCTTTTGGCGCATTGTCTTTGAACAGCGCGATAGTTACGCGCAGGTTACCGCTGTTGCCGTAATCGGACTGGTCAACGACATAAAACGAGGCCGCCCCGTTTTTGTCAGCGGCTTTTGATGCAGCGGCGACAGCGTCGCCAATAGAATTATAACGACCCACAATGACCGTATGGTCAAAAGGTTTTAACGCTGCCGCTTGCTCCGGCGTTAACTCTGTTGCGGCATTCGCAGACAGGGCGGTCGCGGAAAGAAGTGCGGACGCCAGGAGTGTGTTCTTAAGCTTCATAAAAATGATCCTTCGCCTTGCGCAAACCATGTACTGGTATTGTTGTTAATTTGAGACGGTCCCGATTATTGCATTTAAAACCCGTCGCTGTCTGCGCCATTTTTCACTGCCTGTGCTTACTGAATCACCGAATTCGATAACATTTAGTGATATGTTGAAAAAACACGCGTTTGACAAGTAAAACTGATAAAGCATATGACTTTTACAAGTTAATTTAATGTTAACAAGTTGTTCTCTTATGGCGCTATATCATGTTTTTACCGCTTCGCTTGCGCGATTTATCGGTTCTGGCAGTTAATTTAAGGTAAATATCACTGTCAGTGACGCCGATCGCTTATTTTTCACAGATAAAGTAAGAAATAGTGTTTTCTGGCGGTAGATCACGGGCGCTATTTTCAGTAGGTTATAGACAGTTTGTTACTGTTTTATTTTCCGGGGTTAATCATCTCTCGTCGCTCGCGCGATGGCGAAAATTGATACAAACCGCGGGCATTTATCGATAAACCATCATCAAAAACCGATGGAAGGGAAAACTATGCGTATTGGGGTACCAAAAGAACGGTTAGCCAATGAGACCCGCGTAGCGGCAACACCGAAAACGGTGGAGCAACTGCTTAAACTGGGTTTTACGGTCGCGGTTGAAAGCGGCGCGGGCAAACTGGCGAGTTTCGATGACGAGGCCTTTATCCAGGCTGGCGCGGAAGTGGTCGACGGTGCTGACGTCTGGCAGTCGCCGGTGATTCTGAAGGTCAACGCACCGGAAGAGAGTGAGATTGCGCTGCTGAATCCGGGAACGACCCTGGTGAGCTTCATCTGGCCTGCGCAAAACCCGGAGCTGATGGAGAAGCTGGCGGCCCGCGGCGTGACCGTGATGGCAATGGACTCCGTGCCGCGCATTTCGCGCGCGCAGTCGCTGGATGCCTTAAGCTCCATGGCAAACATTGCCGGCTACCGCGCCATTGTTGAAGCAGCCCACGAGTTTGGTCGCTTCTTTACCGGTCAAATCACCGCCGCGGGTAAAGTCCCTCCGGCGAAAGTGATGGTGATTGGCGCAGGCGTGGCGGGCCTTGCCGCAATCGGTGCGGCAAACAGCCTGGGCGCTATCGTACGCGCCTTTGACACCCGTCCTGAAGTAAAAGAACAGGTCCAGAGTATGGGCGCCGAATTCCTTGAACTGGACTTCAAGGAAGAAGCAGGCAGCGGCGATGGTTACGCGAAGGTAATGTCCGAAGCCTTTATCAAAGCCGAAATGGAACTCTTCGCCGCTCAGGCGAAAGATGTCGACATTATTGTCACCACTGCGCTTATCCCGGGTAAACCGGCGCCGAAGCTGATCACCCGTGAGATGGTTGACTCCATGAAGCCGGGCAGCGTGATTGTCGACCTGGCCGCCCAAAACGGCGGTAACTGTGAATATACCGTTCCAAATCAGGTAACCACGACCGCTAACGGCGTGAAGGTGATCGGCTATACCGATCTGCCGGGCCGTCTGCCAACGCAGTCTTCTCAGCTCTACGGCACTAACCTCGTTAACCTGCTGAAGCTGCTTTGCAAAGAGAAAGACGGCAACGTCACGGTTGATTTCGACGATGTGGTGGTGCGCGGCGTCACGGTGGTCCGTGAAGGTGAAATTACCTGGCCTGCGCCGCCTATTCAGGTTTCTGCTCAGCCTCAGGCGGCAACGAAAGCGGCACCTGAGCCAAAAGAACCCGCCAAACCCGCTTCTCCATGGCGCAAATACGCGATCATGGCGCTGGTGATTATTCTGTTCGGCTGGCTGGCTGACGTTGCGCCAAAAGAGTTTCTCGGCCACTTTACCGTCTTCGCGCTCTCCTGCGTCGTGGGCTACTACGTGGTGTGGAACGTCTCCCATGCGCTGCATACGCCGCTGATGTCGGTAACCAACGCCATCTCCGGGATCATCGTGGTGGGGGCGTTACTGCAGATTGGTCACGGCGGCTGGATCAGCTTCCTGAGCTTTATCGCGGTGCTGATCGCCAGTATCAATATTTTCGGTGGTTTCACCGTGACTCAGCGCATGCTGAAAATGTTTCGTAAAGGCTAAGGGGTAGCATATGTCTGGAGGATTAGTGACAGCTGCATACATTGTTGCTGCAATCCTGTTTATTTTCAGTCTGGCGGGGCTTTCCAAACACGAAACGTCTCAGCAGGGGAATAACTTTGGTATCGCCGGGATGGCGATTGCGCTGATTGCCACCATCTTCGGGCCGGATACCGGCAACGTGGCGTGGATCCTGGTAGCGATGATCATCGGCGGCGCGATTGGTATTCGCCTGGCAAAACGCGTTGAAATGACCGAGATGCCGGAGCTGGTTGCCATTCTGCACAGCTTCGTGGGTCTGGCGGCGGTGCTGGTGGGCTTCAACAGCTACCTGTATCACGAACCGGGCCTGGAACCGATTCTGGTGAACATCCACCTGACGGAAGTGTTCCTCGGTATCTTCATCGGTGCGGTGACCTTCACCGGCTCTATTGTGGCGTTCGGCAAGCTGCGCGGGAAGATCTCCTCTAAACCGCTGATGCTGCCAAACCGTCATAAGCTGAATCTGGCGGCGCTGGTGGTGTCGTTTGTACTGCTGGTGGTCTTCGTGCGTACCGAAAGCGTCGGCCTGCAGGTACTGGCGTTGCTGGTAATGACCATCATCGCGCTGGCGTTCGGCTGGCACCTTGTGGCGTCCATCGGCGGTGCGGATATGCCGGTGGTTGTCTCGATGCTGAACTCCTACTCCGGTTGGGCGGCAGCGGCGGCAGGCTTTATGCTGAGCAACGACCTGCTGATCGTCACCGGTGCGCTGGTGGGTTCTTCCGGTGCGATCCTGTCTTACATCATGTGTAAGGCGATGAACCGCTCGTTCATCAGCGTCATCGCCGGTGGTTTCGGGACCGATGGTTCTTCTTCCAGTGCGGATGAAGAAGTGGGGGAGCACCGTGAAATTTCTGCGGAAGATACCGCAGACATGCTGAAAAACTCGCACTCCGTGATCATCACTCCGGGCTACGGCATGGCGGTGGCGCAGGCGCAGTATCCGGTTGCGGAAATCACCGAGAAGCTGCGCGCGCGGGGCATCAAGGTTCGCTTTGGTATTCACCCGGTGGCAGGGCGTCTGCCTGGCCATATGAACGTGCTGCTGGCGGAAGCGAAAGTGCCTTACGACATCGTGCTGGAAATGGATGAGATCAATGATGATTTCGCCGACACCGACACCGTGCTGGTCATTGGTGCTAACGACACCGTTAACCCTGCTGCACAGGACGACCCGGGTAGCCCAATCGCCGGTATGCCTGTTCTGGAAGTGTGGAAGGCGCAGAACGTGATCGTCTTCAAACGCTCCATGAATACCGGCTATGCCGGGGTTCAGAACCCGCTGTTCTTCAAAGAGAACACCCACATGCTGTTCGGCGATGCTAAAGCCAGCGTGGATGCGATTCTGAAATCACTGTAAGTTGCGTTGAAACGAAAAAACCGCCGAATTCGGCGGTTTTTTTATTGCCGGGTGGCGCTGACGCTTACCCGGCCTACGGTTTTGTAGGGCCGGCAAGCCTGCGCCGCCGGGCGTCAGGCGTTAATCGTCTTCCGGATCGTCCAGCTCAACCGGCGTCTGATACTCATCCGGCTTAATGACCAGCAGGTCGCAGCGCAGATGGTCGATCACCTGTTCGGCGGTATTGCCGAGGAAGGCGGCAGAAATACCGGTTCGGCCAATGGTGCCCAGCACCACAATCCCCGCCTGCAGGTGTTCCGCCAGGTCCGGAATCACCTCTTCAGGCAGCCCTTTTTCCACGTGAGTCATTTTCTCATCGATGCTGAATTTCTGGCGCAGCGCTTTCATGGCCAGCAGATGCTGACCGCGGATCGCGTCGTTGTACACGCTCGGGTCAAATTCAGGCAGCTCAATGGCAATGTTAATCGGGGTGACCGGATAGGCGCCCACCAGATGCACTTCGGTATGATTCACCTGGTCAGCAAGCTGGATGGTCTCCTTCACCAGCTTCTCGTTCAGCGAATTGTGGTAATCCTCTTCGCTCGCGAGGTTTACCGCCACAACGGCTTTCCCGCCTTCAGGCCACGGCTGGTCTTTCACCATCCAGACCGGGCAAGGGCATTTGCGCAGCAAGTGCCAGTCGGTCGGAGTGAAGATCACGGATTCCAGCTTGTCGTGCTGGTGCGCCATCTTCAGCAGCAGGTCGTGCCCACCGGCGACAATTTCCTGGATGATGGCTTCGAAAGGTCGGTTATGCCAGACCACTTTAATATCAATGGGCACGCCCGCTTCCAGGTAATACTTCGCCTGTTCACGGATCCACGCGGTACGCTGGCTGATGACGCCCTGACGCATAGCGGTGCGCTCGTCAGGCGACAGAAGGGTGGTCATCTCATACGAGAAGTCATAGATCGGCAAAAACGCTTTGATTTTGCCACCAATCCGTTGATGTAAATACACAGCACGTCGTAATGCCGGCTGATCGTCCTGATTCGGATCGATAGCTACCAGCATGTTTTGATACTTGGCCATACAGGTCTCCTTACTACTGTCACCACAGTCTGTAATTAAAAGAGTAACCTATATATCCTGAATGAAACAGAGGGGAGGTTTTGCCAGATCAATAATTCATGAAAATTTATCAGAGGAAAAGTACCGTCGTCGTCACCGCGATAAACGCAATAAACAACAGCACCATCACCGCTATCGCAAAGGTCGTGGAATCCTGGACGTAGGTTTTTTCTTCCCCCTTCATCGGACCGACAAGCATGATCCAGATGAAGATAAAGGTCACAGAGGCAATCACGACTGAAACGAAAAACAAACTTTCTCTCAATTCATAACCTCAACGAGAACCTTTCGGGCGCTGTGTGGGGACGTGCTACGGTGAAAATTTCTTGAAACGGAAGTGATTATACCAGACCAATAAATCACAAGAATTTATGGTCTGGTCATCAACATGCGGAGAGTTACGCCACGTTGCGGGCGTGCCCGGCAAGAACGGCAAGCGCTTCACCGTTTTCGATAGTGATGTATTTACCTTTAACGGCCAGCATCCCGCTTTTCTGGAAACGGCCCAGCAGACGGCTGATGGTTTCCACGGTCAGACCCAGGTAGTTGCCGATATCGCCACGCGTCATCGTCAGACGGAATTCACGCGGCGAGAAGCCACGCTCGGCGAAGCGGCGGGAGAGGTTGTAGATAAACGCGGCCAGGCGCTCTTCTGCGTTCTTTTTAGAAAGCAGCAGAATCATGTCCTGATCGCCTTTGATCTCACCGCTCATCAGACGCATCATCTGCTGACGCAGGTTAGGCATCTTACCGGACAGATCGTCCAGGGTTTCAAACGGGATTTCGCAAACCATTGAGGTTTCGAGTGCCTGAGCAAAGCTCGGATGATGGCCCGTGCCGATGGCATCAAAGCCCACCAGGTCGCCCGCCAGATGGAAGCCGGTGATCTGCTCATCACCCTGTTCGGTGATGGTGTAGCTCTTGATGGTGCCAGAACGGATAGCATAGAGCGATTTCAGTTCGTCTCCCGCTTTAAACAGCGTCTGCCCTTTCTGAATAGGCTTTTTGCGCTCGATGATATTATCAAGCTGATCGAGTTCATGCTCATTCAGGGTAAACGGGATACAGAGCTGGCTGATGCTGCAATCCTGGCAATGGATAGCACAACCGCCAGACTGAATGCGTCGTATAATTCGCTTTTCCGGGATCATAGGTTTGCTCAAGCCTTAATTGATATTGGTCAATTTTAACATCTTTTTGGTAAGTACGTAAGCCTGACAAACCCTCAATAAGGACAAGAGACGGCAACGTGCCGCCATCTTCTTGAAATTCCACAGCTTGATTATGGATTTTTAGCCTAACCGGTAGAAAATTAAGCACAAAAAGCCTGGGAGCTAGAGCAGGAGATACCCTTCGTGACGCAGCAACCACTCTTTTCGCTGCACGCCGCCGGCATAGCCTGTCATGGTACCGTTGCGGCCAATGACGCGATGGCACGGCACCACGATGCTGACCGGGTTAGAGCCGTTGGCGGCACCCACCGCGCGTGCGGCGCCTGCGCGGCCTAGCTGTTCCGCGAGCTGGCCGTAATGCATCACCTGCCCGCAGGGAATGGACCGCAGCGCCTGCCACACTTCGCGCTGAAAAGGGGTGCCTGCCGTGGCGGTTGGCAGAGTATCAATGATGCTGAGATCGCCTTCGAAGTAGGCCGCAAGCTTGTCGCTCAGCCCGCCCGGGTTGGTGGCGCGGATACGTTCATACCCCTGCGAGCGGTAGTGAACATTGAGCAGTTCTTCCATCCGGTCGCTGTGCTCTTCCCATTCGACGGCGCGCAGGCAGAACTGCTCGTCCGCGATCACCCATAGCGGCCCGAGCGGCGTCGCAATCTTATCTTCGAGTAATCTCAGCATCCTCATTCCTTTAGTTCAGCCTCGGGTAAATCCCCGGCCCAATCGGCAGGCCGACAAGATACCATGCCACCAGCATCACCAGCCATACCCCTAAAAAGATAAGCGGGTAGGGTAAAACCAGCGAATAGTAGGTACCCAGTTTGGCCTCGGGTTTATAGCGCTGCAGGAAGCCTAAAAACAGCGGAACAAACGGCGAAACCGGCGCCAGCGGAATCACCGAGGAGTCCGCGATGCGGAACAGGATCTGGGCAAACGCAGGATGAAAACCCAGCATCATAAACATCGGTACGAAGATCGGGGCCAGAATCGACCAGATGGCGGAGCCGCTGGCGATAAACATGCACAGCAGGGATGACAGCAGCGCCAGGCCGACAAACGCCGGTACGCCGCTTAGCCCGGCAGCCTCCAGCGCGTCGGTCAGGCCCACGGCCATAAACTTGCCCATGTTGCTCCAGTTAAACATCGCCACAAACTGCGCCAGCGGGAACACCATCACGATAAATCCCGCCATCTCTTTCATCGGCTCGATCATCAGCTGCGGCAGATCGCCCTGACGGCGGATCTTACCGGTCGCGATACCGTAGGCGAGCGAAACGACAAAGAAGAAGAGGATAATCAGCGGCACGATGCCCTGAATAAACGGCGACGGCAGGACGGTATGTTTAACCGGATCGCGCAAGATGCCGTTTTCCGGCACCACCATCAGCGCCACCAGCGCGATAAAGGCCAGCGAGACAACGCCCGCCACGCGCAGGCCGAAGCGCTGCTCCTTGCTCAGGGTTTCCAGCTTTTCATCGCTACGGCCTTCCCATTTACCCAGCCGCGGCTCGATGATTTTATCGGTAATCAGCCCGCCGACAATCGTCAGGACAATCACTGAGCTCGCCATAAAGTACCAGTTGTCGATCACGCTGACGTGCATTGCCGTATCAATGGTCTTCGCCGCCTCCGTGCTGATGCCAGAGAGCAGCACGTCGGTGGTGACGATCAGCAGGTTAGCGGTAAATCCGCAGCCCACGCCCGCAATCGCCGACAGCAGGCCCGCCACGGGATGACGCCCGACGGCGAGGAAAATCAGCGCGCCCATCGGCGGCATGATCACCAGCGCGGCGTCTGAGGAGATATGGCTGAAGAAGGCGATAAACAGCACCATATAGCTGGCGTAACGCGCGCTGACGTGAGAAGCCATCTTCACCATTAATGCGGGCAGCAAGCCCACGCGTTCAGCCAGTCCGGCGCCCAGCACCAGCGCCAGAATGGCGCCCAGCGGGGCGAAGCCGCTGAAGTTTTTGATGACGTTGGGTAAAAACCAGTGCAGCCCGTCAACGCTGAGCAGGTTTTTCACCGCCACCAGGCTGCCGTCGGCCGGGCTGCGCACGCTCACGTCAAAGGCGGAGAGCACGGCGGTGGCGACCATTAAAATCACAATCAGATAGATAAACAGCAGGAAAGGGTGCGGCACTTTATTGCCGATCCTTTCAACCCAGCCATAGAGCTTACCGGATGGGGAATGCGAAGGTATGGATGACATACTCATGGGCGTTCCTCGGGAGTGTTGTGTTGTTGTGTTGTGTTTTTTTATTTTAAAGGTGACGGTGTCACGCCCTGTGGGATCGGACACACGTACGGTTTTTCTTGTATTTGTTGTTCGAACTCTTCACGGCATTTTTTCAGCAGCGCCGCGTCCTGCAGCAGATTGAGCGCGGTTGCGCCCATCACTTTTCCGGCCAGCAGCATGCCTTTGTGGGCAATGGAGGTACGCCCCTGCGCTACCAGTTGCCAGGTGTGCAGCGGCGTGCCGACGGTAAAGCAGGGGCTGAAGCACTGGGCGACCGGCATTTTCCAGCTGACGTCGCCCACGTCGGTTGAACCCGCCAGCACATTGTCGGTGATGGCATAGGGCGCGACTTCATCCACCAGCTGCGTCTCCTGATGACGCCGGGCAAAGGCTTTACCCGCGTCACCGCCCGTCGCGGCAATATTTTTCAGGCTGTTTTGCAGATCGTTGGGCGTCAGGGTGGCGCGGATCTCGCGGGCAAAGGCGCGTTCTTCCTCCGTCCAGAGCGGCGTGCCGTAGTGCTGCAACGCGCGATACATCGCCGCTTCAAGCGTGCGGTTCGGCAGGTAGCTGGAGCAGGCTTTATCAAAGCGGCACTCGACGGTGGTTTCGGTCATCATCGCTGCGCCCTGGGCGATTTTCTCGATGCGTTCGTAGATCTGCTGCGCATCGGCCATCTCCGGGGCGCGGATCAGGTACAGCACCTCAGCCTGCGCCTGCACCACGTTGGGCGAAATCCCGCCGGTGTCGGTGATGGCGTAATGGACGCGCGCTTTCTCAATGATGTGTTCGTTAAGGAAGTTGGTGCCGGTGGTCATCAGCGTCACGGCGTCGAGCGCGCTGCGTCCCAGATGGGGGGAGTTGGCCGCGTGTGCCGCCACGCCGTGAAAACGCCAGGCGGCCTGAATATTCGCCAGCGTGCTGACGTTAAACATCCCGGCGAAGGCTTCCGGGTGCCAGGTGACGGCGGCATCGACGTCATCAAACAGGCCTTCGCGCACCATAAAGGTTTTCCCGGAGCCACCTTCCTCGCCGGGACAGCCATAAAAACGCACCGTTCCGCTGCCGCCGTGCTGCTCCAGCCAGCTTTTCACCGCCACCGCGCCCGCAAGCGCCGCGGTGCCTAAGAGGTTATGCCCGCAGCCGTGGCCGTTGGCTCCCGGCGTGTCGGATTGCGCCGTCGCGCAGTGCGCCTGCTGGCTTAGCCCGGCCAGCGCGTCGTATTCGCCCAGCAGGGCGATGACCGGTTTCCCGCTGCCGAAGCTGGCGATAAAGGCATTTGGAATACCGCCGGCCTCGCGCGTCAGCGTGAAGCCCTCGGCCTCAAGCTCGCTGGCGAGCCGCTCGGCGGACCAGAACTCTTCAAAGCGGGTTTCAGGACGATCCCAGATCGCATCGGCAATATCGGTTAACGTCCGACATCGCATGTCGATCGCATCGGCAATAAAAGCGTAGTTCTCCTGCATTACACACCTCGCGTCCACGGGAAATTGAGCGCAGTTCGCGCCAGCGTTTCAATGGCAATGGCCATGACCTGCTCATCGAAGTCGAATTTTTCGTTGTGATGTCCGGCGCTCAAATCCGTGCCGAACACCATATAGGACGCCATGCCGCCGTTCTGCTGCACGCGGGCCATCATCAGCGTGGCGTCTTCGGAACCCGCTGGCGCTTTCACCTTGTCGATGGCGTGAATAACCCCGGAAACCTGGCTCGCCTGTTCGCGCAGGTAATCCACCCACGCCGGTGTCGGCGCGCTGGACGTCGCGGCACCCATCAGGCGCATTTCGGCGCGCACGCCGTAGAGCGCCGCTGCGCCGGTAATGACCGCCTGCGCGCGCTCAAAGACGTACTGATTAATCGCTTCGCTTTCACCGCGGGTTTCAACCTTTATCAGGGCATTGGCGGGCACTACGTTGCGTCCGCTGCCCGCCTGCATCACCCCGACGTTCACCCGGGAGGCGCCGTCGCTGTGCGGGGCGATGCTGTGCAGGGCGAGGGCGGCCTGCGCGGCGGCGAGCAGGGCGTTACGTCCGTCCTCCGGCTTACCGCCCGCGTGTGCGGCAACGCCGGTAAAGTTCACGTCGAACTTGGTGGTGGCCATAAAGTTATCGCTGCCGCAAATCACCGTTCCGGCAGGGACGCCGGTACCAATATGGATGGCCGTAAAATAGTCCACGTCGTCCAGCGCCCCGGCGGCAACCATGGCGCGCGCCCCGCGAGTGCCTTCTTCGGCTGGCTGGAAGATCAGCTTGATGGTGCCGTTGAGCTGTGCGTCATTCTGCTTAAGCACCTGCGCCAGCCCCAGACCAATAGCGGTGTGGCCGTCGTGCGCGCAGGCGTGCATCATGCCCGCGTTGCAGGAGGCAAACCCGTCGCGGAACGGGCGATGGCTTTCATCCAGCGCTTCGCTTAAGTCAAGGGCATCCATGTCGACGCGAAACGCCAGGGTCGGTCCAGGGCGGCCGGTATTGAGGGTCGCCACCATGCCGGTAAACCCGCCTTCAAACGGCGCCAGCCATTTCTCAGGCGCGCCCTGCGCCCGCGCGCGGGCAAACTCCTGCGCCAGGGTAGCGGCATCGGGCAGCCCCATCCGGCTTTCGGCATCGACGACGTCGCGGCCCATCGCCAGTTCGTAGCCCAGCGAGTCGAGGATTTCCGCGACTTTCGCGGCCGTTCGAAACTCTACCCAGCCGGATTCCGCGAAATGGTGAAAATCGCGACGCCATGCGCTCAGCTGCGGGGATAGTGTCTGGATGTACTGCGCCAGTGTGTCCATATCTGTTCCTGTCATCATTAAAATATGTGAACTGCTTCACGCTGTGATAGTTTTTACTTATCACTAACCGATTTTTCACAGTTTTAACCGTTCAGGAATTACCCTCGCACATCCCTTTCCATTAAAGTAGATGACAGTTTCTTTACTCTGATAAACAACGGTTATCGGTCGGGCTATGACATTCCAGATTAAATTTCATCAAATCCGGGCGTTTGTTGAGGTTGCGCGTCAGGGCAGCATTCGCGGTGCCAGCAGGACGCTGAATCTTTCCCAGCCGGCGCTGACCAAATCCATCAAAGAGCTGGAGGAGGGCATGGCGGCGCAGCTTTTCGTGCGCAGGAGTAAGGGCGTCGCGTTGACCGAATGCGGTGAGGGCTTTTACCAGCGCGCCAGGTTGATTCTGGAAGAGCTGCGCGCGGCGCAGGATGATATCCGTCAGCGGCAGGGGGAGCTGGCCGGGCAGATCAACATCGGGATGGGGGCCAGCGTTTCACGCACGCTGATGCCCGCCGTTATCACCCGCTTTCATGCGCAGCATCCGCAGGTCAAGGTGAGGATTATGGAAGGGCAGCTGGTGTCGATGATCAATGAATTACGCCAGGGCGAACTGGACTTCACCATCAACACCTATTATCAGGGGCCTTACGACCAGGAATTTACGTTTGAAAAGCTCTTCGAAAAACCGTTTGCGGTATTTTGTCGGGAGGGGCATCCGGCAATGGGGGTAACGTCAATTAATGAACTCCTGCATTATAACTGGACAATGCCGACGCCGCGGGGAAGTTATTATAAGCAATTAGAAGAGGTATTTAGCGATCGTTCGCAAATACCGCGAATTGGTGTGGTTTGCGAAACATTTTCTTCCTGTATTAGCCTGGTCGCGCAAAGTGATTTTTTAAGCATATTGCCGCAGGAGCTGGGCTGTGACCCGCTGCTGGCGCACCGTCTGGTCATGCTGCCGGTTATCGAATCGCTTCCTAAAGCAACATATTATTTAATTCAGCGCCGTGATTCACGTCAGACGCCCCTTGCTGAGTCATTAATTACGCAGTTCAGAAGGGAAGCGAGAAAAATAATCGTCGCGTGAAATGCAGATTAAAAAAACAGGATCTGCCCGACATCAGACAGACCCTATAGTACACACAGCAGTGCGTCCTTTCGCCAATCCTGGGTATTATTTCCATGAGGCAGGTATATTTAGGTATAACACCTTTCCCGAAAAATGAAAGGCTGGCGAGTGATTGGTTTCACGAAATTTTAACATAAATCACGTATTTTACCTTTGCTGAAATTTTAGTTAAGTCTTATTTAAATCTATTTAATAATTACTATATATATTCATCAGGTTAATATTATTGCCGCGCATTGCCCCGTAACGGTGATTGAGGCCGGTCTCTGGCGCAGGTATAGTACAGTCCTCAGATGCAGCCGGAGGATGTCCATGAACCCTGACGACAAATCATTTTTTCTTGACGCCATGGAAGATGTCCAGCCCCTGAAGCGCTGCGCGGATATTCACTGGCAGCCCAGCCGCAATACGCGGACGCGCGAGGAGGTGGATAGCGAACAGCTGGATAACTTCCTGACGCTGGATTTTCTTGACATGCTTCCCCTGGAAGAACCGCTGGCGTTCCAGCGTGAAGGGGTACAGCAGGGCGTTATCGATAAGCTGCGCTCGGGGAAATATGCCCGCCAGGCCAGCTTAAACCTCCTGCGTCAGCCCGCCGAACGCTGCCGTCAGATGCTCTATTCTTTTATTCGCCAGGCCGGACGCGACGGGTTACGCAATCTGATTATCATTCACGGGAAAGGGCGCGAGCAGAACTCGCATCCCAACGTGGTGCGCAGCTATCTGGCGCGCTGGTTAACCGAGTTCGAGGAAGTGCAGGCCTTCTGCGTGGCGCTGCCGCATCACGGCGGCAGCGGGGCATGTTATGTTTCACTGCGAAAATCAGATGAGGCAAAACGGGATAACTGGGAGCGGCACGCCAAGCGCAGCCGCTAGCGGGCGATCTTCTCGCCCGCCTGAGACTCAGAACGTTTCCCAGTTGCTGTCGGTGGAGGCGGTTGTCGTTGCCGGGCGCAGCAGCTGTGGCGTTTTCAGACTGGCGGGGCGTGGGGCGACCGCTTTTTCTTTGCCGTTCAGACGAAACGCGGCTACCGCCTGGCGCAGCTGCTCGGACTGATCTTCCAGTGCCGCAGCCGCCGTGGCGGACTCCTGTACCAGCGCGGCGTTTTGCTGCGTCACGCTGTCCATCTGCGAAACGGCCAGGCTCACCTGCTCAATACCGCGGCTCTGCTCGTCAGAGGCAGATGAAATCTCACCCATGATATCGGTCACGCGGGTGACTGCGGCGACAATTTCCTTCATGGTGGTGCCAGCCTCGCTGACCTGCTCAGAACCGGTATTCACCCGGCTGACGGAGTTCTCGATAAGCCCTTTGATCTCTTTCGCCGCCTGCGCGCTGCGGCTCGCCAGCGTACGGACTTCACCTGCAACAACCGCAAAACCACGGCCCTGTTCCCCGGCGCGTGCCGCTTCCACCGCGGCGTTAAGCGCCAGAATGTTGGTCTGGAACGCGATGCTGTCGATCACGCCGGTAATATGCGCAATTTGCTGCGAACTGTCGGCGATTTCGTTCATGGTGCGAACCACGTTATCCACGACATGACCGCCGCGCGCGGCCGTTTCAGAGGCGTTTTTCGCCAGCAGCGTGGCCTGACGGGCGTTATCGGAGTTCTGCTTAACCGTCGCGGTCAGCTCTTCCATGCTGGCGGCGGTCTCTTCGAGCGAGGCGGCCTGCTGCTCGGTGCGGGCGGAAAGATCGTTGCTTCCTGCGGCAATTTCGCCTGCGCCGGTGTAGATGGAATCCGTACTTCCCCGTACGGCGCTGACGGTGGTCACCAGCGACTGCTGCATCTCATGCAGGCCCGCGGCCAGCTGGCCCATCTCATTGCGACCGGAGATAGCGATCTCCTGCGTCAGGTCGCCCCCTGCAATGGCGCGAATATGGTTCATAATGGAGTGGAGGGGTTTTAACAGCAGGTGCTGTAAACCCTGCCAAATGACCACCAGAACCGCGATAACGGCCAGCAGAATCGTTGCCAGCGTCCACTGCATCTGCGTGAAGCTGCTCTGGTTCTCTTCGGTTGCGGCCTTCAGCAGGGTGTTGTTTTCGGCGCGCCAGCGGTTATAGACCGCTTCCATCTCGTCCTGCGCCTGCTGGGCATCCAGATCGCCATAGGCCTGGTAGTTGTCGGCACGCAGATACTCAATCGATAAGCGCATCACTTCGTGCATCTGGTTCCAGGACTTCTGCATCTCGTCGGTTAATGCCGCCTCCTGGCCGTTAACCTGCGGCAGCTTCTGCCACTCTTTGTTATAGGCTTCGGCTTTTGCCAGCGAGTCGGCTGCGGTGCCAAGCAGTTTATTGATCGCCGCAAGGGAAGCCGGGTCGCGCTGGTTTTTCAGGTAGCGGATCGCCACGCGGGTGACGGTGACGCGCGTTTTCACCAGCGTGTTCACGCTGTCGCTCAGGCTTTCCTGCTGGGCATTGAGCACGCCGGAATTCTGGAAGTTATGGCGATCGTTGCTGACGGCAGAGTAGAACAACCCTCCCGTGACAACTTGCAACAGACAGAATATGGTGAGGGCAAAGATAATACCGGTAATCACGTGCAAATTTTTCAGCATAGCGGTCGTCCGTTAGAAAGGATGCAGAGGTACACCAATACTATCGTCGTATAGAATTTAAACTTTAATTTAACTCGCGCTTAACTAAGGGCTCCGGTGAGGAACCTGTTGTAAATCCGGATCATTTTTATGAGGAAGGTTAACATGAGCAGCATTGATAAAAGCGGGACGTACGCGCTCGGGACGCGGACGGTAAAACGACTGGGCTACGGTGCGATGCAGCTCGCCGGGCCGGGCGTCTTTGGTCCACCGAAGGATAAGCAGGCCGCGCTGGACGTGCTGCGCGAAGCGGTGGCGGCGGGGGTGAACCACATTGATACCAGTGATTTTTATGGTCCTCATGTCACTAACCAGCTGATCCGCGAGGCGCTTCACCCTTATCGGGACGATCTAACGCTCGTCACCAAGATTGGCGCCCGTCGCAACGACAAAGGTGCCTGGCTGCCGGCCTTTTCCGCGCAGGAACTGACCCAGGCGGTGCATGACAACCTGCGTAATCTGCAGCTGGACGTGCTGGACGTGGTGAATCTCAGAATCATGTTTAGCGCGCACGGGCCGGCGGAAGGGTCAATTGCTGAACCGCTCTCCACCCTGGCCGAATTACAGCAGCAGGGTCTGGTGCGTCATATTGGCCTGAGCAACGTCACGGCCACCCAGGTTGCGGAAGCCCAGAAAATGGTTCCGGTGGTGTGCGTGCAGAACATGTACAACATTGTGAACCGGGGTGACGACGCGCTGGTGGATCTGCTGGCGCAGCAGGGGATCGCGTATGTGCCGTTCTTCCCATTGGGAGGCTTTACGCCACTGCAATCTTCCGGGCTGAAGGCCGTCGCGGATTCACTGGGCGCAACGCCAATGCAGGTTGCGCTGGCATGGCTGCTGCAGCGTTCCCCGAATATTCTGCTGATCCCAGGCACCTCTTCCGTAGCGCATCTGCGGCAAAACCTCGCGGCGGGGGAGCTGCGTTTGCCGCCTGAAGCACTGGAAACGCTGAATTCGCTGAGGGATTAAAAGTGACACGCGCAAAGCCTGGAGGGTGCTTCCGGCTTTGCGCGCTTAGGCTCCTGTCTGACTTTTCTGCCTGTGAAGCGCTAACGCTTCCGCCACAATCTCCTGCTTGCTCTTACGCGTCTCAAAGGCGGTGGTTCTGATGTACTCCATCAGAACGGAATCGATGCGGGCGCTCAACATCCTGAGATCGGCCTCCTTTGCCAGACCGCGTGCAACACGCTTGTCTGGATAGTCACGGGCTGGCATGGAAAATATTCTCCAGTAAGTCTTGTTAATTCGTTCGGTAAAATATGCTTTTATCTGAATTAAAAGTCAATGTGTAGTTATTTAATAGTGATTTTATTTTTTATAAGTCATAATCTAGATGACTTTTATATGACTTGTGCTGTCAGGCCTGTTAACGGCGGGCAACGTTGCTAAATTAAAACCGCTCAAACTTCAACGCGTTTGGGTTCGCCTTTGGAAATGACCTTGATCCTTGTCCATAATCCGTAATACTGTATTTATATACAGTATCTGGCGAGAAAGGCATTATGGACACTCTCTTTTCTTATCACCCAAAACAAGCCATTGAATTACCTTTGTTTTTAGAACGCGTGGCCTGTGGTTTTCCCAGCCCGGCGCAGGATTATGTGGAGGATCGTCTCGATCTTAACCGGCTGGCAGTAAGACACCCCAGTGCGACCTATTTTATCAAGGTGAGTGGAGACTCCATGATTGGGGCGGGGATCGGCGACGGCGATCTGCTGGTGGTCGATCGTTCGTTAAATGCCGAACACGGGGATATCGTCGTGGCGTCGGTCGCCGGTGAGTTTACGGTGAAAGAGCTACAGACCCGTCCGGTTCTGAGACTTCTGCCGCATAATGCCCGCTATCAGCCGATTACCTTTCAGTCCGAAGAGGAGCTGCAGATCTTCGGCGTCGTCACCCACACCCTCAAAACGCATAAACATGTTCGCGCTGGTTGATGTGAATAGCTTTTACGCCTCCTGCGAGCGGGTATTCCGCCCCGATCTGCAGGGGAAACCCATCGTGGTGGTGTCCAATAACGACGGCTGCATCATTTCGCTGTCGCGGGAGGCAAAGCAGTTCGGCATAAAAATGGGTGAGCCGTATTTTAAATTCAAAGAAAAGCTATATCCGTCAAAAGTTTACGTCTTTAGCTCGAACTATGCGCTGTATGCCGATCTCAGCAGTCGGGTAATGCAAACGCTGACCGATCTCGCCCCGGCAATAGAGATTTACTCCATCGATGAGGCGTTCGTGAACGTTTCAGGGGTCAGCCACTGCCTGTCGCTGGAAGCGTTCGGTCACCAGATGCGCACGCAGGTCTTTAAAAATACGGGCCTAACCGTTGGCGTCGGTATTGCCCCGACCAAAACGCTGGCGAAGCTGGCCAACTATGCGGCGAAACGCTGGGCCAGCACAGGCGGCGTGGTCGATCTCTCAGGCCGCGAGCGGCAGCGTAAGCTGCTGGCAAAGGTTCCGGTAGAGGAGGTGTGGGGAGTAGGGCGGCGCATCACGAAAAAGCTCAATGCTATGGGGATCACCACGGCGCTGGAGCTGGCGGAAGCGTCGTCCTGGGTCATTCGCAAACATTTCAACGTGGTACTGGAGCGGACGGCCCGCGAGCTGCGCGGTGAGCCCTGTCTTGATCTGGAGGAGTTCACCCCCACCAAGCAGCAAATCATCTGTAGCCGTTCGTTTGGACACCGTATTACGCAGTACGAGGAGATGCACCAGGCCATTTGCGCCTACGCGGAACGCGCTGCGGAAAAACTGCGCGGCGAGCATCAATACTGTCGCTTTATCAGCGTGTTTGTGCGCACCAGCCCGCACGCGGACAACGAAATTTATTACGGCAATCAGGCTTCTGTCACCCTGATGACGCCTACCAATGACTCGCGCGATATCATCCGCGCCGCCACGGAGGCGCTGGGGCGTATATGGCTTGACGGATATCGCTATATGAAAGCCGGGGTCATGCTGGCGGACTTTTTCAGCAGCGGCGTCGCCCAGCTTAATTTGTTTGACGATAATCGCCTGCGCGCCAACAGCGCGGCGCTGATGGAGATGATGGACAGCCTGAATCATTCCGGCAAAGGGAAGATATGGTTTGCCGGGCAGGGTATTGAGAAATCCTGGGCGATGAAGCGTGAGATGCTGTCACCGGCCTATACGACGCGGTACGCCGATTTGCCGGTGGCGAGGTAGACGATCGTTGCGTTATTTCTTTTGCGTCAACCAGGTTGCCGCAGCCGTCAGCACGCCAATCCACGGCATTTGGCCCGCACCGGCCAGAAAGTTATGGCGATCGATCTCGTTATTTTTACGGATATCGGCAAGCCGAGTAAGCGCCTCTTTTTCATCCGCGGCGCCAATCTCCTCAAACTGTTTTTCAAACCCCTGAGCGATGAGCTGAGCGGCCGCATCGGTGTTTGCGCTCTCGATCGCAATGAGGTTCGGGCCTTTTTGGAAAAAACAGTAATCCGGCATAAGTGCTCCAGAAAGAGGAGGATACGGTAAAAACACTCTATTCCTGACGGTTAAAAAATGCACGTCATTTACGGCGGAAACAATCAATTTTTCTTTATTATTTCAGGCAGTAACTGCTCGATCACGCTGACGACCTTTCTGACGCGCTGCGGAATAAAGCGGGCGTCAGGATAGACGGCATAGAGGAAGCGATCGGGTAACCGCCAGTCGGGCAGCACCGGTACCAGCGTGCCCGCCTGCAGCGCCCTGGCCACGAGCGGTCGCTGCATGCCGCCGATACCCATGCCGGATTCCAGCGCCTGCAGCAGCGCGTCGCTGGTGTTGGCACGGAAAACGGTATTCACGTTGATCTCGACCGTTTCCTCGTCGGAAATCAGGCGCAGAGGGGCATCCAGCGGAACACCGCTGAACCGTACGTGTGGCAGCGTGGTCAGCTCGCTGACGGCGTGTACCGCCTGAAAACCGGGAGCGGCAAACAGCGCGGCTTCAATACGCGCCAGCACGCGAGCCGCGTGCGCTTGCGGAGGCTCACTGCTCAGCCGTATCGCGACATCCACGCCCTCCGTTACCAGATCGGCAAGGCGGTCATCCAGGGAAAGCATCAGCTGCAGTTCGGGATGCAGGCGCTGCAGCGCCAGCAGATGCGGCAAAACGATCTGCCCCAGGCCGCTCGGCAACTGGACATGGACGCGTCCCTGAACGCGATGGTCGGCAGGATGTAAACGCCTTTCCGCTTCCCCCATGGCGTCCAGCACAAGCTGCATATCACGCCGGTAACGTTCACCCTGTTCGGTCAGCTTCATCGTACGCGTCGTACGGTGCAGCAGCACCACGCCAAGCTCATCCTCAAGTGCCGCGATCTGTTGACTGACGGCGGACTGCTTAATCCCGGTCTGACGGGCGGCCGCCGAAAACGAGCCCGCTTCAGCGACGCGTAGAAAGGTAGAAATGGCGGTGAGCTTGTTATTCATTTAATGATTCTGCTTATAAGTGCCATCGGTTTCAGGGGGTATCTCCAGAAAAAATAATAGATCACACTGCGTCTGTCACCCTTTGCGGAGAAACACCATGAATAAGATGCAGCAACACAACGTCGCCCTGGTCGCGGGGGCCAGCGGCATTGTCGGCAGACAGCTGGTCAACACGCTCCTGCACCATCAGTGGGAAGTGATCGGCCTCAGTCGCCGCGAGGTAACCCATCCGGACGGCATTCCCATGGTGAACGTCGATTTACTGGATGCGCAGGACACCGCAAGGGCGCTGCACGCCCTGAACGGTGTTACCCACATCTTTTACAGCGCCTGGGCGAACGCGGCGAACTGGACGGACATGGTTGAGCCGAACGTCACCATGCTGCGCAATCTGGTCAGTACCCTCGAAAAAACGGCACCTTTGCAGACGGTCAGCCTGATGCAGGGGTACAAAGTCTATGGTGCGCATCTGGGGCCGTTTAAAACCCCGGCGCGGGAAAGCGATCCCGGCGTGCCGGGTGCCGAATTTAACGCCGCGCAGCTCGCGTGGCTCAGCCAGTTTCAGCGGGGGAAAAACTGGCACTGGAATGCCATCAGGCCGGGCGTGGTGGGGAGCCCGGTACCGGGCAATGCCATGAACCTTGCGCTGAGCATCGCCCTGTACGCCTCCCTGTGCAGGGCGCAGGGTTTACCGCTGCGCTTCCCCGGTTCGGAACAGGCCTGGCACAGCATCGTCGACCATACCGACGCCGGGCTGCTGGCCGAGGCCACGGTGTGGGCCGCCGCGTCACCTGCGGCACAGAATCAGGCCTTCAACGTGAACAATGGCGATATCTGGCGCTGGAGCGAGCTGTGGCCGCGCATCGCACGCTGGTTTGAACTGGACTCTGCGCCGCCGGTGAGTCTGTCATTTCATCAGCTGTTTAACGACTATCGCGGCGTATGGCGCGAGCTTGCCGAAGAACGGCTGGCAGAAGCGGATATTTTGCAGCTGAGCGACGGGCATTTTGCCGATTTTGTCTTTGGCTGGAATTACGACATGTTTGGTGACGGGAGCAAACTGCGCAGGGCGGGCTTTACGCAAATGCAGGCGACCGATGAGATGTTTTTCAGCCTGTTCGCGCAGATGAGAGCCGCGCGGATTATTCCCTGATGAGCCGGGCGTCCTGGGGCAGGCCAGGACGCCGGGTGCTTACTCAACCGTTAACGCATTCACAACCTCGGCCACGCTTTTCACGCTGCGGATGTTCCCAATCCCCGTGCCGAGCGCGATATAGCCTTCATCGGTATTATCTTCCAGCATGCCCAGGCGCAGGCCCCGTAATCCTCCCATCGCCTTGCCCAGCGCGTCGTTGCTTGCGCCAGCTTTATCCATCGCCGCCAGTTTTTCCGCCAGCTTGCCGGGAAGAGCGCGGTAGTAATGGGGCACGGTGCGGAAAAGCAGCAAATCGAGACCGTTGGCGGCAACGATTTTCTCTTTGACCCCCTGCGGCACGCGGCTTTCTTCCGTGCTGATAAAGACCGACCCGGCAAACACGCCTTCCGCACCCAATGCATGGGCCGCTCTGGCGGAGCGATTGTCGGTAATGCCGCCCGCGGCCATCACCGGGATGTGCTTCACGGCATCGGCAATCAGCGGCACGATGGAAAAGGTGCCAAGCACCGTAGCGGGTAACGTCCCGCCCTCATCAAAACCGGTGGCGACGATAATGTCAGCCCCCATTTCTTCTGCGAGGCGGGTGTTCTCAGGCGTTGGGTTGATGTCGCGGTAGATAATGGCGATACCCGCCTCTTTTAACTCGCTGAACAGGGAGGGAATAATGCTGCCTTCCCCGTAGCCCGTATACACCACGGCCCTGACGCCTTCGTCTTTCACCACCTGAAGAATAGGCCCAGTCCAGACGTCATTAACGGCCGTGGGGATCAGGTTCACGCCAAAGGGTTTCTCGGTCAGCCGTTTGGTTTTACGAATTTCTTCGCGCATTTTTTCGGCGGTTTCTTCCGGCGTGGAGACCGCGGTGTCGGCGGTTAAACCGGCATTGGGCCCCAGCACGCCGAGCCCTCCGGCATTGCTGACCGCTGCGACCAAGCGGGCATCGGTGAGCCAGGATAACGGCCCCTGAATAACAGGTTTTTCGATGCCCAGGATCTGACAAATACGGTTATTTTTCATAGCAGACTCTCCCTCACGTTTGAATGGGGAAGAGTGTAGGGCGGAGGATTGTTAGGAAAAATAGCCAAAAAGATTCATCACTGTTATAAAATTAATAACAATCATATTATTCTGCTCGCGGCAAAAGCATTCCTTATGCAAATAAACCTCTTTGAATCTATTAGAATTTTTATTGAAATTGTTGAGTCAGGCAGTCTTAGCCAGGCGGCGGAGAATCTGCAGATCCATCGTCCGGCAGTCACCAAAGCGTTACAGCTTCTGGAGCAGCACAGCGGCACCCGGCTACTGCAGCGCACAACGCGTCGGATTAGCCTGACCCCGGATGGGGAAGCGTTTTATCGCCGGAGTAAACCCCTGCTGGCGCAGGCGGACGAATTACTGGAGTCGTTTGGTACGGACCGGGCAATACACGGTCAGTTGCGTGTGGATATGCCGGTCTCTTTTGCCACGCAGCGGGTGATACCTAATCTGCCTGATTTTTATCGTCAGCATCCTGAGATCGACATCATTCTGAGCAGCTCTGACCGCCGTCGGGATATGCTGCGGGATGGCCTGGACTGCGTGCTGCGGGTGGGAGAGCTGGACGACGGCGAGTATATCGCGCGTAAAATCGGGAACATCAAAATCACGACCTGTGCCAGCCCGGCCTGGCTGGCAAAACACGGTACGCCAGAAACGCCGGATGATTTACGCAAGCATCAGGCCATCAACTGGATTAATAACCGCAGCAGACAAATTCATCCGTGGACGTTTACCACGCCAGAAGGCATCGCGGAAATTACCCTTCCCGGTAAGCTTGTCGTGGATAACTCCGAAGCTTACATCGCGGCAGGTCTGGCCGGGCTGAGGTTATTGCAGGGGATGAATCTCTTTCTCCAGCCTTACATTGACCGCGGTCTTCTGGTTGAAGTCCTGCCGGACTATCGCTCGCCGGACCGCAAGCTGTCACTGCTCTATCCACACCGCCACCTCTCCCGCAAGGTGCGGGTCTTTACCGAGTGGCTGGAGAGTCTGGTGTGAAAGCGGCCAGCTCGTGACACAGCGCGCCAATCTGTTCTACGGCGTTCAGCAGGCGGGGCGTGGGTTCGTTTGCGCAGTTCAGCCGCAGAAAGTGCGTTAACTCCGCGGCAGGGGAAAACAGGGGGCCAGGGCTGACGCCAATACCCAGCGCCAGCGCGCGACGGTGCACCTCCAGCGCGTTGACCCGCTGAGGCAGTTCAACCCACAGCAGGAAACCGGCAGCGGGCACGTTAACGCGCGTACCGGGCGGAAAGCTCGCCTTGACCTGCGCCACGACGGCGCGAACGCCCTCTGCGATCCGACGCTTCAGCCGCCGCAGATGGCGATCGTAGTCGCCGCTCGCCAGAACGTCGCTCGTCGCCGCTTCCAGCAGCGGGGCGCCAGCCCATTCTCCGGCCATGCGGGCCTGTAAGACCTGCGGGGAGTAGCGTCCGGCGGCGATCCAGCCGATTCGCCATCCGGGTGCAAGCGTTTTAGACAGGGAGCTGCAGTAAATCACATTCCCGCTCTGGTCGAACGCCTTGCAGGCCGGAGGGCGTTGCCCCTCGCCGACCAGGTCACCGTAAACATCGTCCTCAATTAAAGGAATTTCAGCCTCTTCAAGCAGGGCAACCAGTTCCTGCTTGCGCGCGACGGGCATGCTGGCACCCAAAGGGTTTTGCACGGTGGGCGAGGCCAGAACGGCCGCAGGGCGGTGGCAGCGAATGGCGTCCGCCAGCGGTTCCAGCAGCAGGCCTTCCACAGGGTCGGTGGGGATCGCTAAAGCCTTCAGGCCTAAATCCTCCAGCAGCAGGAGCGTGCCAAAGTAGGCGGGCTGCTCAATCGCCACGACATCGCCCGGCTGGCACACGGCCCGAAGGGCCAGGCGCAGCGCCTGCGTCGCGCCTGCGGTAATAATGAGATCGTCCGCGCCGAAACGGGCTCCCCACTGGGCAGAGCGCGCGGCAATCTTGCTTCGCAAATCCCGCCTTCCCGGAGGCAGGCTGTAGCTCTGTCCATGCGCGTCCAGACGACGGCCCGCAGAGTGCAACGCCCGCTGCAGGGCATCTCCCGGCAGCCACGCGGGATCGGGCAGGGCGGCGCCCAGCGGGATCAGCCGGGCTTCTGCACTGCTGAACAGCGACCGGGCCACGGCGGACAGGGTGACGGGGACCGGGCCCGGCAAGGAACGCGCGGGCTCCGCGCGCGGAGGCTGGCTGGTCTGACGGATGTAATAGCCTGAACGTGGACGCGCAACGATCAGCCCTTCAGCCTCAAGGCAGCGAAGGGCCTCCAGCGCCGTCGGAAGGCTAACGCGCTCGCGTTCGGCCAGTTTGCGCGCGGAGATCATCCTGTCACCGGCGCGCAGCGCGCCGGACGTAATGGTAAGACGCAGCATATCCGCAATACGGCGATAGTGAGGAGCGGACTGGGACGGGGCAGACATGGGTAACTGTTCAGGCTAATTTTCGATAAAACTGACTATACAGCCATTGATGCGCGCCATCTATAGTGTCCGGCATGTTCAGGACAAGGAGGCATTATGCACAGCGATAACTTCAACATTTCCACCTATTTCAACCGCATAAACTACACCGGACCGGCGGGTGCCGATACGGCCACCCTGCATGCGCTGATGCGCCATCAGCTCTTTTCCGTTCCCTTTGAGAATCTGGACGTGCAGGCGGGTAAAATTGTCTCGCTGGCGCCAGACGATATCGCCGATAAGGTGTTAACGCAGGGGCGCGGCGGCTACTGCTATGAGGTAAACGGGCTTTTTGCCATGGCGCTGGCGGCGTTAGGGATCCCTTACCGCTTCGTGGCGGCGCGCCCGATGTTCTACCCCGCGCGGCGGCCGAAAACCCACATGGCGATCGTCGCTGAGGTAGATAGCCGACAGTGGCTTTGCGACCTCGGGTTCGGCAGCTACGGCATTCGTGCGCCGATGGCGCTGGACACGCTTGATGTGGATATCACGCAGGATTTCGACACGTTTCGGCTAAGCCGCGGCGCGGAGGGTGAGTATCTGCTTGAGGCGAAGGTTGAGGGTGAATGGGCCCGGCAGTACGGCTTTGATCTCACCCCTCAGGAATGGATTGACTTCGTTCCGGCCAACTACCTTAACTCCACGCACCCGGATGCCATCTTTGTGCAGAAGCGGGTGGTGGTGCAACACAGCCCGGAGGGACGCCAGATTTTGCTGGGCGATATGCTGAAAACCATCACGGCGAACGGCACAGAAACGCGGAAACTGGCGGAGGATGAAATCCGCCATGTCCTGAAAGACCGTTTTGCGCTGACCGCCGCGTAATCTGCCGGGAAACGGTGGAGCCTCAGCGCAGTCCGTCTTCTGTGGCGTTGCGCTGAGCTCCCCACTGTAACAGCAGGCTAAACGACGCGGGTAATACGGTCAGCGTCACCAGCGTCGCGACCAGCAGCCCGCCGATAATCGCATAGGCCATTGGCCCCCAGAAGACCTGATGAGAGATCGGGATCATGCCCAGAATGGCGGCGCAGGCGGTCAGGCAGATGGGCCTGGCCCGGTGCTCCGCGGCCGCCATAATCGCGGCATCGTTTGCCATCCCCTGAGCAAGATTGCTGTCAACTTCGCTAATCAGTATCACCGCGTTGCGCACGATCATTCCCGCCAGAGCGATGACGCCCAGCAGCGCGACAAACCCCATCGGCGTGCCGCCGGGCAGCATAGCCAGCACGATCCCCGGCAGGCCAAACGGGGCCATCAGGAGGGCCAGCAGCATCCGGGAATAACGCCGCAGCTGAAGCATCAGCAGCAACAGCATGAGGACCAGCGTTACCGGAAGAACGGTAAAGACGGAGCTGTTCCCCTTGTCCGATTCGGCAACCGCGCCGCCCTCTTCAATGCTGTAACCTGCGGGCAGGCTCGCGCGCAGCTTGTCAACCGCCGGACGCAGCGCCGCGGATACCGCTTCAGCCTTCAGCCCCGGGGCAAGATCCGTTTGCACCGTGATGAAGGGCACGCGCTGCCGACGCCAGACGACCGGATCGTCCACGCCCCAGACCGGCGTCGCGACGGCGCTGAGCGGAATTTTTTTACCGTCATTCCCCTGAATCGTGAGCGAGGAGAGGGTGGCGGTGCTGTGACGTGCATCGTCCGTGGCCCGCAGCACCACGTCGACAAGGCGGTCGTTATCCCTGATGGACGTGACAACGCTGCCGGACCAGACGGTGTTCAGCGTGCGGGCGAGGCTTTCTGACGATACTCCCGCCGCTCTGGCCGCCGTCTGATTCACCTTGAGGGTGATGACCCTCTCCGGCTCTCCGGCCGTCTGGTTAACGTCGCGTGAGAACGGAGACCGGCCAATCGCGCCCGTGAGACGGTTCGACAACGCCCGAACCTGCAGATAATCTGGCCCGCTCACCCGGTATTTGATGGGCCAGCCGACGGGCGGCCCCAGCTCAAGGGGCGACACGCGCGTGATGATGTCGCTAAACTGCGTCGCCAGGATCCTGTTGAGCTGAGCATGCAGACGATCCCGCGCCTCAAGATCCTTAGCCACCACGACCATCTGGGCGATATTTTCATTTTCCAGCAGCACGTCCATCGGCAGGTAAAAACGGATGGCTCCCGACCCGACGTACGTCGAATAGCGATCGATGTTGCCGTTGCCTGCCAGCGCCTTTTCCAGCTTTTGCACCTCTCTTAACGTTTCCGGCTGCGACGCGTTGGCCGGAAGCGTCAGGCTGACCAGCAGCTCAGGCCGGTCCGAGGCGGGGAAAAACTCGCCCTGCATAAACGTTGTGCCGTACGCTGACAGCCCCAGCGCGGCAAGCGCAATCAGCACGGTAGCGAGCCGGTGGCGCAGTGCCAGGCGTAAAAGCCGTCCGTACCCGCGCGCGATCCTGCCGGGGCCTGCCGCGTGATGTCTGACTTTTTCCGGCAGCAGCCACGTGCCCGTCAGCGGCGAAAACAGGATCGCGACAGCCCAGGAGCAGAGCAGGGCAATGAGCACCACCGCAAACAGGGAAAAGCAGTATTCACCGGCGCTGGAGGCCGCAAAACCAACGGGAATAAAGCCGGCAATCATCACCAGAGTACCGGTGAGCATCGGGAAGGCCGTCGTTTTGAATGCATGGGTGGCCGCGTGCCGACGGGAATCCCCCGCTTCCAGCCGGGAGACCATCGTTTCGACGGCGATCATGGCGTCATCCACCAGCAGGCCCAGGGCAATGATCAGCGCCCCGAGCGAGATACGCTGAAGGCCAATACCGGCGAGCATCATGCCGGCAAACGTCATGGCGAGCACCAGCGGAATGGCCGTCGCCACCACCAGTCCGGCCCGTAACCCCAGCGAGACAAATGAAACCGCCAGCACGATAACAACGGCTTCGATAAGCACCCGGATAAACCCGCTTACCGCGTCACTGACCACCGCTGACTGATCGGCAACTTTCACCATCTCGATACCGTGCGGCAGCCCGGCGCTGAGGGCCGCCATTCTGGCATTCAGCGCAGCGCCGAAACGCAGCATGTTGCCCGTTGGCGCCATCGACACCGCCAGCCCGATAGCCGGCTTGCCGTTCACCCGGTAGGCCGGGGCCGGTGGCTCGGCGATTTCCCGGGTAACGGTGGCAATGTCGGTCAGCGGAATATAGCGATTGTTCACGTGCAGCGTGACGGCGCGTAAGCTCTCTTCGGTCGTGAGCGCTCCGCTGACCTTGATCGCCATGTTCTCTTTTTCGGTACGCATCGTTCCTGCCGGGACAACGGCATTTTGCGCCCGGAGGGCGTCGGCAACCGCCTGAATATCGAGCCCCATCCCGGCCAGGCGCGCCGGAGAAAAGGCGAGAACCCACTGCTCCTGCTGTTCGCCCAGCAGGGTGGTTTTGCCTATATCCGGCAGGGACATCAGCTCGCGCCGTATTGTCTCTGCGCGATCCCGCACCTCCCGCAGGGTAAAACCTTCGGGAATAAAGGCGTAAATTGTGCCGAACGTGTCGTCAAACTCGTCGTCCACGGCAGGGCCCTGCACCCCTTCGGGCAGGGACGGCGCGATGTCCTGCATTTTTTTGCGAACCTGATACCAGATATCCGGCACGCGTTGCGGGGGCGTATCGTCACGGAGGTTGACGTGGATAACGGTGCGTCCGGCCCGGGTTTCACTTTCGAGATAGTCCAGCCAGGGCGTTTCCTGCAGCTTTTTTTCAAGCGTATCGGTCAGCAGGCGGGTGGTATCCGTCACGGAGGCTCCCGGCCACTGCGCGGAGACGACGGCCGTTTTAATGGTAAAAGCCGGATCTTCGTTACGCGGCAGCTTCTCATAGCAGAACACGCCCATCGCAATCACCAGCAGCATGAAAAAGCTGACCATCTGCTGGTTCTTCAGCGCCCAGGCGGAGAGGTTAAATTTGGCTTCCGGTACTGTGTTCATGGCTGAACCTCTCCGGCAACCACCGGCTCGCCGGATCGTAATGTGCTCACGCCCGCCGTAATCACCCTGTCGCCCGGCTCAAGGCCGGAGGCAATCATGACGGAGGTGGCCGTATAGCTCGCGGGCACCACCGCGCGCAGCTGCGCCCGCGACTGCGGGGTAATCACAAAAACGGCCGGTTTGTCGCCGATGCGGGTCAGCGCCGAGGCGGGAAGGGTGTAGGCGCGCGGGGCAGACGATGGCAACGTGACGGTTACGCTGGCGCCCAGCGCCATGGCCGCCGGCGGGTTTTGCAGGGTGGCCCTGACGCGCCAGGTGCGGGTCTGAGGATCGGCCTGCGGGGTGATATCCCGCAGCGCGGCAGACGCCTGCACCGACGGGTCGCTGAGGAGGGAAACCCGCAACTCCGCCTTATCCAGAGGCGGGATCGCATCCGGAGTGGCAATATCAAACGCCACGTCGCGGGCTTCACCCGTTGCCAGCGTCAGCACGGACTGACCGTCGCTGACAACCTGCCCCGCAGAAGCGTTCACGGCGGTGATGACGCCCGCCTGCGGCGCGATCAGGCGCGTCCAGCCGAGGCTTTCGCGGGCATTTCGCCACGCGGCCTCGCTGCTTTTTAAGCGCGCGCGGGCGACAAGCCAGTCCGCACGGGCGCTGTCGAGCTGCGTGCGGGCTATCGCGCCCGTTGGCATGAGCTTTTGCATTCGACTGACGTTAAGCGCGGCGACCTGCGCCGAGGCTTTGGCACCTTCATAGTCGGCCGCCGCGCTGTCGAGCTGGTTTTGCCCGGTCGTGTTGTCAAGCGTGGCCAGCAGCTGTCCGGCAGTGACCCGGTCGCCAATATCAACGCTGCGCGTCAGTATCCGGCCCCCGGTCCGAAAGCTCAGGGTCGTTTCATCGCGGGCATGGATCTCACCGGTTCTTTCCAGCGCGGGAAGGGTCTGGGCGGCCCCGACGACGACGTAGCGTACCGCTCGCGCAGGGTCAGGCTTATTTTCGTGTTTATCACCGCAGCCGGTCAGCGGAAAAATCGCCAGCGCAAGCAGGGCCAGGGGAAGAAAATGCAGCCAGGAAAGGGTGCGCGCCACGCCGTACAAATGATGCAGGCAGTGGCGGAGGGAGAGAAAAAATTCGTCTGACATAACGCCGCTCCATAAAGGGAATGGCGTTATTAAATGCGCGCTACGTCGAGAAAGATTCGATGTTCTGTCAAGGCTTTATCAAGAGTGAAGATTTTCATTACCGGACGGGTGCCAGGGCAATAAAATGCGCACGGCGAGGCCGCCGGTTTCCGGTAATGACGCGCTAATCTCACCCCCATGCGCCTCGCAAATCGCCCGGGCGATGGATAAACCGAGGCCGCTGCCGCCGGAATGCCGCGCGCGGGACTGCTCCTCGCGGCTAAAGCGTTTAAACATTTCCGGTAAGAACTGGGGCGACACGCCCGGCCCGTCATCGGTAAATTCGAGGATGTAATGCCCGCTGGCGTAGTGCAGCGCCACCTCAAGGTGGCCGCCATCGCGCCCGTAACGTAGCGCATTTTCCATGAGGATGGTAACGACCTGTCCAAGACGGAACGCATCGCCTCTGAAGGGGCTGGTGCGCGGGTTGCGAAGCGTTATCCGGAAATGATGCGCGTCAGCCTGGGGCATGATCCAGGCAGCCCGCTCCTGAATCAGCTCATCCAGACAAAACGGCTGGTCCTCCAGCACGAGGTTACCCGCGTCGGCGAGCGAGAGAAGGTGAAGCTCATCGGTGAGGCGGTTGAGGTGCTGGAGCTGTTTCATCACCATGCCGAGCTGCGCCGGGCTGGCGTCAAACACGCCGTCTAACATGCCCTGCAGACGCCCGATGGCGGCCGTCAGGGGCGAGCGCAGCTCGTGCGCCATAGCGACGTGCGAGGCGCGGAGCTCTTTTTCATAGCGGGCGAGCTGTCCCGTCATGGAGTTAAAGTCGGTCGCAAAGCTGACCATTTCAGCCGGCGCATCCTTGATAAGTTCCGCCTGGCGGCCAAACTCCCCGTCGGCGACATCCTTTGCCGCATCGCGAAGGCGGCTGAACTGCAGCGCCAGCGGCCGGGCGTGTTTGAGCCCCATCACCACGATAAACGGGATCATCACCAGCACCAGCAGGGCCACCGTGGCCCAGTCGGCTGAGGCGATAGACGGCGTGGAATAGCTCAGGCCCCACCAGGTGTCCACAATCGAGTGGAAGCGGGCCGGATTGGCCTGCGGGTTCTGGCTGAGCGTCAGAAACTCCTGGCGGACCGCCGCTGGCATTTTGCCCATTATCCAGTAGTTCTGAACCGCATAGCGCAGCCACATGCAGGTGGCAATGACGATCACGCTGCCGATAGCCAGCGCCAGGATGCGCGCGCAAATCCAGCGCCACAGAGAGGAGTGCTGATTTCTAATCATGGCTGTCTGAACCTGTAACCCACGCCGCGAACGTTGATCAGCACGCCGGAGATCCCCGCCGCTTCGAGTTTTTTACGCAGGTTATAAATATGGGTGTCCACCACGCGCTCCAGCGCCTCGCTTTCCGGCAAACAGTGCTCCAGTAAATACTGGCGGGAGAACGGGTGCGCCGGAGAACGCAGCAGCGTTGCCAGAAGCGAGAATTCCGTTGGCGTAAGATCGAGCATCACGGGCGCGTCGCCGCCGTTATCCACGCTCGCCACAATGGCGGCAACGTCCACCTCGAGCGTTTGCCAACGAAGGATCGCTTCATCCGTCTCTTTTTTACTGCTGCGCCGCAGCACCGCCTGCACCCGAGCCACCACTTCCCCCGGATGATAAGGCTTCACAACGTAATCATCGGCACCGTACCGCAGGGCACCAATGCGGTCCGGGGTATCCCCCATGGCCGTGACCATGATCACCGGCACATCGCTTTTACGACGCAGGCCAGCCAGCACCTCGGTGCCGTTAAGCCCCGGCAGCATCACGTCCAGCAGGATGAGGTCGGGCTTCCACCGCTGCGCCATATCCAGTCCGGAATGACCGTCTCCGGTAATGGTCACGTCGTAATTTTCCCGCCGTAAATAGGCCTCGAGCACGCCGGCCGCATCGGCGTCATCTTCAATAATCAGCACTCTTCTGGACAACATCCGTTCACCTTGACCATTTCTTAACACTATCCCGACGATTCATTGATTCAGCCAAATCATACTGCGCCCACATTGTGTGGCCGCCCCCGTATCAGGAGGCGCCAGCGTCCGTATGGAGAGCAGTATGATAGCGATAAAAAAAGTCCTGTATATGTCCGTCCCGCTTCTGATGGCCGTGAGTTCCGGCGCGCAGGCGGATGATGGCTCCGCGTCCGATTCCTTAACCGTCGGGCTGGGGGGACAGTATGCCCCACGTTACTCAGGCTCAGACAAGCAGGTGTGGCAGGTGGTTCCGGTGCTGCAGGGTCGTAAAGGCGCTTTCTTTATTGATGCGCAAAAAGGGGTGGGATATGACCTGCAAAACGACAGCGGCTGGTATTTCGAACACACGCTGGGCTACGACTTCGGAAGGGCTGATAAAAATTCTGGCTGGCGTGAGGGCGCAAACAATCTGAAAGGGATGGGGGACATTGATGCCACCCTGAATACCGGCCTTGCCGTCGGCTGGCAGGCCGCGCCATGGCTGAGTATGGAAGGCAAAGCGACGCTGCCGTTAACGGACAGCCAGGGGGGAAGCTATCAGGCTTCCGTTACGCTAATCCCGGTACAAAATAATCAGGACACGGTCGCCTTTCAGTCTGCGGCCCTGTTTGGCGACAGCCGTTATCTGAATACCTGGTATGGGGTCAGCGAGCAGCAGAGCCGCCGCACCGGCTATCGCCGCTATGCTGCGCCGGGTGGATTCTATGGCGTCGACACCAGCCTGACCTGGAGCCATCAGTTCGATGCCCACTGGGGAACGGTGCTGAGCGCGGACTATACCTGGCTTGGCGATCGTGCGAATAACAGCCCGATCGTGATGCGGCGCAATGAGGGAGCTGCAACCGCCGCTATCACCTGGACATTTTAACGAGGGAAAGGGTCAGGCAAAGAGTCCCTTAATAAGCATCCAGAAAAGTGAGAGCACGCAGAGGAGATGTACCGTTCGCAATGACCACAGCTGAAAACGCCATTGATATCGCTCCCGGGCATCGGCTTTTGCAATCGGGCCAGCGGCATCAGCAGCTTTTTTCCCTGGGCGGCGCAGAAAATCATGGCACAGCCAGACCAGAAGTATGAGGCAAAGTATTCTCGTGAAAAGTAAACCGTAGGCGGTATAAAACATATCCCAGTAGCAGCGGAGGGTGTCCATGGCCTTTATCCTTTCCTGAGCCGCCCATACGGCAGGTATGGGCGGTGAAAGATTATTTCTTCTTATCCATCATCGCTTTTAAATCGGCAAACGGGTTAAACGTAGCGACGCCCACGTCTTTTTGCGCGTCTTCCCCGGCGACCACGGTGGTGCCGTACTGATCCGCTTCGGTGTATTTCGAATGTTCGTGATCGTGGCAAAACAGGCACAACAGCTCCCAGTTGCTGCCATCTTCCGGGTTGTTGGTATGGTCGTGATCGATATGATGAACCGTGAGTTCACGCAGATTGGAATAGACAAACTCGCGCGAGCAGCGTCCGCAGACCCAGGGATAGATTTTTAATGCTTTTTCGCGATAGCCGCTTTCCAGCCGCGCGTAGTTTTTGGGGATCAAAGCCATTGCCGGTTTTACCTGTGATAAAAATAGTGTGTCAATATAGCCCATCGGGTGCCGTAAAGGTAAACGCCATTGCTCCGTTAGAGTGAAAATGCGCCTTCAAGCGTAATCACACATTTTCCCCCTACGCGAACCACCGCCTTTCCTGACGAGGCATCGTAACCCGCGAACAGCACGCTTGCTCGCCCCATATCAACGCCCTGACTGACGTTAAGGTTAAGCGTCGTTTTATTGCGGTGTAACGCCAGCAGCGCCGTTGTAGCGGCGGTCGCGCTACCTGTTGCAGGATCTTCTGTCATGCGGGGAGTAAACATGCGGGCCTGCACATCGTGAGGTTCATCGGGATCCGTATCCAGGGTATAGGCATAGAGGGAAACCGCGCCATCCAGCGGTAACGTTGCGCGAAAACCCTGTAAATTCGGCACGCACCGACGAAGCGCCTCGCGAGAAGTCAGCTCGGCTATCAGGAAGGGCAGACCTACCGACGCGACAACAGGCATATGTACCGCGGTACGGATATCTTCTGCGTTCAGGGATAAGCAGGCAGCCACGCTTTCCGGGCTTACTTCAGAGCGGCAGGAGAGTGCCTCAGGCACCAGGAGTTCTGCGCCAGTCACGGTATCGTTGTCACGCAGCAGGCGTACTGGCACCAGACCGGCTATTTCCTCGAAGTGCAGCGTTTCAGGCAGGGGCTGATGATTCATCGCGGCGTGATAGGCCAGCACGTACGCAGTTCCAACATTCGGGTGCCCGGCGAAGGGGATCTCGCGCGAGGGCGTAAAAATTCGCACGCGTGCCGTACTGGAGGGATTGTCTGGCGGCAGAACGAACGTGGTTTCGCTGTAGCCAAATTCAACGGCGACCTGCTGCATTTGTGCTTTGCTCATACCCTCCGCATCGAGTACGACGGCGACAGGGTTACCCTGAAACGGGGTGTCAGTAAAAACATCCGCAACAACATAGCGTCTCTTCATTTTCTGTCCGGTGTAAAAATCCTGACATAGAGTAGTAACGTTAAATCAAACCGATAACCAGCCGTTTTTTACCTGACGGACCTGAAAAAAATTCAGTCAATTTATTTGAATTATTCCGTTAAATAAACGGTATTTATTCTTACCGGGTAATGCGTAAAGTGTATAGGACGCAAAGCATTCTCAGGACACATGGTTATGAAAAAGATCGGGTTTTTATCCTTTGGTCACTGGACGCCTTCACCGCAGTCCGGCACGCGCTCGGCGGCAGACACGCTGCTGCAGTCCATTGATTTAGCCGTGGCGGCTGAAGAGCTGGGGGCAGACGGCGCCTATTTCCGCGTGCACCATTTCGCTCGACAGCTGAGCTCGCCGTTTCCTCTGCTGGCGGCCATTGGCGCAAAAACGAAAACCATCGAAATCGGTACCGGCGTAATTGATATGCGCTATGAAAATCCGATGTACATGGCCGAAGACGCGGGCGCGGCGGATCTGATTTCCGGCGGTCGTTTGCAGCTTGGCATCAGCCGCGGCTCGCCGGAGCAGGTCATTGATGGCTGGCGCCATTTCGGCTATGTCCCGCAGGAAGGGGAAAACGAATCGGACATGGCGCGCCGTCATACCGAGGTGCTGCTTGAGGTGCTGCGCGGTGAAGGGTTTGCCAAACCCAATCCGCAGCCTATGTTCCCGAATCCGCCGGGGCTGCTGCGCCTGGAGCCGTATTCTGAAGGGCTGCGCGAGCGTATCTGGTGGGGCGCCGGTTCCAATGCGACGGCCGTATGGGCCGCAAAGCTGGGAATGAACCTGCAAAGTTCAACCCTGAAGGACGATGAAACCGGCGAGCCGTTCCATATTCAGCAGGCAAAACAGATCCGCGCGTACCGTCAGGCCTGGAAAGAGGCAGGGCATACGCGCCAGCCGCGGGTGTCGGTCAGCCGCAGCATTTTTGCGCTAATGGACGACCGCGACCGGATGTATTTCGGTGCCAGCCGCAACGACAGCGATAGCGTGGGCTACCTTGATGAGAAAACGCGCGCCATCTTCGGGCGCAGCTATGCGGCGGAGCCGGACAAGCTGATCGAACAGCTGAAAAAGGACGAGGCGATTGCCGAAGCCGATACGTTATTACTGACCGTGCCGAACCAGCTCGGTGTGGATTACAATGCGCACGTGATTGAATCCATTCTCAAACACGTCGCACCGGCAATGGGCTGGCGCGAGTAGTTGGCACGCAGGGATAGCGCGTGGCGTGATTCTCTATGTGTAACTATCCGGGCGCTTATCGCGAAGACAGGAGGGGCAATACGTCCCTCCTGTCAGCGCTATTTATGGCTCATATCGCTCAACAGCACGGCGATAGTTTGCCCGCCCGCCGTCTGTTCCAGGGCAATCTTGACGATAATGGTCAGCGGGACGGAGAGCAGCATCCCAACGGGCCCGAGAAGCCAGCCCCAGAAAATCAGGGACAAAAAGACCACCAGCGTGGAGAGTCCCAGCCCCCGACCCATCATGCGTGGCTCAAGAATATTACCGAACACCAGGTTGATGACCAGATAGCCGGCCAGCAGGATCAGCGCGTCATAAAGCCCGCTGAAAACCAGCACCTGGAGGATAGGGGGGATCGCCGCCAGCACGGAGCCGATGTTGGGAATGTAGTTAAGCGCAAACGCCAGTAACCCCCAGACAAACGCAAAGCGAACGTCCAGCGCCAGAAGCATCCCCCAGACAACACCGCCCGTGACCAAGCTAATCGCCGTTTTCAGCACCAGATAGCGGGAGACGCTGTCCAGCGCGCGTTGAATCGCTCCCATTCCTTCAACCGGACGGACCATCATCTGCTGCAGCTTTGCCGGCAGCTGCGGCACCTCCAGCAGCATGAACACCACCGTTAAAAACAGCAGGAAAATGGAGGTCATGGCATTGGAAAGCTGCGCCAGCAGGCTGGTGACGATCGTCATGGCTGCGTTGGGGTCGATATATTTCAGGAGTTCCTCAACCGAGACTTCGATACCCGCGCGCTGCAGCCAGGGTTCCAGCTGCAGCAGCGGTATCGCCAGCGAAGAGCGGTACTTCGGCAGCGTTCGCGCCAGTTCATTGAGCGAGGTCCCCAGATACGCCACCAGCAAGACCATCGCTACAATGATGATGCTGATAAGCAGCGTTATCGCCAGCACGCGCGGGATGCGTAGCCGCGTCATGCGCTGCACCAGCGGGTTAAGGATCACCGCAACAAACAGGGCCAGAATAAAAGGCACAATAATGTCGGCGGCAAAACGAACGCCCGTCAGTATGATCACCAGCATGCCCAGCATGATGACAATTTTTAACCCGTTCAGGGTAATAATGGGTTTAGCCATGGTGACTCCGAATTTTTCTTTATATTTATAATAAAGGTGAAAGGCGTTGCAATAAACTAACCAAAATCAAACGGTATGGGTAAAGAATTGCAAAGACTTTGAGTAAAATCCTGGCTTATGGTACAAATCTGGTGTGTTTAACTACCGAGGACAATTTTCATCCGCAAAGACGAGAAGCAACAACGCGGATAATTGTAATTTTATGGACAATATGTTCAGGACGTACTCTTCAAACAATACCGCTGTCTACTCCACTTCTTTCTGCCTGCTTTCTGGTGAGCAACACTGGCGCACCGCACTATAGTCACGTCTTCTGCCTGAGCTGGCGCTAAGCGCTTAGCTATCTGATTTCAATTCGTTTTTTTTGGGTTTGCTGCACGCAGCGAGCCACGATGGATTATATTCTCAAGCAGGAGAAAAACATGTTTTACTGGATCCTATTAGCGTTGGCTATCATCGCTGAAATTACCGGCACGCTGTCTATGAAATGGGCAAGCGTCAGCGATGGCAACACCGGTTTTATTTTGATGCTGGTGATGATTTCACTTTCTTATATTTTCCTCTCGTTTGCGGTGAAAAAAATTGCGCTGGGCGTCGCGTATGCACTGTGGGAAGGGATCGGTATTTTGTTGATTACGCTGTTCAGCGTGCTGATATTTGACGAAACATTAACAACAATGAAGGTCGCCGGATTAACGACGCTGGTCGCGGGTATTGTGCTGATTAAATCGGGTACCCGTAAACCTGGCAAACAGCAGAAGGAGCAGAACCATGCAACAGTTTGAGTGGGTTCATGCGGCCTGGCTGGGGCTCGCCATCGTGCTGGAAATCCTGGCGAACGTTCTGCTGAAATTCTCGGATGGTTTTCGCCGTAAACTCTACGGCCTGATGTCGATTGCCGCGGTTCTGGGGGCGTTCAGCGCGCTGTCTCAGGCGGTAAAAGGGATCGATCTTTCGGTGGCCTATGCGCTGTGGGGCGGTTTTGGTATCGCCGCTACCCTGGCCGCTGGCTGGGTACTCTTCGGCCAGCGCTTAAACAACAAGGGCTGGATGGGGCTCATCTTGCTGCTTGCCGGCATGATCATGATAAAACTCGCCTGACAGACCTCTCGCCATGATTTACAGGCAGCGAAATTCGCTGCCTGTATTACGCTTAGAAAAGCAAAACATGAAGAGGATGGCTGATGTATCGCACATTAAGCTGGCGCAATATTCCCAATGCGAGAACGTTGTTTGCCCTGGTCTTCATGGCGGGCATCGGCTTAATCATCTCCATCGTCGCACTGCTCTATCTATCCCTGCATCTTATCAGCACCAAAACCAACGAAATTGATGAACACCGCACGGCGCTTTCCGTGCAGGGGTCTATTCAGACATCGGTTAACCGCGTCTCCTCTCTGGTGCTTGATAACGCCGTCTGGGACGATGCGGTGCGGGAGGCCTACCGTCCCACGCTCGATACCGACTGGTTGTACAACACCTGGGGTACTGGCTTTAAAATCAATAACCTCTATGACGGCACCTTCGTGCTGGATGAGCATTTCAACGTCCTCTGGGGATCGTTTCAAAGCCGGCCCTTTAACGAAAAAAACCTCGACTTCTTTGGTAAAGGCCTCAAAGCGCTTATCGACCAGCACGGGCGCGAGCTTGCGGGCGAAAAAAATATCTATGCGGGGATCAGCCAGACGCGCAACGGCGTGGCCTTTGTCGGCATTGGACTGATTCGCCCGATGGTCGGCAGCTTACAGGTCCACGACGGAACGCGCCGCTATCTGGTGATTACCCGCCATCTGAACGCCAGAATATTATCCGACCTGGGCGGCACCTTTCAGATCGATAACCTCCATTTTACCCCTGGCAAAATCAACGATCGCAGTATGCCGCTGCACAGTGCGGCAGGGGAGTTAGTCGGATATCTGAACTGGCAGGCGCGGCTCCCGGGCGCACAGGCCGCCCGGGCGGCATCGTCTGATATCAGGCAGATTGTGGTGCTGGTGTCGGGGCTGATTCTGCTCTTCATTCTGGTGAGTAGCGTGGGGCTGTACAAACTCGCGCGCGGCGAAAGCCAGGCGCGTCTGGTTGCAAGAACGGACTGGCTAAGCCATCTGCCGAACCGACGCGCGCTTATAGAAACGCTTGATCGGGTGCGTTTACGCGGCGATACCGACGTCAAAAGCGTGGTGTTTATCGATCTGGACGGTTTTAAAGATGTGAATGACATCTACGGCCACAGCGTGGGGGACGACCTCATCGTGGCGATAGCGAAAACGCTGAATGAACGCGTGCCGCCGGGCGGTATGCTGGCGCGCATGGGCGGGGATGAGTTTGCCATGACCATCGGCGGTGATGATGCAGAGGCGCAGGCTACCGCCTTTGCCGTTTCCGTGCTGGATTTTCTCACCACCCCGGTTCAGCTGGGGGAACGCACCATCCATATCGGTGCCAGCATCGGCATTGCCAGCGGAACTCTGACGGAATGCAACAGTTCCGAACTGTTTCGCCGCGCCGATATTGCCATGTATCACGCCAAAATGAGCGGGAAAGGGCGTATTACCCACTACGACGCGGAGCTGAACAGCGTCCGGGAACGCAAGCTGGCGATTGAAAATCAGATCCGCAGCGGTCTGGAGCGCGATGAGTTTGAGGTCTGGTATCAGCCGATCGTTGACGCCCGCAGTCAGACAATGAGCAGCGTCGAAGCGCTGGTCCGCTGGCCACGTCGCCCGGAGGGGCCGCTGGGTCCGGATACCTTTATCGCCATTGCGGAGACCAGCGGTCTGATATACAAGCTGGGTCAGTTTGTGTTGCAGCGGGCCTGTGAGGATCTGCAGCCGTACGGTGAATTAAAGCTCTCCGTGAATATCTCCCCCGCGCAATTTCGCGATCCTGCCTTCGAAGAAAAAGTGGCCAGCGTGCTGGAGAGCACCCGTTTCCCGGCCAACCGGCTACAGCTTGAGGTTACGGAGTCGTATGTACTGGAAAATCCGGAGCGAGCCCGCATGGCGATAGCGAATCTTAAAGCGCTGGGTACGGCGGTGGCGCTGGATGACTTTGGCACCGGCTATTCCAGCATTGGCTATTTGCGGCGTTTTAACTTCGACACCATCAAGATCGATAAATCCCTGGCCGGGCTGGTGGATAACGATGAACAGGCGGCCGCGCTGGTGAGCGGTACGGTGCGGATCGCCAATGCGCTGGGCATGGCGGTGGTGGCAGAAGGGGTGGAAACCGAGAAGCAAATGAAACTGCTGCGGCTGGCTGGCTGCGATCAACTGCAGGGTTTTTGGTTCAGCCAGCCGATGCCAATTGAGTCAATCAAAGCGTTACGTAAGGTCAGACGCTGCTGATTTACTGCTGCGCCAGCGCTTCCAGCTGGTCGCGGAAACCGGTAACGGACAAGGCGCGGTTATCGGCGCGCCACCGGTCTTTTGCCGCCGGGGCAGAGCTCTGGACACCAATCAACTGCCAGCCATTGTCGGTTTTCAGCATCAGCGGCGAACCACTGTCACCCGGCAACGTATCGCACTGATGCGAGAGTACGCTGGTTTGCGCCCAGCCCGTCACAATACAGTCGCTGTGCGTATAAAGCGTATCCAGATGATCGACAGGATAGCCTGACTGCGTCACCTTTCGGTCGGCGGCTTTCAGCGCGGCGGTGAGGGCGGCCTTGTCGCCGTCAAATAACGGCAGCGGCGTAATGCCCGAAGGCGGGTAGCGTAAAACGATCAGGCCAAAGTCCCATGAGGCGGCCGCCGGTGGCACGATCCAGCCGTCGCCATCCGGCTTCAGGCGTTTGCCGAGAGACGGATCGACCCGTCCTTCAATGCCGTGGATTTCATAGCGCCAGGTCCCTTTTTGCGACACAAACCGCAAGGCAACCGCTTTATCCGGCTTGCCGTTTGGCGGCGTTAACAGGCAGTGGCCTGCCGTCAGGGCAAGCTGCGGGGTGATCAGCGTCGCGGTGCATAAGTTACCGCTGGCGGTTTCCAGTTGACCTATAGCATCCCAGGGGGCCTGGGTGGGATCGGCGACGCGCGTACGATCGTCATGACCGAAAAAAAGCGTCTTTAGCTCTTTCGCGCTAATGGTGTCATCACCGCCATCATCCGCATGTGAGAATCCAGAAAAAACACCAAACGTTCCCAGTAACAACACAACAGATTTACGCATATCACACTCTGGTGGGGGTAATTATGATTATTAAAAGTGAACCCTATGAAAATACTATAGACGGGACAGCGCTAAAGTGGGAGTAAAATCAGCGTGCTACAATCAGGAAAGATAAAAATGGCTGGCGATGAGCGCGCATAAAATAAGCAGGATAAGAATCAGCTCAAACCGATAGCGTCGCAGCATACGCCCTCCGGAAATAAAAAAACGGCGCGGAACCTGTTCCGGGTCAGCGCCGGTTTACCAACGTGCCCCGAAGGGCACGGTTAAGCTTGTACTCTTACGCAGCTGGCTGTGCAGCTGGTTTAGCAGCTTCGTGTTTTACTGCTTTTTTGTGATGCTTTTTAGCAGCCTGAGCTTTCTGTTCTACAGCCGGTTTGGTCGCTTTTTTGTGGTGCTTTTTAGCAGCCTGCGCTTTCTGCTCTACAGCCGGTTTGGTCGCTTTTTTGTGATGCTTTTTAGCAGCCTGCGCTTTCTGCTCTACAGCCGGTTTAGCGGCTTTCTTGTGGTGCTTTTTGGCAGCCTGAGCTTTCTGCTCTACAGCCGGTTTGGTCGCTTTTTTGTGATGCTTTTTAGCAGCCTGCGCTTTCTGCTCTACAGCCGGTTTAGCGGCTTTCTTGTGGTGCTTTTTGGCAGCCTGAGCTTTCTGCTCGGTTGGTGCTGCGGTTGCTGGTGCAGCGGCTTCTTTTTTCGCTGCAGCTTTGTGATGTTTCTTATGGTGAACCGCTTTTGCTGGCGCAGCGGTGGTGGTTGCAGCAGGCGCGGCAGCCGGTGCGGCAGTTGCGGTAGTGTCAGCAGCAAATGCAGCAGAAGACAGACCCATAGCAGCGGCAACAACCAGAGCTAATACTTTATTCATTCTCATACCCTCGAATTTGGTTTTTCATTTAACCCCACTGCGGGGCCGTTGAAATAACTATATCCCTGTAAATTCGAGGTTTCCGTGAGTGATTGGTATCAGCGTGTAACGGAATGTACAGAGGGGAGGAAAGTGTACGAACAGGCCAAACGCCGCTGCTCGTACGGGCCTCTGTTATTTGTTCAGTGTGGCCAGAATAGCCGCCGGAGACTGGCTGCCTATAATCGACCGTGATTCAGGCTCGATCACCACCATTACCGGAGTGATGCTAATGCCCAGTCGTTCTGCCAGGGCAGATTGCCGCGCGATCAGATCGGAACAGGCTGTGGTGGTGTCGTTATCCGGTAAAAATCCCGCCATCGCTTGTTGCAGGCTTTTGACCTTATCGGTTGAACACCAGACGCGCCCCATATCTTCAATTACCGAGTCGCGAATGGCGTTGGGCGCAACGGTCAGAAACGACATCGTCAAACCGGCATCCGTATATTGCTTAACGTTTTTCACTACGTTGCTGCAGTAAATGCACTGATTATCAATAAACACCAGCAGCTTATATTTTTCAGCAGGAGCCTGAAACGTGATGGGCTGGAGGTCTGCAAGAGAGCGGGTAATATCGTTGAACGCGTCTTGCGGGGTATTATCCGTGGCTGCGAAAGTACTTAAACTTGTCGCACACAGAATGGCTAACATCGTTTTCATTATGCCTTTCATCATTCATCCCTTTATTTTTTTAATCCTGACCAGATGGCAGTCTAATTGTGTCGGAAGGACACGCATTCATACACCCGACACAATCATGACAACATGTGCTAAATCATATTCTTATTGAAAAGGGTGAGAAGAGTGCCGGAGCAGGCTCCGGCAGAGGGATTAAAGATAACGGGAGGTCAGATGTTCGCGGAAGTAACGGATATTCAGATCTTCACCCGTCGCCTGGGTGATTAATTGCGACGTGCTGAAGCGGCTGCCGTGCTGCCAGATGTTCTGACGCAGCCACCCAAAGAGTGCGGAAAAATCGCCCTCAGCGATGGAGGCCTGCAGACCCGGCAGTGCGGTTCGGGCGGCATGGAACAGCTGCGCGGCGTACATAGCGCCAAGCGTGTATGACGGGAAGTAACCAAAACCGCCATCGGTCCAGTGGATGTCCTGCATACAGCCGTTGCGGTAGTTGTCTTTGGTGGATAATCCGAGCCAGGCCTGCATTTTCTCGTCCCACAGGGCGGGAATATCGTCCACCTCGATCTCGCCGTTGATCAGCGCACGCTCAATCTCATAGCGCAGCACCACGTGTGCCGGGTAGCTCACTTCGTCCGCATCGACGCGGATGTAGCCTGGTTTTACGCGCTGGTTCCAGGCAATAAAGTTCTCTTCGCTGAACGCCGCCTGGCTGCCAAAGCGGGCGTGTACCGCAGGGAGAAGATGCCTGAGGAAGGCTTCACTGCGCCCCAGCTGCATTTCAAAGAACAGGCTCTGTGACTCATGGATCGCGGTTGAGCGCGCCAGGGCAATCGGCTGCCCTGCCCACGCGCGCGGCAGGTTTTGTTCGTAGCGGGCGTGTCCGGTTTCGTGGATCACGCCAAACAGCGCGCTGAGCAGCTCATCTTCGTCATAGCGCGTGGTGATGCGCACGTCTTCCGGGACGCCGCCGCAGAACGGGTGCGCGCTCACGTCCAGGCGACCGCCGTTAAAATCGAAGCCAAGCATCTTCATGGCTTCAAGGCCCAACTCACGCTGTGTTGCCGTCGGGAAGGGGCCTTGCGGCGGAATAAACGACCGTTGAGCCTGCTTTTCCACCACGTTTGCCAGCAGGTCCGGTAGCCAGGACTTCATATCGCCGAACAGAACGTCCAGACGCGCGCTGGTCATGTCGGGTTCAAAAATGTCCAGCAGCGCGTCGTACGGCGTACAGCCTTTGGCTTCGGCCCGCAGGCGAGCCTCTTCGCGGCTGAGTTTGACCACCTCTTTCAGGTTGGCGGAAAAACCCTGCCAGTCGTTAGCGGGGCGCTGAGTACGCCAGGCGTGTTCACACTTGCTGCCCGCCAGGGATTTGGCTTCCACCAGCGATTCCGGCAGCAGAGTGGCCTGCTGGTAGTGGCGCGTCATTTCGCGCAGGTTGGCTTGTTCGACATCATTCAGATCTTCACCTGCCGCCGCCGCTAACAGGTCGCCGACTTTTTTATCGGTCAGGATCTGATGTTGCAGGACGCTCATCTCCGCGAGTGCTTCACCGCGCGCGGCGCTGCCCCCCGGCGGCATCATCGTGAACATGTCCCAGCTGGCGATGGAGGAGAGGTGGGAGAAGCGGGAGAGACGCTGGAAGGTGCGGGTGAGTGCCTGATAAGCCGATGATTTTTCCATTCTTGTTCTTCCTTATCGTTTTGGGAGTATTGAGGGAGTGTATCGCGAATTATGGAGGATTAGTGCACTTTTGATGCAAGGGGCACGAAGCCCCTTATTAGTCAGTCGTAGAGCCACTTTCCTGCTTTTGCCGACTCTGCAAACATTCTTACGGTCAACGGTATGCGGGTTGCCTCAATTTCTTCCCGCTTTAACCTGAACCAGCGCTTTAACAAGGGCGTATTCTGCCAGGGAAAATAGCGAGACCAATCCACACCAGACAAATCGACGTTGAACTCTTTCTCGTATCGGGTTAATGCATCGTGTAGGTCATCGCCCGGTGAATCGAATAAATCAGAATCCAGTTCCAGGGGAACTTCTTTCCAGTCGTTATCCAGATAACCAGGAATTTCATCCCGAAACATAAATAACACGTCGTCTACGATGCTCATTAGAAAGATGTCCACGCTATGCGGTCTTTTGGTCGTGCAATCAAATTGTATTTCTCTCGTGTACGCGTTGAAACTCGATGAAGAGTCAGTGCAAGTGAGGCCCATCCAAGCCAGGGGATATAGCGACCAATTACCGCTGCGAGTTTGTTAGTTGGCTGCATCCTGACTCCCACGGGAGTGGGAATTTTAATCCCGAAAGGAAGACGAGCGTCCCGTAAAATTATTCGCGCGTACTTAGAAACAACGCTTGTCCCCAGGATAGCGCCTTCAGGTTTTGCCCGAGTACTTAGCCACGGTTGTCCGCCCAAAATAGCCGCGCCTGAAACGGCATCTATCCCCAACTCCATACAAAACTCCTCAAGAAAAATGATCTCAAGTAACTCGCCCGGAGTAACGTCTGAATGACCTCTGTAGAAATAGGTTCCGTTAATCTCTTCCGTAGTATCCATACCAGTACCCCAGTTACGCTGTCGCCCGTTCATTCCATGCGTCAGAGAAAATGATATTGCCGTCGTTATGTTTCCACGTAATTTTCTCATAGCGCAATTCAACCGTTTCGAGGTGGTTGTTATTATTGTCGCCCGGCGCAGCCATTGCAGGTGATACTGAAACAATCCGCACGCCTTCCAGAAGAATATTGAAATACTCCGCTTCAAGACCTGCGTCATTAATCTTGTAGAATTTAAGTTCGGCTTTTTGCAGAGCCTGACCTGTCGCGACCGCTTTGTAGAGATAGGGTGATGAGTAATCAAATTCCTTTACGATCATCATTGGGGAGTGGATGCGTTTACCCGTAGGTTTACCCGTCAGGTTATCGGTTGGCGTCGAAAGATTGTGGTGAAATCCTTTGAACTCAATGCTGTATTCCCTGTGCTGCACATCACAACCGCCTTTGATAAGCGCACCACCGTCATCGAACAACCACATATTGCCTGGAATGGCCATTTTAAAATCCCTCTTTTCATACGATGAAGTCGATGAGCTTACAGAGAGAGGGAAGAGAGCTGAATGCACAAAATGGTTATAAAGAATTCGTTTTACTTAATACTGAATTAAGTTTAGCTAACATGAGAAACGCTCCCCCGTACATTAGCTGATATGCGGGGGATAGCGTTTGTTTATTTCAAACGCTGATGCAGGCTTTTCCCCACCAGCAGCGCCGCGCACAGCATCAGCGCGATAAACCCGCCCACGCCGTTCCAGCCGTAGTTATGCCAGAACACGCCGCCAAGGGTCCCGGCGATGCTGGAGCCCAGGTAATAGCTAAACAGATACAGCGATGATGCCTGGCCTTTGGCGCGACGCGCGCGCGGGCCAATCCAGCTGCTGGCGACAGAGTGGGCGGCGAAGAACCCGGCGGAGAAGAGCAGCATCCCGGCAAAGATGAACCACAGCGAGGAAAAGAGCGTCAGCAGCAGGCCGAGTAACATCACGCCCGTGAATACCAGCAGTACCGGCCCGCGTCCATAGCGTGCGGTCATCGCCCCGGCTTTCGGCGAGCTCCACGTGCCGGTGAGATAGGCCACAGAAAGCAAACCGACAACGGCCTGATTCAGATGCCACGGCGAGAGCATCAGGCGGTAGCCTATATAGTTAAACAGCGTGACGAAGGCGCCCATCAGCAGGAATCCCATCAGAAACAGGCGCGGCAAACCTTTGTCGCGCCAGTGCAGGCGGAAGTTGATAAACAGCGTTTTTGGGCGCAGCGATGTCGGGCGGAAATGACGCGATTCCGGCAGAATTTTCCAGAACATCAGCGCTGATGCCAGCGCAAAACACCCGATTACCGCCAGCGCAATACGCCAGTTAAAGAAATCCGTAAACACCCCGCTCAGCAGACGGCCGCTCATTCCGCCAATCGAGTTCCCGCTGATGTAAAGCCCCATAGAGAAAGCAACAAAGCTCGGGTGGATCTCCTCGCTGAGGTAGGTCATCCCGACCGCCGCCACGCCGCTGAGCGAGAGCCCAATCAGCGCGCGCATCACCAGAATACCGTGCCAGCTGGTCATCATGGTCGAGAGTAACGTACAGACCGACGCCAGCATCAGCGCGGTCACCATCACCGGTTTACGGCCAATGGCGTCGGACAGCGGCCCGGTAAAGAGCAGGCCAATCGCCAGCATGCCGGTAGAAACAGAGAGCGAAACGCTGCTGCTGGCAGGCGATACGCCAAACTCATGAGAGAGAACGGGCAGGATCGGCTGAACGCAATAGAGCAGGGCGAAGGTCGCCAGACCGGCGGAAAAGAGCGCCAGCGTGACGCGCATAAATTGGGGTGTACCACGTTTAATGAACTGGACCGGCTGCGGTGCTGCGGGTAAATCATTGATATCGCTGGCCGGATCGATATCAATAGTCGTTGTACGGCTCACACTGTTTCCTTGCTTAAACATCCCCGTGATTTCTGGTGACGGGTATGACCACCTGTTCAGGGTAGGAAAACGTAAATATTCTGTCTAATATATTAATAATCTCAAATGATACTTTAAAAATATGAATATCGAGCTGCGTCATCTTCGCTACTTTGTCGCCGTCGCCGAGGAGCTGCATTTTGGCCGCGCGGCGGCACGCCTGAATATCTCTCAGCCACCGTTAAGCCAGCAGATTCAAATCCTGGAGCAGCAGGTCGGGGCGCGCCTTCTGGCCCGCACCAACCGCAGCGTGAGCCTGACGGCGGCGGGTAAACAGTTCCTGATCGACAGCCGACAAATTCTGAGCATGGTCGATGACGCCGCCGCCCGTGCTGAACGGCTCTATCTCGGGGAAGCCGGAGAGCTTCGGATCGGGTTTACCTCGTCCGCGCCGTTTATTAGCGCCGTCTCGGAGACCCTATCGTCATTTCGTCGCCACTTTCCGGATGTTCACATTCAGACGCGCGAAATCAACACCCGCGAGCAGATTGCACCGCTGAATGAGGGAGCGCTGGATCTGGGGCTGATGCGTAACACCCAGCTGCCGGACACGCTGGCGTGGGAGGTTATCCTGCGCGAACCGCTGATGGCTATGATCCCGCACGATCACCCGCTGGCGTCGCGTCCGGAGGTCTCGCTGGCAGAGCTGGCAAAAGAGCCGTTTGTCTTTTTTGACCCGCAGGTCGGGACGGGTCTGTATGACGATATCCTGGGGCTGATGCGCCGCTACGATCTTGCCCCGGTCATCACTCAGGAGGTAGGGGAAGCGATGACCATTATCGGCCTGGTCGCGGCCGGTCTGGGCGTATCTATTCTTCCGGCCTCCTTTAAGCGGGTGCAGCTGCGCGAAATGCGCTGGGTGACCATCGCCGAAGAGGATGCCGTTTCCGAAATGTGGCTGGTGTGGTCAAAACACCGTGAACAGAGCCATGCCGCACAGCGCTTCAAACAGCAGCTAATGAGCGCCTCTGCCGGGCGGCATTTTCACGCAAAAGAGGGTAAAAATGTGCGGTAAATCACATGGCTAAGTAAATATTTGACGACGGCCATGCAAGTGCTTCACCATAGCAAACAGTTTATTTCGAAGCTCGAAAATAAGGGAGTACGAGGTGGTTGCTGATAGTCAGCCAGGGCATATCGATCAGATTAAGCAGACCAACGCTGGCGCGGTGTATCGCCTGATTGATCAGCTTGGTCCGGTTTCGCGTATCGATCTTTCGCGCCTGGCACAACTGGCACCTGCCAGTATCACCAAGATTGTCCGCGAGATGCTGGAAGCGCACCTGGTTCAGGAGACGGAAATTCAGGAGCCGGGCAGCCGCGGTCGTCCGGCAGTCGGGCTGGTGGTTGAAACGGAAGCGTGGCACTACCTGTCACTGCGCATCAGCCGGGGGGAGATCTTCCTTGCGCTGCGCGACCTGAGCAGCAAGCTGGTGGTGGAAGACCGGCTTGAACTGCCGCTCAACGCGGAGGAACCGCTCCTCGACGCGATTGTCTCGCATATCGATCACTTCTTTATCCGCCATCAGCAGCGGCTGGAACGCTTAACGGCGATTGCCATCACCATGCCGGGCATTATTGATACCGAAAACGGTATTGTTCACCGCATGCCGTTTTACGACGATGTCAAAGAGATGCCGCTGGGCGAGGTGCTGAAAAACCATACCGGCGTGCCGGTCTATATTCAGCATGACATCAGCGCCTGGACGATGGCGGAGGCGCTGTTTGGCGCGTCGCGCGGTGCGCGGGATGTGATTCAGGTGGTCATCGACCATAACGTCGGGGCGGGCGTGATTACCGACGGACGTCTTCTCCACGCCGGAAGCAGTAGCCTGGTGGAAATTGGCCACACCCAGGTCGATCCGTACGGCAAGCGCTGCTACTGCGGAAACCACGGCTGTCTGGAGACCATTGCCAGCGTGGAAAGCGTGCTGGAGCTGGCGCAGGTCCGGCTCAGCCAGTCCATGAGCTCCTCGCTGCACGGACAACCCCTGACGGTGGATTCCCTCTGCGCCGCCGCGCGCCAGGGCGATCTGCTGGCGAAGGACATTATTACCGGCGTGGGGAATAACGTTGGCCGCATTCTGGCCATTATGGTGAACCTCTTCAACCCGCAAAAAATCCTTATTGGCTCACCGCTGAGCCAGGCGGCGGAGATCCTCTTCCCGGCGATTTCGGCCTGTATCCATCAGCAGTCGCTTCCCGCCTACAGCAAAAATATTGCGGTAGAAAGCACCCAGTTTTCCAACCAGGGAACCATGGCCGGCGCGGCGCTGGTCAAAGATGCCATGTATAACGGCTCGCTGTTGATCCGCCTGTTGCAGGGTTAACTCTTTTCCGCAGATGTAAGAAAAATTGCGCTATCTCAAGCCGGGTAGCGCACGCATCCCGTAGACTTCCTCCACTGAATTATTTACCTGGTTTATATTTTCGAAGCATACCCAAGAGGTGGAGTGAGTCATGCTTAAGCGTTTCTTTGTTACTGGTACTGATACCTCTGTCGGCAAGACCGTCGTATCCCGCGCATTGCTGCAGGCGCTGGCAGCAAGCGGTAAACGCGTGGCAGGGTACAAACCGGTCGCAAAAGGCAGTAAAGAGACGCCAGAGGGATTGCGTAATAAAGACGCCCTGGTGCTGCAAAGCGTCTCGTCGCTGGAACTGCCTTATCACGCGGTCAATCCCATTGCGTTAAGCGAAGAGGAGAGCAGCGTAGCGCACAGCGGCCTGATTAATTATCCCCTGTTGTCCGACGGCCTGGCGAACCTGAGCGAAAAGGTGGACCACGTGGTGGTGGAAGGGACGGGCGGCTGGCGCAGCCTGATGAATGATTTGCGCCCGCTGTCCGAATGGGTCGTGCAGGAACAGCTTCCGGTGGTAATGGTGGTGGGTATCCAGGAAGGGTGCATCAACCACGCGCTGCTGACGGCGCAGGCGATCGCCAATGATGGCCTGCCGCTGATTGGCTGGGTAGCAAACCGCATCAATCCGGGCCTGGCGCACTACGCCGAGATCATCGACGTGCTGAGCAAAAAGCTGCCCGGGCCGCTGGTGGGTGAACTGCCTTATCTGCCCCGCGCCGAGCAGCGCGAGCTAGCGCAGTACATCGATCTCTCTGCCCTCGGTGGCGTGTTGACCATAGACCGAGTCGTGGCGTAACGTCCGCGACAGCACGGACGCCACCACGCAGGCGACCAGCAAGCCGGGCAGTAAAAAATACTGCCCGGTCATTTCACAGACCATCAGCGCTGACATAATGGGCGCATGCGTGGTCGCGGCAAGTAGCGTTGCCATCCCCGCCAGACCCAGCAAAATCGCCGTCTCAGAGCCCGGTAGCCACAGCGCGAAAAGCTGCGCGAACAGCATTCCTGTTGCCATACCGACAAACAGCGTGGGCGTAAACACCCCTCCGGGCGCGCCCGATCCGCTGCTCGCCAGTACCGCCAGCAGTTTACAGATGAACACCCCGGCAATCACCGACAGCAGCGGCGGGGCGAGCAGAAAAGCCTGAACCACGCTGTAGCCATTCCCCCACACCTTCGGCGTGAGAAGAGACAGCAGCCCGACGATCGCACCGCCCAGCGCTAATTGCCACGGCGGCGAAAGCTTGAGGCGCAGGAAAAGCCCGTGGCTGACGTCCATCAGCCACATCAGTAGCGGTCCGCAGAGGCCCGCGACCAGCCCCATCGCGACGAGAAGAGCATAATCGGCCGCGGTGAGGATGCCGCTCAGATGGACCGCGTAGAGCGTACCTGCGCCCGGTGCCAGGAGCTGCGTCGTAAGAAGCGCCGCCACCGCCGCAATCACCACGGGGCCGAGCGAGGCCAGCATCAGCGTGCCAAACAGAATTTCCGCGATGAACAGGCTTCCTGCTAAGGGCGCGTGATAGGCGCTGGCCATCCCGGCGGCGGCACCGCAGGCTATCCATAATTTCCATTCGGATTTGGGCGTAAAGCGCCGGGCGAAAAGGGAGGCGGCGAGGGCGGCGAGCAGGATCATCGCCCCTTCACGCCCGATGGCGCTTCCGCTGGCCACGACCAGCAGCGAGGCAAGGGATTTCACAAGGCTGGCGCCGTAGTCAAACTGGCCGTCTCCGGTCTCCAGCGCTTCCATGTAATCGGTGGGGGCATGAGGCCGCTGCGCGGTCAGACGCTGCCATCCCCAGAGCAGCAGTCCGGCAGCCAGCCCACCCAGCGCTGGCGTCAATGCGCGTCGCCAGGGCGAGAGCGACGCGGCCGCATTCACCAGGCTGCCGCTGTCGTTGCTGAGAAGCAGCCACTCCAGCAGGTACATGCTGTGGCGGAATACCGCAACGGCGAGCGCGGCCAGCACGCCGGTGACGGTGGCAATCAGCAGGCGACGAAACATCGCGCGGATATCGGGGTAGGTATGAAGACGTTGCATGGGTCGCGTTTTAACGGGGACGATACGATATTGTGGCGGGAAATCGCGGGGTTAGCAAAAGGTCTGCGTGCGAAAAGGCCGGGCGATGCCCGGCCAGAAAGGTTAGCTGTCGCTATGAATATTCAGCGCCCGACGCGTGCGCCCGGAGCTCAGGTACTCGGCAATATAGTCCTGCGAAATCTCGCCGTTGTAACGACCGTCCTCATCCACGATCGGCATCCAGCTGGTATTACTCTCATACAGACGTGAAAGCACCACGCGCAGGTTGTCTTCCGCCTTGCCGGTCATGCGGAACGGATGCAGGATGTCGGCGCAGGTACCGCTGGCGTTACGCGCTTCGCGACGCTTCACAAAGCCCAGCGGTTTGCCGTGCTCGTCAACCACCGTAACGGCCCGAATGTCATTATCATCCATGGTCGCAAAGGCGTCGGGAAGCGGAGTAGAGCCCCGCACCGTAATGGTCGGCTGCTGGTCGGTGACGTCGCCCGCCGATACCAGCAGCAGACGCTTCAGGGTGCGGTCCTGACCGACAAACGAGCCGACAAACTCGTTCGCCGGTTTCGCCAGCAGTTCATCCGGGCTGGCGCACTGCACGATTTTTCCCTGACGGAACACCGCAATACGGTCGCCGAGCTTCAGGGCTTCGTCGATATCGTGGCTGACCAGCATGACGGTTTTTTTCAGCTTGCGCTGCATCTCCAGGAACTGGTTCTGGATCACCTCGCGGTTGATCGGGTCCACCGCGCCGAAGGGTTCATCCATCAGCAGTACCGGAGGATCCGCCGCCAGGGCGCGGATGACGCCAATACGCTGCTGCTGGCCCCCAGACATCTCGCGCGGGTAGCGGTTGAGGAACTTATGCGGATCCATCGCCACCATATCCATCAGCTCTTCGGCGCGGGTTTTGCAGCGCGCTTTATCCCAGCCCAGCATGCGCGGCACGACGGTAATGTTCTCTTCTATGGTCATGTTCGGAAACAGGCCAATCTGCTGGATAACGTAGCCAATGTTGCGGCGCAGGGTGACGGTGTCCATCCCGCTGGTGTCTTCACCGTTGATCAGGATCGTCCCGCTGCTCGGGGTAATGAGGCGGTTAATCATCTTCAGGGTGGTGGTCTTCCCGCAGCCGGACGGGCCGAGCAGGACGCACATTTCCCCTTCGGGCACGGTCAGGTTGACGTTGTCGACGGCCTTAAAGGTCTGGCCGTGCTTCTGTGAAAATTGTTTGGTGAGGTTTTCCAGTTTTATCATTATCGAATCCCCTTTGGAGTCAGAACCACCTGCAGACGGTGCAGCAGCCAGTCGAGCACAATTGCTAAAAGACAAATCATCAGCGCGCCCGCAATCAACATGCGAATATCGCTTCCGCCGATGCCGTTGAGCAGCAGCAGGCCCAGACCGCCCGCGCCGATCACGGCGGCAATCGCCATCACGCCAATGTTCATCACCACGGCGGTGCGGATCCCGCCGAAAATCACCGGCAGCGCCATCGGGATTTCGACCCAGCGCAGCCGCTGCCAGAAGGTCATGCCGATGCCGCGTCCGGCTTCGCGCAGGCCCGGCGGCAGGCTGTCGAGCGCCGTATGGGTGTTACGCACAATCGGCAGCAGCGAGTAGAGAAACACCGCCGTGATCGCGGGCAGGGCGCCAATACCCTGACCGATCAGCGAAAACAGCGGGATCATCAGGCCAAACAGGGCGATGGACGGAATGGTCAGCACGATGGTGGCTATCCCCAGCACCGGCGTAGCCAGCCACTTATGGCGGACAATCAGAATGCCCAGCGGTACGCCGATGATGATGGCTAAACCTACGGCCAGCGCCACCAGCCACAGGTGCTGAAGGGTGAGGGTTAAGAGGTAATCCCAGTTGTCCAGAATGTAGTGAATCGTCTCCATAGCGCCTCCTACAGCAGCTGTTTGCTACGCAGGAAATCGCGGGCGACCTGCTGCGGTGACTGATGGTCGATATCCACCTTCTTGTTCAGCTCGGTGATAACGTCGTTGTTGAGCTGGGCCGAGAGGGTGTTGAGCGCCTCTTCCAGGCCGGGGTTGGCCTCCAGCGTGTCCTTACGCACCACCGGCGTTACCGCGTAGCTCGGGAAGAAGCCTTTATCGTCTTCCAGCACCTTGAGGTCGAAGCCTTTTACGCGCCCGTCTGTGGTGTAAATCAGGCCGGCGTCAACGAAGCCGTCGCGCACCGCGTTATAGACCAGACCGGGGTCCATCTGACGGATTTGCGGGCGGTCCAGTTCCATCTTGTAGGCCTCCTGCAGCGGCGTCATGCCGTCGCTGCGTCCGGCAAATTCAAGGTCCAGGCCAAGCAGCCAGTTTTTGTCCGGGTTGGTTTTACGGACCTGCTCAATCTTCGCCACCATCTCCGACATGGTGTTGATGTGTTCCGCCTCGGCGCGCTTGCGCTGCATGGCGAAAGCGTAGGTGTTGTTCATGTCGGCGGGCTTGAGCCAGACCAGACCGTGCTTTGCGTCCAGGCGTTTCACCGTCTCGTAAGACTCCTGCGGCGACATGCGCTGGTTGATATGGTTAAAAATAATCAAGGACGTGCCGGTGTACTCCCAGGTCATGTCAATCTGCTTGTTGATCATCGCGTTGCGGGAGATCACCGTGGCAATGTTGGTTTGCGGCTGGACCTGAAAACCTTTCTTTTGCAGGTACTGCACGGTCATCGCCGAGAGAATATGCTGCTCGGTAAAGCTCTTGGTCGCCAGAATCAGCGGGGCCGCCATCGCCTGGCTGGTGAACAGCGCCGCGGCACACAGCGCCGTCAGGCCGGAAAACAGTCTCATAGAAGCTCCTTGTTATAGTTATCGAGCGAGATGGGGACTCATTACGCGACCCAGCGCCGCCAGCAGGGTATCGAGGATCAGGGCGAACAGGGCGGTGGCCGCCGCGCCGAGGATCAGGGTCGGGAAATCGTTCAGGTAGATACCGGGGAAAATCAGCTCGCCGTAGCTGCTGGCCCCAATCAGGAACGCCAGCGGCGCGGTACCGACGTTAATGGCGGTGGCGATGCGGATCCCCGAGAGCATGACCGGCCAGGCGGCTGGCAGCTCAACCTGACGCAGACGCTGCCATTTGGTCATCCCGATGCCGTTTGCCGCTTCCAGCAGCGACGGCGGTACCGAGCACAGCCCGGCGTAGGTATTGCGCACGATCGGCAGCAGCGAGGCGAGGAACAGGGCGATGATGGCGGGCGTATCGCCGATGCCAATCACCACCATCGCCAGCGCCAGTACGGCCAGCGGCGGGAGCGTGTTGCCGACGTTAAAAATTTGCATCACATATTCGGCGATACCCCGCGCGGCCGGGCGGCTCAGCAGAATACCGGCCGGAATACCGACCAGCAGGGCAAAAAACATCGATGAGAAAACCAGAATCATGTGCTGTTGCCCGAGATAAACCAGGTCAACCTGGCGCGCCCTTATCGTCTCCATCCCGATACCCCAGACGAGGAGGGCGAGGACCACGATAATAGCGCCGACAAACAGCAGCGAACGTTTGAGTAATGGGTGCATTGCGGTGTGTCTCCCTGTGCGCATGCGTTATAGCAACCACCGGTTGCCTGTTGTTATGCCATGTTTCGGCAGGGGTATTTCACCTATAGCAAGCGTTTGGGAAGGGTTCCAGCGAAGGGGTAAAATCAGTAACCCTATGAAAACAGTGACAACCTTGGGTTAGGCCTTATGGCATAAGGGCTGATTGAGGGTCAGACAGAATAGTCCTAAAGCGAATTTTTAGATGTGACGGTGTCACATCTAAGGAGCTCATACGCCGGATATCGGTCATTAACTTCAGAGAGAGGCACGAACCCGTCGAACCCGCGTCGAGACGGTGATAATTGAAACGATAGCGACCACGGCGAGCATCAACCCGAGCGCCAGCATGGCGTTAAACCCGATCCATCTGAACAGCAGCAGCCCCGCGATGCCGCCCGAAATAAACGAGAAAAGAGTGGTTAAGTGGGTTGTCAGCTGACTTTTTTGCGCCGCCGTATCTTTGGAGTAATCCCTGCGCAGCATCGCCACCAGTACCGAGGCCAGGGATATCCCCGCGTCCGTCAGCGTGCCGGTAATGTGCGTTGATCTCACCCGCCCGCCGGAAAGCTGCGTGGAGGTGGAGTTATGAATGCCCATTAGTCCGCACAGAAAAAGAATAATCATGCGGTTGCTGGTGAGGGCATGAAAATACATCTCGTAGAAGGAGACGCCGGTCAGTAATAACCCTTCGACAAACAGGATCTGGCAAAAAACCAGCCTGACGTTATGAATAATGCCCCATATCACAATCATGCGCGCAATAATGGCGCCTGCGACAAAAGAGAGAATAATCGAGCCGAAGAAAATCATATCGCTCAGATCGGTGGAAGAGACTTCGCTCGATAACTGTGAGGTGTTGCCGGTCATGTGTGAGGGGAAAAAACCAAATGCCCCGAGAGCGATGGCATTCAGCAAACCTGCCGAGGTCGCCAGCCAGAGAGCAAGCCGGCGATCCTCCTTATGCGTTCGTTCTTTCTTGAGTCTAATCAGCAAGAATACCTCCAGATTGAGCTTTGCCTGAATATTCAGGCTAGCAAAGCGGCGCAACGGGCTGTCCAGGATATGGCTTAATTATTATTTCCTCTGACGACTTTCAGGGTTTAGTAATTAATTAAAATATCCTTACTCAAAATGGGGTCGAGAATACTTTAAATCATGCCGTTATTTCCGTGACGCAAAAACGCCGGTCGCTGGTTAAGGCGTTCAAACCAGGCCTCGATCGCGGGCACGTCGGGCTTATCAAAGGGTGTCATTTTCCAGCGATTCACCGACAGCCCAAGCACGACATCCGCAAGGGTAAACGTCTCGCCCGCCGCAAAGGCCCCGGTGCGCTGCAGCTGGATTTCCAGAATGGTGATGCAGTGGTTCCACTCTTTTATTCCCGCCGCAATACGTTCTGGATCGTTAAAGTCCGGGTTTTTACGCCCCAGCGCCGGGAAGACATAGCGCCAGGCGTTGTTAAATTCGGTTGCCTGCCAGTCCATCCAGCGCTCAACGTTGGCGCAGGCCTGCGGTTCTGCGGGCAGCAGATCGTGACGTCCGGCCTTGCGCGCCAGGTATCGGCAGATGGCGTTGGATTCCCACAGCACGAAGTCGTCATCGATCAGCACCGGCACCATGGCGTTGGGATTCAGCGCTCGGAAGGCCTCCGTTTCCGTTGAGGCAAAACCGCTGCCGTAATCTTCCTGTAGATATTCGAGGCCTGCTTCTTCGCAGGTCCAGAGCACTTTACGAACGTTAATGGAGGTGGTTTTGCCGAGGATGGTGATCATTGCGCAGGTGTCCTTTAGAGGAATGAATTGTCTAAAAACAATACACCAGTTGCGCGGGGAAGGTTGGGGCAAAATTTAGTGGGATGTACTGTCTTGCCCAATCGACCACTTCCGGCGGATGCCGATCTTTTTGCCGTCGCTGACAACTGCCCCGCGCTCGTACCGCAGGAGTTGTCGATGGTACAAAGCCAGCGACCACCGTTTTCCTGCCGAAAAAATAAATTCCGCCCCGGGAATCCCCTGGAAAATAATTATATACAATTGACATCCTTTATTGGACATAAAACCACTCCAATATTTCAACATGTTTCTCTAATATTATTAGTATTGACTTATATTTATAAATGATACGATGTTACAGCCAAAAATAACAGAAATTATACTTTATGAACCCCGGCCACTGTTTCGCAATGCGGCTAAAAACAGCATCCAGGTCGCCAATAGCTCCCTGCTGGTGATTGAACCAGACGAGCTGATAGAGGAGGTAACCCTCTTTACTGATCAAACGTCTTTATTCGCTGCAGGCGTTAGTGGTGCCGGTGAAGAAATATATTCTCTATTACGGATAATTCATCATCTGATAATGCAGGGAAAAGAAATTATCGTATGGGTTGCAAAACGAGATGTCCTTCTTATTAGACTGATGTACGAGCTTGGTGTACAGACGCTACTCTGTGAGAATTATTTGGAAGAAGAACTCTCTCAGCGCATGTTATCCAAAAATTTCAGATCAGGATATTTGCCTTCACGCCCCATGCTAATAAATAATATGAATAAAAAAAATAGGCTCTCACACTCTGAGCTTAATATTCTTATCGACTTCGCCCGAGGTCTGAGTGCCTATGAAATCGCCAGTCTGCGCCATATGGGATATAAAACGGTCTTCACCCATAAACATAACATCCGGTTGCGTCTGGGGCTGCAAAAGTCAGCCAGTTGGCTGGATCTGCTTAATCGTTTGGATCAGATCTATTCAGTCTGAACATCTGGAGAACTATGTTTACTTTTACTGTTTTTTCCCGTGTGGTTCATCCGACTTTACTGAATGGGTTTCTATCCAGCCTGAAGGCTTTTTGCGAACAAAATCCCGAATGGAATTATGAAGTTATACGGCATGACAATGCACATCTGACTTTGCTTGATTTCTCTGCATATGACACGCTTACTGATATCTCCGCCGCGGAGTACGAAAGTCTCTGCCGGCCAGGTGAAGGAACTGCTCTGGTTATGCTCTCTGCATGTCAGGAGAAGCTGGCGCATCAGCTCATGAGGTCATACCGTTGTTCACTGCTTTGTGTGGATGAACGTCTGCTTGAACTGCGTGAGCTAATAAAACACAGTATGAAAAAACAACGTTATATCAGTGCTCACTTCCTGCGACTGCAGGAGCAGGAGAATAATATAACCGACGGTATGATTTTTACCGATGCAGAAAAAAAAGTACTTATTGGCCTCAAAAGCGGTAAAACCGGGATTGAATTATCACGCGAAATGTTTCGAAGTCAGAAAACGATCAGTACCCATAAGCGAAAGATTATGTTTAAGCTGGGGGTCAAGAATGATCTGGAACTGCGCAAAGTGATACAGAAGCTCCAGCCGCCGCAGTAATGCGGCATCTATTATTACGGAGCGCATTACAGGACTTAGTATTAACACTGAAAGGTGCGATAAAGCTGATTTGACACCGAACGTGCTAAACGCCGGACGATCTCATTAAGCTATTCAACACACAGTGCAAAGCGCACATCAGCAGAAAAAAATCAGCTTTGAACGAGAAGTTGGCGTGTAAGCTGGCGTCCTGTCCTTTCGGGAGAAACGGGATGCAGAGCGCGTCGTCATGGCCTGTGGCAGGAGTATTCCCGCCCTGACCGAGCGGGTGGGGATTCATCTTCCGGTTTTGTCCTCACCCGCCATCCCGCTTTAGCGTGTTACAGGGCTGAGACGAGGTTTCTGATCTTTTCTGCCTTTTCAAAATGATCGAGTTTCATTTCCATAATCCACCAGTGCGCAACTTCCATAAGCAGTTCTGGATCGTCATTTTTATTAGCAAAAAAAGCATAAAACGAAAGCCCAACGTGGCTTCCCTTAGAGGCAATTTTTGAATCACAGATCCTGATAATTTTCGCCTTCATTTCCTGGCGCACGTCATCTCCTTATTTATGTTCTGAATATGAAACAATGACATTGTTACCATCAACCGGCAGTGGATCCCAACAGACAGCAAAAAAGCCGTGAGCAGTTATCTGCTTACGGCGCCGGGATCTGTAATGATTTTCCTGGCAATCAGGCAGCTTTCACGGCCCTGATTTTTTTCGTGTCAGCCGCATCGGATTCTGTTTTATCCGTTGCAGCTGAAGCATTGAGATCGGGAAGCTTGCTGGTACGCAGAATATGCTGCACGGTCTCTTTCTGCTCGGCGAGATACAGGCCAAGATTTTCAGCCTGCGTTTCATCCATTTGCATTCCGCTTTGCAACAGCCAGTCGGTGAACGCGTCTGCCATATCGAGCAGCTTGTCGTGAGCGTCAGCCTCTTTCTTACTGGCAAATGTCATTTTCTCTTCACCTTTTCTAACGACAACAAATTTTGTTTCAACAGCCATCGTGCACCTCGCTATACTGTATTTATATACAGTATAGCAGCTCCCGATAGAAGTTGCAGCAAAATATGCATTACTGGCAAAGCTGCTGCGATTCCGGGCCACCCACACTCCGCCGCCACGCCCCGGGTGCCTGACCATACTGACGCTTAAAGCTGCGGTTGAAGGACTGCTGGGAGTCGAAGCCCAGCGCGATAGCCACGTTCAGAATCGGTTCATCGCTGCGGGTTAAGCGCTCAACCGATTTTTGCAGCTTTTGCGCGCGAATATACCCGGCGAGGGGATAGCCCGTATGCTCTTTGAACAGGCGCTGGAGGTGCCATTTTGAGTAACCGGATCGCCTGGCAACGGACTCAATGTCCAGACGGCTATCCAGGTTGTTGTCGATCCAGTCGAGTAAATCATGCATAAATGCGCCAGTGTTCATCGGGTTACTCCCACGCTGCCTGTTAAAAAGTATCTTTGTCTATTGCATTAAAAGGTGGCGCGTTTTTGTATTATTTGCAAGTTTTATTGTTGCATTTAAATCCCTGACCGTAACGGGTCTTTTCACATCCGCTCAAATAGCACATAAAGTGCAACAATTATTCTTGCACTTAGTTAAGCGCCTTCCTACAATCGCCGCGATAGTGGATTCGCAACTGTTACAGTTTTGTGGCGATGAACGACACAAATGGCCTTAAGACAGCCACCGGACAAAGGAAGTGGCGCAGTGCCTCCTGCTGCGTCTTGCCCGGCGGCGACAATTACCGGAATAAAAATAATGAGCCTGCAAAAAACCTGGGGTAACTTTCATTTGAACGCGCTGGGGGTCATGTTGCTCTCCGTGCTGCTCGTCGGATGCGACAACAGCGTCGCGCAAAACGCCGCGCCGCCTGCGCCCGCCGTCAGCGCTGCTGACGTGGTGGTGAAATCCATTAGCCAGTGGGATAGCTTTAACGGCCGGATTGAAGCGGTGGAGAGCGTTCAGCTCCGTCCGCGCGTGTCCGGCTACATTGATAAAGTGAATTACACCGACGGCCAGGAAGTGAAGAAGGGCGAGGTGCTGTTCACGATTGATGACCGAACCTATCGCGCGGCGCTGGAACAGGCGCAGGCGAACCTGGCGAGAGCTAAAACGCAGGCCAGCCTGGCGCAAAGTGAGGCCAACCGTACCGATAAGTTGGTCAATACCAACGTTGTCTCCCGTGAAGAGTGGGAGCAGCGTCGTTCGGCCGCCACTCAGGCGCAGGCCGATATCCGTGCCGCGCAGGCGGCAGTTGACGCCGCGCAGCTCAACCTGGACTTCACCAAAGTCACCGCGCCTATCGACGGTCGCGCCAGCCGGGCGCTGATCACCAGCGGCAATCTGGTGACTGCGGGCGACACCGCCAGCGTTCTCACCACGCTGGTCTCGCAGAAGACGGTTTACGTCTACTTTGACGTGGACGAGTCGACCTACCTTCACTACCAGAATCTGGCCCGCAGCGGGCAGGGGGCGTCCAGCAATCACACGGCGCTTCCGGTTGAGATTGGCCTGACGGGCGAGGAGGGTTATCCCCACCAGGGCAAAGTGGACTTCCTTGATAATCAGCTGACGCCGAGTACCGGCACCATCCGCATGCGCGCGCTGCTGGATAACGCCCAGCGTCAGTTCACGCCGGGACTATTTGCCCGCGTCCGCCTGCCGGGCAGCGCGGAGTTCAAAGCCACGCTTATCGACGACAAAGCGGTGCTGACCGATCAGGATCGTAAGTACGTTTATATCGTCGATAAAGAGGGGAAAGCGCAGCGCCGCGACATTACGCCGGGCCGTCTGGCAGACGGTTTACGCATCGTGCGGCAGGGGCTGAACCCTGGCGATAAAGTTATCGTCGAGGGTTTACAAAAAGTGTTTATGCCGGGTATGCCGGTTAACGCGAAAACCGTTGCTATGACCGCCAGCGCCGCCCTCAACTGATCCCTTGACCTGAGAATCCATCCATGGACTTTTCCCGCTTTTTCATCGACAGGCCGATTTTTGCCGCGGTGCTGTCGATTCTGATTTTTATCACAGGGTTAATCGCCATCCCGCTGCTGCCGGTGAGCGAATATCCTGACGTCGTGCCGCCAAGCGTGCAGGTGCGCGCGGAGTATCCGGGCGCCAACCCGAAAGTGATTGCCGAGACGGTGGCGACGCCGCTGGAAGAGGCGATCAACGGCGTTGAGAACATGATGTACATGAAGTCCGTCGCGGGCTCCGACGGCGTGCTGGTCACCACCGTCACCTTCCGGCCGGGAACCGACCCGGATCAGGCGCAGGTGCAGGTGCAAAACCGCGTCGCGCAGGCCGAAGCGCGTCTGCCGGAAGACGTCCGGCGCCTGGGCATTACCACCCAGAAACAGTCCCCGACGCTGACGCTGGTGGTGCATCTGTTTTCGCCCAACGGCAAGTACGACTCCCTGTATATGCGTAACTACGCCACGCTGAAGGTGAAGGACGAGCTGGCGCGCCTGCCCGGCGTCGGCCAGATCCAGATTTTCGGCTCGGGTGAATACGCGATGCGCGTCTGGCTGGATCCTAACAAGGTGGCGGCCCGCGGGCTGACCGCGTCGGACGTGGTCACGGCGATGCAGGAGCAGAACGTACAGGTGTCCGCCGGGCAGCTTGGCTCCGAGCCGCTGCCGAAAGAGAGCGATTTCCTGATCTCCATTAACGCCCAGGGCCGTCTGCATACCGAAGAAGAGTTCGGCAATATTGTCCTGAAAACGACGCAGGACGGTACGGTCGTCCGCCTGCGCGACGTGGCGCGTATCGAAATGGGGTCCGGCAGCTATGCGCTGCGTTCCCAGCTGAACAATAAAGACGCGGTCGGGATTGGTATCTTCCAGTCGCCGGGGGCGAACGCCATTGATTTGTCTAACGCGGTGCGCGCGAAAATGGACGAACTGTCCACGCGCTTCCCTGCGGACATGAAGTGGGCGGCACCTTACGATCCGACCGTTTTCGTGCGCGATTCGATCCGTGCGGTGGTGCAAACGCTGCTGGAAGCGGTGGTGCTGGTGGTGCTGGTGGTGATCCTGTTCCTGCAAACCTGGCGCGCGTCGATCATTCCGCTGATCGCGGTGCCGGTTTCGGTGGTGGGTACCTTCAGCATTCTCTACCTGCTCGGCTTCTCGCTGAATACCCTGAGCTTGTTCGGGCTGGTGCTGGCCATCGGCATCGTGGTGGACGATGCCATCGTGGTGGTGGAAAACGTCGAGCGAAACATAGAAGAGGGGCTTGCTCCGCTTGCGGCGGCGCATCAGGCGATGCGCGAAGTGTCCGGGCCGATTATCGCGATTGCGCTGGTACTGTGCGCGGTGTTTGTGCCGATGGCGTTTCTCTCGGGCGTTACCGGTCAGTTTTACAAGCAGTTTGCGGTGACGATCGCGATTTCCACGGTCATCTCCGCCATTAACTCGCTGACGCTCTCTCCGGCGCTGGCGGCACTGCTGTTAAAACCGCACGGCGCGCCGAAAGATTTCCCGACCCGGCTTATCGATCGTCTGTTCGGCTGGATTTTCCGTCCGTTTAACCGCTTTTTCCACCGCAGCTCGAACGGCTATCAAGGGCTGGTGGGCAAAACGCTGGGACGACGCGGCTCGGTATTTGTGGTGTATCTGCTGCTGCTCTGTGCCGCTGGCGTGATGTTTAAAGCGGTGCCCGGCGGGTTTATTCCGACGCAGGATAAGCTGTACCTGATTGGCGGCGTGAAGATGCCGGAAGGTTCGTCGCTGGCGCGCACCGACGCGGTGATCCGCAAAATGAGCGAAATCGGGATGAATACCGAAGGCGTGGACTACGCGGTGGCGTTCCCGGGGCTGAACGCGCTGCAGTTCACCAATACGCCGAATACCGGGACGGTCTTCTTTGGCCTGAAGCCGTTCGACCAGCGCAAACATACTGCGGCGGAAATTAACGCGGAGATCAACGCGAAAATCGCGCAAATTCAGGAAGGCTTTGGCTTCTCCATTCTGCCGCCGCCGATTTTAGGGCTGGGTCAGGGGTCGGGCTATTCTCTGTACATCCAGGACCGCGGCGGTCTGGGGTATGGCGCGCTGCAAAACGCGGTGAACACCATGTCCGGCGCGATTATGCAGACCCCGGGAATGCACTTCCCGATTTCAACCTACCAGGCTAACGTTCCGCAGCTGGACGTGCAGGTCGACCGTGACAAGGCGAAAGCGCAGGGCGTGTCGCTGACCGATCTTTTCGGAACGCTGCAAACCTATCTGGGCTCGTCGTACGTGAATGACTTCAACCAGTTCGGCCGTACCTGGCGCGTGATGGCGCAGGCCGACGGGCAGTTCCGCGACAGCGTTGAAGATATTGCGAATCTGCGCACCCGTAATAGTCAGGGCGAAATGGTGCCGATTGGCAGTATGGTGAAAATCACGACCACCTACGGGCCGGATCCGGTGATCCGCTACAATGGCTACCCGGCGGCGGATCTGATTGGCGATGCCGACCCGCGCGTGCTCTCGTCCTCGCAGGCGATGACGCAGCTGGACGCGATGTCTAAGCAGATCCTGCCAAACGGGATGAACATTGAATGGACGGACCTGAGCTTCCAGCAGGCGACGCAGGGCAACACGGCGCTGATCGTCTTCCCGGTCGCGGTGCTGCTGGCGTTCCTGGTCCTGGCGGCGCTGTATGAAAGCTGGACGCTGCCGCTGGCGGTGATCCTCATCGTGCCGATGACGATGCTCTCCGCGCTGTTTGGCGTCTGGCTGACCGGAGGCGATAACAACGTCTTCGTGCAGGTGGGGCTGGTGGTGCTGATGGGGCTGGCGTGTAAAAACGCGATTCTTATCGTGGAGTTTGCCCGCGAGCTGGAAATTCAGGGCAAAGGCATTATGGAAGCCGCGCTGGAGGCGTGCCGCCTGCGTTTACGTCCGATTGTGATGACCTCCATCGCCTTTATTGCCGGGACTATTCCGCTGATCCTCGGCCACGGCGCGGGCGCAGAAGTGCGCGGCGTCACCGGGATCACGGTCTTCTCCGGGATGCTGGGCGTGACGCTGTTTGGTCTATTCCTGACGCCGGTGTTTTACGTGACGCTGCGTAAATTCGTGACGCGCGGGAAAAAAGAGGAAAGGGACGTTCTGCCCGCATAGGGACGTTGCCGATAATAAAAAACCGCCTTCATTGTGAAGGCGGTTTTTTTACATCTGAATGCAGGCCGGGTTAGCGCAGCGCCACCCGGCAAGATCGTTACGACGTTTTTTGATACTGGGCAATAAGGTCCGGGAGCGGATCCCATCCGCTGCTATCGGCATTTTTAACCGCTTCCAGGGCGCTGGCCACGGTATGGCGGGCCAGTACCGCTAACGAAGCCTCCTCGGCTTCTTCGGATATCGATTTGAAATACCAGCAGGCGTTAGCGCTGACCACGCAGCGGGCCGGCACGTCAGGGCGCGACGCCCACAGCTTTTTATCTTCGATGACCGAAAGGTAGATGTCGCGCAGGGTGATCTCTTCCGGCGGGCGACCAAGATGAATTGAGCCGTTACGGCCAAGCGTTGAGACGATAATGCCGTCACGCGTCAGCGGAACCATCAATTTGCGGATGAAGCTCGGGTTCGCTTCCAGGCCGTAGGCCAGAATCGCACTCGTGGAACGTTCACCCAATTGCTCCGCCATCGCTACGCTGAGAACCATCTGCAAAGCTGTCGGGAAGCGGTAATCTAACATTTTTCTGTCCTGGGTTGCGGTGAATCTTGTTCTTTTTGGCACCGCAGAGGTGAATAAGCAATAAACAACAATATAACAAATACGGTAATTATTTTGAAGCAATCTGCGGCATTTGCGATCGAACTCCCTGTTCTGATTTAGCAAAACGTGCGGTTCGGGAAGTCAACCGTCACCATCAGGCCACCTTCAGCGGAAGTACTCAGGTTTACGCTGCTGTTGTGTTGCTGCGCCACCGCTTTAACGATGGCAAGCCCCAGCCCGCTCCCGCTTTGCACCTGATTGGGGTCGCGGAAAAAACGGTCGAACACGCGCTCGCGCAGTTCAACCGGAATACCGGGCCCTGCATCTGAAACGCGAAGCCGCGCGAAGCCATCTGCTATGCAGACATCGACCTGAATTCGCCCGCGCTCGGGACTGTACTTCACGGCGTTCTCAATGAGGTTATCAATAAGCGATACCAGGCGTTCCCTGACGCCGGGGATCCAGATGTCATCCTCGGCGAAGAATTCCAGCTCAATCCTGCGCGCAGACGCCAGCGGTTCCAGCTCGGCCATTCGCTCCTGAATAAGCGTCGTCAGCGGCACGGGCTCCCTGTCCGTATCAATCCGCGCTTCGCTGTGCATCATCAGCAGCAGCTGGTTGACGAGACGCGCTGCCCGGCTGTTGCTGCGAATCACCCCCGCAAGCAGTTCCTGCTGGCTCTCACTGATGACCCAGGACTGCAGCGCTTCCACGTTGATGCGCATCGCCGCGAGGGGCGTACGCAGCTCGTGCGCGGCATCCGCAATGAAAACCCGTTCCCTTTCCGCGCTTTCACGCACCCTGGCAAGGAAGTCATTGATCGCATCCACCATCTGGCGAAGCTCCCTGTGTCCGGGAACGGCTTTTAAAGGGGAGAGATCGTCAGGCGTGCGTAGCGTAATTTCATTGACCACCTTGTTCCAGGGGCGCATCGCAATGCGGATTGACAGCCACGCGGGAAACAGAAGAAAAGGGAAGCAGACCAGCAGCGGCATGATGTAGTAGCCGCGCGAGTTCAGGTAGATAAAGAAGTTCCAGCCGCCGGCCGGGGTGAAAAGGGTAACCTCCACGTCGGAATGAGCGGATTTAAGGGTTCGGCTGGTCCAGGTACGACCATCGCTCTGAACACGCTGCATTTCCCCAAACCGGGTGTTGGTTACCCCCGTTGGCGCATCAGGCGATGAAAAAATAATCGCGTTATTTTTGCGCACGATGAAGTTGATTGACAGCGCGGGATCTTCGCCGCCGCCATAGCCCTCACGCAGCGCCTTGCTAAAGGCTTCCAGCACCGCGGTACGATCCTGCGGGTGTTCGTCCATCCGCTCGACCAGGGTAAAAAGGGTGTCGTAGGTATGACTGCCCGTAAGGATGGGAGGGCTGCGCAGGTCCTCCCACAGAATGAAGGTTAAAAATAGACACCACAGCAGGGTAAGCAGCAGCAACTGGGCGATAATAATTCGCCGTACCAGCGTTGGGCGTCTCAGGTGGTACCAGACGTTTTGCATTACCCGGACACCTTCTGGACTGAGACGGTATCAATGACATACCCGACGCCCCGCACCGTTCGCACATAGCCGTCGCCGATTTTTCGCCGCAAATTTCCCATATGCACGTCGAGCGCATTGCTGAGGTTCTCTTTGTTGCCGAATATCCGTTCTTCCAGAAACCGTCGCGTAATCACGCGGTCAGCGCGCAGCATCAGCGTTTCCAGCAGCGCATATTCACTCGCCGTCAGGTCTACGTGGCGCGCGCTCACCGTCACGCGGCGCGTCGGAACATGAAGCGATAAGCCTCGAATTTCTATCGCCTCATTCTCGAAACCGTAGCTGCGCCGCGCCAGGGCTCTCACCCGCGCCAGCAGCTCGGCGAGAATAAATGGCTTGACGAGATAGTCGTCCGCACCGGCATCCAGCCCGCACAGCCGATCCTGCAGCGTGCCTCGCGCCGTCAGAATGATGACCGGGATCCCCTTGAGCTGCTGACGCAAACGCGCCATCAGGCTCATGCCGTCGCCGTCGGGCAGCCCCAGGTCGAGCAAAATAAGTTCCGGCACGCAGACGTCCAGCTGATGCAGCGCATCCTCTTTGCGGCGTACCCATATGACGTCAAACCCTTGATCGGAGAGGGCGATACGTACGCCGTTGCCGAGATCCAGGTCGTCTTCGATTAGTAGAATTTTCACACTGGCAACTGTATCAACCGTGAATGAAGAACATCTTAAGAAAAAAACGGTATCAGGAAACCTGCCCGGATTACAGCACCGGCTCGCGCTTCAGTGTTTCTTCATGTTCGGCTCATAAGAACCTTAGGGTCGGTATTCAAAATGGGCGTTCTGGCGGTTAACCGCATGCATCGTCATCATTTGAATCCAGAAGGGCTTCTTTAATGAGAAACATCGAACTGCGTCATACGTTCCCCCATTTACTTCCGGGCCGCAGCCTGAAAAACATCGTGCCGGGCGTCGTTCTGGCGTTACTGGCTACGCCCGTACTGGCGGCAGAACAGAGCCAGGGTAACGTCTTAACCCTGGGGGGCGGCGTGGACGTCTCGTCGCGCTACTCGGGTTCTGATAAAACCCGCGTCAGTGCGGCTCAGGTGGTGGAGTACGCCATGGCAAACGGCTTTTTTATCGGCACCACGAGAGGGATCGGTTACGGCAACAACATCGGCAACCTGGATTACAGCGCCGCGCTGAGCTATCGAGTTGGGCGTAAAGATAAAGACGTGAGCAGCGATTCGATCAGCTCCGGCAGCGACGAGCTGCGAGGAATGGGCGAGATAAAAGGCTCGGCAATCGTTGTGCCAGGGCTTGAGTACAGGGTGACCGACTGGCTTCACCTGCAGCTGCAGGCAGAGGTTCCGGTTTCTGAGAGGGACAACGGTGAAGCGGTGCATTTCGGCATTTCCAGCCCGTTCTATACCTCACCAAAAAATGAGGTGACGCTGGCGCTGACCGGCAGCTGGGGATCCGACAAGTATATGCAGACCTACTACGGGGTCAGCGCCGCTCAGTCGAGCGCATCGGGCTTTGCCCGACATGACGCCGTGGCGGGGATTTATGGCTACTCGATGAATCTTGACTGGACCCACAGGCTCACCTCGCGCTGGAGCGTGCTTGCCTCAGCGGGCGTTACGCAGCTGACGGGGGATGCGGGTGATAGTCCCATTGTGCAACGCAAAACATCGCCCACGGGGAGTTTGAAGGTGACGTACAGTTTTTGATGTTGGCTGCGGTGGCTTAACGTTTTGAGCAGGCACTTGCGGTAATTAAAGCCGCTCCGGTTGAGATGGCGGGGCGGTTCCCTTTGCAGACAATTACAGCACTGCACACGAGGTTGACGGATTTATCTAAAGCTCCATTGTGCCGTAATGACAAACACGGAAGGTATGATAATACCCACATCCATTCCAAAATAAGATGTAAAATTATACTGGAACCCATGATATATATAGGGCGAAAATCCTATCCCCGTTGCTTTTTTAAAATCATGGTATGAACCATGGTCACCACAATCATCGAAAGTATCAAAGAAAAATTCACCTACATATCCATAGATTCCTTTAAAAACCCAACCGTTATCCCATCCAGCCCAGTCTCTTCTTACGCCGGCAGCGAGGCATCTGTCATTAAAGCTGTTTTTCATTGTCCCTAGCACAAGACTGTATTTCGACGTATCCGAGAATTTCCTCTCCACGGATATGAACTTATTTTCAAAGTTTTCCGTGTATTGTCCTCGATTATGGGTCAGATGATAAACGTATGAGCCGGTGTTTATTGAATACAGATTTATTTCATCTGCAGAGCAATGCAACGTAAAAAGATAAAAACTTCCGCACCACAGCCATGTGGGGCATCTTTTCCGATCTGTCTGCTTATGTGGAATATTATCCATATTCGCTCACTTTGGCTAACGTACTGAAATTATAAGGACTGTTTTCGGTCTTCAGTTGGATAAATTTTAGCATACATACCAAAACTCGAGATATTCACGTCGCGGATGGGGGCTGAAATTACGATAGAACATGTTCTGCGAACCCTTACCCCACGCGCTTACAGGAGTGAAAATCAGCCTTTTGCCGCCGCTAAAATCATAGACTCTGAGGTATAATCGCTGTTCAGAAAACGGCAAAGAGGAGGTGACAAGATGCTGACTTATATCACTATAGGTACAAAGGATCTTCAGCGCGCCGCGGCGTTTTATGACGCGATTTTTAACGTGCTTGGCTATTCACGTTTGCCTGCCTGGACCAAGGACTGGGCAATGTGGGGAGATGAAAATAATCCAGATGAAGGGTTTAGCTTCTGCATTTGTCCTCCGTTTGACCGGCAACCCGCAACGGCGGGAAACGGGACAATGTTCGCATTCCGTGCAGCTAACGCGGAGCTTGTCAGACGTTTCCATGCAGCAGGCCTTCTTGCGGGAGGGAAGAGTGAAGGCATGCCAGGGACACGAACCGCGTACGGCCCTGATTTTTATGTTGCCTATCTGCGCGATCCTGACGGTCATAAGCTGGCATGCGTTTGTCAGCATTATTCTCCTGAAGCAGATACGTTCCCAGACGAAGAATAGTCACAAGCGGTCGTTTTTGAACTATGTTTAACATCAGTCAGAATAATAAAGAGTTGAACTGTTATTAGATTCTGAACAGTGGCGCCTTAATCCGGAGCATTCGAAAGCCAGAACCTCACTGAGAAGTGTGCCAGCATGACGTGGCTAATATCCTTATCCGGAGAACAACGTGTTCGGAAAACAATTGCTAAACATCATGCCAGGTTTACAAACTTTGTTAGCCTACGATAAAAGCTGGCTAAAACATGATATTAAAGCCGGGTTATCCGTTGCGGCTGTCGCGCTACCCGTGGCTATTGCTTATGCTGAATTGGCGGGTGTTGGGGCAATAGTGGGGCTCTATTCCTGCGTTTTACCGATGATAGCGTATGCACTCTTTGGTTCTTCGCGTCAGCTTATTGTGGGCCCTGATGCCACGACCTGCGCGGTGATTGCGGCCGTCGTGTTTCCGCTTTCTGCAGGTAATCCCGAACTGCACTGGCAGCTGACCATTATCATGACGTTGATGATGGGCGGGTGGTGTCTGCTTGCCAGTAAATTTCGTCTGGGCGCACTTGCCGATTTACTTTCTCATCCCATCCTTACGGGTTTGCTTAATGGCGTTGCCGTAACGATTATTGTCGGGCAATTAGGCAAGGTGTTGGGGATAAAACTCGACGAAGCGCAGGTTATTGAGAAAATAATGGCCTTGCCAGGCCGTCTTTCAGAAAGCCATTTATTAACCGTTGGCATATCACTTTTAACGTTAATTATTTTAATGGCGATCAAAACGTATCGCAGCCACTGGCCGGCACCGTTGATTGCCATTGTGATGACAACGCTACTGGTATGGGCGACATCTGCGCAACAGTACGGTATTGCCACTATTGGGGGTGAAGGCTTCCAGCCTGGTTTACCCGTCGTTAACTGGGGCGCGTTCCAGCCCGGTCCGATGCGTGATTTAGTGATCCCGGCACTGAACCTGGCGTTGGTCAGTTTTGTCAGCCTGATGCTGACCGCCCGCAGTTTCGCCGCGAAAAATGGCTATGAAATTAATGCTGATGCAGAGTTCAGAGCGCTGGGTATTGCGAACATTATGTCTGGGTTATCTCAGGGGTTTGCTATCAGTGGAGCCGATTCCCGGACAGCGGTTAATGATTCAGTGGGTGGGAAAAGCCAGCTGGTTTCCATCGTCGCAGCCTTACTCATCGGTATCGTGGTGGTGTTTTTCACTCAGCCATTACAATTTATTCCGGTATCTGCATTAGGTATTGTTCTGATGTACGCATCCTGGTCATTAATTGATCTGCGCGGGTTATGGAATCTGAGGCGAAGAAATAAACAGGCATTTCGCCTGGCCTTTTTCACGTTTGGCTGTGTGTTAATTATCGGCGTTATCCAGGGGATCGGCCTTGCGGTGTTGCTTGGCCTGTTACAGTTCCTGCGTACGGTGTTTCGTCCCTCTGAGCACTTACTGGGAACCGACGAAGATGGAATGATTCACTCATTAGGGAATACAACCGATATTAAAATGGTCCCGGGCGTGCTGATGTATCGATTTAACTCCGCGTTGACCTATTTTAACGTGGCTTATTTTAAACGTCGGGTATTGAACCTGGTTGATGGTGCAGCAGTACAGCCTAAATGGGTGGTCATTGATGCCGTTGCATGCTTCACCTATTCAGATATCAGCGTTCTGGCAACCATAAATGAGTTAAAGCGCGATCTGAAAGGTCGAGAGATTATGTTAATCCTTGCGGGCAGAAAAACGGAATTAACGCGCTGGTTTAAAGATAGCCGGCCAACGATGAATGATGATGACATGATTCTGGCGCCAGACCTCTATCTGGCACTTCGGTTCATTCAAAGCAAAGAGAGTGCGAGTGAATCAGGTGGCGAGGTATAAGCTAAAGGCTTGCCCGCCATCCGCGAGCAAGCCACACCCTTAGCGATACAGCGTTTTTTCCGCAACCGGAATAAGCAGCCCGGATCGCCAGTCCGCGAGCGTCAGCTGCGCAAGCCTGCCGAGCGCGGCATAAAACGGATGCCCGGCGTTGTCGACAAACACAGACAGGAAGCGGGTGCTCCACGGCAGCAGGTGCCACGCCAGAAGCTGATTGCACTGCGGCTCGCGGCCATTCTCGGCCAGCCACGCCGCCAGCAGCAGCAACGTACCGAAATGATCTTCCGGCTCATTCTGCTGCATCTCAAACGCAATATTGTTCTCCCGCATCCACTGGCGCAGCGCGAGGGTCGAGTCGCCAAACAATACGGATTCACGGTCCAGCCAGACGGAACCCCACGGCGGAGCGGGCAGGGCATACGGACCAATAAACAGCCGTTGCCAGGCGTCCGCCAGCGGTTCATCGGAAGATGAGGCAAACGTATCGGCAACCGGCTGCAGCGTTTCCGAAGGCAGGGGCCAGTGCTGAACCCATTCGCCAGCGGTGAGCGCTTTCACCAGCGGCGCGGCCTGCTCGCTGTCGGGAGCGAAATAAAACAGCGCGCCCAGCACCCGGGCGCTGAACGCGAACGATTCACGATGTGAGACGTCTTTCATTAAACTTTCCTTGCTCGCGCGGATGACGCCCGCGCGACTGTGTTAACCGATAATACTGACCACAGAATAAACCAGGGTCTCGCGTTTCGCCCTCTACACCTTCTCAATCTGCACCAGATTGGTGTGCTGCGGGTTGCCTTTTGCCAGCGGAGAAGGTCGATGGGTCGTCAGCGTGTTGATGCATGAGCCGTGATCGATACGATCGCCATTCATATTGGCATCATGCCACGCTCCCTGGCCCATGGCGCTCACGCCGGGCATGATGCGTGGCGTGACCTTCGCTTCAATTCGCACCTCGCCGCGATCGTTAAATACGCGCACCGTATCGCCGTTCTTGATGCCGCGTTTTGCTGCATCGACAGGATTAAGCCACACCTCCTGACGACAGGCCGCTTTCAGCACGTCGACGTTACCGTAGCTCGAGTGGGTACGGGCCTTGAAGTGGAAGCCGAACAGCTGCAGCGGGAACTGCGCGCGCTCGGGCGCATCCCAGCCGTCAAAGGTCGACGCGTAGACGGGCAGAGGGCTGATGGTCTCATCTTTTGCCAGCTCCCAGGTAGCCGCAATCTCCGCCAGCTTGCTGGAGTAAATCTCAATCTTGCCCGATGGCGTTTTCAGCGGATGGGCTTCCGGGTTCTCGCGGAAATTTTTATAGGCCACAAAGTGTCCGTTCGGATCTTTACGCTTATAAATGCCCATTTTTTTCAGCTCGTCATAGGACGGAAGCTTAGGGTCTTTCTTGAGCATTGTGGCATACAGGAACTGCAGCCACTGTTCCTGCGTGCGTCCTTCGGTGAATTTCTGATGGATATCCGGCCCGAGGCGTTTCGCCACTTCGCTCATGATCCAGTAGATCGGCTTACGCTCGAACTTCGGCGCGGTCACGGGCTGGAGGAAAATCAGGTAGCCCATGTTCCCGGAGTAATCGTTAGGAATAATGTCTTCCTGCTCGACGGTCATCAGGTCCGGCAACACGATATCGGCGTACTTCGCTGACGAGGTCATGAAGTTGTCGATGACGACAATCATTTCGCACTTGCTTTCGTCCTGCAGGATATCGTGGGTTTTATTGATATCGGAGTGCTGGTTGATGATGGTGTTGCCCGCATAGTTCCAGATGAACTTAATCGGCACGTCCAGCTTATCCTTACCACGCACGCCGTCGCGCATGGCGGTCATCTCCGGTCCGCGGGCGATGGCGTCCGTCCAGCTGAAGCAGGAGATTTGCGTTTTGACCGGGTTATCCGGTATCGGCATACGCTCGATGGTAATGGTGTAGGTCGACTCGCGCGCGCCGCTGTTACCGCCGTTGATGCCGACGTTTCCGGTGAGGATCGGCAGCATGGCGATGGCGCGCGACGTCAGCTCGCCGTTCGCCTGGCGCTGTGGTCCCCAGCCCTGGCAGATATAGGCCGGTTTCGCGGAGCCGATTTCACGAGCAAGTTTGATGATGCGATCCGCAGGAATGCCGGTGATGCGTGAGGCCCACTCCGGCGTTTTCGCCGTGTTGTCATCGCCCTGGCCGAGAATGTATGCTTTGTAGTGGCCGTTAGCGGGCGCGCCTTCCGGCAGCGTTTTTTCGTCATAGCCCACGCAGTATTTATCCACAAACGGCTGGTCGACCAGGTTTTCGTCGATCAATACCCACGCGATTCCCGCCACCAGCGCGGCATCGGTACCCGGACGGATCGGGATCCATTCATCTTCGCGTCCGGCTGCCGTATCGGTATAGCGCGGGTCGATAACGATCATGCGCGCATTGGATCGCTCGCGGGCCTGCTCCAGATAATAGGTGATCCCACCGCCGCTCATGCGGGTTTCCGCCGGGTTATTGCCGAACATCACCACCAGTTTGCTGTTTTCAATATCCGAGGTGCTGTTGCCATCGTTGCTGCCGTAGGTGTAGGGCATCGCGCAGGCGATTTGCGCCGTGCTGTAGGTGCCGTAGTGGCTCAGGAAACCGCCGTAGCAGTTCATCAGGCGCGCCACCAGCGAAGCGTAAGGGGAGGAGCGGGTGATATTACCGCCGACGATGCCGGAAGAGTAGTTGATGTAAACCGCTTCGTTGCCGTATTTGCTGACCACGTTTTTAAGGCTGGCGGTGATGGCGTCCAGCGCTTCATCCCATGTGATGCGCTCGAACTTGCCTTCACCGCGTTTGCCCACGCGTTTCATCGGGTAGTTGAGACGGTCAGGATGATTGATTCGACGGCGAATTGAACGTCCGCGCAGGCAGGCGCGCACCTGATGGTTACCGTAAATATCCTCGCCGGTGTTATCCGTTTCGACCCAGTACACTTCGTCGTCACGGACGTGCAGACGCAGCGCGCAGCGGCTGCCGCAGTTGACCGAGCAGGCGCCCCACACCACTTTATCTTCAGCAGGCTGGACGGCGTTCTTCACCGCCGCGGCGGCGCTTTTTAAGCCGAAAGGAAGCGAGATCCCGCCGGCGGCCAGCGCCAGAGAACCTATTGCCGTGGATTTCATGAGAGTTCGACGGCTAATTCCGCCGTGATGTTCAGTATCGGACATGGCTCACCCCATCATTATAATTACGTATTATTTTTCCCGAAATGATAACCGGGCTAATGATGGGGTGAGTGTTACTGATTTGGGGGTATTAAATCTTAATCCTCATCAAATCAAAGGGGATTGAGGGTAAATTACTGCGCTTCAGCAGCCCCGTTGCCTGTGCGGGTGTACAAAATTTTAAAGGTGTCGTTGGCGCAGTGGCCTACCACCTGCGTGCCCGCCTGGTCAGCCTGATCGTTCGGCACAATGCTCAGCGTAAAACCTGATTCAGGCACGCCGTTGTTGATAATTTTCTGCTGAATGTCGCTTTTCACGCGCTCGCAGGAATCCGGTGCCGCCAGCGCGGCCGTTGAGGCACTCATTAACAGCAGGGCGGTAATCCAGGGTAACCGTTTCATCTCTAGCTCCTTTTCTCTGTGTAGAGATTAATTTTAGCAGGCTTCGTGTAAACAACTGTATTTGCTAATATGATTGGGAATAATCTCCCTGTACGGTAATAAATGTGAAGAAATACGCAGCGATAACGCTACTGGCAGCAACACTGGTGGGGTGCGACAACAGCTCCGCGCCGCTGTCGTTTACGCCCGAGATGGCGAGTTTCTCGAACGAATTTGATTTTGATCCCCTGCGCGGCCCGGTGAAAGACTTCACCCAGACGCTGCTCAACGAGAAGGGCGAAGTGTCCAAACGGGTGACCGGCACCGTGTCGGCGGAAGGGTGTTTCGATACCCTGGAACTGCACGACCTGGAGGCCAATACCGGCGTGGCGCTGGTGCTGGATGCCAATTACTACCTTGATGCGGAAACCCAGCAGCGAAAAGTGAAGCTGCAGGGGAAATGCCAGCTGGCCGAACTGCCGTCAGCCGGGATAACGTGGGATACCGACGACAACGGTTTTGTGGTGGCGGCGCACGGCAAAGAGATGGAAGTGAAGTATCGTTACGATGCGGATGGCTACCCGCTGGGCAAAACCACCGTCTCGGGGGATCAGCACCTGTCCGTCCAGTCGACGCCGTCTAAAGACGTTCGCAAAAGAATGGATTACTCGGCAGTGAGCATGTTGAATAATAAGCCGCTGGGCAACGTGAAGCAGAGCTGCGATTACGATCGACACAATAATCCGGTGAGCTGCGACCTGACGATCACGGACGATAGCGTCAAACCTGCCGTTGAGCACAAATACACCATCAAAAACACGATTGAATACTACTGAGAATAAAACCGCGCAGGTTACTGCGCGGTCGGTTTCAGCAGGCTGGCGCCTGACGGCTTGTGCCCGGCAAGATGCTGATGCTGGAAGATGCACATGCGAATGGTATTGCGGTATTCGCCGTTGATAAAGAACTCGTGAATCAGCTCGCCTTCCACCATAAAGCCCAGCTTGCGGTAGATATGGATCGCTTTCTCGTTCTCTTTATCCACAATCAGGTAAAGCTTGTAGAGATTCAGAACGTTGAATCCGTAATCCATTGCCAGCTTCGCTGCCCGTGAGGCAAGGCCTTTTCCCTGATGCTCAGGGGAAATAATGATCTGAAACTCCGCCCGACGGTGAACATGGTTGATTTCAACCAGCTCCACAAGACCGGCTTTTTCGCCTTCACACTCCACCACAAAACGACGTTCACTCTGATCGTGAATGTGCTTATCGTAGAGATCGGACAGCTCAACAAAAGCCTCGTACGGCTCTTCGAACCAGTAGCGCATCACGCTGGCGTTATTGTCGAGCTGGTGGACGAAGCGCAGGTCTTCACGCTCCAGCGGACGAAGCTTAACGTCGCAGGGCGCCGACATTACGGGGCTACCGTGCGGCCAGTGCGGCGATCCAGGCAGCGCAGGGTGTTTGGCTCCCAGTAGGCGTTGACGTTTGCACTTTGCTGACACTTATCGCGCGCGTCAAAAGCGACATCTTCTTTATCCCACTCTTTCTCAGCACGTTTGTTGACCTTGTGGCGAAGGCTGCGGGTGTCATTCCATTGTTCTTTGTCCATGGCGGCGTTCTGGCGGCTTTGCGCGCTGTCACCAGACTCGATAATGAGCTTGCTGGTTTCCGCTGTCGCAGAGGCGGCAAAGGCGAACGACAGCGCCAGCAGGGCTGTCAGACAAAGGCGTTTGCTTAATGTGGTCATAGCGTTTCCTTTTAAACGGGTGCAGATAATCAAGTTACCCCGAACAGATTCTACACCAAAGCGAAAAGACGTCATACCCGCGGTGCAAGTATGGAAAAGTAAAGGATATCATCAGGTATGATGTCTAAATAAATCCTCACCTGACGTGAAATATGCTCAAAACGACGCTGCTTTTTTTTGCCACCGCGCTATGCGAAATCATCGGCTGCTTCCTGCCCTGGCTCTGGCTGAAGAAGGGGGGAACCGTGTTGCTCCTCATCCCGGCAAGCGTCGCGCTGGCCCTGTTTGTCTGGCTGTTAATGCTGCATCCTGCCGCCAGCGGCCGCGTCTACGCCGCTTACGGCGGCGTCTATGTCTGTACCGCGCTGCTGTGGTTACGCGTGGTGGACGGCGTCAGGCTCAGCGCGTACGACTGGGCCGGCGCGCTGGTTGCCCTGTGCGGCATGCTGATTATTGTGGCGGGATGGGGGCGGGCCTGAGCCCCCGGTTTTGTGATCGTTAGCGGATTTTATGATCATTATACTTGTATGGTAGTCTGGTTGGTGGGTAAGTTTCCAGCATCACAACGAATGATGTAAGGAAAGGAAATATGAAGATTGTCGCGGCTGACGTGTTTGTTACCTGCCCGGGGCGGAACTTTGTCACCCTTAAAATCACCACCGATGAGGGGATTGTCGGCCTCGGTGACGCTACGCTGAACGGGCGTGAACTCTCCGTGGCTTCCTACCTGAAAGACCATCTCTGCCCGCAGCTGATTGGCCGCGATGCGCACCGTATCGAAGACATCTGGCAGTTTTTCTATAAGGGCGCCTACTGGCGTCGCGGCCCGGTCACTATGTCGGCCATCTCCGCCGTGGACATGGCGCTGTGGGACATCAAAGCCAAAGCGGCCAACATGCCGCTCTACCAGCTGCTGGGCGGCGCATCCCGCGAAGGGGTGATGGTCTATTGCCACACGACCGGCCACACGATTGACGACGTGCTGGAAGACTACGCCCGCCATAAAGAGATGGGCTTTAAGGCGATCCGCGTGCAGTGCGGGGTGCCGGGTATGAAAACCACCTACGGCATGGCCAAAGGGAAGGGGCTTGCCTACGAGCCTGCGACCAAAGGCGACTGGCCGGAAGAGCAGCTCTGGTCCACCGAAAAATACCTCGATTTCACACCGAAGCTGTTCGACGCGGTGCGCAGTAAATTCGGCTTCAATGAACATCTTCTGCATGACATGCACCACCGCCTGACGCCAATCGAAGCGGCGCGATTCGGCAAGAGCATCGAGGAATTCCGCATGTTCTGGATGGAAGATCCAACGCCTGCGGAAAACCAGGCCTGCTTCCGCCTGATCCGCCAGCACACCGTCACGCCAATTGCGGTGGGGGAAGTGTTTAACAGCATCTGGGACTGCAAGCAGCTCATCGAAGAGCAGCTCATCGACTATATCCGCACCACCATTACCCACGCGGGCGGGATCACCGGGATGCGTCGCATCGCGGACTTCGCCTCGCTCTACCAGGTGCGCACCGGCTCGCACGGCCCGTCGGATCTCTCGCCGGTATGCCACGCCGCCGCGCTGCATTTCGACCTGTGGGTGCCGAACTTTGGCGTCCAGGAATATATGGGCTATTCCGAACAGATGCTGGAAGTCTTCCCGCACAGCTGGCGTTTTGATAACGGCTATATGCATCCGGGCGACAGGCCGGGGCTGGGCATCGAGTTTGATGAAAAGCTGGCGGCGAAATACCCGTACGATCCGGCCTATCTGCCGGTGGCCCGTCTTGAGGACGGCACGCTGTGGAACTGGTAAACGAGGAGCGAACGATGAAAAGCGTAGTGATTCAACAGCCGAACGAACTGGTGATTGAAGAGCGGCCACTCCCGGCGCCAGGTGCAGGTGAAGTTCGCGTCAAAATCACGCTGGCGGGGATCTGCGGCTCGGACAGCCACATCTATCGCGGCCATAACCCGTTTGCGAAATATCCACGCACGATCGGCCACGAGTTTTTTGGCGTGATTGACGCCGTAGGCGAGGGTGTCGACAGTGCCCGTCTGGGCCAGCGCGTCTCGGTCGATCCGGTGATCAGCTGCGGACATTGCTATCCGTGTTCCGTCGGAAAACCGAACGTCTGCACCTCGCTGGTGGTGCTGGGCGTACACCGCGACGGGGGCTTCAGTGAATACGCGGCGGTACCCGCTAAAAATGCCTGGCCTATTCCGGATGACATTCCTGATAAACACGCCGTCATGGTGGAGCCTTTCACCATCGCCGCCAACGTGACGGGGCAGGCCAACCCCATCGAGCAGGACGTCGCGCTGGTTTACGGCGCAGGGCCGATGGGGCTGGTCACCGTGCAGGCGCTGAAGGGCGTCTATAAGGTGAAGCAGGTTATCGTGGTTGATCGCATCGACGAACGCCTGAAAATGGCCCAGCGCAGCGGCGCGGACTGGGTGTTGAATAACGGCGAGCAGTCGCTACAGGCCGCGCTGGACGAAAGGGGGATCAAACCGACGTTAATCATTGATGCCGCCTGTCATCCGTCGATATTGCAGGAGGCGATTACCCTGGCCTCTCCGGCGGCGCGTATCGTGCTGATGGGCTTCTCCAGCGAGCCGAGCCATATTGTCCAGCAGGGCATCACCGGCAAAGAGCTGGCGATCTTCTCCTCGCGCCTCAATGCCAACAAATTCCCGGTCGTCATCGACTGGCTGAAAAAAGGGCTGATCGACCCGGAAAAACTGATCACTCATGCCTTTGACTATCACCATGTAACAGACGCCATTGAACTGTTTGAGAAAGACCAGCGGCAGTGCTGCAAAGTCTTGCTCACGTTCGGGCAATAATCCTTTACGCGGTTAAGAGCCTGCGCAGACAGGCTCTATGTGGTACGCATCTTACCCTTCAGAGATAGCCATTATGACGCAAGCACAACCTCAAAGAACTACCTCCGATCTGGTGAAAGCCGCCGTTTCCGGCTGGCTGGGCACCGCCCTGGAGTTTATGGACTTTCAGCTTTACTCGCTGGGGGCTGCCCTGGTCTTTCACGAGATCTTCTTCCCGGAACAGTCAGCCGCGATGGCGCTGATCCTCGCGATGGGGACCTACGGCGCAGGCTATATCGCACGCATTGTCGGCGCCTTTATCTTTGGCAGAATGGGCGACAGCATTGGTCGTAAGAAGGTGCTGTTTATCACCATCACCATGATGGGGATCTGCACCACGCTGATTGGCGTCCTGCCGACCTACGCGCAGATCGGGATTTTTGCTCCCGTTCTGCTGGTAACGCTGCGTATCATCCAGGGCCTGGGGGCCGGGGCTGAGATCTCCGGGGCCGGGACCATGCTGGCGGAGTACGCGCCGAAAGGGAAACGCGGCATTATCTCCTCGCTGGTGGCGATGGGCACTAACTGCGGAACGCTGAGCGCAACGGCGATCTGGGCAGTGATGTTCTTTGCCCTCGACCGTGAAGAGCTGATTGCCTGGGGCTGGCGCGTGCCGTTCCTCGCCAGCGTCGTGGTGATGATTTTCGCCATCTGGCTGCGAATGAACCTGAAAGAGAGCCCGGTCTTTGAGAAAGTGAACGATGCCCAAACCGTACAGCCGGACACCTCGCTGGGTTCAATGGTGAAAAGTAAATCCTTCTGGCTGGCGACCGGCCTGCGTTTCGGTCAGGCGGGCAACTCGGGTCTGATCCAGACGTTCCTCGCCGGGTATCTGGTCCAGACGCTGCTGTTCGATAAAGCCATCCCGACCGATGCGCTGATGGTAAGCTCCATTCTCGGGTTTATCTCCATTCCGCTGCTGGGCTGGCTTTCCGATAAAGTAGGGCGCCGTCTGCCGTACATTATCCTCAATATCTCCGCCATTCTTCTCGCGTATCCGATGCTCTCTATCATCGTCGATAAGAGCTATGCGCCGGGGACAATCATGCTCTCGATCATCGTTATCCATAACTTCGCCGTGCTGGGGCTGTTTGCGCTGGAAAATATCACCATGGCGGAGATGTTTGGCTCGCGAAATCGCTTTACCCGTATGGCTATCTCGAAAGAGGCGGGCGGGCTGGTGGCGGTGGGCTTTGGTCCGGTGCTGGCGGGGATCTTCTGCAACATGACCGGCTCCTGGTGGCCGATTGTCGCCATGCTGGTGGCCTATTCCGTGATTGGGCTGGTCTCGGCGATCCTGATGCCCGAAGTGCGCGACCGTGATTTGAGCGCGGCGCAAGACGCAGCGGAGTCCGCGCCAGAGGAGAGCGTGGGTTACGGCGCGGTCTCCTCGCGACGCTAATGGTTTATAACTTACGTGACCTGTCACATAACTTTATCTTTATGTCACACCACATGAGCAAAAGTTAATATAAATCAAAATCTCAAACGGCAGTATCAGTATGGTTGATGGCAGTTATTTTTTTACCCCAACTGCCATTCTAGTTGGTGTAGTCAGCAGGCGCCGCCGCTTCAGAGGAGCGGCAGCGGTCCAGGACTTTCTAATTAACGAGTCTTAATCATGGAAAACACCTTATTACAGGCCAACGCGACGCTGCCTCAGTACGATCGCGACAGCCTTCAACCACGCATTGTTCATCTGGGTTTTGGCGCCTTTCACCGGGCGCACCAGGCGGTGTACGCCGACATTCTCGCTGCCGGGCACGGCAGCGACTGGGGCTACTGTGAGGTTAACCTGATTGGCGGCGAGCAGCAGATTGCCGATCTGAAGGCGCAGGATAACCTCTACACCGTGGCGGAGATGTCTGCCGACGCATGGACATCCCGCGTGGTTGGCGTGGTTAAAAAAGCGCTGCATGCGCAGGTTGACGGGCTGGAAAGCGTTCTGGCGGCGATGTGCGAACCGCAGGTGGCGATTGTCTCGCTGACCATCACCGAGAAAGGGTACTGCCATTCACCGGCGACCGGACAACTGATGCTCGATCACCCGTTTATCGTCGCCGACCTGCAAAACCCGCACCAGCCGAAATCCGCGCCGGGCGTGGTGGTGGAAGCGCTGGCGCGTCGCAAAGCGGCGGGTCTGCCCGCGTTTAGCGTGATGTCCTGCGACAACATGCCGGAGAACGGCCACGTGATGCGCAATGTGACCTGCGCTTACGCCCGGGCCGTAGACGGCGAGCTGGCGGACTGGATCGAGGCTAACGTCACCTTCCCGTCAACCATGGTGGATCGTATCGTGCCGGCGGTCACGCCCGATACGCTGGATAAAATCGAACAGCTGACCGGCGTGCGTGACCCGGCGGCGGTCGCCTGTGAACCGTTCCGCCAGTGGGTGATCGAAGATAACTTTGTGGCAGGACGTCCCGAGTGGGAAAAGGCCGGTGCCGAGCTGGTGTCAGACGTGATCCCGTTTGAAGAGATGAAGCTGCGCATGCTCAACGGCAGCCACTCGTTCCTGGCGTACCTGGGCTATCTGGCCGGTTACCCGCATATCAACGACTGTATGGAAGATGAGAACTACCGCTTCGCCGCGCGTGCGCTGATGCTTAACGAGCAGGCGCCCACGCTGAAAGTGAAGGGCGTTGATTTAGGCCGCTATGCCGATCTCCTGATTGCCCGCTACAGCAACCCGGCCCTGCGCCACAGGACATGGCAAATCGCGATGGACGGCAGCCAGAAGCTCCCGCAGCGTATGCTGGACTCCGTGCGCTGGCACCTGGTGCACCAGAAACCTTTCCCACTGCTGGCGCTGGGTGTGGCTGGGTGGATGCGTTATGTCGGCGGCGTGGACGAGCAGGGTAACGCCATCGACGTGAGCGATCCGCAGCTGGCGGTGATTCAGGCGGCGGTGAACGGAAGTGCGGAAGGCGAAAGCCGGGTCAATGCGCTTCTCGGCATTGAGGCCATCTTTGGTAACGAGTTACCGAAGGAGCCGCGCTTTGTGGCTGCGGTGATGGCCGCGTACCGGTCGTTGCTGCAAAAAGGCGCGAAAGCGACCGTCGCGCAGTACGCGTCTCAACGGTAGTTCAGCACATGCCGCCGCGCGCGGCGGCATGGCTGCGCACAGCTTAGTGCATCCCCAGGCGAATCAGCTCAATCGGTTCGAACTTACCTTCGCATCCTTCCACTTCAACCGTTTTGCTGCGGCGCACCTGCGCGGCATCCAGCCCGTCGCTGTGGATCGCTTTAATCACGCCAGTTTTGCCCGTGCCGCTAATCATGACGCGGCTGCCGGTGGTGATTGCATTGCGGTTACGGTCGTATGTCATCATGGTATTTTCTCCTCTCTAACCTGTTCGTTACGGCGCTATTTCGGGTTATGCCGTTCACGGGGCATATAAATACGCCTGTCCGCGCTTCATGTTTTTGTTTTTGATCAAACTCACACTTTTTTCTTTATTTCGTCGGGCGCTGACGGTTCAGGACGGTAATTTACAAAGTGGACCGTTATTTTCATTAATTGATAGTTTCGACAGGGAAGCGTTGAGGGTTGGTTTATATTCTTGATGTCATCCTGTGTGCAGGAAATAACCCTTTCATCGGAATAAGGAGTCAGGCTTATGTATAAGAACATTTTGATGCCTGTAGACGTGTTTGAAATGGATTTGAGCGACAAAGCGGTTCGCCACGCGGCAAGCCTTGCGAAGGCTGAGGGCGCGTCGATTACCCTGGTCAATATTCTGCCTGCCAGCAGCCGGTCTCTGCTGCGCGGTTTCAACGCCGATATAAAAAAGTTTGAAGAGTATATGACCGCAGAATCCGGGAAGAAAATGAACGAGTTAAAAAGACTGTTCGATATTGCCCCTGAGAATATTCACAGCATGGTGCGTTTTGGCAACGTCCGGGATGAAATTATCAAGCTGAGCAAGGAGGGGAAATATGATGCGATTGTCATCGGGTCGAAAAATCCGAGCATCTCCACGCATCTGCTGGGTTCAAATGCGGAATCTATTCTGCGCTACGCCACGATCCCGGTGTTAGTCGTTCGCTAATCACCTCGCCGCACCCGAAAGGGGCGGCGCATATTACTCTTCGCTAAACCACTCGCTATTTTCCTGACGAATAAGCTGCACGGATTCGCTAATTTCCTGCAGATGCAGCGTCATCGCTTTTTCCACACCGTCCGGGTCGCGTTTTTCCAGCGCGCTGAAAATATCATGATGCTGTCGGAGCAGCATTTCCGGCGGGGAGACGTGATCGAGGCTCATATAGCGCACGCGGTCAATGGTGGCCTTGATGTTCTCGATGGTGTCCCAGGCCAGCTGACAATCCGCGATCTGCGCCAGCTTCTGGTGGAATTCATCGTCAAGCTGGAAGAAATCATTGAGCTGCTTACGGTCAATCGCAATACGCTGCTGGTGCAGGTTCTGCTCCAGCTGGTAACACTGGTTGTCGTTGATAAGCGTTGCGGCGCGGCGCGCCACCGCGCATTCAATGGCCTGGCGAACGAAACAGCCGTTGCGTACCTGAGAGAGTGAAATTTTGTTCACGTAGCTGCCGCGCTGCGGGCGGATCTGAATCAGTCCGTTTTCAGCAAGCTTAATAAACGCTTCACGTACCGGCTGACGGGAAACGTCAAAACGCACGGACACCTCTTTTTCAGAAAGCGGCGTTCCCGGTGGGATCAGGCAATGGACAATATCACGTCGCAAAATGCGATAGATTTGCTGGTTAACGGGCTGGGTGGGATTGAGTTGCGATTCAGCGGCCATGAGTTGTCATTTCTCAGAGAGTTAGCCTGAACATACTACCATTCTTTTATAACCCGAAACAGACCCGGCCCGCAGGCCGGGAAGGGCAGAGTTAGCCACGATGGACGCTAAGTCCGGCAAAACTCTGGCTGACGGGCATCATTTCCACGGTATTGATGTTGACGTGTTTTGGCAGCGTTGCCACCCACCAGACCGTTTCGGTCACATCTTCCGGCGTCAGCGCGTTCGCATTTTCGTAGGTTTTGTCCGCTTTCGCGTCATCGCCTTTGAAACGCACGTTGGAAAACTCGGTGCCGCCCACCAGGCCCGGCTCGATATCGGTAACGCGAATGGCGGTGCCGTGCAGGTCGGTACGCAGGTTAAGGCTGAACTGGCGCACAAACGCTTTCGTCGCGCCATAGACGTTGCCGCCCGCGTAAGGCCAGCTTCCTGCGGTGGAGCCGATGTTGATAATGTGGCCGCGGTTGCGCTCGACCATGCCCGGCAGCACCGCGCGGGTCATATAGACCAGTCCTTTGTTGTTGGTGTCGATCATGTTTTCCCAGTCTTCAACGCTGGCTTTGTGGGCGGGCTCCATGCCCAGCGCCAGACCGGCATTGTTGACCAGAACGTCGATGGCGCGCCACTCGTCGGGCAGGTTGGCAATCATCTCTTCAATGGACGCGCGGTTACGCACGTCCAGCTGCGCGGTCAGGATGCTGTCGCCTAATTCGTCCTTCAGCTCCTGCAGGCGCTCCTGACGACGGCCCGTGGCAATAACCTTGTGCCCGTTGGCGACGAAGCGACGCGTGATGCTTTCACCAAAACCTGCCGTTGCCCCGGTAACTAAAATAATCATCTCACTGTTCCTCAACGCTTTTTGTGTTGTACTAACATAGCACGGCCGCAGAGGGTGCGTTAAGGCAACATTTGTATGACGGCGTTGCAGGGGATGGCGGCCTGGCCTACTCTGGGAGGATACCCGTACTCAGGAGCGAAAGATGACGGCCACGAACCCCTTTTTTGACATCAGCCTGCTGCCTTACCAGGCCCCCCATTTTGATGAAATCAACGATAGCCACTATCGCCCGGCCTTTGATGAAGCGCTTCGCCAGAAGCGGGCGGACGTAGACGCCATTGTGTCCCAAACCGCTGCGCCGGACTTCACCAACACCGTGCTGGCGCTGGAGAAAAGCGGCGCTTTGCTCTCGCGCGTCAGCAGCGTGTTCTTCGCCATGACCTCCGCGCACACAAATGCGTACCTGCAGGAGCTTGAGGAGCAGTTCTCCACCGAGCTTGCCGCGCTGGCAAACGACATCTGGCTGAATGACACCCTTTTCGCCCGCGTGGAGAGCGTCTGGCAGGACCGTGCCGCGCTGGACGCCGAATCCCGTCGGCTGGTCGAGGAGACGTATCAGCGGTTTATTCTCGCCGGCGCGCGTCTCAATGAAACGGAAAAAGCCGAGCTGAAGGCGCTGAATACCGAGGCGGCGACCCTGACCAGCCAGTTCAATCAGCGTCTGCTGGCTGCCGATAAGACGGGTGGGCTGGTGGTGGATTACGCGCACCAGCTTGATGGGCTCAGCGCCAGCGAGATCGCCGACGCGGCGCAGGCTGCCGCGGAGCGAGGGTTAAACGACCGCTGGCTGATCCCGCTTCTGAACACGACTCAGCAGCCCGCGCTTTCCGCGCTGCGCAATCGTCAGACCCGCGAAAACCTGTTCAACGCAGGCTGGACGCGCACCCAGAAAGGGGATGAAAACGACACTCGCGAGCTGATCCTCCGCCTTACGGCGCTGCGCGCCCGGCAGGCCCGCCTGCTGGGATTTGACGATTACGCCAGCTGGAGTATCGCCGACCAGATGGCGAAAACCCCGGACGCCGCGCTGGAATTTATGCGCGGCATTGTGCCCGCCGCCCGCGCCCGGGCAGAGCGCGAGCAGGCCGATATTCAGAAAGTGATTGATGACGAGCAGGGCGGTTTCACCGTACAGGCCTGGGACTGGGCCTTTTATGCCGAGCGCGTGCGTCAGGCAAAATATGCCCTCGATGAATCGCAAATCAAACCCTATTTTGCGCTCAATACCGTATTGCACGATGGCGTATTCTGGGCCGCAAGCCAGCTGTTTGGCATCCGCTTTGTGGAGCGCTTCGATATTCCGGTGTATCACCCGGACGTCCGCGTCTGGGAAATTTTCGACCACACCGGTGAGGGCATGGCGCTGTTTTACGGCGACTTTTTTGCCCGCGATTCCAAGCAGGGCGGGGCCTGGATGGGGAATTTCGTCGAGCAATCCTTCGAGCTTGCCGCCCGTCCGGTGATCTACAACGTCTGTAATTACCAAAAACCGGCTAACGGCGGCGTCGCGCTTCTCTCCTGGGATGACGTGATCACCCTGTTCCACGAGTTTGGCCATACGCTGCACGGTCTGTTTGCCAGCCAGCGTTTCGCCACGCTCTCCGGGACCAATACGCCGCGTGATTTCGTTGAATTCCCGTCGCAGATCAACGAACACTGGGCCAGCCATCCACAGGTATTTACCCACTACGCCCGCCATTACGAAACCGGTGAACCGATGCCGGACGCGCTGCGGGAAAGCATGCTCAACGCGACCCATTTCAATAAGGGTTATGACATGACGGAGCTGCTGGCTGCCGCGCTGCTGGACATGAACTGGCACGGGATTAGCGAAGCCGTTTCGAGCGTAGACGCGTTTGAAGCGGCAGCACTGAAAAAAGAGGGGCTGGATCTGCCCGCCGTACCGCCGCGCTATCGCAGCAGCTATTTTGCCCATATTTTCGGCGGCGGCTACGCGGCGGGATATTACGCCTACCTGTGGACGCAAATGCTGGCGGACGATGGCTATCAGTGGTTTGTCGAACAGGGCGGTCTGACTCGTGAAAACGGACAAAAATTCCGCGAGGCGATTTTGTCCCGTGGTAACAGCACGGATCTGGCTGAACTTTATCGGCAGTGGCGCGGGCATGATCCGAAGATTGAACCGATGCTGGAAAATCGCGGGTTGAGCGAATAGAGCCCTTTGGGCAGAAAACAGAACCGGGCGTGAAGCCCGGTTTTAAACGATGGCGTGACTGCTCTGGATGGTAGACATGAACAAAGTAGTGCTATCTCTGATAAGCTCTTTAATCGTCTCGGTCTTCTTTCTCTCATTCAGTGCCATATCGGCTGAACCCCGGCTCGAACCTACGGAACAAGAACGTGCGCGGACGGTTTATATTTTCCACCAGCCCATCGTTATGCTACAGGCGAAGTTCGGTTTCACCACGCCAGAAGAACGCGTATTACGCATTCGGGATACCTTGCGAAATTTCACGCAGGAAGATGTTCGTGAACCGCTGACAATCATTCCTGTCACGCGCTACAACCAGCAAGGCAGACTGTTCGTAATGAACGCTAAGCCGGTCATGCTGCTGACCGAATCGGATCTGGACGAAGGGGACGATCTGACCTTAGACCAGGCAGCGCAACGTGTCCTGGCGCGAATGGAAGCGCAGCGCATCTCGCTTCGCGACCAATATGATACGCAGTGGCTTGCGCTTTCCGCTGCGAAGACCGCGGCCGGTTTCCTGACATGGTTGATGCTGAGTTATGTTGCGTTGCGTTCCTGGAAATGGGTGAGAGGATATTATCGCCGCAGGGTAGCCGAGAAACGAAGCTGGATACCTCAAAACTGGCGGCGATTTACAGGCGTCATTGAAGCCCGTCTTTATGGCTTGCTGATGTGTTTTGTGGTGATTTTAGCTTTTTATGGTTGGCTTAGCTGGGCCTTTAGCCTGTTCCCCTGGACGCGCGTCTGGGCAACATCATTAGGTGACTGGTCGTGGCATGTCATACGACAGATTGCCTTAGCGATGGCGTCCGCATTACCAGGATTGTCGATTGTTCTTATCATTTTCTTCATTACCGCATTAATCCTTAAACTTCTAAAAGTGATCCTCAATCAGGTTGAGGCCGGGCGTCTACAGTTACCGGGCCTTCATCCGGAAACCGTCGGCGCGACGCGAAAACTTATTTCCGTGATGGTGTGGTTGTTCGCGCTCTCTGCGGCCTATCCCTTTTTACCGGGTGCAAACTCGCTGGCCTTTAAAGGCATAAGCGTATTTTTGGTCTGATGCTGACCCTGGGATCGGCAGGCGTGATGAATCATGCCATGAGTGGTCTGGTGCTGATTTACTCGCGCGCGCTGCGCAAAGGCGATGTGATACGAATCGCGGATAACGAAGGTAAGGTGAGTGAAATTGGTATGCTCGCCACCAAAATTATTACGCGAGAAAACTATATCGTTACCGTACCCAATGCCGTCGTGGTGAGTGGCAAGATAACGAACCTCAGCGCGCAAAATAACGATGGCAGCATCAACCTAACCGTAAGCGTCACCATCGGGTACGACACACCCTGGCGGCAGGTCCATGCCATGCTTGAGCTGGCCGCGAAGCGGACTCAGTGCGTTGACCTTACGATTCCGCCCCTGGTGCGGCAGCTGGCGCTGATGGACTGGTACATAGCCTATGAACTGCAGGTCACGCTGAGACCTGATACGTCGCTAGCCGTCGCGCGAAATGAGCTCTTCACTCACATTCAGGATGTGTTCAACGAATTCAATGTCCAGATCATGTCGCCAAACTTTGTCATGCAGCCTGAAGAAAGCGTAATGGTGGCGAAAGAAAACTGGTATGCCGCCCCCGCAGCCTCGCCGAAGCGGGATGAATAAAACTGAGACCTGATATCAGGTCTCAATATAACGGAGTGACAGCGAGCCCGGTAAAATAGTTATACTTATGGAGTATGTACATTCTTTTTTAAAGATAAACGCTGAGTTAAAAATTACACCAGGCAATATATCTTATTAACAACCTTTAAGCTGTAAGTTAGTTAATAATTAATAATTTGATCTGAATTGGAGAAATTAAATATTCTTTAGCCTCAGGTTTTTAGCTATAGATTTTTGTTATTTTGTGCCGATAAATGAAAGTGGCATAAAAATCGACGTAGTAGCAGTTAAGAAGGCGAAAGATGACCCTACCTCTGAACAATCCGAGCTTCACGGATACCGAGCCTTCTAAAGGCCTGATAAATAAAACCTTTACTTATATTGTAACGTTGTTGATAAGTATTTTTATTGCGGCAATAATTTCCCTGCTAATAATAAAAGATAATGTAAATGAAATCAGCGACCAGCACGATGAATTTTTGTTAAGGAAAGCCCTGGAGACCCGCCAGGAGAGCATGCGAAGTCATTTGAAAGACAATGCCGAGTGGGGAGATGCCTACAAACATCTTCATCTGAACAATGACGTTCACTGGGCATGGGATAAGCAGAACCTGGGTAAGTCCCTGTATGACAACTTTGGCTACGAAGGGGTGTTTGTTCTCTCTCCGGAAGGGAGCACGCGATACAGTGTGGTTGACGGGAAGCTGAAGCTTCAGGAGCTGGAGCGCTGGTTAGACAAATCAACCAAAGACCGTTTACTCCATGAGTTGAGTATAAAAAAGGGAGTGCCGGTTTCTGTGCTAGCGCTTATCGATTCCGTGCCGGCCATTGTTTCTGCGCAATGGATAACGACGGGCGATGATGCGAGCGTGCAAACCATGCCCGGAAAACCGTCGACAATGGTGTTTATAGACAAGTTAACGGCTAAAAAACTCCTCACGATTGGTCAGGATGACGGCATCCAGAACGTTCGTACTTCATCTGATCCAGCCACTTCTCAAATAAATAATCAGACGGAATTTACATTAAGCACCCAAAACGGGGATGTGCAAATTATCTGGGACGGTGAAAATCCCGGCCAGGCGTTAATAATTTATTTTTTGCCATTGCTCATTCTTTCCGTCGTTCTGACGGTATCGATGACGGTGATATTAATGCGCCATATTATGCACAAGGCGAGAATGCTTGACGAAAATACGTTTCTCCTCGAGCAGGCGCGGTTGAATCTTATTACGAGTGAAAAAAGATTCCGGGACGTCAGTGAAACAACCAGCGACTGGTTCTGGGAAACAGATTTATCGTTAAGGATAACGTGGCTATCGGGTCGTTTTTCTACAATAACGGGATATGAAAATAGCAAATGGATAGGCCGTAGGTTGGATGAACTCTTTCCGGCGACAGGCGGATTATCACATGACTGCGCCGGGCAGCGGGACTTAACCGAACGCTTTGAATTTAAAAACTGTCCTTATACTCACGCGCAACAAACCACGTCATATTGCACGCTTCTGGCAAAGTTTTCTGCTCAGCCTGATGGAACGGTGGTGTTGCGAGGCGCGGCAACCGACGTCTCTCAGGAAGTTGAAGCAACAAAACGCGTGGAGTTCCTGTCACGCCATGATGAATTAACCGGTCTGCCGAACCGGTATCATATTAAGGAATTTCTGGCTGGCCAGTTGGCGAAAGAAGACCTCAACCGTTATCCGTTTGCCATGATTTGCCTTGATTTAGACAAGTTTAAACCCGTCAATGATATTTTCGGGCACTCCACCGGCGATGCCCTGCTTGGCGAGGTCGCTTCACGTCTTAAAAATTGCGTGCGTCGAGGTGATTTTGTCGCACGGCAGGGAGGGGATGAATTTATGCTTCTCCTCGGCAACACCAGCCAGCAAGACCAGATTGAGGAGGTGTGTCGTCGTATCGTGCAAGAACTTAACCGTCCTTTCGCCATTGAGGGCAATGATGTGGCGATAGGCGTAAGCATGGGCATTGCGCTGGCTCCCCGGGATAGCAGCAGCGCAAACGATCTTCTACGCTACGCGGATATTGCGCTGTATCAGGCGAAACAATCCGGCAGAAACCGATGGGTCTATTATCGCCCGGATATGTCGGAAAAGTTGACCGAACGCAGGAAACTGGAATTAGAACTCAAGACCGCAATTCGCGAAGAACAGCTCTACCTGGTTTACCAGCCGCGTTATAACCTCCGGTATTCTAAAATTGAGGCCGTCGAAGCGCTGGTACGCTGGCAGCACCCGGCTCGGGGGACCATAATGCCCGATCAGTTTATCCCGCTGGCAGAAGAAACCGGGCTGATTATTAGCCTGAGCAACTGGGTCATACGCAAAGCCTGTACGGAGACGAAAGACAAATTGCCGGGATTATCGGTCTCCGTCAATATTTCTGCTATCGAATTCCAGGCAAGCGATCTTGCCGAAAGAATAAAAGAGATCCTTCACGAAACAGGGCTTGAACCCAACCGGCTGGAAATTGAAGTCACTGAAAACGTTACGCTTTCCGACCCGGAAAAAACCTTGCAGACCATGAAGTCTCTCAAAAGAATGGGCGTCCGCATTCTGATTGACGATTTCGGTACCGGCTATGCCTCACTGAGCTATCTGCGGAAGTTTCAGTTTGACGGGCTTAAGCTCGACAAGAGCTTTATTTTTACCCTCGGTGACTCGCCGCAGAACCAGTCAGTCGTGGAGAAAATTATCGACCTGGGGAAAGCCTATTCCATGGCGGTAACCGCAGAAGGGGTGGAGACCGTCGAACAGCTGTCTTTTCTGAAAAAAAATAAATGTGATGAAGTTCAGGGCTACCTGCTTGGAAAACCGGCCGCCATTACGGACTTAAATTTAAACGCCAACAGAGTAAATCTCTAAATCGCGCTTTCACTCAGGAAAGCGTAAATGAAAAACCGGGCTTCTCGCCCGGTTTTTGTTATCCGCTCTCCGTTCGTATCCACGATCGTAAACGCCGCTTTCTATCTTACGACCAGGACAGGGCATTTCGCATGCCGAACCACTGCCGCAGCGTTCGAACCCAACAGATACGTCGATATGTCAGGTTTGTGGGAAGCGATGATAATCAGGTCGGCATCGATCGTGTCAGCGAGCTTAAGGATTTGATCCTTTGGAGAGCCCGTCACGGCGTGAGTCTGTATCTTGTCGGGAGGAATTTTGAATTGCTTAACGATTTCATCCAGCTTCGCTAAGGCCGCGTGCTGGAACTCTTTCAGCTTCGGCATTTCAACAGAATAGGCCAGGCCTAATGATGAATAATACGGAAGCGATGGAATGACGGTAAGAAAGTGAACTTTAGCTGTGTTAAGTGCTGTATGTGCCTGAACGAAGGGGATAACCATGTGCGTCAGGCTATCCTCTGAAATGTCAATTGGAACCAAAATTGAGTTATACATTTGTCCCTCCTGAGTGTTTTTCACACAATTCAGGGTAGACCGTTAATTTCAGGAAAACAGAGAGCAAGCTGTCATAACGGGGACAAATTTCGGTTATGTGATAGGCGTACAGTCGAACCTGCCCGTGATCTCGTCAACGTGGCGTGACAACGAACAGGGGCATTCGGGGATGAATCTCTCCGCGTCACGGTCCGTTTTCTGCAAAACGCCAAAGCCTAAACCGGGCGCAAGGCCCGGTACCTTGTTCATATTGCGTGACAGCTGACGGACGCGATAATTTTATTCCCGCCCATATTCCCCATAATCAGATCGAGTAATTTTCGGTATTCCTCCCGGGTCATCACTTCCGCCCGAATTTCAGTTTTACCTTCTGCTTGCGCCGTAGCGGAATAAATCGCTTTCAGACTTAACGTCAACTCTTTCGCCATATTTACGACGCTCTGCCGCACCGCATCTTCATGCTCATCATTGCAGGTGATTTTAAGTACATAGCATTTTTCGCCTTCATGGAGCACGGGCAGTTGATTAATTCGCTGCGCGGCTTCGCGAAGCAATATGTTAGCGCAGAGAATAATTAGGCTGGCCATGGCGGCATTCCAGAACTGGCCTAATCCGCACAGTACGCCAATTCCGGCCGAGCACCACAGCGTTGCGGCGGTGTTCAAACCACGAATATTCATTCCTTCACGCATAATGACGCCAGCGCCAAGAAAGCCGATTCCGGAGACGATCTGCGCTGCGATACGCCCCGGGCTATCAGGAGAAGTCGATACCGAACTTAAAATGAACACTGCCGCACCCGTGGCAACCAGTGCATTAGTACGAAGTCCGGCCATACGCTGGCGCCACTGTCTTTCCGCGCCAATAATTGCGCCCAGCAGCATCGCTGCGAGCAGATGAGAGATATAAGGGAACATCAGCCTGTCGCCTGTTAACGTTATTAAATAATAAGCGTCAGTGCTTTGCTAAGCACATCATAACGCCGTTTAAATGCTAAACGTGTCAGGACGACGGTGGCGGAAAGAGTGAATGTGTAAACATGAACATGCGATGCCCCACAAATTGAGTGGTTTTACTATTTCGGGATACAATCGCTTAAAGAGGATTGCTGCCCACCGTTTCAGGTAAGCAGCGAGGAAATCGCGCTAGCTTACCTTCGTATCAACAATAAAATAACTATCCAACGAAGGACTCCTGTGAAAATTTATTGCCAGTATAGTCAGGGTCGATAATGAGTAAAGCGAAAAAACAGCCTCCGTTATGAATTGTTTAAGTTCGCAAGGCATATTTTTTAAGACGTCATCTGATTTTAAAAAATACCCGCTATACTACATTTCCTTTTTTACAGGCGATAACAGACAAAGGCAGGAAGTATGTCTCTTCGTTCGCTGCGGGCATTATGCCTGACAAGTTTTTTCATCGCGGATGTCCGCGATGGCCTCGGTCCTTTTCTCGGTATTTTTCTGACCGAACGCCACTGGGCTCCCGATGATATCGGCATCCTGATGACGGCCGGTGGGCTGGCGGGATTACTGGCCACGCTGCCGGCGGGATTCATCACCGACACCTCCTGCAGCAAGCGGACCGTGCTGGCGCTAGTGTGCCTGCTCATCACTCTTAGCACGCTCCTGCTCTGGTTTAGCCAGCAGAGCGCTGTTGTCGCCGTTTCGCAAATTGTCTCCGGTATCTGCGCGGCGTTTGTCGGGCCGCTGATCGCCGGGATTACCCTGGGGCTGACCGGCCAGAGCGGGTTCAGCGCGCAGATGGGCAAAAATGAGGCGTTCAATCACGGCGGTAACTTTGTTACCGCACTGATTGCAGGGGGCATTGCGTGGTACTGGGGCGTCGGCGGGATTTTCCTGCTGATGACCTGTACCACGCTGTTAACGCTCTGTGCGCTGCTTGCCATTCGCAACGGGGATATCGATAACGACGCGGCGAGGGGGCTCTCTTCTTCAGCGAGCCTGCCGGTTCCCGGCTTTGCCGTGCTGATTAAAAACCGGGCGCTGTTAGTGACCGGACTGACGCTGCTGCTGTTTCACCTGGCGAACGCCGCGCTGCTGCCGATGCTGAGCATGAGGGTGGCCGCCGCGCCCGCCTCGATCAACCCCGGTTTGTACGCGGCGGGCACCGTTATCATCTCTCAGGCCGTGATGATCCCCGTCGCCATCTGGGTCGCCCACCGAATAGACCGCTACGGCTACTGGCGCTTAATTATGCTGGCGCTGCTGGTGATGCCGGTGCGCGCCGCGCTGGCGGCGTCGACGGACGCGCCGCTCATGATGATCCCGGTACAAATTCTCGACGGGCTCGCCGCAGGGATCCTGGGCGTCGCGGTGCCGTCGTTTATCGTGGTGCTGTTGCGCGGGAGCGGGCACGTCAATGCCGGGCAGAGTGTGGTGATGCTGATGCAGGGGGTAGGGGCATCCATGAGCCCGGCGTTAACCGGCACGATTGCCGGTCATTACTCATTTGCCACGGCATTCAGTGTCCTGAGCGCGATTGCGCTGGTGGCCGTCCTGCTGTGGTGGTGCTTTGCGCACTGGACCTGGGAAACAGACAGTACGCCGGGTGGGGCATAGCCGCCACCCGGCGTCACGCTTACGCCAGTTCGTTAGGGCACGCTTCGCCCTTTTCCAGCTGCTGCAGATTACCCTGCGTGGTTTCTGAAATGCTGATCAGCGCTTCGGCAGTCAGAAACGCCTGGTGTCCGGTAAACAGCACGTTATGACAGGCTGACAGGCGGCGGAACACGTCGTCCTGGATCACATCATTCGACTTGTCCTCAAAGAACAGATCGCGTTCGTTCTCGTACACGTCCATTCCCAGCGCGCCAATTTTCTGGGTTTTCAGCGCTTCGATAGCGGCCTGAGAGTCAACCAGCCCGCCGCGGCTGGTGTTGATGATCATCACGCCGTCTTTCATCTGGTCAAACGCCGCCTGGTTAAGCAGGTGGTAGTTCTCCGGCGTCAGCGGGCAGTGCAGGGAGATCACGTCAGACTGGGAGAACAGGGTCTGCAGGTCGACGTATTCCACGCCCAGCTCCAGCGCAGCGGCGCTCGGGTACGGATCGAACGCCAGCAGACGCATGCCGAAGCCTTTCAGAATGCGCAGGGCGGCGACGCCAATTTTACCGGTGCCGATCACGCCCGCGGTTTTGCCGTACATGGTAAAGCCGGTCAGCCCTTCCAGAGAGAAGTTGGCATCACGGGTGCGCTGATAAGCGCGGTGAATACGACGGTTGAGCGACATCATCATGCCAATTGCATGTTCCGCGACCGCTTCCGGGGAGTACGCCGGGACGCGCACCACCCTCAGCCCCAGCTCTTTCGCCGCGTCGAGGTCCACGTTATTAAAGCCCGCGCAGCGCAGGGCGATATATTTCACGCCCTGTTTTTTCAACTCTTCCAGCACCGGACGACTGCCGTCGTCGTTAACAAAAATGCAGACGCCTTCACAGCCGTGCGCCGTTTTGGCGGTTTTTTCGGACAGCAGAAAGTCGAAAAATTCAAGCTCAAACCCGTAAGCCTCGTTAACATGTTGCAGATACTTTTTGTCGTACTGCTTTGTGCTATATACCGCGAGTTTCATAAGACTTTCTCCAGTGATTTTGCATTCACGTTAGCATGATTAAAATTATCTTACAATTTATAAAATATTATTGAATTCAATAAGTTCTATCAATTATTCTAGAGCATCTATCCTTAAAAATGGCATTCCCTTCAACTGACTGGCTAAACATGCGACAATGATCGGCACTGCCGGCTTAAATCTTTCGCTAAATCAGGATATTAACTGCCCATGAAGGGTAAATACAAAGCCGCTCTTGCGCTTTTACTGCTGTTCATATTGTTGCCGCTGACGCTGCTGATGACGCTCGCCCAGTGGGTACCGACGCTCGCCGGGATTTGGCTGCCCGTCGGGACGCGCATCGCTTTCGAAGAGAGTCCGAAACTTACCCGCCACGCGCTGGTGATCCCCGATCTTCGCTATCTGGTTGAGGACTGCGAAATTGCCCGCATCGATAACGTGACGCTGTCACATCCGAGCCGCTGGAAGCTGGATATCGGTGCGCTGGATCTTAACTCCGTCTGTCTGAGCAAAATTCCCCAGTCTGCGCCCTCAACGGTCGCCCCCAAAACGCTGGCACAGTGGCAGGCGGTATTACCGAATACCTGGATCACGGTTCACCGTCTGACGCTGTCGCCCTGGCAGCAGTGGCAGGGCGAGCTGTATGCGTCGCTGACGCCGTCCATTCAGGAGATCGCCTATAAAGGCGAGCAGGTCAGCATTAAAGGCACGCTTCGCGGTCAGACGCTCTCGGTCAGCCAGTTCGATGTCCAGCTCCCGGACCAGCCGCAGCCGATTAAGCTGGTGGGCGAGTTTACCTTGCCGCTGGTACCGGATGGCGTGCCGGTGAAGGGCCACGCGGTCGCGACCTTTAACGTGCCACAGTTGACGTCTCTGGTCGATGCCGATCTGGACTGGGAAGACAATCAGGGACAGCTGGTGGTGATGGCGCGGGACAACCCCGATCCGCTGCTTGACCTGCCGTGGCAGATCACCGCGGAGCAGCTGAACATCAGCGACGGGCGCTGGAACTGGGATCTCTCGGGTATGCCGCTGAGCGGGCGGGTATCCCTTCGCGCCGACAACTGGCAGCAGGGGCTGGATAACACCACCCTGACCGGACGGCTGAATGTGCTTACCCAGGGTGACGCGGGGAAAGGCAACGCGGTACTGAACATTGGGCCCGGCAGGCTCAGCATGGAAAACAGCGACATGCCCCTGCATCTGAGCGGTGAAGCGAAGCAAAACGATCTCATTCTTTACGCAAAATTGCCCGCCACGCTGACCGGCAGCCTGTATGAACCGCAGCTGGCCTTTGAGCCGGGCGCGCTGCTCCGCTCGCGCGGGCGCATCATTGACTCACTCGATATCGATGAAATCCGCTGGCCGCTGGCGGGCGTGAAGCTGACGCAGAAGGGCGTGGACGGTCGTTTACAGGCGATTCTGCGCGCTCATGAAAACCAGATGGGCGATTTTGAACTCCATCTGGACGGCCAGGCCAACGACTTTTTACCTGATAACGGCCTGTGGCAGTGGCGCTACTGGGGGAAAGGCGGTTTCACGCCGATGCATGCCCGCTGGGATGTCGCCGGGAAAGGCGAGTGGCGCGACAATCTTATTGAGCTGACGGCGCTCTCCACCGGTTTTGACAAGCTCCAGTACGGCACGATGGAGGTCAGCAAGCCGCGTCTGGTGCTGGATCAACCGGTGCGCTGGCTGCGTGACCCCGAAAAACCGGCCTTCAGCGGCGCGCTGTCGCTCAACGCCGGGCAAACCCGTTTCTCCGGCGGCAGCGCGTTGCCGCCCTCGGTCCTGACCTTCAGCGTCGACGGCACCGACCCGACCATTTTTCAGTTCAAGGGCGACCTCCATGCGGACAAAATCGGTCCGGTACAGGTGAACGGACGCTGGGATGGCGTGCGCCTTCGCGGGCAGGCCTGGTGGCCGAAACAGTCGCTCACCGTCTTCCAGCCGCTGATCCCGCCGGACTGGAAAATGACGCTGCGCGACGGGGAGCTTTACGCGCAGGTCGCCTTCTCGGCGGCGGCCGATCAGGGCTTTGAAGCGGGCGGGCACGGCGTGCTGAAATCCGGCAGCGCCTGGATGCCGGATAACCAGATTAACGGCGTCGATTTTGTGCTGCCGTTCCGCTTCAGCGAGGGTACCTGGTCTCTCGGCACGCGCGGTCCGGTCACGTTGCGCATAGGCGAAGTGGAAAACCTGGTGACCGCGCGCAACATTACCGCCGATCTACAGGGGGATTATCCCTGGACGGAGGACAATCCGCTGCTTCTCACCAACGTGAAGGTGGAAACCCTCGGCGGGAAGATCACCATGCAGCAGCTGCGGATGCCTCAGCACGATCCGGCCCTGCTGCGCGTGGACAATATCTCTTCGAGCGAGCTGATCAGCGCCGTTAATCCGAAACAGTTTGCCATGTCAGGGCCGGTGAGCGGGGCGCTGCCGTTCTGGCTGGACAATGAAAAATGGATCATTAAAGATGGCTGGCTGACCAACCCGGGGCCAATGACGCTGCGCATCGACAAAGATACGGCCGACGCCATCGTGAAAGATAATATGGTGGCGGGCGCGGCGATTAACTGGCTCCGCTATATGGAAATTTCGCGTTCGTGGACGAAAATCAATTTAGATAATCTGGGCGAATTAACCATGCAGGCGACCATCAAGGGGACCAGCCGGGTGGATGGCAAAAGCAGCTCCGTCAACCTGAACTATACCCATGACGAGAATGTCTTTACCCTCTGGCGCAGCCTGCGCTTTGGGGACAATCTGCAAACCTGGTTTGAGCAACATGCGGCGATACCTGCTCCCCGCAGTTCGACTGGCAAGGAAAGTGAGGAACAACAATGAAAAAGATGGCTGGTGTGCTCACCGTTGCCGTTGCCGCGTTACTGACCGGCTGTACGCCGCGCATTGAAGTCGCTGCGCCAAAGGAGCCGATTACAATTAATATGAATGTCAAAATCGAACATGAAATCCACATTAAGGTCGATAAAGACGTTGAAACCCTGCTGAAATCGCGCAGCGATCTGTTCTGAGGATGCCATGAAACGATTAGCTCTGATTTTACTGGCGCTGGGGATGAACGTGCAGGCGGCTGCGCTGACCTTAAACGATGCCCGGGCGCAGGGGCGCGTGGGGGAAACCCTCAGCGGCTATCTTGCCCCGATTCAACAGGACGCGGAAACGCTGGCGCTGGTCAATCGTATCAATGCGGCGCGCACGGAAAACTACCAGAAGCTGGCTGACAGCAATAATTTGCCGGTCGATGAAGTGGCTAAAATGGCCGGTCAGAAACTGGTTGCCCGCGCGCAGCCGGGCGAATACGTGAAGGGCATTAACGGAAAATGGCTCAAAAAGTAGTTAGCGGTAGCGCCTGCGGTATTCACCCGGCGAGACGCCAAAACGCTGCTTAAACGCCGTTGAAAAATGGCTATGGTCGGTAAAACCCCAGCTGTAGCCAATGCCCGCCAGCTTTTCGTCATCGCCGGTAGATTGCAGTGCCTGCGCGCAGAGATCCAGACGACGGTTTTTGATGTACTGCGCCACCACCAGCCCCTTCTCGGCAAACATGCGGTAAAGGCTGCGCACGGACATGCCGCTCTCGGCGGCAATCCATTCCGGGCGCAGCGATTCAGACTGAATATGGTCGTCAATCAGCGCCACCACATGCTGGAACTGGCGCTCCTTGCGCGGCTGAATGATTTCACGCTGCTGGAACGCGGGGCGCAGCAGGCAGATCATCGCTTCGAGCGCCGCTTCGCTCTCCCGGTCACTCAGGTCGGCATTGCTCATGCTCTCCATCAGCAGGCGATGGCTCAGCTGTACAGTCGGCAAGGTGCGGGAAAGGGCGGTCGCGCAGCTTATCTCCTGGAAACGACACTGCTGCTCAATAATCTGACGGGGAACCAGCAGCGAAATCTGGCGGGATTTTTCCCGCCAGTTGATCGAGCAGGGACGTGACGCGTCAATCAGCGTGATATCACCGGTTCTGAGCAGCGCGCGACGGTCATCCTGCTCAATTTCCGCGCTGCCTTCGAGCTGGAACACAGTATAGAACCAGGCATCATTACTCTGAGCGATCTCCTGACGGGAGCGGAACAGGTTGACGCCGCCTGCGGTCACGGTGCTGAGCTTCAGGCTGCGCGCATAGCTGGTCTCCAGCTCGCCGAAGAATTTCCCCCCGGTGGGCTGCGCGTTAAAACGCCCGCAAACCTGGTTAATTTGCGCCAGCCACTGCTGATACTGTTCCTGCTCGCTTGCACACGCCATCGTTTCTCTCACTGCACCGTCAACGTTTTTGCATTGTTGCATTTGTGTTGCATTTTGTCAGAGCTATGAGGCTGACTATAGGAAAGAACACTCACCGGTAACAGCGATATAAGCGGCAATTATCGCGATTTGCGGAGCCTGTCACAGGTGGCAAAGCGAATGTCACAGAGACAAAAGCGAGAACGCAAAACCCCACTTAGACTGGATGGACACCCTGCGAAGAATAACGAAGGAGTATCCTATGTCTGAATCACAGGTAGCCATTCAGCCTGCCGTACAACAATTTTTAGACCGACAGCATGGCCTGTGGATTGAAGGGCGTCAGGCCGCGTCGGACAGTGAAAAGCGGCTGAACGTCTTCAACCCGGCCACGGGCGAGGTCATTGCCTCGACTGCCGATGCCAGCGTCGATGACGTTGACCGTGCCGTCATGTCCGGCTGGCGCGCGTTTGTCGCCCGCAGCTGGGCCGGAAAACTGCCGGCGGAGCGCGAGCGGATCCTGCTTCATTTCGCCGATCTGGTCGAACAGCACAGCGAGGAGCTGGCCCAGCTTGAAACGCTGGAGCAGGGCAAATCCATCAACATTTCCCGCATGTTTGAAGTCGGCTGCACCCTGAACTGGATGCGCTATACCGCCGGGCTGACCACCAAAATTTCGGGTAAGACTCTCGACCTTTCCATCCCGCTGCCGCAGGGCGCCCGCTATCAGGCGTGGACGCGTAAGGAGCCGGTTGGCGTGGTGGCCGGGATTGTGCCCTGGAACTTCCCGCTGATGATCGGGATGTGGAAAGTGATGCCTGCGCTGGCCGCGGGCTGCTCTATTGTCATCAAGCCCTCAGAGACCACGCCGCTGACCATGCTGCGCGTGGCGGAACTGGCAAGCGAAGCGGGCATTCCGGACGGAGTGTTCAACGTGGTGACCGGGAGCGGCGCGGTGTGTGGCGCAGCGCTGGCCTCGCATCCGCATATTGCAAAAGTGAGCTTTACCGGCTCAACGGCGACGGGCAAGCAAATCGCCCGCACGGCGGCGGACACGCTAACCGGGGTGACTCTGGAGCTGGGCGGGAAAAACCCGGCCATCGTACTAAAAGACGCAGACCCGGCGTGGGTGATCGAAGGCCTGATGACCGGCAGCTTCCTGAACCAGGGGCAGGTGTGCGCGGCGAGCTCGCGCATCTATATTGAAGCGCCGCTGTTTGACACGCTGGTCAGCGGGTTTGAGCAGGCGGTGAAATCCCTGAGCGTCGGGCCGGGCATGTCGCCGGAGGCGTTTATCAACCCGCTGGTGTCGCGCGCACATTGCGACAAGGTGCAGACCTTCCTTGATGAAGCGAAGTCGCGCAACGCGGAGCTGATCGTCGGTAACCGGGGGCCGGAAGGCAAAGGCTATTACGTTTCGCCTACGCTGGTGGTGAACCCGGATGCTTCACTGCGCCTGACCCGTGAAGAGGTGTTTGGCCCGGTGGTCAACCTGGTACGCGTCGCCGACGGAGAAGAGGCGCTCCAGCTGGCAAACGACAGCGAGTATGGCCTGACGGCCAGCGTCTGGACGCAGAATATCAGCAAGGCGCTGGAATATACCGACCGGCTGCAGGCGGGCACCGTCTGGGTGAACAGCCATACGCTGATTGACGCCAACCTGCCGTTCGGCGGCATGAAGCAGTCCGGCACCGGACGTGACTTTGGCCCGGACTGGCTGGACGGCTGGTGTGAAACCAAATCGGTGTGCGTGCGCTACTAGTAAAAGCAAAAGGCAACCTGGAGGTTGCCTTTTTTTTGTTTGTTCCCTCTCCCGTGGGAGAGGGTCAGGGTGAGGGCATCAGGCTGCACCGGGCGAATTTTGTAGGTCGGGTAAGCCGTAGCCGCCACCCGACATGTTTACAGCGACCACCGATCCCGCCCGGCCTCTTTCGCCCGATACAGCGCCGCATCGGCGCGGGCGATGATCTCGGTGCCTGCTAACCCCTCCGCCATGCTCGCAATCCCCATGCTCACGGTGACACGATCGCTAACGGTTGACGCACTGTGCGGTATAGCTTCTGTACGCAGGCCGTCCTGAATGCGTAAGGCCACCTTTTCCGCAATGTTTTCCGGACAGTTAAACAGGATCACCACAAACTCCTCGCCGCCGTAGCGTGACACCACATCGTCAGGCGTGCGCACCGACTGCTTCAGCACCCGCGCCACGCGGGTCAGGCAGTCGTCACCCGCCTGGTGCCCGTAGGTGTCGTTGTAGCGTTTGAAATAGTCGATATCCAGCATAATCACCGAGAAGGTTTTTTTCTGCTCAACCGCGTTCTCCAGCACCACTTCCATTTTCCGGCGATTGGCGGTTTTGGTTAACGGATCCTGATGCGCCAGCGCATCCAGCCTGGAGATCAATAGCTGATTTTGCTGGTTACGTCGCCAGGCCTCGTCAAACCAGCTCAGCAGGATGAAACGCCCGCAAATCAGGATCAGCGAAAACACGCTCCAGATAACAATGAAGTGAAGGTTGAGGCCATCGTTCCGTATCCAGCTTGCTACCGGCAGGGTGATCCAGAGCGGGAGCACAAAGGCGAGTAGCCCTTCAGGATAAAAATAGAGCGCTGTTAAGCCAGCGAGTAATAAAATGACGCACAGCGGCCAGACGTGCGGGAGCAGCAGCTGGGTGATAAACCAGAAGCAGGAGACCGACCAGATGGCGCTGCAGATAAACAATACCACGCTGATGCCGGCGATGCGCCGCCAGGCCATCAGGATCAGCGCGGCGGAGAGGATGATAATGCCGAGCATGGAGGCATCAACTATTCTCGTCAGCTGCGGCGAAGGGGGATAAAGGGGATCGCTGGTATTAAGCAAAACGTGTCGCAGCAGAATCATCACCGCGAAGCTGATATTCACGAAGGCCAGCCACGGCAGGTTCATCGCCAGCCCGTGCATGACCATAGCATGGCGCGTTGGCCAGGTTGCCCGTTCAAGTGTCGGTTTTTTTCTTTTTTCCATTGACGCTTTTTACCCTTTCTGGCTAACACGTGAAGCAGGAAAGGGCGGACGAACCGCCCTTTTGCGTGCACCGTTACGGTGTCACAATGTTAAACCAGAAATCAAACTTGTCCATATAGCTAAGCATGGCATCAAGTTTCGCGCTGTCGCCAGTAATTTTAATATTTCCGCTGTCCTGGGCCTGTTTCAGCGTCACCTCCTTGAGGATGATTTTATTCAGGGTGTCACGGTTAAGCGTCAGCGTCGCGTCCGCCTCTTTTGCTTCCGCGTTCGCCGTGTGGTTCAGCACGCCGTTTTCCAGCTCGAGTTTGTACTTCCCGCCATCGCTGCCCAGATCGATGTTAAACACCGATTTGGCGTCACCCGCTTTTTGTCCGTTGATATGGACAGCCAGATAGTCAAAGAACATCTCCGGCGTCATCGCGCGCACCGTATCCGGGCTGGCGGTATTCGGCGTTGGCCCTTTCACCACGCCGTTACGCAGTTCCTGCGCACCGGTCAGGTAGAAGTTACGCCATGGACCGGATTCAGCCTGGTAGCCAAGCTGTTCCAGCGCATCCGCTTCCAGGTTGCGTGCCGCCTGGTTGTTCGGATCGGCAAAGACCACTTTGCTCACCACCTGCGCCACCCAGCGGTAGTTACCCTGGTCGAAGTCGGTTTTCGCCTTGCTCAGGATGGCATCCGCGCCACCCATATACTCCACGAATTTCTTCGCGCCTTCTTCAGGCGGCAGTTCATCCAGCGTCGCCGGGTTACCGTCAAACCAGCCCAGATACAGCACATAGGTGGCTTTTACGTCATGGCTCACCGAACCGTAATAGCCGCGGTTGGCCTAGGTATGCGCCAGTGAATCCGGGAGCTTGAAGTTAGCGGCGATTTCGTCGCGCGTCAGCCCTTCGTTGGCCATACGCAGCGTCTGGTCGTTGATGTAACGATAGAGATCGCGCTGGCTTTTCAGCAGCTTGACCACGTTTTCGTTGCCCCAGGTCGGCCAGTGGTGCTGCGCCATGATGATTTCAGCTTTGTCACCCCAGCGCACAATCGCCTGGTTGATGTATTTCGACCACGGCAGCGGCTCGCGGATTTTGGCCCCGCGCAGCGAGTAGGTGTTGTGCAGGGTATGGGTCACGTCCTCAGCGGATTCAATCAGTTTTTTCTCTTCGATATACCAGAGCATTTCCGATGGCGCTTCGGATCCCGGTGCGAGCATAAAATCATAGGTCAGGCCGTCGATAACCTCTTTTTGCCCGTCTTTCTCAATGATATTGGTCGGGGCAATCAGCGTGACCGTCCCGGCGGAGGTCGTTGTCCCAAGACCGGCACCCACCTGGCCCTTGGCATCGGGCTTCAGCAGGTTGCCATACATATAGCTGGCGCGGCGGCTCATCACGTTGCCCGCCATGATATTCTCGGCAACGGCCGCTTCCATAAACCCGGCTGGCGCGTAGACCTTCACTTTGCCGGACTTCACGTCGGCTTCATCCACCACGCCGCGCACGCCGCCATAGTGGTCAACGTGGCTGTGGGTATAAATAATGGCGGCGACAGGCTTCTTGCCGCGATTTTTAAAATAGAGATCCATCCCGACCTTCGCCGTTTCTGCCGACACCAGCGGGTCAACCACGGTAATACCTTCTTTCCCTTCAATGATGGTCATATTTGACAGGTCAAGATTTCGGATCTGATATACGCCATCGGTCACTTCAAACAGGCCGCTAATATTAATCAGCTGAGATTGACGCCATAAGCTGGGATTAACGGAGTCCGGTGCTTTATCGCCTTCTTTAATAAACGAATATTGCTGTGGATCCCAGATGACATTACCTTGTTCCCCTTTGATAATTTCCTGAGGAATCGGTGCAATAAAGCCTTTATGGGCGTTCGTAAAATCGGTGTTGTCGGAGAAAGGCAGCTGATTAAAGAGGGCGTTATTGGCTTGTTGCGTTGCTGCCGTGGCGTCCTTCGGGGCTTCTGCGGCATACGCGGAGCTGACGGAAATAACAAGTCCAGCCAGAGCAAGACTCCTGACGATCAAATTGAATTTCATCCTAACCTCTCAGTGGTGTATTACGTCGTTCGTGGAAACTTCGTGTCCTGGCTGAAAGTGGTTCAAGAAATGCAATAGGAATAAACGAGGTAGAAATAACTATAATCGGGGAGTGGTATTCAGCAAGTAAATGGATGAAAAACCGGGCATTGCGCCCGGTACGTTATTTATTTCTTTTCGTCTTTCTTTTTCCCGAGCGTTGGCGTCTCGTCGAAGAAGTTCCACGGTTTAAGCAGGGTATGCACCCATTCCGTCGGCATAATCGGCCACTCTTCCGCGCGGGCGACGTGGGTGGTGCCGGTGGTCATCCAGACCACGTCATCCCGATCGTTGAGCGACTCGTTATCCTTGCTGTACTGTCCCAGGCCCGTGTCGTGTACCGAGCGGTTCGGGAATTTTCCTTCCGGGTAGAGCTCATCCGGATGGTAACGGGTCACCCAGAGCTGTTTGTCCATAAAGCTCAGGCGATGATAAATCCACTCGTCCGGGGCAAATTTCGCGCCGGTCGCCACCGGGTGCGTTCCCCCCGCGTAAGGGATAATCTGGTATGAGACCGGGTTGCCCATGCGGTTCTCTTTACTGGTGTTGCTCAGCAGCCGAATGGTGCCCGGATCGAACTTCTGCGCCGCCTGCTGCTCGGTATCAATATCGTACTGATTGATCTGCATGGTGCTGGTCCGCGGGCCCCCGGCGGTATTCGGCTTCACTTCTGGATCCATCGCCACCAGCTTGTTGTTGATGCCGTCCACGTCCATATCGAGACGGAAGTTGTAGATGTGCTGGTGCGTGGTGCCCACGATGTTATGGTCGATCAGCGTGCCGTATTTGGTGTCGTCTTTGGCGGTGGCGTCGTGCATGGTTTTCGCCTGAACGCCTTTCACTGCTTCGATACCCGTCGCGCCGGCATCAATGCCGATGGTGCCATTTTCATGGAACACCCAGTCGAAGATGTAATCGTAGTTGCCCACGGTACTCACCCAGCGCACCACCAGCTCGCGGCGCTCGGTGCTGACGTTCGGCTGGCCCATCTCCTGATGTTTGTATTCCGGCCCCGCGTAGCGTTCGAAAATGGCGATCGCGCGCGGGATCTCCATCGGCGCGCCGGTGTAATCCGGGATAGTTTCATTGAGCATCACGGCGTTGGACGGCACGTCTTTACCGCGCACCAGCGGTGAGGTCAGGGTGCCCATGCCGTAGTCGCCGGAGTCGAGATAGGCTTTAAAGTACCAGCCCACGTCCGGATCGCCATAAGGGACGATCATGCCGCCGAGTGACCCCTGATACATCACCTGGCGCTTTTTGCCGTTGTCGTTATAGGTGACGGTTGAAATCATCGGGCCGACGCGGGAGTCCAGGCTCAGGTGGAAATCCCAGTTCTGCCAGTGCACCATATCCCCGGTGATGGTGTAGTTCTTGCCTTCCGGCTCGACGATCTCCAGGGGTTTCTTCACCGTTTCTACGCGGTCGCGGCCATCATAGGGACGCGGGGTCATGGGAACCGGAACAACGGCGCCTTCTTCAATCTTCTGGATCTTTTTCTGCTCAAGATCGACAACCGCGACCAGGTTTTCAATCGGGTGCGCCCAGTAGTTGCCGTCGCCCACGTCCAGATAGCTCACCACCTTCAGCAGGCGATCTTCCTGCTTCAGGCCGTCTTTACCGTCGAAATAGCCGACGGTCAGCGGCGTGGTGATCACTTTTTTCGGGTCGGTGATGCCGTGTTTTTTAAGCACCTCGGCGAACTCGGTACTTTCGTTGATGATCTGCTGAACCGCGGTGAAATCATCCAGCAGCACCATGCCGTGCGCGTTTTTTACCGGTTCCCAGCGCAGGATTTTTTTATCCTTCAGGTCCACTACGCTTTCGATAACGTGCTTGCCATCGAGCATGACGATCTTCGCCTGACGCGGAGCATCCACTGCCGTACCGTTAAGCACAAAGTCCCACACTTTGGCTTTCTCAGGCTCTGCCAGGGCGATCTGGGTAAAGCGGGTATTCGGCTTAAAGTCCGCCGAGGCTTTCACAATCTCAACGGCCTGCTTAATTTCGTCCGCCGTTAGCGCGTTTAACGGGTGAGGGCGTTTTTCAACCTGGAAGGTCTGGTCAAGGCCGGACTGGAAAACATCGTTGATGAAGGTATCGGAAATAAAGGCTTTCTTGCCTTTCATCACCACCGGCACTTCAAGCCTGAGGGTTTTACCGTTGACGATGGCGGTTTTTGCGCCCGGTTTGACCTTCACAAAGGCACCGTCTTTCGCAATGGTGAACATCTGTGCGTAATCATCCCACTGAACGTCCGCGCCAAAGTCCTGCAGCGTTTTGTCCATCGGGACCATATGCGCCTCACTGCCGTGGGCGAAAACAGGGGATTGCCACGCGCAACACAGCGCAACGGCCATGGCCAGCGCCGTTCTACGGGCAGAAAAAGAAGAATTGCTTCCCATCGTAGACCTCATCTTGTTGTGTTTATACCCGTCATACTTCAAGTTGCAGGTGCGTTGGCTGCACTCACTCACCCCAGTCACGTACTTATGTACGCTCCCGGGGATTCGTTCCCTTGCCGCCTTCCTGCAACTCGAATTATTTAGGGGATATTGTGTTGTGACAGCCTTATCCTGACAGGCGCCTGAGAAAAGCGTTTGCCTGCATCTGCCAGATTATTTGTCAGCCTTGCCAGGTTAAAAAAAGAGCGGGGATAAATCACATGCCGGGCCATTTCCTCTCCCCATAAATGATGTCAGCACAGGCGACCCCCTCTCCCTTGAGGGAGAGGGCTGGGGTGAGGGGGAACATACGGCTGTGGTGGTTATTCCGTTCACTTTATGTTGAGGGCCTTGCTGAAGGCCCCCAGTGAATCTGTAAGCAGCGTCAAATTACCGGGAGCCACCAGCCATTGTGGTAAAGGGGAAGGGACGTTAGCTGAAATCGCCCTGCTGGCGCGCCACCAGCGTCAGGATGGAGTAGAGCGCCACGGCCTGCTGGTGCTGGTTGAAGATCTCAACCGCCCATTCCACCACGCCGGTTGGTTTTTCCTCGGCGGTACGCTGTTTCTTCAGCGTTTTACGCTTGCAGGTCAGGCGCACCTGAATGGTATCGCCCGGCTTAACCGGCTCGATAAAGCGCAGGTTTTCCATGCCGTAGTTGGCAATAACCGGCCCGACGCCCGCATCAACAAACAGTCCCGCCGCGGCGGAGATCAGAAAGTAGCCGTGCACCACGCGCTCGCCGAAGATCGACTCCGCCGCGCCGATCTTGTCCATATGGGCGTAGAAGTGGTCGCCGCTAAGGCAGGCAAAGTTCACGATGTCCGCTTCCGTGAGGGTGCGGCGCGGCGTCAGCAGGCTGTCGCCCGGCTGCAGCTCCTCGAAGTATTTGCGGAACGGATGCACGCGGTCTTCCTGCACCGCTGCGCCACGCACCCACTGTTTGCCAATGGCCGCCAGCATCGACGGGCTGCCCTGAATCGCGGTGCGCTGCAGGTAGTGCTTCACCGCGCGCAGGCCGCCCAGCTCTTCGCCGCCGCCCGCGCGGCCCGGGCCGCCGTGCACCAGCTGAGGCAGCGGGGAGCCGTGGCCGGTAGACTCTTTGGATGATTCCTCGTTAAGGATCTGAATACGCCCGTGGGCGCGCGCCGCACCGGCAATAAACTGGCGGGCAATCGCCGAATCGGCGGTGACCAGCGTACCGGCCAGGCTGCCGCCGCCCGCGCGGGCAAGCTGCATCGCGTGGCGCGCGTTGCGATACGGCATCAGCGTCGCAACCGGGCCGAAGGCTTCGGTTGAGTGCACCGCCGGGGTTTCATCCGGCTGCGGGCAGAATAGCAGGGTAGGCGGGAAGAACGCCCCCGCGGCCTGCAAATCCGCTTTGCCGCCCAGACGTATCTGGCAGCCAGCGGCGATCAGTTGCTCCACTTTCTCCTGCACGTCCGCGCGCTGTTCGGCGTTGACCAGCGCCCCCATCTTCACCCCTTCCTGCGCCGGGTCGCCCACCACCACTTTTTCCAGGCGGGCAACCAGCGCCTGGCTCACCGCGTCAATCTGGTTTTGCGGGACGATAATTCGGCGAATGGCCGTACATTTTTGCCCGGCTTTGGCGGTCATCTCGCGGACCACTTCCCGGATGAACAGGGCAAACTCCGGCTGGTCCGGCGTAACGTCTTCCCCCAGCACGCAGCAGTTCAGGGAGTCGGCCTCCATGGTGAACGGAATCGAATTCGCCACGATATTCGGGTGCACGCGCAGGCTTTGCCCGGTGCTGGCGGAGCCGGTAAAGGTCACGACGTCCTGGCTGTCGAGCTGGTCGAGCAGATCCCCCGCGCCGCCGCAGATCAGGCTGATGGCGCCGTCCGGCACCAGCCCGCTGTCGACGATGGATTTCACCATCGCCTGCGTCACCTGTGCGGTAGCGGTAGCGGGTTTGATGATGGCGGGCATCCCGGCAAGCCAGGTCGGCGCCAGCTTTTCCAGCATCCCCCAGCAGGGGAAGTTAAAGGCGTTGATGTGCACCGCCACGCCGGATTTGGAGGTGAGGACGTGGCGCGCCGCAAAGCCGCCTTCTTTCGACAGGGGGATTAACTCGTCTTCCGGCCACAGGGTGTCATCCGGCAGCTCGCGGCTGCCCAGGCTGGCGTAAGTGAAGAGGGTGCCGATGCCGCCTTCAATATCCACCCAGCTGTCCGCCTTCGTCGCCCCGGTCTGGGCCGACAGGGCATAAAACGTCTCTTTCTCGCTAAGCAGGTGCTTTGCCACCGCCTTCAGCATGGCAGCACGTTCGATAAAGGTCATCTCGTGAAGCGCTTCGCCGCCGCGCTCAATCGCATAGCGACGGGCGGCCGCCATGTCCAGCCCTTCGCTGGTCACGCTCCACAGGGCTTCGCCACTGATGGCGTGATGAATAGTGCGCTCGCGGCCCCGGCCAGACTGCCAGGTACCGGATAAGAAGCTGGCTAACTGCTGCATCGCTTATCTCCAAATGTTACGTGATTTACTCATTAATAGTTTGATCGTGAATCATAAAAATCAAGCTGAGTTTTTAATGAATTGTTAACGTTGTGATCTGGCTGGATGAATCTCATCTCTTTGAGACGCTTTCTGAAAGGCATGATGCAAAAGCCTTGCGAGCAGCATCACAAAACCAGGAAACAATTCTTGGGGTTATATTTAACCTATGTGTAACTTTTAAAAAACAAAGTGATTCAACTTTACGTCTTAATTTGCAAACTAACGAATCATAAAGGTGATGACGTGACGCAAGAACAACGGTTTGAGCAGCGCATAGCGCAGGAGACGGCGATTGAGCCTCAGGACTGGATGCCTGACGCCTACCGTAAGACGTTGATCCGTCAGATTGGTCAGCATGCGCACTCCGAAATTGTCGGCATGCTGCCGGAAGGGAACTGGATCGCCCGCGCGCCGACGCTGCGCCGAAAAGCGATCCTGCTGGCGAAAGTTCAGGACGAAGCCGGGCACGGACTCTATCTCTACAGCGCGGCGGAAACGCTGGGCTGCGCGCGGGAAGACATCTACCAGAAAATGCTCGACGGCAGGATGAAATACTCCTCCATCTTCAACTATCCGACCCTGAGCTGGGCCGATATCGGCGTGATCGGCTGGCTGGTGGACGGTGCCGCTATCGTCAACCAGGTGGCGCTGTGCCGGACCTCCTACGGTCCGTATGCCCGCGCGATGGTGAAAATCTGTAAAGAAGAGAGCTTCCACCAGCGCCAGGGCTTTGAGGCCTGCATGGCGCTGGCGCAGGGCAGCGATGCCCAGCGCCAGATGCTACAGGACGCCATCAACCGCTTCTGGTGGCCAGCGCTGATGATGTTCGGGCCGAACGACGACAACTCGCCGAACAGCGACCGCAGCCTGGCGTGGAAAATCAAACGCTTCGGCAATGACGAACTTCGCCAGCGCTTTGTCGACAACACGGTGCCGCAGGTGGAGATGCTGGGCATGACGGTGCCGGATCCCGACCTGCGATTTGATGAAGAGAGCGGTCATTATCGCTTCGGCGAGATCGACTGGCATGAGTTTGACGAGGTCATTAGCGGGCGCGGCATCTGCAACTACGAGCGCCTGGCCGCCAAACGTAAAGCCTGGGAAGAGGGGGCGTGGGTGCGCGAAGCCGCACTGTCGCACGCGGAAAAACAACACGCCCGCAAAGTGGCTTAAGAGGAATCACGATGAGCAACGTCTACTGGCCGCTGTACGAAGTGTTCGTACGCAGCAAACAAGGGTTATCCCACCGTCACGTGGGCAGTCTGCATGCCGCCGACGATCGCATGGCGCTGGAAAATGCGCGTGATGCCTACACCCGTCGTAGCGAAGGGTGTTCTGTCTGGGTGGTTAAGGCGAGCGAGATTGTCGCCTCCCAGCCGGAAGAGAGCGGTGAGTTCTTCGACCCGGCGGAAAGCAAGGTTTACCGCCACCCGACGTTCTACACCATCCCCGACGGCATCGAGCATATGTGAGGCAAAGAATGAATTCAGTGACTGCCTATGCCCTGCGTCTGGGCGACAACGGTCTGGTGCTTTCCCAGCGTCTCGGCGCCTGGTGCGGCCACGCGCCGGAGCTGGAAATCGACCTCGCGCTCGCCAATATCGGTCTCGACCTGCTGGGCCAGGCGCGCAATTTCCTGACCTATGCCGCGGAGCGGGAAGGCCAGGGCGATGAAGACACGCTGGCGTTTGGCCGCGACGAGCGCCAGTTCCGCAACGTCCTGCTGGTGGAGCAGCCGAACGGCAGCTTCGCCGACACCATTGCCCGCCAGTACCTGATGGATGCCTGGAACGTGGCGCTGTACGAACGCCTGACCCGGAGCAGCGACGGCCAGCTTGCGGCCATCGCCGCCAAAGCGATTAAAGAGGCGCGCTACCACCTGCGCTTCAGCCGCGGCTGGCTGGTGCGTCTGGGCGACGGGACCGAAACGTCCGCGCAAAAAATGCAGCAGGCCATCGACAACCTGTGGCGTTTTACGGCGGAGCTGTTTGAAGCCGATGACGTCGAGCTGGCCCTGATTGACGCCGGCGTGGCGGTTGACCCGCGCGTCCTGCGCCAGCCGTGGGAAAGCGAAGTCTTTGCCGGTCTCAATGAAGGCTGCCTGCAGGTTCCCGCAGAGGTGGCGTACCGCACCGGGGGCAAGAGGGGGCTGCATACCGAACATCTGGGCCCGATGCTGGCGGAAATGCAGTACCTCCAGCGCGCGTATCCCGGTCAGCAGTGGTGAAGGAGAACGCTATGCAACGCCTCGTCGACATCGCGCCCGCGCAAATCCCGCAGATCTGGTCGCTGTTAAGCCAGATCCCCGATCCGGAAGTGCCGGTATTAACCATCACCGATTTAGGCATGGTGCGCAGCGTGAAGGCGCAGGGGGAAGGCTGGGTCATTGGCTTCACGCCCACCTACTCGGGCTGCCCGGCAACGGAGCACCTGCTGGGGGCGATCCGCGACGCGATGACCGCGAACGGCTTTACCCCGGTACACATTGTGCTCCAGCTTGAGCCCGCCTGGACCACCGACTGGATGACCGCCGACGCGCGCGAGCGTCTGCGGGCGTACGGCATCAGCCCGCCCGTGGGGCATAGCTGCCACGCGCACGCGCCTGTGGAGGTGACCTGCCCGCGCTGCGCCAGCACCGACACCTCGCTTATCAGTGAATTTGGCTCGACGGCCTGCAAAGCGCTCTACCGCTGCAACACCTGCCGCGAGCCCTTCGACTATTTCAAATGCATTTGAGGCTGCCATGACAACGTTTCATTCATTAACAGTGGCAAAAGTGGAACCCGAAACCCGCGACGCGGTGACCATCACGTTCGCGGTGCCGCAGGCGTTGCAGGACGCCTACCGCTTCCGCCCCGGCCAGCACCTGACGTTAAAAACGAAGCTTGGCGGGGACGAGCTGCGCCGCTGCTACTCCATCTGCCGGAGTACCGCCCCGGGCGAAATCAGCGTGGCGGTCAAAGCCATCGACGGCGGGCGCTTTTCCCGCTATGCCCGGGATGAGATCAAAGCGGGTATGGCGCTGGAGGTGATGGTGCCTCAGGGGCAGTTTGGCTACCAGCCGCGGGCTGAACGCGAAGGCCACTATCTGGCGATTGCGGCAGGCTCCGGGATCACCCCGATGCTGGCGATTATCTCCGCGACGCTTGCGACCGAACCCAAGAGCCACTTCACCCTGATCTACGGCAACCGCAGCAGCCAGAGCATGATGTTCCGCCAGGCGCTGGCGGACCTGAAGGACAAGTACACGCAGCGGCTGCAGCTGGTCTCCATCTTCAGCCAGGAGCGGCTGGACAGCGATCTGCTTTATGGCCGCATCGACGGGGAAAAGCTGCAGGCGCTGGCGAAAACCCTGATTAACTTCCGCCAGTACGACGAGGCGTTTATCTGCGGCCCGTCGGCGATGATGGACGACGCCGAAGCGACGCTGAAGGCGCTGGGGATGCCGGACAACTCCATTCACCTTGAGCGCTTTAACACCCCGGGAACCACCGCAAAACGCGCGGTGCATGTCCAGGCGGAAGGACAGAAAGTGACCGTGCGCCAGGACGGGCGCGACCGCGAAATCACCCTGACGGCGGACGACGAAAGCATCCTGGATGCCGCCCTGCGTCAGGGGGCGGATCTCCCGTATGCCTGCAAGGGCGGCGTGTGCGCCACCTGTATATGCAAAGTGCTGCGTGGGAAGGTGGACATGGCGACCAACTACAGCCTGGAGCCGGACGAGCTGGCCGCCGGATACGTGCTGAGCTGCCAGTCGCTGCCGTTAACCGCCGACGTGATTGTCGACTTCGACGCGAAGGGGATGGCATGAGCGAACTGACTGTTACCCGTCATGGCCGCGTGCTGCAGCTGACGCTAAACCGTCCGGCGGCGCGCAACGCCCTCAATAACGCGCTGTTAACCCAGATTGCCGAGCAGCTTGAGGACGCCGCAGCAGATGCCGACATCGCCGTCTGCGTGATTTACGGCAGCGAGCGCTGCTTTGCCGCCGGGGCCGATCTCAACGAAATGGCGGAGAAAGACCTGCCCGCCACGCTGAACGATATCCGCCCGCAGCTGTGGGCGCGCATCAACGCTTTTCCTAAACCGCTGATTGCCGCCGTGAATGGCTTCGCGCTGGGCGCAGGCTGCGAGCTGGCGCTGCTGTGCGACGTAGTCATTGCTGGCGATAACGCCCGCTTTGGCCTGCCGGAAATTACGCTGGGCATTATGCCCGGCGCGGGCGGCACCCAGCGTCTTATCCGCAGCGTCGGTAAATCCCTTGCCAGCAAAATGGTGCTGACCGGCGAGAGTATCTCCGCGCAGCAGGCGCTGAGCGCCGGGCTGGTGAGCGACGTTTTCCCGCCAGCGCTGACGCTGGAGTATGCCCTGAAGCAGGCGGCGCTGATGGCGCGCCACTCTCCGCTGGCGCTGCAGGCGGCGAAACAGGCGCTGCGCCAGTCTCAGGAGGTGCCGCTCCAGGCCGGTCTGGCCCAGGAGCGCCAGCTGTTTACGCTGCTTTCTGCCACCGAAGACCGCCGGGAAGGCATCGACGCCTTCTTACAAAAACGCACCCCCGACTTTAAAGGACGCTAATTGTGGAATGTATTCTCAGTCATGTTGAGCAGGGCGTAATGACCATTACGCTGAACCGTCCGGAGCGTCTGAACAGCTTTAACGACGTGATGCACCAGCAGCTTGCCGAGTGCCTGAAACAGGCCGAGCGTGATGACACCGTTCGCTGCCTGCTGATCACCGGGGCGGGTCGCGGCTTTTGCGCCGGTCAGGATCTGAACGACCGCAACGTCGACCCCAACGGCCCGGCGCCGGATCTGGGGATGTCCGTTGAAACCTTCTATAACCCGCTGGTGCGCCGCCTGGCAAAGCTGCCGAAACCGGTGATTTGCGCGGTTAACGGCGTAGCAGCGGGGGCGGGTGCGACGCTGGCGCTGGGGTGCGATATGGTGATCGCCGCGCGTTCCGCCAACTTCGTGATGGCCTTCAGCAAGCTCGGCCTGGTGCCGGACTGCGGCGGCACCTGGCTGCTGCCGCGCGTGGCCGGACGCGCCCGCGCTATGGGGCTGGCGCTGCTCGGCGACAAGCTCAGCGCCGAACAGGCGCAGGCCTGGGGGATGATCTGGCAGGTAGTGGATGACGAACAGCTCTCCACTACCGCGCAGCAGATGGCGCTGCACTTTGCGTCTCAACCGACCTTCGGGCTGGGGCTGATCAAGCAGGCGATCAATGCCGCGGAAACCAACACCCTGGACGCCCAGCTCGATCTGGAGCGCGACTACCAGCGCCTGTCCGGGCGCAGCGACGACTACCGCGAGGGCGTCAGCGCCTTCCTGGCGAAGCGCGCGCCGAACTTTACGGGGAAATAAGATGCTGAACATACGGACTGTCGCCGTGATTGGCAGCGGCACCATGGGCGCAGGGATTGCCGAAGTCGCGGCCAGCCATGGGCATCAGGTGCTGATCTACGACATCTCCAGCGACGCGATATCGCGGGCCATCGACGGGATCCGCCAGCGTCTGGCCTCCCGGGTGACGCGCGGAAAACTCTCCGCCGATGCCGGGAGCCAGATCCTCGCCAGGCTGCTTCCGGTCACGGATATCGAGACGCTCGCCGCGGCCGATCTGGTCATAGAAGCGGCCTCCGAGCGTCTGGAGGTGAAAAAGGCGCTGTTTGCTCGGCTGGCTGAGATCTGCCCGCCGCAGACGGTGCTGACCAGCAATACCTCTTCCATCTCCGTCACGGCGATTGCGGCGGACGTCCACCACCCGGAGCGCGTCGCAGGGCTGCATTTCTTTAACCCGGCGCCGGTGATGAAGCTGGTGGAGGTGGTCAGCGGGCTGGCGACCTCTCCGGAAGTAGCCGACGCGCTGTGCGAGCTGGCGCTGAACTGGGGCAAACAGCCCGTTCGCTGCCAGTCAACGCCGGGGTTCATCGTCAACCGCGTCGCGCGTCCGTTTTATTCCGAAGCCTGGCGCGCCCTGGAAGAGCAGGTCGCGCCGCCGGAGGTGATTGATGCCGCCCTGCGCGACGGCGGCGGTTTCCCGATGGGGCCGCTGGAGCTGACCGACATGATTGGTCAGGACGTGAATTTCGCGGTGACCTGCTCGGTATTTAACGCCTTCTGGCAGGAGCGTCGTTTTCTGCCTTCGCTGGTGCAGCAGGAGCTGGTGCTGGCGGGAAGGCTGGGCAAAAAGAGCGGGAAGGGCGTCTACGACTGGCAGGGTGACAAACCCGCCGTGCAGTGGGTGCCGGCCGTCAACGACAGCTACAGCCCGATGCGCGTGGAAAAAAGACGTGACGGTGTCACCGAAATTGATGATGTGTACCTGATCGAAACGCAGGGCGAAACCGCTCAGGCGCTGGCGCTGCGGCTCAACGGCCCGGTGGTGGTGGTGGACCGCATTGAGCGCGACGTGGCGGTGATTGCGGCGGCCGCCAGCAACCCGCACACCGCGACGCAAAAGGCCATCCGCTACCTGCAGCAGCAGGGTAACCGGGTGGTGCAAATTGCCGATTATCCCGGCCTGCTGGTCTGGCGCACGCTGGCGATGATTGCCAACGAAGCGCTGGATGCCCTGCAAAAAGGGGTCGCCAGCGAGAAGGACATCGATACCGCCATGCGCCTGGGCGTGAACTACCCGAGCGGGCCGATCGCCTGGGGCGAGCGGCTGGGCTGGCAGCGCCTGCTGACGCTGCTGGAGAACCTGCAGCGTCATTACGGCGAGGAGCGCTATCGCCCCTGTTCACTGCTGCGCCAGCGCGCGCTTCTGGAGAGTAGCTATGAGTCATAACGCCTGGCATAACGCCCGCGCGATGTACGAACGGGACGCCTGCGCGCAGGCGATGGGGATGGACATTGTCGCCATGGACGAGGGCTACGCGGTGGTGACCATGACCATCACCCCGCAGATGCTTAACGGCCACCAAACCTGCCACGGCGGACAGCTTTTTTCGCTGGCAGACACCGCCTTTGCCTACGCCTGCAACAGCCAGGGGCTGGCGGCGGTAGCCTCAGGCTGCTCGATTGATTTTCTGCGTCCGGGCTTTGCCGGGGACACGCTCACCGCCACCGCGCGGGTGATGCATCAGGGCAAGCTGACCGGCGTGTACGACATTGAAATCCAGAACCAACAACAGAAAACCGTCGCCCTTTTTCGCGGGAAATCTCACCGCATCGGCGGCAGCGTGACAGGAGAGGCCTGATGCGTGACGCATTTATTTGTGATGGCGTTCGAACCCCGGTGGGTCGCTACGGCGGCGCGCTTGCCGCAGTCCGGACCGACGATCTCGGTGCCGTGCCGCTGCGCGCGCTGCTGGCCCGCTATCCCCAACTCGACCTCGAGCGGATCGACGATGTGATTTTCGGCTGCGCTAACCAGGCGGGGGAAGATAACCGCAACGTAGCGCGCATGTCGTCCCTGCTGGCCGGGCTGCCGCAGACGGTGTCCGGAACCACCATTAACCGCCTGTGCGGGTCAGGTCTGGACGCGATTGGGTTTGCTGCCCGCGCCATTAAGGCGGGCGATGGCGAGCTGCTGATTGCGGGCGGCGTGGAGTCCATGTCCCGCGCGCCGTTTGTGATGGGCAAAGCCACCGCCGCGTTTCAGCGTCAGGCGGAAATCTTTGATACCACTATCGGCTGGCGATTTGTGAATCCGCTCATGCATCAGCAATTCGGAACTGACAGTATGCCGGAAACGGCAGAGAATGTAGCTGAATTGTTAAATATCAGCCGTGCCGATCAGGACGCGTTCGCGCTGCGCAGCCAGCAGCGTACCGCGCAGGCTCAGCAGAACGGCATTCTGGCGCAGGAGATTGTGTCGGTACCGGTGCCGGGAAAAAAAGGGACGGTCACTGAGTTCAGCGTGGATGAACATCCGCGCGCGGACACCACGCTCGAACAGCTCGCCGGGCTAAAAACGCCGTTCCGTAAGAACGGGGTGGTCACTGCGGGGAATGCCTCCGGCGTCAACGACGGCGCTGCGGCGCTGATCGTCGCCAGCGAGAAGATGGCGCTGGCGCAGGGATTGGTCCCGCGCACGCGGATCGTGGCGATGGCGACGGCAGGCGTGGAGCCACGTCTGATGGGGCTCGGCCCGGTCCCGGCGACCCGCAAGGTGCTGGAACGCGCAGGACTCAGCATTAACGATATGGACATTGTCGAGCTTAACGAAGCTTTCGCCTCGCAGGCGCTGGGCGTGCTGCGTCAGCTGGGCCTGCCGGATGATGCCGCGCACGTTAACCCGAACGGTGGCGCGATTGCGCTGGGCCACCCGCTGGGGATGAGCGGTGCCAGGCTGGCGCTGGCCGCGAGCAATGAACTGCACCGACGCGGCGGGCGCTACGCGCTGTGTACGATGTGCATCGGTGTGGGTCAGGGCATTGCCATGATCCTTGAGCGTGTTTGAGCATAAAAACAATGTGAGTACCCTACAATGACAAATACAACAAAGCTTGATCCGATTGAAACGGCCTCCCTTGACGAGTTACAGGCGCTGCAGACCGAGCGTCTGAAGTGGACGCTGCATCACGCCTACAACAACGTGCCGATGTACAAACGCAAGTTTGACGCGGCGGGCATTCACCCTGACGATTTCAACGAGCTGGCGGATATCCGTAAATTCCCGTGCACCACCAAGCAGGACCTGCGGGATAACTATCCGTTCGATACCTTTGCCGTGCCGATGGAGCAGGTGGTGCGTATTCACGCGTCATCCGGCACCACCGGCAAACCGACCGTTGTCGGCTACACGCAGGGCGACATCGACAACTGGGCCAATCTGGTGGCCCGCTCCCTGCGCGCCGCGGGCGGCAGCGCGAAGGACAAAATTCACGTGGCGTATGGCTACGGCCTGTTTACCGGGGGGCTGGGGGCGCACTACGGCGCAGAGCGTTTAGGCGCGACGGTGATCCCGATGTCCGGCGGCCAGACGGAGAAACAGGCGCAGCTGATCCGTGATTTCCAGCCGGATATGATCATGGTAACGCCGTCCTACTGCCTCAACCTGATTGAGGAACTGGAGCGCCAGATGGGCGGCGATGCCAGCGGCTGTTCCCTGCGCGTGGGCGTCTTCGGCGCCGAGCCGTGGACGCAGGCCATGCGGCGCGAAATTGAAAAACGCTTGGGCATTACGGCGCTGGACATTTATGGCCTCTCCGAGGTGATGGGGCCGGGCGTGGCGATGGAGTGTATCGAAACCGTCGACGGCCCGACCATCTGGGAAGATCACTTCTACCCGGAGATCGTCAACCCGAACGACGGCACGCCGCTGGATGACGGGCAGCAGGGCGAACTGCTGTTCACCACGCTGACCAAAGAGGCGCTGCCGGTGATCCGCTACCGCACCCGCGATCTAACGCGTCTGCTCCCGGCCACCGCGCGCAGCATGCGCCGCATGGACCGCATCAGCGGGCGCAGTGACGATATGCTGATCATCCGCGGCGTCAACGTCTTCCCGTCGCAGCTGGAAGAGGAGATCGTCAAGTTCGAACACCTTTCTCCGCACTATCAGCTGGAGGTGAACCGTCGCGGGCATCTTGATTCACTTTCCGTGAAGGTCGAGCTGAAAGAGAGTAGCCTCACGCTGACCCATGAGCAGCGTTGCCAGGTGTGCCACCAGCTTCGCCACCGCATTAAGTCGATGGTGGGGATTTCCACCGACGTAATGATCGTTAACTGCGGCAGCATCCCGCGCTCAGAGGGCAAAGCCTGCCGGGTGTTTGACTTGCGTAAAGCTGCGGCCAACGGCTAAGTTTTCCCTCACCCCGGCCCTCTCCCAAAGGGAGAGGGTGTAAACAGTTCCCTCTCCCTTTGGGAGAGGGTTAGGGTGAGGGGGAAACCCCAAAATCCTATGCTATGATTCATCCAGGACAAAAATAACAACAGAATGAATCACATGAATAAACTCGACGCCTTTATCCAGCACGCGGTCAGCTCCGTTCCCGTCAGCGGGACCTCGCTTATCTCCTCGTTATACGGTGACGCGCTTTCCCATCGCGGCGGTGAGATTTGGCTCGGTAGCCTGGCCGCCCTGCTGGAAGGCATGGGGTTTGGCGAGCGCTTCGTGCGCACCGCGCTGTTTCGCCTCAACAAAGAGGGCTGGCTGGACGTTTCCCGCATCGGACGTCGCAGCTTTTACCGCCTGAGCGATAAGGGGCTTCGCCTGACGCGTCGCGCGGAGAATAAGATTTACCGTGCGGAACTGCCCGCATGGGACGGCAAATGGCTGTTGCTGCTCTCCGAAGGTCTGGATAAAACCACCCTTGCCGACGTCAAAAAACAGCTGATCTGGCAGGGGTTTGGCACGCTGGCGCCGAGCCTGATGGCCTCGCCGTCGCAGCATCTGGCGGACGTGCAGTCTCTGCTTCACGATGCCGGCGTGGCGGAAAACGTGATTTTCTTTGAAGCCCACTCGCCGCTGGCGCTCTCCCGTGCCGCGCTGCGTTCGCGGGTGGAGGAGTGCTGGCAGTTAACCGAGCAAAACGCGATGTACGAGACGTTCATCGATTCATTCCGTCCGCTGCTGCCGCTGTTGAAAGAGGCCGCGCCGGAGGAGCTGACGCCGGAACGCTGTTTCCAGATCCAGCTGCTGCTGATTCACTTTTATCGTCGCGTGGTGCTGAAAGATCCGCTGCTGCCGGAAGAGTTGCTGCCCGCGCACTGGGCGGGGCAAAGCGCCCGACAGCTCTGCATTAACATCTATCAGCGTGTCGCGCCGGGGGCGTTGGCGTTTGTCAGCGAGAAGGGCGAAACCTCCGTGGGCGAGTTGCCCGTGCCCGGCACGCTCTACTATCAACGCTTTGGTGGTCTTACAAGCACATAAGGAGTGAAGATGCCAGTTTATCAAATTGACGGTCTGACGCCGGTCGTGCCGGACGAGAGCTATGTTCACCCGACGGCGGTGCTGATTGGCGACGTGATTCTGGGCAAAGGCGTTTACGTCGGTCCTAACGCCAGCCTGCGCGGTGATTTTGGCCGTATCGTGGTGAAAGACGGTGCCAACATTCAGGATAACTGCGTGATGCACGGCTTCCCGGAGCAGGACACGGTGGTGGAAGAGGACGGGCATATCGGCCACAGCGCTATTCTCCACGGCTGCGTGATCCGCCGCAATGCACTGGTGGGCATGAACGCGGTGGTGATGGACGGGGCGGTCATCGGTGAAAACAGCATCGTCGGCGCGGCGGCGTTCGTGAAGGCGAAAGCGGAGATGCCCGCCAACCATTTGATTATCGGCAGCCCCGCCAAAGCGATTCGCGAACTCAGCGAACAGGAGCTGGCGTGGAAGCAGCAGGGCACGCGGGAGTATCAGGTGCTGGTGGAGCGCTGCAAGCTAACTATGCACCAGGTGGAGCCGCTGCGAGAAGTTGAGCCTGACCGGAAACGGCTGGCGTTTGATGAGAACTTAAGGCCGAAGTCGGCGGTGTAGGGCTCAGACCGTCTTTTTTCGCCATATCCATCAACAGCGCGATGCCGATGTAATTACTCCAGTTAAAGGTATTTTGCAGCACCACCACCGCATTGCCTTTTTCTTTGTCATAGCCGATAAAGCTGGAGTAGCCGCCGATATAGCCGACCTGATAGGTGATTTTTTCCAGACCGATAAAGTCAGTGGTCCAGGCAATACCCTGTACTCCGTCGGGACGTTGAATATCGGTATTTCTCACTTCGGCAAAGACGCTGTCAAGCAGGGGACTGTGGGTCGTCGATACGTGATAGCGGGCATAGGTCGCCAGATCTTCGGCGTTGCTGTATAAGCTCGCTGCCGCCACCATGTTGTTGGAAAAATGCCAGTCTGGGGTGAGCTGCCCGCGCGGGATAAATTTCGGCTGATCGCCCGCATGGCCGAGCGCACGCTCCGGGTATCCTTTTAGCTGCTGGGGAATAAAGCTGCTGTTAGCCATTTTCAGCGGACGGAAAATATAGCGCGAGGCTAAACTCTGGATATCTTCGCCGGTTTTGTGCTTCAGGATATAGCCGATCAGGGCGTAGCCGGTATTGGAATATTGCGGCACTTTATTCTTTGGCGCCCGCCAGTCAGCGAGGTAGCGCAGCACGTTATCGCTATCAAGCTCGCTATAGAAATTATCGCCGGTGCTTAAGTAGCTGATGAATTTTCCAAGCATCGGAACATCCATATTCTGACGCGGCAGGCCGGAGGTGTGGGTTACCAGTTCAAGCAGGGTAATTTTTTGTGCATCCGCGCTAAGCGGCGTACCCGGCGGTAGCAATGTCGCCAGGTTATCGTTCCAGTTCAGTTGCCCTTCATTCACCAGACAAGCCACCACTTCCGCCGTGATCCCTTTGCTGAGCGAGCCGAGCGCAAACAGGGTGTCGGGCCTGACCGGATAGCGATTGACCGCATCGGTTACGCCCCAGGTGTAAAACTGCGGCGAGCCGTGATTATGGATCACCGCGACCGTCATCCCGGGAACGGATTTTTGCGCCATATAGTGACGCACCACGCTGTCAACGTCGCCATCCAGCGAATCATGGGTGAGAAGTTCCTGAGTACCTTCCGGGGAGGACATCTGTGAAAGCGTGCCACAACCGCTGAGGAGTGGGAGAGTAAGCAGAAGCCAGCGAATTTTTTTTGTTATGTTCTGCATACCTGATAGCGAGTGTGGTGGTCATTGGCGCGCCAGGAATGTATCACAAATAGCCTGCCTGAATGTAAACTTTCTAAACGGCGGCGGCCCTGTTGAAGGTCACCGTGACTTTTCGGCCAGCCTTGAGGGATTTCAGTATGACTCGCTTTTATCAACTTACCGCCACCCGCCTGGATGGCCGCCTTATCTCAATGGCCGACTATGCGGGAAAGGTGGTTTTGGTCGTCAATACCGCCAGCCAGTGTGGCTTCACGCCGCAATATGCTGGCCTTGAAGCACTATACAAGAAATACGCCGATCGAGGACTAGTAGTGCTGGGCTTCCCCTGCAACCAGTTCGGTAAACAGGAACCCGGCGGCGCCGACGAAATCTCGAAAACCTGTCACATCAACTACGGCGTGAGCTTCCCGATGTTTGAGAAGCTGGAGGTTAACGGCAATGCGGCGCACCCGCTGTTTCGTTATCTGAAAAACGAATTGCCCGGCGTGCTGGGAGGGCGGATCAAGTGGAACTTTACTAAGTTTCTGATCGGCCGCGACGGTAAACCACTCAAGCGTTTTGCACCGATGACCACGCCAGAGAAAATGGAGAGGGTGATTGTGGAGGCTTTGGGGAGGTGAGAGTTTTGGTGAATGGAATTAACCATGAGTCGGGCACTTCCGGAATACCCGATGTCCGCTTTGTGCCAGGAGCGGACTTTTAGTTCGCTGTAGTACCGTTTATAACCGTATGAGATGGAAAATAATGAAGCCGCCAACTGGCGGCTTTTGTGCAGGAAGGTAAATTTAGCTGTATTCGGTAATATCAAACCCTTCATCAGCCGTTGGCTCTTCGAAATAGCGCGTTATGATGTCAAATTGTTGATCTGAGGCAGAAAATTCATGCACGCCTTCTGCATTACGGGCGCGCAAGCGGGATTTACATACTTCATCAGAAACTTTCAGATAGTGCAGCTGATTACTGGCACCTGACTCCTTAATAATGCTCATCATCCATTCACGATTTGTTTGTGTGTTTGCCGGGAAATCAAGAACCACTGATAAACCAGCTTTGAGTAGTGACACCAGATGAGGCTTCATGGCATTTCTTAGTCTTAATGAATACTGCACATAATCAGATATGGATTGCATTTCATTGGTAAAGAGGGCAGCCAGCCAGCGATCCTCGCTGACAATTACAGTCCCAGGTGATGATCCTAATTTTGCTGACAATGTGGATTTTCCGGATGCAATTTTTCCACATAACAAGTGCAAGACAGGTTTTTCAGGCGTCGTTACTGCATTTGTGTCCATTCTTTACCTCACTGGATTGTTACCGGTAAGGCCCGCCTTACCGGCGGGAAAATGGCGAACGTTATCCCACCTGAGTCAGACAGGTGATAATAATCATTGAATAGGTTAGGACTGAGTGTGTTTTCATCGTCATTCAACTTAACAGGGCCTGAATGCAAAATCAGCAATTTTTTCACTTATATACTGAGTGTCCGCTCCGAGCTCAAAACTGCTTCAGCAACTATGAAACAACTGCGTTATTTAACAATTTGCGGTAGTAACCTTTATTGATATAGCTTTATTGCTTTTGTGTTAATTTAAATTGGTACTATTTGCTTAAGGAGATATGCGTGAACATCACCATCTGCAAACCAGACGAATATCCTGATTTGGTTGATATTTTTATCGAGATGGAAAACTATTATAACCAGGATGTTTGCTTGTCCAGGAGTGACATGACCGCATATCTGAGGGATAAGGTCCTTGCAGTCGACTCTCATACTGAAGTTCACAAAGTGGTTTGTGAAGGAGTAATAGCTGCGTTTTCATGTGTCTCAGTGATGTACCCTTCACCACGTTTCAGCGGGCAAATGTTTATCAAAGAGCTTTTTGTTTCAGCACCTTTCAGGAGGGCTGGAGTGGGTAGAAAGCTGATGAGTTTTATAGCCAGCCGGGCTCAAGATCGGGGATGTTTACAGCTCGATTGGTTATCTGTGGCAGCAGACCCACTGGCGCAAAAGTTTTATGAGTCTTTCGGTGCTCAGGTTATCAAGAGTGTTAACTATCATCGGGTTTTTGGCACAAAAATAGATGAGCTTGCCCGCAGTGCCGGCTGAAGTACCCAGAAATAGAGTCACACCGTTGGTGAAAATAGCATAAGGGTGCGCCCACTGTTCGCTCAAAGCAGGCGTTTCCCACTACAATGCTGCTTTCCAATAACCCATTTACCCCCGCAGCCACGGCGTAATCGTCAGCCCGGTAAGCAAGCCTTCCGGGCTGAGCAGGCGAGTGACGGTTTGCCCCCACGGTTCCGTGCGGTTAGCCACCAGCAGCCGATAGCCTTTTTCACTCAGAACGCGTGTAGCCGAGTCTAAATCCTGTACCTCATACTCAACCCATCCCTGCGGTATCGGGTGCTCAACTGGCCACTGTTCCTCTCCAAAACAGGATGCTGCCGCCTGTGCGAGTGGCCAGACGGCGAAATGCTTCACGCCTTCCAGCTGATCCTCCTCAGTGAGCAGATAATCGGTATTCCCCTCCATCGGCTTCAGCGGAAGGCCGAGTGTCTGAACATAAAACGCGCTGCTGGACTCCGTATCCCGCGAAATGGGCCCGAACCCGGCGACGAACAAGACATCAATTTCCGGTAACGTCTGCGGCATATCCACTCCTGAATGAGGTGAAATTCACCCTGAATTTATCTTACGATCGGCGGAAATACGACTCTCAAAACTGGTATCGCGTTCACCGTGCCTGCACGTCCACGACGGGTTTAAAATTCAGCGCGATAACGATCAGCAGCACGACTCCCGCACTCATGATCAGCCATGCGCTGGTCAGCGAGACCGAACTGTCGCGAACGATCCCCGCAATTAACGGCATAAGCGCGGCGATCGTGTATCCGCCACCCTGAACTTTAGACAGCAACTTCCCGGCCTGCGCGGGCGTTCGCGCATGATCGAACGTGACGATGAGCGACAGCGGGAAGAGGGCGCCGATCCCGGTGCCAAGCAGCAACGTGGATAATACAGGCGTCGTACCCGGCGCAAAGACCAGACACAGTAATCCTGCCAGCAGCAACAGCAAAACGGCAATCAGCGGCACGCGGCGGTCGGGGAATTTACCGATCAGCGCGGAGACGGCAAACCCGGCGACAACCTCGGTTAACGTCAGCCAGGCCAGCATGTAGCCGCTGCTGCGTGCGGACCATCCCGCCTGAATATAGAGCGGGGGCAGCCAGGCCAATACCAGCGTGTAGGCTCCCGTTCCCACGCCGAAAAAGAGCAGCAGTAGCCCTGTACGGGAGGACGAGAGCGTAACGGTTTCGCGTGCTGTTTTTTCCTCCTGAGGATGCTTAACCAGGGTTAACCACAGTATCAGCGCCAGCAGCGCTAACAGCCCGGCCATTGCCAGCGCGGGCTTCAGCGTGAGCCATGAAAACAACGGCTCGGCGCTGGCGGCGGCGACTGCCGCTCCTGCCATAATGCCCGTGCTGAAAAGCGACATTACCGTGCTGGCCGTTTGCGTATATTCCTTTTTTATCAGGGCAGGCATTAACGCCTGCATCGTGCCTATGCTGGCCCCGCCCAGTAACGCGGTGCCCATAAGACTCTCCGGTGAGGCGCTAAAACCGCGCAGCAAACAGGCCGCAAGCAGGATGAAGAGCCCAAACATAATTCCCCGAACGGCGCCGACTCGGGCTAAAAGCCAGGGGCCACACAGGGCGGCAAGCCCCATCATCGCGACCGGCAGGGTGGTCAGCAGGCTGAATTGCGTAGCGGTCAGCCCCGCTTCGCGCTGCAGCACGGAAAACAGCGGTCCGACAGAAGCCAGAATGGGGCGCAGGTTCAGCCCGACGATAAAAGCGATAACGGCGAAGAGTAAAGGCGACGTGCGTTTCAACATTGAGTCCTTTTCGGTTGTGAATGGCCCGGGCAAATCGCACGAGCATTTATCTTAACGTTAAGATAAAATGTGTTTTTGCGTAAGATGTACCGCACAACAGGATAAATTCGCACGCCATCAGGGGTGAAAATGCAAGATCACGTAGACTTCGTTGTCGGCCAGTGGAGCCGCGCCATGCCGGAGCTGGACGCCTCGTCGATGAAAATTTTTGGCCGAATGCTCCGGCTGATGAAGCATCTGGGAAAAGAATGGGCGCAGGCGATGGCGCAGTTTGGCTTTCGCGAGGGCGAGTTTGACGTGCTCGCCACGCTGCGTCGCGCCGGTGAGCCGTACTGCCTTTCCCCCACGCAGCTCTATAAATCGCTGTTGGTAACCTCAGGGGCGATGACGAACCGGCTCAGCCATCTCGAACAGCTTGGGCTTATCAGGCGAATTGCCGATCCGGATGACAAGCGCAGCACCCTCGTAAGCCTGACACCGCACGGGCAGGAGCGCATCGAACAGGCGCTGATCGTCCATACACAAACGCAAAATGCGCTGCTGAGCAACTTGTCTGACGCGCAGCGCGCGCAGCTTGAGTCCCTGCTCAGGGAGCTGCTGATGACGTTCCCGTCTGAGGACCTGAGCGACAAGTCACCGAGTGCCGATAATACAAAAACTGCATAGCTAAACCTCACAGAAAGGGAATGTATGTCTTTACCACCACTGTATGCGCTGCGCGCTTTTGAAGTTGCCGCGCGGCTGAACTCCTTCAGCAAAGCGGCTGAAGCACTGAATATCACGCCGGGCGCGGTCAGCAGGCATGTCCGGACGCTTGAACAGTGGTTCGACTGTGAGCTCTTTAAACGCCAGGGGCCGAGAGTGGAGGTCAGTGATGCCGGACGTATTCTGGCCGGACAGCTCAGCGAAAGTTTCTCGAATATTGAGTGGGCCTGTCGCGCATTCAGAAGCGAAAACCACCTTCTGCGCCTCAAAGCCCCCAGCACCCTGACGATGCGGTGGCTGCTGAATGTGCTTAAATCCTTTCGCGAGAACCACGCTAAGCCAAAAATTGAAATTGCCAGCGTCTGGATGGACTTCGACACCGTTGACTTCAGCCGTGAGCCCTACGATTGTGCGATCCTGCTCGGTAATGGCTATTTCGGCGAGTCTACGGAAAGCAGGCTGCTCTTCAGTGAATGGCTCATTCCGGTTTGTACCCCGTCTTTGCTTGATTCAGCCCGGCATCAGCTTGCGCAGTGCGATATTATCCATCCCTCTCCGGACAGACGGGACTGGAAGCGATGGCTGAAAAGAACCGGGTCATTCCCAGGGCTCGACGTGAGTCGTGGAATCGTGTTCGACACCCTGGAGCAGGGAAGCCTGGCCGCCATGCACGGTCACGGCGTGACGATGGCCGACCTCCGCCTCACGCTCGACGCGCTGAAAAGCGGCCTGCTCGCGCTACCCTTCAGGGAAGCTATCGCAACCGGCGATGGCTACTACCTCGTCTGGCCGAAAAATTCGCTCAGAAGACAGAGTATTGAACGGTTGCTGGCGTGGCTTAACCTTAATGCGCCGGTGCTGCCTTCGTTGGATATCGTCTGTCTTGATTACAATGAAAATCGGGTTTAATAAATAGCGGAATATTTAGTGAAGGATATTCCGCATATAGAACATATTTATGCGTAGGGAATATTCGCCATCTGTTTATATCGCTCCGGCAGGGCGCTGTTCAGGTTGAGTAATTTATCCAGAATATAAAGCGCAGGCGTTCCCTTTGCTCGCTCGGCGTCGATCAGCGCAGTGCGTAACAGATTGGCAGCCGAGGTCATATCACGGAAATACTCCTGCGATTCACGCGTCTGAGCTTCGCCTGACGCGGCGTAACGCACCTTTGGCCAGTCCGCAAAGTCCAGCAGCGGAAGGATCCCATCCTCTTTTGGTAAATGCGCTGAGAGCAACTCTTCGGCGTTACCCGGATTGCTTTGGGCGAAAGCCAAAAGATGCAGTCGATGGATGAAGGGCGATAGCGCTTCTGAGCTTTCCTTTTCTGCTGAAAGTAACGTTATCAACTCATGCACATTTGTTTGGGCGCTAAATTTATGAGGCGAGATAATATTCAATACAGGGAATAAAACATCGAGTGTCATAGGTGCTCCATACAGGCTTAGTATTATTTATTTTTCTATCCCAGGGGTGAATGGATGGTATTTCAGGTGCGTCACTTTTTAAAAACGATAAATAGTGGGCATCAATGTGAGTTTTACTCAACGTTGCGCTTTGGGGGCGATCGCGCGCATCCTCACGCTGCAGCGATTTGTTTCACAAATGCCATCGCTCATCGACCGTCCAGAATGGTATAACGTCGTGCGGCTAAAGGGTTGCCGTCCGCTGACTCCATTCACAAAGGTGTATATGAAACAAATTACGTTCAGTGACCTGCAGCAACAAAGCGAGCAGGCTGCCAATTCTCCTCGCTTACGCGCGCACCGCAATTTACATCCCGAGCTGAGCGACCCGGTACAGCGCCTGGCTATCGCGATGGAGCCTGGTACCTATGTTCGCCCTCATCGCCACCCGCACACGTTTGAACTGCTGACGGCTTTGAGCGGTCGCTTTCTGGTGTTGAATTTTGATGACGGCGGTAACGTGACCCAGCGCGTGGTGTTAGGTGAAGACTGCAAAGTGCTGGAGATGGATGCCGGTACCTGGCATGCCGTGCTGTCGCTGGATAAAGGCGGCGTCATTTTCGAGGTAAAACACGGCGGCTATCAGCCTGTTCCGGAGCACGATACCGCCCCATGGTCACCGGCTGAGAACGCGCCCGGTTGCGCGGAGCTGATGAAATGGTACGCCCAGGCGCAGGTGGGGGACGGGGGTTTTACCCTGTAAACCGGTGAATTTTGATAAAAATAATCACAAAAAGGATGTGCGTATGTTGAAAAGATTAGTCGCGGGGCAGATGAGCTTACCGATGACTTTCTGGGGATGGGGATTCTGCGGAGGTTTTCTGCTGGGTCTCATTGGGCTTGCTGGAGTGCATACCGGTCACCCGGCAATGGTTCCGCTTTCCTATATCCTTAAAGCCATTCTGTTCAGTGCTGTACTTTCCGGCATTACTTTCATTCTGCGTCGAAAAATCACAGTCTTGGGTGGGGTCGCTTTTTTTATTATTCTGATTCAGGTGATTATGAGCGTAGTGATGGCGATTGGCCTTTTCTCGTTATTTTTTGAATAATCGCTGGAAAGAGAGTTCCGGTTAGCCAGCAGGATTAAAAGATCGCCCCTGACGGTGGTAGGTGATAACGAAACACGCGCTTCCTTCTGGCGAAGGAGGCGCGCCTTTGCTGTGACTGGATAGCCGGGATTATTTAAGACTCTCTAGCCCCTGCAGGAAATCCTCAACCTGCTCAGGCGTCGCCGCGTCTGCCTGGTAAAGGATATCGAGCTTAACGTTCTTCAACCCGCAGAAGCCAAACACGCCTTCGATTATCTGCGTCTGAATCGCCGTCGAATAGCCGTGTTTGTCGAATCCGGTGAGATCGCTGCCGCCTGTGGCAATCAGGCGGACGGGAACGTCGCGTAAGCTGCCCACAATCCGGCCGTCGTCGGCCACCTTATACGCCCAGTTCAGGGTTAATACGCGATCGAACCAGCCTTTCAACAGCGCGGGGACCGACCACCAGTACACGGGGAAGACAAACACCAGCATATCCGCTCGCTCGACGCGCTGCTGCTCGCGCAGAATATCGTCGGGAAGGGCGCTCGGATCGCCGTGATACAAATCGAGATCGGCGCGGGTCATCGCCGGATTAAACCCTTCAGCATGCAGATCGGCAATCTCAACCTGCGTACCTTGCTCGCGTAATTTTCCGGCAATACGGGCTGCCAGCGAATGGGATAACGAATTGTCGACAGGATGAGCCGTCACGATCAGTGCGTTATTAATGGCATTTGTAGCAGACATAGCGACCTCGAATGGGTGAGAACTGACGCCTATATTACTATTGGTAACTTAGGTGTCAATCCGCCCCCAGCGATCATTTTGTGCTATTCACGTAGGTCTCCAGCACGCCGGTCATGGCGCCGCTGAGCGTATCTTCCGCCACGTTCCGGGCGAGCACGCCGTTGCCCGCGGCGGTGCTGAGCGCGTCCGCCGCGCCAATGATGGCCGTCAGTACCGCTTCTCCCTGAACGCCTTTCAGCGCAACGAACGGGGAAAGCGCGGTACGCAGGCAGTCGGCGCATTCGGCCACGCATGCCTCACGAAACGTCTGCAGCGCGTGGGATCCGGACAGCGCCGCGGCGATTGGGCCGGTCTCCGGCCCGGCACTAATGGCGCAGTCGATATAGGCGGCGCTGAAAAAGCGGATCGTCTTCTCCAGCGTTTTGCTGTCGACCGCCAGCGTCTCGCGGAATTTCGCCAGCTGCCGATCGCTATAGTCCCGGTACAGCGCCATCAGCAGCCCTTCACGATCGCCAAAGTGATCGTAGGGGATAGGCTTGGTCACGTTGGCCCGCTCGGCCAGGTAGCCAAGAGTTAGGGCCTCCGTGCCTTGCTGACGAACGATTCCGCGCGCAACCTCCAGCAGCTGCACGCGGCGGTCCTCTTTTCTTAAGCGCTTAACAACCATGCTTTCCTCATAAGTGTTATCTACTCATGGTAGTTTACACGTTTTCTGTTCGGTGCTGCACGCGTTGTTCCGATGGTCGGATCCGGAACCAGATCGCATACATCGCGGGCAGGAAGACGAGCGTGACGATCGTCCCGCCCAGCGTTCCGCCTATCAGCGTGTAGGCCAGCGTGCCCCAGAACACCGAATGCGTCAGGGGAATAAACGCCAGCACGGCGGCCATGGCGGTCAGAAGGACAGGGCGTGCGCGCTGGACCGTCGCTTCAACCACCGCCTGGAACGGCTCGAGGCCCTCCTTCTGGTTATGATCGATTTGACCGATCAGGATCAGCGTATTGCGCATCAGAATGCCGGAAAGGGCGATCAAGCCGACCAGCGCGTTGATGCCAAACGGCTGATTGAAAATCAACAGCACGGGCACCACGCCAATCAGCCCCAGCGGCGCGGTTAAGAACACCATCACCATCGCCGAGATTGAGCGCACCTGCAAAATGATGATCAGCAGCGTCAGGGCAATCATGATAGGGAACAGCGGAATCATGGCCTGCGTGGCTTTGCCCGATTCCTCAATCGAACCCGCCATGTCTATTCGGTATCCGGCCGGCAGCGCATCAACAATCGGATTGAGCTGCTTCATGATGGCGACCGACACATCCGGTGGCTGAAGATGGTTAGCGATATCGCCCCGCACGGTAATCGTCGGAGTGCGATCGCGGCGGCGCAGGATCGGATCTTCCATACCGATCTCAATCTTGCCGATTTGAGACAGCGGAACGCGCTGTCCCGCATTGCCGACAAGGGTGAAACCTTCGATTTTGGCCGGATCGAGACGGATATCTCCCGCCGCGCGGCCAATGACCTCAACCGAGCGAATATCTTCCCGCACGGAGGTGACAGGCACGCCTGAGAGCAGAAACTGAAGCTGATCGGCAACGGCACTTGAGGTCAAGCCGGTCGCCTGCAGGCGGTTTTGATCGAGGGTGAAATGCAGGACGGGAACGCGTGAGCCCCAGTCGGTGTTGACGGTTCTCATCATCGGGCTTGCCTGGAGCACGGCTTTCACCCGGTCAGCGATGTCATGAACCTGTTCGACATCCGGCCCCGACACGCGCCAGGCAACCGGGAAGGGCGAGTACGGGCCAAACACCAGCTGCGTTACCCGCACGCGCGCTTCGGGGGCAAGGCCGTTGGCGACAGCGTCCCTCAGCCGGAGCTTGAGCGCCTCGCGTGACGTCTCGCTGTCCGTCAGGATCACTATTTTCGCAAAAGACGGGTCGGGCAGTTCTGGCGCCATCGCCAGATAAAAACGGGGTGAACCCTGACCAATATAGGCCGTGACAATTTTGGCTTCGGGCTGCTGGCCCAGCCACGCTTCGATTTTTGCGGTGGCGGCGCTGGTTTGCTCAATCGAGGTACCGTAGGGCATCTGCACCTCAACCAGCACTTCCGGGCGATCGGAGGTCGGGAAGAATTGTTTTTTAACCAGCCCCATGCCGAGCACGGCCAGGATGAAAATGGCGACCACCAACCCGGCCACCCGCCATTTTCTGGCGATAACGCGGGCCAGCAGCCGGCGAAAACGGTTATAGCGAGGCGTGTTATAGATGGCGGCATGACCCCCTTCGACTATGGGGATCGCCGGCAGGATCTTCACCCCAAGATAGGGCGTGAACACCACCGCGACAAACCACGAGGCAATCAGGGCGAGGCCGACGATCCAGAACATATTGCTGGTGTATTCCCCTGCGGTCGACTGGGCAAAACCATTCGGCATAAATCCAATGGCCGTCACCAGGGTACCGGCCAGCATGGGCGCGGCGGTATGGCTCCAGGCGAAGGCCGAGGCTTTGATTCTGTCGTAACCTTCCTCCATTTTTACCACCATCATTTCGATGGCGATGATGGCATCATCAACCAGCAGGCCGAGGGCGAGGATCAGGGAGCCCAGCGTCACGCGGTCAAAGTTTATCCCCGCGGCTTCCATCACCACGAAAACGACCGCCAGCGTCAGCGGTACCGCCGCCGCAACGACAACACCCACGCGCCAGCCCATGCTGACAAAACACACCACCATGACCACAAGCAGGGCGACGAAGAATTTGATCATGAACTCATCGACCGACGAGCGAATATTCACGGACTGGTCGGTGACTTTGGTCAGGGACATGCCCAGCGGCAGGCTATCATTTATTTTTGCCGTTTCCGCATCCAGCGCTTTCCCCAGCGCCAGACCGTTCCAGCCTTCACGCATCACAATGCCCAGCAGAAGGGCGGGCTCATGCTGATTGCGTATCAGCATCGTCGGGGGATCTTCGTAGCCTCGCTCAACCGTTGCCACATCGGACAGCTTGAGCGTTTTGCCCTGAGCAATAAAAGGCGTATCGCGGATTTTCTGCAGTTCATCGAACGCGCCGTCCAGGCGGATAAAAATCTGCGCGCCTCGGGTCTCAATAGAGCCCGCCGCGGCTAACGCGTTCTGGCTGTTGAGGGCGTTGAAAATATCCTGGGGTGAGAGCCCTATCGTCGCCAGACGGTCGTGGGAGAAGGAGATGTAAATCCGCTCGGCCTGTTCGCCGATAATGTTCACTTTCTTCACGCCGGGAACGTGCAGAAGCTGCTGGCGCAGGCCTTCGGCATCGCGTACCAGCAGCCGCTGCGGTTCGCCTTTCGCTTTCAGGGCAAAGAGGGCAAAGGTGACATCCGAGAATTCGTCATTGATCATCGGGCCGATGACGCCCGCCGGAAGTCGCTGAGATTCATCTCCAAGCTTCTTACGCGCCTGATAGAACTCCTCCTGCACTTCGGCAGGCGGGGTCTTGTCCTGCAATGACAACGTGATAAACGCCATGCCGGGACGGGTATAGGTTTCGGTACGGTCGTACCATTTGAGTTCCTGCAGGCGCTTTTCCAGCGGCTCGGCGACCTGATCCTGAATTTCCTGCGCGGTCGCGCCCGGCCAGACGGTTATCACCGTCATTTGCTTTACCGTGAAGGGCGGATCTTCCGCACGCCCGAGCCCAAAGAAGGCGTAAATTCCGGCGATGGTAACGAGAACGATCAGAAACAGCGTGACGGAACGTTCGCGGACGGCCAGCGCCGACAGGTTGAAGCGGCTTCCGCTCATGGTGTGTTCTCCGCCAGGGCGGCATTGCGCTGCTCAGCAAGCCTGACGACCTCACCTTCGTGCAGAAGATGGGCGCCTAACGCAACAATCTTCTCACCGGGCTTCACGCCGCCCGTGACCTGCGCCGCATCTTCACCCACGCTCAGCACCCTGACGGGCGTCCATGCGACCTTTGCCGGCTGGGCGGAAATAAGCCAGACGCCGGGACCTTTTCCTGCATCATAGAGTGAGGCCAGCGGGACCTGCATGACCTGACCTTCCGCTTTGTTGTCCTGAACGTTCAGCGTGACGGTCGCCCCCAGCGGCGCGTTCGCCAGCAGGCCATCCAGCACGTAGCGGGCTTCATACGTGCGGGTCGCGGCATCGGCCGAATCAGACAGCAGGCGCAGCGTTGCGGTGACCGGATGTTTTTCATTGCCATACAGCGTGGCCTGCGCTTCGCTGCCGACGGCAGGGCGCAGCGTTTCCGGAAGCTGGACGAGCGCTTCACGCTGTCCCGCTCTGGCGAGCCTGATCGCCACCTGTCCGGCGCTGACGACCTGACCCGGCTCGGCGAGCGTCTCCATGACCACGCCGTCCGAATCCGCCAGCAGCACGGCATAGCCCGTGGCGTTTTGCGCCACGCTGGCCTGCGCCCGGGCGGCGCTGAGATCGGCCCTGGCCGTATCGGCCGCCGCTTTGATCTGGTCATACTCCGAGGCAGACACCGCGCCGGACGCCACAAGACCGCGATAGCGCGCCTCATCGCTGGTGGCTTTTCGCGCGCGCGCCTGGGCCGCATCCACCGCGCGCTGCTGCGCCTGAGCCTGTAACTTCAGGTCAACCGGATCCAGGCGCAGCAGGGGCTGGCCCTGTTTGACGGTCTGGCCCGTATCGACCAGCCGCTCAAGGATTTTTCCCTGAACCCTGAAACCTAAATCGCTTTGCGTTCTTGCGACCACCACGCCCGTGAAGGCGCGGGCGTTATTGTTCGCAAGCTCGACGGAGGCGGATCTGACGAGCGGTGGCTTGGTGCGCGGATCGTCACTCGCGGAAATATCGCCGCACGCCACCAGGGCAAACGGCAGGAGACAAACGGCAACGCGGGCTGAAGTGAGCCTGAGCATGGGAAACCTTTTTGACGTAACAGGACGGTATCCGCATTCTCTGACTAGTGACCAAAATTGTCAATGGTCACAAGTTAGGGGGCCAGGCTTCTTAAAATCAGTGAAGAGAGTAGCACTGCCGCCGTGGGGGCCATTTCGAGGTTGTACTGTAGCTGAACGGGGTTAATGTAAGGGCACATCACCATGTAGACGGCACAGGTGACTTCATCCAGCGGCGTTTTTCTTTCAAACTCGCCGGCCTGCCTGCCTTCGATAATGATGCTCTCGATCAGCTTCATCAGGCTTTCACTGTACTTTTGCGTGGAAGGCCACTGCTCCTGCGCGGCGACGGCGGCGATGTCGTATAGCTTACGGTCGTGGAAAAACAGCTCGCTTCCCGCCTCGGTGAGCGCTTTGAAAAGGCGGCGTAATTTTTCGCTTGCCGACGGCGCATCCTCGATGGCGGAAAGCACTGCCGCCATGATCAGCTCCAGGCGGTTAGCGCAAATCACCTCGCCGATTGCCTGTTTGGAATCGAAAAACTTATATATATAGGACTTTGAAAAGCCGATGGATTTAGCCAGTTCGGCGACGGTGGTTTTTTCATAGCCGTAGTGGCCGAAGTGCTCAAAAGCCGCTTCGACGATTTGCTCTCTGACAGCGTGGTCAAGGGGACCACGTGATGATGGGGGATTCATATTTTTAGTCATTATTTAAGCTTAGCGTGACAGGCTACGATTAACAACGAGTGACCATTCTGAGATTTGGTTACCATCATTCATCATGAGCCCTTCAGACGGGACGATCAACCATGTGCGGTAAGTGTATCACTGTTTTTCGTGCACTATGGCATCTATCTGCCTGCGATAAGCGAGCATTTCAGCGCAACTCCCTTGCGCTGAACGGAGCCGTTTTTGCTCAGGCCGAGCGCGGACGCAATATTTTTTCAACGATAAGCACCAGACGCCTGCGCGTCACGAACCGGTGTAGCTGCCCCAGAAGCCAGTTACCGCATCCGGTAATCAGGTAGTTACGGTTACTCTCAACGGCCTTCAACGCCAGGGCGACCACTTTGTCAGCGGGCATTCTTTTCCCTACCGAGGCTTCCTCAGCATTCACCACATCAAAAAAGGCCGTATCCGTTGCGCCGGGGCAAAGCGCCAGGACGCGGATGCCCCTGGAGCGATATTCTCCCCACAGCGCGTTCGAAAACGAGAGCAGGAAGGCTTTGGTTGCGCCATAAATCGCCATATAGGGATCCGGCTGCATCGCGGCGGTTGAGGCAACGTTAATAATTACCCCGGAGCCCTGCTGCAGCATTCCCGGCAGCAAGGCGTGAGTCAGCTCTACGGGGGCCATGCAGTTTACGTTTACCTCATCACGCTGCCTGTCGATCGACAACTTTTCGAATAGCCCGTAGGTGGCGAAGCCGGCGCAATTGATCAGAATGTCGGGGACGCGTCTTAAGGTTTCAAGCCGTTCCACAATGTGCGGAATGGCTTCCGGCTTCACTAAATTCTGCACGATAATCGTGATGGAGACGCCGTGCTTTCTGACTAACTCTACGGCAAGCGCCTGTAGCCTTGGCTCGGAGCGGGCGACCAGGATCAAGGCCACGCCGCGGTCGGCGAGCTGCCGGGCAAAATCACGGCCTATGCCCGACGACGCTCCGGTAATCAGCGCTGTTTTACCTGTATAATCAAAAGAATTCATATGTTTAATCCCGTTTCCCTAATGTATGCTGCACAGCATAAACCGTGCACTTAGGTACACGGTCAAGCGTGATTTTTACAAGGTGAGGGCGACGCGATGCGAATTGGTGAACTGTGTGCGAAAACGGGATTGTCGAAAGAAACGGTGCGTTACTATGAGCGACAGGGGCTGTTAGAGAATATCCCGCAACCCAATCGCAGCAATAACTATAAAGTCTATTCCGCCGTCGATTTACAGCGTTTAAACATGATCAAGCATGCCAAAATGCTGGGTTTTACCTTAGCTGAAATTTCAGATGTTTTGGCTGTCTGGGTTGACGACAACTTTACCGCTGAGCAAAAACAGGCGTCTCTGCGCCACAAGCTGCAGCAGCTTGAAGAGAAAGAAGCGGCGTTAATTGAACTCAGAGCCAGGTTGAAAAATGCCCTTAATAAGGTCGGCCAGCCTTGTGTCGACACGTTTTGATCGCCGGGTGAGAGGAGGCCGCAAAACCGATGCGGCCTTATCTGTCAGGCAGCCAGTTCAGGCATCTGTTCCTTCACGAAATTCAATACGTTCCTCGCGTCGAGAGAGGCATAGGGCAGGCTCTCAATAATGGCGAGTGAACGCGTATTGCCCACCGTTTCTTTTATCTCATCGAGTTTGTACTGAATGTGCGGCGCGATGAGGAAACCATCGAAAGCGGGAGCGACGCTGGCGAAGTTATCCAGCCCAACAGCGCTAATCATCAGCGGATAGCCTTCGCGTTCTGCCAGAGACTGCATTTTTTTGGCGAGAGAGTTTGCGGTATTACCAAACAAACAACAGATCAGAAGCTTTTTCATATTTTGTACCTCCTGAAAACCGCACACAGAGTAGTCCTGAGGTTGTCAACGAAATGCGCGCTATCTCTTATTTTGGCGAGAAATTAACCGCAGATGCCTGACGCGATTTAATTTTACTGTTTTTTTAGCCAGTCGAGAAAAAACTGGCTAAACGCCGTGACCTGAAGCGGCTGCAGTTTGCGCTGGGGGTAAACAAGCTGCAGGCCGACATCTTTGCGATCGTATCGGCTAAAGCCGGTGAAGCTGTCGGCAAACAGTACCGTGAGCCTTCCGGTTTCAACATCGTCTTTGACGTCCCACCACGATTTCCCCGCGATGCCAGCTCCGCTGAGTGCCCATTGACGAAGCAAAGCCCCGTCATCGCACACCATGGCAGGCTCAACGCGAACGACGCTTTCCTCGCCATCTTTTTCAAAGCGCCATTCGTTCATCACCACGCCCTGAGACTCAAGCGCCAGGCACCGGTGCTGAGCTAAATCGGCAAACGTGGCGGGGATGCCGCGTTCGTTAAGATACTCCCCGGAGGCGACCAGCACCCGATGGTTCGGGCGGATGTTTCTGACGACAAGGCTGCTGTCCGGCAGGTTGCCAAAACGCACGCTCATATCCAGCCGGTTAGCGACCAGGTCCTCAACGTGTTCTCTTAACGAGATGAAAAATTTAACGTCGGGATGGCGTCGGGAGAATTCCACGACGGCGGGGCTAAGATACTGTCTGCCAAAGTCCGAGGGCGCAGAAAGGCGAATGTTGCCGCTGAGCACGCCTTCCTTTTGCGCCAGTAACGACTCGGCGTGATGCACTTCTTCCAGCACGCGCAGCGCGGCATGGTAAAACTCTTCCCCGGCGCGGGTCAGCGCGATCGATCGCGTTGAGCGGTGAAACAGGCGCGTCTGGTAACGCTCCTCAATCGCCTTCAGCCTGGCCGTCATGGTGGCGGGAGAAAGCGACAGGCGTCGCCCGGCGGCAGAAAGACCACCGGCCTCGGCAACTTCCACCAGTAACGCCATGTCTTCGAGTTTACCCATTATTCATATTTTCCGAAAAGTGCATCTTATTTTAGCGTAATTATCAAAATCAGATGCCGTCTGTAAAGTGATTTCATCCAAACCATAAGGGATGAAAACATGCAACGTATCTCACTTTTTGAACGCTACAGGCTGGGTCAGCGGGACCTGAAAAACCGTATCGTCATGGCGCCGATGACCCGAGCGCGCTCCCTTCAACCGGGAAATATTCCTTCAGCGCTGATGGCGGAGTATTACCGGCAGCGGGCCAGCGCCGGATTAATCATCACGGAAGCCACCCAGATTTCGCCTCAGGGGCAGGGATACTCATGGACGCCCGGCATCTATTCGCCTGAGCAGGTTTCAGGATGGCAACTCACGACGGGCGCCGTGCATCAGGCGGGAGGGGTGATTTTTTCGCAGCTCTGGCACGTCGGGCGGATGTCGCACGCCAGCTTTCATCAGGATGGTCAGCCCGTCGCCCCGTCAGCACTGGCGCCGGACGCGCAGGTGTGGGTGGTGAACGAAAAGGGCGAAGGCCAAATGGTTGACTGCCCGCAGCCGAGAACGCTCTCGCGCAAGGACATTCACAGCATCATCGCGGACTATCGTCAGGCGGCACTGAATGCCGTTCAGGCCGGGTTTGACGGCGTGGAGGTTCACGGCGGAAACGGCTATCTGATCGACCAGTTTCTGCGGCAAACCTCCAACAAACGCACGGACGAGTACGGCGGCACGCTGGCGAACCGGATCCGCTTTGCTCAGGAGGTGCTAAGCGCCATTGCCGAGGCCATTGGCCGCGAGCGTACGGGCATTCGCCTTTCCCCGTTTATTACCCAGCGCGGGATGAACGATCCGCAGGTGACGGAAGCCATACTCGCTCTCGCGGCCTGGTGTGAACAAGAAGGGATTGCGTTCATCCACCTGGCGGAAGCCGACTGGGACGATGCGCCGCAGGTACCAGAGCAGTTCCGTCAATCGCTACGCGAGACCTTTAGCGGAACCCTTATCGTCGCGGGGAACTATGACCTTCAAAAAGCGGAAAAGATCCTTGCTGCCGGCTATGCCGATTTGATTGCCTTCGGACGGCCGTTTATTGCCAACCCGGATTTACCCCACCGTCTGGCGCACCAGCTGCCTCTGGCCCAGGTGCGCGATCCCGCCACGCTGTTTGGCGGAACCGCGACGGGATATACCGATTACCCCATTTACACCCTGCAGGAGAAAACGCTATGACCCGTAAAACCTTAATTATCGGCGGCGCTTCCGGCATCGGTTTCGCCGTGGGCAGCCTGCTTGCCGGGCGCGGCGAGGAGATTATTCTCGCGGGCCGCGACGGCGCGAAGCTGGACGCTGCGCGGCAACGGCTGAGCGCCCACGCCGCGTCTGTTCATACCCTCGTGCTGGATATCAGCCGTGAGGCAGAGCTTGTCGCACTCGGTGAAACGCTGGGTGAGGTCAATAATATCGTCGTTACGGCGGGTTCACTGGCTCCGGGAGGGCTTCTTTCCGGGCTGGATCTCCGCGCGGCAAGGCTGGCTTTTGATACAAAATTCTGGGGAAGCATCAATGTCGCCCGCTATCTCAGCGGGAACATCGCCCCCGGCGGTACGCTGACGTTCACCAGCGGGTTCGTGGCGCGTCGCACCGTGGCGGGGGCCATTGTTAAAACGACGATGAATGCCGCCATCGAGGCCGCGACAAAAGTGCTGGCGAAAGAGCTTTCACCGCTGCGCGTCAACGTCGTGAGTCCGGGGCTGACCGACACGGAAGCGTATGCGGGCATGGACGCCGCCGCGCGGAAAAAAATGCTCGCTGGCGCGGCGGAAACCCTGCCAGCCAAAGCCTGGGGAAGGGCGGAGAACGTCGCGCAAGGGTATCTTTTCGCCATTGAAAATCCCTTTGTCACGGGGTCGGTCATTGATATTGAGGGCGGGGCGTTAATTAACTGACCCTCTTTGATTTGAACCGCAGGAAATCGACTGCGGGTAATGTAATACTCTATTGAGAGATATCATGAAATATACGACGTATTTTCATTCGGCTGTAGCGATGGTTATTTTTGCAGGTCTGTCGGGCAATGCGATTTCCGCGCAGGGGGAATGGCTTCAGCCGAAACAGCTTATAGTGGACAACAGCCTGCCGCAGGCGCAATTAAAGGCGAGTGAAGCCGCCGCCAGAGAATATGCTTCATTCTGGAACACGGGTAATGAAAACCTGGCGCGTGATGCCCTGGCGGCAGGTTTTATTGATAAAACGCCTCCGGAAGGGCGTAGGCAGGGGCCGGAAGGCGCTATTTTAGCGTCCCGCGCGTTTCGTGCAGCCGTGCCTGATTTGCGCTGTGACGTTGAGCAAATGATTATTTCAGGCGATCGCGTGGTTTCGCATTTACATTTTCACGGCACGTTCACCGGAACATTTGGCAAGCTGAAAGGAAAGGGGCAGAAAATAGATTTTATCGCCACGGATATTTATGAGATTGGTGACGGTAAGATCGTGGCTAACTGGCATATTGAGGACAACCTGACGCTGATGAAACAGCTGGGCGCGCTGTAAGTTCATCACTCCGGGGCGGCCCGGAGTGATGCAAAAATCCTATAAGCCAAGATCGCTCAGCGAAGGGTGATCGTCCGGGCGTCTGCCCAGCGGCCAGTGGAACAGACGCTCAGAGGCTTTGATTGGCATATCGTTTACGCAGGCAAAGCGGCGCTTCATCAGTCCGTCCGGCTCAAACTCCCAGTTTTCATTGCCGTAAGAGCGGAACCAGTTGCCGGAATCATCATGCCATTCATAGGCATAGCGCACCGCGATCCGGTTCTCCGTAAATGCCCAGAGCTCTTTAATCAGACGATAGTCCAGCTCTTTTTTCCATTTCCGCTCCAGAAACGCCTGGGCTTCTTCACGGTTGGTGGCGAACTCTGCGCGGTTACGCCATTGGGTATCCAGCGTATAGGCAAGCGCGACTTTCGCCGGGTCGCGGCTGTTCCAGCCATCTTCTGCCAGTCTGACTTTTTCGATGGCGCTTTCACGAGTGAAGGGCGGTAAAGGAGGACGTGTGTTCATGGCGATTACCTCAGTGTTATATTATGTAGACAGGTCTGTCTACTTGCGGTAATCTATGCCTGTAAAATAACGCTGTCAACATTATTTTAGAGGCTACCCAAAAGTGAAAACAGAACCCGCAGGCAACGATACTAAAATCAGCGTCAGAGATAAGATATTACTCACGGCGCACGATCTGTTTTATTCCACGGGCTTCAGGGCGACGGGGGTGGATACGCTGATTAAAGCGTCTAAAGTGACCAAGGTGACTTTCTATCGCCATTTCCCGAGTAAGAGCTTGCTTATTCTTGCCTATTTGAACTACCGGCATGAAATATGGATTAACTGGTTTGAGACCACGCTGCGTCGACATCTCGATGAAGGCGAAATACCTGCCGATGCGATATCTGCAACGCTTTACGAATGGTTTATTTCGCCCGAGTTCCACGGCTGCGCGTTTATTAACGCCAGCGCAGAGGCGAAATCGGAAGATATTGAAAACGAAATAAAAGAGATATGCCGCAGTCATAAATCAGAAACAAAGAAAATTATTGCCTTGCTGACGAAGAGTGCTGATGAGCGCGTCGTCAATGAAATCATGCTGCTCATTGACGGCGCAATTATTCATGCACAGATGGGTATGGATTCAGAAACGGTAAGACATGTGTTAAAAAAGGGCCTGGAGAAACTGTCCGAACAGTGATATTCCCCGGTGCTTAATCAACTCTCGCACCGAGCCGATTAAGCACCCGCGTTACACTGTGGGAATGGTGCCGCCATCAATCACAAATTCAGTACCTGTGATACTCGCAGCATGCGATGAAGCGAGGAAGACGATGAGGTTGGCCACCTCAATCGGTCTGGCAGGGCGTCCGAGCGGTATTCCACCTAGCGCCTTCATAATAATCTGCTTGCCGCCTTCGTAGTCTGTACCTGCCTGCTTTGCCAGCCTCTCCGCCAGTGCAACCGCCGCTTCAGTTTCGATCCAGCCGGGCGCAACGCGCACCACCCGAACGCCCTTCGGTGAGACTTCCTTTGAAAGGCTTTTACTGTAGGTTGAGAGGGCTGCTTTAGCCGCCGCATAACCCGTTGTTGATTCCGGTAACGGCAGCTCGCGCTGAATAGACGTCACGTGAATAATCACCCCATTTCCCTGCGCGAGCATTCCGGGAAGCAGGGCGCGATCTAAGCGTACTGCAGGCAACAAATTAAGATTGAGCTCCTGCTGCCACTCTTCTTCGCCAAGCGCAGCAAAACCGCCACCAGGTGAGGTTGAACCGCCCGCAACATGGATAATCACGTCGACGCCTCCCATCTGCTCCTGAACCGCAGATGCGACAGCGGCACATCCAGCGACCGTCGTAAGGTCAGCGGCGACGAAAGTATCTGCGACATCTACGTCCGGCTCGTGGCGCGCAGTGGTGAATACCGTTGCACCGAGCTGTTTTAAAAGCCCGACGACCGCTTTTCCGAGCCCTTTCGTGCCCGCGGTAACAAGCACGCGTTTGCCTTTAAAATCAATATCTAATGACATGACCTTGCACTCCCGTTATTTACAGTACAGGTATATTCAACATAGACTGAGAAATTGACAAGTACGCACGAAAAAGTGAGCTACTGAATTATGAGTAAGTTATATAGTCCGGAATCTGCCGCGAGCGGGGTGGAGCAAGTGTTACGGCTGCTGGAAGGCCGCTGGAAATTAATTATTCTTTTTCATCTTTTCGACGGAAAAGTGCAGCGCTACTCAGATTTCGAAAAACTGATCCCCGGTATTTCCCAGAAGATGCTGGCGCAGCAGCTCAGGCAACTTGAATCCGATGGTATCGTTTCGCGGATGGTCTACCCGCAAGTGCCACCGAAAGTGGAGTATCGCCTCACCGATTGGGGGCAGGCATTATGTCCGGCGCTTGATGCCATGCTGAAATGGGCAGAAAAGCGCGAGGCTTACGCAAGCCAGTAAACCCGGCGGCCAGCACGCTGCAATGGAATAGCGTTGCCCGTAACCCATTTATGCAAAGGAAACGAAAAATGAGAACACAGAAGCGATGCCTTGGCTGCGTGGCTATTGTGGTTGATGACTACGATCGCGCCATTGAATACTACACCAACAAGCTGGGGTTTACCCTCGTAGAGGATACGCCTCAACCGGGTAAACGCTGGGTGGTCGTCTCACCCAACCCGGAAAGTGACTGCAACATTTTGCTGGCTCGCGCTTCTAACGAGAGGCAGGAAAGCTTTATCGGCAATCAATGCGGCGGCAGAGTTTTCCTCTTCCTCCAGACGGACGATTTTTGGCGCGATTACCGTGCCATGAAAGACAAAGGCGTTCATTTCTGCGAAGAGCCTCGTGAGGAAGAGTACGGTACGGTAGTGGTGTTTGAAGATATTTACGGCAACCGCTGGGATCTCTACCAAAATGCCCAACGCGGGTGATTACCAGGGAGACTTTCCATGACGCTTCAAATTCGACAGGCCACCCGTGCCGATGCCGCGCTCTTAAGCGAGCTGGGATACCGAATCTATCCCGCCCATTTTCAGCATCTGTGGGTGTCAGACGCAGAGATGAAGGATTTTCTGGACGGCGAGTACGCGCTTTCCGTACTTGAACAGAGCCTGAAAGATAACGCTGTTTCCTGGTGTGTTGCTGAGACCGATCGGCCAGTGGGATTTATGAAAGTGACCTGGGAAGCCCTGCTCCCGGAAACGGACAAGAAGGGCGTTCTCCTCAACAAGCTCTACCTCGATCCCACCGAGACCGGCAAGAACTATGGCCAGGTGATGTTCAACAGCATCACCGATATGGCCCGGAGCAGGGGAAAAGACTATCTCTGGCTGGAAGTGCTTGAGCAGAACGCGGGAGCGTACCGGTTCTACCAGAAGCAGGGCATGCTCTGCGTTAAGAACGTCCTTTTCGAAACCGCTTCACAGCAGAGCATTCTCAGAATTATGGGGATGTCTCTTTAGGGCGAGAGCTCTCGTCGCGCTGTGCCAGCGATAGCGCGCTGGCGCTGGCGGGATCGAACAGCGAGAGGCTCTCAATCTGATTGAGTAAAATCACCTTCCGGAATGACATGGCGCTGCGGGGCTCGGAGTCGAGCGTGATGTCATGCTCCGCATACCACTTGCTGTAGTTATTCTCGATGCGAAAGTTCATCGTCTTCGCATCTCTGTACCCGCTTAACATCGGGATCAGCACGATATTGGCCGTTTTTTCATATTCCAGCGTCGCGGTGTGGATCATGCCGACGTAAATCCGCCTCGACCGCAGCGTGACCTGCGCCAGTTCCCCTTGCTCCATACACTGATACAGCAGCTGTTCAATACCGCTCGACTGCGCCAGACGTTTATAGAGCTTTTTCCGGCTTTCGCCGTCCAGCCTGGCGCTGCCTGCCCAGTTAGAGCGGTAGAGGCAAAACAGGATGGCAAACGCCAGCATCACGACCACCGGCGCCTGAATGCCTAAAAAGCTCCAGTTCATAAAGTCGATTTGCCAGTCGGTATATTTCGGCGAGGCAAAGTGAAAAGCGTTGTTGGCTGCAGAAAGAGCGAGCAGGAGCAGCCAGAGCAGACCGGTGGCAATCACGCCCTGCAGAACGAAAATACAGCCGTACAGCGCCACAAGAAAATAGACGTCCCAGCCAAAGGAGCGCTTGATTTTAAAGCGTGTCGACAGGTCGCGGCTGGTGTACCAGTACCCGCATACCATCAGCACCATAAATATCGCCGTTCCCATATCAGGCCCTCTTCAGCATGTTGACGTGACGCAGAAAATCCTGCCGTACCTCGTTGCTTTTGTAGTTCACCGAGGCGTTTCCGTCCTGGTCGATAATGATGCGATCGCCATCTTCGACGGCTTCTATGATTTCCTGCTGGCTCATCACCTGCAGTAAGGATTCCGGGCTTGAGAATAGGGAGAGAAAGAAACGTTTCATGCAGGCATCCTTATGAATAAAAAGGATAAGCCTGGAAGAAGACCTGCGAGTTTGCCTTAAGGAAATCCTGAAAGTTAAAGTCGGGTGGCGGCCACTCCTTACCCGGTCTACAAAACTCACTTTTTTACTGTTATTAAGTTATTGATATATAGTTAAAATAAAAAATAAATCATCACAAACTTGGACAAATAACGTTAATTGTGTAAGTTTTAAGTATGCGATTACGCCACGTTGTTTACAGCCAGGATGTGACCCATGAGCACTTTGCCCTCTGTCGTGAGTCGGTTTGTTGAGTACTACGCCGCACTGGATAGCCAGCCGCCGTCCGCGCTGGTGGGGCTTTACCATTCGAATGCCACGCTTATCGATCCGTTTGGCGAGCATGACGGGATTTTCGCGCTTCAGCGCTATTTCACCCATCTGCTGGCCAACGTCGAGCATTGCCGTTTTTCCATCGATACGCCGCTGTGCAGCGGGAACCGGTTTGCTGTGACCTGGGTAATGCACTGGTCGCATCCGCGCATTGCCGGGGGAGAGCCGCTCGAACTGCCGGGGTGTTCGGTGGTGAACACGGAAAACGATCTCATCACGCACCAGCGCGACTACTACGATGCGGGAGAGATGATCTACGAACATCTTCCTCTGCTGGGCTGGGCGGTACGCGGCGTGAAGCGGAGGGTCAAATCATGAAAACGGTGCTGATCACCGGTGCAAGCTCGGGCATTGGCGCCGGGCTGGCGAAATCCTTTGCCGCAGACGGCTACCACGTGATTGCCTGCGGACGCGATCCGGCGCGCCTCGAAGCGCTGCATCAGACCTGCCCCAATCTCACCGTTCGCCTGTTCGATATGACAGACAGGGATGCCTGTCGCCAGGCGCTGACCGGCAGCTACGCCGATCTGATTATTCTCTGCGCCGGTACCTGCGAATATCTCGATGGAGGCGTGGTGGATGCGGCGCTGGTGGAGCGGGTTATGGCGACAAATTTCCTCGGCCCGGTGAACTGTCTTGACGCGCTGCAGCCCCAGCTGACGGCTGGCAACCGCGTAGTGCTGGTGAGTTCCATGGCCCACTGGCTACCTTTCCCACGGGCAGAGGCCTACGGCGCGTCCAAAGCGGCCCTGAGCTGGTTTGCCGAGAGTTTGCGCCTGGACTGGGAGCCAAAAGGAATTGCCGTCACGGTGGTCTCCCCGGGCTTTGTTGATACGCCGCTGACGCGCAAAAACGACTTTGCCATGCCGGGCAGGGTGAGCGTCGACGAGGCGGTCAAGGCGATCCGTACCGGGCTGGCGGCAGGGAAAATGCATATCGCGTTTCCTGACGGGTTCGGCTTTATTTTGCGGTTGCTCTCCGGGCTGCCTGCGTTTCTTCAGCGCGCGCTGCTGCGCAGGATGGTGCGTTCATGAACATTGCGATTATCGGCAGCGGCATCGCCGGGCTGACCTGCGCCTGGCGCCTGGCCGGGCACCATCAGGTGACCCTGTTTGAAGCGGGCGCCACGCCCGGCGGCCATACCGCAACGGTTGACGTCCCGACGCCACAGGGTACCTACGCGATCGATACCGGGTTTATCGTTTACAACGATCGCACCTATCCGCGCTTTATGGGCCTCCTCAGCGAGCTGGGCATCAGCGGACAAAAAACGCAGATGAGCTTTTCGGTGCACAACCCGGCGACGGGGCTGGAGTACAACGGACACACCCTGACGTCGCTGTTTGCCCAGCGCCGAAACCTGGTGAATCCGGCATTCTGGCGGCTGCTCGGGGAGATCGTCCGCTTCAATCGTCTGGCGAAACAGGCGCTGGACGGGGAGGTGGACCCGAACGCCACGCTGCAAACGTTTCTGGAAAAGCACGGCTTCACGCCGTTTTTTGCGCGCCACTACATTCTGCCGATGGGGGCCGCCATCTGGTCCTCGTCGCTGCAGGAGATGAAGCGTTTCCCGCTGCCGCTTTTCTTACGTTTCTTCCAAAACCACGGGCTGCTGGATATCACCCAGCGCCCGCAGTGGTACGTGGTGCCGGGCGGATCGCGGGAGTATATCCGCGCCATGCTCGACAAGCTGGGCGACCGTCTGAATCTGCATCTCAATTCTCCGGTGCAGCGGGTGAGCCGCCACGAGCACGGGGTTACGCTTCAGCTTGAAAACGGCAGCCATACCTTCGATCGGGTGATTTTTGCCTGCCACTCCGCCAGCGCTCTGGCGATGCTTGATGACCCGACGCCCGCAGAGCGCGAGGTGCTCGGCGATATCGGCTGGCAGCGCAACGAGGTCGTTTTACACAGCGATCCGCGCTGGCTGCCGGAGCGGCGGCGCGCGTGGGCCAGCTGGAACTACCGCCTGAGCGCTCACGAGCAGGCCAGCGCCTGCGTCACCTACAACATGAACATCCTGCAGGGGCTCCCTGCGGGCAGTCCGCTGTTCTGCGTCACCCTCAACCCGGACGCGCCGGTAGATGAACGCTTCGTTCTGCAACGCTTTGTCTATGAACATCCGCTGTTTAACCCGCAAAGCTGGCGGGCGCAGGCGCGGCGCGGCGAGATCAACGGTCATAACCGGAGCTGGTACTGCGGTGCCTGGTGGTACAACGGCTTTCATGAAGATGGCGTGCGCAGCGCGCTGGACGTGGTCAATGCGATAGCGGCCGGAGAGGGGAACTGAGATGAACAGCTGCCTCTACCACGGCGTATTACGCCACCGCCGCCTTCAGCCGAAAACCCATGAATTCAGCTACAGCGTCTTTATGGCCTGGCTGGATCTCGATGAACTGCCGCTGCTGCCGTCAGTCGGCGTGCGGCGCAATCGCTTTGCCGGCGCATCGTTCCACGACGCTGACTATCCGCTCGGCACGCCGCTTAAAGAGAACGTGCTCAGCAGGCTGGAGAGCCTGACCGGGGAACGTCCGGACGGGCGGGTGATGCTCCTGACGCAGCTGCGCTATTTCGGCTTTCATTTCAATCCGGTCAACTTTTACTACTGCTACGACGGGAAGGGAACGCTGCGCTGGGTTCTGGCGGAGGTCCGCAACACGCCGTGGAATGAACGTCATTACTATGCCGTCAACGGACAGGATGCGCAGCCGACGGAAAAAGCGTTTCACGTTTCCCCCTTCAACCCGATGGACATGATCTACCACTGGCGCTTTAACGACCCGGATAACACGCTGCATATGCACATTGAAAATCATCAGGAAGCGAAGGTTTTTGACGCCACGCTGGCGCTGCGCCGGGAGCCTTTGACGCGCTCCGCGCTGCGCTCGCTGTTGCTGCGCATTCCGCTCATGACCCTGAAAACCGTTTTTGCCATTTACTGGCAGGCGCTGCGCCTGTGGCTCAAGCGCGTGCCGCTGTATAACCATCCCGTCAGCAGGAGTGAACGCTCATGACCGATCCCGTCTTTGCGTTGGAACCCGATATTCCGCGCAACGTCCGCATCGCGCGATGGCTGCTGTTTCGTCTGTTAAGCGGTATCCGCGGCGGCTCGCTCACGCTGCGTGAAGGGGCGCAGACCTTTCATTTTGGCGAGACATCCTCCGCGCTGCACGCCGACGTGCAGATCCTCACGCCCGGCGTCTACTGGCGCGTGTTAACAGGCGGGAGCCTTGCTGCAGCAGAAGCCTGGATGGACGGCGAATGGGAAACTGCGCACCTTACGCCGCTTCTGGAGCTGCTCGCGATAAACGGCGAGGTGCTTGGCCGTCTGGAAAACGGGTTCCGTCTGCTCGGCAGGCCGCTGGAGCGGATACGCCACTGGACGCGGCGTAACTCCCGCATGCAGGCGCGCGAAAATATTGCCGCCCATTACGATCTGGGCAATACCTTTTACGCCCATTTTCTGGATCAAGAGCTGCTCTATTCCAGCGCGCTATTTACCGCTGACGAGCAGGATCTGACGGCGGCCCAGCAGGCCAAAATGGCGCGCCTGTGTGACCAGCTGGCGCTAAGCCCGGGTGACCATCTGCTGGAAATTGGCACCGGCTGGGGCGCGATGGCGGAATACGCGGCGCGTCATTACGGCTGTCGGGTGACGACCACCACGCTGTCGCAGGAGCAATATAGCTGGGCGACAGAGCGGATCGCCCGCGCGGGGTTGCAGGATCGCGTTGAGGTACTGCTCTGCGACTATCGCGACCTCACCGGACAGTACGACAAGCTGGTCTCAATCGAGATGATTGAAGCCGTCGGGCAACGCTATCTGCCCACGTTCTTCCGCACCTGCCAGGCGCGGCTGCGCCCGGGAGGACGGATGGCGATTCAGGCCATTACCATTCAGGACCAGCGCTATCGCGACTACAGCAAAAGCGTCGATTTTATCCAGCGCTACATTTTTCCCGGCGGCTTCCTGCCGAGCATCACCGCGATGAACGAGCTGATGACGCGCCACACCGATTTCGTGGTGCGCAATCTTTTCGACATGGGCCCCGACTACGCCCGCACGCTGGCCCACTGGCGGCAGCGGTTTGTCCATGCCTGGCAGGAGATTGAAAAGCTCGGCTTCGATGAACGGTTCCGCCGCATGTGGCTGTACTACTTTGGCTACTGTGAGGCCGGGTTTAACGCTCGCACCATCAGCGTGGTGCAGCTGACCGCCGAGCGCGTATGAGACGTTACCTTCAGGTCTTCCTGCTCGCCGTCGCGTTCGATCTCTACTGGGTGCTGGTGGTGCTCTTTCGCGAACAGGGCCTGATTATCTGGCTTGCGCTGGCGATCCTGGCGTGCCTGCTCTTGCCGCCTGCTTACCGTTTTTACGCCATTGGGCTGGCCGCGGCGGGCAGTCTGCTGGACGCACTCTGGGCCCTGACCGGGCTGATTGCCTTTACGGGCGAGTCCCTGATGCCGTTATGGATGGTGGCACTGTGGCTGATGTTCGCCACGGTCTGGACGCAGCTGACGCGCACCACCACGCTACCCGGCTGGCTGCTGACCCTGCTGGCCGCCGTGGGCGGACCGGTGGCCTACCTGTTCGGCGAGCGGCTGGGAGGCATCACGTTTCTGGAGCCGACCTTTATCGTCGTCAGCTGGATGGCGCCGGGCTGGCTGGTACTGATGCTGTTTTTCCACCTGCTGATGGGGAGACAAAAATGAGATCTGTGGTTTTGCTGCTTTGGCTGACGCTGGTTGTTCCGGTTGCCCAGGCCGCCGACTGGCTTGCCTGGCGGAAGGTGGGTGACGCCACGCTCACCTGGGGACCTTTCACCGTCTACACCTCCCAGCTGCGCACCCCGGACGGCCGTTACAGCCGGGACCAGGATCAGGCGCTCATTATTACCTATGCGCGCGACATCGATCGCGATGAACTGGTTGAGGCGACCCGCGACCAGTGGCAGGCGCAGGGGATCCTGGCCCAGGAGCCGCAAAGCGAAGCCTGGCTGCGGATGCTCCAGTCCCTTTGGCCGGATGTCCGCCCGGGCTCACAGCTGGCGTTTGTTCTCAACGATAAGCAGGGGCAGTTCTGGTATCGCGCGTCAGCGGCGCAAACATCCTTTATTCCACTCGGAGCGCGCCAGTCGGAAGCGTTCAGCACCCGTTTTCTGGCCATCTGGCTCGATCCCCGCACGCAATATCCTGAGCTGCGTCAGCAGTTAATCGGAGGCCAAAAATGAAACGTATCCTGATGATGGCGCTGGCATTCACGATGCTGCTGGCGGGCTGTAGCACTGAGGTGGCCGAGTATCGCCAGCAGCAGCCGCGGCTTGATATCTTCCACTACTTCCAGGGCAAAACCGAAGCGTGGGGGATGGTGCAGGATCGCAGCGGCAAGCAGATCCGCCGTTTCCACGTTGAGATTGCCGGAGACGTTATCGGCGATACGCTGACGCTCAACGAGCACTTTGTCTACGACGATGGCGAGAAGCAGCAGCGGGTCTGGCACATCCGGCGCGTGGGGAACGACCGCTACGAGGGAACGGCAGGGGACATTGAAGGCGTTGCCACGGGGCAGGCAGCAGGCAACGCCTTTAACTGGCATTACAGCATGAACGTGAAGGCCAACGGCAGCACCTGGCTACTGAACTTCGACGACTGGATGTATTTGCAGGATGAAACGCATCTGTTTAATAAAACCGAGATGAAGAAATTTGGCGTCACCGTCGCCACGGTGACGCTGTTCTTTACCCGTAAAGAGTGATGATGCGAGCAGTGAACTATCCCCTCGCCCCTATGGGGAGAGGGTTAGGGTGAGGGGAACATAGGGCGGCTGTGGTCATTCGGTACACTCTATGTTCCTCAATATTTTTTAGCTTTCGGCGCGGGATTTGCTTCCCGAGTATATAAAGGCCAGGGCAATCCCCAGGCACACCACCGCGCTCAGACGGCTCGGTGAAAACGGAATGGCGGGATTGCCCAGCCAGCCAAAGTTATCAATCAACATACTCATGGCGAGCTGGCCGAATATCACCGCCACCGTGGCGACGGCGGTGCCGATGCGCTGCACCGCCACGACCATGATCACAATGTAGGGCACGCCGAACATCGCCCCGATGAGCTGCCATTTCGGCACGTCCAGCAGCGTGACCGCCTGCTTCGGTTCAAAGAAGAAAATGAGCAGGGCGGTTATCAGCGCGCCGACGGAAAACGTCAGAAACGCGCTTTTAAATACCCCGACATTGCTGCCGAGCTGCCCGTTAATCGCGGCCTGAATGCTCAGCGTTGCGCCGCCGCAGACGGCCAGAAGAATCATTATCAGCGTCATATCATCACCCCTGCGCGACCAGAACCAGTGCCGCAATAATAAAAACCAGCGCCACGATACGTTTTGCGTTTATCTTCCTGTGCGGCGTACCCAGCAGGCCAAAGTGGTCAATGATCAGGCTTTTAAAAACCTGACCAGCCAGAATGCCAATCATCGTCAGAGCGATGCCGATGGTCGGCGTGGCGATCGTCAGAATGACCACGTAAACAGGGCCAAGCACGCCGCCGAGCAGCTGCCAGCCGGGCTGGGCGAAAAACGACGGGCTGTTACGCGGGCTGAAAAACAGCATCAGCAGAAACGTCAGCGCGGCGCCGACGCCAAAAATGCTGAACGTCGCCCATAAATCGCCCACTTCTCCCCCTAATGGCCCCAGTAGCCCCGCCTCGACGGAGAGGCCCATCCCGCCGGCAATCACCAGTAAAATCAAAACAAACTGCATTACGCTTCCTCCGTTTTCAGGCGAAGAAGATTACGTCGGTAGACCAGTGAGAAAAATGCCATAATGCAGGAAACACCTTTGCAGGAAATGCATTAATGTCAGATGCCGGAAGCATGAACCTTCGCTCACTGCTGCTGTTTATTGCCGTCTATGAAACGCAGAACTTTTCCGTCGTCGCGCGACGAGAGGGAATCTCTGCCTCGCAGGTGTCGCGCATTGTTCATCAGCTTGAGGACGCGCTCGGCCAGCAGCTGTTCTATCGCAATACCCGGGCGGTGATCCCCACGGAAAGCGGGCATCTGTTTATCCGCTATGCCCGGGCGATGGTCGATAACTTCGAAGAGGCGCGTCGTGAGCTGGATGAACGTTCGACCGAACCCTCCGGCACGGTCCGCATAAACGGGCCGGTATTTTTTGGACAGAGACACGTTGCGCCCGGACTGGCAGGTCTGGCCGAGCGTTATCCACAGTTAACCATTGAGCTGACGCTGACCGATGACTTTATCGACCCGCACCGGGATGCCGCCGATCTCATCTTCCGCATCGGCACGCTGACGGATTCGACGTTCCACGCCCGTGTTTTTGGGCAGCAGCGCTACCACCTCGCCGCGTCGCCCGCGTATCTGCGTCAGCACGGCGTCCCGGCCGACCCGACCGAACTGAGCCAGCACAAATGTCTGGTCTATCGCGGTTCGTCCGGGCCTAACCGCTGGCTCGTGCGGCGCAAAGGGGAGAATTGGGTGCATTATCCCGTCGCGCCGCTGATGACGTCCAATAATGCGGAGTCGCTGCTTATTGCCGCGCTGGGTGGGATGGGGATCGTCCTGTTTCCGGACTGGCTGATTGGCGACAGGCTGAAGCGGGGCGAGCTGATCGCCCTTATGCCGGAAATGGCGTGCGCCATCAACACGGAGCAACTCAATATTGCGGCGATCTATCCTAACGCACGTCATCCGCCCCTGAACGTCAGGGCGGTGATTGATTATTACGTGGCGTTTTTCGGTACGCCGCTCTACTGGCAAACGTAAGGGATTACGCGCCGAGCTCCTTGCGGATAATCTCTGCGCCGGCGCTGAGCGCTTTCAGCTTGCCGTTAGCCACCTGACGTGAAAGCGGAGCCATGCCGCAGTTGGTAGACGGGTAAAGCTTGTCGGCATCGACGAACTGCAGCGCTTTACGCAGCGTATCGGCGACTTCCTCCGGCGTTTCAACGGCGTTGGTTGCCACATCAATCGCGCCGACCATCACCTTTTTACCGCGGATCAGCTCCAGCAGATCCATCGGCACGCGGGAGTTGTGGCACTCCAGGGAGATAATGTCGATATTAGAGGTCTGCAGCTTAGGGAAGGCCTCTTCGTACTGGCGCCACTCTGAGCCGAGCGTTTTTTTCCAGTCGGTATTGGCTTTGATGCCGTAGCCGTAGCAGATGTGTACCGCGGTTTCGCACTTCAGCCCTTCAATGGCGCGCTCCAGCGCGGCGATACCCCAGTCGTTCACCTCGTCAAAAAAGACGTTAAATGCCGGTTCATCAAACTGGATAATATCCACGCCCGCGGCCTCTAACTCACGCGCTTCCTGATTGAGGATTTTGGCGAATTCCCAGGCCAGCTTTTCGCGGCTTTTATAGTGCGCGTCGTAAAGGGTGTCGATCATGGTCATTGGCCCGGGCAGGGCCCATTTGATCGGCTTGTCCGTGAGCTGACGCAGGTACTTCGCATCGTCCACGAATACCGGCTTCTGACGCGCAACGGCTGAAACCACGGTCGGCACGCTGGCGTCGTAGCGGTTACGAATGCGCACCGTCTGGCGATTTTCAAAATCCACGCCGCTCAGGTGTTCAATAAAGGTGGTGACGAAGTGCTGGCGAGTCTGTTCTCCGTCGCTGACGATATCGATACCCGCGCGGATCTGCTCATCCAGGGACAGGCGCAGCGCGTCCTGTTTACCCGCCAGGAGTTCCTGATCCTGTAATTTCCAGGGTGACCACAGCGTTTCAGGTTGTGCAAGCCAGGTCGGCTTAGGCAGGCTGCCAGCCGTAGAAGTCGGGAGCAATGTTTTCATAATAAAAGACCTTTTTTGATGAATTAAAGCGTGTAGTTATCAGACCACTGCTCAAGAATGTGTTGGTAAGGCTTAATAAAGTACGCTTCGGTAAAGCGACCCTGTTCAATCGCCAGTCGGCTACGCTCTTCCCGGTCATAAACAATTTTGGTTAAGGAGTGATCCTGCTGGTTCAGATCCGGTCGGTAGCACAGTCCCGCCGCCGAGTTTGCGTTATAAATTTCCGGGCGATAGATTTTCTGGAACGTCTCCATCGTGCTGATGGTGGCAATCAGCTCCAGATCGGTGTAGTCACTCAGCAAATCCCCGGTAAAGAAGAACGCGAAAGGCGCCACGCTGTTTTCCGGCATGAAATAGCGAACCTGCAGGCCCATCTTCGCGAAGTACTGTTCCGTTAGCGACTCGCCATCCGGCTGATATTCAATGCCCAGTACCGGGTGCTGGTTACCGTTGCGGCGATAGGTGTCTTTGCTGGAGACGCTCAGGCAGATCACCGGACCCTTGCTGAAGTTTTCTTTGTATTCCGGCGAATTGACAAAGTGGCGGAAAATATTGCCGTGCAGTTCGCCAAACTTTTCCGGAATGCTGAAGTGCTGCTGGTTCTTGTTGTGTTCCAGCAGGCGCACGCTGAAATCATAATCCCTCACGTAAGAAGAGAAGTTATTCCCGACGATGCCAGGGATACGCAGGTTATTTTTTTTGTCGACAATCGTGGTTTGCAATATCTCAATGGCCGGGAACGGTTTTTCCGCGCCAATGTTCAAGTCGACAGAGATGATTTCCAGCTCAACCGCGTAGCGATCGGCGTTTGGGTTATCCCAGCGCGCCAGGGCGTTAAAGCGGTTGTTGATCATCACCAGCGTATTGCGCAGGTTTTCCTGACGTTTTTCCCCGCGCGCCAGGTTGGCAAAGTTGGTGGTCGTACGCGTATTTTCTGACGGGTTGTAATTCTCATCGAAGCAACTGCGCTTAAGGGTATATGTGAAAGCTTTGCTCATTGTGGTTATGCATCCTAAGTTCATGTTGCTAAGAAGTTACCGATGCATAATTTATGCCTGAGCCCGCGGCGTAGGGGAAGTGACTTAATTTCAATGCAACATGAGCGAAGTTCATGAACAGTGTTGCGCACAGGCTGGAGAGGGCAGTGAGAGAAGAGGTATCGGAATGCTTTCGTTATACCTCCTTATTAATGTGATCCAATAGGCTGGTTGAAAATACAACCAGCAATTGATGTTGCGGATTTCAGCTCAACGTATCAATCAGCGTGGACAACAATTCGCTGAGGTTAGCATGTGTTTCAATCGCATAATCCATTGATGCTTTATCACGGATCTCGAAACAGTCATCTGTGAAGTTGTAGGCAAACACGGTCATACCATCTTCACCAATGAGTACCTTGTCAGTAAGGTTCGGATCAACATAGCTTTCGTTGTCACGTATTTCAAAGTTACGAATGTAGATATTCGACCATACGGGTTCACCGTTCTCCGCCTGCACCAGGCTGTACAGCGTCAAACCGTTATACTCAAGGCCATCCATGATTTCGAACATACCAGAGTAGTCCAGCCGGTTAACCATCAGACGTTGGATATCCTGGTAAACTCTTCTCTTCTGAGCATCCCATTCAGCAGGGGCGGCTTTGTACATCAAGTCTGTCATTACGTCAGGATCTACTGGGTTGGCTACCGGGAAATTATTGTCAACCAGCAGTGTTTTAAGGATACCTGGAGTGAAATAACTCTTTAGTTGAGCGGGAAGCAAAGCAGGCATTGCGATTGTTCTTCCTTCCTCATCGCAAAACTCGACAAGATAGCCCCGCGTAGGGGTGTCGAAAACCATAACAATCGTACCAATAGTCCCTTTTACCAGTCCTTCATTCGGTAAATCCTCGCCTAAAATCACTACGTCTAATTCGGCTCTTTTCATTTGTATTTTCTCATTTAACGAATATGGTTGTCAGGCGAGGAACTAACGCGTCTGTTTCATACATCCAACCTGTACGCACGATCGCTGTTTCATCATTGACGCCTAAAATGGACATATCGACAGCCATTGTTTGGCGTAATTATTTGCCTGCAACACTTTGGCTGGGGCCGATAATACGCCTTCCTGGATTCTTGCGGCTAAAACATCTGCATTAGTTGGGTTGTATCCCAGCGCTGATTCAAACACCCTGGCTTTGTGCCCCCCTGTAGGATGTGTTGAATCTAAAGCATAAGCCGCGAGTTTTTTTGGGTCGATAACGGCGTGTTCAGCATTCACTAATGTACCATTCTCAGAGGTGAAACCTTTTACATATGGGTTTTCAAGTGCTGGTATCTTACTGAGACCCGATATTTCGTCTATTTCGCTTAAAGGGTTCAACCTGCCAATTGTCAATCCTGCTGCAATGGAGGCACCCGCAATCATTAACCCTTTGTTGTTCATGATTTGATCGTAGCCCGCGGGGGCATCCCCACCAAGCTGCTGTGCGGTTTCATGAAAACCTTTAATATTGCCGTTATACACCCCACCAGCGGCGAGCAGTCGACCAACAGCTTTACTATTCAGCGTTTTCCCCGACGGTGAAGTTGTTGGCCCGTAATAATCATAATGCATCCGTTGAGTGGGAGCAGGCTTCCTGCCTTGCCGATCGGCAATAACGTGCCGGTAAGCGCTCATGATTTCGTCCTTATACCATGCATGCCACGATGAGGAAGTAGGGGTAAAAATTAGCTCGCCGTTATTGTCGATATAAAACGGGTTCCGGTCGCTGCTCCAGCGCCTGGAGGTATCTACTCCAACAAGCCAGCCAATTTGAAGTTCGCGTTCTACTTGATCATAAATGGGATCTGCGTAGCTGCATTGCCTTCGTTCATATGGTCTTTGATGTGGAGATATGCTGTATTTTCTTTTGGGAAGACCAAAAGAGAGGCTATGACCGTTTGCTTCATAAGACAGATCATAATGTTTACACGCCTCTTTCAGTGAACCTGCTGGAGTAAGAATGTATTGAAAATCTTCAGGGTTTAATTGCCGTGTTAAATCATGTGACCGGTAGAGTCGAAACATGCGGAATCCTTATCGTTAAGCATCATTGTTCCTTTTAAGGGCATATTTTTTTTCATTCTCTTAATAAGAAAAAACAGCCTACGCCTGAAGCGATCGCAATTATTCAATCCGCATCATATTCACGAACTGCTCATTTTTTTTAAGAAAATGACCTGACAATTTTTAATCACTCTTGCGGCTGTAATGTTAGTAAACGCTGAATAAATAATAAACAAGGCCCATGCGACAAAGCGCCATGCCTACTTCTCTGGCACACGCTCCGCAATTCCCGCTATAATCGCCAAAATTTCCAACCGGTTTAGAAACAATCATGACAAAACTCACCTTACAAGAGCAGATGCTGAAAGCGGGCCTGGTCAGCAGCAAAAAAGCGGCAAAAGTGCAGCGCACGGCAAAGAAATCACGCGTTCAGGCGCGTGAGGCCCGGGAAGCGGTAGAAGAGAACAAGAAAGCGCAGATCGAGCGCGACAAGCTGCTGAGCGAACAGCAGAAGCAGGCCGTGCTGGCGAAAGAGTTTAAGGCACAGGTGAAGCAGCTGATTGAGATGAACCGCATCACTGTGGCGAAAGGTAATATCACCTTTAACTTCACCGACGGCAATCTGATCAAAAAAATCGACGTCGACAAGCAAACCCAGGCTCAGCTGATTAATGGCCGTCTGGCGATTGCCCGTCTGGTCATCAACGCCAGCGGCGACTGTGAATACGCGATTATTCCGGCGGTGGTGGCCGATAAAATTGCCCAGCGCGATGCCGACAGCATCGTGTTAAACAGCGCGCTCAGCCAGGAAGAGCAGGACGAAGACGATCCGTACGCGGACTTCAAAATCCCTGACGATTTGATGTGGTAAACCGCATTCAGAACGGGGCGGCGTGACGGGCGTTAACCGGCTCTCCGCTCACGGGATGAATAAAATTCAGTTCGCTTGCATGCAGCATCAGCCGGGGCGTTTTCTCCGCCCCCGGCGCTTCAAGACCGCCATACAGATCGCAGCCCAGAATCGGGTGCCCCAGCTGCTGACAGTGAATACGCAGCTGATGGGTTCGCCCGGTCTCCGGCGTAAGTATCACCCGCGTTAACGGCAGTCCCGTACCCTGATAAAACCGTTCTACCACCCGATAGCGGGAGCGGGCGGGTTTTCCGTTGAGGGCGCAAATCGACATCAGCGGGAACAGCGCCGGGTCTTTGGCAATCGGTGCGTCTATTATTCCCTCGTCGTTTTCCACATGGCCGCAAAGCAGGGCGCTGTAGACCTTCTCCACGCTGCGCTGGCTGAACTGCTGGCACAGCGCCGCGTTGATGGCCTTATTGCGCGCAACCACCATCAGCCCGGACGTGCCGAAATCCAGACGGTGTACCAGCGTGCAGCCGGGGAACGTCTGGACCAGACGATAATGGACGGAATCAAGGTTTTGCGGATTTTTGCCCGAGAGGCTGAGCAGACCGGAAGGCTTATCGATCAGCAGCAGATGTTCATCCTGCCAGAGGATCTGAATGTCGTCGTGACACGGTGGGGCAATAAAAGAATCAATAATCGCAGACATCAGGCCGCCCGGCTGGAGAGTGGGAGCGGATGATAACGAAATGCGGGGAAAAGAAAAACCCTCCCACCAGGCGGTGAGAGGGTGAAGTCTTAGGCTGCTACCAGGCTGTCGATGGCGGCTTTCGCATCGGTCTGCGCTTTGGTCGCCACTTCCGGACCGTAAGCGATACCTTCAGCGAACACGAAGTTCACGTCAGTGATGCCGATGAAGCCCAGGAACAGGCTCAGGTACGGCGCAACCAGGTCGGTTGGGGTGTCTTTATGGATACCGCCACGGCTGGTCAGTACGATCGCACGTTTACCTTTCACCAGACCTTCAGGGCCGTTCTCGGTGTAACGGAAGGTTACGCCAGCGCGCGCCACCAGGTCGAAGTAGTTCTTCAGCTGGGTAGGGATGTTGAAGTTGTACATTGGGGCGTTGATGACGATAACGTCGTGCGCCTGCAGCTCAGCAATCAGCTCGTCGGACAGGGCCAGGGCTTCCTGCTGACGTGGAGACAGCGGTGCATCGCCTGGACGCAGCGCGCCAACCAGCTCGCCGTCCAGCACAGGAATTGGGTTTGCAGCCAGGTCACGCACGGTGATTTCGTCAGCGGAATGCTGTTCACGCCACTGTTCAACGAAGTAATCAGACAGCTGACCAGACTGAGAGTACCCTGCCAGAATACTGGATTTCAAAACTAATACTTTGCTCATGGGTGATTCCTGTTGTTGCATTTGATTGAAGGGGGTTGCCCCGTTGCTTGTTGACACTCTATTCACAATCCTGCCACAGAGATAGCGCAATATATCGAAGCCTATGTTCGAATTTTTTGAATAAGGCGCGAAAGGCGTCGATGTGGTACTCTATAGCAATCATTAAAAAGAGAGTTTATCAGGGCGTGTACTGCCCTTTAACGCTATGACAGAACAACAAAAATTAACCTTCACGATGCTCCTGCAACAGCTTGATTCTCTGATGCTGCGCGATAAACAGCGCTTTGCCCGCCGTCTGCACGGCGTGAAGAAGGTTAAAAATCCTGATGCACAACAGGCCATTTACCAGGAGATGGCGAAAGAGATTGAACAGGCGGCAGGGAAAGTTGTGCTGCGCGAAGCCGCACGTCCGGCAATTACCTACCCGGAAAACCTGCCCGTCAGCCAGAAAAAACAGGACATCCTTGAGGCCGTCCGCGACCACCAGGTGGTGATTGTTGCGGGGGAAACCGGCTCGGGGAAAACCACCCAGCTGCCGAAAATCTGTATGGAGCTGGGACGCGGGCTAAAAGGGCTGATTGGCCACACCCAGCCGCGTCGACTGGCGGCGCGCACCGTGGCGAACCGTATTGCCGAAGAGCTGCAGACGGAGCCGGGCGGCTGCATCGGTTACAAGGTGCGATTCAGCGACCACGTTAGCGATAACACCATGGTCAAGCTGATGACCGACGGTATTCTGCTGGCGGAAATCCAGCAGGATCGCCTGCTGATGCAGTACGACACCATTATCATTGACGAAGCGCACGAGCGCAGCCTGAACATCGACTTCCTGCTCGGCTACCTGAAAGAGCTGCTGCCGCGTCGCCCGGATCTGAAAATCATCATCACCTCCGCGACCATCGACCCGGAGCGCTTCTCGAAGCATTTCAACAATGCGCCGATTATCGAGGTGTCAGGACGCACGTATCCGGTGGAAGTGCGCTATCGCCCGATTGTTGAAGAGGCGGACGATACCGAGCGCGACCAGCTGCAGGCCATCTTCGACGCCGTTGACGAGCTGGGCAACGAAAGCGCGGGCGACATTCTGATCTTCATGAGCGGCGAGCGCGAAATCCGCGACACCGCCGATGCGCTCAGCAAGCGCGACCTGCGCCACACGGAGATCCTGCCGCTTTACGCGCGCCTGTCAAACAGCGAGCAGAACCGCGTATTCCAGCCGCACGGCGGGCGACGCATCGTGCTGGCGACCAACGTGGCGGAAACCTCGCTGACCGTGCCGGGGATTAAATACGTTATCGACCCGGGCACGGCGCGCATCAGCCGCTACAGCTACCGCACGAAGGTTCAGCGGCTGCCGATTGAGCCGGTCTCCCAGGCGTCCGCGAACCAGCGTAAGGGCCGCTGCGGCCGCGTGTCGGAAGGGATCTGTATTCGTCTCTATTCGGAAGATGATTTCCTGTCGCGCCCGGAGTTTACCGACCCGGAAATTCTCCGCACCAACCTGGCGTCCGTTATCCTGCAGATGACCGCGCTGGGGCTGGGCGACATCGCGGCGTTCCCGTTCGTCGAAGCGCCGGATAAACGCAACATTCAGGACGGCGTACGTCTGCTGGAAGAGCTCGGCGCCATTACCACCGACGAGCAGGCGACGGTCTACAAGCTAACGCCGCTGGGCCGCCAGCTCAGCCAGCTGCCGGTGGATCCGCGTCTGGCCCGTATGGTGCTGGAAGCGCAGAAGCACGGCTGCGTGCGCGAGGCGATGATCATTACCTCGGCGCTCTCCATTCAGGATCCGCGCGAGCGTCCGATGGACAAGCAGCAGGCGTCTGACGAAAAGCACCGTCGCTTCCACGACAAAGAGTCCGACTTCCTCGCCTTCGTAAACCTGTGGAACTATCTCGGCGAGCAGCAGAAAGCGCTCTCCTCGAACCAGTTCCGCCGCCAGTGCCGCGTGGATTTCCTCAACTACCTGCGCGTGCGCGAGTGGCAGGATATCTACACCCAGCTGCGCCAGGTGGTGAAAGAGCTGGGCATTCCGGTCAACAGCGAACCGGCGGAGTACCGCGAGATTCATATCGCGCTGCTGACCGGCCTGCTGTCCCACATTGGGATGAAGGACGCCGAAAAGCAGGAGTATACCGGCGCGCGCAACGCCCGTTTCTCCATCTTCCCGGGTTCCGGCCTGTTCAAGAAGCCGCCGAAATGGACCATGGTCGCCGAGCTGGTGGAAACCAGCCGCCTGTGGGGGCGTATTGCCGCGCGTATCGATCCGGAATGGGTGGAGCCGGTGGCGAAGCACCTGCTGAAACGCTCGTACAGCGAGCCGCACTGGGAGCGCGCGCAGGGCGCGGTGATGGCGACCGAGAAGGTGACCGTTTACGGCCTGCCGGTGGTCGCCGCGCGTAAGGTCAACTACAGCCAGATTGACCCGGCGCTCAGCCGCGAGCTGTTTATCCGTCACGCGCTGGTGGAGGGTGACTGGCAGACGCGCCACGCCTTCTTCCGCGAAAACCTGAAGCTGCGCGCGGAAGTGGAGGAGCTTGAGCACAAGTCCCGCCGCCGCGACATTCTGGTGGACGACGAGGCGCTGTTTGAGTTTTACGACCAGCGCATCAGCCACGATGTTATCTCCGCCCGCCACTTCGACAGCTGGTGGAAGAAGGCCAGCAAAGAGACGCCGGACCTGCTCAACTTTGAAAAGAGCATGCTGATTAAAGAGGGGGCGGAGTCGGTCAGCAAGCTCGACTACCCGAACTTCTGGCATCAGGGCAACCTCAAGCTGCGTCTGACGTATCAGTTTGAACCGGGTGCCGACGCGGATGGCGTGACCGTTCATATTCCGCTGCCGCTGCTAAACCAGGTCGATGAGGGCGGTTTTGAATGGCAAATCCCCGGCCTGCGCCGCGAGCTGGTGATTGCGCTGATCAAATCCCTGCCGAAACCGGTGCGCCGTAACTTTGTGCCTGCGCCAAACTATGCGGAAGCGTTTTTAGGCCGCGTCACGCCGCTGGAGCTGCCGCTGCTGGACGCGCTCGAGCGCGAGTTCCGACGCATGACCGGCACCACCATCGACCGCGAAGACTGGAACTGGGATCAGGTGCCCGATCACCTGAAAATCAGCTTCCGCGTGGTGGATGATAAAAACAAAAAGCTGCTGGAAGGACGTTCGCTGAGCGAGCTGAAAGAGTCGCTGAAAGGGAAAGTTCAGGAGACGCTTTCTGCGGTGGCGGACGACGGTATCGAGCAGAGCGGGCTGCATATCTGGAGCTTTGGTCAGCTTCCGGAAAGCTACGAACAGAAGCGCGGTAACTATAAGGTCAAAGCCTGGCCTGCGCTGGTGGACGAGCGCGACAGCGTGGCGATCAAACTGTTTGATAACCCGCTGGAACAGCAGCAGATGATGTGGCGCGGGCTGCGTCGCCTGCTGCTGCTCAACATCCCGTCGCCGATCAAGTATCTGCACGAGAAGCTGCCGAACAAAGCCAAGCTCGGGCTGTACTTTAACCCGTACGGCAAGGTGCTGGATCTGATTGACGACTGCATCTCCTGCGGCGTGGACAAGCTGATCCACGAGGCGGGCGGTCCGGTCTGGACGGAAGAGGGCTTTGCTCAGCTGCATGAAAAGGTGCGCGCGGAGCTGAACGACACCGTGGTGGAGATAGCCAAACAGGTCGAGCAGATCCTCACCGCCGTGTTCAATATCAACAAGCGCCTGAAGGGGCGCGTGGATATGACCATGGCGCTGGGGCTGTCGGACGTGAAGGCGCAGATGGCGGGGCTGGTCTATCGCGGCTTTGTCACCGGCAACGGCTTTAAGCGTCTGGGCGATACGCTGCGTTATCTGCAGGCGATTGAAAAACGTCTGGAAAAAATGGCTATCGACCCGCACCGCGATCGCGCGCAGATGCTGAAAGTGGAGAGCGTGCAGCAGGCGTGGCAGCAGTGGTTAAACAAGCTGTCGCCGGCGCGCCGCGACGATGAAGACGTGCAGGCGATCCGCTGGATGATCGAGGAGCTGCGCGTCAGCTTCTTTGCCCAGCAGCTCGGTACGCCGTATCCGATTTCGGATAAGCGTATTCTGCAGGCGATGGAGCAGATTTCCGCTTAAAACCCGGTTTTCTCCCTCTCCCTGTGGGAGAGGGGCGGGGTGAGGGCATCAGGCCGCACAATTTTCACCCGTTCACTATTGCCAGCGTAAACCCATCCCATCCCTTAACCCCCACCGTTTGCAGCGCGGTGGCGGTTAGGCGCGGGTTATCCCCAATCATTTCGATAAAACGCCGCACCCCCAGCACGCGCGCGTCGTCGCTTTGCCCGTTAATCACTTCGCCATCGCGCACCACGTTATCGCCAATGATTATCGTGCCGGGACGTGAATAGTGCAGCGCCCACTCCAGATAGCCGGGATTGTTTGGCTTATCGGCATCAATAAAGATCAGGTCGAACGGCGGAACGTCACCGAAATTCTCCAGCGAGCTCAGCGCCGGGCCTTCAATCAGTTCAATGCGATCGTTCAGCCCCGCGAGGTGAATATTCTGGCGGGCCACATCGGCATGCGTCGGGTCAGCCTCGAGCGTAATCAGCTTTCCGTCCGGCGGCAGGGCGCGCGCCATCCAGATTGAGCTATAGGCGCCCAGCGTACCAATCTCAAGGATGCGTCTTGCCTGGGTCATGCGCACGAACAGCGCCAGCAGCTGCCCCTGATTGGCCGCAACATCGTGTTCGGGTAGCCCGGCGCGTTTATTGTTTTCCAGTACCTGATGAAGCACGTCATCGTCAGGGATCAGCGAAGAAATCATGTAATTATCTACTGCAGACCATTGTTGATGCAGAGATTGACTCCCTGGATTTTTCTCCCTCTCCCTGTGGGAGAGGGTCGGGGTGAGGGCACCAGCGCGCAAGGCGGTTCACGCGCTCTTCCAGCCGCCGCCCAGCGCCCTGTACAAATCGATTTGCGCCAGCAGCAGGTTATTTTTCACCTGCACCACGCTGGTCTGAACCGAGTACAGCGTGCGCTGCGCGTCCAGCACGTCCAGATAGGAGGAGTAGCCGTTGCGATTGCGGTTCTGCGCAATGCGCAGCGTCTCCTGCGCCACCTCCTGCTGGGCAAGCAGCTCCGTCAGCTGTTCCTGATAGCGCCTAATAGCATCAAGGCTGTTGTTCACTTCGGCAAACGCGTTACGCACGGTTTTTTCATAGGCGTACAGCGCCTGGTTACGCTGGGACTGGGAAATATCCACCTGCGCATTCAGCGCCTGGCGGTTCAGCAGCGGGGCGAGAATACTGCCCCCGACGCTCCAGAGCTGAAGCGGGTTGTCCAGCAGGCCTGAAAGGGTACGATCCTGGACCGATCCGGTCGCGGTCAGGTTGATCGACGGCAGCAGGCTCTCGCGCGCGACGCGGCAAGCGAGGCGTCTGCCGCCACCAGCTGTCGTTCGGCCTGAACGATATCCGGTCGACGGTTCAGGAGGGTGGAAGGCAGCTGTGACGGCAGCGTCAGCGGCGTTAGCGCCTCAAAGCTTTCGCTGCGCGCTACCGCGCCGGGATTGCTTCCCAGCAGCAGGCTGAGGGCGTTCTCCTGCTGTGCAATCTGATGCTGCAGCACGGGAACCTGCGCTCGCGTCGAGCGGAGTTCGGAATCCGACTGCATCAGCTCCAGACGCGAGCTGTAGCCCGTCTCAAACTGACGTTTCGCGAGGTTAAATGCCTCTTCGCGCGATTTCAGCGTGGATTCGGTCACCCGTAGCTGTTCGTCAAGCGAGAGCAGGGTGACATACCCGGATGCAACGGAAGACGCGACGGTCAAATCCGCGGCGGCAGCGGCGGCTTTTTGCACCGCCAGCGAGGCTTCGGCGGCACTGGCGGTGCTGCGGTTGACGCCCCAGATATCCACGTCGTAGCTCGCCGTCAGGCTGCCTCTGTACAGCGTGCCGTAGACCGGCAGCCCGGTCGCGGCGGATTGCGAACGGGCGCGCGTCCCCGTTACGCCCGCGTCAAGTGACGGAAACAGGCTGCCGTCGGCCGCAAAGACCCGCGCCTGATACTCGTTAATCCGTTCGCGGGCGATCAGCACGTCGCTGTTGTTCTTTAGCGCCCGATCCACGTAGCGGTTGAGGTTGTTGTCATGAAAATTGCGCCACCAGAGCTGCTCCGCCGGGCTGGCAGGACCGGCGTCAGCACGCCACTGGGCGGGGATTTGCAGCGTCGGCTGCGCCGGTTTTACGTCGACGGACTGGCATCCGGCAAGCGTCACCGCCAGTACCAGACCGGCTATCGGGCGAAGGGTCATTGTTTGCCCTCCCGCGTATCAATCGTCACCTGCACCGACATGCCCGGACGCAGCAGGGCGGACTCCTCAGGCTTGCCGAGCACCTCGATGCGCACCGGAATACGCTGGGCGATTTTGACAAAGTTGCCGGTGGCGTTGTCCGGCGTGATGGCGCTGAATTCAACTCCGGTTGCCGGCGAGATGCTCTCCACGCGGCCCTGATAGGCTTTGTTGTTCAGGGCATCGACGGTGAATTTGACAGGCTGGCCGACGCGCAGCTCCGCGAGCTGGGTCTCTTTAATATTGGCGATCACCCAGTGCTGCGGCGGAACCAGCGTGGTGAGGTGGGTCCCGGCGGTCACGTACGCCCCGAGACGCACGGCAATCTGGCCGAGCTGGCCGTCGCGCGGGGCGATGATGCGGGTGTTTTGCAGGTCTATCTGCGCCAGCTCCAGCGCCGCTTTCGCATTTTCGACATCCGCCTCCAGCGCGCCGCGGTTCACAATTACCGTCTGCAGATCCTGACGCGACATCTCAAGCAGGGCTTTGGCCTGCTCGATGTCGGCGCTGCCCTGGGCCGCGCTGGCCAGCGCCGCGTCGCGCTCGCGAATGGAAAGCGAGCCGTCCGCCGTCAAATCCTTCACGCGCTTTAAATCCGCCTGGGTTTTCAGGCTCTGGGCGCGGGCATTTTTCAGCGCCGCGTCGTTTTTGGCGATCGTCGCTTCGGCGCTTTTACGCTGCTGCAGGTTGTTATTAAGCGCGGCAATTTTCATTGCCAGCTGTGCCTCGGCCTGATGTACGCGCTGACGATAGATACGGTCATCAATCTGCAGCAGCAGGTCGCCTTTTTTAACCTGTACAAAGTCCTGAACCTTCACCTCGGTGATATAGCCATTCACCTGGGGACTGATGAACGTCGTCTGACCGCGCACGTAGGCGTTGTCGGTAAACTGCGCGTGGCGGGTGAACGGCGGAAGCTGCCACGCGTAAAGGATCACCAGCACGCCGACAATACCGATGGCAGCGGCGGTGAAAACGGAAACAATGCGCACATTTTTGCGGGTGTTGGCCTGCTCTTTGGCGGCATCCTGCTGACTCATAAACTCTCCAGAAATATTTCAATTATTTGTTGCCGGTGGCGTTCTTAAGCGCCATACGGGCAGTGATGCGCAGGCGCAGCAAGCGCCATAAAATCCAGACCAGCGTGGCGGCAGCGATGCCCGCCGTCAGCAGATAAGTATCGTTGTAAGCCAGAATATTCGCCTCAAGCGTCGTCACCGTTTGCAGCTGCGTGATCGCCTGCGTTCCCAGCAGCGAACTGTCGCCAATCAGGCTCCGGTACATCTGGGTGTAAAGCTGGATACGCTCGTTGACCAGCGGATTGAGCGTGGTGAGCTGGTCCGCCAGCAGGCTGGAGTGGTACTTCTCGCGCCAGGTCTGGAAGGTTCCGAGGATCGCGGAGCCCAGCAGGCCGCCGAGGTTCTGACTCATGCCGAACATCACCGAGAAGCTGACCAGGTTGCGCGGGTCGGCGATCACCCCGCCAATGGCGGCCAGCATGGCGGGCGCCAGAAAGAAGGCGCTGCCGAAGCCCAGCAGAAACTGGCTCAGCATCAGCTGATCCGGCCGGGTCAGGTTGTTGGACTGGCTGTCCAGCAGCGAGGCAACAATCATCAGCGCCAGGGAGGTGATAATCGGCCACGCCAGTTTGGTCGGCTTAATCGTGAGGCAGCTGGTGACAATCCCGCAGACGATCCCGGCGAAAATGGACCACGCCAGGTGGGTCATCTGCTCGTTCTGTAACCCCACGTACTGCAGCCAGCCGATGACCCCGGTGTTTTGCTCTGCCAGCACGATACGGATCAGCAGCATGATGAGCCCCAGACGGACGATGCTGCCGCTCGACAGCCAGCGGGTGTTCAGCAGCGGGTTGGCGCGGTTATGTTCAAAGACGATGGCGGCCACAATCAGCACCAGCGACAGCGCCAGCGACCAGCCGATCCACGGCGCCTCGAACCACCAGTCTAGGCGGCCCAACGAGAGCACGGCGCAGAGCAGGGCCATTCCGGGGGCCATTAAAAAGAAGGTGATGAAGTCTTTCTTCTCAAAGACCTTTCGCCGATCGCCCGGCGGCAGTTTTAAGGCTATCACGCAGGCCAGGGAGATCAGCGCCAGCCCGAGCTCGAAGAAATAGAGCCCGCGCCACTCGTCCAGCTGCAGCAGTTCGGTCGAAAACAGGCGGGCAAGTGGGATAGCGAGCGACGACCCGGTAATCCCGATGGTGAGCGCCTTCAGGCGGTGCTTCGCAGGCCAGGCCTGGATCTGATAGTAAATCCCCAGCGAGCTGAGCGCGGCGGCCACCATCCCGTGCGCGGCGCGCACCATCAGCGCCGAGCTGAGATCGTTAACGAACAGGTGGAAAAAGGTCACCAGCACGTACAGCACCAGAAAACCTTCCGTGAAGGCGCGCAGACCGTACTGCTGGCGGAACTTGACCAGCAGCAGGTTGATGGAGATGTTGGTCATGACGTAGACCGCGGGCAGCCAGGCGATTTCGGTCGACCAGGCCCCGAAGGTTCCCTGCAGGTTTTGCAGGTTGGCGGTCACCACCGCATTTCCCAGCGCTCCCGTCAGGCACACCAGCAGGCCAACGACGCCGTAGGCAATGCGTTTTGGCGTACTGTGCTCGGGTGTGGAAGGCGAACCCAGCAGGGCGGGTTTCTCATGTGGCTGCCACTCGCGAGGAGCATAAGGGTCGCGTTCGGGCAGGCGCATAACGTCGTTTACCTTAGAAATAATTGAATAATTAGCGGGCTAGCGATTCTACGTCTGCCGCAAATGATAATTCAAGTGAATATGATTTACGCATGTTAATCAAATGTAGAAGGGAAGTTTAAGGAAAAAGAGCGGCCCGAAAGTCGGGCCGACAACGATCAGAGCTGTTCGGGCTGTGCCTGCAGAGGGGATGTTCGCTTAACGCGGCTGGCGCAGAAAATCGCGATTAGGGAAATGGCTACCGTGACGGCAAGATACCAGGCCACTGGAACCCAGTCGCCGTCATATTTCGCCAGCAGTCCGGTGGCAATCAGCGGCGCGGTACCGCCTGCCAGCGCGGCACCCAGCTGATAACCGAGCGTAATGCCGGTGTAGCGTACGTTTGCACTAAAAATTTCAGAGCACAGCGTGCCGAGTACCGCTGTTACCGGTGCCCACAGCACGCCAAAGGCGATGACCGTCGCGAGCACAATGCCCCAGGTTGTACCGGTATTGAGCAGCATAAACCACGGCACGATAAACAACCCCAGGATGAAGACGCTCGCGGCATACATGCGTTGACGGCCAATTTTATCCGAGAGTAGCCCCATTAATGGGATCATCACCGTGGCCACCAGGGCTCCCAGCGTCACGGCTTCCAGCGCCTGAGACTTTTGATACGTCAGCGTCGTGGTGGCATAGCTCACGACAAACGTCGAGAAGATGTAGAACGGCGCGGTTTCAACCACCTTCAGACCGGCGGCAATCAGCACTTCGCGCCAGTGGTGTTTCAGAGTATCGCGCAGAGGCGCTTTCGCCACCTTGCCCGATTGTTTTACCTTCCTGAAATCAGGCGTCTCGTCGATGTCCTTACGGATCCACAGGCCGAGCAACACCAGAACCGAACTCAGCAGGAACGGGATGCGCCAGCCCCAGGAGAGGAAATCTTCCTCGCTGAACAGGGTCATCAGCGAGACGATGAAGGTCGCCATCAGCATGCCGATGGTTACGCCCGCCTGCGGAATACTGCCGAAGAAGCCTTTACGTTTTTCGGGCGCGTATTCGTAGGCCAGCAGCAGCGCGCCGCCCCATTCACCGCCTATGCCCATCCCCTGAATGATACGCATCAGGATCAGCAGAGCGGGCGCCCACAGGCCAATCATTTCATACGTGGGTAGCAGACCGATCATGACGGTTGCACCTCCCATCAGAGAGAGGGTAAGAACGAGGGTTTTTTTACGTCCGATGCGGTCACCGATATGGGCGAAAAGTACCCCGCCAATGGGGCGAATGAAAAAGGTTAATGAGAAAGAGAGATAAGAGAGAATGAGCCCGATCACCGGGTCGACCATCGGGAAAAAGATCTTATTGAAGACCAGCGCGGCCGCCGTGCCGTAGAGAAAATAGTCAAACCATTCAATGGCGCTCCCGGTTAGGCTGGCGATTAATACCTTCTTATTTTTTCGTAATACCGCCGTCGTACTTTCATGTTCTGTCATGACCTGAAACCCCGCCACGTTGATGATGTATGAGGTGTCACCTGGCGCGCTTCAGGTGCAACCTGTGATGATGAAAAAGGTTGTGAAATTGTTAAGCAACTTAGGGTTGGATGTTGTATTTGGCAAGCTAACGGGGGATGAAACTGGTCAGATCACGGTGAAATAAGCAGCGTTGGGTGCTTTTGTAGAGGGCATGTGCAACAGGATGTTTTGTATGATGGAAAACCAAAAGCATAATATGCAGGTGCAACCCGATTGTTTTTGGATGTTTCTGGTTATTTCAGAAAAATGACAATTTGGGCGATAAAACAACGTCTGGTTTCAGAGCCCGCCTCTGCGTTATCGGTAAGAAGCCGCTACCCTGAAGAGACATAAATGAGGAGTTCACCATGGTTCAGCCCCATTTTCCCATCCTGCCGGATGCCACGCTGGCGGCCATCAATACTGTCGGTGAATGGCTGGCGCAGGACGACCTGAGCGACAGCCGCCAGCCCCCGGACGTCGATGCGGTGATCCTGGCAGGAAACGCGGTGATCCCGACCATTGAGGCGGCCTGCCGTATTGCCGCGCAGAGAGACATCCCGCTCCTGATTAGCGGCGGTATTGGTCATTCAACCGCGTTTTTATATTCAGCTATCGGCAGTCATCCGCGTTATCACACCTTGCCCGTCGAAGGGCGGGCGGAAGCGAGCATTCTTGCCGACATTGCGCGGGAGTTCTGGCAGATCCCCGAGACGCGCCTGTGGGTTGAAGATCGCTCCACCAACTGCGGTGAGAACGCGCTCTTTAGCTGGAACATGCTGAAACAGCATCAGCGCGCAACCGGGCGGGTGCTGGTGGTGCAGGACCCGACGATGCAGCGCCGTACGATGGCAACGTTTGCCCGCGTTTGTCGGGATGAGCCCGTGTCACCGCAGTGGATAAGCCATCCCGGGTTTACGCCAACGCTGCAGAATGGCAAAGAGGGCGCGGAGTTTAGCGCGGGCAATAGCGGACTGTGGCCCGTTGAGCGCTACCTGTCACTGGTCCTGGGGGAACTGCCGCGTTTGTACGATGACGTTAACGGCTATGGTCCGGCCGGGCGGGATTTTATCGCGCACGTTGAATTCCCGGATGCTGTGATTGCCGCATGGGAACAGTTACAGCAGGACCCGGTTCTGAAGGGGGCGCGTAAAATAATCTAAGCACGGAACCATTCCCTCGCCCCATTGGGGAGAGGGTTAGGGTGAGGGGAAAATCACAGCGCCGCAAACTTATCCAGCGTCCGCACCAGCTGCGTCACGAAACCGTACTCGTTGTCATACCAGGCTACCGCTTTCACCAGCTGCAGCTCTCCCGCTTCTGACACCTCCGTCTGCGTGGCGTCAAACACCGAACCATAATGCGAGCCAATCACATCGGACGACACAATCTCTTCGTCGGTATACCCGAACGATTTATTGCCCTGCGTCGCCTTTTTCAGCGCGGCGTTGATCTCCTCAACGGTCACTTTCTTGCCCAGAATCGCCACCAGCTCGGTTACTGAACCCGTCTTTACCGGCACGCGCTGCGCGTGGCCCTTCAGCTTGCCGCTGAGCGCCGGGATCACCAGACCGATGGCCTTTGCGGCGCCGGTGGTGTGGGGAATGATATTCTCTGCCGCCGCCCGCGAGGCGCGAAGGTCTTTCCCGCGCGGGCCATCCACCAGCGCCTGCGTACCGGTATAGGCATGGATGGTGGTCATGGTGCCCACTTTTATTTCAAACGCATCGTTCAGGGCTTTTGCCAGCGGGGCGAGGCAGTTGGTGGTGCAGGATGCGACGGAAATAATGGTGTCACTGGCGTCAATGGTGTCGTCATTCACGCTGTAGACGATGGTTTTCATCTCGCCCGCAGGCGCAGAGATCAGCACTTTCTTCGCCCCGGCGTCCAGGTGCGCCCGTGATTTCTCTTCAGAGGTATAAAAGCCGGTGCACTCCACGACGATATCCACGCCTGCGGCTTTCCACGGAATGTGCTTCGCCTCTTTTTCGGCGTACACCGCAATGGTTTTACCGTCGACAATCAGCGCATCCTCGGTGAAATCGACGCTCCACGGGAAGCCACCGTAGTTGGAATCATGCCTGAGCAGGTAGGCCAGCACTTTCGGTGAGGTGAGGTCGTTGATGGCGACGACGGTATTGCTGTCCTGGGTTTCAAGAAGGCGACGCAGTACAAGGCGCCCAATGCGTCCAAAGCCGTTAATGCCAATTTTACTCATGGTGTTCTCCTGTAAACGTGTCGATGCGACAGTTTGAACTCATCCAGGCTTAGACCATCACGGGCAGGGCGGCAATTGAAGATGCTTCATGCGGGAGGAAGTATTTGAAAAACCATACAGAAAAGTTAATGAATTTTTAAGGAAAGGAGATTATGTTGGCGCGGTAACTGTTTTTAATCGGGAAATCACATGCGCACTAAATATACAAGCCTGCAAATCGGCATCCACTGGCTGGTGTTTCTGTTAATCATCGTCGCCTACTGCGCCATGGAGTTCAAAGGTTTCTTCCCGCGCACCGCGCGTCCAGCGATCAATATGATCCACGTCTCGTGCGGTATCAGTATCCTGGTGCTGATGGTGACGCGTCTGCTGGTTCGCCTGAAATTCCGCGCGCCACCGATTCAGCCGAAGCCAAAAGCGATGGTGACGGGGATGTCCCACCTTGGGCATCTGGTGGTGTATCTGCTGTTTATTGCGCTGCCGCTGATTGGCATTGTGATGATGTACAACCGGGGCAGCGACTGGTTTGCTTTCGGCCTGGCGATGCCGCATGCGGCGGAGTCCAATTTCGACCTGGTTGATGTGCTGAAAGAGTGGCACGAGACGCTGGCGAACCTGGGCTACTTTGTGATTGGCCTGCACGCGGCGGCGGCGCTGATGCATCACTATTTCTGGAAAGATAATACTCTTCTGCGCATGATGCCGAAAAAGCGTTCGTAGTCTTTAACGCTTGCCGGGTGGCGCAGCGCCACCCGGCTTGTTTTTTAACCCAGCAGCGCACGCTCTTCGGCAGTTAACGCCAGCGCTTGCGTTGACCCCGTCTCCGACGACTTCACCGCCGCTTCCAGCACGGCCATGACCGCCAGTGCCTCAACAGGGTGGACAGGATTGGTGATTTTCCCGAGCAGCGCATCACGTACGTTGACGTAATACTGGCGCTGATCGCCTTTCGGGGTAGGGATCGTCTGCGGTGCGCCGTCGGCCCCAAAGAACACCATGCTGTCGTCGTCTTCGCCCCAGGTTTCACTGCCGGGGATCACCCCTGCGAGCAGCTGCGCTTCCTGCTGGTCGATTCTGGCTTTCACCACGCTGCCCTTGTCCCCGTGGACGGTAAAGCGCGCCGTACCGCCAGCAACCAGCATGCTGGCGTGCAGAATGACCTTATGCTCCGGGTAGTTTAAGACCACGTGCGCCCAGTCGTTAATTTCTGCGCCGTCGCGCAGCGTCGCGATATTCCCCTGAACCGACTCCGGCAGTCCAAAGAGCTGTAGCGTCTGGTCAATCAGGTGAGGGCCCAGATCAAACCACAAACCGCTCCCGGGGACGTTCTGCTCGCGCCAGCGCACGCGCACTTCCGGGCGGAAGCGGTCGATGTGCGATTCCAGGTGTTTAACCTTGCCGAGCGTGCCTTGCTCAATAATCTGCTTAATGCCGAGGAAATCGCTGTCCCAGCGGCGGTTGTGGAAGACGGAGAGCAGCAGCTGCTTTTCATCCGCCAGCGCAATCAGGTCGCGGGCTTCCTGCATGTCGAGTGTAAAAGGCTTATCGACGACCACGTGTTTACCCGAGTTCAGGGCCAGCGTCGCCAGCGGGGCGTGCGTGGCGTTGGGGGAGGCAATCACCACCAGATCGATATCAGGATGCTGAATGGCCTCTTCCGGTGTCGCTACTACCTGTACATCCGGCAGATCGCGTTTAACCTTCTCTTCATCACGAGAAGAGACCACGGCCAGCTTAATCCCGTCCACCGACTGGATCAGCGGGGCATGGAAGGTTTTACCGACAAATCCATACCCGATCAGCGCAATGTTGATTGTTTGAACTTTATTCATGACCTTCTCCACGTTAATTCGCGCACACCGTAACCTGCAGTGCGCTATGGTCCCCAAGCTCAGGCCAGGGACGATCTAAAAAGAGTTGTTGAATGCTGGATAACCCGGAAACCAGATACGGCTCGCAGCGGTTAATTTTCAGGTGGTCGGCGACAATCCAGTGCGCGTGGCTTGCGTCCAGCATCGCGCGTTTAACCTCGGCATCCGCTTCTTTACCGGCGCTCAAACCGAGTTCGGCATGAATGGCGCACGCCCCAAGAATGGCGATATCTGCCCGATAACGGGACAGCAAAGACAGCGTGGCGCTGCCGGCAAACAGTCGCTGCTTGTGGTCCCATTTCCCGCCGAGCAGGATCAGCTCAATATCTTCCCGGTCGCTAAAATGCTGGGCGATATCCAGCGAGGGGGTAATAACGGTGAGCGGCCCCTGAAGAAAGGTGGCGACGGCCATCACCGTGCTTCCGGCATCCAGAAACAGGGTGGAGCCCGGTGGAACCTGCTGTGCGACCTGTTTACCCAGGCGCTGTTTGGTCTCCGGCAGCAGCGTATTGCGGCCCTGACGGTTCATGGCGGAGAGGTTGAGCGCGATGGCGCCGCCGTGGTTCTTCTGCGCAAGGCCCTGGTTTTCCAGGTCGGTCAGATCCCGACGAATGGTATCCGCCGAAACCTGCAGCTTTTCAGCCAGGTCGGTGATGCTGGCCTGGCCTTGCTCGCTGAGGATATCCAGGACGTAGCGTTGACGAGCGGTTTTGTGCATGGGGATACATTCCTGCAAAATGTCGCAATAGTTTGCATAATACAGCATTTTGACGCAGAGAGAAGGGGAATATCCTCAGGACGATGTGCGGCGGCGTGATAATTCAGATGGGTGATTATTAAAATTTTATTAAGCGGGTATAAGGAAGCCGTTTTGAATGTTAATCACGATGTTATTGTTATGTTTTATTTAACGATTTGGGTTATGTAACCAGCGTAACGCCATTGCGTGGTGTTAAATGCTGTTTAATAGAAATTATGCAGGGTTTGATTGCTTTAATTAGTTTTTTAAGAGTTTTTAATTTTAAATATATCCCTTTGGCTACGTAAACTGACACTTCTTTGAAAATCTTTGTGTCTGACTCGCTCTGAAATTAACGCAAAAATGTGCACGGAGGGAATTAAGAATTTTCCTTAGATAACAGAGAGTTTATATGTTTCATCTGAAAGGATACTTTTAGAGTTTTGTCCAGAAACCCCATATTTTTTCTTGCTTGTAACACCACATTAACATTGTGGCTGTAGTGGGCTATAACACATTTTGTTATGCTGCTAACCAGTTTAAGAAATAAGTAAATTCTTAATTGAAATAAGATGCGGGCAGATCTCATCTCCGATGGAAATGGGTATGGGGAGTATTACCTGAAATTCAGCAAGGTAGCTAAATAAGATATTTGTCTAATTATCTGTACCTCTTTTTGGGTATTTGCTTGAGTATCACTCAGAGTCAGGGAGATAACATGACGATATTACGAAAGCCTATGTTACGCCGATTTACAGCAGCACTGGCATTCATTTCATTAGCCATAAATATGGCTTTCGCCAATAGTAATCAGGTGGGTATTGCCCCGGTGGCAACCACAACCTTAAAAGAAAGTATTCTTTTTGCGATCGACCGCGATCCGTCAATTAGCCAGCAGGCCGCGCAATTAGGTATTGGCCAGGCACAAATAGATGAAGCGCGCAGCGGCTGGATGCCGCAAATATCGTTGAACGGAAGTACGGGGCACAGCCAGACCACCGATTCCAGCGGGTCGCTGAAGAATTCAGCCGCCTGGGGGCTGAGCCTGACGCAGCTGCTGTACGATTTTGGCAAGACCAATAACAGCATCAGCCAGTCCTCCGCCCAGCGCGATAGCTACCGCTATCAGCTGATGGGCACGCTTTCGGACGTGGCGGAAAAAACGGCGCTGAGCTACGTCGAGGTCAAACGCTATTCCGATCTGCTGCAGGCGGCAATAGATAACGTGCAGGCGCTCAAGAACGTCGAGCAGCTGGCAAAGCTTCGCGCAGACGCGGGCGTGAGTTCGACCTCCGATGAGCTTCAGACCCGCACGCGCATTGCCGGCATGCAGGCGACGGTCGCGCAGTATCGCGCCGCCTTAAACAGCGCGCGCGCCAGGCTTGCGGTATTAACCGGCATGCAGGCAGAGGCCTATTCGCCGGTGCCCGCGAATCTTGCCGTGGAGCCGGACTCGCTCAACCGCATCGATTATTCCCTGATACCGGCGGTGATGGCCGCGCAGAACATGGAACGTTCGGCTCAGTATGGCGTGGAAACGGCGAAGTCACAGCACTGGCCGACGTTAAGCCTGAAGGGGGGGCGCACCCGTTATGAATCGGACAACCGTTCCTACTGGGACGACCAGATACAGCTCAATATCGACGCGCCGCTGTATCAGGGGGGCGCGGTTTCCGCGCGCGTTCGGCAGGCGGAAGGCGCACGTGCCATGGCCTCCTCTCAGGTCGATCAGGCGCGTTTCGATGTCCTGCAAAAGGCCTCCGTCGCGCAGGCTGACTGGACCGGCGCGCGGGGACGAATGGAGGCGGGGAAGCAGCAGCTGGAAAATGCGCTGCGGGCCCGCGATGTTTATAAAAATGAATACACCCTGAGCAAGCGGAGCATTAACGATCTGCTCAGCGTTGAGCAGGATGTCTGGCAGGCCACCTCAGCGAAAATAATCGCCGAGTATGACGGCTGGAGTTCGGCAATTAATTATGCTTCCGCGGTTGATAATTTAATGCCGCTTATTGGAATAGAGAAAAACGCTGCCGCAAAATTACCCGACTTGAGTTAATAAAAGACGCGCAGTGTTGCGCAAAGTAAGACTGAAAATAATGGGTGTTTTTTCCCAGGGATAGCTACATCCGTCTGGTGGACATATCCACAGGAATCCGTACACCTGCAAGGAGAAGAATATGAGTAACATGAAAGTTGTTGATGTCATCATTCGCAAAACGGCGGAGAAAACGAAATTAACCGGCGAAGGAAATCTGTCGGTCTCTATTTCATCGCCGAGCGTGATTGAAATCCAGGGCTCTGCTCAGGATGTGGCGCGTTATGTCCGCCAGGGTAAAGATCTCCTCATTTATATGAAAGATGGCAGCGTTATTCGCTGCAATAACTATTTTGTCGAAGATCCAGAAACGCATAATCAGTCAGAGCTGGTGTTCAACGACCGTCAGGAACTGACGCATATTTCTTTTGCTGATGCCGGGGAAGCGTCAGGCGCTGCGGTGACCGAGTTAACCGCGCAGGCCACACCGATTAGCAGCATTCAACCTTTCCTCGAGCAGGAAAGTGTTTTAAGCGACGCGCCGTGGGGCTGGATTGCGGGGGCTGCGTTAGGCGGCGGTGCCATCGGGGCACTGCTGGCAAACGGCGGTGACGGCGAAACTAAAACAAAAGTCATTGATAATACGAAAGAAGTTGAAAGCGCCACGCCGACCTTCTTGCTGTCGGATAAAGCGGGTGACAAGCAGGGCGTGCTGAGCGCAAACGAGATCACGGACGACAGCAACCCAACCTTTAGCGGCACCGGTCAGCCGGGCGCGACCATCCAGATCAAAGACAGCAGCGGCAGCACCATTGCCAGCGCCATGGTCGGTAAAGACGGCACCTGGACGGTAATATTACCGACCCAGACGGACGGGGAACACACCTGGTCCGTCGTGCAGATCGACGGCAGTAAAACCACCTCTGCGGGCAGTATCACCGTGACGGTCTCTACCGCCGACGCCGCCATTACGCTGGCCACCACGGCGGGCGATAACGTGCTGAACGCCAGCGAGCAATCCGCGGGCTTTACGCTTTCCGGTGCCAGCAAAAACCTGGCGCAGGGTACCGCACTCACCGTGACGCTGAACGGCAAAACCTACGCGGCTGAAGTCGGGGCAGACGGCGCGTGGAGTGTTAACGTGCCTGCGGCGGACGCGCAGGCGCTGGGCGACGGTACCTGGACGGTCAACGTGAGCGGTAAAGACGCGGCGGGTAACACCGTTAGCGGAAGCCAGACGATTGGGGTGGATACCACCGCGCCAACCCTATCTGTCGATACCCTCGCGCAGGACAACATCATTAATGCGGCTGAGCACGGCCAGCCGCTGACCCTGACCGGTAAAACGAATGCGGAAGCCGGTCAGATCGTCACGGTCACGCTGAACGGTAAAAACTATAACGCCACGGTGGGCAGCGACGGCACCTGGTCCGTCACGCTTGATGTGAACGACGTGCAGGCGCTGAGTGAGGGTAATCACACCCTGACGGTTAACGTTAGCGACAAAGCGGGCAACGGCTCGTCCGTGACGGCAGATTTCACGGTGGATACCGCCGCGCCGATCGTCACCATCCATACCGTGGCGGGCGACGATATCCTCAATATCAGCGAGCAAGGCCAGGCGCACATTATTTCCGGCCTGGCGAGCGGTGCCGCCGCGGGCGATGTGGTCACCGTGACCCTTGGCGGCCAGACCTTCACCGGCGTGGTGCTGGCGGACGGCAGCTGGAGCGTGGGCGTTCCGGCGTCCGTGCTGGGCGCGCTGGGTGAAGGCAACCACACGCTTTCGGTTTCCGTCACTGACGCGGCAGGCAACACCGGCAGCGCCACGCACGGCATTACGCTGAGCGGACACCCGCCGGAATTTACGATTGACGCCATCAGCCAGGATAACGTCCTTAATGCCCAGGAGGCGATGCAGCCGCTGAGCCTGACCGGCACCAGCAACCTGCCGGACGGCTCCACCGTCACCGTGACGCTGAACAACGTCAGCTATCAGGCCACCGTCGAAAACGGTATCTGGGCGGTCCAGGTGCCGGTTTCCGACGTCCTGAATCTGGCGAACACGCTTTATACCGTCAGCGTCAGCGGGACCGACAGCGTGGGTAACAGCGGTTCTGCCGAGGCGAATCTGCTGGTGGATACCGTTCTTCCGCAGGTCATTATCAATACGTTTGCGGGCGACAACCTGGTCAATAACGCCGAAGCGGGCGTCGATCAAACCCTCAGCGGTCGCGTTACCGGCGCGGCGGCGGGCGATACCGTCACCATCACCGCAGGCGGCAAGAGCTACACCGCAACGGTTGGCAGCGACCTGACCTGGAGCGTGAAAATCCCGTCAGCGGATCTTCAGGCGTTCGGCGACGGGGATTTAACCTTCAGCGCCTCCGTCACCAACGGGCACGGCAATACCGGCACCGGCGAGCGTGATATCAACATCAACGCGGAGCTGCCGGGTCTGCGCGTGAACACCATTTCCGGCGATGACGTGATCAACGCCATCGAACAGCAGCAGGATCTGAGCGTCACCGGCTCCAGCAGTCATCTGGCCGCGGGCACGCAGATTATCGTCACCATCAACAGCGTGGAGTACGTTACCGCGGTTAACGCCAGCGGCAGCTGGCAGATCGGCGTTCCGGCGGCGGACCTGCAGGCCTGGACGGCGGGAGGCATGACGGTTAGCGTTAGCGCGGTAGATGCCTGGGGCAATCCCGTTGCGGCTGAACACCCGATTGAACTCGATCTGAACGCCGTGGCGGTCACCATTGATACCGTCTCCGGCGATGACCTGCTGAATGCGGCAGAAAAAGGCGGTGATTTAACCCTTTCCGGCCAGACGCAGGGCGTGGAGACGGGGCAGACCGTGGTGGTGAAATTCGCCGACCAGACCTTCACCGCGCAGGTGCAGCAGGATGGCTCCTGGAGCCTGACCGTACCCGCCAGCGCCATGGAAACCCTGATCGACGGGCGCGCGCAGGTGAGCGTCAGCGTCACTAACGTCAGCGGCAACAGCGCCGACGCCGCGCGTGTGGTCACGGTGGATACGCAGCCTCCGGCGATTACGCTCGATAACCTGACCGCCGACAACATCATCAATGCCGCTGAAGCGCAGCAGGATTTACTGTTAAGCGGCAGCAGCAGTGCGGAACCAGGCCAGACGGTCACCGTGATGCTGAACGGCAAAACGTATCAGACCACGGTCCAGACGGACGGTACCTGGCAGCTGAGCGTCCCGGCGGCAGACGTCGGTGCCCTGACGGATGGCATCGTGACCGTGACCGCAACCGTGAGCGACGTGGCGGGCAACGCCAGCAGCGCCGATCGCGTGGGGCTGGTGGACGCAACCGTACCGCAGGTGACCATCAACGACTTTGTCACCAACACCAACACCGTTAACCAGCTCGCCCATTCACAGGCGCAGATCCTGAGCGGCTCCGTCACCGGTGCGGCGGCGGGCGACCTGGTCACCATCACCATTAACAGCGTTGATTACACCACCGTGGTGGATGCGGCGGGGAACTGGAGCCTTGGCCTGCCGGCGTCCGTCGTGCAGGGGCTGACTGACGGCACCTGGACCATCGACGTCTCCGTGACCGACCGATCCGGCAACACCGGAAGCAGTTCGCTGGATGTGGTGGTGAATACCGTGACGCCTGTCATCGGTATCAACACGCTGGCGGCGGACGACGTGATCAACGCGACCGAGAAGGGCGAAGATCTGCTGCTCTCCGGCACCAGCAACCAGCCGGAAGGCACGACCATTACGGTGACCCTGAACGGGATTCAGTACACCGCCACCGCTGACGCCAGCGGAAACTGGAGCGTGACCGTACCGGCCTCGGCCGTAAGCGCGCTGGGAGAAGCCCATTACACCGTGACGGCGAGCGTCACGGATAGCGCAGGCAATAGCGCCTCAACCTCGCATGATGTGCTGGTGGACAGCTCGCTGCCGGTGGTAACGATCGACACCCTGGCGGGCGACAATATCGTTAACGCAGCGGAAGTGGCGGCAGGGCAAACCCTGACCGGTAAAGTGACGAACGCGGCTTCAGGTGACACTGTCACTATTATCCTTGGCGGCCAGACGTACACGGCTACCGTGCAGGACGATCTGACCTGGAGCCTGCCGTTAAGCGAGAGCCAGTTAACCGCGCTCGGTAACGGCGACCTCACCGTATCCGCCAGCGTGACCAACGCGCACGGCAATACCGGCTCTTCTTCTCACGACTTCACCATCGACGCCCAGCTCCCGGGACTGCGTATTGATACCGTGGCGGGTGACGACGTGATCAACGTGATTGAACACGCTCAGAACCTGATTGCATCCGGTACCAGCACCGATCTGGTGGCGGGCAGCACCGTGACCGTGACCATCAACGGCAAAGATTATTCCGCAACGGTACTGGCGGACGGCACCTGGCAGGCGGCGGTACCGGCGGCCGATGTCTCCCAGTGGGCGGACGGTTCGCTGGATATCAAGGCAAGCGCGCAGGATGCTTACGGCAACCCGGTGACTATCGGCACCGTCGTGGACGTCGATCTCGCGCCTGTCGCCATCACCATCAGCAGCGTGACCGACGATAACGTGCTCAACGCGGCGGAAAAAGGCCAGGACCTGCTGCTTTCCGGCACGACTTCCAACGTGGAAGCGGGTCAGACCGTAACCATCACCTTTGCGGGTAAAACCTATACCACGACGGTGGATGCTAACGGCGACTGGACCTGGACCGTTCCGGCAGCCGATTTGAGCGGTCTGAAAGACGGTGACGCCAGCGTGCAGGTAACCGTCACCAGCGTGAACGGCAACGCGGCGTCTTCGGCGCAGGAATTCAGCGTCGATACCACCGCGCCGACGGTGACCATCAACACCATCAGCCATGACAATATGCTGAACGCGGCAGAGGCGGCGCAGGATCTGACCCTGAGCGGCACCTCTACTGCCGAAGCAGGCCAGACGGTCACCGTGACCTTCAACGGCAATCAGTACACCGCGCAGGTGCAGGCGGACGGCAGCTGGACGCTCGACGTTCCGGCGGCGGATATGGCAGGCATCGCCGACGGCAGCGCGGCGGTGACGGCGACCGTGTCCGACAAAGCAGGCAACCCCGCCAGCGCGGGCTCCGCGGTGCTGGTCGACACCACCGTACCGCAGATTTCGTTCAACATCGTCGCGGGCGACGACGTAGTGAATATTGCCGAGCACGGCCAGGCGCTGATTGTCTCCGGTAAGGTCACGGGCGCGCAGGCGGGTGACGTGATTACCGTGACCCTGAACGGCAAAGACTACACCGCCATGCTGGACGCGTCAGGCAGCTGGAGCGTGGGCGTTCCGGCTGCGGACGTGGGAGCGCTGGTTAACGGCGAACAGACCATCTCCGCGACACTCACCGATAAAGCCGGTAACAGCACCACCGCGACGCACGAGTTTGACGTCTCCCTGACCGCGCCGGTGGTTGCCATCAATACCCTGGCGGCTGACGACGTGATCAACGCGACCGAGAAAGGCCAGGATCTGCTGGTGTCCGGCACCAGCAACCAGCCGGACGGAACCACCATTACGGTGACCCTGAACGGTATCAGCTATACGGCCACCACCGACGCCAGCGGGAACTGGAGCATCACCGTTCCGGCGGCAAATGTCTCCGCGCTGGGCGAAGCAAGCTACGTCGTGACGGCGAGCGTAACCGACGCGGCGGGCAACAGCGCAAGCACCGGCCACAGCGTGCTGGTTGACAGCGCGCTGCCGCAGGTCACCATCAACCCTGTCGCCACGGACGATGTCATTAACGCAGCGGAAGTGGCTGCCGGGCAGACCCTGAGCGGCAAAGTGAGCGGCGCGGCGAGCGGTGACACTGTCACGATTTCAATTGGCGGCAATACGTACACCGCGATGGTTCAGGACGATCTGAGCTGGTCGGTCAACGTGCCGTCCACGGTCTTAACCGCCATCGGGAACGGCGATCTGACCGTGTCAGCCAGCGTCACCAACGGCCACGGCAACACCGGAACCGGCGAGCGCGAAATCGTTATAGACGCTAACCTGCCGGGCCTGCGCGTCGATACCGTGGCGGGCGACGATGTCATCAACAGCATTGAGCACGCGCAGAACCTGATTATCACCGGCTTCAGCGAGGGCCTGGCAACGGGCGCGGCGTTAACGGTGACCGTCAACGGCAAAACCTACGCCGCAACCGTGCTTGCAGACGGCACCTGGACGGCGGCCATTCCGGCAGCTGACGTCAGCGCGCTGAATGCGGGCACGATTGCCGTGACCGTGGAAGGCCAGAGCGCGGCGGGCAATCCGGTTTCCATCAGCCACGACGTGAAGGTGGATCTGGCGGCAGTCGCCATCAGCATTAACCCGATTGCCTCGGACGACGTAATCAACGCGGCTGAGAAAGGCGCGGACCTGGTGCTGTCCGGCTCGACCTCCAACGTGGAAGAAAACCAGACCGTCACCATTACCTTCGGCGGCAAGTCGTACACCGCGACGGTCGATGCCGACGGCAACTGGACGGCGACCGTACCGTCCGCCGATTTGGGCAGCCTGAAAGACGGCGATGCCAGCGTGCAGGTGAGCGTTACCAACGTGAACGGCAACAGCGCGTCCGCGGGCCGCGAGTACAGCGTGGACGCGACCGCGCCGACGGTATCTATTGAGATCGTCAGCGACAACAACATCATCAACGCCGCCGAAGCGCAGCAGGATCTGGTCGTTAACGGCGTGACCAACGCCGAAGCGGGCCAGACCGTCACCGTGACGCTGAACGGCGTGGACTACACCACCACCGTGCAGGCAAACGGCAGCTGGAGCGTGACCGTGCCGTCCGCGGATCTGAGCGGTATTACCGACGGCAACTACACCATCAGCGCCGCCGTGTCTGATAAGGCGGGCAACCCGGCCTCAGCGGATCGCGACGTGCTGGTCGATACCACCGTCCCGCAGCTGACCATCCACACCGTTTCCGACGACGACGTGATCAACAGCGCCGAGCATGCGCAGGCACTGATTGTCACGGGTTCTGTGACCGGTGCGGCGGCGGGTGATGTGGTCACCGTCACCCTCAACGGCAAATCGTACACCGCCACCCTGGATGCCTCAGGCAACTGGAGCGTGGGCGTGCCTGCGGCGGACGTTACCGCCCTGGCCGCAGGGGATTACACCATCACCGCGGCGCTGACCGATAAAGCGGGCAACAGCAACAGCGCCACGCACGGCGTGGAGGTGAACCTGACCGCGCCGGTGCTGACCATTGACACCGTTTCCGGTGACGATGCGATCAACAACGCCGAGAAAACCCAGGATCTGACGATCTCCGGTACGGCTTCCGGCCTGGCGGCAGGCGCGGTGGTGACCGTGATGCTGAACGGTAAAGCGTACAGCGCGACGGTAGATGACAGCGGGCTGTGGACCACCACCGTTCCGGCGAACGAGGTCGGGCAGCTGGGCGAGGCGCTTTATACCGTCACCGCCTCAGCAACGGACAGCGTCGGCAATAATACCAGCGCGTCGCACACCGTGAACGTGGAATCCGTTCTGCCGGGCGTGATCGTCAACACCATTGCGGGCGACGACGTGATTAACGCGGCGGAGCTGGCAGCCGGCCAGACCATCAGCGGTAAGGTGGTGAATGCCGAAGCGGGCAACACCGTGACCGTGACCATTGGCGGTAACAGCTACACCGCCACGGTGCAGAGCGATCTCACCTGGTCCGTTAACGTGCCGGAATCCGTGCTGACCGCGCTGGGCAACGGTGATTTGACGGTGTCGGCCAGCGTCACGAACGGCGTGGGCAATAGCGGAACGGGCGAGCGCGAAATCGTGATAGATGCTAACCTGCCGGGCCTGCGCGTGGATACCGTGGCGGGTGACGACGTGATCAACAGCATCGAACACGGGCAGAATCTGATTATCACCGGCTCCAGCGACGGGCTGGCGGCTGGCGCGGTGCTGACCGTGACCGTAAACGGCAAAACCTATCCGGCAACCGTGCTGGCGGACGGCACCTGGAGCGCGGCCATCTCGGCTGCGGACGTGGGTGCGCTGGCCGCAGGCACGGTTACCGTGACCGTATCGGGCCAGAGCAGCGCCGGTAACCCGGTCTCCATCAGCCACGATGTGACGGTGGATCTGGCGAGCGTTGCCATTAGCATTGATGCCATCGCCACCGATGACGTGATTAACGCGGCCGAGAAGGGCGCGGATCTGGTGCTCTCCGGCACCACCTCGAACGTGGAAGCAAACCAGACCGTTACCATTACCTTTGGCGGCAAGAACTACACCGCCACGGTGGACGCCGACGGCAAATGGACAGCTACCGTGCCGTCTGCGGATCTGGCGGGGCTGAAAGACGGCGACGCCAGCGTGCAGGTGAGCGTCACCAACGTCAACGGCAACAGCGCCTCGGCGGGCCGCGAGTACAGCGTGGATGCGACCGCGCCGTCCGTGACCATTAATACCCTGGCGACCGACGATATTCTGAACGCCGCTGAAGCGCAGTCGGATCTGACCGTATCCGGCACCACCACCGCCGAAGCGGGCCAGACCGTGACCGTATCGCTGAACGGCAAAGACTACACCACAACCGTCAGCGCAGACGGCAGCTGGACGCTGAACGTCCCGGCGGCCGATCTGGCTGGATTAACCGACGGCAGCGTCACCGTTACCGCATCGGTCAGCGATAAAGCGGGTAACCCGGCGTCCGTGGATCACAACCTGACGGTAGATATCACCGCGCCTGCGGTGACCATCAATACCGTTGCGGGCGACGATGTCATTAACATCGCAGAACACGGCCAGGCGCAGATCATCAGCGGCACCGCCACCGGCGCGGCAGCGGGCGATAAGGTCACCGTCACCATTGGCGGCCAGACCTACACCACCGTGCTGGACGCGGCGGGGAACTGGAGCGTGGGCGTGCCGGCGAATGTGATTTCCGGCCTCAGCGACGGCACCTTGACTGTGACTGCATCAGTCACCGACGCGGCGGGCAACACCGGTACCGGCACGCATAACGTGACCGTCGATACCGGTCTGCCTTCGGTCAGCTTCAGCGCCATCAGCGGCGACAACGTGCTGAACGCGGTGGAGAAAGGTCAGGACCTGAGCGTCAGCGGCACCAGCGCCAACCTGGCGAAAGGCACCGTGGTGACCGTGACCCTGAATGGCAAAAACTACACGGCGACGACCGCGGCAGACGGCACCTGGAGCCTGACGGTTCCGGCAGCGGATCTGGCCGGTCTCGGCCAGGCCAACTATACCCTGAACGCGACCGCCACCAACGGCGTGGGCAACAGCGTGAGCAACACCGCGAACCTGCTGGTGGACACCGCGCTGCCGACCGTCACCATCAATACCGTGGCGGGCGATAACGTCATCAACGCGGCGGAAGTGGCGGCAGGCCAGACCCTGAGCGGTACCGTGGCGAATGTCGAAGCGGGCAATATCGTCACCGTCACCATTGGCGGCAACAGCTACACCGCAACGGTACAGAACGATCTGACCTGGTCCGTGAACGTGCCGTCCGACGTGCTGACCGCGCTGGGCAACGGCAGCCTGAGCGTAACGGCGACCGTCACCAACGGCCACGGCAACACCGGCACCGACGAGCGCGAAATCGCTATCGACGCTAACCTGCCGGGCCTGCGCGTCGACACCGTCGCGGGTGATGACGTGATCAACACCATCGAACACGCGCAGAACCTGATCGTCACCGGCTCCAGCGACGGGCTGGCGGCAGGCACGGCGCTGACCGTCACCGTCAACGGTAAAGACTATGCGGCGACCGTACTGGCGGACGGCACCTGGAGCGCGGCGATCCCGTCCTCCGACGTGAGCACGTGGCCGGAAGGCACCGTCAAAATCAGCGTGACCGGCGACAGCTCAGCGGGCAATCCGATCACCATCACTCACGACGTGACGGTAGATCTGGCGACCGTTGCCATCAGCATCAACGCCATCGCCACCGACGACGTGATTAACGCGGCGGAGAAGGGCGCGGATCTGGTGCTGTCCGGTGCGACCACCAACGTGGAAGCCGGGCAGACCGTGACCATCAGCCTGAATGGCAAAATCTATAGCGCGACAGTAGACGACAGCGGTAACTGGACCTACACCGTACCCTCTGCGGATCTGGCACACCTTAAGGACGGTGATGCCAGCGTGCAGGTGAGCGTCACCAACGTGAACGGCAACAGCGCTTCGGCAGGCCGCGAGTACAGCGTGGATGCAACCGCGCCGTCCGTGACCATTCATACCCTGGCGGCTGACGATATTCTGAATGCCGCAGAAGCGCAGTCCGATTTGACCGTATCCGGCACCACCACCGCCGAAGCAGGCCAGACCGTGACCGTGACGCTGAACGGCAAAGACTACACCACAACCGCAGACGCGGACGGCAGCTGGACGCTGAGCGTTCCGGCGGCGGATCTGGCATCGCTCGGCGACGGCAGCGTCACCGTGACGGCGAGCGTCAGCGACAAGGCGGGCAACCCGGCGTCGGCGGATCGCAATCTGACGGTGGACGTGACCGTTCCTGCGGTGACCATCAACACCGTGGCGGGCGACGATGTGATTAACATCGCTGAGCACGGCCAGGCGCACATCATCAGCGGCACCGCCACCGGCGCGGCAGCGGGCGATAAGGTCACCGTCACGATTGGCGGCCAGACCTACACCACCGTGCTGGACGCGGCGGGTAACTGGAGCGTGGGCGTCCCGGCGAGCGTCATTTCCGGCCTCAGCGACGGCACCGTGACCGTGACTGCGTCAGTCACCGACGCGGCGGGCAACACCGGCACCGGCAGCCATAACGTGACCGTCGATACCGGCCTGCCATCGGTGGCGTTCAACTCAATCAGCGGCGATAACGTGCTGAACGCGGTGGAGAAAGGTCAGGATCTGAGCGTCAGCGGCACCAGCGCCAACCTCGCGGAAGGCACCGTGGTGACCGTGACGCTCAACGGCAAAAACTACACTGCAACGACGGCGGCAGACGGCACCTGGAGCCTGACGGTTCCGTCAGCGGATCTGGCGGGGCTGGGCGAAGCGAATTACACCCTGAGCGCGACCGCCACCAACGGCGTGGGCAACAGAGTCAGCAATACGGCGACCCTGCTGGTCGACACCGCGCTGCCGACCGTCACCATCAATACCGTGGCGGGCGATAACGTCATCAACGCGGCAGAAGTGGCCGCGGGTCAGACCATCAGCGGTAAAGTAGCGAACGCGGAAGCGGGCAACACGGTAACCGTGACTATCGGCGGCAACAGCTACACCGCAACGGTGCAGAGCGATCTCACCTGGTCCGTGAACGTGCCGGAATCCGTCCTGACGGCGCTGGGCAACGGTGACCTGACGGTGTCAGCATCCGTCACCAACGGCCACGGCAATACCGGCGCGGGCGAGCGCGAAATCGTTATCGACGCCAGCCTGCCGGGTCTGCGCATTGATACCGTGGCGGGCGACGATGTGATCAACAGCATCGAGCACGGGCAGAATCTGATCGTTACCGGCTCCAGCGACGGGCTGGCGGCAGGCACCACGCTCACCGTGACCGTCAACGGCAAAACCTATGCGGCCTCCGTGCTGGCAGACGGCACATGGAGCGCGGCGATCCCGGCGGCGGACGTTAGCGCGCTGAATGCGGGCACGGTCACCGTGACCGTTGCAGGCCAGAGCGCGGCGGGCAACCCGGTGACCATCAGTCATGACGTGACCGTCGATCTGTCAGCGGTGGCTATCAGCATCGATGCGATTGCCACCGACGACGTGATTAACGCGGCGGAGAAAGGCGCTGATCTGGTGCTGTCCGGCAGCACCTCGAACGTGGAGGAAAACCAGACCGTTACCATCACCTTCGGCGGCAAGACGTACACCGCGAAAGTCGATGCCGACGGTAACTGGACGGCCACCGTGCCTTCCGCCGATCTCGCGGGCCTGAAGGACGGTGATGCCAGCGTGCAGGTGAGCGTCACCAGCGCGCACGGCAACAGCGCCTCGGCGGGCCGCGAGTACAGCGTGGACGCCACCGCGCCAGCCGTGACCATCGATACGGTCGCAGGCGATAACGTGATTAACGCCAGCGAAGCGGCTGCGGGCGTGGCCATTTCCGGCACCACCACGGCGGAAGTCGGTCAGACGATCACCGTGACGCTGGGCGGTAAGAGCTATACCGCGCAGGTGCAGCAGGGCGGCATCTGGAGCGTGAACGTGCCTGGCTCCGACCTGTCCGCACTGGCGGATAACGGCTACACCGTGCAGGTCAGCGTGAGCGACGCCGCGGGTAACCCGGGCAGCGCGGGCAAAGCGATTACGCTTGATACCACGCCGCCGACCGTCAGCTTTAACGCCGTCGCGGGCGATAACGTCATCAACAGCGTGGAGCACGGGCAGGCGCAGATCGTCAGCGGCACGGCAACCGGCGCGAGCGTCGGCGATAAGCTGGTCATCACCATCGGTTCGCACCAGTACACCACCACCGTTGACGCCAGCGGTAACTGGAGCGTGGGCGTGCCGGCCAGCGTGATTTCCGCGCTGACCGACGGCACCGTGACCCTCAGCGCGACGATTACCGACAGCGCGGGCAACAGCAGCACCCAGACCCACGACGTGGTAGTGAACACAGCCTCCGTGGCGCTGACCATCAATACCCTCAGCGGCGATGACGTCATCAACGCGGCTGAAGCCGGTTCGCCACTGGTGATTAACGGCTCCAGCGCCCAGTTCGCCAGCGGGACGCAGGTCACCGTGACGCTGAACGGCAAGAGCTATACGGCCACCATCCAGAGCGACGGTAGCTGGACGACCACCGTACCTGCCGCCGACGTGGGCGCCCTGGCCGATGGCGCGAGCTACCAGGTGTCCGTCTCGGCGCAGGACAGCGCGGGCAATAGCGCGTCGGCGACCCACGGCATCAGCGTGGATACCACTGCGCCGGTCGTGAGCATTGCGACGCTGTCGGGTGACGACATGCTGAACGCGCTTGAAGCGCAGCAGCCGCTGACCGTGCACGGCTCTTCAAGCGCGGAAGCGGGCCAGACCGTCACCGTGACGCTGGGCGGCAAAACCTACACTGCCACCGTCGCGAACGACGGGACGTGGACGCTGGATGTTCCGGCAGCCGATCTGGCCGCGCTGAGCCAGGGCGCGCTGACGGTGACCGCCTCGGTCAACGATAACGCGGGTAATAACGGCCAGACCACGCACACCTTAACGGTCGATACCGTCGCGCCAACCGTGACCATCAGCACCGTGGCCGATGACGATATCGTCAACAACGCGGAGCAGCTGGCGGGCCAGACCATCAGCGGCACCACCACGGCGGAACAGGGCCAGACGGTGACCGTCTCCTTCAACGGGCACAGCTATCAGGCGACCGTCGGGGAGGACGGTTCGTGGTCGGTCTTCGTGCCGGGCCGTGATTTCCTCGGCCTGAGCGACGGGGATTACACCATCACCGCTTCGGTAAGCGACAGGGCGGGCAACCCGGGCAGCGTGACGCACGACGTGACGCTGAACGGCGATGTCCCAACCATCACCATCAACACCTTTGCGCAGGACGATATCGTCAACGCCGCCGAGCACGGCACGCCGCTGGTCGTCAGCGGCACCACCGACGCCCCGGCGGGCCAGACGGTGACCATTACGCTGAACGGTAAAACCTACACGGCGACCGTTCAGAATGACGGCAGCTGGAGCTATACGGTGGGCAGCGCAGAGGTGGCCGCGCTGGCGGACGGCGGTTCGTACGTCATTAACGCGCAGGTCAGCAACACCATCGGCAACAGCGGCAGCGATAACCACAGCGTCACCGTGGATCTCACCGCGCCGTCGATGGGCATCAGCATTGATTCGCTGCAAAACGACACCGGCCTGAGCGCGAGTGATTTCATCACCAACGATAGCCAGGTCGTGGTCAACGGCTCGCTGACCGCGCAGCTCGGCAATAACGAGAAGGCGCAGATCAGCCTTGACGGCGGCACCACCTGGATTGACCTGACCGTGACCGGCACCACCTGGCGCTACACCGATGGCCGCACCCTGACGGACGGTTCGTATCAGTACCAGGTGCGCGTGATCGACAACGCGGGCAACGTGGGGGCGACGGACAGCCAGGACGTGGTTATCGATCAGACGAAGCCTGCGGCTACGACGATTACGGTGGATTCCATCACCCAGGATACGGGCCTGTCCGGCAGCGACTTTATCACCAGCGACAGCCAGATCAGCCTGAAAGGGACGCTCGGCGCGGCGCTGGGCAGCGGCGACCACGCGCAGATCAGCCTCGACGGCGGCGTTACCTGGACAGACGTCAGCGTCAGCGGCCTGAGCTGGACCTATGTCGATGGCCGCACGCTGGCCGACGGGGATTACAACTACCAGCTGCGCGTGATTGACGACGCGGGCAATATCAGCGCCACCGCCAGCCAGGTGGTGACCATTGATACGGTTGCGCCGGACGCCAGCAAAACCATCGCCATCGACAGCATCAGCGACGATACCGGCCTGAGCAGCAGCGACTTTATCACCAACGATACGTCCCTGACGCTGCACGGCTCGCTCGGCGCGACGCTGGCCGACGGCGAATATGCCCAGATCAGCATCGACGGCGGCGTCACCTGGCAGAACGTGATTGTCACTGGCAACAGCTGGTACTACGTCGATAGCCGCACGCTGGGTAACCAGACCTATGACTACTACGTTCGCGTGGTGGATGCGGCGGGCAACGTGGGGGCCAGCGCCCATCAGCAGGTGACCGTCGATACGGTCGCCCCGGATGCGGCGATTACGGTAACCGTGGATAACATTACCGTGGATACCGGCTTCGACAATAACGACTTCCTGACCAGTTCGACCTCGTACACGCTGCACGGAACGCTCGGCGCAGAGCTGGGCGCGGGTGAATTCGTGCAGGTGAGCATGGACGGCGGCAGCACCTGGGTGTACGCCACCGTCAGCGGTACGCAGTGGAGCTACAGCGACACGCGTACCCTGACCGACGGCAGCCATAACTACCAGGTGCGGGTCGTCGACCAGGCGGGGAATGTAGGGGCAACCACCTCGCAGGCGGTGACGGTGGATACGCAGGCGCCGCAGTACGGCGTCACCATCGACAGCATCAGCGAAGATACCGGCCAGTCCGGGAGTGATTTCATCACCATGGACACCACGCTGACCATCAACGGTTCGCTGGGCAGCGCGCTGGCAAACGACGAGCGCGTACAGATCAGCCTGGACGGCGGGAACACCTGGTCAGACGCCACGGTCACCAACCAGCGCTGGAGCTACACCGATACCCGCGATCTGGCTGACGGGGACTACACCTACCAGGTGCGGATTATCGACCAGGCGGGCAACGTTGGCTCTACCGCCTCTCAGGTGGTGACGGTAGACACCACGCCGCCAACCACGGTGGGAACCGTAGTGAGCTATACCGACGGCGAAGGCGAGCGTCAGGGGACCTTTGGCAGCGCGGTGGCAACGGACGATAACTCGCCGCTGATCAACGGTACGCTTAACCGCGCCCCGGACGACGGTGAAATTGTGCAGCTCTACCGTGACGGGGTCCTGCTCGGCCAGGTGACCATGAACGGCAGCGCAAGCTGGTCCTTCCAGGACAACGGCCTCAGCGACGGCAACCACACCTACATTGTGCGCGTCACCGACAGGGCAGGTAACTACACGGAATCCGACGGTTTTGTGCTGAACGTTGATACCAGCATCCCGACCACCACGGCGGCGATTACCGCGCAGACCACGTCGGACACCACGCCGATTGTCAGCGGTACCGTCTCCGCTGACCTGGTGAACGGTGAATACCTGGTGGTAACGGTGAACGGAAAAACCTACACCTCCCAGACCGGCGGCGCAGTGGTGGTCGATCCGGATCATAACACCTGGTATCTGCAGATCCCGGACGGCGATGCGCTGAGCGTGTCGAGCTACAGCGTGACGGCGCAGGTGAAGAGCAGCGCAGGTAATGGCAATACCACCGGTACGGCGACCGGCAGCCTGGTGATTGATACCACCTCGGTGAATACCGACTGGGCAACCACGGCGGGGAACAGCAACAACTCCACCATGACCCTCGGCATGAACAGCAGCGGTCTGTGGAATATCATTGCTAACGGCCAGTCATACTCCAGCAGCGATAGCTCGACCTATGCCGGAAATGCGCTGACCAATACCCGCGGCTATTACGTGGTGAGCCAGACCGCCGCCGACTTTGACCGTAACGGCACGCAGGATATCTTCGCGACGGAAAATACCTACGCCGGGTCAACGCAGGTGATGTGGACCTACGATGGCAGCACCTATAACGCCAGCCAGCTGGCGATGGGCACCACTATCTGGTACGGCGGCGTGATTGCGTACGACAAAACCGGCGATGGCTATCTGGATCTGGCGTACGGTGATGCCGGCATGGACTCACTGACCTACCTGGTGAACAACAACGGCGTTCTGTCGCCGGACGGCACCGGTGGCGAAGGCGGTTTCTACGGCCAGTTCGATTCCGGGCGTGAAATCTCCGGCGTCGACCTGAACAACGACGGCACGGTGGATATCGTTCAGCACACCAACCGCAGCGGCGCGTACTCGTTAACCGTGATCAACAACAACGGCAACGGCACGCTCTCTATCGGTCAGAACCTGACCAACGTGTTTGTGGCAAACGCCTCGAATACCACCACGGCGGCGTCCATGACGTGGGCGGACTTCAACGGCGATGGCTACATGGATCTGTACCTGGGCAGCAGCTACAACAACAACGGCGGGGTGATCTACTACAACGACGGTACCGGGAAGCTCTCTGCCACCAAGAGCGCGGTGGAAGCCTCTAACGCCACGGCGGGGTATCTGTCGGTGGCGGTGGACTGGAACGGTGACGGGCAGATGGACATCATCAAGCTCAGCACCTACGGCGGCTCGCAGACGGCAACGCTGTTCACCAACAACGGTTACGGTTCCACCTGGACCTCCAGCCAGCTGGCGTCCGGTATTGCCTACGCGACCGGCGTGGCGGCGGTGGACTACAACTGGGACGGCGCGCAGGATCTGCTGGTCTCTCAGCAGAACGGCAAGGTGATGCTGGTGCAAAACAGCAAAACCATTGCTGACGGCACCGCGATGCACCTGCACATTGTCGACAGCGAGGGCATCAACGCCTACTACGGCAACACGGTCAATCTGTACAACGCCGCGGGCGTGCTGGTGGCCTCGCAGATCATCAACGCCCAGTCCGGTATCGGGTCGAACGATACTTCTGCGCTGGTGAGCTTCTACGGGCTGGATCCGAATGAAACCTATTCGGCCGAGATCCTGAAGATCACCAACGGCGTGTCGGATAACGTCACCTGGAGCGGTCTGGAAGCGGGCAACGGCAAAGAGGGCTACGTCCTGACGGCCGAAGCCGCCACCGGCGGCCACAGCGGGACCATAACCGGGACCGGGTATAACGACACCTTTATCGCAGAGGACGGCACCTATACCTACAACGGCTCCGGCGGCTGGAATACCCATTCCGACTACGACACCTGGAGCAACACCGGCGGGATGGACGTGGTGGATTACCGGAATGCGACCTCCGGCGTGACCGTTGATTTGCGCCTTTCTACCGCGCAGGACACCGGGTTCGGAACGTCACGACTGCTCAACATTGAGGGGATCAACGGCTCGGACTTCGACGACGTCATTACCGGCAACAGCGGTGATAACCAGTTCGAAGGCCGCGGCGGGAACGACACCTTCAACATCGGCAGCGGCGGTCACGATACGTTGCTCTACAAGCTGATCAACGCCTCGGATGCAACGGGCGGTAACGGCCACGATGTGGTGAACGGCTTTACGGTCGGCACCTGGGAAGGGACCGCGGACACGGATCGCATTGATCTGCGCGATCTGCTCTCCGGCAGCGGCTATACCGGCACGGGCTCGGCGAGCTACGTGAACGGCGTCGCCACCCTGGACAGCAGCGCGGGCAATATCAGCGATTACATCCGCGTGGTGCAGAACGGCAGCAATACCGAGATCCAGGTTGACCTGGACGGTACCGGCGGTCAGTTCTCGCCAACCACGCTGGTGACCCTGAACGGCGTGCAGACGGATCTGGCGACGCTGCTGGCGAACCATCAGCTGTTAATTGCGTAAAACAACGCCGCGGGGAGCGATCCCCGCGGCCTTTTGCGTTTCTTTACATGAATAGCCATAACCCTATATTTCACATGATTATTTTGCGGGCTCGTTTAGAAAGTGTTCGATTTTTAATCATTCCGTAGAGGTATCATTTCAGTGCGAAATTACCGCTCTGGACAGGACGTAGCATTATGAAGACACATCCACAGTACGAACCCTGGCTGCAGGGCATGCTCATCATCGCGAAGCACTACCGGCTGGATTTCTCAGCGGAGCATGTGCGGGTCACGATTAACCATGAAAGCCAGTCTCCGCGCCAGCTGGTGCTGGAGGAGATGGCGCGCCAGCTTGGGCTGGGGATGCGTATGGTGGCGGCTGAAGCGGTATCCCTCGATCCGTGGCGCCTGCCGCTGCTGGCGGAATTCACCGGCGGACAAATCGCGGTCATTAACCGCATGGACAGCGAAGGCAACGTCAGCCTGCAGTTTAGCGGCGACGCGGGGCTGGAGACGACGCTGACGCGTGACGAACTCGGGGCGCGGTTAAAAGGGCTGATGGTGTTGCGCCCGCTTGAATCCACGCCGGATGCCCGCGTGGACGACTACATCAAACCCTATGAGAAAAACTGGTTCTGGCAGCTGGCGCTGAAGGACTGGCGACGCTACAGCGACATTATGCTGGTGGCGCTGGTGGCCAACGTGCTGGCGCTCTCCGGCATGGTCTTCTCCATGCAGGTGTACGACAGGGTGGTACCGTCGCAGTCGGAAGCCACGCTGTGGGTGCTGTTTGGCGGCGTGATGATTGCCATCGTGTTCGAATTCATCATGCGCATGCTGCGCGTGCATATTTCTGACGTGGTGGGGAAGCGCGCCGACCTGCGTATCTCTGAACGCGTGTTTGCCCACGCGCTGCGGATTAAAAACGGCGCGCGATCCAAATCAACCGGATCCTTTATCGCCCAGATCCGCGAGCTGGAGTCGGTGCGCGAGCTCATTACCTCGACCACCATTGCGGCGATTTCCGATCTGCCGTTCTTCCTGCTGTTCGTCTTTATTCTGTGGATGATTGGCGGCCCGCTGGTGCTGGTGGCCCTGCTCGCCGTGCCGCTGCTGCTCATCCCCGGCCTGCTGGTGCAGCGCCCGCTGGGGAAACTCTCCAGCGAAGGGATGCGTGAATCCGCCATCCGTAACGCCACCCTGGTGGAAGCGGTGCAGGGCATTGAAGACATCAAGCTGATGCGCGCCGAGCAGCGTTTCCAGAACCAGTGGAATAACACCAACGACGTTGCCGCCAGCGTCGGCATGAAGCAGCGCTGGCTGACGGGCCTGCTGCTCACCTGGACGCAGGAGGTGCAGTCCATCGTCTACGCGGTGGTACTGCTGGTGGGCTGTTATCTGGTCATCAGCGGCGACATGACTACCGGTGCGCTGGTGGGAACCTCGATTCTGGCGTCGCGCACCATCGCGCCGCTGTCGCAGATCTCAGGCGTGCTGTCGCGCTGGCAGTCGGCAAAGGTGGCCCGCAAGGGGCTGGACGACCTGATGCAGCGCCCGATTGACGATCCGCAGCACGGCAAGAAGGTGCACAAAGCCCACCTGCGCGGCGACTATGCGCTTGAGGACGTCGGGTTTTATTACGACGAGGAAGAAAAACTCACCGTGCTCAATATCGGCAAGCTGCAGATCCGCGCCGGAGAGCGCGTGGCGGTGCTTGGGCGCAACGGCTCCGGTAAAAGCACGCTATTACAGCTTCTGGCGGGCATGCAGGAGCCGCAGCAGGGCAGCATCCTGCTCGACGATATCGCCCTCAATCATCTGGACCCGGCCGACCTGCGTCGCGACATGCAGCTGCTCAGCCAGCAGGCCCGGCTGTTCTTTGGCTCCGTGCGGGACAACATCCTGATGGGGAACCCGTTAGCCACCGACGATGAGATTCATCAGGCGCTGGTCAACAGCGGCGCGCTGGAGTTTGTGCGCAAGCAGAAAATGGGGCTGAACTACATCATCAACGAGGGCGGGGCGGGTCTCTCCGGCGGCCAGCATCAGGCGCTGCTGCTGGCGCGAGCCCTGATTACCTCGCCGAATATTCTGCTGCTGGATGAGCCTACCGCCTGGCTGGACGAAATGAGCGAGAAGCAGTTTATTCAGCATCTTCACAAATGGCTGGGCAAACGCCGGACGCTGGTCGTGGCGACGCATCGCCTGCCGATCCTGGACCTGGTTGACCGCATCATCGTGCTGGAAAACGGCAAGGTGGTGATGGACGGCCCGCGCGATGCAATCCTGCACCAGCACGGTATGGCGCCGCAGAAAGCCGCGCAGCGCACCGTGACCATGAAGCCAGCGGCGGTTGCAGAGGAGGGCGCGGCATGAATGATTTCTCTCGTTTCAATAGCCGACTGAAGGAGCCACGCCTGCCGCGCTCGTCGCTGGTGGCATGGTCCCTGTTCGCCCTGCTGGCGGTGTTTATCGCCTGGGCAAGCCTGTTCCATCTGGATGAAGTGACGACCGGCAGCGGCAAGGTCATACCGTCTTCGCATGAGCAGGTCATCCAGTCCCTGGAAGGCGGCATCATTCACAGCCTGATGGTGCGCGAAGGCGACATCGTGGAACGCGGGCAGCAGCTCGCGCAGCTTGACCGGACAAAAACCGAGTCGAGCGTGCTGGAGAGCGAGTCTCGCCTGAATGCGGCGCTGGCAACCGCTGCGCGCCTGAAGGCCGAAGTGAACGACACGGAGCTCGCGTTTCCGGAGGAGCTGGATGACGACGTTGAGCTGGTCAAACAGGAAACGGCGCTCTACCAGTCCCGTCGTGAAAGCCTCGAAAAAGGGCTGGCCGGGTTGCGTCAGGGCGCCGAGCTGGTGCAGCGCGAGCTGTCGTTAACTCGTCCTCTGGTGACCCAGGGGGCGGCCAGCAAGGTTGAGGTGTTACGTCTTGAGCGTCAAAAAAATGAGCTTGAGAACAAAATCACCGAGATGAAAAACCAGTATTACGTTCGCGCCCGTGAAGAGCTGGCAAAAGCCAATGCGGAGATTGAGGCCCAGCGTTCGGTGATGAAAGGGCGTGAGGACTCCCTGACCCGGCTGACCTTCAATGCCCCGGTTCGCGGGATCGTGAAGGATATTGACGTCACGACCGTGGGAGGCGTTATTCCGCCGAACGGCAAGCTGATGAGCCTTGTCCCGCTTGACGATCAGATGGTGGTTGAAGCGAAAATCTCGCCGCGTGATGTGGCGTTTATCCATCCCGGCCAGAAAGCGCTGGTGAAAATTACGGCCTATGACTACTCCATTTACGGCGGGCTGGAAGGGGAAGTGACCATGATTTCGCCGGACACCCTGCAGGATGAGGTGAAAAGGGATGTCTACTACTATCGCGTCTATATCCGTACCGACAGTAACCATCTGACCAATAAGCAGGGTCAGGAATTTCCGGTCTTTCCGGGCATGATTGCCACCGTTGATATTAAAACCGGCAGCAAAACCATTCTGGATTATCTGTTGAAACCGCTGAACAAGGCGAAAGAGGCGCTGCGGGAACGATAGGGGAATGGCGTTCGGAACTCCGAACGCCTGCTGGATTATACGGTTGACGTCACGTTGTGAGCGTGGCGTCGCTCTTTAGGCACAACGTTGATGTAATGCGTAACATACGCAAAATATAAACCGGCATAATTTTCGACAAGGTCGATAAACGCCGGGTATATCGACATCCGACCATCACCACGATCTTTAAGATAACCCGCCTCTTGTGCCGATTTGATAATTCGGTTGACGTGGATGCGCGAAACAAAAAATTCCTTTGCGAGCGTGCTGGCTGAATAGTCAATGACCGCGCCGTGAGCGGATTTATTTTTCATGGCCTGCAGATAGATATAAAGCATAATCATACGGCCGCCATCTTTATCGATAAATAACCCCACCTCAGGCAACACCTTTCTGAACGTTAATCCCCGAAAAAGATATTCAGCCGCGCGGCGGAAAAAGTTGTTTCTCAAAATATCATTATCCAGCAGGTTAACATTAATATTAAATGCCGGATAAAGAATGCTGACGGGCAAAAAAGCGCCGGACATATAGCGCTTAAGTTCATTGAGTCCTTTTTCGGTTGGCGCGATTCTCGTTTTGCGTCGGTCATCCGTGCAGCGCCAGGTCCTGATGCGCCCGGTGGTTCTCAGTATCGTAATGATCGCAATCACGCTGTTGGGGCTGGCTATTTTATAGCGAGAGCATAACTCTTTAATCTCTGAAACTGACTCGGCCTGATTTCCAAAAAATAAAACAACACATGGAGAGGATAATGTTAAACCGTGATTCCTGCAGCATTGTCTTGTAGAACAAAGGTTGTTTTTTGTAGATGGTGTCATTAATTGTGTAGTGCTCTAATATTGCCTCACCGAATCGCGGATTGTTCTTTATAACATCCCTTCGATGTAGCAAGGCCCTGGATGAGATGTGATTATCCATAGCATTTTTCTCGTATTTGAATGAGCCGATAGATGAAGTGTCCACTCTTCTTTTTCGGAATTTTCATTATACCCTGAGAATAAGATATTCGCCGTTGTTATTTGCAAAGAAAAGTATATTTAAACGACGGTGATTAACGCAAAGATGTTCCTGTGAGTTCAGCGGATAACTGTTTCTTACCCTGAGGCTGTACTGTAAAATTAATGTTTATAACAGGTGCGTTAAATTTTACGTATTCACAAATGGAAATGGTGCCTCAGTGCCCAGGAGCAGTTTATGACCCACACAATTTCTCTCAGAAATGAGGCGTGCGATGAACATAAATTTGTCATCTCCGCCTGCGGTTTTACGTTCCAGGGATATCGTCTGATCCTTAACCAGTACGGAATACAGGCTTCGCATATTCACTTTGACGGGGATGAGGTATCCCAACAGGATCTTGAAAATATCCTTATAAATCAGAGTGCTCATATTGTGGTGTTTCTCGGAAAAGGTATCGTCAGTCTCCTGGAGAGCCTGAAGAGACTGGCGTCCGTACTCAATGCACTTCCCGTTATTCGACGCGTCACCCTGTATGGCGACCTGCCGGATGGCTGGCTATATCGCACCCTGGGCACGCTTTTAAATAATAGCTATCAATTATCATTGATTCGACTGGCCCGCGTTTCAGATGTCATAACCTGTATTCATACACACCATCATGTTTTTAAAGATCGTTCGTACGTATTACGCGATCGCTACAAGGATAATTCTTCGCAAGAAACCGTAAAGTGGCTAACAAAAAGAGAAATTGACGTTTTATTAAATTTCTACCGCGGCATGTCCGTAAAAGAAATGTGCGACGAAATGGGGCTTTCTAATAAAACGGTTTATACCCACCGTAAGGAAGGCGTGCTGAAATTACGCTTAATTAAGCGGTGGTTACACGATTCGCACAATTTCAGCGCGGAAAGACGTATCAAGCGGCGGAGCCAACATACGGATTTTACGGATAAAGAATCAGAAATTTTTAATGCATTATATAAAAAAGAGATCTTCCCCGCTTATCAGATCATTACCGATCGTGACAAAAAGGGCGTAGGCTTTGAGATACTGATCCGCTGGAATAAAAACGGTAAAATTGTCAAGCCGGCCAGTTTTCTCACGGATATTTCAAATCATGAAATATGGTTGAAAATAACGGCGTTAGTCATCCATGCCGCCGTGTCAGGGATTAATAAGTATAATGGAAAATACTATTTTTCTGTGAATATTCCGCCTCGTCTGGCTTCCGGAAATGCATTGCCTGATATGGCAAAGAAAGCTATCGACATGCTGCTCAAGCCGCAGTGGGCCGAGAAGCTGGTCTTTGAATTTGCTGAAGATATTGACGTGACGAAGGACAAAAGGATCCCAGAAACCATGCGGCATTTGCGTAATACGGGGTGTCGATTGTTTCTGGATGACTGCTTCTCTAACCATCAAACCATGTTCCCGGTGCGGCAGGTGCATTTTGATGGACTCAAGCTGGATCGCGACATCGTTGAGCATTTTGTGGCAAACGACAATGACTATAACCTGATTAAAGCGATACAGATTTATAGCGACATGACCGGTACGGACTGTATTGCCGAGGGGGTTGATAGTGAAGAAAAGTTTGAAAAATTAGTCGCGCTGGGCGTCAAAAACTTTCAGGGGTATTATTTATCGCGTGCCGTGAAAGAGGAGGAGTTAGACCGCATGGTCAGAATGTTTAGCTAAGAAAAATAAAGCCCCGAAGGGCCTTTTATTATTTTCGACCCAGCAGAAGGCCGAGAACAATACCGACCGCACCCGCTGCGACGAGGCCGGTGAGGGGGTTATTTCTGACAGCTTCAGTGACGTCGGAAACGGCATCGCTGGCCTGCGCGGCATATTTTCTGGCCGCACCTTTTACCTGATGCTTTGGTGAATCAACGAATTCACCAAACTGCTGCTGCGCTGAACCTGTAAGCTCGTCAAATTTATTTTTAGCTTTATCTTCAGCAAACTGGGTGTTTTTATCAGTACCGAAATCAGACATTTTTGTCTCCTTTTGTTGATTATTAAAGGATAGCCGCTCTTTGTGGATGTGGGAGACGTTAGGCTAAATTCGGTACATATCAGGGTTGTTTTCGGATATATCTCTATACCGGGAGCCCGTTATTTCTCATTGTCATCCTGACCGTAATACAGTTTCCCTATGCGAATCAGCGGGCGGCCCTGAGACTTACGATGCAGGTTACTGTCCCTGAGCGAATAAACGCACCCGCAGTATTCCTGCTGGTAAAACTGCTCCCGCTTGCTGATCTCAATCATGCGAGAGGAGCCGCCCTGTTTACGCCAGTTATAGTCCCAGTAAACCATACCCAGATAGCGCGCGGCAGCACGCTGGCCGCAGTCATTTATCTGCTGCATGTTTTTCCAGCGTGAGATCCCCAGCGAGCTGCTGATGACGCGGAATCCATTTTCTGCCGCATAGAGCGCCGTACGCTCGAAACGCATATCGAAGCACATGGTGCAGCGGACGCCGCGCTCGGGTTCCCATTCCATGCCTTTCGCGCGCTCAAACCAGTTATCGGTATCGTAATCGGCATCAACAAACGGCACGCCGTGTTTTTCCGCAAAGCGAATATTCTCCTCCTTACGAATGAGGTATTCCTTTTGTGGATGGATATTGGGGTTGTAGAAGAAAATCGTGTAGTCAATCCCCGAAGCCTGGATAGCCTCCATCACTTCACCCGAGCAGGGGGCGCAGCAGGAGTGCAACAGCAGCCTGTCGGCACCGTCTGGCAGGGAAAGTTGTGGTCGGATAAAAGGGGCTGTCGTCATGGCGTTCTGCAATATGTTTATGAAATTTATGGAAGGGTAGCATAAATTCATCATCTGTTGAGACGGGATCAAGGCAGGACAGAGCGACCCCGCGGGGCGGGATCATCTCGGGTACCACGTGTCGTTATTCGGCAAATTTCAGCAGCGCGTCGCCATCAAGACGATAGCGAACCCATTCGGACTGCGGCAGCGCGCCTATGCTCAGGTAAAAATCAATCGCGGGCTGGTTCCAGTCCAGCACGCTCCATTCAAGGCGGCCGCACTGACGTTTTACCGCGAGCTGCGCGATATGTTTCAGCAGCGCTCTTCCCGCGCCTTTACCGCGATACTCCGGGGATACGTACAGGTCTTCCATGTAAATCCCGTTACGTCCGAGCCAGGTCGAATAGCTGGTGAAGAACACGGCATAGCCGGCAGTCTTGCCTTCACACTCCGCGATCAACGCTTCGGTTTTTGTGCCTGCGCCAAAGAGCGTTTCGCGGATCTCCTCCGGCGTGGTAACCACTTCTTCCGGCGCTTTTTCATACACCGCCAGCTCGTAGATCATGGCGTATATCGCCGCCGCATCTTCGGGGCGGGCCTGACGAATGGTGATGCTCATTATTTTCCCTGTGTTTTAGCCTGTGTTTCGATTGATGGCGTTAAGCATACGGAGTATTGTCCGAAGAATTAAGTGCAATGAAATCAACAAAAGATGAATATTATGCATCCGGTACTGAGGCGTCTTGATTTAAACCTGCTGCCCGTTTTCGACGCGATTTACCGCCATCGTTCCGTTCGGCTGGCCGCTGATGAGCTGGCGATGAGCACATCGGCACTGAGCCATGCGCTGTCGCGTTTGCGCATCACCCTGAATGACCCGCTCTTTTTTCGGGAAGGGCATCGCATGTCCCCCAGCGTGTATGCCTCTCAGCTTGCGCCTTCCATTGCTTCCGCATTGTCGTTCCTCAATCATGAGCTGACCCCGCAGCCGGAGTTTGACCCGGCCAGCAGTACCGAAAGCTTACAAATTGGGATTACGGACTTTACCGCGCTGTGCATTTTCCCGGCGCTGATGCACAAACTGCAGCTTGCTGCCCCGGGTTTGCGTTTCGAATTGCGCTATCTGCCGCACAGCCCGGCGCTGACGGAACTGCTGGCGGGCGAAGTGGATCTCGCGCTGGGTTTCAGCACTCAGGATGATATCCGGCACCCGGAGCTGGAAGAGATCGACTGGTTTGAAGATGAGTATGTGGTCATCGGCAACGCGCGGCGGACGCGTCTGACGCTGGAGGATTATCTCGCGGCCCGACATCTGGTGGTGACGCCATGGAATGAGAAGCAGGGCGTTCTGGACGTGCGGCTGGAACAACTGGGCTATACCCGACAAATCGCGATCAAAACGCCGTCGATGCTGAGCGCGCCGTTTATCGTTGCCGAAAGCGACCTGCTGATGGCGATCCCCCGTTTTGCCGCTGAGAAGCTGGCTGCGGCAGCGGACCTGAGGATTTTTCCTTTACCGTTTTCGATACGCACGTTTGAAGTGAAAATTTACTCGCATAAACGCAGCGGCCAGCGGGGCGCAACGCGCTGGCTTAAGGATGAGCTGCAAACGCTGGCGCAGGCTGGCAGGGAACCGTAGGCCGGGCAAGCGCTGTGCCGCCCGGCAGAAATGGCGGTCAATAAGAGATAGTCACTTTAACGGCAGGTAGATATCGGTTTGCAGCGCATGTTCCGGCACTTCGTGAATAAAGTTGAGGTAGTGGAAAAATACCGGGGCATCGCGCAGCGTTTCGCCGCTGGCCGGTAGCCAGTCGCGAAACATCGCCCACACCGTGGCGGAAATGGTATCCAGAGACCCCGTGTGACGGCCAACAGCGTAACGTCCGCCGTCGATTTCGCCACTGCAAACCCCGAATTCATTTTCTGGTATCGCTTCAGAGATACTGCCGCAGATATCGAAACGAAAGGCGTCTGCGGGTGTGGTTGCCGGGTCATCCCAGGCAATGCCAAACGTGCTGCTTTCGTGTACTGGCGATAAGCCCGTGGTTTTACGCCATGCAATAAATTTCGCCGCGCTGTCATTAACCCGATCCGGGCTACCACGGTGCTGCAGCATTGCCACTTGGATCTGTGGGAAATCAACAATTTTAATTTCCATCGTTTTTTGCTCCTGGAAGGTCATTTTCGGTACGCGCTGGTGCCAGTTCAGCCAGTCCGGCTGCTGCCGAAACTGACGCGGGCTTTTTCCAAACGCGTTTCTGAAGGCGCGACTGAACGATTCAGGGCTCTGGAACCCGGCATCGAGCGCAATATCAACCACCTTATCCTGAGGATTAAACGCCAGTCGCCAGGACGCATGACGCAGGCGCAACCACTGAATATAGCGATACAAAGGCTGGCCGCTAAACGCCAGGAACTGCCGGTGAAAATGATAAGGCGAACAGCAGGCTAACGCGCTGAGCAACTCCAGCGTAAGCGGTTCATCGAGATGTTGGGCGATATAGTCGCACACCGTCGTGAAGCGCTCGCGGTAAGCCGTTTTGATTGCATCGTTCATTGCATCCTCCTGATGACCTACTTTGCCTCACCGAACGGCCAAAATCCTGACCGATCTTGCTGATTATGGAGAGGGTAGACTGGCGGTATATCATTGTGCGGCATTAATCGTTCCGTCGTACCTATGATACTGCTGAATGATGAATGAAGACTCACTTCCTATACTTATATTAGGTTTGTCATAATCCAAATTTTCTAAGCTACAAAATTTTATGAGAGGTAATGATGGAAAAGGACTTAAAGCCAGAACAAATCGAAATCATAAACCGTATTGTATTTGAGCAAATCGACAAGATGCAGGCCAGAGTAGCCGAAATAGTTGCTGAAACAGAGAGATCTACGCACCAGCAGCTGCAGGATAGCGGGATTGATATGACCGAATTTTATCCGGCTAATAAGGATTATTTGATGATGACTCTTGTTCAACACTTAATAGATCAAGTACATGGCGGCAATATGGTTCTTGCCCAAAAAATGATATCCATGGAAGCAAAACGGCTGAATATCAGCGTACATGTTGAGGCAGAGTAAATAATATCGAATAAGGAATAAATGAATGGGGTCATGTTTGTGAACAGACAAATTTCGTGAGTATCGCTGAGGCTATCAGCTGCTCGCCGCTAAAGTACGTCCAACAGCTGATAGTTTTTTTCAGTTCGCTTCATGATTTGCACAAATTTCAGCGCAAAATTCCATAAAGGCTTCGACAGCAGCGGGGGGCAGTCGACGAGATGGCCGCGTGATATACAGCGGATAGGTTTCGCCTGGCCATTCCGGAAAAAGTTCGACCAGCATTCCGTCAGCGATCAATTGCGTGACGCTGAGTGAAAGTACCTGAGCAATGCCAACACCACTTACGCAGGATTGCACCATCAGATCTACATCGGTTGTCGTCAAATGACCATGAGTATCAATAGCCAGTACTTCGCGATCGCGACGGAATTCCCACTCAAACGGTTTCCCGCGGCGAGGATCGATATACTGGATGCACTCATGCGTGACTAGTTCTTCAGGATGCGCAGGTCGACCATGCCGTTTCAGATATGCCGGTGATGCCACAGTGAGTACGCGCGTCTGAAAGAGCAATTTCGAAGAAATAGTTGAGGGGAGCTGTGGTCCGAAACGCACCGCAACATCTATACCCTCTGTCACAAGATCCCCCACGTCAGGCTGCTGCACTACTGTAAGTTCCAGTTCCGGGTGACGTTCGCGCAAAAGAGGCAGTTTCGGGGCCAAAATATAACGAGCGAAGATTGGATTAACGCTGACACGCAATGATCCTCGTACAGCAATGGCGGCACCGGATACGTAGCTTGCCGCAACCTCAATACCTTCAAGGTGTGGCGAGGCGCGCTCATACAAAGCCCGGCCTTCGTTCGTCAGGTTCATCGTACGCGTCGTACGGTTTAGCAAGCGCACTCCGAGCCTCTCTTCAAGACGATCTATCGATCTGCTCACGCCAGAAGCGGACAGTCCCAGCACCTCGCCAGCGCGACTGAAACTACCCGCCTCGACAACTGCGGCCAACACGCTCAATCCTGACAGTAGCCTTCCGTCAAAACTCATAGAGACTCACCTTTGAATTTATTCAAATATAATTTGCATAAAACTACCTTTATCAAAAATGGTGCGCAACCTATTGTGTCAGCCAATTCGTTGCCGGGCGCTATTTTACCTGTCTCCGGCTGGGCAAACCTCGCAACGAACGGCATCACTTAACCCTGAGGAATACGAAATGACAACGACGCGCACTCTTTTTAAAGGCGGCATCATCCTTACTCTGGATGCCGATATTCCCAACCTCTCCGTGGGCGATGTTCTCGTCCATGGCGACCGTATCGCAGCAGTGGGTCCGGATCTGCAGGCGGATGATGCCCAGGTGATCGATGCAACTGACCATATTGTAATGCCCGGCCTGGTGGATGCTCACCACCATATGTGGCTTGGCGTGATGCGCCGCATGATGCCAAATGTCGACGATCTTTTTGCTTACATTGATGTGGTCGCAGAGAAACTGGGCAAACATTATCGTCCTCTGGACATGTACCTGAGTACCAGGCTCACGGCACTTGCCTCACTGGACGCTGGTATTACTACCATCATTGATGCCTGCCACAACTCGCGCAGCCCCGAGCATACTGATGCAGCATTAGATGCTCTAAAGGAAAGCGGCATCCGTGCGTTACATATGGTCGGTGCAGCAATGGATAAAGAAGCTTCGTCGGCGCATTTGCCTGCGGATTTGGAGCGGCTGTCGCGAAGCTGGAATACAAATGACAGCCTGGTGCACGTTGGTCTGTTTGGTCAGCTCAATCTTGACTGGTGGAAGGTCGCGCGCAAACTCGACATGCGCATTCTGACCGAATTCATCGGCGATCTCGCCAATCTCGGCCCTGAGTTTGCCACGCCGGGCGTACTGGGCACACATAACATCTTCAACCACTGTTCAAGGGTTCCTCAGGATACGTGGAAGCTCCTGACCGATTCAGGAGTGAACATCACGGTCAATCCACGGTCGGATGCGCTATTTGGCTTCGACGATGAAAGTTTTGCCTACCAGCAGGCTGTCGATCGCGGCTTGACCCCGGCACTGGGCATTGATCTTGATACTGCCTTTGGCAGCGATATGTTCGGGGAAATGCATGCTCTGTTCGGGCAACAGCGATCGGCTATGCGCTACCGTCGCTTCCGTGGTGAGGACAATGTGCCGTCTCCCATCACGGCCGAGGACGTCCTGAAAGCGGCAACGGTTAATGGCGCGCGTGCGGCCGGTTTGGAGGACCAGATTGGCACCCTAACGCCAGGCAAGCAGGCCGACATTATTATGGTTCGCACCAGCGGAGCCGCTGTTTTCCCGGTAACCAACGTCATTGGTACCGTCGTGCAGGCGATAGAGCGGTCTGATGTGGATACCGTGATGGTGGCCGGCCAGCTTCGTAAACGTGCGGGCAAGTTGGTGGATATCGATCTGGCGGAGCTCAGTACAGAGATAACCGTTTCTCGTGATTACCTGCTCAACGCCAGCGGCTATCACATCGATCTTTTTAAAGCATCCTGATGACAGAGCGGCCTGATACACCGGGCCGTTCAACCCTCTTAATCATATTTCATAAAGGATAATGACATGGGAGCCCTCGCCACTAAGCGGTTCGCGGAGGATAACACCCCGCGCGTCCTGCTTCCCCGCCCGGCAAGGGGCGTTATTGCCGCACTTTTCTTTGGCTATCTGGCAGTCGGACTGCCGCTGCCGGTGATTCCATTGTTCATCCATGGCCATCTCGGCTTCGGTAACCTCGTGGTGGGACTGGCGATCGGCATCCAGTTTCTGGCCACCGTCCTGACCCGCGGCTATGCCGGACGGGTTACAGACCAGCAGGGCGGTAAACGTTCTGCTCTCCAGGGAGCAATCCTTTCAGCGATAGCAGGGGCGCTGTATCTGGTGGCTTCGGTAACGGATTTATCGCCTGCTGCAACCCTTTGCATTGTTATCGCAGGTCGTCTGATGGCCGGTTTTGGCGAAAGTCAGTTCGTGACGGGATGTGTCTCCTGGGCAATTGCTTCAGTTGGCCCTCAGCGCGCCGGTATGTCCATGTCCTGGACCGGCATCGCGATGTTCGCGGCGCTGTCGATTGGTGCTCCTGCTGGCATGGCGTTATATCAGCATTACAGCCTCGCAATGGCGATGATTGCCTGTATTGCTGCACCGATGTTGGCCGCTCTGGTTGCATTTTGTACCCCATCATATATATCGCCTGGAGGTCCGCGACTGCCATTCCATCGCGTAGTAGGGCGCATCTGGCGCGAAGGGCTGGGATTAATGCTGCAGGGCGTTGGGTTGTCAGGACTAACCGCTTTTGCCTCGCTGTACTTTGCGGCACATCACTGGCAGAACGCCGGCCTGGTGATGACTGCGTTTGGTCTGGGTTTTATTTTCGTTCGCCTCGCCCTGGGGCATCTGCCAGACCAAATAGGCGGCTATCGCGTTGCAGTTTGGTCACTGGTGGTTGAAGCGCTAGGCCAGGCAATGCTGTGGTTGGGTTCAAACGAATGGATGGCACTTGCAGGTGCTCTGGTTACCGGACTGGGCTGTGCGCTGGTTTTCCCCGCACTGGGCGTCGAAGCCTTAAGACGTGTTCCACAAGCCAACCGCGGCAGCGCAATGGGCGCATTCGTTGCATTTCTGGATGTCGCTTATGGAATCGCCGGGCCAGTCGCTGGCCTGATCGCCGGTCAGTTTAGTTATGCCGCTGTGTATCTGTCTGGTGCGGTCTGTGCGCTGCTGGGGGCGCTGATTGCGAGCGCGTCTCGCATGCAGCAATCCTGAATAAATATTCGAGCCGGCAGCGCTTGCTGTCGGTTTACTAATCTGGAGAAATTATATGTCACGCATTTTCATCTCCGGTTCGTCCACAGGCCTGGGTCTGATGGCAGCCGAACTGCTGGTTCAACAAGGACATCAGGTTGTGTTGCACGCGCGTAATGCGAACCGTGCAGAAGATGCCCAACGCGCCTTACCGCAGGCTGAAGCCGTCGTTGTCGGTGACCTGGAGACAATGGAAGGTGCCAGGCAAACGGCATCACGTGTCAACGCCCTGGGACGCTTCGATGCCGTCATCCACAATGCTGCCGTTGGCTACAATGAAGCGTATCGCCTGACCCGTGACGGGCTGCCGCATGTTTTCGCGATCAATACGCTCTCGGCTTACATCCTCACCGCGTTGATTGAACGTCCACAGCGCCTCGTCTATCTGAGTTCGGGTATGCATCATCATGCCCGGGCAAACCTGGATGATATTCTCTGGCGCAAACGTCGCTGGAATGGCTCAGACGCCTATGCGGAGAGCAAATTGCACGACGCTATGCTGGCTTTTGCTCTGGCGCGTCGCTGGCGTGATGTGCGTAGTAACAGCCTCGAGCCTGGTTGGGTGCCGACAAAGATGGGGGGGGCCGCATGCCCCGGACGATATGGACCAGGCACACCTGACCCAGGCCTGGCTTGCCGCCAGCCGTGATTCTGCGGCTGACGTAACGGGGAAATATTTCTACCACATGAAGCGCATGACGGCTAATACGCAGGCGCACGACGTTGTATTGCAGGAGCGTCTCATTGATATTTGTACCGAGATTTCAGGGATAGCGCTGCCGGAGTAATACGTAACGTTACCGAAGTGCGCATTAACCATAAAAAACAGAGTGTTTACATCTTAAGGATAAAATAGGTACTATACCCCCCTATAGTATCAGGAGAGCGTATGCCGCATTCACCCGAAGATAAAAAACGTATTCTTACTCGCGTCCGCCGCATTCGGGGCCAGGTTGATGCCCTTGAACGCGCGCTGGAGTCGGGCGACCCCTGTCTGGCCATTTTGCAGCAAATCGCCGCCGTGCGCGGGGCTGCCAATGGCCTGATGGGCGAAATGGTTGAAATTCACCTCAAAGATGAGCTGGTGACGGGGGAAACCACGCCGGATCAGCGAGCCTTACGCATGGCAGAAGTCGGCCATTTGCTGCGCTCTTATCTAAAATAAACCCACACACCTGACAAAAAGGGAAGACATGATGAAATCTCGCGCTGCAGTTGCATTTGGTCCCGGCCAGCCGCTGAAAATCGTTGAAATCGACGTGGCACCGCCGAAGAAAGGCGAAGTGCTGATCAAAATCACCCATACCGGCGTGTGCCATACCGATGCGTTTACGCTCTCGGGTGACGATCCGGAAGGCGTCTTCCCGGCAGTGCTGGGTCATGAAGGCGGCGGGATTGTGGTGGAAGTGGGCGAGGGCGTGACCAGCCTGAAGCCTGGCGATCACGTTATCCCGCTGTACACCGCGGAGTGCGGCGAGTGTAAGTTCTGTAAATCCGGTAAAACCAACCTCTGCCAGGCGGTTCGCGCCACTCAGGGGAAAGGGCTGATGCCGGACGGTACCACCCGTTTCTCCTATAACGGCGAGCCTGTTTATCACTACATGGGCACCAGCACCTTCAGCGAGTACACCGTTTGCGCGGAAATTTCCCTGGCGAAGGTGAACCCGCAGGCGCCGCTGGATAAAGTCTGCCTGCTGGGCTGCGGCGTGACCACAGGTATTGGCGCGGTGCATAACACGGCAAAAGTCAAAGAGGGCGACACCGTGGCGGTGTTCGGTCTCGGCGGCATTGGTCTGGCGGTGATTCAGGGCGCGGTACAGGCGAAGGCCGGGCGTATCATCGCGGTCGACACCAACCCGGAGAAATTCAGGCTGGCGGGTGAAATGGGCGCGACCGATTTCGTTAACCCGAAAGATCACGATAAACCGATTCAGGACGTCATCGTTGAGATGACCGACGGCGGCGTTGACTTCAGCTTCGAATGTATCGGCAACGTGAACGTGATGCGTTCCGCGCTGGAATGCTGCCACAAAGGCTGGGGCGAGAGCATCATCATTGGCGTGGCCGGCGCGGGCCAGGAGATTAAAACCCGTCCGTTCCAGCTGGTCACCGGTCGCGTATGGCGCGGTTCCGCGTTTGGCGGCGTGAAGGGCCGTACCCAGCTTCCGGGTATGGTTGAAGATGCTATGGTCGGCAAGATTCAGCTCGATCCGTTCATTACCCACCGTTTGCCGCTGGAGCAGATCAACGACGCGTTCGATCTGATGCACGAAGGAAAATCCATCCGTACCGTCATTCATTTCGGCGACAAGTAACTCTTCTGCCAGCGGTTTTTCACCGCTGGCGTTTCTTTAATAATCTTCTCTAAAGTGTGACCAGTGCGGCGTTTTTAGCCGTAATCTAAATCCCCACCGTGCCGATGACTATTTAACACGCATGTTTTTACGCATCTTACCTATAAGAGAGTCGACGGTCATGGACAACACTACTTCGATGCAGGCGCAGCGCAAGCTGAGCTTCTTGCATCACATCAGGCTGGTTCCGCTGTTTTCCTCCATTCTCGGTGGCATTATTCTTCTGTTCGCCTTGAGCTCGGGTCTGGCGGGGTATTTCCTGCTGCAGGCCGATAACGATCAGCAGGATGTCACGTCCGAAATTCAGGTGCGTATGGGGCTGTCGAACAGCTCAAACCATCTGCGTACCGCGCGTATCAATCTGATCCACGCCGGTGCGGCAAGCCGTATCGCGGAGATGGATGCGATGAAGCAGAACATCAGCGAGGCGGAAACGCGTATTAAGCAGTCCCAGGAGAGCTTTACCGCCTATATGAATCGTGCCGTGCGTACCGCTGAGGGTGCAGCGCTGGATGAAGATCTCAAGGCGCGGTACGACGCCTATATTGCGGGCATGCAGCCGATGGTGAAATTCGCCAAAAACGGCATGTTCGAAGCGATTATCAACCACGAAAACGAAACGGCGCGTCCGCTGGATGACGCATACAACGCCGTGCTGCTGAAGGCGATTAAGATCCGCACCGAGCGTGCCAATGCGCTGACGGCGCAGGCGCACAGCCGCACGCAGCTGGGCCTGATGTTTATGGTGGGCGCGTTTGCGCTGGCGCTGGTGCTGACGGCAATGACCTTTGTCGTGCTGCGCCGCACGGTCATTAATCCGTTGCAGCGTGCAGCGAAACGTATCGAGAATATCGCCAAAGGCGACCTGACGATGCCGGACGACGTGGCCGGGCGCAGCGAAATTGGCCGCCTGACGCGCGATCTGCAAACCATGCAGCACTCGCTTGAAAACACCGTAGGCACCGTACGTCAGGGGGCGGAGGAGATCTACCGCGGCACGAGCGAGATTTCCGCCGGTAACACCGATCTCTCTTCGCGTACCGAACAGCAGGCTGCGGCCATTGAGCAAACCGCCGCAAGCATGGAACAGCTGACCGCGACGGTCAAACAGAACGCCGATAACGCCCATCATGCCAGCAAGCTTGCGGAAGATGCCTCCGGGAAAGCCAGCCGCGGCGGCCAGATGGTCTCAGGCGTGGTCAAAACCATGGGCAATATCTCCACCAGTTCGAAAAAAATCTCCGAGATCACCGCCGTCATCAACAGCATTGCGTTCCAGACCAATATCCTGGCGCTTAACGCGGCGGTAGAAGCGGCGCGGGCGGGCGAGCAGGGGCGCGGTTTTGCCGTGGTGGCAAGCGAAGTCCGAACCCTTGCAAGCCGCAGTGCGAATGCCGCAAAAGAGATCGAAAGCCTGATTAACGAATCGGTCTCGCTGATCGACCAGGGCTCCGGTGAGGTTGTGGCTGCCGGTAACACCATGAATGAAATCGTCGAAGCGGTTAAACGCGTGACCGACATCATGCTGGAGATTGCCGCCGCGTCCGATGAGCAGAGCCGCGGTATCGTGCAGGTGAGCCAGGCGATTTCTGAGATGGATAAAGTGACCCAGCAGAACGCCTCGCTGGTGGAAGAAGCCTCTGCGGCCGCCGCGTCTCTGGAAGAACAGGGCGCGCGTCTGACCGAGGCGGTTGGGGCGTTTCGTCTGAGCAGTACAAAGCCAGGCCGCGCGGTGATGTCTGCGCCAGTGGCGAAGAACGCGCCGTTGCGTCCGGCGGCGACGGTTTCCGGGGATAACTGGGAGACGTTCTGAGTCGCCACCGGGCAAAAAAAAAGGGACCTTTCGGTCCCTTTTTCACATCTTATTGCTTATCGGGTAACGCGTACGCGATAACGTAATCCCCGCGATCCGGCGACTGTCGGGCGCCCCCGGCGTTGATGATGATGTACTGCTTACCGGTTTTCGGCGACACGTAGGTCATCGGGCCGGACTGGCTGCCGACCGGCAGACGGTCTTTCCAGATCTCTTTCCCGGTGGCGGTATCAAACGCGCGCAGGTAGAAATCCTGCGTGCCGGCGAAGAACAGCAGGCCGGACTGGGTAGAGAGTGATGCGCCCAGCGTCGGCATGCCGATTGGGATTGGCATGTGCATACGAATGCCCAGCGGCCCGGTATCTTCCACCGTGCCAACAGGCACCTGCCACACCAGCTTGCCGGTTTTCAGGTCAACGGCCGACATGGTGCCAAACGGCGGCTTCTGGCACGGAATGCCCAGCGGCGACAGGAAGCGTTCGCGCATCGCGCCGAACGGTGTGCCGTCCATCGGTACGATGCCCATCTCGATGCCGCTGGCGTTTTTCGCCACGTTAGCGCGCGGCACCATGTAGTTTGCCAGGCCCAGGCGCATATCGTTGACGAACATCAGGCTGTTGTTCGGGTCAACGGAGACGCTACCCCAGTTCATCCCGCCGAGTGAGCCAGGGAACTGCAGGGAACGGTCGAGACCCGGCGGGGTGAAGACGCCCTGATGACGCATCTCTTTAAACTGAATGCGGCACAGCAGCAGGTCAACAGGCGTCGCCCCCCACATGTCGGATTCGGTCAGCGTCTGGTTGCCAATCATCGGCATGCCCACGGAATACGGCTGGGTCGGCGAGTAGCGTTCACCTTCAACGTTACCCGCCGGGACAGGACGTTCTTCTACCTTCGCCACCGGCTTGCCGGTTTCGCGGTTAAGCATGAAGATCATGCCCTGCTTGCTGGTCTGCACCAGCACGGGCGTGGTGCCGCCCTTACCGTCGGGCAGGTCGTACAGCAGCGGCTGGGAAGGCAGGTCAAAGTCCCACAGGTCGTGGTGGGTCGTCTGGAAATGCCAGCGCACCTGACCGGTGGTCGCGTCGACGGCGACGATGGAGGAACTGTACTTATCGTCCAGCGCGGTACGTTCGCCCGCCCAGAAGTCCGGGGTGGCGTTGCCGGTTGGCAGGTAGATCAGGTTCAGCTTAGCGTCGTAAGACATTGCTGACCAGACTTTCGGCGTGCCGCGCGTGTAGGTCTGGCCTTCCGGCGGCAGGCCGGTCAGGTTCGGATTACCCGGATCCCACGCCCACGCCAGCTTACCGGTGTGAACGTCGTAGGCGCGCACCACGCCCGGCGGTTCGCCGGTGGAGTAGTTATCCGCGACGCGACCGCCGACGACGACAACATTGCCTGCGACCAGCGGCGTAGAGGTCTGCTGATAATATCCGGGCTTGATCTCGCCCATGCCGACGCTCAGATCCACGGTGCCATGGTCGCCGAAGTCTTCGCAGACCTTGCCGTCATCCGCGTTGATGGCAATCAGGCGGGCGTCGGTGGTCGGCAGGAACAGGCGGCGAGGGCATGCCGCAGGCTGTGTCTCTGCCTGTGACGTTGTCACGCTGGAATGGTCTTCAAAATAGCCCAGACCGCGGCAGCGCTGCCAGTTAGGCGCCGTGGCTTTGGAATCGTAGCGCCATTTTTCTTTGCCGGAATCCACGTCCAGCGCCAGCACTTTACTGTACGGGGTACAGACGTACAGCGTGTCGCCAATCTGCAATGGCGTGTTCTGATCTTCCGCGCCGGAGCCGTTGCTCTGCGGAATATCGCCTGTGTGCGCAACCCACGCGACTTTCAGATCGCGGACGTTTTGCTTGTTAATCTGGTCCAGCGCGGCGAAACGGTCGCCGTGGGTGGTATTACCCCAGTGCGCCCAGTTCTTTTGCTGCTCGCCGGGGGCGACGGGTTTCACCGGAACGGGCTCGTTCGCTGCCACGAGGGTCTGCGGCTTAAACATCCAGCCCAGGCTGACCAGCATCGCCACCGCGAGCACGGCCGCGACGCCAAAAGCGGGCGCCTTGTTCGCAACGCTGTGGTTTGCCGCGCGCAGGAAAGGCCAGACGATGGCGCAGAGGAAGGCCAGTACGGCAAAGGTAAACAGGCGAGAGAAGAGCGGCCAGAAATCCCAGCCCGCATCGCCTACCGCCCAGAACAGCGAGGCAATAAAGGCGATGCCGTAAAGCACGATCCCGCTGCTGCGATTGAGGAAAATCAGGATCGCGGCAATCACCATCACCACGCCCATGATCAGGAAGTATCCGTTTCCGCCTACGGTGACGAGCTTAAAGCCCAGCCCGCCGACTGCCAGACCGATGAGCAACATCAGTCCGGCAAGGAGCCACTGCAGGATACGCGGTATCCCACGTGGCGCGCTGCCAAATGCCATTTCTGTCTCCTTAAGATCCCCCCGTCGTGCTGGGTGTGTACCAGTTGGGTAATAAATGCGGAGGGAAGAATGATTGATACGGGTGAATTCGGGGTTGTAAAATTATTTACGAACCATTTGGTGAATTCGTCGCTATGATAAAACTGTTAAATTGTTTTACGCAATTGTTAATGAATGATTTCGCATTAATTGATTAGGGCGCAGACGGCCCCTCTCCCTTGAGGGAGAGGGCTGGGGTGAGGGGGAACATACGGCTGTGGTGGTCATTCCGTTCACTTTATGTTTCTTGCTACTCTGTAACGACATGGCCTGTGAACGTGCCAGGGCGGCTCAATCGCCACCGCCCTGGCAACCCGGGCTCCCGGCGGTAAATCGCCGCTTCGCGGATTGCTCGCCCCATCCCTGGGGCTCACCCTTTCAGGGCCAGCGCAGGCGCTGTCCAAAATTGCTCCCGGCAATTTTGTCCTCAGCTTATTCCTCCAGGCTATCGGGTCGGGCATGAGCCTGCATCCCTGCAGGCCACGCCCTCTCGGCGCATCCCTGCGCCTCGCCCCGGCCTTGCGGAAACGCTTCGGCGATTTACAGCCGGACCAGAGCGTCGCTGTAAGTTCTTCATTTTCCTGAGGCAATATTTATCGCTTCGGGTGGAAAAATGGCTGGTGAACCCTCGCCCCGTTGGGGAGAGGGTTAGGATGAGGAGGGCGAAAGTTGTCAGACCGGCATTGATTTACGAATAGCGCTCAGCAGCGTCTGCGCGCCCGTTGAAAGCGGCGTGTCTACGCGGGTCAAAATGCCGATAGGTTCACCGGGGCCGGGGGAGGTAATCGGCAGGGCGATCAGCGTTCCCTGACGTAAATCATCTTTCACCGCACCGGAGGGGACGAACCAGACGTAGTCATAATCCAGCGTAAGCTGCCGTGAAAGCGAGGCCGATAGCGTTTCGATACACCCTGAGGGCAGCGTACACCCCTGCATTTGCAGCAAGGTTTCGGCGGTCTGGCGGGGAACGGTCCCTTTTGGGCAGACCACTACCGGCCACTCCATCACGCGGCTTAACGTTACCGTGTCCTGCAGCAGGGGGTGATCGGGACGAACCACCAGCTTCAGAGACTCCAGGAACAGCAGTTCATAGTTGAGGCCGCCCATCAGCTCAGGGTCGGACATGCGACCGATTCCGAGATCCAGTTCGCCGGATTTCAGCCCCGCGAGCAGCATGGTGTTATTCATGGTGGCGACCTGAATCGTGGTATGCCGCTGCTGCTTGTGGAACTGGCCGATAACGGGCGGAAGAATGCCCAGCGCCGCGGTAGGCAGAGCGCCCACGCGCACCACCTCACTGGATTGCTCTTCTTTTCGGTGCAGGGACTGGCCTGCGGTATTGAGCGCATCCAGCACTTTCACGGCGTGCGTGAGAAACTGTTCGCCCACAATGGTAAGCTGCGCCCCCAGCCGGCCTCGGTCAAAAAGGCGGGCACCGGTCAGCTGTTCCAGCTCGTTGAGGGTTTTTGAGAGCGCAGGCTGGCTCAGGTTGAGAGTTTCAGCCGCACGCCCCAGCGTTCCCTGTTGAGCGACGGCCACAAATGTATGCAAATGGCGCAAGCGTATGCGCTGACTGAACAGACCATTTTTTTCCATAGGCGATGTTAAAAACAGAGCGATGCGGGTGACAAGTTAAGTTGTTTAATTTTGATAACCTGATAGCAAAATATTTTTAACATTTGATCTGTTTGAGTTACAACATGTTTTTTGGCGGGGGAATAAAAGCGAACATCCTTGTTCATTTATTGCTCATTGCGGAGGGGGGGCGTTTAACGGTTTAGATCACGCCGTCGCCGCCATCGGAGCACCACACCTGGCCGGACGTAAATGAACATTCATCCGAGGCCAGCGTGACGTACAGCGGGGCAATCTCGACGGGCTGGCCCGGACGTCCCAGCGGGGTGTCGCCACCGAACTCCTTCACTTTTTCCATCGGCTGCCCGCCGCTGGACTGCAGTACCGTCCAGTAAGGGCCAGGGGCAACCGCGTTGACGCGGATGCCTTTCGGACCCAGCTGCTTGGCTAAGGATTTGGTAAACACCGCCAGACAGGCTTTCGTCTGGGCGTAGTCCAGCAGCACGGGGCTAGGCTTCACCGCCTGAACGGAGGAGGTATTAATGATAACGGACGACGCTTTCAGGTGGCGCAGGGCCGCCTTGGTGATCCAGAACGGGGCGTAAACGTTGGTTTTAAACGTTGCGTCAAAATCTTCCGTGGTCAGTTCCTCAAGCGATTCACGGAACTGCTGACGGCCGGCGTTGTTGACCAGAATGTCCAGTCCGCCCAGTTTCGACACGGCTTCTTCGACCAGATTCTGACAGAAGGTTTCGTCCCGGACGTCCCCCGGCAGCGCGATAGCCTTGCGGCCTTCCGCTTCAATCAGGTCGATGACCTCAGCGGCGTCTTTTTCCTCTTCGGGCAGGTAGTTAATGGCAACGTCAGCGCCTTCGCGAGCATAGGCGATAGCGACCGCGCGACCAATCCCGGAGTCACCGCCGGTAATCAGCGCTTTTTTGCCGGCCAGGCGGCCATGTCCTTTGTAGCTTGTTTCCCCGTGGTCGGGTACAGGCTGCATTTCGGATGCCAGTCCCGGCGGCGTTTGCGGCTGTTCCGGGAACGGGGGCTGCGGGTAAGCGTTCGTACGTTGTTTAGTATCACTCATAGCTGACTCCTTAAGCCAAGGGGTGAGATTTGATGGATAACTGCAGCGTTAACGCTTCGCTGAATTATTTCTGCAAACGATCAACACGGACGACGGCAGGAGATGATTTTTTATCAAGCGAACCGTTGATACTGATCATCTGGTCGGGTTTTACCGTTCTGCCGTCGAAGACTGCCTGGGGAATAATAACGTCGATTTTTCCGGTTTTATCCTGAAATACAAACTTATCGCCGCTACCGTCAATAAGATTACCGCGTAATGAAATTGTCGCACCATCGTGCAATTCTTTTGCCTGCCTGATGGTCATAATACGCGCGTCGTCGGTTCCGCGATATCCGCTATCAAGCGCGTGGGGAGGCGGTGGCGCTTCGCCTTTTTGTAAACCCCCGTTATTATCTGCCCATGCGGCCGGAACCAGAAATATCAATAAAGCGGAAATAAGTGATAATTTCATCCGATATCCTTCATTTTTGCGTGTCTTGACTTATTAAGTATTGTTGCTATTCCTTTATGTGGCAAATGTGATAAGTCCTAAAAACATTCGCGTTAGAAATCAAAATTATCGGATAATAAGCGAAACGGTGACGATGACCATGAAGCGTGAAAATGAAAAGTTACCCGGGATAGATGAGAGTTACCGTTTGCTGACGTTTGAATACGCGTTTCGTCAGGTGGGTTTTATTGTTCTGCTGGGTATTATCGTCGCGGCGATTGCCGGTCTGTTTTCCAGCGGAATGGTTAGCGACACGGTCAAAACGAATTCCGCTAAATCACTCACCATAGACTATGAACGCTTTGGACGACGGGAGACAGAGACGCGGATGGCGCTCGCGTTTCCGGTGCAGGACGAGGGGAAGTATGTCCTCAGCATGACCAGCGAGAGCAGCGATGCGTATGAGCCCGGCAGCGTCTGGCCGCAGCCGGACGCTATGTTCAGCCGCGGGAAGACCCTCTTTTTTGTCTATAACAATCTGAAAAAAACAGACAGTTTCTCCGTGTTACTCTTCACGACACCTTCCAGAGCCGGTAAATGGAACACCGTCATCCGCGTCAACAGCGAGCCGGAAATTAACATCTGGCAATTTATTTACCCCTAGGAGGCTGATATGGATATGGTCTTTCGCGCGCTGGCTATTTATCTGTTTCTGGTGGTGGTCTTTAAAGTGGCCGGGCGTCGCGCGCTGCTGCAGATGACCAGCTTCGATCTCATTCTGCTTCTGATAATTAGTGAAGCCACGCAGCAGGCGCTTCTCGGACAGGATTTTTCCGTTACCGGTGCGATGATTACCATTACCACGCTGGTGGTGGTCGATATTATATTCGGGTTGATGAAGAAATATTTCTCGCCGGTGGAGAATATTCTGGATGGCACTCCTGTTATTCTTGTTGAGAACGGCGTGCCGTTAGCCGATAAACTGAAAAAAGTTGACGTGTCCTGTGATGATATTCTGGTGTCAGCGCGTCAAAATAATGGCATTACGGAAATAAGCGACATTAAATATGCCATACTTGAGCGCAATGGGCATATTTCAATCATTCCTTTCGAGAAATAAGAGGCGGCAAGATGAGCAATCTTTTTCACGACAGCAATAATACCGTGGGTGAACTGACGAAAAAGGTGGCGAGCAAATTAACCGATCTCGGGCTTCGCTTAACCACCGCGGAATCCTGCACGGGCGGAAAGCTCTCGGTGGCGCTTTGCGCAGAGGAAAACACCGCCGAATTTTATGATGTTGGGCTGGTCGTGTTCAGCGATGAAGCTAAAGCGCGGATCCTCGGCGTGCGTCCCGAGACGCTGGAGCGGTTTACGGCCGTGAGCGAGCAGACGGTAACCGAAATGGCCGCCAGTATCCGAGACATCGCCCAGGCCGATATCAGCATCGCCATCAGCGGCTACGCGGGCCCGGAAGGGGGCGACGACGGCACGGCGGCGGGGACGGTCTGCTTCGCGTGGAACATACGCGGCGAGACGAAGACCCGCACCGTGCTTTTCTCCGGTGACTGTCAGGATGTGGTCGAAAAAGCGGTGCATTACTCGCTGGCTGAACTGGTGACAACCTTGTCAGACGGGAATAACGGATAAACTCACGTGGAGGTTCTATGGCTGTCATAGTGATTACCGGCGGGACGGCGGGCGTGGGAAAAGCCACGGCGCTGCACTTTGCAAAGGCGGGTTACGACGTGGGGCTCATCGCCCGCGATGAGGCCAGCCTGCACTCTACCCAGGAGGAGCTACGGCGCTTTGGCGTTAATGCCCACGCCGTGCAGGCGGACGTCGCCGACAGCCAGGCGGTGGTGGATGCCGCTAACGAAATTGAGTATCGCCTCGGCGCGATTGATGTCTGGGTGAACAACGCGATGGGGGCCGTGCTGGCACCGTTTCGAACCCTCACGCCGGAAGAGTTCCGCCGCGTGACTAACGTGACGTACCTCGGCTACGTGAACGGCACTCGCGCCGCGCTCGAGCTAATGGTTCCGCGCGACAGGGGGGTGATTATCCAGGTGGGCTCCGCGCTGGCCTACCGTTCCATTCCGCTGCAGTCAGCCTACTGCGGGGCAAAAGCGGCGATCCGCGGGTTCACCGATGCGGTGCGTACCGAGCTGATGCATGAGAACAGCCGGGTTCAGCTTTCGATGGTCCAGATGCCGGGGCTCAATACCCCGCAGTTCGAATGGGCGAGGAACAAGTTCGCCTGGGCGATGCGCCCGGTGCCGCCGGTCTTTGAGCCTGAGGTGGCCGCCAGCGCCATCTTCAGGGTGGCGCAAAAGCCGGTGCGCGAGCTGTGGGTTGGCAGCAGCACCATCCAGTCAATCGTCGGGCAATTTTTCTTCCCCGGTTTTCTTGACCGGCTGATGGTGAAAAAGGCGTGGGAAGGCCAGATGACCGACGATCTCAACGCGCCGGATCGCCGGGACTACCTCGACCAGCCGGTTAACGATCTGCATAAAATCCATGGCCGCTTTACTGACGAGGCGAAAACCCGCGCGCCGTCCGTCACCTCCGGCATGCCGGGGAAAGTGGCCCTTGGCGCCCTCGCGGTGGCGGGAATAGTGCTGACGCGTCTGATAACTCGCCGGAAACCGTAGTCAGCGCAGCGCGCTACGGTGCGTCCAGAACCAGCGATAGCCGTAGCCGCCAAGGCTGAGCTGAACGGTTTTACCGCAAATCAGCGCGTCATCGTAGCGCTTGTCCTCGAGACAGGCGGTCCAGGTGGCGTTGCGGATCCCTTTGGCGGTGAAATGCACCGGCTGGTCGCTGAAGTTGACGAAGGTCAGGATGCTGCGCTCGTCGGTCTCGTAATAAAGCCCCAGCACCGCGTCATCATCGATTGCGATCAGGCGAAAGGGCGCAACGGCTATTTCGGGGAACTCCGAGCGGGTAGTGGCAATATCGATGATCCGGTGCAGAAGCGAGTTGTGGTGAAGCAGCGAATCGGCGACGTTGACTTTCTGATAGCGGTAAGGGCCATGGTCGATAATCGGCGCGATAAATTTTTCCGGGTCGGCTGCAGAGAAACCGCCTCCTTGCGAACCTGCCCACTGCATCGGCGTGCGGACGGCGTAGCGCTCCTCCAGATCCAGGTCATCACCCATGCCTATCTCGTCGCCGTAGCGCATCACCGGGACACCCGGCAGGGAAAACAGCACCGCGTGGCAGAACGCCAGCCGCTTCCGATCGCCGTTGAGCATCGGGGCCAGGCGGCGGCGGATCCCGCGCTGATAGACGTTCATCTCCTCATCAGGGGCGAAGGTATCGAGGACAAACTGTTTGTCTTTCTGACTGATGCCTTCCAGATCCAGCTCGTCGTGATTGCGCAGCCAGTTGGCAAAACAGCAGGAGTCAGGCGGGACGATCATCTTTTTCACCGCATTGCGCAGCGGGCGGGCGCTTTTGCGGGCCAGGCTGACGTAGAAATACTTGTTGAGCCAGAAATTGAGCACCAGATTCAGACGGTCGTTATTGCCGAAGTAGTCTTTATAGGCCTCAACGTCTACGTCAACTTCGCCCAGCAGGATCGCGTTCGGATTGCGCTGTTCGATAAGATGCCGCATATGTTCCAGGATCCACAGACCCTTTTTTTCATCACCATTTCCTGCCTGGGTGGTGAGGTGGGACGCGGCATCGAGGCGAAATCCCGACACGCCCAGCTTGAGCCAGAAGAGGATGATGTTTTCAATCTCTTTAAGCACTGCGGGCGAGGTGAGGTTCAGATCCGGCTCGTGGCGATAGAACATGTGCCGGTAGTATTGTCCCGCCTCGTCGTCCCAGGTCCAGATGCTCTTTTCCACGCCGGGAAACATGGGGGGCGTATCGTCCTCGTCGTTATCCGACCAGAGGTAGTAATCACGATAGGGTGACGCCGGGTTGCGGCGGGCCTGCTGGAACCAGGGATGCGCGTCCGACGTGTGCTGGATCAGCAGCTCGATAATGACCTGCATGCCCAGCTCGCGGGCCTGCTCGATAAAGGCGATGATATCGGCCAGCTTTCCGAAGCGGGGATCCACCTGGAGGTGGTCGCTGACGTCGTAGCCTTCATCGAGAAAGGGCGTGAGGTAAAACGGGGTGATCCAGATGACCGTCGCCCCCATGCGGCGTATATAGCGCAGCTTGGCCGCGATCCCGGCGATGTCCCCGCAGCCATCGCCGTTCAAATCATAAAATAGCGCGGTATCAATCTGATAAATAATGGCTCGTGTATGCCAGTCGGTCATAGCGTTCCTCAGTGATAGCCTTCAGTATCCGACACTTTGCCCCGGAAGACGTAGTAGCTCCAGGCGGTGTACACCAGGATCACCGGAATAATCAACAACGTGCCTACCAGCATAAACAGCTGGCTTGCTGGCGGGGCCGCGGCTTCCCACAGGGTGATGCGCGGCGGAATAATATTCGGCCAGAGGCTGATGCCGAGCCCGCTAAACCCGAGGAAAATAAGCCCCAGCGTCAGCAGGAAGGGGCGGGAGTGGCTGGCCGGGTTGCGGGTCAGGCGCCAGATCAGCACGCTGAAAAGCGCAACCAGCAGAGGCACCGGCAGGAACCAGAAGAAGTTGGGCAGGGTAAACCAGCGGTCGGCCACGTACTGCCAGCCGAGCGGCGTCCAGATGCTCACTACCGCAATCACCACGACCAGCGCCAGCAGCGCGTGGCGGGTCAGCTCGCGCATGCGGGCCTGCAGCGCGCCTTCACTTTTCATGATGAGCCAGGTAGTGCCCAGCAGCGTGTAGGCCACAACCAGCCCGATGCCGCAGAAGAGGTTAAAGGGGGTGAGCCAGTCAAGCGCCGAGCCGACGAAACGCCGCCCCTCAACGTCGAAGCCGTTAATCACGGCGCCCACCACCACGCCCTGGCTGAAGGTGGCGAGCAGAGAGCCGCCGGCAAAGGAGTAATCCCAGAATTTGCGGTGCGACGGCGTGGCTTTGAAGCGGAACTCAAAGGCGACGCCGCGGAAGATGAGGCCGATCAGCATCGCGGTGAGAGGAATGGTGAGCGCATCAATAATCACCGCATAGGCCAGCGGAAAAGCGCCGAAAAGGCCCGCGCCGCCGAGCACCAGCCAGGTCTCGTTGCCGTCCCAGACCGGCGCCACGCTGTTGACCATCACATCGCGCTCCTTCGCATCGCCCACGAAGTTAAACAGCAGGCCGATGCCCAAATCAAAGCCATCCATGATGATGTACATCAGCGTGGCAAAGACGATGATGGCAAACCAGATAACTGAGATATCGACGCCCATCAGTTTCTCTCCTGTTCAGGAACAGACTCAGCGGCAGACAGCGGACGGGCGGGTGTGCCCGAGGTGTTTGACGTCAGCGTATCGACAGGCTGCGGTCCTTTCTTAATCAGCCGGATGAGGTAAACATAGCCCACCCCAAACACCGACGAGTAGACGACGAAGAACGCCAGCAGGCTGATGCTCATCTGCAGGGTGCTGTGCAGCGATACCGCGTCGATGGTGCGCAGATAGCCGTAGACCACCCATGGCTGACGGCCCACCTCGGTGGTGACCCAGCCGGCGAGCAGCGCCAGCAGCCCGGCAGGCCCCATGCAGAGGGCAAACCAGTGGAACGGGCGAGAGTGGAAAAGTCGATGACGATAGCGCAGCCAGACGCTAATCAGCCCGAGGGTAATCATCAGCAGCCCCATCCCGACCATGACGCGGAACGACCAGAAGACGATGGTCGAATTAGGGCGATCTTCTTTCGGAAAATCCTTCAGCGCCGGGACCTGCTTATCCAGACTGTGGGTCAGGATAAGGCTGCCAAGCGCGGGGATCTCCAGACCGTATTTGGTGCGCTCCTCCTCCATATCCGGCAGGCCAAACAGCAGCAGCGGGGTGGCCTCGCCCGGCGGATTTTCCCAGTGTCCCTCAATGGCGGCAATTTTGGCCGGCTGATGCTCTAGCGTGTTCAGGCCGTGCATATCGCCCACGACCGCCTGGATGGGAGCGACCAGCAGCGCCATCCACATCGCCATGGAAAACATGGTGCGGACGGCGGGGGTATCGTTACCGCGCAGCAGGTGCCATGCGCCCGACGCGCCGACAAACAGCGCGCTGCTCAGAAACGCGGCGATAGCCATATGAATCAGGCGGTAAGGGAAGGAGGGATTAAAGACGATCGCCAGCCAGTCCTGCGGGATAACCTGTCCGTTCTCGATAGTGAAGCCCTGCGGCGTATGCATCCAGCTGTTGGACGCGAGGATCCAGAAGGTCGACATCAGCGTGCCGAGCGCCACCATGCAGGTAGAAAAGAAGTGCAGGCCCGGGCCGACCTTATTCCAGCCGAACATCATGACGCCAAGGAAACCGGCTTCAAGGAAGAAGGCGGTTAACACTTCATAGGTCAGAAGGGGGCCGGTAATACTGCCCGCGAACTGTGAGAACCCGCTCCAGTTGGTGCCAAACTGGTACGCCATGACCAGGCCGGAAACGACACCCATCCCGAAGTTAACGGCAAATATCTTGAGCCAGAAATGGTACAACGATCGCCAGACGTCGTTTTTGGTGCGCAGCCACATGCCCTCCAGCACCACCAGATAGCTGGCGAGGCCGATGGTGATCGCAGGAAAAAGGATATGAAACGAGACGGTAAAAGCGAACTGAATTCTGGCCAGATGGAACGCGTCGAGTTCGAACATGGTCCGTACCTCTGAAACGATGGGGCACGAGAATTGCCGGGCAGTTTATGGCTGCCCGGCAAAACCGATTACGGTTTAGTCTTACCGGCACCCAGCTCGGCACCGGTCAGCGGGTCAGAATGTGGATCGGACTTCGTGCGGGCAGACATCGCCTTGACCAGGGTTGCCTGTTCGGTCGTGAGCGTGACGCTTGCGCTGCCATCGCCGCCGTCAACCGCAGGTTGGGGGGACTCAACGTAATCGAAATGTTTATCGCTGTTCCAGCTTCCGCGAACCTCTCCACCTTCAGACATATTGTAGTACTTGTTGGTGAATTCCTCGATTGGCGGCAATTTTCCCGGTGGGAAATTATTACGGATGGACTGCAGCGCCTTCTCAAAGGAGAGCTGGTGCGCCGCCTCGCGCGTCATCAGAAACGCCAGCGCATCCTTTACGCCGGGATCGTCGGTCACGTTGATCAGCCGTTCATAGATGATTTTCGCTCTGGCCTCTGCTGCCACGTTTGAGCGCAGGTCCGCCGTCGGCTCGCCGATGGTGTCGACGTAGGCCGCCGTCCAGGGCACGCCCGCCGAGTTAGTGAGCGGGGTGCCGCCACCGTAGAGCAGGGAGGTGATGTGGCTGTCATTGCCGTTTTCGGTCATGGAGCGATACAGCTCGGCCTCGTTTTCCACCCCTTCCGCCAGCGCGCCTTTGGCACCTTTATTCAGCATGCCGACCAGGGTACCGATGATTTCGAGGTGGCTTAGCTCCTCGGTCGCGATATCCATCAGCATATCTTTACGGCCCGGATCGTCATCGCTCAATCCTTGCGTAAAGTACCGGCAGGCGGCAGCCAGTTCGCCCTGAGGCCCACCGAACTGTTCCAGTAAAAGGTTGGCGAGGCCTGGGTTCGGTTCGGCAACGCGAACCGTATATTGCAGCTGTTTGACGTGTCGGAACATGGCGATTCTCCCTGATTATTTTTTTGCTTCGACGCCCGATGCGTCTGAACGCAGCAGGAACTGTTCCGTGGTCTGCGGAATATGGCGAATCAGCCAGTCGGCCATTTCGCGTTCTTCGGCCAGAATCGTCTCGATGGCAGGTACCGAGGCCGTGTCGCCTGCTTTCTTAGCCGCCGCGAGCAGGGAGGTATAACAGGCTATTTCAAACTGTTCGAAAACATAGCCGCTGATCGAACCCTTCACGATCTCATCCGACGGGAACATGCCGCCGATGGACTGGCCGAGCGCCGCCATTTTGCTCATCGAATCTTTTAAAACCGAACGAGAAATATCATTACGGTCGAGGATTTCTTCCAGCAATGTAATTTGCCGTTTTGTCTCATTAATATGCTGCTCAATTCTGGCGCGAACATCAGGATAATTATCGATACGGCTGGCCATGGATTCCAGCATAGATTCGGCTTGCTTTTCCATCGCATGGGCATCGCGTAGCCAGTCATGGTAGTGTTCTACGTGATTCATCATTGTATCCTCATTAGGGGTTCGCTTATTTGGTCTCACTTTCAGCTGCCTGATCGGCACGCGCGGCACTGTAGCCAGATAAATGGCCGACAATATTGGCGTAAATGCTGATGATAATGACCCATAGCACGCTGTTCTTCCACCATATTACGGAAGGGATGGCGAGAATGAACCATATTATGGCTGCCGCTAAATGGCACCGTTTAATTGTCCTGGGACTGATGCTCATTTTATTTAACCTGTATTATTGCGTCATTTCTGCGCTTTTTGGTTAATATTTCCTACGGCCAGGTCGGTGAGTTTAAGGTCGGTCTCTTTTTCTTCTTCCAGCGTTTCGGCAAGAAGCTTAACGGCTTTTTTATAGCCCAGTTGTTCTGCTAATGTGGCAAGGGTACCGTAGCTGGCAATTTCGTAATGTTCGACTTTTTGCGCGGCGGCAATAAGTGCGGCATCACGTACTTCATTTTTTTCCGTGCTTTCGATGACTTCGTTGGCTTCTTCAATTAAGCCTTCCATCGCCACGCACTTCATGCGCTTAAGCTTGATACCGTCTTCCTGCTCGACGATCTGGTCGATACGTTCGATCTGACCCTGCGTCTCCTCAAGGTGTGCGGTAAAAGCGGCGCTCAGCTTCTCGCTGGAGGCGGCGCGGGCAAGTTTGCTTAACGCACGAGTAAGCTGCTTTTCTGCGCTGTAGGTATCCGACAGAAGATGAATAAAGACATCCTCGACGCTTTTCATATTCATAATAATTACGCTCCGGTAAAATAAAGAAAGGGTACTGCGAGCTTTTCAGCCCGCAGCATGCTCTCTGGTTTTATTAAAAGAGTATTAAATAAGATCAGGAGTTATCAGATTTACGGCCTCCGCCGTGACTGTTCTGTCCTCCTTTCTTACCCGCTTCAGAAGCGCGTTGCGGATCGTTTTTAAAGTTCCCACCGCTATGCTGGCCACCTTTACGTCCAGCTTCTGATGCTTTTTCACGGTCTTCAGCGAAATTACCGGAACCACCACGATGCTCTGCCATATTAAACCTCATAGTCATATATTGGTTATGTCAGTACGATACGAAAATATTCCGTATCACTCGTCGTTCGAGTAATAACTCTAGTCGCTGTGCGTCATCCGTCAAATGCGTTTTGCTATTTGCGGTTGCGTTATTTTTAAATGTTTGTAAATTTGCGCTTCGCTTAAAAGGGAAATATGGATAGACAGGAAGGACTTGTAAACAACCATTCAGATTAATCCTAACTTCGAGCTAAAAATTTGAAAGAAGAGGATAAAAATAATGGCGTACTCGAATTGGTTAATTTGCACTCAGAAGAGAGCCAAAAAATACTCCTTTATAGATAGAAAGCGGAACCCTAAATAATTATAAGGAAAATCCTGGATAAAAGCGTTCAGGCTGAAAGGGCGGTTCCGTTCGGCGCTGTTCAGGGGCCTGATAGCACACGGTTTGACCACTGTCGTCTTAAGATCACAATTCAGAAATTCTTCCCCCCGGAAGGAACGGGTTTCTCTACACTCCAGGTAATATTCACTGGAGGCATGACATCATGGCGAACACCATCACGGCTGATGACATTCGGGAACACTTTTCGCAGGCTATGTCGGCGATGTACCAGCAGGAAGTTCCGCAGTACGGCACCTTGCTTGAACTGGTTGCGGACGTAAACCTGGCGGTTCTGGAAAATAATCCACTATTACATGAACAACTGGCTAACGCCGATGAGCTTGCACGCCTGAACGTGGAGCGTCACGGGGCGATCCGCGTCGGCACGGCACAGGAACTTTCAACCCTGCGCCGTATGTTTGCCATTATGGGTATGTACCCGGTCAGCTATTACGATCTCTCTCAGGCGGGGGTGCCCGTCCACTCAACGGCGTTTCGTCCGATAGAGGATGCGGCGCTGTGTCGGAATCCGTTTCGTATCTTTACCTCGCTGCTGCGTCTTGAGCTGATTGAAAACGTCGCGCTGCGCGAGCGGGCCGCGGAGATCCTGTCTCACCGCAACATCTTCACCCCGCGCTGCCTGGAACTGATCGACCTCCACGAGTCGGAAGGGCAGTTTACTGACGCACAGGCGCACGAATTTGTGCAGGAAGCGTTAGAAACCTTCCGCTGGCACCGCCATGCGACGGTCGATCAGGAAACCTATCTGGCGCTGCACAACGAGCACCGTCTGATTGCCGACGTGGTCTGCTTCCCGGGCTGCCACATTAACCACCTCACGCCGGGCACGCTGGACATTGACCGGGTGCAGGAGCTGATGCCGAAGTACGGTATCGAGCCAAAAATTCTGATCGAAGGGCCGCCGCGTCGCGAGGTGCCCGTCTTATTGCGTCAAACCAGCTTCAAGGCGCTGGAAGAGCCGGTGCTGTTTGCCGGTGAACATAAAGGCACCCACACCGCGCGCTTCGGTGAGATTGAACAGCGCGGCGTGGCGCTTACCCCGAAAGGCCGTGAACTGTACGATAGCCTCCTCGCCCAGGCCGGTACCGGTAAAGATAACCTGACCCATCAGCTGCATCTGCGGGAGATCTTTAGCGCCTTCCCGGACAGCGAAATGCTCATGCGCCGTCAGGAGCTGGCTTATTTCCGCTACCGCCTGACGCCAGCCGGGGAAGCGCATCGGCATGCGTTTCGTCCGGGCGACGATCCGCAGCCGCTGATCGAGCGCGGATGGGTGGTTGCCCAGCCGATCACCTACGAAGATTTCCTCCCGGTCAGCGCCGCGGGGATTTTCCAGTCCAACCTCGGGAACGAAACCCAGGCCCGCAGCCACGGTAACGCCAGCCGCGATGCGTTTGAAGACGCGCTGGGATGCCCGGTGTATGACGAGTTTACGCTCTACCAGGAGGCTGAAACGCGCAGTAAACAGCGTTGCGGTTTGCTCTGAAATCGTTACTCTGCTGGGGTGTGATGGAAAAATTAAGGTCGTTATGCAAAATCCTTCCGCCCCTGTGGTTGAAACGCGCCAGGGCGCACTGTCTGGTTTAACCGATGAGAACGTCCACGTCTGGTGCGGTATTCCCTACGCCGCGCCGCCCGTGGGGGAGTGGCGCTGGCGCTCGCCCCAACCGCCTGAACGCTGGGATGGGCTGCGCGAGGCCACGGCATTCTCGCCCTCAAGCTGGCAAAGCAGCGAGTATTGTCAGGAGCTCGGCGGCGGCGATCCGGGCCAGTTTTCCGAAGATTGCCTCTACCTTAACGTCTGGTCTCCCGCAGAGCGGGCCGAGACGCTTCCGGTTATGGTCTGGCTGCACGGAGGCGGGTTTACGATTGGTGCCGGAGGCCTGCCGCCGTATAACGGCAAAGCGCTGGCCACGCGCGGCGTGGTTGTGGTCACGATCAATTACCGTCTCGGCCATCTTGGCTTTTTCGCCCATCCCGCGCTGGAGGGCGAGGAAGGGCGCGTGGTGCATAATTTTGCCCTGCTGGATCAGATCGCCGCGCTCGAATGGGTGCGGGATAACATCGCCGGGTTTGGCGGCGATCCCGCCAGTGTGACCCTGTTTGGCGAATCCGCTGGCGCGCGGAGCGTGCTCTCGCTGCTGGCCTCTCCGCTGGCAGCAGGATTGTTCCACAAGGCGATTGTGCAAAGCGGATACACCTTACCGGACACGCCGCGCGAGCAGGCGCTGCAAAAAGGGGAAGCGCTGGCCGCCCATTTCGGGCTGGAAAATGCGACCGCCGGGCAGCTGCGCGCCATTACGCCCGAGGCGTTCTGGCCGCTCACCGCGCCGCTGAACGTCGCTCCGGCGCCTATCGCAGGAGACTGTGTTCTGCCGGAAGCCATGCTTGACGTCTTTTTCGCCGCGCGTCAGCATCCGGTGCCGGTGATGATTGGCTCCAACAGCGATGAAGCCAGCGTGATGGCGGTGTTTGGCATCGATCTCGCCGGACAAATTCAGAAGCTTCGCCGGGAGCGCCGCTTCGGGCTGGGGCTGATTAAGCTGCTCTACCCGGGCGTGAAGGGCGATGAAGAGCTGGGCAGGCAGGTGTGTCGCGACATGGCGTTTACCACGATGGGCTACGTGGTGATGCAGGCCCAGCAGCGCGTCGGTGGGTTGTGCTGGCGTTACTGGTTTGACTATGTCGCAGAGGCGGAACATGCCACGTACATCAACGGTGCCTGGCACGGCAACGAAGTTCCCTACGTCTTCGATACGCTCGGTCAGGTGGAGCCTTCACGACAGTACGTCAATGAGCGAGATCTGCAGTTTGCTGCCCAGGTGGCGGATTACTGGGTGAGCTTTGCGCGTGACGCGGGTCGTCGCGACATCCTGCCCGGGCCGACGCACTGGCCCGCGTGCCGAAAAGGGCGGGACGTTCTGTTACGCATTGGTGTGAATAAACATGCAGATTTCAGGCTTGAAAACCGCTTTATGCGCGCCCGCATGAGCCTCTTCAAGCGGGTGATGAAGCACCACGTTAGCCTCGATTAAGCAAACAGGCGCGAAACGCCGCCAGTCCATTTTCCTCGCCTGGCGTTTCGCGCAGCACCAGCCGGTAGCTTGCGCCGGTTTTTATGCTTGTCTCATAGGGCCGTACCAGCCTTCCCGCGTGAATATCTTCTGCCACCAGCGTTTCGTCGGCGATGGCGACGCCGAGCCCCTGAATGGCGGCCGTAATGGCGAGATCCATCGTATCGAAGTGTTGATTTTTATGCATGGCAAAGCCCGGACCTTCCTGTTTCGTCAGCCACAGCGACCAGTCCGTCTTGTCCCTTGTCGGGTGCAGAAACGTCAGCGAACCCAGCGCAGCACCCGCCCGCACCGGGCTTATCACCGGGGTGAGCGCCTCTTCGAACAGCAGATCGCCTGCGCTCATGTGCGTGCCGAACACGATGGCCGCGTCGTAAGACTCAGTTTTGAAATTGACGTTGTGATCGGTAGTGGTGGTCAGCGCGATCTGCAGATCCGGATGCTCGCGCTCCACCTCCAGCAGGCGCGGCACCAGCCAGCGCATGGCGCAGGTGGGGGCCTTCAGACGGATCACGGTGTGCTGGCTTCGGGCCTGGTCGGCCACGGACAGCAGCTGCTCGAAAGCGGACTGCAGCTCCGGAAGCAGCGCGCTACCCTGCGGTGAGAGGCGCAGCCCGCGCGCGTGGCGTTCAAAAAGCGGAAAGCCAAACCACGCCTCAAGGGAGGCAATCTTACGGCTCACGGCCCCCTGCGTCAGACACAGTTCCGCCGCGGCATGGGTAAGATTGAGGTGACGCGCGGTGACTAAAAAAGCGTCGATGGCATTAAGGGGGAGCGAACGGCGTGACATAGAAAACACCTCAGCTATGCATTTTTCTCATGGCTATTATGACAACAATTCGATTGTCCCGACAGCACAGATGTTGTTTGAATAGTTATGCAATGTCCATGAGAAGGGAAAGAGGATGACTTTACGAACGCCAGTGCAAACGCGCTCCAAACTGCCGGATGTGGGAACCACCATTTTTACCGTTATCGGCCAGCTCTCGGCGCAGCATAACGCGATTAACCTTTCTCAGGGCGCACCGAATTTTTCCTGTGACCCGAAGCTGATTGCGGGCGTCACCCGCGCAATGGAGGCAGGGCATAACCAGTACGCATCGATGACCGGTCTGCAGCCGCTCAGAGAACGTATTGCCGATAAAATTGCCACGCTCTACGGCACGCAGTACGACCCTGCCAGCGAGGTGCTGGTGACCGCCAGCGCCAGCGAAGGGCTCTATTCGGCGATTAGCGGGCTGGTGCATCCGGGCGATGAGGTGATCTACTTTGAGCCGTCCTTTGACAGCTACGCGCCGATTGTCCGTCTGCAGGGGGCAACCCCGATTGCCATCAAGCTCACCGTGCCGGATTTTACCGTCAACTGGGATGAGGTTCGCGCGGCGATCACCCCGCGCACGCGCATGATCATCATCAACACGCCGCACAACCCGAGCGGTCAGGTCTTCTCCGCTAGTGACCTGCAGCAGCTGGCGGCGCTGACGCGCAATACCGACATCATTATTTTGTCTGACGAAGTGTACGAACACGTCGTTTTTGACGGCGAGCCGCACCACGGGATGGCCACGCACCCGCAGCTGGCGGAGCGCAGCGTGATTATTTCCTCTTTCGGAAAAACCTATCACGTCACCGGGTGGCGCGTGGGTTACTGTGTTGCACCGGCGGTACTGATGGACGAGATTTGTAAAGTGCATCAATTTTTAATGTTTTCTGCCGATACGCCAATGCAGCACGCGTTTGCTGAGCATATGGTCGACCCGCAAACCTGGCTGTCGCTTTCGGCGTTTTACCAGCGCAAGCGCGATCTGCTGCACAGCCTGCTGGCCGATTCGCCGTTTACGCTGCTGCCGAGCGCCGGATCGTTCTTCATGCTGGCGGACTACAGCCAGTTCAGCGACGAGCGCGACAGCGAGCTGGTGAAACGGCTGATCGTTGAGTACGGTGTTGCCACCATTCCGCTGTCGGCGTTTTATGCGGACGGTACGGATAATAAATTGATTCGTCTCTCTTTTGCGAAAGATGAGGCGACGTTACGGGCAGGTGCCCAGGCCCTGTGTCGGGTTAAACCACGCTGAGGAGTATGAGATGAAATTACGCGCGTTAGTTGTCGGCATGGGATTGCTGTGTACTTTTTCTTCCTTCGCGGCCACCGAGCTGCGTTACGGTCTGGAAGCGGAATATCCGCCGTTTGAGAGCCGCAATGCGGCGGGCGAACTGGAAGGGTTTGACGTTGAGCTGGGGAATGCCATCTGCAAAGCGGCAGCGCTGAAGTGCAGCTGGGTTGAAACCTCCTTTGATGCGCTGATCCCGGGCCTGGTGGCGAAGAAATTTGACGCCATCAACTCGGCGATGAACATCACCGAGCAGCGCCGCAAGAGCATTGATTTTACCCAACCGATCTACCGTATTCCGTCGCAGCTGGTCGGCAAGGCAGGTACGGCGGTTGAGGCAACCCCAGAAGGGCTGAAGGGGAAAACCATCGGCGTGCTGCAGGGATCCATCCAGGAAACCTATGCCAAAGAGCACTGGGAAAAGCAGGGTGTCACCGTGGTGTCTTATAAAGATCAGAATATGGCCTGGGGCGATCTGCTGAATGGCCGTATCGACGCCTCGCTGGTCATGTCCGCGGCCGGGCAGGCAGGTTTCCTCAGCAAGCCGCAGGGGAAAGGGTTTGGCTTCATCGGCAAACCGGTGTCTGACGACACTATCCTCGGCAGTGGGATCGGTTTTGGGTTGCGTAAGGGCGACGAGGCCACCAAAAAGCAGCTTGATGCCGCGATCGATAAAGTACGTGCCGACGGCACGATCGCTAAACTCGCTGATAAGTACTTCCCGGGTATCGATGTCAGCGTAAAATAACCGCCTCATTAGCCCCGGCGAACGATGTCGCGCCGGGGCATTTTTAATACACTTCATCCTTCAAGCTGCCTCTGCGTTGGCTACGTCTGTTCACCCCAGTCACTTACTTAAGTAAGCTCCTGGGGATTCTCAGACTTGCCGCCTTGATCCAGCATGAATGATTTTGTGTATTTACTGTTTTTTACACCACTTTCGGGCCGTTCTGGTCGACAGAAAATATTTCTCACTTTGTTCATATAATCACCGGCCAACAATTGGATTCTTAACCATTTTTGTTTAGGCTGTGCGTTCTTTCTTGCCGTCATTTCGCCGAGCGCGAAACACATTCACACGACCATAAGGACGTTTTTCCAGGCATGAATCGCAGACGTTTTCTAAAAGGCTCGCTGGCAGTGGCAGCCCTGAGCGGCACATCTGGCCTTGCTTCCCTGTTTTCCAAAGCGGCATACGCTGCCGACTCTGACATTGCTGACGGACAGAGCCGTCGTTTCGACTTCTCCGTACTGCAATCCATGGCGCATGACCTGGCGAAAACCCCGTGGGGTGGCGCGCCGCGTCCGCTGCCGGACACGCTGGCAACCATGACGCCGCAGGCGTACAACGCCATCCGCTACGATGAAAAACAGTCACTGTGGAACAACATTGAAGGGCGTCAGCTGGACGTGCAGTTCTTCCATATGGGGATGGGGTTCCGTCGCCGCGTGCGGATGTTCTCGCTGGACCAGTCGACCTCTATGGCGCGCGAGATCCACTTCCGTCCGGAGCTGTTCAGCTACGGCGAAACGGGTGTGGATACCAAGCAGCTTGAAGGGCAAAGCGATCTCGGCTTTGCGGGATTCCGCGCCTTTAAGGCGCCTGAGCTGGCGCGTCGCGATATTGTCTCTTTCCTGGGCGCGAGCTATTTCCGCGCGGTAGATGACACCTACCAGTACGGCCTTTCCGCGCGCGGTCTGGCGGTAGACACCTTTACCGACACGCCGGAAGAGTTCCCGGACTTTACCGCCTTCTGGTTTGAAACCGTCAAGCCCGGCGACACGACTTTTACCGTCTACACGCTGCTGGACAGCCCGAGCATCACCGGCGCCTATAAATTCGTGATCCACTGCGAGAAGAGCCAGGTGATTATGGAGGTGGAAAACCATCTCTACGCGCGGAAGGACATCAAGCAGCTCGGCATCGCGCCGATGACCAGCATGTTCAGCTGCGGCAATAACGAACGCCGCATGTGTGACACCATTCACCCGCAAATTCATGACTCCGACCGCCTGGCAATGTGGCGCGGCAACGGGGAGTGGATCTGTCGTCCGCTGAACAACCCGCAGAAGCTGCAGTTTAACGCCTATATGGACAAAAACCCGAAAGGGTTCGGCCTGCTGCAGCTCGACCGCGATTTCTCGCACTATCAGGACGTGATGGGCTGGTATAACAAACGCCCGAGCCTGTGGGTTGAACCGCGTAACGACTGGGGTAAAGGCGCGGTTGGCCTGATGGAGATCCCGACCACCGGCGAAACGCTGGATAACGTGGTCTGCTTCTGGCAGCCGGAAAAAGCGGTGAAGGCGGGCGACGAGCTGGACTTTAAATATCGTCTGTACTGGAGCGCCATGCCGCCGGTGCGTTCTCCGCTGGCCAACGTCTTCGCCACCCGTACCGGCATGGGCGGCTTCCCGGAAGGCTGGGCACCGGGCGAAAATTACCCGAAAGTGTGGGCCCGTCGCTTTGCTATCGACTTCGTCGGTGGCGACCTCAAGGCCGCTGCGCCAAAAGGCATCGAGCCGGTGATTACGCTCTCCAGCGGAGAAGCGAAGCAGGTTGAGATCCTCTACGTTGAGCCGTTTGACGGCTATCGCATCCTGTTTGACTGGTACCCAACCTCGGATTCGACGGAGCCGGTGGATATGCGCCTGTTCCTGCGCTGCCAGGGCGATGCCATCAGTGAAACCTGGCTGTACCAGTATTTCCCGCCGGCGCCGGATAAACGTAACTACGTTGACGACCGGATAATGCGTTAACGATCGATTCCCTCTCCCTTTGGGAGAGGGTTAGGGTGAGGGGCAATGACCGCAGCAAAATCCGAAATTATCCCGGTATCTGACGCTCTCGAGCTTCGCGCCGTCGAAGAGCGCTACACCGCCGATCTGCATAATCTCGTCGTCCAAAACAAAGCCTTTCTGCAAACCGCCTTTGACTGGGCGCAGCACGTGGGCAGCGAGGACGATACCCGCCGCAACGTGCAAAGTAACCAGATGCTGCATCAGCGCGGCTACGCCAAAATGTTTTTGATATTCAAGAGTGATGAACTGGTCGGCGTGCTGTCGTTCAATACGATTGAACCAGCCAACAAAGCCGGGTACATCGGCTACTGGCTGGATGAAAGCCATCAGGGGCAGGGCATTCTCTCCCGGTCACTGCAGGCGTTTATGCGCTACTACGTCGAACGCGGGGAGATCCGCCGTTTTGTGATCAAGTGTCGGGTGGCGAATCAGCACAGCAACAGCGTTGCCGTGCGTAACGGTTTTACGCTGGAAGGGTGCCTGCGGGAAGCGGAATACCTGAATGGCCGCTTTGACGATGTGAACATCTACGGGAAGATCTACGCCCTATAACGCTCCCAGCAGCGGGGTGCGGGTGATGCGCTGGTCGCCGTTAATCACCTTTTCGCCGCGCAGGTGAATGCTCTCCCCGCCAAAGGCTTCAATGACCGCATCATCGGTGATTTCAACCCGGTGCTCAATGAGCACATCTCCGCTGATCCGCGCGCGTCCCTGGATCACCACCTTATCGTCCAGCATGATCGGCCCGCCGCGCAGCCATGCCTGACCGCCAATCAGAACGTGGTGCTTGATGACGCAGTTTCCTTCCACCACGGCATTCTCCGCAATCTGAGAGCTGTAGCGCACCGTCGGAATAGCATCGTCGTCATAACCGGCAATCACGCGGGCGTTGCCATAGACCTTTGCGCAGTCGCAGACCCAGACGTTATTTAAGTCGTTACCTTCGAGGATGGCGTTGTCGAATATTTCGGCGCGGTGCTCAACAAACGCAAAATTAACCATCGCCTCGCCGTAGATTTGCGCCTGGTGCACAATGCGCGACTGACTGACGGTCGCCTTGTCGTAGATTTGCAGGATCTGGTCATGGTCCGGCGTCAGCCCTTTGGCGGCGATGATAACGCTGTTGTGCAGAATGCGGGCGTCGCCGTAGAGATGGCATTCGCCCCGCACGCAGGAGTGCTGAATGGTGACGTTGTCACTTATGCGCGCGCCGTGGCTGACTTCTGCCGCGTCCAGCCAGCAGCTGCCGCTGATATGCGCATCGTGGCTGATGACGCACGGCAGGGTAAGGCGCGCGTTGCCGGACACGACGGCACCGGCGAACACCACGCTGTTTTCGTCGTAGATCCAACAGTCTCCGTCCTGCGCGAGGGCGCGCTCATCGTCAACCCAGCCGCCTTTCGTGCCGACCGTCACGTCGTTAAAATCCACTGTCGCGATAATCTGCCGCAGCGTGACGGAGCGGGTAGTGTCGCCGTTTTTCCATTGCCAGAGGCGTGTTTCGTCGCTAAGGCGATATTTGTTCATCTTTAGGTCTCTGATAAGCGTCTTAACTAAACGTAGCAAATTTTTCGGTTTTCGAGCGGCTGGCAACCAGACGGTAAACGCCTTAAAATGGCATTCAGGATGCACTTTAAACTTATGCAGGCTCAGGAAAAAATAATGACCGTTGATGAGAATTACTTCACAGAGAAATATGGCTTAACCCGCACCCATTCAGAGGTGCTGTTCAGTGCGGCAAGAATTAAACCGGGTAAAACGCTGGATCTGGGCTGCGGCAACGGCCGCAACAGCCTTTATCTGGCGGCCAACGGTTACGAGGTGACCGCGTGGGATAAGAACCCGATGAGCATCGAGAATATCGAGCGCATTAAGGCGGAAGAAGGGATCGATAACCTCCACACGGCGATTAAAGATCTCAACAACCTGAGTTTTGACGGCGAGTACGATTTTATTCTCTCCACCGTAGTGCTGATGTTCCTGGAGTCAAAAACCATCCCGGGACTTATCGCCAACATGCAGCGCTGCACCAGGCCCGGCGGCTACAACCTGATTGTTGCCGCGATGGATACGGCGGATTACCCGTGCACCGTCGGCTTCCCGTTTGCGTTCAAAAGCGGTGAGCTGAGCAACTACTACGAAGGCTGGGAGTTGCTCAAATACAACGAAGACGTTGGCGAACTGCACCGCACCGACGAAAACGGCAACCGCATCAAGCTGCGCTTTGCCACGATGCTGGCGCGCAAGCCCGCTTAGCGGGCAGCAAGCAGGCAGATCTGCAGGGCGGTGTTGTAAGACGCCTCGAACGACGACAGCGGCAGGAATTCAAACTTCGAGTGGAAGTTATGCGCGCCGGTGAAGAAGTTCGGCGTGAGCAGCCCTTTTGCCGAGAGCGCCGCGCCGTCGGTACCGCCGCGCATGGGCGTCGGCTTCGGCGTGATGCCGAGTGATTCCATCGCCTCGAACATCAGATCGATGGCGCGCCTGTCTTCACCAATCGCATTGCTGATATTGCTGTAGGTATCTTCAATGCGATAGTCCACCCTGGCCGTTGGATGTTGGGCGGCAATCAGCGCGGCAACGTCGGCAATTTGCTGCTTGCGGGCAGCAAAGTTGTCCTTGTCAAAGTCGCGGATATTGGCCTTAAGAATGGCCTCGTTTTGCCCGGCCTGAATGCCGTTAAACCAGATATAGCCCTCACGCCCCTCGGTGCACTCCGGCGTTTGCTGGCGGTCAAAATGGTTGATGTAGTCAGTCGCCATCAGCAGGGGATTCACCAGCACGCCTTTGGCGGACATCGGGTGCGCCGTTACGCCGGTAAAGCGGATCTCAGCGGCTGCCGCATTAAAATTCTCGTAGACAATTTCCCCCAGCTCGCAGCAGTCGATGGTCCAGGCGAAGTCGACGTCAAAGCGCTTAAGGTCCAGCGCTTTTGCACCGTTCAGGCCGATCTCTTCGTCAGGCACAAACGCCACGACGATATCCCCGTGCTGATGTTCCGCCGTCAGGTTTTCCAGCACCGTCATGACCACCGTGACCGCCGATTTATTATCCGCGCCCAATACGCTGGTTCCGTCGCTGAAAATAATCTCCTCATTCGGATACGCCAGAATTTCAGGGTGCTCGTTAACCCGCAGCCAGATGTCTTTCTCTTTATTCAGGCAGAGATCTTCTCCGGTAAAGGTTAATATTTGTGGATGAATATCCGGTGATAATCCCACGTCCACGGTATCAATATGGGTAATAAAGCCGATGCGCGGCGCGCCGGGCACGTTGCCTTTTTTGACCGCCGTTACCGTGGCGAATTCATCAATCACAATATCGTCTAACCCCAGCTGTGCCAGCTCCTGCGCCAGCTCGCGCGCCATGTCGTGCTGGCCCGGCGTTGAGGGCAGGGTTTTGACTTTGGGGTCGCTCTGGCTGGTGATCGCGAGATAGCGGAAAAAACGGTGCGTTAATTGTCTGGAAAGCGGCGAGCCCATAGTGATTTATTCCTTATTTATTTTTCAGGTGTTTGCCACATCACTTTAATGTTATTTATGAAATGGCAAAAGAATTAATTAGCCGTCGAATTAAAAAGACAGGAATAAATGATGAAAAGCAAACTCACAACTATAACGCTGGCGCTTGCTGTACTCACGGTCAGTTCCACCGTCGCCGCGAAAACGCTGGTGTATTGCTCCTAGGGATCGCCGGAAAACTTTAATCCTCAGCTATACACCTCGGGAACCAGCGTGGACGCCAGCGCCGTGCCGGTCTATAACCGGCTGGTTGATTTCAAACCCGGCACCACGGAGCTGGTGCCAAGCCTGGCGGAGCGCTGGGAGGTGAGCGACGACGGCAAGGTTTACACCTTCCATCTGCGTAAGGGCGTCAAGTTCCAGAGCAATAAATCCTTCACGCCGACCCGCGACTTTAACGCCGACGACGTGATTTTCTCGTTTATGCGCCAGAAAGACGTGAATCATCCGTATCACAACGTCTCTAACGGCAGCTATTCCAACTTCGAAAGTCTGGAGTTTGGCAGCCTGATTACCGGCATTGATAAAGTTGATGACCACACCGTGCGCTTTACCCTGGCACATCCGGAAGCGCCGTTTGTCGCCGATCTGGCATGGTATTTTGCCTCTATCCTGTCTGCGGAATATGCCGACGCGATGCTCAAAGCGGGCACGCCGGAGAAGGTGGATATGGAGCCTATAGGCACCGGGCCGTTTAAGCTGGCGCAGTATCAGAAGGATTCGCGGATCCTATTTACGGCGTTCGACGACTACTGGCAGGGGAAATCGAAGCTGGATCGGCTGGTGTTTAGCATCACCCCGGATGCCTCCGTGCGGTTTGCCAAAATTGAGAAGAACGAGTGTCAGGTGATGCCGTTCCCGAACCCGGCGGACCTGCCGCGCATGAAGGCGAACAAAGACATCAACCTGATGAGCAAAGCCGGACTGAATACCGGCTTTCTGGCGTTTAATACCCAAAAGCCGCCGCTGGATAACGTAAAAGTCCGTCAGGCGCTGGCGATGGCCATCAATAAGTCGGCCATTATTGATGCGGTTTTCCACGGCACCGGCACCGCTGCAAAGAACCTGCTGCCGCCGGGCGTCTGGAGCGCAGACAGCGAGCTTAAGGATTACGATTACGATCCTGAAAAGGCGAAAGCGCTGCTGGAAGAGGCCGGTTTTGCCAACGGCGTGAGCGTCGACCTGTGGGCGATGCCGGTGCAGCGTCCGTACAATCCGAATGCGAAACGCATGGCGGAGATGATTCAGGCCGACTGGGCGAAAATCGGCGTACAGACCAAAATCGTCACCTACGAGTGGGGCGAATACCTTAAGCGCGTGAAGGGCGGGGAACATCAGGCCGCACTGATGGGCTGGACGACCGCAACGGGCGATCCCGACAACTTCTTTGGCCCGCTATTTACCTGTACCTCGGCAAACGGTGGCTCAAATTCGGCGAAATGGTGCTATAAGCCCTTCGATAACATTATTGCGGAAGCAAAATCAACCACCGATCGCGATAAACGCGTGGCGCTGTATAAAGAGGCTCAGCAAATGATGCATGATCAAATGCCGGCGGTGATGATTGCGCATTCAACCATTTTCGAACCGGTGCGCAAGGAGGTGACGGGCTATGAAATTGACCCGTTTGGCAAACATCTGTTCTGGCAACTGGATATAAATCAGTAATTTTTCACTGCCCGGCACGCTTCCGGGCAGTCTTTTCGCAATTTGTGCTCTCCGCATCATTTTTTGTCACAACAAACCCGTCGGTCTTTTGCTATAACTTCAAATGCATACTTGCAGATAACATGGAAAACTATCATGCGTACTCAAACTTTTTTTAAAGTTGCAGTGCTTATTGGTCTGTTGGCGTTGGCGGGCTGTTCTTCAAAAGTCGCGGCTCCCGAACAATATTCTGGCTTTTTAAAAGACTATTCAGGCTTGCAGCAGACGACGTCTGCGACGGGTAAACCAACGCTGCGTTGGGTTGATCCTTCTTATAACGAAGCTAATTACGACAGTATTCTCTGGACGCCGATTACTTATTATCCCGCGCCTAAACCGACCACTCAAATTGGTCAAAAAACGCTTGATGAGCTGTTGAATTACACCAATAACAAAATGAAAACTGCTATTGGTACCCGTAAGCCAGTCGTGACCACGCCGGGTAAACACAGCCTGATTTTCCGCGGTGCAATTACCGGGGTGAGTTCGCAGAAAGAAGGTCTGCAGTTCTATGAAGTGGTGCCGGTCGCGCTGGTGGTAGCCGGTACGCAGATGGCAACCGGGCATCGCACCATGGATACGCATCTCTTCTTTGAAGGCGAACTGATCGATGCGGCCACCAACAAACCGGTCATGAAGGTGGTGCGTAAAGGCGAAGGTAAAGATCTGAACAACGAAAGTACGCCGATGACGTTTGCAACCCTGAAGCAGGTTGTTGATGACATGGCGACGGACGCCACCATGTTTGATGTGAAAAAGACCGCGAAATAAAATAAAACGGCCTGCGTAATGCAGGCCTTTTTATTTACGCCGTTCGTAAGCGTCTGAACCAGGTTTCTGGTTTGGTAAACATCACCATATTTCCCCCCAGAATCAGCAATAACCCCACGATACCGTTGATATGCCAGACGTAGCCTTCATACACCGTAGAGATGGACAGCGCCACCAGCGGGAAGAGCAGCGTACTGTAGGCCGCTTTGCCCGGACCGATACGTCCCACCAGCGTGAAGTAGGCGCCAAAGGCAATCACCGAACCAAACACGGCCAGATAGAGCAGCGCGCCAATGTAGCTGACGGTCCACTCTGGCGCGAAGCTGTCGCCTCTGACCAGGGCAATGCAGCCCATCACCAGCGTACCGTAGAGCATCGCCCAGGCGTTGGTGGTCATGGTTTCAAGGCCTTTGCGCTGGTGACGCATGCTGATCATATTGCCCAGCGAGAAGCCGTAGGTGCCGAGCGCGGAGAGGCCAATTCCGGTCAGGAGCGACGCGCTCCAGCCGCTGGCCAGCAGATCGTCCCAGAAGAGGGTGACGATCCCAGTCAGGCCCAGTGCCGCCGCCGTCCAGAAACGCGCGGGCGGCCGCTGCCCGAAGAAGATAAAGCTGTTAATGGCGTTATAGAGTACGGCCATGGAGAAGATCACCGATTCCAGCCCGGTGTTGATGTGCGAGGCTGCGGCGTAAAAACACCAGAAGTTAAAGCAGAAAACGCAGCATCCCTGGAGCATACAAAAAAGGTGATCCCGCAGCGCCAGCTTGCGCAGGCGGCGCAGGGCGATTAATACCACCATCATCGTGAGGCTGGCGACGGCGAAACGCCAGAAAATAGAGACGGGCGCCGCTACGGGACCCTGCTGCAGGAAAATCGCAATCCAGGTGGTTCCCCAGATGACCACCACCAGTCCGTATAATAATGCGTTCATATTTTTCTCTTCTCAAACCACGGAAGCCCGCAGTATGCCGCTGAGATCGGTCAGGGGCTTTCACCGGCTTGCGGTCGACTTGCAAAATCTTGCGCTTTTTTCTTTCCCGGGGGCTGGCAACGGGAGACAACTCTTCTTAGACTGATATTCCAGTCAATCACGCGCTTACGGTCATGTCTCACGCTTACGATACCTTTGAAACGCTTTGCCAACAGAATGCGGTCCTGCGGGAAACCGTCTCGCTGAATTCGGGCATTCAGCTGGCAGCGTGGTACAACAAGCACGATACGATAACGGTAAAAAGTAACCACCATACTCTGAGCCTGTACGTGGCGGACGGCTACGAAAGCTACCAAAAAACGCCGGGCGGCTGGAAGAACGGCGGGGGGCCGGACCGCTTCTGCTTGATGCCAAAAGAGAGCGAATCGACGTGGGATATCCGTGATGACCTGTCGTTTGTGCATCTCTACTGCACCGATGAACACCTGCGCGACGTGGGGGAAAAGATCTGGGACAAGCGCCCGCTTTCGCTGACGCTCGACGAGCGCATTTTTGGTAGCGCTCCGAAGATCACCGCGCTGTATCGCCAGTTTTTGCTCGGCTGCGACTGGCAGCAGCACGCCAACCAGCTCACCCTGAGTACGGCCTCTACGCTGCTCCTGACCCATCTGCTGCAAAACTACTCTAACGTTCAGTGGAAGCTGCCGGTCGTCACCGGCGGGCTATCGCCATTCGTACTGCGTAACGTGCTGGCCTTTATCGAAGAGAACCTCGGGCAACCCCTGACGCTGGCTGAACTGGCGGCGCAGGCCGCCCTTAGCGAATACCATTTTGCCCGCATGTTCCGCCAGTCGACGGGGCTGGCGCCGCATCAGTACGTGATGCAGAGGCGAATGGAAAAAGCGAAGGCCCTTGTGCAGAACACGGCGACGCCGCTAACGGACATCGCGCTTGCCTGCGGGTTTAACTCCGCCAGCCACTTCAGCAACCGCTTTCGCAGCGCGACGGGCATGACGCCTTCGCAGCTACGCGCGGCGAGCGCGTGAAAACAGGGCATAGCACACGCCGCCCAGCACCAGCCCCCAGAATGCCGAACCGATGCCGAGGATCGTGACGCCGCTCGCGGTCATCAGGAACGTGACGATGGCCGCGTCGCGCTCCGCCTCGTGGCTCAGTGCCTGATATAAACTCCCGCTGATAGTTCCCAGCAGCGCCAGACCTGCGAGCGTCTGGATCCAGCTGAGCGGCAGAGCGGCCATCAGCCCGGTAATCGAGCCGCCGAAAATCCCCGCCAGCAGATAAAATCCTCCGGCTGCGGTGGCCGCCAGCCAGCGTTTACCGGCATCCGGATGCGCATCCGGGCTTTGACAAATGGCGGCAGTAATGGCCGCGATACAGATAGAAAAGACACCAAAAGGGGAAAACAGCAGCGCCAGCGCTCCCGTAACGATGATGAGCGGCGAGACCGCCAGCGGGTAACCGGAGGCCTTCATCGTGGCGAACCCCGGCGCGTTTTGTGAGGCCATAGTCACCAGGAAGAAGGGCACGCCAATACTCACCAGGCTGGTGAAGGTGAACGTAGGCGCAATAAATTCAGGCATTACCAGAGATAGGGTAACCTTGTCAGTGACAACGTCACCGCCGGCCCATGCCACGATACCGCCGACCAGCAGCGTGACCACGATGGCGTAGCGCGGTGCCAGCGCTTTTGCGATCAGCCACGCCGCAATCATGCTGCCGCACAGCAGAAAGTGCCCCTCAAGGTGCGCAAACGCGTGCAGGCCAAACTGCAGCAACACGCCTGCCAGCATGGCGGCAGCAAGCGAATGGGGGATCAGTCTCATCAGACGGGCGAAGAGCCCGGTGATGCCGCAAAGTAAAATGAGCGCGTTAGCAAAGATGAACACGCCGATCGTTTCCGGCAGCGTTACGCCGTGCAGGCTGGTGGCGAGCAGCGCCGCGCCGGGCGTTGACCAGGCGGTCAGCACCGGCGCTTTGTACCACCAGGAAAGCGCCAGCGTGCTGACGCCCATCCCAATCCCCAGCGCGGTCATCCAGCCTGCGATCTGCTGCGCGCTGGCACCAGCCGCCGCGGCGGCCTGCCAGATGATGGCGGCCGAGCTGGCGTAACCGACCAGCACGGCGACAAAACCAGCCAGGGCGACTGGAACAAGGTGAGAGGAAGGGCGCATGAAAACTCCGTTGTGCGTTATAACGTCCGATATAAGGTAACACTGTGCGCTATAGCGTACAAGTGGTATGCTGATCGCCATCAGGAGGGACTATGGACATCACACTACACCTTGCAACAACGCTGAAAACGCTGCGCCAGACGCGCGGCTGGAGTTTATCGAAGCTCGCGGACGAGACCGGCGTGTCAAAAGCGATGCTGGGGCAAATCGAGCGCAATGAATCCAGCCCGACGGTGTCGACGCTGTGGAAAATTGCCACCGGGCTGAACGTGCCGTTTTCCGCGTTCATCACGCCAGAGGCGGACCGGCAGGCGGTGTTTGACCCGCAGCAGCAGGCGATGGTGGTCAAACCGCTTTTTCCGTGGGACGAGACGCTCGGGTTTGATTATTTCTCCATCACGCTGGCACCCGGCGCGCTGAGTGAATCCACGCCGCATGAGGCCGGGGTGATTGAACATGTGGTGGTGGTCAGCGGCGAGCTGGATATGAAGATTGAGGGCACGTGGCAGACGATTTCTGCCGATTCGGGCGTCCGTTTCGCCGGCGATAAACCGCACGCCTACCGCAACAGCAGCGACCGGACGGTGCATTTTCACTCCCTGATTCATTATCCCCGCTGACGCTACGCAAAACTGTTTCGCTGACGCATACTTCTGACTACAATAGCCGCCATTTTGACCATAACGGATAACGACGAAGTATGCGCCTGCAATCCCATCATCTTGAACTTTTAAGCCCGGCCCGCGACGCCGCCATTGCCCGTGAAGCGATCCTTCATGGTGCTGATGCCGTCTACATTGGCGGCCCGGGCTTCGGTGCCCGCCATAACGCCAGCAACAGCCTGAGCGATATTGCTGAACTGGTGCCGTTCGCCCACCGTTTCGGGGCGAAAGTGTTCGTGACCCTGAACACCATTCTTCATGATGATGAGCTGGAGCCTGCACGACGTCTGATTACCGATCTCTACCAGGCCGGCATTGATGCCCTGATCGTTCAGGATATGGGCGTTCTGGAGCTGGATATTCCGCCCATTGAACTGCATGCCAGTACCCAGTGCGATATCCGCACGGTCGAGAAGGCCAAGTTTCTCTCCGACGTCGGCTTTTCGCAGATCGTTCTGGCGCGCGAGCTGAACCTGAATCAGATCCGCGATATTCACCAGGCGACAGACGCGACGATCGAATTCTTTATCCACGGCGCGCTGTGCGTGGCTTACTCCGGTCAGTGCAATATTTCCCACGCGCAGACGGGCCGCAGCGCCAACCGCGGCGACTGTTCTCAGGCCTGCCGCCTGCCGTATACCCTGAAAGACGATCGGGGCCGCGTCGTGGCGTTCGAAAAACACCTGCTCTCCATGAAGGATAACGATCAGACGGCCAACCTGGGCGCGCTGATCGACGCGGGCGTGCGTTCCTTCAAGATTGAAGGGCGCTACAAAGATATGAGCTACGTGAAGAACATCACCGCGCACTATCGCCAGATGCTGGACGCCATCATCGAAGATCGCGGCGACCTGGCGCGCGCGTCGGCCGGCCGCACCGAGCATTTCTTTATTCCGTCGACGGACAAAACGTTCCACCGCGGCAGCACGGACTATTTTGTGAATGCCCGTAAAGGGGATATCGGCGCGTTTGACTCACCGAAGTTTATCGGTTTACCGGTGGGCGAAGTGCTGAAAGTGGCGAAGGATCACCTTGATGTTGAAGTGACGGAACCGCTGGCGAACGGAGATGGCCTTAACGTGATGATTAAGCGTGAGGTCGTAGGCTTCCGTGCCAATACGGTCGAGAAAACCGGCGAGAACCGCTACCGCGTCTGGCCGAATGAAATGCCCGCCGATCTCTACAAGGCGCGGCCGAACGCGGCGCTTAACCGTAATCTCGATCATAACTGGCAGCAGGCGCTGCTGAAAACCTCCAGCGAACGTCGTATCGCCGTGGACATTGAGCTGGGCGGCTGGGAAGAGCAGCTGATTCTGACCATGACCTGCGAAGACGGCATCAGCGTGACGCATACGCTCGATGGTCATTTCGAGGTGGCAAACAATGCCGAAAAAGCGCTTAACAGCCTGAAGGATGGCGTGGCGAAGCTGGGCCAGACGATTTATTACGCGCGTGCGATCGGCGTGGCGCTGCCGGACGCGCTGTTCGTGCCAAACAGCCTGCTTAACCAGTTCCGCCGTGAAACGGCAGAGATGCTGGATGCCGCGCGCCTGGCGCAGTATCCGCGCGGAAGCCGTAAAGCGGAAACCGTACCTGCGCCAGTCTACCCGGACACCCATTTATCCTTCCTCGCCAACGTTTACAACCATAAAGCGCGTGAATTCTATCATCGCCACGGCGTGCAGCTGATCGACGCAGCCTATGAAGCGCATGAAGAGAAGGGCGATGTGCCGGTGATGATCACCAAGCACTGCCTGCGCTTTGCGTTTAACCTGTGTCCTAAGCAGGCGAAAGGGAACATTAAGAGCTGGAAGGCCACCCCCATGCAGCTGGTAAACGGCGATGAGGTTCTGACCCTCAAGTTCGACTGCCGTCCTTGTGAAATGCATGTGATTGGTAAGATGAAAAACCACATCTTCAAAATGCCGCAGCCCGGCAGTATCGTGGCGTCCGTCAGTCCGGACGATCTGATGAAAACGCTGCCGAAACGCAAGGGCAGCTAATTACCGAACGTGCGTGTCCGGTTTGCGCGACTTCTGCCACAGGTGGTGCTCGCGCAAACCCTCCGCCGACTCTTCCGCAGCGCTTCGCAACTCATCGCTGTCGGCTTCATGACGAAGCTGATGCGCCACATTCTTGACCCATAAATATTCGTGTCCTTTGTGCCCGGCCATAAGCTGGCCGGAAAACAGCGCACAGATAAGCATGACGAAAGATAACCCTTTTTTAATCATGGATTCACCGCTGAAAAAGAATGCGGGATAATCATGTCGATTATTTTTTAGGGTTATTATTCAAAAATTAAAATTAGCGAAAAGAAAATGTCAAATAATGTGGGTTCGGAATTACGGTTAAGATATTTCCTAAAAAAACCATGACGCTTTGTAAAGTACCATTTCTGGACCTCAATTAGATATTTGCATTAAGGATAAACCTTATATAATAGTAAGTCTCTGGCTAAGGAACAGGTCATTTCTAAATGAAAAAAATAATAGCGCTTGCGCTTCTGGCGGTTGCTGTTGTGGCCGCTGCGGGGATTCGTTATGCAGCTAATGACGAACCAGAATATATTCGTTCTGCGGAAATTCGCGTGGGTTCCTATTTAACCAGCGATTATGGTGGCGTTGCCTGCTCCAGCAAAAAAATAAACGATCGGCGCTGGGAATTAGATTGTACTCATCAGGCAAGAGGAAAAACATTCCAGTTTGCGGTGTATCCCTCTGAAAAAGCACCTTATGGTGTCGCTCGCTCCTTTTATCTTGAAGCCCTTAATGACGACGCAAAACAGAGCGCTGAGCAGGGGCTTATGCGTTATTTGCAGATCAATACCCATGCAGGTTAATAAGGTTGTTTAGCGTTCGTTAAGACAACAGGTGTTAGGTTGTAAGGGATCCGCAGCCCGGCCACGGAGTGTCGGGACGTAGAGACCAAAACACAAATCTATCCATGCAAGCATTTACCGCCAGTTATTGGCGGTTTTTTTTTGCGCAGGCCATCGCGATGGTTTTATGGCCTCAGCCGATAATGTGACTGCACCAGACCCGAAGGGAAACTGCGGCTTGATACAAGCGTTAAATCGATATCCTGAGGAAGGGTTCCGAAAAGCTGTTTTCCCGCTCCGAGCAGGACAGGAACGGTCGTGATCACCATATCGGCCACCAGCCCTTCGCGCAGGAATGACTGGATCACCTGTCCGCCATCGAGATAGACCCGATGAACGTTCTGCGCAGCGAGATCGTCCAGCACCTCCTTTGGCGTGCGGCAAGAGAACTGCACTTTTCCCTTCAGCGCCTCCGGCACGGGCGTACCGGCCAGCTGTCGGGAGAGTACCAGCACGGGCCGTTCATAAGGCCATGCGTCAAAGGTCAGTACCTTTTCATAGCTACCCCGGCCCATCACGATCCACTCTTTGTCCGCGATGAACGCCTCATAGCCATGGTCTTCTGTGGGATCGTCGCGCTGCAGCAGCCAGTCGATATCGTCATTCTGTCGGGCGATGTAGCCATCAAGACTAACCGCGATAAAAACGTGTGTAGTGACCATCAGGTGCTCCGTATGCCAGTGTAGCCATAAAAATAACGCCTCAGCGGGCAGTACCCGGACGTGAAAATTGTTTGCGATACTGAGCCGGGGAAAGCGCGAACTGCTGGCGAAAATGATGACGCAGTGTCGACGCCTGACCAAACCCGGTCTGTTCAGCGATGCTGTCGATGCTCAACCTGCTGCTTTCCAGATAATCTTTTGCTCTCAGCAGGCGTTCATTGATTAACCAGCGTGCGGGCGTCGTCCCCGTTGCCGCCTCGAAACGACGAAGGAAGGTGCGCTGGCTCATTCCGACCCGACGCGCCAGGGAGTCGACGCTGTGCGCCTCGATAAGATGCGTGTGCAGAAAGTCAAACAGCTGGCCGAGACGCTGGCTTTCCCGCAGCTGGGCTACCGGGTGGCTCAGCTGTTGTGGCTGTGAACCATCCCGGTGAGGGGGAATGACCAGCCGACGCGCCACGCTGTTGGCGGTTTCCATGCCATAATCCCGCCGCACAACGTGCAGACAGAGATCGATTCCCGCCGCGCTGCCGGCGGACGTCAGAATATCGCCTTCGTCCTGGTAGAGCACATCCTCAACCACGTCGATGTCTGGATAACGGGCTTTAAGCGCGTCGATGTAGCGCCAGTGGGTTGTGGCTTTGCGGCCGTTCAGCAGCCCCGTAGCGGCCAGCACAAACACCCCCGAACAGATGGAGAGCAGCCGGCATCCTCGCGCGCTGGCCTGGCGTAGTGCCTCGCAGAGCGCGTCCGGAACCGGTGAATCCAGCCCCCGCCAGCCGGGAACCACAATCAGGTCCGCAGACGCAAGCAGGCTTAAATCACCATCGGTAACGATGCGGATCCCGCCAGTTGCCCGAAGTTCACCGCTGTCCACGCTCGCCACCGCAAAACGATACCATTCATCGCCAAGCTCGGGACGCGGCAGGCCGAAGATCTCCACCGCTACGCCAAACTCAAAGGTACACAGACCGTCATACGCCAGCACGACCACCTGCGGGCGGGCAATTTGTCTTAAGTTTGTCATCTTTTTGCTGTTTTCTGGCATAAACGAACGCATTCACGGGCTGAATTTGTGGATAGAGTAGTGTTAACACAAACGCCAAAGATGAGGAAGGATCATGAGCTATGTTACTGAATTTCCGGCTGCCGAGCCGCAGGAAGCCGTTACCCATTTTCTGCGCCGCCTGAGCGTTGAAACCGACTGCGCGGATGTGCATCACGCCATCGCCAATAATGAGCAGGACTTCGTGCTGCTGCACGTGGTGGGCAGCCCGGAGCAGTTTGCCCGCCGTCACGTGCCCGGCGCACTGCACCTGCCGCGGAGCCAGATGACCGCCGAGCGCATGGCCCAATGGCCTGAAGGCACGCTGTTCGTCGTTTACTGCGCAGGGCCGCACTGTAACGGCGCGGACAGAGCCGCGCTGAAGCTGGCGCGCCTCGGGCTGCCGGTCAAAATCATGCTCGGGGGGATCACCGGCTGGGAGGATGAAAAGTTCGCCTTTGCCAGCAGCGAAACCGCCGTCGCCCTGTGAAGATGAATTTTTTTCAACACCCGTGAAATTTTCTCGTTTGCCGGAACAGGACAGGTATGACATCTTTTTTGGACATTTAGACATCCAGAAGTCTAAAGATTCAAATGATGAATTATCACTGCTGGCAATTATCGCCGGCAGACTGAGGAGATTTCCATGCAACGACAGCACGCCCCGTACCGCGCCGATGTAGTCGGCAGTTTTTTACGCCCGGATGCCATCAAAGAGGCTCGCCTGAAGTTCGCCAGCGGCGAAATTGACGCCGGACAGCTTCGCGCGGTAGAGGATGATGCCATTCGCCACGTCGTTGAGCAGCAGTGTGCGTGCGGCCTGCATGTGGTCACCGACGGTGAATTTCGCCGTGCCTGGTGGCACTTCGACTTCTTTGACGGTCTGCAGGGCGTTGAGCGTTACGATTCACAGCAGGGGATCCAGTTCAACGGGGTACAAACCAAAGCCCACGGCGTGCGCGTCACCGGCAAGCTGGGCTTTGGCGACCACCCGATGCTCGAAGATTTCCGTTACCTGAAAAGCATCAGCGGCAATGCTCAGCCGAAGATGACCATTCCCAGCCCGAGCGTGCTCCATTTCCGCGGCGGCCGTAAAGACATCGATGCGACGGTCTACCCGGATCTGAATGACTATTTCGACGATCTGGCGACCACCTGGCGCGACGCCATCCGCGCATTTTACGACGCGGGCTGCCGTTACCTGCAGCTGGACGATACCGTCTGGGCCTATCTCTGTTCGGACGATCAGCGCCGTCAGATCCGCGAGCGCGGTGACGATGCCGATGAGCTGGCACGCATCTATGCCCGCGTCCTGAACAAGGCGCTGGAAGGCAAGCCGGACGATCTGACCATCGGGCTGCACGTCTGCCGCGGTAACTTCCGTTCAACCTGGATTTCCGAAGGCGGCTATGAGCCGGTGGCGGAAGTGCTGTTCGGGACGGTCAACGTTGACGCGTTCTTCCTTGAATACGACAACGACCGCAGCGGGGATTTCGCGCCATTGCGCTTCATTCGCCCGGGCAAGCAGCAGGTGGTGCTGGGCCTGATCACCACGAAAAACGGCGAGCTGGAGAACCCGGAGGGGATTAAAGCCCGTCTGGAAGAGGCGGCGAAATACGTGGCAAAAGAGCAAATTTGCCTCAGCCCGCAGTGCGGCTTTGCCTCTACCGAAGAGGGCAACAGCCTGAGCGAATCCCAGCAGTGGGACAAAGTCCGTCTGGTCACGCAGATCGCCAGCGAAGTCTGGTAAAGCCTCATCCACAGCGCTGCATTATAAAAGTGCAGCGCTGTGCCATTCTGAGACGTTCTCTTTACATCCTGCGTTCCCCTTCCTGAAATAGCGCTTCCTCCATTCTGGCATCCTTTTTGCTCCTGCTTCGCTGACACATTTTTTTCCGCGTCCACGCCGTAACGGACGTTTTCGCACAGCGTTCTTTTTCAGGAGTGAAAATATGCAGCGTCGTACCTTATTAAAAGCCTTTGCGTTATCCGCGTCCGTCGTGACGATGGGAATGAGTTTTGGCGTGCAGGCGGCCGATACCATCAAAGTGGGAATCATGCATTCTCTTTCCGGCACCATGGCCATCTCCGAAACGCCGCTGAAAGACGTCGCGCTGATGACCATCGACGAGATCAACGCGAAAGGCGGCGTGCTGGGTAAAAAACTGGAGCCGGTGGTGGTGGATCCCGCCTCAAACTGGCCGCTGTTTGCCGAGAAGGCGCGCCAGCTGTTAAGTCAGGATAAAGTGGCGGTGGTATTCGGCTGCTGGACGTCGGTATCGCGCAAATCCGTGCTGCCGGTCTTCGAGGAGCTGAACGGTCTGCTGTTTTATCCGGTGCAGTATGAAGGCGAAGAGATGTCGCCAAACGTCTTCTATACCGGCGCCGCACCGAACCAGCAGGCCATCCCGGCGGTGGAATACCTGATGAGCGAAGACGGCGGCGCGGCGAAGCGCTTCTTCCTGCTGGGCACGGACTATGTTTACCCGCGCACCACCAACAAGATCCTGCGCGCGTTCCTGCATTCGAAAGGGGTGGAGGATAAGGACATCGAGGAGGTTTATACCCCGTTCGGTCATAGCGACTACCAGACCATTGTCGCTAACATCAAGAAATTCTCCGCGGGCGGCAAAACCGCCGTGGTGTCGACCATCAACGGCGATTCCAACGTTCCGTTCTACAAAGAGCTGGCTAACCAGGGGCTGAAGGCGACCGACGTGCCGGTGGTGGCGTTCTCCGTAGGAGAAGAAGAGCTGCGCGGGATCGACACCAAACCGCTGGTCGGCAACCTCGCGGCGTGGAACTACTTTGAATCCGTGGATAACCCGACCAACCAGGCCTTCGTGGCGGATTACAAAGCCTATGCGAAGGCGCACAAGCTGCCGAACGCCGATACCGTGGTGACCAACGACCCGATGGAAGCGACCTACGTGGGGATCCATATGTGGGCGCAGGCGGTGGAAAAAGCGGGCACAACCGACGTGGATAAAGTGCGTGCGGCGATGGCCGGCCAGTCCTTTAAGGCGCCGTCAGGCTTTACGCTCACCATGGATGCCACCAACCACCATCTGCATAAGCCGGTCATGATCGGTGAAATCGAAGGCAACGGTCAGTTCAACGTGGTGTGGCAGACGGAACAGCCGGTACGCGCCCAGCCGTGGAGCCCGTTCATCGCCGGTAACGATAAAAAGCCCGACCAGCCGATGAAAACCGCCAGCAACTAAGCCATCACCAGGGAGAAACGTCATGAACGCCATGCGCATGTTCATCGCTCTTGTATGGCTTTCCGGACTGCTGCCAGGGATGGCGCAGGCATCGGATGCCGATCGTTTTGTTGCCGCCAGCCGCAGCCAGCAGGCGGAGTTGCTGACGCAGTGGGCCGAAGCGCCGGACGCCGCGAGGCTGCCGCTGCTGCAGGCACTGCAAAAAGAAAACCTCTATACCGACAGCCAAAAGCACGCCTTTGCGCAGCGCAACGGTCAAATGGTCTCGCTCGGTAACGCTAAGGCGGCCGAAGGGCCAGCCAAAGCCGTTCGTCTGACCAACCGGCTGCGCGTGCTGGCCGCCACGGCCATCGCTACGCATCAGCTGGTGAGTGACAGTGTCACAGAAAGGCGGGCCGCAGCCCGTCAGCTTCAGCGTGATGCCCAGCCCGGAATGCTCGCTTTTCTGGAAAAGCGGGTAAACGATGAAACGGACGCGGTGGCACGTCAGGCGCTTTTACTGGCGGTAGCGAATCTCCAGCTAGCCAGCCCGCAGGCAGAGGTGCGCCGCAAGGCCGTCGAGTTATTAGGGCAGTCCGACGATCCGGACGTGGAGTCCAGACTTACCCCGTTTACCCAGGCACAGACAGAGCCGGATGCCGGGGTGCGCGCCGCCGCGCAGGAGAGCCTGAGCCAGATCCAGCATCGACTGATGTGGGGCGATCTGCTGGGCCAGGCGTTTATGGGGCTCTCTCGGGGGTCGGTGCTGCTGCTGGCGGCGCTGGGGCTTGCCATCACCTACGGCCTGCTGGGCGTCATCAATATGGCGCACGGTGAGATGCTGATGCTGGGGGCGTATGCAACCTGGATGGTGCAGCAGGCGATGGCCGGGCTTGCGCCACAGTGGCTGGCGCTCTATCCCGTTATCGCGCTTCCGGTGGCGTTCTGCCTGACGGCGGGCATCGGGATGGTGCTGGAGCGCACCGTGATCCGCCATCTGTACGGTCGCCCACTGGAAACGCTGCTGGCAACGTGGGGGATTAGCCTGATGCTCATCCAGCTGGTGCGCATGACGTTTGGCGCCCAGAACCTGGAGGTCGCCAACCCGGCATGGCTGTCCGGCGGGGTGCAGGTTTTTGCCAACCTGACGCTGCCGTGGAACCGCATCGTGGTGCTGGGCTTCGTGCTGCTGGTGCTGTTCTTTACCTGGCTCATTCTGAATAAAACCCGTCTGGGGCTGAACGTACGTGCGGTGACGCAGAACCGCAGCATGGCCGCCTGCTGCGGGGTACCGACAGGCCGCGTCGATATGCTGGCGTTTGGGCTTGGCTCAGGAATTGCGGGGTTAGGCGGCGTGGCGCTATCACAGCTCGGTAACGTCGGGCCGGAGCTGGGTCAGGGCTACATTATTGATTCCTTCCTCGTGGTCGTTCTCGGTGGCGTAGGCCAGCTGGCAGGCAGCGTGGCCGCGGCGTTTGGTCTGGGTATTTTCAATAAAATTCTTGAACCGCAGATGGGGGCGGTGCTGGGCAAGATCGTGATTCTGGTGGCGATCGTGCTGTTTATTCAAAAACGCCCTCAGGGGCTGTTTGCGCTGAAAGGGAGGGTGATTGACTGATGAGCCAGCCGCTGACCTTAACGCTGGCGCGCAAAGCGCCGCGCACAACGCAACTTGCAGGCAGCCTGCTGGTGGTGTGTCTGCTGATATTACCGTTTTTCGCCTTACTGCCTGCGACGCATCCGCTGGCGCTGTCGACCTGGATGCTGACGCTGATTGGCAAGATCCTCTGCTATGCCATCGTTGCGGTGGCGCTGGATCTGGTGTGGGGCTACGCCGGGATGCTCTCTCTCGGGCACGGTATCTTCTTCGCTCTGGGCGGCTACGCGATGGGCATGTACCTGATGCGCCAGGCTGCGGGTGACGGTCTTCCCGCGTTTATGTCGTTTCTCTCCTGGAGCGAGCTGCCGTGGTTCTGGTGGGGAACCCAGCATTTTGCCTGGGCGCTGGTGCTGATTGTGATGGTACCGGGCCTGCTGGCGCTGGTGTTCGGCTGGTTCGCCTTCCGCTCAAAAATCAAAGGGGTCTACTTCTCGATTATGACCCAGGCGCTGACCTATGCCGGGATGCTGCTGTTCTTTCGCAACGAAACCGGTTTTGGCGGCAATAACGGCTTTACCGGCTTCACCACGCTGCTCGGGTTTTCGGTAACGGAAACGACCACCCGTATCGCGCTGTTTCTGGCGACCGTGCTGTTGCTGCTCCTGGCGTTAGGCACCGGATTTGCGCTGGCGAAGAGCAAGTTTGGCCGCATCCTGACCGCCGTTCGCGACGCCGAAAACCGCCTGACGTTTTGCGGCTACGATCCGCGCGGGTTCAAGCTGCTGGTATGGACGCTGTCCGCCGTGCTGTGCGGCCTGGCGGGGGCGCTGTACGTCCCGCAGGTGGGCATTATCAACCCCGGTGAAATGTCGCCGACCAACTCGATTGAAGCCGCGATCTGGGTAGCGCTGGGCGGGCGCGGCACGCTGGTCGGGCCGGTGATTGGCGCGGCGCTGGTGAACGGCGCCAAGAGTTTCTTCACCGTCGCGATGCCGGAATACTGGCAGCTGTTCCTGGGGCTGATTTTCATCGCCGTCACGCTGTTTTTACCGCGCGGCGTCTACGGTCTGTTTCGAAAGGGAGAGAAATAATGCAGCCAGCCGAAGGGTTATTTACCCGCCAGTTGCCGGGCGATCGTTACCGTGAACAGACCGACCCGGTGCTGCAGCTTGAGGCCATTAACGTCAATTTTGACGGCTTTCAGGCCCTGACCGATCTGTCGCTGAATATCGGCGTGGGCGAGCTGCGCTGCGTGATTGGCCCTAACGGCGCCGGTAAAACCACGCTGATGGACGTTATCACAGGTAAAACTCGGCCAAAGAGCGGGAGGGCGATTTACGATCAGTCCATCGACCTGACCACGCTGGAGCCTGCGGCCATTGCCCGCCAGGGGATCGGGCGTAAATTCCAGAAACCCACGGTTTTTGAAGCGCTGACGGTGTGGGAAAACCTGGAGATCGCCATGAAAACCGATAAATCCGTCTGGGCGAGCCTGCGGGCAAAACTCAACGGTGAACAGCGCGACCGCATCGATGAGATGCTGGTTTTGCTGCGCCTTAGCAGCGAGCGCGACCGCCGCGCCGGGCTGCTTTCGCACGGGCAAAAACAGTTTCTGGAAATCGGTATGCTTCTGGTACAGGACCCGCACCTGCTGCTGCTGGATGAACCGGCCGCCGGGATGACCGACGCGGAAACCGAATACACCGCCGAGCTGTTCAAAACGCTGGCGGGTAAGCACTCCCTGATGGTGGTGGAGCACGATATGGGCTTTGTTGAGACTATCGCCGACCACGTCACGGTGCTGCATCAGGGACGCGTGCTGGCGGAAGGTTCGCTTCGCGAGGTGCAGGCTAACGAGCAGGTGATTGAGGTCTATCTGGGGCGCTAAGGAGCGATGATGTTACAGGTTAACGAACTGAATCAGTATTACGGCGGCAGCCATATCCTGCGCGGCGTGAGCTTTGAGGCCGTCACCGGAGAAGTCACCTGCCTGCTGGGGCGCAACGGCGTCGGGAAAACCACGCTGCTGAAGTGTCTGATGGGGCTGATCCCGGCGAAAACCGGGGAGGTCATCTGGCAGGGTAAAAAGATCACCCACAGCAGGCCGCACCAGCGGGTGCACTCTGGCGTGGCGTACGTCCCGCAGGGCCGCGAGATTTTCCCGCGCCTGACCGTGGAAGAGAATCTTCTGCTCGGGCTGTCGCGTTTTTCCGCCCGCGAGGCGAAGCAGGTTCCGGATGAGATCTGGCAGCTGTTTCCGGTGCTTAAAGAGATGAAGCACCGCCGCGGGGGCGATCTCTCCGGTGGACAGCAGCAGCAGCTGGCGATTGGTCGCGCGCTGGCGAGCCGTCCGCAGCTGTTGATTCTCGATGAGCCGACCGAAGGCATACAGCCATCGGTGATTAAAGAGATTGGACAGGTGATCCGCACCCTGGCGAACCGAGGCGACATGGCGATCCTGCTGGTCGAACAGTTTTACGACTTTGCCGCCGAGCTGGCCGACAGCTATCTGCTGATGTCGCGCGGCACCATTATCCAGCGCGGCCGGGGTGAAAACATGGAGCAGGAGGGCGTTCGCGGGCTGGTTGCGATTTAAAATGTTATAATATAACATTCGCATTCTTATAAAACGGAATGAGGGTATTATGTTGGCTGCACATTTTGGGAAATTTGCCATGACTCTGGGGGCGCTGCTGGTCAGCGGCCAGCTGTTTGCTCACTCGCACGGCCATCAGATGACCGAAGCGGAACAGCGGGCGGCAAACGGCGTGTTTGAGGATAAGGACGTGAAGGACAGAGCGCTGTCTGACTGGGACGGGACGTGGCAGTCGGTCTATCCGTTCCTGCTGGACGGTTCGCTGGATCCGGTGTTTAAACAGAAAGCGCAGAAAGACAAAAGCAAAACCTTTGACGAGGTGAAAGCGTACTACCGCACGGGCTATGCGACGGACGTGGATGCCATCGGCATCGAAAATAACGTGATGGAATTTCATAAGGGCAAAGCGGTCAGCCGCTGTCAGTATGATTACAGCGGCTACAAAATACTGACCTACGCATCGGGCAAAAAAGGGGTCCGCTACCTGTTTGAGTGTAAGGACGCCGGCAGCAAGGCACCGAAGTTTGTTCAGTTCAGCGACCACACCATCGCACCGAAGTCCTCTTCCCATTTCCATATTTTCATGGGCAACACCTCCCACGAGGCGCTGCTGAAAGAGATGGATAACTGGCCGACCTATTATCCGAATGAGATGTACAAAGAGCAGGTGGTAGAGGAAATGCTGCACCACTGATGCTTTATTGCCGGGTGGCGGCTACGCCTCATCCGGCCTGGAAGCGCTACGCCACGTTGGGCGTTTCACACCACGCCTTCACGCTCATCCCACGCAAAATCATCAGCCACGCCATGACGATGGCGACCATCATGATGACAAATAGCGACCAGTGCGGCAGGTTGGTCAGGATAATACCGGTGATCATCGGGTTTGCCGCCGCGCCGAGCCAGCCCAGCGCCTGCGCGGAAAAATAGCTCGCCTTCATCCCCGGCGGGGCAATGTTGTCGATCAGCATGTATTCGCCCGGTGCATAGATAATCTCACCCAGGGTAAAGATGGCGGCAGCGATGCCCCAGTAGACCAGGTTTTCCCCGGAGAGCATAAAGCCACCCAGCCCCACGATAAAAAACAGGGTGGCGAGGGTCATCAGCGGGCGAATATTGCTGGCAGAGATCTTGCGGCCCAGCGCATATTGCAGCGTCACCACCACGGCGGCGTTGACGGGCAATACCACGGCGACCACCTTTTCGGCGAAATTACTGTCTGCATGCGCGGCCAGAACGTATTGCGAAATGCAGGTCGCGAACGATCCGCCGACGTATGACGCCAGCAGGCCAGAGAGCGTATACCAGAACAGCGCGCGGTCTTTCAGCAGTACCGACGGCTGCCAGGGCATTTTCTCCTCGGCGGTATCCAGCGCAACGCTTCTCTGCACGAAGAAATGGATGAATCCGAGCGGCAGCGCCGCGCAGAAGGCCGCCAGCCAGAACGGCAGCTGCAGGCTGTACATCACCAGCAGGGTGCCAATCGGCGGCCCGATCGTCCAGCCAATGTTCAGAAAGCTGTAGTTAAGCGAGAAGACGCGCGCTTTCTGGCTTGCGGTGAGCACGTCGGAGAACCAGGCCTTCAGCACCGTTGAAAAGACGGAATAGGCGCAGTTGATCAGCGCAAAGAACAGCACCACCAGCGTGACGTTATCGACCAGCGGGATCGCGACAAACCCCGCGATAAAAGCCACGATCGCAATCAGCATGTAGCGCTTTTTATCAAACTTATCGGCCAGAATGCCAAATCCCAGGCTGAACACCACGCCGATTGTCAGCGCAATCGTCAGGGCATAACCAATATTCTCGACGCTCATGCTGTAGACGCGCGTGAGATAAATGGTCATGAACGGCAGCGTTGCTCCCCGACCGATGGTTAATAACAATGACGACGCCAGCAGCGCTGCGGTTGAGCGCCTGAGAGATGGTTTCATATTCCTGCCCGACAGTTGCTTATGCTTTTTTTAGACGTGTGTTAACAGGATTACCATGACATAAGGGGCTTGTATAGCACCTAATTTATCCGTAAGTGCTTCGCCTGACTGCCATAATTAATGATCTTCTCGCCGCGCGCTTTTTTCTGTTACCTTGAACTGTTAACAAATAATTAATAATTCAGGGGCAGGGTATGACGCGTAAAGACGGGCTGCTGGCGTTGCTGGTGGTCGTAGTATGGGGGCTCAATTTTGTGGTCATCAAGCTGGGGTTGCACAACATGCCGCCGCTGATGCTGGCCGGTTTACGTTTTTTGCTGGTCGCGTTCCCGGCGCTCTTTTTCGTCGCCCGTCCGAAGATCCCGTTAAAGCTGCTGCTGGGCTATGGCCTGACCATCAGCTTTGGCCAGTTCGCGTTTCTCTTCTGCGCCATCAAGTTCGGGATGCCGGCCGGTCTGGCCTCGCTGGTGCTGCAGGCGCAGGCGTTCTTTACCATCATTCTCGGCGCCTTCGTGTTTGGCGAACGTTTACAGGGAAAACAGCTGGCGGGCATTACGCTGGCGGTATTTGGCGTGCTGGTGCTTATTGAAGCCAGCCTGAACGGCCAGGATGTGGCGCTGCTCGGCTTTATGCTGACGCTGGCGGCGGGGCTGAGCTGGGCCTGCGGGAATATCTTCAACAAGCTGATTATGCAGCACGAGGCGCGCCCGGCGGTGATGTCCCTGGTTGTCTGGAGCGCGCTGATCCCGATAATCCCGTTTCTGGCGGCGTCGTTTATTCTGGATGGTCCGGATGTAATGCTGAACAGTCTGGTCGAAATCGATCTGACCACAATCCTGTCTCTTGTCTATCTGGCCTTTGTCGCCACCATTGTGGGCTACGGGATTTGGGGATCGCTGCTGGGGCGTTATGAAACCTGGCGCGTGGCGCCGTTATCCCTGCTGGTGCCGGTGGTGGGGCTTGCCAGTGCGGCACTCTTGCTGGATGAAACGCTGAGCGCGCTGCAGCTGTTTGGCGCCGTGCTGATCATGGCCGGGCTGTACATTAACGTGTTTGGTCTGCGGGTTCGTCGGGCGACGCGGGTAAGCGAAAAGGCATAAAAAAAGCCCCGCGTCTGCGGGGCAAAAACGTATCAGAGGCGGTGCTGATTATAATAAGGCACGCCTAATTCGTCGGATTTGTCGCTACCAGCACCCATATGGTTAAAATCATAAGGCGACTGGTCATGTGCTGACGGCAAAATCATCGTATCAGGATTATTTTGCTGCGTTGCACGAGGGGTTTGCTCCGCGAAGGTCTGGCTGGAGAACAGCACCAGCAAGGCGAGGGCGGCGGAGGCGGTAACTTTCATGATTTCCTCGGTTACGTCTTTACAGGCGATGATTAACTACAGTGTTTTAACGGATACAGGTATCGGGATTCGCCCGGCACGCTGGTGATTCGGTACTTATGAGGCGGCACGTCAAAATAGTTCTTGAACGTACGCGTCAGGGTTTGTTGCGATTCAAATCCGTAACGCTCCGCCAGATAAAGGATCGGCTCATTGCTTTCTTTCAGTTTCTGGGCAATTTCCGTCAGCTTGCGGCTGCGAATGTATTGGCCTAATGAATGACCGGTCTCTTTTTTGAACATCCGTTGCAGGTGCCATTTGGAGTAACCTGAACGCTCTGACACTTTTTCAAGGGAGAGCGGCGATTCCAGGTTATCTTCGATCCAGTCCAAAATGCTATGAATGGTGATAGCGTCAGTATTGCGTCTGGACATCGTCATACCTCTTTTTCTGTTTACGGCAGTATTTTTTTGAGCAGAAGCTCAAGGGTTGCCACTTCATCTGCCGTTAAGTTTTTTGTTAGTTCCTGATGCAGTGTTTGTCCTACTAATTGATGACATTGCTCGCACATGGCCGCGCCATCGCTGGTCAGCTTCACCAGTACGCCGCGTTTGTCATTCGGGTTAGGGCTTCGTTCTATCCATCCTTTGCAGACGAGACGATCCAGCATGCGGGTTAACGCACCCAGATCGACAGAGAGCACCTTTTTCAGCTCAACCGGTGTGATACACACTTCGCAGCGAATGGAACACAGCACTTTGAACTGTGTTGCGGTGATATCCAGCGGTGACAGATAGTCGTTGAGCAGGCGATCTTTTTTCTGATTTACCATATGAATAAGACGACCCAGCGGAACAACGTCGTTAAAGATATCACTGGTGCTTTTCACAATGGTTGCCCTGGCAAGTAGTTAGTCACGGCAGATATTATTGCTCAGGCAAGTATAAGTCAACTGAATGAGTCAGCCGATGCCACGAATTGCTAAAACGTTTCATGAACTTTTTTTGAGGTCTTTCAAATCATATAGATAACTGTCAGTTATCTTTCCAGGACGGAAATAATCGTTGCGTTGCACCCATGGCTCAATGTCACACTTTCACCCTATAATTGCTGTGTTAAATATGGATAAGGACAACAACGCACTATGTTGGATTTAATAAAAGCAATCAGCCTTGGGCTGGTGGTCTTGCTGCCGTTGGCTAACCCGTTAACGACGGTGGCGCTGTTCCTCGGTCTGGCAGGGAATATGAACAGCGCCGAGCGCAACCATCAGTCGATGATGGCCTCGGTGTATGTGTTTGCCATCATGATGGTGGCTTACTATGCCGGACAGGTGGTGATGAACACCTTCGGGATTTCCATCCCCGGCCTGCGTATCGCCGGGGGGCTGATTGTGGCCTTTATCGGTTTCCGCATGCTGTTCCCGGCGCAAAAAGCGCATGAGTCGCCGGAAGCGACCAGTAAATCGGAAGAGCTGGAAACCGAGCCGAGTGCGAATATCGCCTTTGTGCCGATTGCCATGCCGAGCACGGCGGGGCCGGGTACCATCGCGATGATCATCAGCTCCGCATCAACGGTGCGTGACAGCGCAACCTTCCCGGACTGGGTGCTGACGGTTGCACCACCGCTGATTTTTGCGATTATCGGGGTTATCGTGTGGGCGTCGCTGCGCAGTTCTGGGGCCATTATGCGCTGGGTAGGCAAGGGCGGTATCGAGGCGATTTCCCGTCTGATGGGCTTCCTGCTGGTCTGTATGGGCGTGCAGTTTATTATTAACGGCGTGCTGGAAATTATTAAGACCTATCATTGATGTGATTGCCGGGTAAGGCGAAGCCGCCACCCGGCAAGAAGGCTTACCCGTGCTGACCCTGTTCCTCCAGCGCCACCGGCCATTTACGGAAGATGAGCACTGACCAGACCAGCGCCACCAGGGCCGGAATGGCGCCCAGATAGCCAATCGCCGACATCGATACGTGCAGTATTACCTGATTTCCCACCAGCGCGCCCGCGCCAATCCCCAGATTGAAAATCCCTGAGAACAGCGACATGGCGACGTCCGTTGCATCCGGCGCCAGGGCCAGGACCTTCACCTGCATGCCCAGACCAATAATCATGATCGCCACGCCCCAGAACAGGCTGAGGATCGCCAGATGGCTTTCACTGCCTGCGGCAGGCATCAGCAGCAGCAGGCAGGCCAGCAGCAGACCGATAGCGCAGCTCACCAGCGTTGACGCATGCCGGTTACCCAGCTTACCGAACAGCACGCTGCCAATAATGCCCGCTCCGCCGAGGATCAACAGCAGGACGGTGGCAAAGTTGGCGCTAAAGCCCGCCACCACCTGCACAAAGGGTTCAATGTAGCTGTACGCCGTGTAATGGGCCGTCACCACAATGACGGTAAGCAGGTAGATACCCAGCAGCGCCGGGCGACGCATCAGCAGCGGCAGGCTTTTCAGCGAGCCGGAATGCTCGCTCGGCAGCGCGGGGAGCAGCTTAATCAGGCATACCAGCGTAACCAGCGCGCCCATACCAATGGCGAAGAACGTCGTACGCCAGCCGAAGTATTGCCCTACGATGCGGCCAATCGGCAGACCCAGCACCATCGCGAGTGCGGTACCGGTGGCAATCAGGCTCAGCGCCTGGGCGCGCTTACCCGCCGGAGCGAGTCGAATAGCCAGCGACGCGGTGATCGACCAGAACACCGCATGGGCAAAGGCAATGCCGATGCGGCTAATGACCAGCACCGTAAAATTCCACGCCATAAACGACAGAACATGGCTGGCGATGAACAGCACAAACAGGCCGATCAGCAGCCTGCGCCGCTCCATCTGGCTGGTCAGCAGCATAAACGGCAAGGACATCAGCGCCACAACCCAGGCGTAGATGGTCAACATAATGCCCACCTGCGCCGTTTCCATCTGGAAACTTTCAGCGATGTCAGACAACAGCCCAACCGGAACAAATTCTGTGGTGTTAAAAATAAACGCGGCGATGGCCAGCGTGACCACGCGTAGCCACGCAACCCTGCGGGAAACTGTGTTCGTTGTCATAGGGATGTCGGAGATTCGTTGCTGAAAAGAAGAGGAGACGATCTTAAAACGTCGAACGGCGAAAACTCAACCATTATGTGACGCAGATCTCAATATTTACCTTATGAAAGCGGTAGCCGGGAACGCCGTTTTCATTGAATATAAAAGAACAACACAATAAAAACAGGCGGTAAGACAATGCAGGAGATTGATTTTTATCTGGTAGATGCGTTCAGCGACACCTCGTTTGGCGGCAATCCGGCCGCCGTTTGCCCGCTCAAGGAATGGTTACCCGATGAGACCTTGCTGAAAATGGCGCAGCAGCATAATCAGTCGGAAACGGCTTTTTTCGTCTGCAGTAAAGGGGGCATTGAGCTACGCTGGTTTACCACGCTCACCGAAGTCAATCTCTGCGGCCACGCTACGCTTGCGGCCGCGCACGTGCTGTTTACCGAGCTGGATTACCCGGATTCGCGGATCCACTTTGAAACCGCCTCTGGCCGCCTCACCGTCAGCCGGGAGGGGGAGTGGATGACGCTGGACTTCCCGGCATGTCCAACCCATGAAGAGACACCCCCGCCGGAGATGCTCTCGGCGCTGGGTATTAACCGCTACGTTGAAGCCCGTAAAGGGCGCGCATGGCTGATCGTTCTGGAAAATCGCCAGCAGGTTGAAGCGCTTGCGCCACGCTTCTCGGCGATGACGCCGGGCGAGCATAAGGTGAGCGTTACGGCGCGCGGTGAGGGGAAATATGATTTTGTCAGCCGCTTTTTCTCACCGGGCGTTTCCGTCCCGGAAGACCCGGTCACCGGCTCCGCGCACACCATGTTGATCCCATACTGGAGCGAAAAGCTGGGCAAAACCACGATGTTTGCCCGTCAGGTTTCAGCGCGCGGCGGCGATGTGCGCTGTGAGCTGAAAGGTTCGCGCGTGCTGATGAGCGGGCAGGCCACGCTTTATCTGAAAGGCACAGTTTTTCTGCGCTAAAAACCCATAACAAGAGAGGAAGAGACAATGCAGGAAATTGATTTTTATCTGGTGGATGCCTTCAGCGATAAAACCTTTGGCGGCAACGCCGCAGCGGTATGTCCTCTGGAAGAGTGGCTGCCGGACGAAACGCTGCTCAAAATGGCGCAACAGCATAACCAGTCTGAGACCGCCTTTTTCGTGCGCACCGACGGCGGGTTTGAGCTGCGCTGGTTCACCACGCTGGATGAAATTAACCTGTGCGGTCACGCTACGCTTGCCGCATCGCACGTCATTTTCGAATACCTTGATTATCCGCATACCGAAATCACCTTCACCACGCGCTTCGTGGGCGAGCTGACCGTCAAGCGCAGCGGCGACTGGCTGACGCTGAACTTCCCCGCGTGGACGACGGAAGTCGTCGAAAACCCACCTGAGCTGCTGTTTAGCGCGCTGGGCATCACGGAGGCGAAAGAGGTGCGCGTCGGACGCGATTACATGGTGGTGCTGGAGAGCCAGCAGCAGGTGGAAGCGTTAACGCCGGATATTGGGGCCATGCTTCCGCTGGATAAAATGGTCTGCGTGACGGCGCCGGGAGAAGAATATGACTTCGTCAGCCGCTTCTTCTGCCCTGGCGAAGGGGTGCCGGAAGATCCCGTCACCGGATCCGCCCACAGCATGCTGATCCCTTACTGGAGCGAAAAGCTGGGCAAAACGTCACTCAATGCCCGCCAGGTGTCATACCGTGGCGGGGATCTGCGCTGCGAGTTGAAGGGCGACCGCGTGCTGATTGGCGGCCAGGCTACGCTGTACCTGAAAGGGCGAATCTTCCTGCGCTAGCTGAGTGACGCGCTATAAGTTAATACTATGAACCACCCCGGCAGGCCTGAGCTATGTTGATATAAAAACAGCAAGGAGCCTGCCATGTATTCCATTACCTCTGAATCTGCACGTCATCCGGACATTCTCAACCTGATCGCGGCGCTTGACCGCTATCAGAGCGAACTCTATCCCGCCGAAAGCAACCATCTGCTCGACCTGTCTGCGCTGCCGGAAGCCTCGCTGATCCTGATGGTCATTCGTGACCAGCAGCTGCACGCCGTAGGCTGCGGAGCCATCGTGCTCAACGGCGACGGAACGGGGGAGATGAAGCGGGTCTATATCGATCCGGCCCATCGCGGGCAGCATCTCGGCGAGACGCTGCTGGCCGCCCTGGAAGATGAGGCCCTGAGCCGCCATTGCCACACGGTAAGGCTGGAGACGGGCATCAAACAGCGCGCTGCGGTTCGCCTGTACGAGCAGTGCGGGTACGATTTGCGTCCGGCGTTTGCCCCGTACGCTGACGATCCGCTCAGCCTGTTTATGGAGAAGGCGCTGGTTGAAGACGTTCGTTTAGCAGCGCTATAAAAGCTACCAGCTGGCGGGTCATCGCTCCGCGCCGCCACACCAGCCAGGTTGTAAGCCAGCGCCAGTTTTCCGCCAGCGGCCAGGCTTCAACCTGATGATGTCCCGGCATACTCTCCAGCATCGAGCGCGGCATCAGCGCGATGCCCGCGCCCGCAATGACGCAGGCGAGCATGCCGTGATAGGACTCCATCTCATGAATGCGGCCGGGGGTGGCTCTGTCCGCATGAAACCAGCTTTCCAGATGTCGACGGTACGAGCAGTTCGCGCGAAAAGCGTAAACGTCGCTGCCGCTAACCTGCGTGGCGCGGGCGACCTCGGCGTGCCCGGCAGGCGTGACCAGCATCATCTCTTCCTGGTAGACCGGCATCCCCTCCAGCTCCGGGTGCGACAGCGGCCCGTCGACAAACGCGGCGCTGAGGGTTCCCTCCAGCACGCCATCAATCATCGTCCCGGAAGGCCCGGTAGATAGGGCAAACTGGATGCGCGGATAGCGCTGATTAAACTGCGCCAGCGTTTCGGGAATGCGCACCGCGGCGGTGCTTTCCAGCGCGCCGAGGGCAAATAGCCCCTGCGGCTCATCACCCGCGACGACCATGCGCGCTTCATCCACCAGGGCGAGGATCTGCCTGCTGTAGCGCAGAAAGTTATGCCCGGCGGGGGATAAGCGCAAACGCTGGTTCTCACGAATAAACAGCTCGACGCCAAGATCGGCTTCCAGCTGGCGGATGCGGGTCGTCAGGTTAGACGGCACGCGATGCACCTTCTGCGCCGCCTGGGTGATGCTGCCCGTCAGCGCGACGGCGTTAAACATTTCAAGCTGGGTTAGGTCCATAGCATTCTCGTTTCGTGAATAAGGTGGTTAGTATTATTCATTTTTAAGAAATAGCAGAGTGAGCCACAATGAATCAACCGAAATGCGTGGAGAACATCATGAAATATCCATCTGCTACACATGCCCTGTCCGTTAACCCGGCAACGGGGGAAACTCTTGCTGCTTATCCCTGGGCGACGCCGGAAGAGGTTGACCGCGCGATTGCTCAGTCTGACGCGGGGTATCGCCAGTGGCGACGCGAAAGCGTGTCCCACCGGGCGCAGAAGCTGCGGGATCTCGGCGCCGCGCTGCGAAACCGCGCGGAAGAGATGGCGCAGACGATCTCCCGTGAAATGGGGAAACCCATCCTGCAGGCGCGGGCGGAAGTGGCAAAATCCGCGGCTCTGTGCGACTGGTATGCCGGGCACGGCCCGGCGATGCTGCGTGCGGAGCCTACGCTGGTGGAAAACCACAACGCGGTTATTGAATACCGTCCTCTGGGGCCGATTCTCGCGGTGATGCCCTGGAACTTCCCGCTCTGGCAGGTGCTGCGCGGCGCGGTGCCCATTCTGCTGGCAGGTAACAGCTATCTGCTTAAGCATGCGCCAAACGTGCTCGGCTCTGCGGAGCTTATTGGGCAGATCTTTGCGGATGCCGGTTTCCCTGAAGGCGTATTCGGCTGGGTGAACGCCACCAATGACGGCGTAAGCCAGGCGATTAACGATCGCCGTATTGCGGCGGTGACCGTCACCGGCAGCGTGCGTGCCGGTGCGGCCATAGGCGCGCAGGCAGGGGCCGCGCTGAAAAAATGCGTTCTTGAGCTGGGCGGCTCCGACCCGTTTATCGTCCTTAACGATGCCGACCTGGATCTAGCCGTGAAGGCGGCGGTGGCGGGTCGCTATCAGAATACCGGACAGGTGTGCGCGGCGGCCAAACGTTTTATCGTGGAGGAGGGTATCGCAGAGACCTTTACCCGCCGCTTCGTCGACGCCGTCGCCGCGTTAAAGATGGGCGCGCCGGAAGAAGAAGAGAACTACCTGGGCCCGATGGCGCGTTTTGACCTGCGCGATGAGTTGCATCAGCAGGTGCAGGCCACCCTGGCCGAAGGGGCAACGCTGCTGCTGGGCGGAGAGAAAATCAGCGGAGAGGGCAATTACTACGCGCCAACCGTGCTGGCCAACGTCACCCCGTCGATGACGGCGTTTCGCCAGGAACTGTTTGGTCCGGTCGCGGCCGTGACTGTCGCAAAAGACGCGGAGCACGCTCTGGCGCTTGCCAACGACAGCGACTTTGGCCTGTCCGCCACCGTCTTTACCGCTGACGCGGCGCTTGCGGATAAATTCTCCCGCGAACTGGAGTGCGGCGGGGTGTTTATCAACGGCTTTAGCGCCAGCGACGCGCGCGTGGCCTTCGGCGGCGTGAAGAAAAGCGGCTTTGGCCGCGAGCTTTCCCACTTTGGTTTGCACGAGTTCTGCAACGTGCAGACGGTGTGGAAGGATCGCGTGTAATTTATTGCCCGCCTGTGATTACGGCCCTCATCACGAGGGCCGTTGTCATTTATCTGCAATGGTTCTGTCATTTTCATTTCGTAGACTCGAACGCGTATAACGCATTGTTAATGAAGATAATTATGAACCTAACGCAAATTTTTCGCCGTATTGCGCAGCGTCTCACCCCTCGTCACTTTGGCCTGTTGACGGGTATCTTTTGCATTATTGGCCTTTTTTCCGCGCTGCAGCTCTCCTCCTCATTCCTGCTTAACGCCTCCCTGAACGACGCCCAGCGCAACGAGCAGCAAAACCTGCTGGCCTGGCAGCAGCAGAGCAAGCTGGATCTGGCCCGCGTTTCCCTGCTGGCGGCAAGCGACCTGCTTAACCGCTCCGGCGTCTGGTTTATGCAGGATAAAGAGACCGGCTCCGACGGGAGCTGGCACAGCCTGATGGACGATGCGCAAAAGGCGCTGGCGGTTTCTCAGCAGGCGTGGAAGGCCTGGCTGGCGCTGAATCCGCCGAAAGACGATGCCCTGGTGAACAGCTATCAGCTTTTCTACGGCGCGATCAACGAGCAGGCTGAAGGTTTGATTAAGACCAACACCATCGACGCTTTTTTTGCCGTACCGGCCCAGGCGTTTCAGTCTGATTTTAACGACAACTATGCGCGCTATCAGCAGGCAAGCGAGAAGCAGGCCATGCAGGGGCGTCAGAGCCTAATGGCGCAGCTCTCCGGCCTGCAAACGTTGTTCCTGTTTGCGCCGGTGCTGCTGCTCGCCATCGCGGTTGTCGTCTGGTTCGGCATGTCCAGATGGGTGATTACGCCGCTGCGTCGGTTGATTGCGCATATTAACCGGCTGGCGGCAGGGGATCTCTCCGGCACGCCGCCGACCGTCATGCGCTTTAACCGGGAGATAGGTCAGCTTAGCGACAGTATTGCGACGATGCAGCACGGTCTGCAGCAGCTGGTGACGCAGGTCAGCCATGCCACCGCAACGATGGTGGAGAACATTGACTCCCTTGCGCAGGGTAACCAGAAGCTGTATCAGCAGTCAGCGCGCCAGGCGAAAGAGCTTGAGGATGTGACGGCGCATATTGCGGCGCTGGAAAGCCATGTGGAAGGGAATACCGGCTATGCCAGGCTCGCCAGCTCGCGGGCCGATGAGGCGCGTCAGGCGGCCGTGGGCGGCGACCGGATGATGTCGACCGTGAATGCGTCCATGCAGGCGATCGTCGACAGATCTTCTGAGATGCGCGGGATCGTGGCGATGATCGACAGCGTGGCGTTTCAGACCAACATCCTGGCGCTGAATGCCGCCATCGAGGCGGCCCATGCCGGAAACCAGGGGCGCGGCTTTGCCGTCGTCGCCCGGGAAGTCGGGCTTTTGGCCAGAAAAAGCAGCCACTCGACGCAGACCATTCAGGAGCTTATTAACCGCTCGCTGCAGGGCATTGAAGACGGTTCCCGCGCCGTTACCCTGATGGAAGAGAATCTGCAGCAGGTCACCGGTCTGGTGGGCAATTTGAGCAGTTTGCTTAATGAGATCTCAACCGCCACGCTCAGCCAGGGAGACAGTATTCACCAGATGACGCGCCAGCTTCAGGCGCTGAATCAGGTCTCCCGTCAGACGGACCTGCTGGTCTCAGACGCCTCGGATGCCTCTGAGCGGCTGCAAAAGCAATCCGATCTTTTATTGCAGGCCGTTTCGCGTTTTCGTCTTAGCGCCTGACGCAATACATAAGCCTCTGTTATACTCGCAGCCCGTTTTAGCCTGAGGGCAAGGAGCAAAGTGTGGCTGCGGTCATCCATAATGAGATGTTGGACGAGATTCTGGCGCAGGTTCGTCCGTTAATTGGAAAGGGGAAGGTTGCCGACTATATTCCGGCCCTTGCCTCGGTGAGCGGGAATAAGCTGGGGATTGCTATCTGTACCATCGACGGACAGCGATACCAGGCAGGCGATGCGGCTGAGCGTTTTTCCATTCAGTCCATTTCGAAAGTGCTGAGTCTGGTTGCGGCGATGCGCCAGTATGAAGAAGAAGAGATCTGGCAGCGTGTCGGTAAAGATCCTTCCGGCCAGCCTTTTAACTCGCTGCTTCAGCTCGAGATTGAGCAGGGTAAACCGCGAAATCCCTTTATCAATGCCGGGGCGCTGGTGGTCTGCGATATGCTGCAAAGTCGCCTCAGCGCACCGCGCCAGCGAATGCTGGAGATTGTTCGCCAGCTCTCGGGCGTTGACGATATTGCCTATGATGCGGTGGTGGCACGCTCGGAGTTTGAACACTCCGCCCGTAACGCGGCTATCGCGTGGCTGATGAAATCCTTCGGTAATTTCCACAACGACGTGGCGACCGTGCTGCAAAACTACTTCCATTACTGCGCCCTGAAAATGAGCTGCGTTGAGCTGGCTCAGACGTTCCTGTTCCTTGCGCACCAGGGGCACGCGCCGCATCTCGATCAGGAGGTGGTTTCTCCGCTTCAGGCCCGGCAGGTTAACGCGCTGATGGCCACCAGCGGGATGTATCAAAACGCCGGCGAGTTTGCCTGGCGCGTTGGGCTTCCGGCTAAATCGGGCGTCGGCGGCGGGGTCGTGGCGATTGTGCCGCATGAAATGGCGATAGCCGTCTGGAGCCCGGAACTGGATGAAACGGGAAATTCCCTTGCCGGCGTGGCGGTTCTGGAGAAACTTACCCAGCGCCTGGGACGTTCCGTATACTGATGTCCGATCTGGATCCTCTCTTTTCCCGCCTGGCGCGATCGACATTTCGCTCGCGCTTTCGCCTGGGCGATAAGGAACGACAGTACTGCTGGGACAAAGGCCCCGAAACCATTGATCGGCACGCCGCGGATTTTGTCGAAAAGCGCCTTGTGCCCGCGCACCCCGCAAACGACGGTAAGCAGACGCCCATGCGCGGTCACCAGGTGTTTATCGCCCAGCATGCCACCGCCACCTGTTGCCGGGGCTGTCTGGCAAAATGGCATAACATTCCACAGGGCGTAACGCTCACGGCGCAGCAACAAAATTACATCGTCAGCGTCATCCACCACTGGCTGGTGCTGCAGATGAACGCCTAAATTTGACGAGTTATGCTCCCGTGGTATTTGTGTTATAGATGCATCCCAAGTTAGTCCCGATCATGCTGACGACCGCAATAATTGCCATAAGCTTTCATATGGAATGATATTTAATGCGTTCTGCTCTTACCGCTTTCAGGCCGTTCCAGGTTGATACGCCGCTGCGAAATGCAGCGACGATCTTCATCCTCACCACTTTATTCTATTTTGTGGGCGCGGAATTACGGCTCGTTGAGGCCCTGTCGCTGTTCTGGCCGCTAAATGGCGTCATGGCAGGGATTTTCGCCCGCTATGTTTACCTGAATCGCCTGCATTACTACGCGGTATGTAATGTCGCGATGCTGTTGTACGACGCGGTAACGACCAACTGGGGTATGGCCTCAGTGGTGATTAACCTGTCTAACATGATCTTTATCGTCGTCGTCGCCGTGCTGGTTCAGCGCGACAAGCGGCTGATGAAGAAAACCCCCGATCCGCTTAACGCGCTACGCCTGTTTAACTACTGTCTGATTGCCGCGCTGCTTTGCGCCTTGCTCGGCGCGGTAGGGTCGGTCGGGATTGACAGTCATACTTTCTGGCCGCTATTTGCCGACTGGTTTAGCGAGCAGTTCTCAACCGGCGTGCTTGTTGTGCCCTGTATGCTCACGTTGCGTATGCCCGGGCGTGAACTCAGGCTCCGTCTGGAGCAGCTGCTGCCGGTAATTGCGCTGATCGTCTCGGTGATCGCGTCGGTGGTGATTGGCGGAGCGGGGAGCCTCTCGTTTCCTCTGCCTGCGCTTATCTGGTGTGCGGTTCGTTACTCGCTGCCCGCCACCTGTCTGCTGACGTTTATCACGGGGGCCACTGAAATCATTCTGGTCGCCAACTCGATTATTAATATCGCCGTGGCGACGCCGTTTACGACGCCAATGATGTTTTCAGCCCGGCTGGGGATCGCCACGATGGCGATCTGCCCCGTGATGGTATCCGTCAGCATGGCGGCGATTAATTCCCTGATCCGCCAGGTTTCACTGAGGGCGGATTATGACTTTTTAACGCACGTCTACTCGCGTTCCGGGCTTTATGAGGCGTTAAAGCATGAAGAGACGTACCGGCACACGCGTTTTCTGACCGTCATGCTGCTGGATATTGATTATTTCAAGAGCATTAATGATAACTACGGCCACGAGTGCGGAGACCGCGTGCTGGCGTCGTTTGCCCGACAGGTGCAGCAGGTCGTCGGCGAAGACGGCATGGTGGCGCGCATGGGCGGGGAAGAGTTCGCCGTGGTGGTCAATTCAGGCGACGCGCAGCACGGTTTTGAACTGGCTGAACGTATCCGATCCACCGTTGCCGGCCATCCTTTTACATGGCGTCACCAGACGCTCTATCTGACGGTCAGCATTGGCCTCGGCAGCGGAAAGGCTGAGTCCTGGCAGCTGACCGAGGTCTTCAACAAGCTCATGGCCGAAGCGGACGATCATCTCTATCGTTCCAAAAAAGCGGGTCGAAACCGTACCAGCGCCCGGGTGGCGGACGAGCAGATTGCCGCGCCCTCCGGGAGTGAAACATAGCTGCGTTAATCGTCATAAGGCATTGACGTGAATAGTAAGCGGCTTAACAGGATGTCAGAACACTGACAATGTCTCTGTTTAAGCTACGCTTTTAGTAACGCTTTACGTCAGGAGACATTATGAAAGCACCTGCAACCCCTGAAAATGAAACAGACAGACTCAACTCGCTACGAGAATCAGGTCTGCTTGAGATCGACAGTTCCCCGGCGTTTGACCGCTTAACGCGTCTGGCAAAACGCTTCTTCCAGGTGCCGCTGGCGATGGTCAATCTCATTGATGAGCATTCGCTGATCGTTAAGTCGGCCGACGGTCAGGCGCCCGGCAGCGTTCCGCGCAATATCTCATTTTGCGGGCATACGATCCTCACCGAAGCGCCGCTGGTGGTGGGGGATATGCTTCAGGACGATCGCTTTGCGGATAACCCGCTGGTGGCCGGTGAGCCTCGCGTGCGTTTTTACGCGGGTTTCCCGCTGCGCCTGCGCGACGGCGCAAGCGTTGGCTCGCTGTGCCTGATTGATTACGCTCCCCGCGAGTTTTCTGCCGCCGACCTCGCCGTGCTGGGTGACCTTGGCGCGCTGGCGGAAGATGAATTTGCTGCCATCAGCGCGGCGACCACGGATGAATTAACCGGGTTATTCAACCGTCGGGGCTTTAATCAGCTCGTGCGGTTCACGCTTTCCGTTGCCCGGCGTCGCGCTGAGCCGCTCACGCTCGGCTGGCTGGATTTGGATCGCTTTAAGGAAATTAACGATCGCTTCGGGCATGAAGAGGGGGATAAGGCGCTGAAAGCGATGGCGCAGCTAATGCGCGCCTCTTTCCGCGAAGCGGATCTGCTGGTGCGTTTTGGCGGGGACGAGTTCGCCGTGCTGTTCGCCGATACGGATGAGCAGGGCGCCTGGATTGCCATGCAGTATCTTGCCGAGCAGGTAGAAAATTATAACGCCCGCAAGCTACATCCCTGGTCGCTCCATTTCTCGTGGGGGCTCAGTGAATTCGATCATAACGGCAACGACCTGCAGCAGTGGTTAAAAGAGGCCGATGAAAAGATGTATGCCATGAAACAGCAGCGACAGCGCTCCCGGTAACATAACAAAAGCGTATGTCCGATCCGTTTGCGTTAAGAAGATGTTAAATGCACAGTGACGGTATTCAACGTAAGGAAAAACAATGAATACCTCACTGCAAATCAAAAACCTCACCCGAGACGACATTCTCACCCATCTTGATGCGCTGGCCGGGATCCTCGAAAACTGTGTGAACGGCGGGGCATCCGTCAGCTTTATGCTTCCCTTTAGTCTGGATAAGGCTCGTTCGTTCTGGCGCGGAATCGCTGAAAGCGTAGGGCGCAACGAGCGTCTGGTGCTGGCCTGTGTCGACCCGCAGGACGGCGTCATCGGTACGGTGCAACTGATCGTCGACCAGCCGGAAAACCAGCCGCATCGCGCCGATGTGGCGAAGCTGCTGGTTCACGAGAAAGCGCGCCGGAAAGGTGCCGCGATGGCCTTGATGGAAGCGCTTGAAGCGGAGGCCCGGGCCAGAGATATTTCGGTTCTGGTGCTTGATACCTCCACCGGCAGCGGCGCCGAGACGTTCTACCAGCGTGCCGGCTGGCAAAAGGTGGGGGAGATCCCGCGCTATGCCCTGATGCCGGACGGCGCCATGACGGCCACGTCCGTGTTCTATAAGTTCTTATGATTATTTTGTACAACTACGCCGTGGATTGATCAAAACAGGGTTTCTGGTCGTTAAGTTTTGATAAGTTATCGTACCAATCTTATCAGGCTGTATGACTAATCATAAAGGAACCCTCTTGTGAACACGCTCAACCGTCGTGATTTTCCCGGAGCTCAATACCCGGAACGCATTATTCAGTTTGGCGAAGGCAACTTCCTGCGTGCGTTTGTCGACTGGCAAATTGACCTGCTAAATGAACATACCGATCTTAACGCCGGTGTGGTTATCGTCCGTCCTATTCAGAGCGACTTCCCGCCGTCGCTGAACACTCAGGATGGTCTCTATACCACTATCATTCGCGGCCTGAACGGGCAGGGTAAAGCGGTGAGTGAGAGCCGTCTTATCCGCTCGGTTAACCGGGAGATCGACGTCTACGGCCAGTATGATGCGTTCCTGAAACTGGCGCACAATCCGGACATGCGCTTTGTTTTCTCGAACACCACCGAAGCGGGTATTAGCTACCACGCGGGTGACCGATTCGCCGATGCCCCTGCGGTGAGCTACCCGGCGAAGCTGACGCGACTGCTGTTTGAGCGCTTTAGCCACTTCAACGGTGCAGCGGATAAAGGCTGGATCATCATTCCGTGCGAGCTGATTGACTACAACGGTGACGCGCTGCGTGAACTCGTCCTGCGCTATGCCCGGGAGTGGGCGCTGCCTGCCGCCTTTATCCAGTGGCTTAACGAGGCAAACAGCTTCTGCTCGACGCTGGTTGACCGTATCGTGACCGGTTATCCGCGCGACGAGGCGGCCACGCAGGAGGCTGAGCTGGGTTATCACGATGGTTTCCTGGATACGGCTGAACATTTCTATCTGTTCGTTATCCAGGGGCCGGCATCCCTTGCTCAGGAACTTCGTCTGGATAAATACCCGTTGAATGTGCTGATTGTCGACGACATCAGGCCGTACAAAGAGCGCAAAGTCGCTATCCTGAACGGCGCGCATACGGCGCTGGTGCCGGTGGCATTCCAGGCTGGGTTAGAGACGGTAGGCGAGGCGATGAATGATGCCGAGATCTGCGCGTTTGTCGAAAAAGCGATTTATCAGGAGATCATTCCGGTCCTCGATCTGCCGCGTGACGAGCTGGAATCTTTTGCCAGCGCGGTAACAGGGCGTTTTCGCAACCCTTACATCAGACACCAGCTGCTTTCCATCGCGCTTAACGGTATGACCAAATACCGCACCCGCATCCTGCCGCAGCTGCTGGCAGGGCAGAACGCAAGCGGACAATTGCCTGCACGTCTGACGTTCGCGCTGGCTGCACTGATAGCGTTTTATCGCGGGGAGCGTAACGGGGAGAACTATCCGGTGCAGGATGATGCATTCTGGCTGGAACGTTATCAGCTGCTGTGGGCACAGCATCGCGACCAGCAGTTGAGCACCCGTGAGCTGGTGCAGTCCGTACTGAGCGTGAGCGAGCACTGGGAACAGGATCTCACGCAGGTCACCGGGCTTGTCGACCAGGTGACCCTGGATCTTGACGCCATTCTCCTGAAGGGAATGCGCGCAGCGGTGACCCCCCTTTGCTAATGACGTTACCCGGCTTCGGCCGGGTTTAATTACATCTTATTTTAGTTACAACATACTATATGCTCTTTTTTTAAAAGCGCATGCAGCACCGTGCGGTTATCGCTAAGCAGGTCATAAAATTCAATGTCCCGTTAACATGCTTGCAACCGTGAGGGAGATCACGTTTAATAGCCACGCTCTTTTCCTTCCTGAAACTCACTATGATTGTTCGTCCTAAACAGCACTGGCTACAACTGATTTTTGTCTGGCACGGCTCGGTACTTCCCAAAATTTACACCCGACTGCTGCTGAACTTCCTGCTTTCAATCGCCGTTATCCTGATGCTGCCGTGGTATACCTCGCTGGGCATCAAATTTACCGTGGCGACATTTAGCATTCTCGGCGTGGCGATCGCTATCTTTCTCGGTTTCAGAAACAACGCCTGTTATTCGCGCTACGTTGAGGCTCGCCTGCTTTGGGGGCAGTTGATGATAGCGGCACGCTCGCTGTTTCGCGAGGTGAAAAACACCTTGCCTGACGATAAGCACCTGGGGGAATTTGTCCGCCTGCAGATAGCTTTTGCCAACTGCCTGCGCATGACCCTCCGCCGGGACCTGAACGCCGAACAGCTCTCTCGCTATCTTGCTCCGGACGATTTGCGTCACGTGATGAGCGCCAACTCGCCGGCGAACCGTATTTTACTGATCATGGGGGAGTGGCTGGCCGTGCGGCGGCGTAACGGGCAGCTTTCAGACATCCTGTTCCACAGCCTGAACAACCGTCTTAACGATATGTCCATCGTCCTCTCCGGCTGCGAGCGCATTGCGACTACGCCGGTGCCGTTTGCCTATACGCTGATTTTGCACCGAACGGTGTATCTGTTCTGCATCATGCTGCCGTTCGCGCTGGTTGTAGATCTGCACTACATGACGCCGTTTGTCTCGGCGCTGATCTCCTACACCTTTATCTCGCTGGACACCCTGGCAGAAGAGCTGGAAGACCCGTTCGGCACAGAAGATAACGATCTGCCGCTGGACGCCATCTGCAACATGATGGAACGCGATCTGCTGCAGATGAACGATGAAGAGAACATTCCTGAAAGGCTGATGCCGGATAAGTATTATCAGCTGACCTGACGGGCGTTCCACTCGTCGCGGGTGATCTCCCACAGTTCGGAATCCAGCATGCCGCTGACGTAGGCTTTCTTTTCCGTCCTGATAAGCCGCATGCCGCTACTGTCTGAAATACGCCGGGAGCGGCTGTTGGCGGTGGCTTTCGGGGCGCGTAATACGGGTTTGTTTAGCGTATTGAACCAGTAATCCGTCGCGGCAATGCTGGCCTCGCGCATGTATCCCTGGCCCTGAAACTCCGGGGCCAACCAGAATCCACGGTTGTTATCTTCGACGTCATACAAACAGATAATACCCATCAACTCATCCGGCACCTCGCGACGACGGATGCTCCAGAACCAGGCGATCCCTTTTGCCATATCCGGCAGCGCCACGTTGTTGACATAGTTTTCCGCGCCGTTATCCGGGTAGGGCCAGGGCACGGAAGAGACCATATAGCGGACGATCTCCCAGCGCGGATAACGCTTTTGTATCTGGGCAGCATCTTCGGCAACCAGCGGTTTTAGCAATAAGCGTTCTGTCGTGAGCGTCGGTATCGTCATCCGCGGATCTCCATATTTAAGCGTTATTCTTTTGTTTGTGTTCTGGTATTTTCACTTCTATCACATTCTATTTAGTTGCGTTGAAACTTATTTACTACCAAAATTTTGCTCTGCATAGCGCTCGATTACCGTCAGATTAGTTGGGTTAACTTACCCATCCACATAAGGAGTAATGTATGGTTTTGCCTGGAATGAATCCTGAGAAAAATCTACCGGGATATGATTATGCGCGCATAGCAGGCTTTGGAGCTGCAGATTTCGATTTCAAAGCACTGGGTTCCGCAATGGACTGTAATCGCGAATTCGCTCAGGCCGGGATCATTTATTCTGATGGTGCTCAACGCTATCTGGTTCGCTCTGGTCAGCGTCATCCCAATGGTCAAAGTGGTATCGTAACTCACGTAATTGTAACTAAAGCGAACTCACAACCATCCGCCTCTAGCGTAGGTAAATCCTTGACTGATGCTGTGGCATCTACATCTATGGGAACTGAACTTGCATCGACGGTACTATCATGTGGGGCGATGATCATCACTGGAGGTGTGATGCTTGCCGGCACGGCGGCAACCCCCCTTACTGCAGGAGGAAGTGGTGTTTTGGTAGCGATTGGCTACGCAGGAACCCTTGCGACCGGGTTGCAATGCGTTAACGGCCTTTATCGTATCTATGATTTGGTTGAAAACGGTGGCGGTAATGTTGCCTGGCTCGATACGCAAGAATGGTACGTCGCCACCTCAACTTCACTGGATGTAATTTCGTTAGCAAGTGCAGGAGGGGCGCTAAAAGAAGCAGTTACCACCTGGCGTGCAATGAAATCTATATCTTCCTTGAAAGCCACTGAGTGGTTAAAAAGTTATCCTCGTCAGGATCGCGCTCGTTTGACCGAATTGATAATTCGCGCGCAAAACCCCGGTATAAGCAACAAGGAAATTAAGGCACTTATACGCGCTGGTCTTTATCCGAAACGATTTCCAACCGGGCCTGTTCAGGTAGAGCTCACTCGACAACTTGGGCAAGTGGTTACAAGTGCCGCAGCATTGGCCGGGAGTGCTGTGAGTGGCGTTATTGCAGCGCCCAGTAATTTACCACGGACCGGTAAATACATTATCGGTACCATTCAGTCACTGGCGGTATTCTGATGAAGTTTTTGAGTTTTTTAACCGGACGGGTTTTCCAGGATCTCCTGCAGCATGGCAAAGAGATAGAGGAGGCTATTGCTCATCGTGATACCCGTCTCTTGAATCATTCCACGCCAGAGCTGGAACGGTATTTTTCGCGTCCACTCAGCGAGCTTCCGCGTCAAAATCCTTATCCGGTAGCGGTGCTGTTACCTCTTTTTTTAGTGGCGCTTGCGTTAAACCTTCTGCCTTTTCTCAGCGCGTTGCAGGGGTTGTCACCTTTACATCATGCATTGAGCTTTTTCGTACCATCATTGACGATGACAGGCGCGCTCATTGTGATAAGCGTACTCCTGGCTCGAGGTAAGACGTCGGGATTGTTGGGGTTTAGGGCGTTGTTCATCATTCTGCTGATAACGACCCTCGTTCAGGTTTTACATATCCTGCTTTCGCATGACGGAGGCCTTTGGCCGCTGGTCATCGCATCCTTCGCACTGTTATTTTGTCGGGTGGTGATGAACAGCAGCGGCTTTGTGCTGTTTACGCTCTATTGTCGTACTCAGCGTCTTGCCAGACTGGCACGGGAAATGCGACTAAAAAGCCGTTAAAGAGGGGTTATGACTTTACGAAAAGCTAAGCCACAGGAAGCCGAAATACTCTGGAATATTCGCAATCAGGCGATTCGTCACGGCTGTAAAACCAGCTACGACGCTGACGTCATTGCGCGCTGGACGCCGGATCTCATGCCCGAACGCTATCGGCAGATGGTCTTTGAATACCCTTTTTACGTGGTGGAAGATGAAACGGGCGGCGTTGCGGCGACCGGGTATCTGGATCTGGATACCCACTGTCTGGAGGCGATATTCACCTTGCCCGCGGCATTCGGTAAAGGCATGGCGACCCGAATTATCGAGGCGCTCAAAAATGAAGCCCGTAGCCGGGGCATAACCCGTCTGAGGCTGGATGCAACCCCTAACGCCCAGTCGTTTTATCAGAAGCTGGGGTTTGTCACGCTGCGCGAAAACTATCATCACTCGCGTATGGCCGGGGCTGATTTACGCTGTTTTGAAATGGCGATCGACTTGTAATGTGAGGAACACATGGCTGCCACGGTAAGACCACTACGTGAAGACGATTATTCCCAATGGCGACCGCTGTGGGATGGCTATACCCATTTTTATGACTGTTACCTCGAGGAATCCGTCACCGCATCGACATGGGAAAGGGCGCTCTCAGCGCATTCCACGATGTTCTGCCGCGTGGTAGAGAAGGATGAAAAGGTCATCGGTTTCGCGATGTGCATTCTGCACGAAGGAACCTGGTCAACGGCACCCGTTTGCTACCTGGAAGATCTGTTTGTTGATGCCGACGAACGCGGAGCGGGAGCCGGTAAGGCGCTTATTGATGCTCTGATTGAGGAAGGCAAGCGCGAAGGGTGGTCAAAGCTGTATTGGGTCACCCGGGAGAACAACCCGGCGCGCAAACTTTATGACAAATACGGTCAAGCTGACGATTACGTCCGCTATCGGCTCTCGCTTTAAGGCGACAAGGCCTGGGTTTGTATCACACTGTATCTGCGTCGCTGGTACATACACAGGCTTGCAATAAACCCGCTTTCGCACATATCCGCTATACATTGCCGTGTTGTTATATCCCCGTGAACTGTACTCAACCGGAGATACCAACATGTTTAGCAAACTCGCGTACTCAACTCTCGCACTGACCGTTTCTCTTGGCACCGTGATGTCCTGTCAGGCTGAAGTCACCGGCACAAATTTCGCGGCAGCCTTTGATCATCCGCAGCAAATTAACGCCGGCGATCTGAATGTCGGTTATGTCGACATCGGCCCGAAAAACGGCCAGCCGGTTATTTTACTGCACGGCTGGCCGTACGATATTCACAGCTACGCCGACGTCGCGCCCGCGCTGGCGGCAAAAGGCTATCGGGTGATTGTGCCTTCTCTGCGCGGCTACGGCACCACGCGCTTCCTGTCAGCCAAAACGCCGCGCAACGGCCAGCCTTCAGCCATGGCGAAAGATATTGTGAACCTGATGGATGCCCTGAATATTAAGCAGGCGGTATTTGCAGGATATGACTGGGGTGCCCGTACGGCGGATATCGTTGCGGCGCTATGGCCAGAGCGCGTTAAGTCACTGGTGTCGGTGAGCGGGTATCTCATCAGCAGCCAGCAGATTGGCAAACAGCCGCTGCCGCCAAAAGCGGAGCAGCAGTGGTGGTATCAGTTCTATTTCGCCACCGCGCGCGGTGCTGAAGGCTATGCCAAAAACACGCATGACTTCGCCCGTTTGATCTGGTCTCAGGCCTCGCCTGACTGGAAATTTAGCGATGCTGTCTTCAACGCCAGCGCCAAATCTCTCGATAACCCGGATCACGTCGCGGTGACGCTCAGCAACTATCGCTGGCGTTTAGGGCTGGAAAAAGGCGAGCGCAAATACGACAGCTACGAGCAAAAACTCGCTACGCTGCCGAATATCACCGTTCCAACGATCACCATCGAAGGCGGGAACAACGGTGCGCCGCATCCGGCTCCGCAGGCCTACGCGGGTAAATTTACCGGTAAATATGAGCACCGCACCTTCGGGGCAAACGTGGGGCACAATCCGCCTCAGGAAGATCCGCAGGATTTCGTCAAGGCCGTCGTTGACGCGGACAAGCTCTGAAATGTGCTATTTTCAGTACGTTACCCTTCGGTCTGGAGATTTCGGTGGAGCATATTGATCATATCCTTGTCGTCGATGACGACAGGGATATTCGTGAACTGATTGTCGATTATCTCGTTAAGTCTGGCTATCGCGCGACGGGCGCGGCCAACGGCAAAGAGATGCGCGTCGTGCTGGATAAACAGCATATCGACCTGGTTGTGCTGGATGTCATGATGCCCGGCGACGACGGGCTTACGTTATGTCGAGAGTTACGCGTCGGGAAATACAAAGATCTGCCCATTCTGATGCTGACGGCGCGCAACGAGGAGACGGACAGGATCCTGGGTCTGGAGATGGGCGCGGATGACTACGTGGTGAAGCCGTTTGTCGCCCGGGAACTGCTGGCGCGTATCAAAGCGATTTTACGGCGTTTTCGCACGATGCCGCCCAATTTGCAGGTGACAGAAGCCGGGCGGCTGGTGATGTTCGGTGAATGGCAGCTCGATACCGTTGCCCGTCACTTAATCGATCCGGAAGGGGTGATCGTCGCGCTCAGCGGGGCGGAGTATCGCCTGCTGCGCGTTTTCCTTGACCATCCTCAGCGGGTGCTGACCCGCGATCAGCTGCTCAACCTGACGCAGGGGCGAGACGCCGAGCTGTTTGAACGTTCTATCGATCTGCTGGTTAGCCGGGTCCGCCAGCGCCTGAATGAAGATGCCCGCACGCCCGCCTATATCAAGACCGTGCGCAGCGAGGGCTACGTTTTTACTATGCCGGTCACCATCAAAGAGGCTAACGAATGACGCTCTGGCCACGCTCGCTGCTGGCCCGCCTGCTGCTCGTCGTGCTGTCCGGCCTGCTGCTGGCCAACGCCCTGAGCCTGACGCTGGTCATGATTGAACGAATGCACAGCGCCAGAACGGTGATGCTCGGTAATCTGGAAAACGACGTCGCAACCAGCGTCGCCATTTTAGACCGCTTACCGGCCAGCGAGCGCGCGGCCTGGCTTCCGCGCCTCGAACGGGGCAACTACCGCTATATTCTGGGACCGGGGGAGCCCGGCAACGCGCCGGCGGATAAGCGTTCGCAGGACGCCATCCGAACCTTAAAAGCGACGCTTGCGACACAGTACCCGCTCAGCTTCACCGCCGTTCCCGGTACCGTTTCACACATCCAGGCGCATCTGACGTTACGCGACGGCGCGCCGCTGACCATTGACCTGATCCCACGCATGCCGCCGGTCGCCAGTTGGCTGCCCGTAGTGCTGATCCTGCAGCTGCTGTTGCTGGCTGCGTGCGGCTGGATTGCCGTACGGCAGGTGGTGCGGCCTTTTTCACAATTTACCCGCGCGGTGGATTCGCTGGATCCGGCGGCCAGCACGCCAATGACGGAGAAAGGGCCGCTGGAGGTGCAGCGTGCAGCGCATGCCTTCAACGCGATGCAGGCGCGCATTCAGTCTTATCTCCGGGAGCGCGCGCAGATCCTGGCGTCCATTTCTCACGATCTTCAGACGCCGATTACCCGCATGAAGCTGCGCGTCGAGATGGCAGGGGAACCTGAGCTTCGCGACAAGCTCCTGAACGATCTCGATAGCATGACGCGTCTTGTGCGCGAAGGTATTGCGTATGCCCGGTCATCAGAATCCCTGGAAGAGACCCCGCTGAAGCTGGAGCTGAACGCCTGGGTCAACAGCATCGCCTGCGATTACCAGGACATCGGTAAAAACGTGCAGCTTCAGGCAAACGATACCCGCTTACCGATCGTTACGCGTCCGCAGGCGCTTCGTCGGGTGATGACCAACCTGCTGGATAACGCTCTTAAGTTCGGTGAGTATGCCGTTATTGCCATTGATAATTCGTCTTCCGAAGAGGTGGTGATTCATATCACTGACGGCGGACCGGGAATACCCGATGACGAGCTTGAGGCAGTATTACAGCCGTTTTACCGGGTGGAAACATCGCGCAACCGCGATACCGGCGGAACAGGACTCGGACTGGCGATTGCCGCGCAGCTCACCGCTCAGCTGGAAGGAAAGCTCAACCTGACGAACCGGGCCGGAGGCGGACTGGATGTCTCCATTACGCTACCGCGCCGTTAATTGTACGGCTTTGTATCTCCCGGTCCGGGTGATACAGAGCCAGACAAAACCTGCGTTTTTACACATATCCTGAACACATCCGCACGATGAAATAGCCTCACTGCAGCGTCGCAGGACTTGTATTGTGAGGTGTCTATGTTTCTGGTAATCGCTTTTCTGGGCGGGATGATAAGCCTGCTCAGTCCATGTACGCTCCCGGTTATTCCACTCCTTTTCGCCGGTTTTCAGGGACAGCGACGACATATTCTGGCCCTGCTGGCGGGGATGATCGTGATGTTCACCCTGGTGGCGATGGCCGTCACCGTCGCCAGCGAGTGGATAGCAGAGGCGACCATCGTCGGGCGCTGGATCGCTCTAGTTATTCTGGCCGCGGCCGCGCTGGCCTTAATTTTTCCGTCATTCGCCCAGCGTATTGCGGGTCCGGCCGTCAGCGCGGGAAATGTCCTGAACACCCGAAGCGGGCAAACGCGCGGTCTGGCATCGGCTTTTCTGGCCGGGCTTGCGGTGGGGCTGCTCTGGTCTCCCTGCGCCGGTCCCATACTGGGCGCCATTTTCAGCATTAATATCGCGGGCCATTCGGCCATTACGACGGGCGCGCTGCTGGCGGCCTACGGCAGCGGATGCGCGCTAATGCTGAGCCTGCTCGTTTCAGGAGGCCGCACGCTGATGGCGCCGTTAAGAGCAAAATCGGCGCTGATGGAAAAGCTGCGGCAGGGGGCGGGCGTGGCGATGCTGGCGGCTGTCGTATTCAACGCGACGGGAATGACTTCACTTCTGACAGGAGCAAACGGCGTTGCGGACCGTCTGGAGGCAACACTCCTGACGCTGGCGAAACCCACAGCCGCGCCGGTGAAGCTCCAGCCGGTCGTGATGACAGAGCCCAGCAGCCAGCTGCCTTCATTAAGCGGGGGTACAGGTTGGATTAACGGTGACCCCGTCACGTCTGAATCCCTGCGAGGGAAGGTGGTGTTAATTGATTTCTGGACGTGGGATTGCATTAACTGCCAGCATACGCTCCCGCACGTGCGGGACTGGGCCACGAAGTATCAGTCGCAGGGGCTGGTCGTGATTGGGGTTCACACGCCGGAATATCCCTGGGAAAAACCGCTCGCCTCGGTGAAAAACGCGGTAAATAAATGGCAGCTGCCGTACCGGGTGGTGACGGATAATAACTATCAAATCTGGAACGCTTTCGGGAACCAGTACTGGCCAGCGCATTACTATTTCGATGCCAAAGGCCAGCTACGCTATACCGCCTTTGGCGAAGGAGATTATGCGCAGCAGGAAAAGGTCATTCAGCAGCTGCTGAAAGAGGCCCGGTCATAACCCGTCAGGGCTGGCGTTGCGCCACGATAAACAGCCGCGGAAAAGCGAGCAGTATCTGCCCATTTTCCTGGAGCGGATACTGCTCTTCCAGCAGTTCATGGTAGCGTTTCAGGAAACGTTTCTGCTCGCTCTCGTTAAGTTCCTGGAGCCACGGGCGCAAGCCGGTGGCGCTTACCCAGTCAATTATGGCCTGGTGCGAGCTCATTTTATGGAAATAGGTTGTCCGCCAGATATCCACGTCACAGCCCGCCTCGGACAAGATATCGTAGTAGGCATGCACACCCGGGAGAGGTTCGCGGCCGCGGTCAGGGTAGTCTTGTTCCAGCGCCACTTCACGCATCGCCACATGAGTAGGTTCAAGCCAGTTGTCAGGCATCTGGATTGCTAATACGCCGTTAAGCGTGAGTAAAGAAACGAGATGAGGCAGGAGATCGTAATGGTCAGGAACCCATTGCAGCGAAGCGTTGGCATAAATCAGGTTCAGCGGCTGGCCAGGCTTGTACTGGCGGATATCGGCCTCAACAAAATGGCAGTCAGGCAATGCGGCTCTGGCTTCCTCAAGCATTGCAGGGGAGTTGTCGACCCCGGTAATGTGCGCCGAAGGCCAGCGATGCTTCAACAGCGCGGTGCTGTTTCCCGGCCCGCAGCCTAAATCAGCGATGGTGGAGACCTCATCCAGAGGAATTCTGGCGAGCAGTTCAGCGGCAGGACGCGTTCTTTCCGCGCCGTACTGCAGATAAAGAGAGGGATTCCAGTCGGCCATTTTGGTTCTCCGTTTAGCATGCTTCTGCAAGAGTAGCACAGCATTAAGAACAGAGATAATAGGAGAAAAAATAGAAAAAGGAAATATTACCCCTTAAATTCTTAAGGGGCAATACTTTAATTGTAATTATTTTATGATTATCGTTTTTTAATATTTTATCGGCTAAGTGCTTCTTACGCTCTGTACCCGAAACTATAAATATTAGATAATCATGAATGGATATATCCCTGGTGTTTCGTAGGTCTTTGACCTCCTGGCCACTGAGTTTCACGAGGACTTAGTGGCCGGGTACTTTTTAAGTATAAGGAATACCATGCACAATGAAAGCTGTCCTAAAAGACAGGGGATAATAGTTTCAGGTGTTATTATCAGGAATAAGAGCAATGAATTCTGTTATTGAGTTTTTTTGCATGATTACGATGATTTACCGTCAGCATTAGCCCGCGAACTCTTCCGACTCAGGAGAAAAACCTTTCGGGACCGACTCGACTGGAAAGTTGAATGCGTTGAAGATATGGAAAAGGATCGGTTTGACAACCCAAACACGACATACTTGCTGGGTATGTATGAGGGACAGTTGTTATGCGGCGCACGATTCATTAACTCGACGCATCCGACGATGATAAGCGAAATATTTCACAATTATTTTGACGAAGCCATTATTTTCCCGGCAGATGTTCCCTGCTGTGAAATTAGCCGTTTATTTTTAGATAAAGAAACGCGAGACTCCGCAAGTCTGCAGGGCGTGCCCGCCAGTAAGGCATTGTTTCTTGCAATGAATATGTATTGCATAAAGCAAAAATACCATGGAATGTACGCTGTAGCCAGTCGCGGTATGTATGCCATATTTCGCCATGCGAACTGGAAAGTTGAAGTTATTCAACGCGGTGTTTCTGAAAAAGGGGAGGTTATTTACTATATTTATATGCCTGCCAGCACCAGCATTATTGAAGACATTATTAGCAAAGACAAATCCAGTCACTGGCTTCGCGAAATGCTGGAGCATTTACGCCACTTATAACCAGTGGCTGAGGCTCAGTCGTCCAGTAAGCGTAGTTCTGTTCCAAGCTTTATTGCGTGTCTGGCATTATTCACACCGAGCTTTTTCATTACATTTCCCATATGGAACTTAACGGTGCGTTCAGCAATAGACAAAATAACAGAAATTTCTGCGTAGGTTTTCCCGGCGCTGACCCATTTAAGGATTTGTCGCTCACGTGGCGACAGAAAAACATTCTTTTTCTGTTGATGCTGGCTATACAGATTGAGTGTCTTCTGATGCAGTTGAACAAGGAAGCTTAGAAATTGTGGCCGATATTTTTCTATATCAATACCAGAATGCTTAGGACTGATGACGGATAAGACGACAAGATTATTCAGATAGTCATGCAGAGGAAAAGTCTGTCCCTGGTAGATATCATACTGGACGCTTTCGTTGAAAATGCGCGTCAGGTTATAACCATCCGACAGAATGACATCACTTTCCCAGAAAAAATCTTCAACACAGCGCAAAGCCCGAATGATAACAGGGTCAATGAACTGATATTTCCTGTCGAGGTAGATATCAAACCACTCGGGGCTGTTATTGATTATCCGCATCTGGGAAGGATCTTTCTTGTTCATAATGGCGTAGGCGAAGACGATCCCTTTGAAATCCTCAAAAAACGCGTCCAGCTCACTCTGAATTAGCGTATTGATCGCTATGTCGTTGTAATATGTATCCTTCACGTGAGTTGCTTGCCTCCTGTTCGAGTGGAGGAGCAAGTATAATATGCTTCGTTATCTGTAGCGAGTCGCATTTTAATCCAGCCAACAGATAAGACAGGCTACCTCAACTGGTAGCCTGGCCAGCGTGTGGCATTTCTAATGGTAAATGCAGATGACTCGGCGAATTTTTGAAGATTTTGTCAAATCCCGAAATAGTTCACTAAATATAGTAGGCTGCAAAATTTAGGAGGTTTTCCGCTTTACATTTAAGTAATGGACAAGCGTACCGACCCAGATTCAAAATCAGGATTTTAACCAGCAGTCTACATAATGCCTTTAAGAGCAATATGATAAAGCAGCATGATGGTTTTACCGTCGACAATCTTGCCTGTTTCTATGCCGCGTAATGCCTCTTCAAGCGTCATTTCCAGCACGTCGATATCTTCTCCCTCAGCCTTGATCCCGCCGCCTGCGCCGGTTCTGTCTTTCGGCTGATACTCGGCAAGATAAAAATAGAGTTTTTCCGTGACGGAGCCCGGGCTCATATAGGCTTCAAAGATTTTCTGCACCCTCGAAACCTGAAACCCTGTCTCTTCTTCCGCTTCAGCTTTTATGCGGCTTTCGGGATCCATGTTGTCCAGCAGTCCCGCCGCGGCTTCGATTAAATCGTCCTCATGGCCGTTGATAAAGACGGGAAAGCGGAACTGGCGCGTCAGGATCACCGTTTTTTTCTCACGGTTGTAGAGAAGAATAGTCGCGCCGTTGCCACGGTCGTAGACCTCCCGTTGCTGTCGTTGCCATTCGCCGTCACGGCGCTGCAGGTCGAAGGTGTATTTTTTAAGGTTGTACCAGTTATCTGACAGGGTTTCACTGTCAATGATGCGCACATCTGCACGTTTTGATTGCACGTTTGTTCCTCCTTACGTAGAGTAATTATCATAAACAGCATTATTGTGCACTTTCAAGATAAAACATGCAACATCAGGAATTCATGATGCTCACCAGTCAGCGAAAAAAATTGATCCTCGAAAAGCTCGGCGCCGAAGGTCAGGTCCAGTCAAAAGCACTCAGCATGCTCTTTGACGTCTCTGAAGACACCATTCGGCGTGATTTACGCGAGCTGGCGGAAGAAGGGCGTTTACAGCGGGTTCACGGCGGCGCGCTGCCGTCATCTTCTGCTATTGCTCCCTATGCCGAACGGCAATCCGTGAAGATGGATGCAAAAAAGAGGGTCGCCCGGAAAGGGGCACAGCTGATTTCATCAGGGCAGGTGGTGATCGTTGACGGCGGCACGACAACTTCAGAGCTGATTACGTTTTTCCCTCCTGACCTGCGCATCACGGTGGTTACGCACAGCCCGAGCATCGCCCTGCGGCTCGTGGATCATCCGTCCATCGAGGTGATTCTGATTGGCGGTCGCTTGTATAAACACTCCATTGTTGCGGTTGGCGCTGCGGCCATCGAAGGCATCGAAAATATTCATGCAGATCTGTTCTTTATGGGCGTGACCGGGATCCATCCTGAGGCGGGGCTGACAACCGGCGATTTCGAAGAAGCGTGCATCAAACGTGCATTTTCCGGCAGAGCCGCGGAGACGGTCGTCCTGGCTTCTCCGGAAAAGGTCAACACAGCGTCTTCGTTTGTGATTGGCGATGTGTCATCGGTGAACACCATCGTCGTTGAAGACAATACCGATCGGGACTGGATCCGCGCGGTATCGGAAAAGGGGGTATCCGTCGTGTTGACCTCGGAGAGTGACTGAAAAAGCCTTGTGCTACGCGCCCTCCGGCGCATGGCACACAGCCTCAATATTGTGGCCATCGGGCGAGATGACAAACGCGGCATAGTAATTTTCACCGTATGACCTCAGCCCCGGCCCGCCGTTATCGCGTCCACCGGCGCGCAGGGCGGCATGGTAAAACGCATCGACCTGCTGGCGCGTGTTGGCCACAAACGCCAGATGCAGAGGAGCAGGTTTATCATTTGTCTGAAAAAGACAGAGCGAAACATCGCCTGAACTCATTTCGACACCGTAGTCTGGCGTGCCCTCATCGATGAGTTCTACACCAAGCGGCTTAAGCGCATGGAGGAAGAAGGTTTTACTTTTTTCATAATCACTGACGCCGAATTTCACATGATCGAACATGGTTCCTTCCTTTATGAGATGGAGAAATAACCAGTATAGAAGGAGAGTGGGGCGACCATACGAAACAAATTCCTTTAGTCAGGAGACTTCGCATTTTTCTTCCTCTTCATTTTTTACATTGATTCACTTAGCTATATCGCCGAACGTTTCCGTCCAACGAACGTCCAGCGCAGGTAGTCGTAAAGCCAGTTAAACAGCATCGTATAGGGCAGGAAAAACAGCACCAGGCCAATCTCAACAAAAAATGCCTCCGTCACGGTCAGGTTCAGCATAACCATTGCCACAGGGATTAAGGAGATGATAAGTCCCGTTTCAAAACCAACCGCATGGATTGCGCGAACGAGAAATGTGCGTTGAAACTGATGTTTTTTCTGCAGGGAATCAAAGAGCTTATTAAAAATAAAATTCCAGACCGTTGCGGTAAGTGCAGATATCACGGACAACGAACCTGACTGAAGTACCGACACGTTCATCAGCCAGGCGAGTGACAGCGCGATGATAACGTTGGCCGTCACTTCAAAAATGACAGCGTGGAAAACTCTCTCTTTAACACTTTTATTTAATTCAATTTCCATTTGCTTACGACAGCGTTTTTCAAAAGTTGAAGTATATCAGACATTTTTCAACCCTTTCTAAACGTGCAGGTTATGTTAAATACAGCCCAGGCCCGCTAGTGTAGAACGCACGGCCTCGGTAAGAGGGGTCTGCGGTTCATGGCCTAAAAAGGCGATCAGTTTTGAATTATCCATCTCTATTGTCTGCTCCCAGAGATAGCGCATCTCCCGCATTTCACGCAGCGTAGTGTTAAACGGACTCATTGCAGAGACCAGCCACCATGGAAATGACTTCACCTTCGCCTTAATACCGGCATGCTCAGCGACGTGCTTAACGGCTGTGGTCATCGCTGTCCCATCAGGATCCCAATGCCCACGCATATGGAAACTGGCAAACGGTTCGAGCTCATCCCGCCGCGCCAGCAATGCCGCAACGGTTTCGGCGACATCCGGCAGATAAGCCCACTGATGTCCTGCGCCGGGTTGCCCGGGATTTTTAATAACCTTGGGTGGATGCCCTGATTTTACCAGTCCCTGTGAAAACCAGTTGTTGCCTGCGAGGGGACCAAAAAAGTCACCCGCCCGCAAAATGAGCACCTTTCCGCCACGCTGAGCATAGGTTGAGAGCGCCTTCTCCATTTGCACGCGTATGGCTCCTTTTCGGGTAACCGGATCCTGAGGGGAATCCTCGCGTAAGAGGGGAAAAGCATCCGGACCGTAGTTATAAATCGTGCCCGGCAGAACGATTAATGCACCGTTTCGCTCCGCTGCGTTGATGGTGTTATGCAGCATGGGTAAAACCAGCTGTTCCCAGTTTCGATAACCCGGCGGGTTAACGGCATGGACAATCACGCTGCAGTCTGACGCCGCTGCCTCAACCCGTTCAGCATTCTGCGCGTCGCCGCTTATCCAGGTCATACTTTCGTTCCGATCGTCATGTTGAGGGGCGCTGCGGCGCAATGCCCGAACATCCCATTCGTCTCGGATCAATTTACGGGCAATTTCGCCACCGATCCCACCCGTTGCGCCCAGTATCAGTACCTTATTTGTGCTTATCATTGTCTGGCCCTTATTGGATATCTGCTTGACATCTTAAGGGCCGCACGAGCTAAATGTAATTGCATAATATAAGCCAGCAGGTATGCATTTTTGTATGAAGCTAAATATCCCGTGGGAATGGTATCGCACCTTTTTGGCCGTGATGAAAGAAGGGTCTTTGTCAGGGGCCGCACGCAGGCTTGCCATTACCCAGCCAACCGCCGGACGCCACATTGCGGCACTGGAATCAGCCCTGGGCCTCGTTTTATTTACCCGTTCGCAGACGGGATTGCAGGCCACGGATGCAGCCGTTGAGCTGAAGGGGCATGCTCAGGCGATGGAAAATACGGCCATGATGATTGAGCGGTCGGCTGCGAGTTTCAGCTCCGGCGCAACCGGGTTGCGGGGCGTGGTGCGCGTCGCCGCCAGTGAAATCATCGGCGCGGAGGTTCTGCCTCCAGTGATTGCACAGATAAAGGATGCATATCCGCAAATAACCGTTGAACTGGTTCTGTCTAACCGAGTTCAGGATTTACTGAATCGGGAGGCGGATATTGCCGTACGCATGGCCACGCCGGTGCAGGAGCAACTGATTGCCCGTCGGATGGGCAGGGTTGAAATAGGTCTGCATGCCGCGCCAGCCTATCTGTCACGACGTGGTGCTCCGGAAAGTATTGATGAGTTATTCACCCATACGCTTGTCGGTTTCGATAATTTGACACCCTTTATTTTACAGGCACTTAAACAATACCCACAGCTAAACCGCGATCTGTTTACCGTACGGACCGACAGTGATATTGCCCAATTAAACCTTATACGCGCAGGGGCCGGTATCGGTATGTGTCAGGTTCAACTGGCAGATTTTTCTCCGCCGTTGCAGAGGATAATGCCTGATTTCTTTGCGTTTCATCTGGACACATGGCTGGTGATGCATGAGGATTTACGCCACAGTCAGGCCTGCAAAACGGTGTTTGATTTTCTTGCTGAGGGTTTACTGGCTTATATCAACAGGGCAAAACGGTAAGCCATGCACTGTGAGGCGATCA